>NZ_AUDE01000010.1 GCF_000425305.1 Psychroserpens burtonensis DSM 12212
TTTAAGCCTAATTGACGTTGTATTTCTTTCGATGAAAATCCTTTCTTGGTCGCTGTCAATAAGAACATTGTTTTGTACCAAATCAAAAAAGATAATTTTGAACTTTGCATAACGGTACCACTGCGCAAAGAAGTCCTGCTTCTGCAAGATTTACACTCATAACTCCATTGACTTTTTATCCAGTAATGAGTTGTATTTGAACACTTTTGGCAAATTACCCCAATTTTATCTCGCTCTTCTTTAAAATGCCTGCGACATGATTCTTCGCTATCAAATTCCGCAGTAAATTTAAAAATATTCATACCTTTAATTTTTATTAAAAATAAGCAAAATTTAGTACTTATTAGTGCTTACGGATATACAGAAAAAGTATAATCTATATTGTTTTATTTAGCATATTTAAGAAAGGGTAGTTTAATAAAAACAGATTGATTTAAGTAATAAACAAAAAGCCAAAGCGGGTTCCTCACTTCTTTTTGAAGGGAGGACAATTCAGTAAAACTGAATTAGGAGGGTTTTTAGTCCAACAGTAAGATGAGTAATAATCAGTCATTTAATAAAAGTACATTTTGATTAAAACTATAGATGTCAATTGTGATTTAGGAGAAGGTGTTGGGAACGAATCTGTTTTGATGCCTTTAATTTCGTCGTGTAACATAGCTTGTGGTGGGCATGCAGGAGATTTGAGTACGATGAGTCACGTTGTTGAATTAGCTAAGGCTTATAACGTAAAAATTGGAGCACATCCTTCATTTCCAGATAAAAAGAACTTCGGGAGATTGATTATGAACATGTCTTCAAATGATTTATTTGATACTTTAAAATTCCAAATCGAAAGTTTAAAATCAATAGTAGAAGCACAGCAATTAAAATTACATCACATAAAACCACATGGTGCTTTGTACAACTTGGCTTCAGTAGATGTTGCTACAGCGACGACAGTTGTAAATGTTATCAAGAGTATAGATGTGGATTTGGTGTTGTATGTGCCTTTTGGGTCTGTTATTTCAAAGATAGCTCAGCAAGAAGGATTGAAAGTGATGTTTGAAGGGTTTGCAGACCGCAATTACAATGAAGACTTAACTTTGGTGTCTAGAACAGAGCCTAATGCTATGATTTATGATCCATTTAAGATGTTTGCACATGTTTATAATATGATTTCCCACGGAAAAGTAACAACTAGTAATGGTGTTGAGGTATCATTAAAAGTAGATACATTTTGTATGCATGGAGACGGAAATAATGTAGAAGAGAATTTGCGATTTTTACTAAAAAATCTTGCAACTAAAAGTATACAAATTAACGTGTTTAATTATGGATTTTGAATTGACATATCGACGCTTTTCAGAACGTTCTATTTTGGTAGAATGGCCACAAGAAATCAATGAAGATATTCTAGAAGATATGCTTTTTTATAAAAACTCAATTTTAAATTTTAGTAATAAATCAATAGTTCAAGTAAATAATGCATACTGCTCAATGTTAATTATTTACGAATTAACTATTGATAACCTCAATGACGAGTTTTTAAGTTTAAAGCGACACTATCTAAAACGAAATATTACAAAAAAATTGAGGTCTAAATTATTCAAAATTCCTGTATGCTATGACGATGAATTCGGTTTGGATTTAAAAGTTATTTCTGAGGGAAAAAAGATCGCGATTTCTGAACTTATTAGACAACACACTGAACCTATTTATACTGTTTTTTTTATTGGGTTCTTACCAGGCTTTTTATATTTAGGAGGCTTGAATAAAGGACTCCATTTTCCGAGAAAAAAGAGTCCGAGATTACAAATCAAAAAAGGAGCTGTCGCCATTGGTGGAGAACAAACAGGCATCTATCCTAATGAAAGTCCGGGTGGTTGGAATATTATTGGTAATTCCCCAGTAGACTTATTTCTTCCGAAGAAAAAAGAACCTTGTTTTGCAAAACCGGGAGATAAAATAAAATTCACACCAATTTCTAGAACGGAATATCAGTCCATAGTCCTTCAAATTGAGCAAGGTGTATATGCTATAGAAAGTGAGGTCATTGATGGTTGAGGTTTTGAAAACAGGTTTGTATGACACGATACAAGATTTAGGAAGGCTTGGGAGTCAAGAGTTTGGTGTGCCAATTTCTGGAGTTATGGATCGCTATTCTGCAGCTTTAGCGAACTCTATTTTAGGAAACCCAAGTAATGCAGCAGTTATTGAGAGCGTTGTTATGGGGCCACATTTGAAATTTAAAAGTAACACTGTAATTTGTGTTTCTGGAGCAGAAATGAACCTGACTTTAAATGCTAAAAGATTAAAAACTAATGTGATGTATCCAGTAAATACAGGCGATGTTTTAAAGTTTAATAAACTAAGCAAAGGCTGTCGTTCGTATTTAGCTGTATTTGGAGGTTTTCAAACTGAAGTGCAAATGGGAAGTCGAAGCATGTATAAAGACGTTACCAGAAATTATATATTGAATACAGGTGATGTGATATCAATTTTGGATAGTTCTGAAACTAAAATAGTTTCAAAAAGACGAAATAGTAAATTGTTTTCATCGATAAAAAGAGATGAAAGTCATTTTGAAGCTTCTGAACTTGAGGTTTTTAGAGGGCCGGAATTTGAAAATCTGGATAGTAGACAGCAAAATAAATTATTTAATACCGCTTTTTTGATTTCTAAGGAGAGTAATCGAATGGCTTATCAATTTGATCAAAATATAGAAAACTCGTTAAAAGGTATGATTACATCTGTAGTGTTGCCGGGAACTGTGCAGTTAACACCTTCGGGAAAGCTTATTGTTTTGATGAGAGATTGTCAAATTACAGGTGGCTATCCAAGAATTTTACAACTTACAGAAAATGCTGTAAATAAGATGGCACAGAAGATTTCTGGTAGCAATATTACGTTTAAAGGTGTAATATAGTAAGAATAAACCTAGGTTTTATCATGATTTCTAGATTTGTATAGAGATTTTCAATACATTAGAGGCGTAATTAATTCAAATCAACCAAATTATGAAAAAATTAGTATTACTTATTTTAGGTTTTATTTTAGGTGCTTTAGCCATGTATTTTTATTGTCAAAAAGACAAAGGAGTAGTACACGGTACAGATCCTTTGGTGCCAAAAGGTATTATTACGCCAACTCAAATTAAAACCTTAACACAAGCTTATGATGCGAGATATGACTCCATAAATGCCACTGTTTTTAGAGGTGTACAAGGTGGTGATAATAGGTCATCTTGGTATTCTTTAGATGATGTACGTAATTATTTAGACAGTGTTGAGAAACAAGCCACAAGTTTAAAATACACTATGGATGGAGTACGTTTATATTTAGGAGCTGAGCCAATAGTAGGCAACACACCAGGTTATACGACCTTATTATTTGTGCCAACTGGAACACCAGTAACCTCTGAAGGAAACATGTTTAACTTTGCTATTCAAAAAGGCGGAGGAAGTCCTGATATTCCTGGAGGGAATGGTTTGGATATGGGTGGAAGTGGAAAGCCGCCAAGCGCTAATTATCCACAATAAACCAATGTTATAAAGTGATAGATTTTTTTTTATACTACGATAATATTATTACAGATATCTTTGAAATAATAGCTGCTATTTTTGGCAGCTACTATATTTCAAAAGTGAATAATTCTGTTTTAAAAATATTTGTGTATTATCTTTGGCTTACAGTATTTGTTGAGATTGTAGGTGCTTATACCTATTTGTTTTTGAACAATTATGATTTAGATTGGTTCATATATCTAAAAAACAGTGTGTTTTGTTCAAATACTTGGCTTTATAATATTTATAGTTTTTTAGCAATTGGTTTTATTGGGTTGTTCTATTCTAATTTAATGACAACTAAGACATTTAAAAATAGTATTAGAGTAATTTTTATTGCTTACGCTTTATTTGCTTTTGCGTTTTTCACGTTCACTGATGATTTTTTCGTTAAATCTTTACCTTATACTTTTATATTTGGTACGGCGTCTATATGCATTTATGTAATATTTTATTTTATTGAATTAATGAGAAGTAAGGAAATACTCAGCTTTTATAATTTACCTTCATTTTATATTAGTATTGCGTTACTAATATGGTATTTATGTGTGACTCCTCTTTTTATCTTCGATTCATATTTTTATGCAATGAATGTAAAGTTTGTCGAGTTTAGAAGTCAATTTTTATTAATCATAAACATTTTTACATACTTATGTTTTGCATTCGGTTTTTGGTATTCGCTCAAGAAGAGCAAGCAATAAATGAAGAACAAATAGCATTAATAGCCTATGTTATTTTTGCTGTTTTGTTGCTTTCTGTGATGGTGATTCTGTTTTTTGTAACTTTTCAAAAACGAAAGAATAAAATCCATTTAGATCAAATAAATCAACAAAAAGCCTTCGATGAAGAAATTTCTCGTTCACAAACTGAAATTCAAGAACAAACGCTAAAACACATTGGTTGGGAGCTTCACGATAATGTTGGACAGTTACTCGCCTATGCTAATATGCAGCTCAATGCTTTAGCTGTTAAAGTTCCTGAAGACATGAAGAGTAAAGTTGATGAGGCCACACAAATTGTAAAACAAAGTTTAACTGAGGTGCGGTCGCTTTCAAAATCTCTGAATAATGATGTGTTATCAAATATGGGATTAGAGGCTTCAATTGCTAATGAAATTGAACGACTAAAGCGTATGAAATTCTCTTCTTCAGAATTGGAAGTACATGGAACACAAAGAGATCTCAATGATAAAAAGCATGACATCATTATTTTTAGGATTATGCAAGAGTTTTTCTCTAACTCTGTGAAATATTCTGGAGCAGATGAAATTAAAGTTATTTTAGACTACCAAACAAATCAATTAGTAGTCACAATATCAGATAATGGAAATGGATTTGATATTGATTCTGCCGAAAAAGGATCTGGGCTTATAAATATGAAAAGTAGAGCAGCGCTTATTGCAGCCCTATTTAATCTAGAATCAAAAATTGGCGGAGGCGTAAAGTTAACGCTTACTTATCCTTTTGCTTAAAACAATAGATCAAGCGTCACAAGCTTTCCAAATAGGGTCGTATGGTAATGCGGCTTTGACATCAATGGTGTCCTTAGAAACAGGATGCGTAAACTGTAATCTTCTAGCGTGTAAGCTGATGCTAGCATCTTTGTTACTTCGGTCAAACCCATACTTTAAATCCCCCTTTATTGGAGATCCCATATTTGATAACTGACTCCTAATTTGGTGATGTCTTCCAGTTTCTAATTCGACTTCTAATAAGAAATAATTATCTAAAGTTTTTATAGTTTTATAATGTAAAATAGCCTTTTTACTGTCTGTGATTTCTTTAGGATATGCAGTCGATTTATTGTTTTTAGGGTTTTTCTTTAACCAATTAACTAAAGTGTCTTGAGGTTTCTCAGGAGCATTTTTTACAATGGCCCAATAGGTCTTATGAGCTTTTCGTTCTGCAAATAACTTATTGAGCCTAGGTAAAGCTTTACTGGTTTTTGAGAATAAGACAATGCCTGTTGTAGGTCTATCTAATCTATGGACGACGCCTAAATATATATTACCAGGTTTATTGTATTTCTGTTTGATATATTCTTTAACAACGTCGCTTAGTGGCTTATCTCCAGTTTTATCACCTTGTACAATGTCACCAGCACGTTTGTTCACGATGATAATATGATTATCTTCATAAATGACTTGGAGGTTATCTTTGTTGGAGTGGATTTTTTCTGCCACGAATACACGACTTTGTTGTTTATTGATGTTTATCGAAAACGGCGACTTCTTTTTTATGTTTGAGTGCTACTAAAAATTGAAACTATATTTTAAGCGTTTGAGTCAACTGAAAACTGTGACTGCACACAGCGTCTAATTGCCGCAAACTAATATTGCTCTTTATCACTAGGGAAATCAACCGCTTTCACATCATGAACATATTGACCAATAGCCTTTGTCATGTCTTCATATAAGTTCATATAACGACGTAAAAAACGCGGATTGAACTCATGGGTCATTCCTATCATATCGTGGAGCACAAGGACTTGTCCGTCAACGCCAGCTCCAGCTCCAATTCCAATTACAGGAATGGAGACACTTTGCGCTACTTCGGTTGCCAGTTTTGCAGGTATTTTTTCTAATACAATTCCAAAACAACCTGCTCTTTCGAGCATTAAAGCATCTTCTTTGAGTTGTTGTGCTTCTTGATCTTCTTTTGCACGAACAGTGTATGTTCCAAATTTATAGATGGATTGAGGTGTTAATCCTAAATGTCCCATAACAGGGATTCCAGCGTTCAGAATTCGTTTTATAGACTCTTTAACTTCTCTACCGCCTTCCATTTTTACAGCGTGACCTCCAGATTCTTTCATGATCCGTATCGCAGAGCGTAAGGCTTCTTTGGGGTCACTTTGGTAGCTTCCAAAAGGAAGGTCTACAACAATTAAAGCCCGTTCACTAGCTCTTACTACAGACGATGCATGATAAATCATTTGATCTAATGTAATAGGGAGTGTTGTTTCATGTCCTGCCATAACGTTACTTGCAGAATCACCGACCAATATGACATCAATACCTGCGCCATCAACAATTTTTGCCATGGTATAATCATAGGCAGTGAGCATTGAGATTTTCTCGTTATTTTGTTTCATATCGATAAGAGATTTTACGGTAACTCTCTTGTAATCTTTTTTTGCTACAGACATGTGGTGTTATTTAGTTATTCGTAAAAATACAGAGATTTCTTATATTATATTTATTCTTAAGCTCAAAAACTATTAAATTTATAATCTAACGGAAATTCTAGAACTTTTAAAATTGTCATTCACCTTAAATTCAAGTCATAATATTACATTCAAAATTCTTCAGAAGAAAAAACAATCGAACATTTAAGAATCTAATTAGAGTATGATTTCTATTCTCAAATAGTCACAAAATCAAATTAAATGCAAAATATAGCTCCTCCTTTCGTTTTGGAAGGGAGGATAATTCAGCAAAGCTGCATTAGGAGGGTTGAAGTCCAACAGTTAATCATTCGGGGTTTCCGAAGATAAAAACGAAATACTTTTTAACCCTTCCGTCTTTGATTTCTTTGCCAAAATTAAATCCACCTTCCCTTGAAAAAAGGGAAGGAATTTAGTTTTTGATTTTTGTATTAAAATTTCAACTTACTTGATTCTCCTCCTTTTTTCAAGGAGTGGTTGATTCACTCTCAGAAAAGAGAAAGAAGAAGAGGTGGTTACGATAGACTATTAATTTATTTTTTGATAATTGTAGCTTAATTAAAGATAAGAATTCATAAAAGTAAGCTTTGCGTCTTTACAAGAAAATCAACAATCAGTCATATTCACTCTAACAGCTAAACCACCTTCACTAGTTTCCTTATACTTCGTATTCATATCCTTTGCAGTTTCCCACATGGTTTCAACTACTTTATCCAAAGGAACCTTTACATTTTTAGGATCTGTGTCTAAAGCTAACTCACAAGCATTAATTGCTTTTATCGCTCCCATAGCATTACGTTCTATACATGGTATTTGAACCAATCCACCAATAGGGTCACAGGTCATACCTAAATGATGTTCCATTGCAATTTCGGCAGCAATTAAAACCTGTTCTGGTGTTCCGCCAGAGAGTTCACATAGTGCTCCGGCTGCCATTGCAGAGGAGACTCCAATTTCGGCTTGACAACCACCCATTGCAGCACTAATTGTTGCGCCTTTTTTAAAGATACTTCCTATTTCTCCTGCAACGAGTAAAAAACGTTTGATATCTTCAAAATTGGCATCGTGATTTTCTATGACTAAATAATACATTAATACGGATGGTATCACGCCAGCACTGCCATTTGTAGGTGCAGTGACAACACGACCAAGAGACGCATTAACTTCATTAACAGCTAATGCAAAACAACTTACCCATTTAAGGATTTGTCTGAATTTAACTTCAGTACCTCTAATAGAATACAACCATTCTACCGGATTAGTATAAGCAATTTCACCCTTTAACTTTTGATGCATGTCATAAGCACGACGTCTTACGTTAAGTCCACCGGGAAGACTACCTTCAGTATGACAACCTACATACATACATTCTAACATGGTGTCCCAAATGCGTTGAATTTCAGAATCTATAGTTTCAATTGGACGTATAGATTTTTCGTTTTCTAAAACCACTCCAGAAATCGGAAGCTTTAACTGTTCACAAAACTTTAATAGTTGTACACCGTTTTCTACGGGATAAGGAAATGTGCAATAAAATATAATTTTATTTTTTTTAGAAATTTTTCGTTCCTCTTGTACTACAAATCCGCCACCAATAGAATAGTAGGCGGACTTGTAACGTTTTCCATTAATATGAGCAGTGAAGATCATAGCATTAGAATGAAAGGGTAAAAACTTTTTATTGAATATAATATCTGTTTTTATATCTAATTCAATAGGTCTCTCGTTATTAAATAAAAGTGTTTTGGTCTTTTTTATGGATGCAATTATAATGTCTATAGATTCAACAGGAATATATTCTGGATCAGCACCACTCAAGCCAAGTAAAAGTGCGTAGTCTGTAGCATGACCTTTTCCTGTTAATGACAATGAACCATAAAGATCAACTGTAATTTTCTCAACCTTATCAAATTTCTTTGTGACTTTTAGTTCTTCAATCCAACGTTCAGCAGCGCGCCAAGGGCCCAATGTATGAGAACTAGATGGGCCAACACCAATTTTAAGCATGTCAAAGATAGAAATACACTCCATTTACGAAACCGTTTTAGTGGGTCAAATATATCAAATAGTATGTTCAAACTTTCAATTTTTTTGAAAATAAAAAAAGCACTTTCAATAACTTGAAAGTGCTTTAGTTTTAGTCAAAGAATATATATCCTAAACGGTATGGATTATCTCAATTCGAAATCTTCAATAGCATAGGCTTGCATGATTACATCTAGATTAGAAAGGTCTAACCCGTCAACATTGTCTGCAGGAACAACGACAACTCTAAAGGCTTGATTTTGAGTCCATACATTATCCAACGTATTGAAATCTATTGTTCCATCTAAGAAGATTCGCACATCTTGTTGCGTGAAATCATAATTATAGACTAAAATCCCATCATCAAAATATTCAGTTTGTGTCAATAATCGCCAAATTGGCTCACCATTATCGGTTTCCCATTCGATATAAACCAAAGTCACATCTGAAGGGAACACTTCAAAACCATAAGGTTCTGTAAACTGGTAATCTTCATCTTCATTAAAATTAATTACAATTTCAAAGGCTGAGGCTACGAAAATACCACCATCTTGCCCATCAAATCCATCAAATCCTGGAGGTCCTTGGTTTCCTGTACAAGCAGTTAGTAACAAAGCAAATACTGATGTAAATAATATAATACGTTTCATATGTTAATAGTTTAAGATTATTAATTCAGGCTCACATGGTAGTTCCTTATGAACATTTCTTTTTATAAATATGTTTATAATTTTAGATATGGATGGTTCAAAACGTCAGGTTTTACTCTTTTATTATCAAAACTAATACCAAAGTAAGCTATTATTAGAATAATTTAGAAAAACAATTCTGACATCATGTCACATTTTTTGTCATGGCATAATCCTTGACATATCAAACATGAGAATAAAATCAACATAACGTTTCCGATGAAAAGGAAATATTTAAAACAAATATAATATTATGAGTAAAATTATTGGAATCGATTTAGGAACAACAAACTCTTGCGTTTCTGTAATGGAAGGGAATGAACCAGTTGTAATCCCAAACGCTGAAGGTAAAAGAACAACACCTTCAGTCATTGCCTTTGTAGAAGGTGGTGAAATTAAGGTTGGTGACCCAGCAAAAAGACAAGCAGTAACAAACCCAACTAAAACAGTTTACTCTATTAAACGTTTTATGGGTAACAAGTATTCTGAATCTAAAAAAGAAGCAGAACGAGTACCTTACAAAGTTGTAAAAGGAGATAACGATACTCCAAGAGTAGATATTGATGGTCGTTTATATACACCACAAGAATTATCGGCAATGATCCTTCAAAAAATGAAGAAAACTGCCGAAGACTATTTAGGAACAACCGTAACTGAAGCAGTTATTACTGTACCAGCTTATTTCAATGATTCTCAACGTCAAGCGACTAAAGAAGCGGGTGAGATTGCGGGTTTAAAAGTTCGTAGAATTATTAACGAGCCTACAGCAGCAGCATTAGCTTATGGTATGGATAAAAAAGGTGTTGACCAAAAAATCGTTGTTTTCGATTTTGGGGGAGGAACACATGATGTCTCTATCTTAGAATTAGGTGATGGTGTATTTGAAGTTTTGTCTACAGATGGTGATACACATTTAGGTGGTGATGATGTTGATCAAAAAATTATTGATTGGTTAGCAGATGAATTTAACGGAGAAGAGTCTATCGATTTGCGTAAAGACCCAATGGCTTTACAACGTTTAAAAGAAGCTGCAGAAAAAGCGAAGATTGAATTATCATCTTCTGCACAAACAGAAATTAACTTACCTTATGTTACCGCTACTGCATCAGGACCAAAGCACTTGGTACGCACATTAACTCGTTCTAAATTTGAGCAGTTAATTGATGATTTAGTAAAACGTACGATTGAGCCATGTGCCTCAGCTTTAAAAGCAGCAGGTTTATCAAAAAGTGATATTGACGAGATTATTTTAGTAGGAGGATCAACTCGTATTCCAGTAGTACAGGCCGAGGTAGAGAAGTTCTTCGGAAAAGCGCCAAGTAAAGGAGTTAATCCTGATGAGGTCGTATCTCTAGGAGCTGGAATCCAAGGAGGTGTATTATCAGGTGACGTAAAAGATGTTCTTTTGTTAGATGTTACTCCATTATCTCTTGGTATTGAAACTATGGGTAATGTATTGACTAAATTGATTGAAGCGAATACTACGATTCCTACTAAGAAATCACAAGTATTCTCAACAGCAGCAGATAATCAACCATCGGTAGAAATCCATGTATTACAAGGAGAGCGTCCAATGGCAGCAGATAACAATACAATTGGTCGTTTCCATTTAGATGGTATTCCACCATCCCAAAGAGGAACACCTCAAATTGAAGTGACTTTTGATATTGATGCCAATGGTATTATCAAGGTATCTGCAACAGATAAAGCAACAAACAAAACTCAAGATATTCGTATCGAAGCATCTTCTGGTTTAACAGAAGAGGAAATTGCTAAAATGAAGCAGGAAGCAGAACTTAATGCAGATGCAGATGCTAAAGCAGTAGAAAATGCTACGAAACTAAACGAAGCAGATGCTATGATTTTCCAAACAGAAAATCAGTTAAAAGAATTTGGTGATAAATTATCAGACGATAAGAAAAAACCAATTGAAGAAGCACTTGAAGAGTTGAAGAAAGCTTACGAAATTAAAGACATTGTTTTAATAGCACCTGCTTTAGAGAAAATCAACGAAGCTTGGAAAGTTGCAAGTGAAGAAATGTATAAGGCACAAGCAGATACTCAAGGCGCACCAGAAGGTGGACCAACAGATGATGGAGCTGAAGCAAATGGTCAAACAGCAGACGAAAGCAGTGATGTTGAAGACGTAGATTTTGAGGAGGTAAAATAAGTAGACAATCAGAATTTGTTTTTGCATATTTAGAGTGAATTACTAATCCCAAATTTATTATGGGATCTCACAAACATATAATTACTTAACATTTGGAAAAAAACGCAATCATTAATTTGGTTGCGTTTTTTTATTGGCAAACATCTTATTTATTACCAAAGCATGAGGAAATGTTATCGCAGCAAGAAATGAGAAAAATATGGCGTAAAATAGTTTCTCATCTTTAAAAATAAAATATACAATACTTATTCCTATTAGTGATATTATCCAATACGGGAAGGCCTTTTTTAAATAACTAAACATATTTCCCTTATTGAAATCTCCATAGATATAATTGATTTGCTCATAAAGAGAAGGGATACTATGCCAAAAAATAAAATAAATTGTAAAACCCCAAATTAAAGTAGATACCTTAAAGATTATTGTGAAAATTAGGAGATGAAACAATTCAGTTAATAATACTATTTTGAATTGTGATGATTTGTAATAAAGGAGTATAGAGGTTAATGCAAAAGCAATGAGATTACTGATAAAAGAATATAAAACTACGTTATATGTAACCGTGTAACTAGTAATAGATGTTATGATTTCTATCACCTCTGAGATATTTAAAATAAATAATATTTGGAGCACTAATAAACCGTAAATAAAATAAAAACAGTTTCTTAATTTATTTGAAACATCGAGCCTTTTGTGTTCCCAGTGTTGTTCTCCAAAATGGAAGGCACTAAAAAGTATAAATAAGACTACAGCAAATAAAGGAATTAGATAAAATACGATAACAGCTGCAAAAACGGTCAATAAATAGATGCCTAATACTTTCAAAAATGAATATTTCGCTTTAGAATTTGAAATAGAATCAATAAGTAATATGTCATTTGACCCATGCAAAATACCGAATGAAAATATTAAAATAAACCCCATAAAAATCTCAAGCTCCCCTGAGAATATGGAAGTTACCCATAATCCAACGAAACTTAATAATATTGATAGATTGTGAATTTTACCCATACTTCCATGCAATGTTAGTAATTAATTGACAAATATTTTGTTAAAAAAGCATAATACTTGTTTAATGTTTTGTAAATTTGCTTAAACAATAAAATAATCTAAACTAACTTTTATGAAAACAATGTTATTATTAATCGATGTTACTACAAAAATGGACCCTACAGATTACATAGGTTTTACATTTTTTGTTGGCTGTATGGCTATGATGGCTGCTTCAGCTTTTTTCTTTTTATCACTTAGTCAATTTGATAGGAAATGGAGAACTTCAGTTCTAGTTTCAGGACTAATTACATTTATTGCAGCAGTTCATTATTTCTACATGAGAGATTATTGGGCAGTTAACATGGAGTCGCCTACATTTTTTAGATATGTAGATTGGATTTTAACAGTGCCATTAATGTGTGTAGAATTTTATTTAATTCTTAAAGTTGCAGGGGCTAAACCATCTTTAATGTGGAAACTAATTGGATTATCTGTAATAATGTTAGTTACAGGTTACTTTGGTGAAGCAGTCTATCCTGGACAAGCAGCCGTTTGGGGAGGTATCTCTGGATTAGCTTACTTCGTGATTGTTTATGAAATATGGCTTGGTAGTGCAAAAAAATTAGCAGTTGCTGCTGGAGGAGAAATTTTAAAAGCTCACAAAATATTATGCTGGTTCGTATTAGTTGGATGGGCAATTTACCCTCTAGGTTATATGTTAGGTACTGATGGATGGTACACTAGTATTTTAGGAACTGGTGGTGTAGATGTTGCTTACAACATTGCAGATGCAATTAACAAAATTGGATTTGGATTAGTTATTTATACGTTGGCAGTTAAAAGCCAAGATGTTAAGGCTTAATTAGCACTAATGATTTTATTAAAAGCGTGATCTTACAGGTCACGCTTTTTTTGTTTATCATTTGCCAATCTATTTTATAGTGTTTCAAATAGAACATTCTTCAGAAAAAGAAAGTATTTTGCAACCTTATAACTAATAAAAGATATAATGCTCTTTTCCCCATCCATAGATAATCCTTATCAACCTAAACGCTTGGCCATAAAACTAACAGCAAAAGGTGAGAATTATGTACAGCAAGGTCATCCTTGGGTGTTTTCAGAGAGTATTGTAAAGATTAATTCAGATGCCAAATCAGGTGATTTAGCTATTATCTTCGGAAAGCGTAAAAACGGAATGATTGGTATAGGATTATACGATGCAGATTCGCCAATTAGAATTAAAGTAATCTATAGTGACGGAAAGCCGATACAAATAGATGATGCTTTCTTTCTTCGGAAAATTGAAAAGGCATACCAAAAACGCCTCCCATTACTAAAGACAGAGACGACGAGTTACCGATTAATTTTTGGTGAAAACGACGAATTTCCATCACTAATAGCGGATGTTTATGACGCGGTTCTAGTCGTAAAATTGTATTCTGAAATCTGGTTGCCTTATCTTAAAACTGTTTTAGAAAGTTTGATAATTACATCAGGTTGCGAAACGGTGGTGATACGTTTGAGTCGTAGTTTGCAGCAATCAAGTTCTCATAACTTGAAAGATGGAGAAGTCGTTTATGGAATACTTCACAATGAAGTCGTACAGTTTATAGAACACGGTGTCAACTTTTCAGCAAATGTGATTAAAGGTCATAAAACGGGTTACTTCTTAGATCACAGAGATAATAGAAAGCAGGTTGGACTCTTAAGTAAGAACAAAACCGTTTTAGATGTATTTTCTTATGCTGGTGGCTTTTCAGTTCATGCCTTGGCTAATGGAGCAAAAGAAGTGACGAGTTTAGATATTAGTTCCCAAGCATTAGAGATCGCAGTTCGAAATGGTGAATTAAATGATTATAATGGGACCCATTTTACTTTGGCTGGTGATGCATTTAAAATATTGGAGCAGCTCATTTTAGAAAAAAATAAATTTGACGTGGTTGTTATTGATCCGCCAAGTTTTGCCAAACAACAAACTGAAATTCAACTCGCTAAAAAGAAATATGCACAGTTGGCTAGGTTAGGAGAGAAATTAACGGCTAGAGATGGCTTATTAGTTTTAGCGTCCTGTTCATCTAGAGTGACGTCTACAGCATTTTATGATATTAATGAGCAAGCTTTAATAGTTGCCAAACGTTCATTTTCCGTAGAACAAAAAACACAACACGATATAGATCATCCCATTGGTTTCCCAGAAGGTGCTTACTTAAAATGTGGCTATTACAGGTTTCAAGACTAACAGTCTGTTATGCATGCATAATAATTTATTATATTTACACCTTGATTTTAATAATAGCAGAACTACAGCTAATTTGATGTAGTTGAAATGCGACTAATTAAACTTATAATATGACTACAAGACTCACACAAATGCTCAATATTAAATACCCAATTATTCAAGCACCAATGTTTTTGGTATCTAATGTTGCTATGGTGACAGAAGCAATGAAAGGAGGAATAGCAGGTTGTATTCCTGCACTTAACTACAGGACACTTGATGAATTAAGAGCTGCAATACGTGAATTGAAAGCAAATAAGGTTGAAGGTGGGTCTTTTGGGTTTAATCTCATTGTTAATAAATCAAATATTAAATATCAAGGACAGTTAGAAGTAATCTGTGAAGAGGGTTGTGATTTTTTAATTACGTCTCTAGGTAGTCCAGAAGAAACTATAAATCAAGCACATGCAGTAGGTATTAAGGTGTTTTGTGATGTTACAGATTTACATTTTGCTAGAAAGGTAGAACAATTGGGAGCTGATGCTGCAATAGCTGTAAATAATGAAGCTGGTGGTCACAGAGGAAATCTTACACCAGAGGAATTAACAAGTTTATTGAGTAAAGAGTTAACTATTCCTGTGATTTCAGCAGGAGGTGTTGGTTGTAAAGCAGATATTGATAGAATGTTGAGTTATGGCGCAGAAGGTGTTAGTGTTGGTAGTCCGTTTATAGCTTCTATAGAAGCAGGCGTGACTGACGAATACAAACAGGCTTGCGTTGATTATGGCGCAGAAGATATTATTATGACAGAGCGTATTTCTGGTACGCCTTGCACCGTTATAAATACTCCCTATGTTCAAAAAATAGGAACAAAAGCAACGTGGCTCGAAACCATGCTTAATAAAAATAAGAAGCTTAAAAAGTGGGTGAAGATGGTGCGATTTTCAATAGGTATGAAAGCGACTGAGAATGCTGCCAAAAAAGCAACTTACAAAACAGTTTGGGTTGCAGGACCAAGTATAGCTCATACTAAAGAAATTCTTCCCGTTAAAGATATAATAGATAATCTGATTAGCTAATATAAAACGCTACAGAAACAGTCTCAAGAGTTCTATTTGCTTTCTTTGTAATTATGGACAAAAGATCATTTACATGTTTACTTATCAAGCTAAAGTAGGGACATTAGAATCTAGATATTTTACAGATTTTGAGTATTCTTCTTCTATTTTTATTATAGAAAATTAATTTTCAAATTGGGCTAGAATACTATGTGCTGTTTTTTGTGTTAAATCATTACTCTTCGGTTTTTTTTTATAAATACTTGTTTATGAGTTTGTTTGTAACAAATGCCTAAGTTTTTCGACTTATAAATAAACACGTATTTATAAAAAAAAGCTATGATATATAAAGGAGCAATAGTATTAGGAGTGTTAATAGGAACAGCAGCAGGAGTTTTATTAGCGCCAGAAAAAGGCAGTATAACAAGAGACAAGCTGAAGAAAGAAGGTAAAGACATAAAAAATCAATTATCTAGTGATTTTATAGAGGTTAAAGACGACTTATCTAAAGCAGCAACCTCAGGAAAGGAAACTTTAAAAAAAGAATTTAAAAACATGGCCTCTAAAACAAGTCATAAAACAGAACAAGCAATTACGTTTATAGAAAAGCAATTAGCTATTTTAAAAGAAAAAAACAAAACACTACAGAAGACCGTTTAAAGTGTTCTAAAAACCCGAGTTTTAATAGTTGGTCTTCTTCTTTTAAGATACCATAACATCATTTACTGCGTCTAAAGCCGTCTTTCATAATAGTGTCTTTTCGCAGTATGCCTTCAAGAATGGCACCCAATTTGTCAACAGCGTTTCTCGATTTTTGGTAGCGTTCGTCAATTCTGAATTCTACCTTATCAAAAACTAAAGTTTCAAAAGCATATTGGAGCATTAAAAACTTCATGTTTTTGTTTAATCCAGTGCCTTGAAATTCGTGACCAATCCATGTCCAACGAATATGTAGTACTTTATTTTTCTAATGGATTAAGCCAAAACGCGTGCTTCCTGAATATTGCTGTTTTACTTTATCATAAATAATAAAAGGAATTGCAGTTTGATTTAAATAGCCATCAACAGCTACTTTAAAGTAGTCTTTCAATTTTTCCGAAGAAGAAATAGTGCTAGGTGAGTAGTAGGTCAAATCTTTCTCTTGTGCAATAGCTATGAGCTTAACATAATTATTTAATGTAAGTAGTGTTAGTTTTACATGCTTGGTTTCTAAAATAGGTACTCGCATTTTACACCAGCTGATTTATTATTTCTGTATTGACTTCATGTACGCCCTCAAAGGGAATAATTTCCAATTTGTTACCAAACAACATTTCTGCCTTTTGTTGTTCCTGTGTCATCCGTTCTTCCTGGAGATATTCATCATTGATACCATAAATAAGTTTGGTTTTTCCTTTAAAGAACCTAAAATCTTCTTTTTTTAATTCCTTCGGGATTCCACCAGAAAGCAACACTAATTGCGAGCATTGTAATTGTCGTTTCGCAATATATCTCATAGCCACACTGACGCCTTGCGAATAGCCTAAAATGATAAGGTTCTTATCTTGTGTAATCTGTTCATGTTTAAAAATTGAATCAAAATAAGCGATTATATTATTGGTTTCCATTTTAGTGTTTTCACGAGTTAACCAACTTGCGCCAACATGTTTAAATTTTGGAGTTATATAATATTTACTTTGAGCTTGAGGTGCAATAATATAATTTTCTATAGGGTTTAGATCTTTAAAATATTTAAGAAAATACTTACTTAAATATCCCATACCATGGCAAACAAACCAAACATTTTTTGTTAATGATGTCAGTTCATTTAAGGTAGAGTAACTATTACTAATGTGATAAGAAATTTCCTTTTCTGTTGAATTCATTTGTATCTTTGTATTTCTTATAATTCACGCTAAAAATACAGTAATTCTATGCAATTATCTAAACAAGATATGCTCGATAAAGCTAATGTAGCAAGTAAAAATACGTTGATGGAAACCTTAAATATCGAGATGGTAGATTATGGTGATGACTTCGTGGTGGCTAGAATGCCTGTTAACTCTAGAGTTTACCAGCCTGATGGTGTATTACATGGAGGAGCAACTGCGGCTTTGGCGGAAAGTGTTGGCAGTTTTGCATCTCATCTTTTTCTTGATATTGAGAATAAATTTGTTCGTGGTTTAGAGATTACAGCCAATCATTTAAAAAGTGTCAAGGATGGTTACGTTTACGCTAAGGCTACTTTTATACATAAAGGTAGAACGACACAATTATTGGATATCAGAGTTACAGATGATAACGATAATTTGGTGTCAATTTGCAGATTATCAACAATTTCTCTTCCAAAAAAGAAGTAGGTAATGATTCAAAAAGAATTATTTACAGCTATAGAAACCCATTATAATTCACAACTGCCTTTTGTTGCTTATAGAAAGCCTAACAACTCATTTGTAAAGGCGATACTTCAAAAGGATCATACCGTACGTACCGTAAATGATTTTACGGAGAGTGGTTTTGTGTTTTCACCTTTTGATTCTAAAAATGATGCGATATTATTTCCGTTAGAACAATCAATAAGCATCAATTGTGACTGTGTTTTTTCTTCGGAAATATCTAACAATACAAATCTTAAAAGTAATTCAGAAACATCTCAAAATACTTACGAACAACACTTAGAATTAGTTCAAAAAGGTATTAGAGCTATTAGAAATGGAACATTTGAAAAGGTTGTACTATCTAGAGTTGAAGGTCTTCCAATTTCCGAAGAAAACCCAATACAACTTTTTCAATCTTTACTGAGTGTTTATCCAACAGCATTTGTCTATCTATGGTACCATCCAGACATAGGACTTTGGTTAGGAGCAACTCCAGAAACGCTTTTAAATATTGAAGGACTACGTTTCAAAACCATGTCTTTAGCAGGTACTAAAAAACATAACGACACTAGTGAAACAGCTTGGGGAACTAAAGAAATAAACGAACAGCAAATAGTAACAGATTACATCGTTAATAATCTTCAAGGTGTCTTAAATAATATCAATGTTACAGGTCCAAATACAGTCAAAGCAGGACAACTATTTCACTTGCAATCTAAAATTTCAGGTATATTAAAATCTGGTATATTAAAATCTGTTATAGAAACTCTGCATCCAACACCTGCTATTTGTGGTTTGCCTAAAGCAGAAGCCAAAAATTTCATTTTAAATAATGAAAAGTATAATCGAGAGTTTTATACAGGGTTTCTAGGTGAATTAAATATTAAGACTTCAAAATCTCGAAATACAAATAGACGAAATGTAGAGAATAATGCGTACTCAAGTATTAAAACTACAAGTGAGTTCTTTGTTAACTTAAGATGTATGCAAATAAAAAATAAGCACGCATTGATTTATGTTGGAGGAGGTATCACAAAAGATTCGGACCCACAATTGGAGTGGGAGGAAACCGTCAACAAAACTCAAACGATGATGCGCGTATTATTGAACTAGATGATCATTCTAGAGTTGCATTCTAATTAACTTGTTTCAACAATTCTGCAACAGCAGCTTCTATTTGTTCGTCTTTTCCGTTAGTGACTGCGTCAAAACCATTTTTAACTAAAATATCTGGTTGCAATTCTTTGTTTTCTAAAACATCACCTTCTATGTCTAAGACTTGCATGTTTGGGATTCCAAACACGATCCCATTTTGGATACGTTCCCACCATACAAAACTACAAGTTCCAGGAACTGGCATGCCTACGAGTTTTCCAATTTTTAAATCTTTATATCCAGCAGGAGTACAGTGTGCATCAGAATAGTTAGACTCTCCAATAAGCATAATACTTGGTTTTGTCCAACGGCGTTGTGATTCTGTACCCACCACTTTTCCTCCGTTGCTAAACTCCATATATTTTGTTCCACTTAAAAAGGTAGTGATGTCATCAACTAAATCGCCTCCACCATTAAATCGCGTATCAACGACCAATGCTTTTTTATTGACTTCTTCACCCATGACTTCTTCTAAGAACTCTCTAAAACTCCCATCGTTCATGTTGCGAATATGCATATATCCAATTTGATTATCAGATAGTTTATGTACCATCTCTCGGTTTTTTCTAATCCATCGTTGGTAGCGTAATTCGTTTTCTGCATCTATTGAAATTGGCTTCGCACGCTCTTTCCATCTTTTAGATGTTGATGGGTCATAATAAGAAACTGTAATAGCAGCGTCAATTTTTCTATTTAGGAGTGTATAATAATTAATGCTTTTAGTTAGGGTTTTACCGTTTATTGCTTCTATAATAACACCTGCTTTTACTTTTTTATCACCATTAATTAAAGGACTTCCTTCTATAAGTTCAGAAATTTGGAGTCCATTACCATCATAGCTATCGTTAGTATAAATAGCAAGTGATCCTGTTTCATCTCCTTTTTTATTAGGCTCTGTAAAACGTGCTCCAGTATGTGAAGCATTCAATTCTCCTAGTAACTCTCCTAAAATATCTTTAAAATCATAGTCGTTGTTAATATGAGGTACGAATTTTTTGTAGTTAGCAGATAATGTATCCCAAGGTGCTCCATGAAGATTAGGATCTAAAAACTTTTTCTTAACCTGACGAGATACATGATCCATAAGGTATAAACGCTCTGCAGATAAATTAAATGACATTTCATCGTTGATACCAACACCCTTCGTCTTACCAGAACTAATATCTACTTTAGATATTTTTCCACCACTTAAAACGTAAACTTCCTTAGCATCTTTACCAAAGGCCATACTGCCTCCACGATCATATTTACCCAAAGACTTGATTTCCCTGGTACGTAAATCTAGTTTCCATAAATCGGCTTTATTATCTACGCGACCTAAGTATAATAACGATTTAGCATCCTTAGTGACTAACATGTCAGACAGATTAGTAGAGAATAATGATAATTTTGCTTTACGCTTGTATAAATTATCAAACTCAATATCTATAGGCTTTAACTTTTTATCCTTTTTTTCATTGTCTTTCTTGTCTTTTTTAGAATTTTTTTCATCATCCTCTGTTTCATCAGCCTCATCAGCCTCATCAGCCTCTGAAACAAACGCAAATTCATCTTTACTTAATTTGAATTCATCAAAAGCTTTTTGAGTTAAAAACACACCATACACGTCTAGCTGTGAGGGTCCTGTTTTTGCAACACTGTGCATCCCGTTTCTATCTGATGCCCAATATAGTATAGAACCATCTAATGACCATTTTGGCTTAAAATCATTAAATCCGCTTTTTGATACATTAATCAAATCTCCAGAACCATCGGCTTTTAAAACACCTATTTCTGCAACCCAATATTGATCTGGATAGAAGGTTATAGCAATCCATTTGCCGTCTGGGCTCCATTCAAATTCCTGGTCTCCATCTGAATATGAGAAATGTTTTTCACCATTATGAATCGATATGATTTCTTTAGTCTTTAGATTGATAGTTCTCAGTTTTGTTCGCTCTTCTAAATAAGCGACATCTTCTCCTGTTGGTGAGAACTTAGGTTGAAAACTTTCAGAAATATCAGCGAGTAAGATCTCTTCTTTTAATTCAATAGCATTTAAGAAATATTTTTCTTCTTTCTTTGGAAGCGTTTGAGTGTATAGGTTCCAGCTGTTATTGCGCTCTCCAGCATAAATAATAGTTCTACCATCTGCACTAATGTCAATACTGCGTTCTTGTTCTGGAGTATCGGTAAGTCGTCGTGTTAAACTGCCATCTACTGAGGTTACAAACACATCGCCTCTGTAGATAAAAATTAATTCTTTTCCGTTAGGAGAGGGTACCATATGAGTGACGCTTCCGTCAACAAATAATAATTCATTTTCCATTAATGATTGATCACCACTAACATCTATATTCAATTTTTTTGGAGATTCTCCAATGTGCTGAGTGTAGATATCTCCGTTGAAACTGTAAGCTAAAAGCGCATCATTTGAAACTGAAAGATGTCGCACAGGATGCATCTTGAATTCTGAAATTTGGTCAGATTTATTTGGATTAGAGAACGTAGATTGAAAGACGTTAAATGTTCCAGATTTTTCAGATAAAAAATAAAAAACATCACCAGAACCAAAAAGGATATTGCGATTTTCACCTTTAAAATTTGATAGTTTTGTGTAATTTCCTGTAG
Organism: Psychroserpens burtonensis DSM 12212; assembly: GCF_000425305.1. Classification (GTDB taxonomy): domain Bacteria; phylum Bacteroidota; class Bacteroidia; order Flavobacteriales; family Flavobacteriaceae; genus Psychroserpens; species Psychroserpens burtonensis. Next base: position 21,986 of record NZ_AUDE01000010.1, read on the forward strand.
CTGATTTGATCCAAATATCTCTAGTGACAGAAGATGTGTGGTGTTTTCTCCACTCATACTCATAGCCTTTGATTTCCTCAAAGATCATATCACCTTTACTGTTGTTTTTAGCTTCGTAAGCAGGGAAACTACTGAGTTGTTTTGGTGTTGACGCATTTATGTTTACACTATACAATTCTCCTAATTTGTGAAACAACATAGAGTTTTCGTTATCCAAACGAATACTATTGAACCAAACCGCATCATTATTTTGAGAGAAGTCTGTTGGCATATCATCAGCGGAGTGAAATGTTAGTCGCTTTACATTGGTTCCAGAAGCTGTCATAATAAATACATCAAAGTTTCCATGTCTATTGGATGCAAACGCTATTTGTTGTCCGTCATGCGACCAGACAGGTTTAGTATCATAAGCACTATGGGTTGTTAATCGAGTAGCTTTCCCGCCATTTGAAGACACCATATAAATATCTGCATTATAAGTAAAGGCAATTTGCTGTCCATTTGGAGAGATGGCAGTGTTTCTGAGCCAAAGGTCTTCATTTTGTTGAGAATTTACAGAGTTGCTAATGGCTAACGATAAAAAGAGAAAAAAGAGAGATTGGAATTTCATGTGTGGATATGTATTATTTTTTAGCGGTTGCATACTATTTACTAGTACTCATCTGATTGAGTGATAAAGCCCTTAATATACTTGTGATATGTAATTTAAATTTGAATATAACAGGAATAAAGTTACTGAATTAATTGTATCCAATCTTATTTTTTTTAAGTGACATTTTCAATAACTTTGTAAACAGATGATACACCCTAAAATTCCGCTTGCGCAAACTGTAATTCAGTTGTGTAAACTTAAAAACATAAAGCATATTATTATTTCTCCAGGAAGTAGAAATGCACCTTTAACACTTGGATTTTCTAATGATGAATTCTTTAAATGCTATAGTATAGTAGATGAGCGTTGTGCTGCTTTTTTTGCATTAGGTATTGCTCAGCAAACCAAAGAGCCTGCAGCTGTTGTTTGCACATCAGGTAGTGCTTTACTTAATTATTATCCTGCAGTAGCAGAGGCGTTCTTTAGTGATATACCTTTAATCGTATTGTCTGCAGATAGACCACAGCATCTCATCGGTATTGGTGACGGACAAACCATCAACCAAAAAGATGTCTTTGAAAAGAATATCTTGTATTCTGCAAATTTAAAGTTAGACTTAAAAAACGAAAAGGGACTATCAGATAAAGATGAACTTCCAATGTTTAAGAGTTTAGAAAATAAATTAGAACGCATTTTAGGCTTACAGCAAAGTATTCAATCTTATAACGAAGAGGAAATAAACAAAGCATTCAATCTAGCTCGATTTAGTAAGGGACCAGTTCATATCAATATTCCTTTTGATGAGCCTCTTTATGATACTGTTGAGGAATTGAGTATAAACCCAAAGGTTGAGGAATTAGATATTAAGACCGTAAAAATTGATCAAGCAGAACTTAAAGACTGTATCGATGAATGGTATGTGTCAAAGAAAAAAATGATTTTGATAGGTGTCTTACCAATTGGTCAAATAGAACAGCAGTGGTTGAATGATTTGGCAAATGATGATAGTGTGATTGTCTTTACAGAAACGACGTCTAATGTTCATCATAAAAATTTCTTTCCTAGTATCGATAAAATGATTGCTCCTTTAGAGGAAGAAGATTTTAAAAACTTACAACCAGACATACTAATTTCAATTGGTGGTTTAATCGTTTCTAAAAAAATCAAAGCATTTTTAAGAACCTATCAACCTAAACATCATTGGCATGTTGGGGAGAAAAATGCTAATGATACATTTTTTTGTTTAAGTAAGCATATTGTAGCAAAACCAAATGATTTTTTTAGTGAATTTCTACCCAAAATAACGCACGTAGCCAAAAGCAGTTACTTAGAGACTTGGACTGCAGTGAAACAATTACGACATAAGAGGCATTTGGAGTATGTAAAACAAATTCCGTTTAGTGATTTTAAAGCTTTCAATCTTATACTAAAATCAATATCCAACAAGACAATTTTGCAACTGGGCAACAGTTCAACGATACGATATGCACAATTATTTAATATGAACCCTTCTCTAAAGGTTTATTGTAATCGTGGTACAAGTGGCATTGATGGCAGTACATCAACAGCATTAGGTTGTGCAGTAGTTAGTGAAAGGCAAACGACATTTATTACGGGAGATTTAAGCTTCTTTTATGATAGTAATGCGCTATGGAATAACTATATACCTAAAAACTTTAGGATTATTGTTATCAATAATGAAGGAGGAGGTATTTTTAGGATTCTACCGGGACATAAAAACACAGATAATTTTGATTATTTCTTTGAAACGAAACATCACTTAACAGCAAAGCAATTATGTGAGATGTACGGTTTTGAATATACAACAGCTCAAAATGAATTAGAATTAGAAGGTGCTTTAAAACCATTTTATAACAAGTCAAAACAACCACGACTATTAGAAGTATTTACACCTAGGACAGAAAATGATTCCATTCTCTTAGACTACTTTAAGTTTGTGAAATAAAAATGTGACATCCTAATTTATTAGGTGTCCAATAATTGTCTATATTTATAGAGCAAATATTTATTAACCTAAAAATTAACAACTAAGATGAGTAAAAGAGACGACTTAATAACAAAATATGCTGCAGATTTAAAAGATAAATGTGGTGTAACTGCTAACATGGATTTATTAACGAAAGTAACAATTGGTTGTGGGCCATCTATTTATAATGCAGACGCTGCAACAGTCTCTGGATCTGATGAATCTGAATTAGCTACAGTTAAAAACAATTTTTTAATTAAAAAGTTAGGTCTTAAGGATAGCCCTGATTTAGATAAGGCTATTGATGCTGTAATTGAAAAATACGGGAAATCAAATAGAAATAAATACAGAGCAGTTGTATATTATCTTTTGGCAACACATTTTAAAAAAGAATCTGTTTACAAATAAGAATCTTTAAAATATATTAAGAAGCATCACTTGGGTGATGATTTTTTTATGCTGAAATTTTAAGTCAAGAATTTTATGACCTAAAAACAGATGAATTTCTCATACCTTAAGTTGAAAAGTAAAGCCATCTAAAGTACTTTTTTACATATCTTTGGCTCATGATTAGAATAGGAGATTTCAACACGTTAGAAATAATACGAGAAACTGAGCAGGGTTTATACTTGTCAGATTCAGAGGAAAACCAAGTTTTACTTCCAAATAGATATGTGCCTAAGACATTTCAAATATGGGAAGAGCTTAAGGTTTTTGTGTATTTAGATAATGAAGAACGTTTAGTAGCAGTGACAGATGAGCCTTATGTTGTTCGTGATGATTTTGCTCTGCTACGTTGTAATGAAGTGACACAACACGGTGCTTTTTTAGATTGGGGATTAGTTAAAGAACTCTTTTGTCCATTTAAAGAGCAAGCTTTTAAAATGAAAGCAGGAGGCTGGTACCTTATCCATTGTTATCTGGATGAAGAAACAAATAGGCTGGTGGCCTCGAGTAAAACCAATCGTTTTTTAGATAATAAAGACTTAACTGTGCAACAGTTTGACGAGGTCGATTTAATCGTATCTCATCCTTCAGAATTAGGAATGAATGTTATCGTCAACAATGAACATTTAGGTTTAATTTTTTCCGAAGATATTTTTAAAGATGTTAGCGTTGGAGATCGTTTAAAAGGTTTCGTTAAAAAAGTACGTGAGGATAATAAATTAGATATCGTTCTTGGTAAAATAGGCTATAGAAAAATTGAACCAAATGCCGATTTAGTTATGGAGTATCTTGGTGATTCTGATGATGGTTTTTTAGCGCTTAACGATAAATCAAATCCAGACGACATTAAAAACGTTTTACAAATGAGTAAGAAGACTTTTAAAAAGGCTATCGGCACTTTGTATAAGCAAAAGTTGATTACTATAAAAGAAGATGGTATTTATTTAAATTAAAAACCAGTTGCTGTTTCTTCTAAATGTTGTGTAACCCAATGAATAGCCGCATCTAATTCATTGAATTTTTGCCTATTAAAATTAAAGAAATGATTTTCTATTTCAAAAACTTGACTAGAAAAAGAAGAGTATGTAATTGTGGCGTAGGCTTTTAAGTTTTTAAATGCTTCGTTGAATAAAGGCGCATCAGTAATTAAAATAGAGTAGGAGTGTATTCTATTAGCAACAAAGCCAAAATAACTGCTGCCAAACTGCTTTTCAATGGCAGTTTTGGCTTCGTTAAAGTTATCAAAATCAATGTTGACACCTTCCTTGAATTCACACACTACGAATTTTTTAAAAAAGTATAAATTTCCTAGGGCTATAGTTTGTTTGTGTATTAGGTTTTGATAGTAGGGATAATCAACAATCGACATATCGTTTATTTAAAAATTGGGGCCACAAATATATTAAGCTTAAATGTATATTCAAAAGAATTATTCAATCCTATTTACTATTATCTATTTTCTATTTTTAGAGTTGAAAACTTGAAGACGGCTAATCTTTTTATGATAATTATTTGACATTAGTATTAAAAAAGTAAGTCATTTATAAAAGCGCACACGTATTTAAAATGGAGTATATTAATTAATAAGTCTATACGTTTTAGATGTTTTTAGATTTGTATATGATGAGTTCTATGTTTAAAAAGCAGTATTTTTGTAACAAATACTTATAGTTATGAATCAAGCCGAATGGGTTACAGCAAAAACCTATGAAGATATTACTTATAAAAAGCGCAACGGTGTCGCTAGAATAGCGTTTAACCGTCCCAATATTAGAAACGCTTTTAGACCCAAAACAACAAGTGAACTTTACGATGCATTATATGATGCTACCGAAGATGTCAATATTGGTGTTGTGTTATTATCTGCAGAAGGACCATCAACTAAAGACGGTATTTGGAGTTTCTGCTCTGGAGGTGATCAAAAAGTAAGAGGTCATCAAGGATATGTAGGAGACGACGGTTACCATCGCCTTAATATTCTCGAAGTACAACGTTTAATTCGTTTTATGCCAAAAGCAGTTATTGCCGTTGTTCCTGGTTGGGCAGTAGGAGGAGGACATAGTCTTCATGTAGTTTGTGATTTAACATTGGCCAGTAAAGAGCACGCTATTTTTAAGCAAACAGATGCAGATGTCACTAGTTTTGATGGTGGGTATGGATCTGCATACTTGGCAAAAATGGTCGGACAAAAACGTGCTCGTGAGATCTTTTTCCTCGGAAGAAATTATTCAGCTCAAGAAGCTTATGATATGGGTATGGTCAATGCTGTGATTCCTCATGATGAGTTAGAAGATACTGCCTACGAATGGGCTCAAGAAATATTAGCTAAATCACCAATGTCAATTAAAATGTTGAAATTTGCAATGAATTTAACAGATGATGGGATGGTTGGTCAACAAGTATTTGCAGGAGAAGCGACGCGTTTGGCTTATATGACAGATGAAGCTAAAGAAGGACGTGATGCGTTTTTAGAAAAGCGTAAGCCTAACTTTGATAAAAAGTGGATCCCTTAAATCTAAAATCATTTTATGATTACTAAAATAAAGCCTTGGCTATCTGCTTTTAGATTAAGAACCTTACCTCTTTCAATATCTGGTATCATTATAGGGTCTTGCTTTGCGTATTATAATGGCAAGTTTGATGCCTATATAATGACTTTTGCGATTCTCTTAACAGTAGCATTACAAATTCTTTCTAATCTAGCTAATGATTATGGAGATGGTATTAGAGGGACAGATAATGAAAGTAGAATAGGACCAAAGCGAGCAATTCAAAGTGGAGAGATTACTCCAGAAGAGATGTTTGAAGGGATTAAATTGAATATATTGGTCGTTATTGTGCTAACCGTAGGACTTATATTTACCTCATTTGGGAGTAAATACCTGCTCTATGCGATTCTCTTTTTCTTTTTATCAGGATTCTCAATATACGCAGCAATAAACTATACTATAGGAAGCTCTCCTTACGGTTATAAAGGATTAGGAGATGTATTTGTTTTTATTTTCTTCGGAATTTTAAGTGTCGTTGGTAGTTACTTTTTATATACTAAAAGTATAGACCATCATGTCTGGTTACCGGCAATTTCAGTAGGCCTCTTAAGTATGGGTGTTTTAAACCTCAATAACATGAGAGATATAGAGTCTGATAGACTAGCAGAGAAAGAGACACTCGCAGTGAAATTAGGAAAGAGCAAAGCAAAGGCTTATCACATTACTCTCATAGTTTTGACTATAGTTGTATCTATAGTGTTCTCAATTTTATATTTTTCAAGTCCTTGGAATTTTTTGTTTTACCTCGCATTTATTCCTTTACTGATTCATATCAATGTTGTCATAAAAGTTACAAATCCAAAAGACTTTGATCCTCAGTTAAAAGTTCTTGCACTTACCACATTTTTGTTTTCAATATTATTAGGTATTGGATATGTTTTGTGATATTTTTAACACAGTTATTTGGTTATCAAGTAATTAATTATTATATTTACTTAATAAATTTTGTAGGTTAGCAGACATTTACTTAAATGTTGACAATAAAATTTGGGGCTTAAAAACTCAGACAATTTCTTAAAATCTGTCTGAGTTTTTTTTGTATTTTCGAGTTAGGTAAATAATCTTATAAAATCCAATACCAATGCAAATTACATTTTACGGCCACGCGAGTCTAGGTATCAAAATTAATGACGTCCATATTTTAGTTGATCCTTTTATTTCTGGAAACCCTAAAGCGTCACATATCAACATAGAAACTTTAAAAGCAGACTATATTTTAGTGACTCATGCACACCAAGATCATATTTTAGATGTTGAAGCTATAGCTAAACGAACAGGAGCAGTAGTCGTCTCAAATTTTGAGATTGCCACACATTTTGATAAGTTAGGTTTAGAAAATCATCCTATGAATCATGGAGGTCAATGGGATTTTGAATTTGGAAATGTAAAATATGTTAATGCTATTCATACATCCTCATTTCCAGATGGTAGTTATGGGGGTCAACCTGGAGGTTTTGTGATAGAAGGTGAGCATAAAAACATCTATATCGCAGGAGATACAGCATTAACTATGGATATGAAATTGATCCCATTATTCACAAAACTAGACTTAGCGATTATACCTATAGGAGATAATTTTACAATGGGAATTGAAGAGGCTATTTTAGCGAGTGACTTTGTCGAATGTGATAAAGTACTAGGTTATCATTTTGATACATTTGGCTATATTGAAATAGACCATGAAGCAGCGAAGCGCAAATTCTTTGATAAGGATAAGGATTTGATGTTGCTGGAGATTGGTGAGAGTATTGAGTTGTAGTTTTACCTAACTTTACTCCGCATAACCAACTTATGAATAAGCCTAGTTGACAAGCGTTTCATAAAAACGCCAAATTTTTCAAATTTACCAATATAAGCTTCAAACTTTTCTTTACGAATGGCGGTAATCATTTTTTGAACAAAGACATCAACGTCTAATCCGTTTTCGGTCATATCGTCTTGATCATCTTGTTTGCTACCATCTGCTGTTAATGCATTTCGAGCCACATTGGTGTTTATAAAACCAGGACAAATCATAGTGACCTTTACGTTGTCTTTATCATGTTCTAAGCGCAAGGCGTCAAAAAAGCCATGTAAAGCATGTTTTGCACCACAATAGGCAGATCTTAAAGGAGAACTGAATTTTCCCATAAGACTAGAAACTACAACATAATGACTAGATTGTTTCTTTACAAAATGGGGTAGCAATGCTTTAGATATGGCAACAGTGCCCAAGTAATCTATTTCCATGAGTTTGCGATCTACATCAATAGAGGTTTCTATGATAGGGGAACGTTGACTAATACTACCATTATTAACAAGAATATCTACAGTCCCATAAATAGAGATAGCAGTTTCAGCTATGGCTGCTAGAGTCTTTGTTTCTGCTAAATCTAAAGTTAATACGGAAACCTGTTCTGGTTGTTTGCGCAAGGTTTTTACCTTTTCTAATTCTGTGTTTCTTCTAGCAGATAATATTAATGTTCAATCGTATTGGGAAAGCGCAATTGCTAAACTTTTACCAATTCCGCTAGAAGCTCCTGTAATCTAAATTGTTTTTTATTAAAATTCATGTTATGCTCGCATAAGCGAGTGTCTTTTTGATTATACATTTTTTTAGCTACATGTTTATCTGTAAACCACTACGGTGACTGAAAGCTTATTATTCATCTTGATACGGCGACTTCAACTTCAACTTCCATTGCCATTACTTTCCAACCATTCCTTCCGTAAATCATCAGAAAGCTGTCCAGTACCATCATGTCGCCAACCAGGTGGTTTAAAAAGATAAAGTATTCTGTTTTTTAACGATTTCCGACCAGAAAAAAAATCTTTAAATAGATCTATCCATTCGGTAAAAGCAATGCTGATTGGGTTATACGTATTAATATTTTTCACCAGTCCATAGACTACTTTTTCATCTTTTAGTTCGGGTTGAAATGTACCGAACATTCTGTCCCAAATAATTAAAATTCCTGCGTGATTTCTGTCTAGATATAGCGGATTTCTGCCATGATGCACACGATGATGCGAAGGTGTATTAAAAACAGTTTCAAACCATTTAGGCATTTTGTCTATAGCTTCTGTATGAATCCAAAATTGATAGATCAAGCTAATCGACATTTGTAGTATAATCATACCAGGATGGAAACCTAAAAGTGGGAGCCATAGCCAAAATACGAAAGAGTAAAATCCACCAGACCAAGTTTGTCTCAATGCAGTACTTAAATTATAATGTTGAGACGAATGATGAACCACATGAGACGCCCAAAATAATCTGCATTCGTGAGAGATGCGATGAAACCAATAATAGGCGAAATCATCTGTAAAGAATATTAAAATAAAACTCCACCAAACAATTGGGATGGTAAATAGTCTAAAGTTCTCATAAATATAAAAGAAAGCCAATAACACCAGTGCTTTACTAAAAAATCCCAAAAACACATTCCCTAATCCCATCGCAATGGAGGAGAAGGCATCTTTGGATTCATAAGTTTTAATACCTTCTTTTGCCGTCACGTACAATTCTAATAACATCGCAATTACAAAAAATGGAATCGCAAAGAAGATAATGTTTGGGAAGGTTGGATCTTGCATGAGCTGTTTCTAATTTCAGCTAAATTACAAAATTGTGAGTTTCTGTTATGAACCAATTTAAGTTCTTTAAAAAGAAAGGAAAGAAGATGTTAAATAGGAGTTAAACCGTATACTAATATTATCTAAATAATAGTAATACTATTATATTTGCATGTAAATAAGTCGATATGAAAAAAATAATAGCTATATGTGTTTTAAGTCTATTTGCGGCAAATGGTTTTTCGCAGGTAGAATCAGGACAAACTGGAGCTTGGTATATGTATTTTTTTAACCGCCAATTTAAGAATAGTCAGTTTGGTATTCAAGGAGATTTACAATATCGCAATTGGAATACCTTAGGAGACTTAGAACAATTGCTAGTAAGAACAGGTCTAACGTATACACCTAAGGAATCCAAGGTTCTCTTAACCTTTGGGTATGCTAATATTACTACAGGAGTATTTGGAGATAGTAATGATATCTCTAGCGAAAATAGGATTTACCAAGAAGCACTTATACCTCAAAAAATAGGGAGCCGTATTTATTTAACACATCGTTTTAGATACGAGCAGCGCTTTGTAGAAGATCAAGATTTTAGAACAAGATATCGATACAACCTTTTCATGAATGTGCCAATTAATAAATATAGCTTAGAAAAAGGAGCAATTTATGCAGCGCTTTACAATGAATTATTTATCAATGGGCAAGAAGATATAGGGAATAGTAGAACTGTAGAACTTTTTGACCGTAATAGAACATATCTAGGATTAGGTTATGTTATAAAATCTAGGCAAAGAATTCAATTGGGCTGGATGAACCAAAAAACAGTCGCTTTAGGAAAAGGACAATTACAATTAAGTTTTCATCACAATTTTTAATCAATTTAACGTTACATAACACATAATACTATGAAAAAAGGTTTTAATTACATCGCAATTACATTATTAAGTTTAGGGGTTTTATCATGTGATACGGCAAAAAAAGAAACGACTACAGATGCTAATAGCACGTTAAAAGAGACAATTACACCAGCGGTCCAGCAGCCAATAAAAAGTATTTTAACTGCAGAAGAGCAGGCCAGCATGACGCCAGATGAAATAATTAGTCGTCTTAAAAAAGGGAATGAGAATTTCGTAAGTAATAATTTAACACAAAGAGATCATTCTTCTCAAAGAAGGCTGGCAACAATTGGTCAATACCCCAAAGCTATCGTTTTATCATGCGTAGATAGTAGGGTTCCAGTAGAAGATGTATTCGATTTAGGTATTGGAGATATTTTTGTCGCTCGTGTTGCCGGGAATATTGAAAACAGAGATATTGTTGGTTCTATGGAATTCGCAACAGCTGTTGCAGGTTCAAAAGTAGTTATTGTTATGGGACATACGGCCTGTGGAGCTGTTAAACATGCAATTGATAATACAGACGCTGCATCTATGAATATGAATGCACTGAGCGATTTACTTGCAGAAATTAGACCATCTGTAGAGGCGACAGAGAAAAATGGAGAAGTCTCTTCTAAAAATCTAGCTTTTACAAATAGTGTGATAAATACCAACGCAAAACAAACAGTTAAAGACATTAGAAAGAGATCACCAAAAATGGCAGAGTTAGAAGCGAATGGAGACATTAAAATTGTATCCGCAGTTTATGATATGGAAACTGGTAAAGTGGTTTTCTTAGATTAGAAAAAGACTTATATTTTAGAGTTAAAAGTTGATGTTAAACAAAAACATCAACTTTTTTTATGCTTATTTTTGTAGCGATGATAAAAGCAATTTGTAAACAGTACATACTCAATTTCAAAAATCCAAGTGGAACCTCTCGAGGCATACTAAAAACCAAAGACACGTGGTTTGTTGTTTTAGAGAAAAACGGTAAAATGGGTATTGGAGAATGCGGTATGTTTAGAGGTCTAAGTATTGATGATAGACCAGATTTTGAAGACAAACTCCAATGGGCTTGCGATAATATCAATCTAGGTTTAGAGATCTTAATCAATGAACTTATTGAACTCCCGAGTATCCAAATAGGATTAGAGATAGCCTTCAAATCTTTAGAAAGTGCAGATGGTTTTAATTTGTTTCCTTCACGATTTACTCAAGACCAATCACCTATCCCAATTAACGGACTGATTTGGATGGGTGACAAAGCCTTCATGAAACAACAAATCAAAGACAAATTGAAAGCTGGTTTCTCATGTATAAAAATGAAAATTGGAGCCATAGATTTTTCTTCGGAAATTGAACTCCTCAAATCCATCCGACAAGAGTTTTCAGGAAACGATATAGAACTTCGAGTGGACGCTAATGGCGCATTTGCTCCTCAAGAAGCTTTAGAAAAACTAAAACGCTTATCTCACTTTGATTTACATTCTATAGAACAACCTATAAAACAGGGACAGTGGAGTGACATGGCGACGTTGTGTGAAAGCACACCTCTACCAATTGCTTTAGACGAGGAGTTGATTGGCGTCTTTTCCGAAGAAAAAAAGAAAGAGATGTTGATGCTTATTAATCCGCAATATATCATTCTAAAACCGACATTAGTCGGCGGATTCAAAGGCAGTGAGGCATGGATTAAATTGGCAGAAAGACAACACATCAAATGGTGGGTAACAAGCGCACTTGAAAGTAATATAGGTCTCAATGCAATTGCCCAATGGACGTATACGCTCAATAGTAAATCACCGCAAGGTTTAGGCACTGGTAGCTTATTTGCTAATAATTTTGATTCGCCATTAGCTGTGAAAAATGGTACATTGCGTTACGAAAATAATCAAGGCTGGAGCCTCTCTAATCTAGATTTAAATATTTAAAAATATAACTATGTTTATAGCTCAAGCATTTAAAGTGCAACATGATTTTTGGAGATATTTATTAGGATCTCTTTTGGTTGCAATGGCAGCCATCATAGGTCAATTCCCATTAATGATAGTGATTATGTACAAAACCACGACAGAGGGTGGTGATGTCACGGGAATTAATGAAACTACGATGTATCAGGTTTTGGATTCTAACGTGTTTCTGTTGTTAGTTTTATTGTCATTTGCTTTCGCCTTTATTGGCTTGTGGGTCGCCGTTAAAACATTACACAAACAAAAAATGGTAAGTATCGCTACCTCGCGTAAAAAGTTGGACTGGAAACGTATTATGTTTGCGTTTGTATTTTGGGGAGTGATCTCGACAGGATTAGTTTTAGTTGATTATTTCTATTTGTCTCCAGAGAATTATCAACTCAATTTTGAGCTAGAACGTTTTGTTATTCTAGTGATTATAGCAGTTGCATTAATCCCTATTCAAACCAGTTTAGAAGAGTATGTGTTTAGAGGCTATTTGATGCAAGGTTTTGGTATGTTAGCAAAAAACAGATGGTTTCCATTGCTAATGACATCGCTTATTTTTGGTCTCTTACATATCGCAAATCCAGAGGTTGGTAAATTAGGCTACAGTATCATGGTGTACTACATTGGTACAGGGTTATTTTTAGGAATCATGACTCTAATGGATGACGGTACAGAGTTGGCGCTAGGCTTTCATGCAGCTAATAATTTGTTTACTGCATTGCTGGTGACTACAGATTGGACTGTATTTCAAACCCATTCAATTTTAAAGGATACTTCAGAGCCAAAATTAGAATTTATAGACATGGTATTTCCTGTGTTTATAATGTTTCCTGTTATATTATTTATTTTTTCTAGAGTGTATAAGTGGAACAATTGGAAAGAAAAGTTATTTGGTAAAATCCATGAACCACCAACAGAAGATTATAAAATTATAGGCGATTAATTTTTTTACACGGAAATGTGATGACACCAACATTTGCTAATATCCATTCAAGATTTAAACTCAATGGAACTCACTTTGAACACGAGGAACTCAAAGAGGTGGCTTATAGCTTGGTTAAAGAAGGTGCGTATTTTCAAAGATCTACTGGTGAATTCTTATTAAATTGGTTAGATGACCATGCCGTTGTTTTGGTGAAAACGTCTGGTTCTACTGGAACCCCCAAAACGATAGAAATACATAAGCAGGCTATGGTGAATTCAGCTATGGCTACTGCCCATTATTTAGGACTACAACCTGGAGATACTGCTTTGCACTGTCTTCCTACGGATTATATTGCTGGCAAAATGATGTTAGTGCGTGCTTTGGTTCTAGGTCTAGAAATTGATGTGGTGACGCCAACATCACAACCTGTTTTTGATTACGAAAAATCCTATCGTTTTTGTGCGATGCTTCCCATGCAAATGCAATCCTCCTTAGGATATCTGCATCATATTGATATTTTAATAGTAGGCGGTTCTCCGGTCTCTAAAGCGCTAACAGCTGCTATTCAAAATTTAAAAACGAAAGTCTTTGCAACTTATGGCATGACTGAAACGGTGACGCATATCGCTTTAAAACTTTTAAATAATGGTGTTAAAAACGCCTATTTTGAAACCTTACCAGATGTTACGATTTCGCAAGACGAAAGGGATTGTTTAGTGATTGAAGCGCCAAAAGTAGCTTCAGAGAGAATAGTCACAAATGATATTGTAAAACTACAGTCTACGCATAGTTTTGAATGGTTGGGGCGCTATGATAATGTGATTAATTCTGGCGGATTGAAATTATTCCCAGAACAAATAGAAGCGCAGCTCAAAGGGAAGATTAAAACACAATTTTTTATAGCTTCAGAAGCTGATGATACCTTAGGCGAAAGACTCATCCTTGTGTTGGAAGCAGATCATACCACTTTAGAGGTTTCTGTTTTTGAAGGTTTAGGGAAGTTTGAAATTCCGAAGAACATATATGCAGTCTCACAATTTGTGATGACAGAGACGGGTAAAATACAACGTAAAAAGACGCTGGATCTCATAAAGTGACGGTTCCCTAATTCAAAATAATGTTTCCCTCATTCCTCATTTTATAAAACGAGATGTGGTTATAAGTTTGGTGTGAACTTAAAACCATAACCATTATGAAACTAGTATTAAATCTATCATTTATACTTTTTACAAGTCTATTATTAAATGCACAAGAGAAACAAATTTATGGCATAGTTACATCAGATTCAGATGGATTGCCATTACCTGGAGTGTCAGTAATTATTGAAGGCACCTCAATTAGCGTACAAACTAATTTTGACGGTTATTATAAAATTAGAGCGTCTGTAGGAGATGTACTTGTGTATACTTTTGTAGGTATAAGACGCCAAAAAGTTAAGGTTGGAAATACTGTAGAAATTAACGTCGCTTTAAAAGAGGATTTAGCAGCACTTGAAACGGTGGTTATATCAGCTTATAGTGGGGCTTCCAACAGTAGTCGGGTCAAAAATAACTGGTCTAAACCCACATTATCTTCAACACTTTCTGGTCGTGCGGCAGGCGTATCTACAAAATCAAAATCAAGAAATTATGGGATAGGACGTAAGAATGTTATGTCAGTTTCATCAGAACCTTTATATGTACTTGATGGTAGGCCAATTTCCGAAGAAAAATTTAGAAGTATCAAAACAGATAAGTTAAAACATGTTGAAATTCTTAATTCCCTTCAAGGTAAAACTGTTTATGGTTATGAAGGCTCTAAAGGCGTCATTGTTTTAAGAACTAAAGGACCTAGAAATAATGTCAACTTTGATATCATCAATGATTTTTTGAACGAGTCTTATGTTCAAATACATGAGAATGCATTTAAACGTTCAACATTAGCACCTTTGTCAACCTTTTCTATTGATGTAGATAAAGCAGCATATAGTAATATTAGACGTATGATTAATAACGGACAAGAGGTTCCTAGAAATGCAGTTAAAATAGAAGAAATGCTCAACTATTTTAGCTATGATTATTCGCAGCCACGAAATACACATCCATTTGCCATTCATACAGAAGTTGTTCAAACACCTTGGCATAATAAAACGCAACTCGTTAGAATTGGGCTTCAGGGTAAAACCTATGACAACGATAAATTGCCTGCATCAAATTTGACATTCTTAATTGATGTTTCTGGGTCTATGGATGCTACAAATAAATTACATCTATTAAAGAAATCGTTTAAACTTTTAGTGAATCAGTTGAGAGAAAAAGACAGGGTATCTATTGTTGTGTATGCAGGTGCAGCAGGCGTTGTTTTAACACCAACATCTGGCGATAAAAAAGAAATTATTTTGGAAGCTTTAGAGCGATTACAAGCGGGTGGTTCTACAGCTGGCGGACAAGGGATTAAATTAGCTTACGAATTAGCAGAACAAAATTTTAAGAAAGATGGAAACAATAGAGTCATTTTGGCAACAGATGGTGACTTTAATGTAGGTGCATCTAGCGATAGTGATATGCAAACGTTAATAGAGAAAAAGCGAGAATCTGGAGTATTCTTATCGGTTTTAGGATTTGGATATGGTAATTATAAGGATTCAAAATTAGAAATGTTGGCAGATAAAGGGAATGGGAATTACTCCTACATCGACAACATGCAAGAGGCTCAAAAAGTTTTTGGAAAAGAGTTTGGAGGCACATTATACACCATAGCGAAAGACGTTAAAATTCAAGTGGAATTCAATCCTAAGAAAGTTCAAGCCTATAGACTTATAGGATATGAAAATAGATTACTAGCAGATGAAGATTTTATTGATGACACAAAGGATGCGGGAGAATTAGGAAGTGGTCATACCGTAACTGCGCTTTATGAAGTTATTCCTGTTGGAGTTTCATCTCATTATTTAAAAAATAGTTCTAATTTAAAATACACAAAAAATGAAATTACTAATAACTATACTGACGAACTTTTTACTGTGAAATTTAGATATAAAAAACCAGATGGAGATAAGAGTATTGAGATGGTTCATGTTCAGGATACTAAAATTTCAATAGCTAGTGAGGATATGAATTTTGCTTCGGCAGTTGCATTAATAGGAATGAATTTGTTACAATCTCAATATGATAATGGCGCATCAATGAAAGATGTTATTAGGTTGGCAAAACAGGGCAGAGGTAACGATGATGATGGTTATAGAGCAGAATTTATACGACTTGTTGAATCTTATAGATATTTGTAAATAAATGTGATCTCTACATTAGAAAGAGCAACTTTTAAGTTGCTCTTTCTAATTATTTATAGTTCACTCATTCAAATGCTTACTTCACTCAATTGTTATTGTATTACCTGTGCTTTGGTTGTAAATTAGTGTAACTAAAAACCTTAATCCAATGAAAAATCAAATCACTTTAGTACTCGTTTGCTTGTTTTTCTACGTTGCAAACGCTCAAGACATGGCTATCGAAACAAAATCTGTAAGCATAGAAAATGTTATTTCGTATGTTATAGAGACTATGGGCAAGAATTCAGAACAGGACTCGCTATCCTCTAAAAACATTACATTCTTAATTCAGTCGGCACCAAACGGATTAGCTATCGAAGATAAAGTTATTTTAAAGCAGACTTTGTAATTGATCTCTAAGCGACTTTCCGAAGATGATAGCATAACTATTATTTCATATTCTGGTATTAATGGAGTCGTTCTCGAGAAAACATCTCCAAAAGCATTGAAGAAAATCATGCATGCTCTTGAGAACTATAAATCGAGTATTAAAGAATTACATAGTGATGGTATTCAATTGGCTTATACTTATGCCCAAGAAAATTTTGAAGAAGACACCTCTAGCACTGTCGTGATGATTAGAAATCCAAAGGCATCTAGTGCTTCATACATTCAAAATGCAGAAGCTCCAAAAAAGAAAAGTAATACAATTCTCATTACAGCAATTGGGTTATTACCAGAAATTATTTCTCTGATTAAGGATTGATAGATAACCGGAATTGTATATTTTTAACCTGAAGTCGAATTTAGATGTTAAACGATACAATAAGATAAATGAAAAAAGTATGCTTTCTCCTGTTATTTGTAAGCTTTCAAATCCATGCCCAACAAATATTATCTGTTAAAGAACAAGCCGTCGTTATTGATGATATTCTTGCAGATCGTTTTAATAATTTGTTACCAGATTTAATGGATCGCGCCAATCTAGATATGTGGATTTTAATGTCTAGAGAGTATAATGAGGATCCTGTTTTGAAAACAATGTTACCAGCCACTTGGCTCAATGCGAGGCGACGAACAATCATTGTGTTTTATAGAAATAAACATATGAATACCCTAGAAAAACTGGCTGTAGCACGTTACAATTTTGGGGATAATATAATTTCTGCTTGGGATAAGGAACAACAACCTAATCAGTGGGAGCGTTTGGTTGAGATTATTGAAGAACGAAACCCAAATCAAATAGGATTAAATTATTCAACGCATTTTAATATTGCTGACGGACTCGATAAAACAGATTACGATGAATTGATGCAGGTGCTTCCTAAGCCCTATAAAAGTAAAGTGGTTTCTGCGGAAAAAGTTGCAGTAGGATGGATTGAGACCAGAACGGAACGAGAAATGATTATTTATAATCAACTCGTAGATATTACGCATGATATTATTGCAGAAGCGTTTTCTGAAAAAGTCATCACAGCAGGAATTACAACCACATCTGATGTAGAGTGGTGGATGCGACAAAAAGTAATTGATTTAGGTTTACAAACATGGTTTCATCCAACAGTTGACGTGCAACGATCAAAGGATGATTTGAAAGGACATTTGTATTCGTTTTCAGACCGACCAGAAGAACAAATTATTGTTCCTGGTGATTTGGTGCATTGTGACTTCGGAATCACTTATTTAAGACTAAACACAGATTGTCAAGAATTAGCCTATGTATTGAAGCCCAATGAAACGGTACCTCCTCAGTTTTTAATAAAGGCACTTAAAGAAGGTAATCGCGTACAAGATATCTTTACCAATAATTTTGAAACAGGGCAAACTGGAAACGAGATTCTTTTAAAATCACTTCGAGAAGCAAAAGCTGAAGGATTAAAACCTTCAATTTACACACATCCTTTAGGAAGTTATGGACATTCATCTGGACCAACAATTGGGATGTGGGATTCTCAAGGAGGAGTTGCAGGCGCTGGAGACTATCCCTTATATCCAAATACAGTATATGCTATTGAATTAAATACAACCGTCAACATTCCAGAATGGAAGCGTGATATTAGAGTCATGTTAGAAGAGGCTGGGTTTTATGGAGAAGACGGATTTAGATATGTAAATGGGCGTCAAACGACCTTGTTGACGATTCCAAGGTTAAAGGCGCATAAAGGGAATTAATTGGTTGTTGATTTAGAATGTCTATACAACCAAAAAGCAGCTACAAGACCAACCAAAGAAAATAGCGTCATAATTCTAAAGGAGTGTTGTAATCCAATTGCTCCAGGGTTTTTGTCCAAGAAGTACCCCATTAAAGGTCCAGCAAAAATATCTGGTGTATACCCAACAATAGAAATAAAACCGACAGCAGTTCCAGTCAAAGCCAGTGGTATTTTACTTTCTTCTAAAGTTGCAAAATAAAGTACTCTTGCAGAATATACTCCCAATGCCATAGTACCAATAGATAATATGAATAGAAGGGTAGAACTGTCATTGATTAGTCCGCTAGCAAAAACCCCACTGGTTACAAGCATGAGTAAAAAGCCAATCATAATCCATAATGATGCTCGTGTACGATCTGCTAATACACCAATCACAACACCAATGATTGGTCGTAGATATAAAAGTGAAGTGCCTACTTTGGCAGCTTCAATCTTATTATAATTCATGACTTGTTCAGCATATTGACTAAATAAATCTGTCATTTTATATCCAAAATAAGCACATAAAATAATAATCATCAAGAGCCAAACAGCTTTAAATTGCATGACCGTTTTAAAGTTTGCTAGCGTTAGTGTTTTCGGTTTATCAATTCCGATTTTAATTTCAATCTGTTTTTCTTCCGAAGAATTTAAATTTCTCAAAAAGAAAAATACAAGAATAGAAACCACACAAACTGCAAAGGCAGTATAAGTGATGACTTGTTTAAAAGCTTCTTTGCGTTCTAAAACAGAAGTAAGCTCTATGTCTTTGGTGATAAATGCGGAAAATACAAGAACGCCAACCGATCCAAACAATGCAGCCACCAAACCACGACCACCATCTAAAAATCCAAAAGCTATTCCTTGTTTGCTTTGTCCTCCCCAAATTCTAGTTGCTTTAATCATTGCAGCCCAAAACAAAAAAATAGTTGTGAAACCCCAAAACCCGTATAATACATGAAGATTTGCTAAGCTTGGATAGCTAGCTAAATAAAAGCCACCAAGAGCGGTAAGCATTAAAGCTATAGACATTAATATCTGCGGACGAAATTTATCTGCTAAAGGTCCTCCAAACAAATAAGACACTAAAGCGACCAGTCCATAAATAGAAAAGCAACTTCCTAACTCTGATTGACTAATGGCGAAAGATTCTAAAAATGTAGTTCTAAAAATACGCTGTAAAACAAAAGGTAATATAAAAACAGACTCACCAGCTAATATGAGTAAGATGATTGTATATGCTGGTGAGGTTGTTTTTTGTTGTGACATTTATACTAATATAAATAATAAATTTCGCATTAAAACTTGTTCATTTCCCGTTCTATTTTATTGTTCACAATTTACGTAACTAATGCTGTGAAAATCGATCACAACGTTATATAACGAAAAAGCAACTTCGTTTTATGTACAACCTTGACTATTTAAATTGGTATTAAACCTGTAAAACACCCATATTAAAAGGTTTTTCAATAGGAGCGTGGTTGGCAGCTTCTATTCCCATACTAATCCAAGTTCTGGTATCTAATGGATTAATAACCGCATCTGTCCAAATGCGAGACGCAGCATAGTAAGGAGATACTTGGTTATCGTATCTGTTTTTGATTTTGTCGAATAATTCTTTTTCTTTCTCTTCGGTGATTTTTTCACCTTTTTTAAGAAGTGATGCTTTTTCTATTTGTAATAATACTTTTGCTGCGCTATTTCCGCTCATAACTGCAAGTTCTGCACTTGGCCACGCGACTATTAATCTGGGATCATAAGCTTTTCCACACATAGCATAGTTTCCTGCACCATAACTATTACCAATAATAATTGTGAATTTTGGTACCACGCTATTACTAACAGCATTTACCATTTTAGCACCATCTTTGATAATACCACCATGTTCAGATTTACTACCAACCATGAAGCCAGTAACATCTTGTAAAAACACTAAAGGGATTTTTTTCTGATTACAATTGGCAATAAAGCGTGTCGCTTTATCTGCACTGTCATTATAAATCACACCTCCAAACTGCATTTCACCGCTATTTGTCTTTACGAGTTTACGTTGATTGGCAATAATACCAACTGCCCAACCATCGATACGCGCATATGCTGTGATGATTGTTTTTCCATAACCTTCTTTGTATTCATCAAATTCACTGTTATCAACTAAGCGTTTGATGATTTCTTTCATGTCGTATTGGGCTGCACGTGATTTTGGTAAAATACCAAAGATATCATCAGGATTTTCTTTCGGTTTTTTTGCAGCTATTTTATTAAAACCAGCCTTGTCATAATCACCAATTTTATCCACTAAACGTTGAATAGTTTCTAACGCGTCTTTATCGTCTTTTGCTTTATAATCGGTTACACCAGAAATTTCGCAATGCGTTGTTGCACCTCCTAGAGTTTCATTGTCAATACTTTCTCCAATCGCAGCTTTCACTAGATAACTACCCGCAAGAAAAATACTCCCTGTTTTATCTACAATAATAGCTTCATCACTCATTATTGGAAGATAAGCACCACCAGCAACACAACTTCCCATAACTGCTGCGATTTGGGTGATTCCCATACTGCTCATAATTGCATTATTTCTAAAAATGCGACCAAAATGCTCTTTATCAGGGAAAATTTCATCCTGCATTGGTAAATACACACCTGCAGAATCCACTAAATATATAATTGGCAACCGGTTTTCAATAGCTATTTCTTGAGCACGCAAATTCTTCTTTCCAGTAATTGGAAACCACGCTCCAGCCTTCACTGTGGCATCATTGGCAACAACTATGCATTGCTTTCCTTTAACATAACCCATTTTCACTATGACACCACCAGATGGGCAACCACCATGTTCTTCATACATGCCATCACCAGCAAAAGCAGCAATTTCTATAATTGGTTTTTTTGAATCTAAAAGATAATCAACACGCTCTCTAGCAGTCATTTTGCCTTTAGCATGATGCTTTTCAATACGCGTTACTCCTCCACCAAGCTTTACTTTGGCGAAACGTTTTTTGAGGTCAGAAAGAAGTAATTTATTATGATCTTCGTTTTTATTGAAGTTTAAATCCATAGTGTTTTTATTTCCTACGAATTTACGAAACCAGTCACATATTAAAAAGTGAATTTTTTGTTAAAATTAATTACATGGAATTATATTCCTAGGAATATATAATTATTTTGTTCTATATTTGCACAGACAAAAACTTTTTAAAACATGAATCGAGACAAAATTATATATTATCTGGCTACAGGATTATTGACCCTATTACTATTGTTTTCTGTAAGTATGTATTTTTTCAATCACGAAGATATCAGGCAAGCATTTACCGGTTTTGGCTATCCAACATATTTAATTTATCCTTATGCAGTAGTTAAGTTACTAGGTTTAGTCGCGATTTGGTTACCCAATTTAAAAATGTTCAAAGAATGGGCGTACGCAGGTTTCTTTTTTGCATTCATACTCGCATTCTTTGCACATTACATGATAGGTGATGGTGAGCAAACAGGAGCCTTAATAGCGTTAGTGTTATTAGTAGTATCGTATATTTGTAATAAAAGAATTAAAAACTAAGAGAAATGAAAAAAATTATAACATTCGCAGGAAGTAACAGTAAAGATTCAATAAACAAGCAATTAGCAGTTTATGCATCAACGTTAGTTAAAAATGTAGAGATAACTGTTTTAGATTTAAATGATTTTGAATTACCTGTCTATGGCATCGATTACGAAAAAGAGCATGGCATTCCAGATCATGCGCATAAATTCCTAGACTACATCAATTCTTCAGATGGAATGATCATATCTTTAGCAGAGCATAACGGAGCTTACGCAACAGTATTTAAAAATCTATTTGATTGGTTATCTAGAGCAGAAGCTAAAACATTTTGTGGAAAACCAATGTTGTTGATGGCAACTTCACCTGGAGCAAGAGGAGGAGAATCAGTTTTAGGCATTTCTAGTGAACGTTTTCCACGTCATGACGCTAATATTATAGGGAAGTTTTCACTGCCTTCTTTTAATGATAACTTTTCGGAAGGAAAAATTAGTAATTCTAAATTGAATGACCAATTAGTAGAAGAGGTCAAACAATTTCAAGAGAGTTTATAGATTAAAGCGAGTTTATTGCAAATTGAAGACTGAAGATTAGTATATGGGAGATATTTCTAAAGATATAAATTCAACGTTTCCAAATAATAGAGTGAAAGCAATGCTCAATATTATTTATACTTCAAATTGGATTACGAGTTGTCAAAACGATTTTTTTAAAGATTTTGGGATTTCACCACAACAGTATAATATTTTAAGAATATTGAAAGGAGCAGGTGAGCCACTTAACGTTCAAACTATAAAAGATAGAATGTTAGAACGCTCACCAAATGCTACGCGACTAATGGATAAGCTTTGTGCTAAAAACTGTATTGAACGTCTACCTTCAGAGCACGATAGACGGGTTGTTAAAATAGTAATTACTAATACAGGGGTAGCACTATTAGAATCCATACCAAACGATTTAAATACCGAGTTGTTGAAAAATTTAAATGAAAAAGAAGCAGAGCAATTGAGTAATCTCTTGGATAAAATGCGGTAACTAAAGTTCTGCATTGGCAGGGATCTTCTTAGGGGCCTTAGTAACTGCGTTTTCTTAACTAAATAGTTTCCATAAAAACTATTTCAAATAGGATTAAACAATGAAATTAAATACAATAAAAAGAGCAGGACGAAGTCATTTCGTCGATATGGGACCCATTAGGTTGCGTCAGCCATTTCCAACACAACATATAAAAATGATAGATCCATTTGTGTTATTACATCATTATGGACCTTATGAAATTAATGAAGAGCGTAACCCTTTTGATTTAGGACCACATCCGCACAGAGGTTTCGAGCCCATTACGTTTTTGGTTCAAGGCGAGCAATTACATCGCGATTCTTTAGGTCATGAAAGTATCGTAAAAGCTGGTGATGTGCAGTGGACGACAGCTGGAAGAGGTATCATTCACGCTGAAGGTCCAACAAAAGAGCTTATCAAAAAAGGAGGTATGATTGAAGGGATACAACTATGGTTGAATTTACCAGCAGAGAAGAAAATGATGCAAGCCAATTATCAACATGCAAAACATGAGGAATTTAATGTGATCGTTTCTGAAGATAAAAAAGTTGAGATTAGAATTATTGCAGGCACACTTGATAATCTTTTTGGGAAAATTGCAACTCAAACACCAGTCAACGCTTTCATGATAGATGCGAAAGCAGGAGGAGAGCAAGCGATAATGTTTGACAACTCTCATCAAGGTATGTTGTACCTTTTAAATGGAAAGGTTTTAATTAATACTTCGGAAATTTTAGAACTCGATAAAAATCAACTGCTAGAGTTTAATCAGGATGGGGAAGGATTCTCAATACAAGCAGAAACCGATAGTAAATTGTTATTTCTTTCTGGAGAACCTATCAATGAAACTATTGCAACATATGGACCTTATGTTATGAATTCTCAAACTGAACTTTTAGAGGCTATGCGTGATTATCAAATGGGTAAAATGGGATTTTTACCTGCAAATTAATTCGGCTGTCATTTCAAGAGAAATCGAGAAATCTCAACCTGATTGCATTTTTTAAATTAGAACTAATAATGATTGTCCCACTGTCTTGGGGTTAAAATAAATTTCAATGAAAACAATACTTCACAAAGCAGACACCAGAGGCTTCGCTAATCATGGATGGTTGAAATCACACCATTCTTTTAGTTTTGCGAGTTATCACAATCCAGAACGTATGAGTTTTGGAGCACTGCGTGTTTTAAATGATGATCTCGTTCAACCTAAAATGGGATTTGGTACACATCCTCATCAAAATATGGAAATAATTTCGATTCCTTTAAGTGGTGCGCTTTCACATAAAGATAATATGGGAAACACACAGGATATTGAAGTTGGCGAAGTACAAGTCATGAGTGCAGGAACTGGATTGACACATTCTGAGTTTAACGATAGTAAAACAGATGAGGTTAACTTTCTCCAGTTATGGATTATTCCTGAAGCAACTAATGTAAAACCTAATTATGAGCAACGTGCATTTTTTTCCGAAGAACAAAAGAATCAATTGCAAACGGTTGTTGCACCAAAAGATAAATTAGAAGGTGATGCCTTACCTATTAATCAGCAAGCTTATATGTATCGTACAAACTTAGAATCAGGTAAGTCCATAGGTGTTAATGTAAAAACTAAGCAAAATGGATTCTATGTATTTGTTATAGATGGTGAAGTTGAAGTGGCTGATAATACACTAGGAAAAAGAGATGCTATTGGTGTTTATGACACAGAAAGTATTGATATAAAATCAAATAATAATTCTGATTTGATTATTCTTGAAGTTCCAATGAATTAATCTAACTATAATTGATTAATAGCTAAAAAGCATTCTGTAACGGAATGCTTTTTTCGTTTAAAAAATGCGATATTTGTAATTCCCTTAATAACAATTGAATTATGGCAATGAATAAAAATACGGTGTTGGCTTGGGCTACCACAATAATGATAATAGTAGGATTAAGTTTAATCGCTTTAGGCGCATTTAGATATGACGACGTAGCTGGTTGGGGCTTTGCTGCTGTTGGTGGTGGGTTTTTCTGTATTGCATGGGTCTTTAACGCTTTAAAGGGTAGAGTGTAGCTGAGATACCGAAAATTCACAACATTAGCTTGCAGTGTACAATCGCAGTAAACCGTTTTACTGAAGTGCAAAAACCAAATTAATAATATCAAGACCACTAAAATTTTAGCTAAAGTGGAAACAACTGAACAACAAACCATTTAACAACTTTACAACACATGTCTGACGATAAAAAAGTGATTTTCTCAATGTCTGGTTTAACAAAGACATTTCAAAGTGCGCAAACTCCAGTTTTAAAAAACATATACTTAAGTTTCTTTTATGGAGCAAAAATCGGAATCCTAGGTTTAAATGGATCTGGTAAATCAACCTTACTAAAGATTATTGCAGGAGTTGATAAAAATTACCAAGGTGATGTTACTTTTCTTCAAGATTATTCTGTAGGTTTTTTAGAACAAGAGCCACAATTAGATGATGAAAAAACAGTTATGGAAATTGTTCGTGAAGGTGCTGCAGAAACAGTCGCTATTCTCGATGAATATAATAGTATCAATGACCAGTTTGGTTTAGAAGAAGTGTATAGTGATCCAGACAAAATGGAAAAGCTAATGAACCGTCAAGCAGTTTTGCAAGATCAAATTGATGCAGCTAACGCTTGGGAACTAGATACTAAATTAGAAATTGCTATGGATGCTTTGCGTACTCCAGATGGTGATAAGAAAATTGGTGTACTTTCTGGTGGTGAGCGCCGCCGTGTTGCACTTTGTAGATTACTGCTTCAAGAGCCAGATGTATTATTACTGGATGAGCCTACCAATCACTTGGATGCAGAATCTGTACATTGGTTAGAGCATCATTTGGCACAATATAAAGGGACTGTTATTGCAGTAACTCATGATAGATACTTTTTAGATAATGTTGCAGGTTGGATTTTAGAACTCGATAGAGGAGAAGGTATTCCTTGGAAAGGAAACTATTCTTCATGGTTAGATCAAAAATCTAAACGTATGGCCCAAGAAAGTAAAACAGCTTCTAAACGTCAAAAAACTTTAGAACGTGAGCTAGAATGGGTTCGTCAAGGTGCTAAAGGTCGTCAAACAAAGCAAAAAGCACGTTTGAACAACTACGACAAAATGATGAGTCAAGATCAAAAGCAACTGGATGAAAAATTAGAGATTTATATCCCTAATGGCCCTCGTTTAGGAACTAATGTTATTGAGTCTGTTGGTGTCAGTAAGGGGTATGATGATAAGTTGCTTTACGAAGATTTAAACTTTAATTTACCACAGGCTGGTATTGTAGGTGTTATTGGACCAAACGGAGCAGGTAAAACAACGATTTTTAGAATGATCATGGGAGAGGAAACTCCAGATAAAGGTGAGTTTAAAGTTGGAGACACAGCTAAACTGGCTTATGTAGATCAAAAACATTCTAATATAGATCCTGAAAAATCTATATGGCAAAACTTTAGTGATGAGCAAGAGTTAGTAACTATGGGAGGAAAGCAGGTAAATTCTAGAGCTTATTTAAGCCGCTTTAATTTCTCTGGTAGCGAACAAAATAAAGCCGTTAAATTATTATCTGGTGGTGAGCGTAACCGTTTACATTTAGCGATGACGCTCAGAGAAGAAGGTAACGTCTTACTTTTAGATGAACCTACCAATGATCTTGATGTTAACACGTTAAGAGCCTTAGAGGAAGGTTTGGAGAACTTCGCAGGATGTGCAGTAGTTATTTCTCACGATAGATGGTTTTTAGATCGTATTTGTACTCATATCTTAGCGTTTGAAGGTGATAGTCAAGTCTATTTCTTTGAAGGAAGTTTCTCAGATTATGAAGAAAATAAGAAAAAACGCTTGGGAGGAGATTTAATGCCTAAGAGAATTAAGTATAAGAAGCTGGTAAGATAATCTAAAAATGAATTCTATTACATTCATTTATAATGAGCTAGAAACAACGTGTGTTTTATTTTCCTGTTTGTGATTTTGTGTAACTAAATAGGTTAAAACCCTATTCTATAATCTGAAATGTATTTAAAATTATAATCAAAGTTAATATTACAAACATTGTGATATGTGAAATTGTAACTAATTGTTGTTATCGTACAAATGACTTTCTGTAAAATCTTGATAACTTTTTTCAACGTCAGATTTGTAAAAGCTACTATCAAGTAATTTTTTATTTTCTGCCTTTAGCTTGTACATTTTGATAATTGCAACAGCAATAAATACTAAAAATATGGAAGCTGTAACGATGAGAACTATAGTAAGTTGCATCGTGCTTACAAGAGAGATATTTGAGATATAGGTGTTTAGCATCTTGCTAGGTTTAAAATGATTGGGAAGTCAAATATACAACATATATCATAATAAGAACGCTTTATCTATAATAAAACACACTTCATCGGTATAATTTATTAACAAAACCGTTTTAAATAGTTCATAAGTCTATTTTTGATACCAATTTAATTGGACAACTTCTATACCTTTATCTGCTTGGTTTACTAATGTTTTAAAGTTTTCTACGTCACTAAAACCATCTGTTCCTCTATAATGATAGGGATATATTTGTTTTGGTTTAAATTCTAAAACAGCACTAACAGCACTTTTTACAGTCATTGTATAAGGTAAATTCATGCAAACAAAAGCTTTATCGATATTTTTGAGAGCTCTCATTTCAGGAATGTCTTCTGTATCACCTGAAATATAGATACGTTCGCCGTCAATTGTTAATATGTATCCATTTCCGCGACCTTTAGAATGATATTTTAAAGCCTCCTCTCGTAAGTTATACATTGGGATTGCCTCAAATAAGTGTCCATTTATTGTGATAGAATCACCATTATTGAGAGTTACAAAAGTTCCAATTTTAAGATCTTCGGGAAATTGATCAACCACAGCTTTAGGCCCGATTACAGTAGCATTAGATAAATCTAAGGCTTTGAGAGTTTCAAAATCCATATGATCGCCATGGATATCTGTAATTAAAACAATTTCAGGAACAGAGAAGCCTTCAAACACTTGAGGACCTCCTGTAGGGTCCACATAAATATCATCTTTACCATAAGATAAAATCATGGTTGCATGTGATATTGGATTAATACGTAAGGTTTTTTCTGCGGAAGATGTTTCAGTAACTAAACCTCCTACGCTTGTTTCCAGCGAATTAATAGATCGGTCTTTCGATTCATTTTTACAAGAGAAAACTGTTAAACTCAAGGGAAATAGTAGTAATAAGTAATATTTCATATAGCTATATATTTTAAGATTTTAAAGATAATAATAATTGAAATACGAAAGTATTTTGTAACAAAATATTAAATTTTACTACTTATATTTTAGGCGGTTTAAGTTTTTAAAATCATATTTTTTAACGAAATTGCTAGTCCTAAAGATTGTTCAACCAATATTAGTTCTTACTGATAAGTTATTTCAATTGAGAAGTGATATTAAAATACATAACATAATATGTCTGATGATTTTGATTTATTAGAAACAAATATTAACGAGAAAGCTGATAAAGTAGATGTCAATTGGGGAAAAGCTATTGACCAAATGAAGTCAAAGCTCGCTCAAGAAGATGATCCAGAAAGTCGTCAAAAAATTCTGAATGCCACGTTAGACAATGTTGTTGGTATGGCAGAGAAAGATCGTTCTACATTATTGGATGCGATTAAAGACTTGACCGATTACCAAGATGAGGTAGGAATTATGTTTGAAGGTTTTTCGGCATTAAATTTAGGTGAACAAAAAATTATTGATGATGCTATCAAACGTTTAGAGCGTGCAAAAGTAGAATTGGAAGATGCTAACGCAAAGCCAGATACGTTTTGGAACAATCTCTTTGGAAGAAAAGCTAAAATCAAAGAAGCAGAGCAAGAGCTAAAAGATGCTCAAAAAGTTAGAGATGCTGCAGATAATGAAGCTAAGGCTATGTTTCAACAACGTATTGAAACTGCAGATGTACAAACACTACTAAATGAATTGTCATTTAAAAGTCAGGCTGCCATCAAACGTTTAAAAGATAGAGAAGTTGAGATCAAGGAGGTAGAAGAAAGTTTAAAGACTGCTATTTTAGAAGCGAGTAATAATCACACAAAAGCGCTTCAAAAGAAAAAAGAAGTAGAAGACAAGTTAGAGGAGCAATACGCATTACTCAAACAAGCGCGTCAAGCCTTAGAAGAAGTTGCAGATAAGCAAACAACAGCATATTCTGAAGCCCTAAGTAAAGTAACAACACTTGAGCAAAAAGTAGAGGAGTTAGAAGGTCTTAAAAACGCTTATACAACACTTGCAGCATCAAAAGATAGTTTTGTACATAAGCATAATTTAACGATTAAAGTATTAACCTCATTACGCAGTAATTTACAAACACATCGTGCAAAATTAAAAAGTGATACCGATGAGCGTCTTAAATATTATGATGGTTATATCGTAGCATTAAAAGCACGTACAGATCAAGAATTCGCTGCGATTTTAGAACATTTAGGTGTTAAAACAGATGAGCATATTGGCGAAACGTTAGCAGCAATGCATACTGCAAGTGCTAAAGCACGTCAAGAAATGATGGATAATATTCCAGTTCACGAAAAAGTGATGCAAGGCGTCTATGGTAGTTATGCAGAGGCTTTACAAGAAATTCGAGAGAAGGATAAGTCAATTCAAAAGAATTTTGCAGAGCGTTACGGTATCGATATGAAAGAGATTTTTGAAGATTACTATGCGGCAGATGCTAATGCTCCTTCAGGAGGTGATGGAGGAGGAGAACCAGCAGGTGACCCAAAACCAGAAGCAAACGACGAAGATGATTTATTATCTTAAAAAGTGGTCACTGAGGTTGTTGATTTTGGGTGTTACCTAATTTTGCTTTCAATGGCAAAATTGGGTCAGGCTTTCGGCAGTCGCTCTCTTCGAGGAGCTTCAACAAATGCCTCAATCCTTAAGGCGGTTTAGACTTTATTGACAATAGATAAAATGAATAAAAATAACAGTAATAAAACGTTACTTGTTTTCATAATAGTATTTTTTCTTATGATGACAGTTATAAATTATTTTTTTCTTTATAACTCAGACATTAAACAATCTTTAATACAGTCTGTTTTGTCAATATTAGTAGTCCTTTTAATTTTTATGATTAAAAGAAAATGGGATAGAAAGCAAGATCATGAATTCACAAAGTAAGCAGTTATGAAAAAAACACTCATTTTTTCTTTAGTAATAATTTTAATATCCGTTATGGCAATCTTATTTATCAAAGATTCTAATGACCATAAAGAATTTACTGAGATTCAAGAAATCAAAAATTCAGACAACGGAACAACGGCAGTTACAACAGACAAACACGTTTGTAAAGAAAAATTTAATTTATAAAACGTATAGTTAGCTTAAAGCTAATTGCCAATAGCAGAAAGCTAAGAGCGAAAAAAGTATGATTGTAACACCATTAGATTCTGCAATTTTAGACTCAAAAGAGCAATATGTATTCTACCATAAAATGGTCGATTTTGCACTCAAGGAACTCATTGTAGCTGTCCAACTAAAGAAAATATTAGAAGAGAAAGAGATTTTACTATTTAAGCAATATTCAGATCTACTATTATATTCTATAGAAGCGATGCGTGTAAAATACATGTATGACGAAGAGGGTAATATGAAAGTGGATTTAACCGATTCTGGTTTTCCTAATTATTTAGAGTTTCGTTATTTATTTAATGATTTAGAACTTCGTGACGACTATTTAGGTAAGCTCACCAATATTGAAGTAATAAAAGATGAATTTTTAGATACCTTACTGCGCAAGAAAGAACCCATTGCTAAACGCAAATTGTTTCAAGCAGCATCAATAGTATATTATTCTTCTGCAAAAAAAGAATATATTTTTAATCGATTTGTACAAGGTAAAATTATTGAAGCACCTCAAGGTTCTCCTGGAGAGTTTATGGTGAGTTGGAGTTTTTATGACGTGTCACATAACAGACCGTTTATTAACTATATGTATTTTAACTATGATGGGAATCCGCAAAACGATAGAGACGAGATTTACTACGCCTTAAAAACAGTTGCAGATCGAGAAATGGCTATGGATACGATGGCTTACGGGATTGATAAACGCATCCCGAAATTATTTCCTAAGCTCATAAAACGTGTTGATTTAGGACCTATTCATAATGTGTTTGCAAAAGATGAAAATAAAGTGACACATGCAATTTTAGAGGGCATTGCAGAAAAGACAATCCCTTTAGAGTCGTATGCTATTTCGTTTAAAATTGATGAAGTAAAATCACAAAGTGAATTTAAGGAAGGTAGTTTCTTTAATAAACAAACGTTTCAAAAATGGGATGCTGTTTCTAGACAACGTTATGTATTTGCGCCACATAGAATCATACAACTACTGTACAATAAAACACCTGAGATTATGAATAATTTGGCGAAAGCACCTATTCAAATTGCAGACTTGAAAATGAAGTGATAAATGTGTAGCAGTTGTTTTGATATTGAATATGAAAAATTTATAGCATATAAGGATTTTGATGTCTTTGAAATTGAATTAAATAAAAGAATAGAAAGTGGCGACCTAATTTTACATAAAAGTGATATAGAAAATGATGGTCCTTTTGAATGTTTATATAGATGTATAACGTGCAATACTGTTTGGCGTCTATCGATTCCTGAGAATGCATGGAGAGGTTATTTTTTATCTGAGAAAAACGCTGTTCATTTTAAAAAAGCACTTAAAAAAGAAGAAAAAAAAGGAAGCGTAGGGTGTATAATATTTTTGCTCATTTTAGTGTTCGGTATTATGTATTCTATTATGAGATGATTTTTAAAGATTTTTGAAATATTAAAATAAAACATACTCGTAAGAGTTAAAATGTCAACAGATAACAAGCCTATGGAGCACAATTCAACTTTCCCTATAAAACAAAATGAACTCGATATGCTTCGTGATGAAGCGACATCCTATATAAAAAGTATTCAATGGGAGCAAGGTCAGCGCGCAAAAAACAAAGATAAAGACGCTAAAGATGAGTCCATATTATTATACTTATCTCGTGCGAGTGGAAATGGTGGAGGAGCTGACGTGACTTCTGTATCAAAAACGATTTTAGAACTTAAGAAACGCTTGTTGCCAGAGTCTATAGCAATTCCACTTCACTTAAATCAAACGTTGTATGCGGTTCAAGAAGGAATTACCTTAGGTATATGGATTAAGGACAGCTTCTATGATTCTTCTGGTTTATCTCGTTTGTTAGAAAACAAACCTGCTTTAGATAATTCTGGAAAACGTGAGTATGAAAGTAAAATGCAAACCAGTACGGCGTTTATGTTGTTTGCTACTGCATACAAAGTACTACATGATTTAAAGAGGGTTGCCTCTGACGATTTAAGCGTCATGAAAAATAAGTTTGCGGGAATTCCAGAGGTGTCCTTGATGACACCATTAAAGGGGGTTTCATGCGCATTATTCTACTATGATAAATATTTGGGGCATCCAGAAATCATAAAAACAGATCAAGACGTCATTGATTTTACAGTCGTTTATTTTGAAGCACTAATTGCCGAAATTCAAATGCGAAAAGGGAGTTTGGAGTATATAGAGACTATTGCCGACAGAACTTACAAATTAGAACATTCAGAATTTGCCGTTTCAGGTTGGGATAATGTATTTCAAGGTACCGCAAAAAGCGTAGAATTTAATAACATACGGTTTGAGCAAATTGTAGGTAACAGAGATGCAAAACATTTTGCGCGTCGTTTGACCGAGCGTATGTTGAGTTATGATTTTGAAGCTAAGAAGAATCCGTTTCAAGAGCTTGGTGGTTTTATGCCGGTGTTTATGGGTTACGGAATTCCGGGTACTGGAAAAAGCATGTTGATTGCTGCTATTGCAACGCGACTAAAAGAACACTCAGATAATTTAGATATTCCGTTTTTATTTCACCCCATGCCAGATACGTTGATTTCAACGTTTCAAGGTGGTTCCGCAGAAAAAATGGTGGATTGGATGAAACCGATGCAAGACCCTTCTAAATTAATTTTTGCTCCAATAGATGATGCTGAAAACAATTTGCAAGAACGTACAGCACAGGGTGTTTCCGCAGGTGTAAAAGAAGTCATTGGTGTGTTTTTAAGATATACAGAAGGTGCTTATGCTGTTAATTACGGAAATAGCGCTATCGGTCTATTTACAAATCTTCCAGAAATGTTGGATAAGGCGGTTATTTCTCGTGTACAAGGCCGATTTAAAATTGATGGTGCACAAACGGAACATGACTTTTTAGATCAGGATCATTTATGGTGGCGAAAGTTAGATGCAACCATGCCAGATTTTGTAAATATGCATGGTCCAGAAAACTACAGCTATTTGCAAGATCAAGGTCTCGCAAAGAATATGGGAGAAATATTTAATGTGTCTGATAAGCCAACAGAGGAGCGTGTTTTAGACGTTTATGACAAAATAGAAAAGCAGTATAAATCAACAGATCATTTGTTTTATGCTAATTTGTATAAGGAAATCCAGAGGATATTTCCATTCTTCTCGTCCCGTGATGTGAGGAATATACAAAGTGCGGTATCGTTACGTTTAACAGATTTTGATTTAGAGGAGGATTGGTTTTCAAATCCTGAAATCTATTTCAAGAAAGATTATGATACTAAATTTAATATGCTTCAAGAGTTAATGCGCGGCAATATGAACGGATTAGATTTTTCTGAAATTCGCCGACAAGAAGTTGTTCGTTATTTAGACAATGTCGCAACTATTGCAGATACAGATTTTAAACGAAAAGTCGATGCTAGAATTAATCAGTTAAATGTTGAAACAGAAGCAAGAGAACAGTTTGGAGAAAGAGACTAAAATAGAATCAACAATTGTTTTATTTTAACTAAAACGGTGTGAATTATAATTAAAAGATTCCTGCTTTCGCAGGAACTAAAGATGAAAAAACTAAAAGCAGCAAATTTATATCGAAGTGAATTAATTCGCGTAAGTGGTAAATTAGTGGAGCGCTATAATAAATGCCTTAAGAAATTAGGCTTTACTGAGACTAAGCTCACTCATTTTCATATTGATGGTATTGGTTGGAGTCCAGAAGTAGCTGAAGAAAAAGCAAATGGTAATTACTTGTGTAATGGAGAATCAAATCCTCATGGTATTATCATTTCTCCATTACAAAACAAGAAACCAGTATATATGCCATATCATACGTTTGATAGGGCTATGATGCTAGAAGTTTTTAAAGTTCATGGAGAAAAGATTAATGATATTACAAGAGATTCTGCTATTTGTATAGATTTTGATCAAAGTATAGATGCGTTTTATGAGCCTCTAGACGTACTTAAATATCATATAGTATCTATAAAATTTCATCTTATTGATAATCTAGATCATATTAGAGAGCAGCAATTAAAGCTTATTTCGACATTTAAAATTGGAAATAATTTTATTGACGAGGATTTACATAACGAGTTATTAAAATCGGCTAACAAATATGGTGATTTACGGGAGCGCGATTTAAATCTCAGTGTTGTAAATTTTGTTACAGATTCATTTTATACCAAATCATTTGGAGGTGTTTATGTACTTCGTGATTTTATTACACCAATAGTAGTTTTTGAAGATATGAAATGGTATAAAGAGGCCATAAAAGATACGCTTCATGAGGTTACGGTTTTTCATGTTTCACAACCCGAACTTATGGAAAAGCTTCGGGATCATATCATAATTGCCTATGATTTAGAGGATATAGTGAAAACAAAACGCTATGAACGCATTAAGAAATTTGAGTTTGCTCGATATTTAAAAGACACCCAACATCCAATAAGAGATATTCTTAGTGATCCATTACTATTTAAAAGTTATTTAAATAAAGTCGACATCGACACTCGTAAAAAGGTCATGAGCGTTGAGCGCTATTTAGAAAAGTTAGAAACAAGTAATCAATATAAAATATCAGATATTGTAGATGATGATTTATTTGAAGCGATGCATGAACCACATTCAAGTTTGCATCCAAAACATCAAGATTTGATCTGGAAGCTGTTGGTTAATATCTCACCAAAAGATGTTTTGTTTTTATATTGGTATGACAAAGAAGAGTTTTACAAACAATATATAACTTGGGATGATTCTTTAAAAGACTGGGTGATTGAAACAATTAGTAACAATATTTGATTTTTTAGACTAACTTTAGTAGATAGTTGTCATTCTGAACTTGATGCGGAGTCTTGAAAATTATGAACGGTAATTACCATCAATATTTTACTTAAATCATTTCAAACAAAAAAGGAAGTTACGTGATAGATAGCAGTTACTAATGGCCTATCCTTCGATTGGTAAATAAAATAGATTCTGCTTCGCAGCGCAGAATGACAAAATAAAATAATATTAATTTAAGTTGAGTGCGACACTTCAAAATTCGTACTTCCAACTTTTAACTTTTTAAACTATGGGAGCAGACATTATAATCTTTATCATAGCCATTTTATTCGGAATTTTCTTGTATTGGAGAGAATCCAACGGTAACGGGATGTACCGTTTTGTAAATAAATTGGTGAATAGTAAAGAATTGCAAATGGCAGCAGATAGTAAAAAAGGATTTATCTATCAGCAAGCATTTTTACCACGTCTTATTTTTGTGGTTACTGTCGTTTTAATTGCCGCATTGATTGTGGAGTTCTTTACCCCAATTTCAATATTTGGAAGTTACTTAGGGATTTCTGCATTTGCTTCTTTTGCTGCAGGAACTTTAATAGGTACCTATGTCGCTAATTTAGTATTGAGGTCGGGACAGGTTTTAGAAGAGCAGAGCGAATCATTAGAAGGTAAGTTTGATAACGCAGTTGAAAAAGGTAAAGACTTCATAGAAGACTTAAAAAGCAGGGATGTTAAGGCTGTTGAAGAGGCTAAAGAAGAAATTAAAGCGGAACCTAAATCCAAAGTTGAAGAGAAATCGGCTCGGGACCGTTTGAAGGATAAGGGTTTAATGTAATAAGTATTACCATCCTGAACTTGTTTCAGGATCTCATTATTAAATAGTTAAAACTAATACATAGATTGCCATAACACTATAAAAAGTGTGACTTGCAATGACAACAGGATACTATGATAAAATCATACTGGAACAAGGGAGCAAAGCAAAAATTTATAACCATCTTATTAGGTTTAATCCTACTCATTGCATTATTTGCATTTAGAGATGATTACCAACCTGGATTATTATTTCTTCGGAAATATATCTTCATCATTCTATTAAGTCTGGTGGTCTTATTTTTTGGACTTAGAAGATTTCGTAACTCTGCTAGTACAGGAAAACGCTTAGGTATTCTGGCATTACTCATGTTGTTTTTTGGTTTAATCTATAGCGCTGGATGGCATTTTAAGATGTATGATTATATGAAAACATACAACGTTTTTAATGATTTAAATAAAGTTGAAATTAATGAATTGCCAGTAACACAAAATGAACGTATTCAACCCTTACAAAATATTTTCACGATGGCCAATGAGAGCGTTGGTGAGACGAAAGATATATCTCTGCCACATTTAGTGCGTGTAGAGAATGAAAACAAATGGACGATGGCTATTCAACCGTCAGAGAATTATACATTTCAGCAAATAAGTGATAATACAGAAGAAGTGTTTTCGGTTTCTAGTACAACACCTTTTCCTCGTTTTTCTAATGAAAATAGAATTCCGGTAACCTTTTCAATTGGGGAAACTTTAAAATTTAGCCGCAACACTTATAATGCTGTAGTACAGCGTTTCAATCCATGGATGCTTGTCAATTATGAACCTAGTGATACATTTTATATGAAAAATGATTCTGGAGAATGGGTTCAAGTGGTGAGTTTAATAAAATGGAAAGGTTTTTTCTTTCCGTATCCTAGTTTTGGAGGTGTCATGGTTATTGAGAATGGTGAGCACGATATGAATGATTATTTAGAACGTATCGCTATTGGCAAAGGAACTTATATTTCACCCGAAGAAACAAAGAACTATCCCTATTTAACCAAACAAAATACGTTAGCTGAAAAAGTATCACGTTTACAAGCGGAGTCTTTAAAATTTCTTGGAGGATTTAGTGATCCCTTACCTTGGAATATGTTAACAGCGGTTAAAATTCCAAAAATGCCAAAAGATCAAAATCAACAACCTTATGTTACCGATTTCGATTTTGCAGGTTCAGAAAGTGATGCTTATAGTGGTTTGTACCACTGGTTTGGCTTAGAACCTATTGGTGATGAGCGCACCAGTTTAAGTTATAGCGTATTTATTCCGGCAGATGGACGAGATGAAATTTACTACTATGATCATGCTTCAAAAAAGCAAGGGTATGCTGGGGTTTCTGCCATGCCGCAAAAAGTTAAGGAATCCAAAAAAGAAATAGATTGGACAGCAAACACACCTGTTGAATTCAGACCTTATATAAAAGATATTGCAGGTAGAAAACGCATGTTCTTTTTAGGAACTATATCTGCAATCAGTGATACCGAGGCAAAACAATTTGATGGCTCTGCAACTCCAGATTTAGTATTGATTGATAGTGAGTATCGGGATGTTATTTGGATTGATGTCAAGCATCCTAGTACTTGGGATAGAGAAGTGTATAACCAACTAAGTGAAGCTTGGAGAGCAAGTGAGGGGATTGGTTATTACTATGAAAACGAGATGACAGATGAAGATTTGCAAAAAATGGTAGATTCGTTGACTGTAATTCCTAAAGTAAACAAAAACACTCCGGAAATAGAAGCATTACAGCGTAAGTTAGATTCTTTAAAGAGTTTAGATGAAAATCAGAAGTAAAGGTTGTGTTATTCTGCACTTGATGCGGAATCCATAATACTATTTTATCGGTTTTTAGTAACAAAAGCATTGATTATTAGACGTATAAGTAAAATAAATTATGGAGCTTATACTGGATTTAATAAGATTTCTTGGACTAATAAAGAACGACCAAAAAAAAGTTTTTTTTAAAAGAAAGCGACGAACAACAGACAAAACACTCATAACATTTAATAGACAGTTTAAGCTCCAACCTTCAAAAAACGAGAGAGAAGTTTATATTGGTTTAAGTTTACTGTTAGTTGTATTAGTTACATTTGGTTTATATTATAAAGTTCCCGAGTTTACTAATTACAATTATAATAGAAGAAACCCTATAGAAAAACGCAATCAGCAATCTGATAAAATTGCATATCAATTTTTAATGAAAGCTGACAAAAATAGATGGATAGAGAATAATTTAGTTGGCGCGTATTCTGAGTTTAAGTTAGCTCAAGCAATTTATCCTAATGATGAAAATGTAAATCAATTGTTGATAGCGACTTTGGTAGCCTTATGTGAAGACGATACAAAATATTGTCGCGAGTTAGATATCATCTTAACAGGTTCTCTATGAGCTTGTCATTTCGCACGTATTGAAGAATCTATTTTTGAACATATCATTAGATTCCTGTATTGACAGGAATGATATTCGCCAACAATTTTAGCTCCATTTTAATATCACTTCGCTTATAAGGACAAGCCGTCTCTAGTTGTAATTCGATAAATCCAAATTTTCTATAAATGTAAATGGCATTCTCTAATTTGGTAGCAGAGTAAAGCATGAGTGCCTTAAAATTATTCTCTTTCGCAAAATCAATACAATGTTGGAGTAGTTGTTGTCCTATTTTTTGTCCACGTTGATGTGGTGAAACAGCCATTTTAGTCAGTTCAAAAACGAAAGGATCATTCGTTGGCATCAAAGCTACAGTACCTAAAACGGTATCATCAGATTTTGCGAAAAAGATATGACCGCCTTTATTAATGATATAAGTTTCAGGCTTACTCAAGACTTCCTCATCAAAGGGCTCTACATAGAAATACGTTTGTAGCCACTCTATATTTAAATCATAGAAGCTTTTCGCATATCTATGATCAAACGGTATAATCTCAAATGCTTTCATGTGCTCTAATAAAATCTGTGATGAGATATGAGATGAGTTTACCTACTTGTGTTTCGGTTTCTCTGGTAGGTGCAGCTTCACAGATATGTAAATACGACACGTGCTCTTGTTTTCCAAAATAATTTACAAATGCTCTTGCTTTATTTACTGAAAACCCACTAGGAGTCATCGCACTGCTTGGAACATTTTGTATAGCATCACAATCTATTTCTAAGCCAAAGTGTTTTGATGAGATATGTTCGTTGGCTTTCTCCATTTCAGCGTCAAAACACTTTTCCCCTCTTACCATCATACTTTCAAACGTATTGTATTGAATAGCTTTGAGCCTTTCTAATGTTTTAAAAATAGTATCAGACGTATAGTTTTCATGCAAACCAAAAATGAAATAGTATTTTAAAAACCCTTCAGCATAAGCATAACTAAATCCATTACCGCTGTGACGACCTTCCTCAGCTCTAAAATCGTGGTGAGCGTCAAAATTTATAGCGTTGATAGATTTTTTAAGCGCTAGTGATGTGCCTTTAATATTTCCGTAGGCATTATTATGACCACCTCCAATAATGATTGGAATTTTACCAGCACTCACGATTTGTGAGACTAAGTAGGAGACAGCTTCATCAATTTTAGTAACCTTTTTACGTGTTTTTGCAATATCTTTCTTATTGTTTTGATCTAATTGGTTGAGTAACTCTTGATACTTCGGAAATTCTAAACTCCCTAAAATTGCTATCTTTTTAGCATAGGTATGCGCATTACTTTGCGTGTTTAAAAAAATATTCTTTGTGGCGTCCCAAGCGTTTGAAGTTCCAGCATTACCGTAGTTTGAGAAGACACCTATATCTTCTTTTATGCCAAAAACAACATAGGTGACGTCTAATTTTAACAATTGCTCGTATATATCATTGAAGTTTGGAAGTAATACAATATGTTCTCCTAGTTTGGTTTCCTTGGGGCGTTTTTTCAGAACTAAATTTAATTCTGAAGTTGTAAAAAGTTTTAAGTTATCCATTAACAAAAATGATTAATTTTGGCGTAATAAAAGTACAGTTTTTTTATTTTCAACTTCAATAACTACTAACTAAAATTGGAATATTAAATTTTAAAATAATTTAAACAAAAAGTGACTTATGGAAAATTCAAATAGTAAGGGTACAGGATTAAAAATTGCTTTAGGAATATTAGTTGTATTATTTCTAGGTACCGGGTTTTATACATCGAAACTTTACAACGAGAAAAAAGAAAACGAAGCCTCTTTAACTCGTGAAAAGGAGCAAGTAATGGCAGATTTAAGTACAATGGCTAAACAATATGATGTTGCTATTGCTGATAATGAAGTTTCTAATGAGCGTTTAGAAGAAGCTAGAGGGCGAATTCAAGGTTTAATGGATTCATTGAAAATTTCTCAAAATAGTGTAAGTAGCTTATGGAGATACAAAAAGAAATTCATGGCTTTGCAGGAGGAAATGACTGTTTTAATGACTGAAAATGATAATCTCAAAGTTGAAAACTCATTTTTAGCGTCTTCTTTAGATAGTACAAATGTGCAATTAGCAGAACGTACAGTCTTTACAGATTCACTGTTAGTTCAAAATTCACAATTAGCAGAAGTGGTAGAAAATGCAGCTGTTTTACAAACAACAGATCTTAAGGGGTTTGGGGTTATAGAGAGAAGCTCAGGTAAATTAATACCTACAGAAAGAGCTGGTCGTAGTGATAAAATTAGAGTGTGCTATACGGTTGCTAAAAATAGATTAGTTGGTGCTGGTGATAAAGAATTATATGTTCAGGTTTTAGACCCTAAAAACAATGTGTTAGGTTCTAACGAGCAAATCCAATTTGATGACACGGTTTTAAATTATAGCTTAATTAGCAAGTTTAATTATGAAAATAGGAATTTGAATATTTGTGAGTTCGTTGCTCCAAATGATGACTTTGAAAAAGGGCGTTATATTGTTAACGTATTTAATAACAAAGAATTGATTTCATCTTCAGAATTTACACTGAGATAAATATAATATAGTTTAGGTTATAGATCCGGAAGTTCAATTGAGCTTCCGGGTTTTTTTTATTTATAAATTATTGAGAAAGTTGAGCTATATATAATTCTCTTATCTTCCTAAACTTGTTAAAGGTCAACTGAACAATTTCTTTTACGATTCATTTTGAAAGTATTTTAGTTTCAGACAAATTAAAATTTCTCACCATTAATTATAACAGTTTCAATAGCATTATCACCAAAAGCATAAGGTAAGTGGTAGTAGCTAGGAAGTTTCTTAGTAATAATCAAGTTGGCTTTTTTTCCTCTACAAATACTTCCGTAAAGATTAGAAATACCCATCGCGTATGCGCCATTTATAGTCGCTGCATTTATGGCTTCTTCCGGCGTTAATTTCATTTTAATGCATGCCGTAGAAACTACGAAATTCATATTTCCACTAGGTGTAGAGCCTGGATTGTAGTCTGTGGCTAAAGCCAATGGTAATCCCGCGTCTATAATTGCTCGACCTGGAGTGTAAGGAATACTTAAAAAATACGAGCATGACGGAAGCGCCACAGCTATCGTATTAGACTGCTGTAAAGCCGTAATATCAACGCTATTGAGTTCTTCTAGATGATCTACAGAAAGTGCGTTGTATTTAACGCCAAGTGCAACACCTCCAAAAGCATTAAATTGGTTGACATGTATTTTTGGCGTCATGCCATGTTCTATTCCTGCTTTTAAAACACGTTCAGTATCCTCTAGATTAAAATAGCCTTTCTCGCAAAAGACATCAATATAATCTGCTAAGTTGTCTTTGGCAACTGCTGGAATCATCTCATTAACAACCAAATCAATAAATCCTTTCTTATCGTCTTTAAACGCTTTTGGTAGTGCATGAGCTGCTAATAATGTCGGTTTAATGCTAATTGGGAAGTTATGTTTTAATCGCTTAATAACACGAAGCATTTTTAGTTCTGCTTCAATTGTGAGACCATAACCGGATTTTACTTCTATGGCACCTGTACCTAATTTTATAACTTCGGTTAATCGCTTGGAAGCTTGATTGTACAAATCATCTTCTGAGGTGTTTTGTAACGTTTCTGCAGAATTTAAAATCCCTCCACCACGATTGGCAATGTCTTCATAAGAAAGACCATTAATACGATCTACAAATTCTTGCGTTCTGTCGCCTGCATACACAATATGGGTATGAGAATCACACCAAGTAGGTAATACAATTTTACCTGTCGCATCAATCACTTCATCTGCTTCAATGTTATTACAATCCTCCATACTACCATATTCTACTATAGTATCATGTTCAATAAAAACATAAGCATTTTTTAGTGTAGGCAAGATTTTCATGTCTTTTCCTTTTACTATAGTAACGTTGGTTTCTCTTACTTGTAGTAATTCTTTAATGTTGGTAATGAGTAAAGACATGCATGAATATTTTTATAATTAATAGCACTTTATCATCTGTAAGTTTTATTTCAAACAAATTGGACGTAATAGTAGGTCTAAAATAGTAAAAATTAAAAAGGTAGCAATTGTATATTGCTACCTTTTTAAGATTCATTATTTATACTAAAAAAATCAATCAAGTATAAATATATTTTAATTTCAAGTATTAGTAAACTATCAATTTCTTGTTCGTAATTACATTGTTTTGGGTCAAACTAACGTGATATAAACCTGGGCTTAAAGCCGAAATATCAACTGTATTGTTGGTTAGCTTTTCACTCAGGATGCTTTTACCTAAAGCATCGAAAATCTCTAATTTCATATCTCCAGTATAATAGGTGTTGATATTAATAATTCCTGAATTATTTGGATTTGGATACATGCTAAAACTAGCAGTAGAGTTCACATTAGTTATCGATAATGTCGCTGCGTATGTTCCAATAGGAAAAGGAGTCGATGCAGATGCATTATCTGTTCCTCCTTCTAACTCGTTTATACCACTGTACGTCCAGTTTCCGGGTACAAAAGTAGCACCATCAGGACCTGTAACATCCACTCTGTAAGCCCAACCATCTGTATAATCCCAAACTTCACCATCGCCATTAGTATTAATATCTCCATAAGTGTCTATGACTA
The DNA here is from genome assembly GCF_000425305.1 of Psychroserpens burtonensis DSM 12212. Taxonomy (GTDB): domain Bacteria; phylum Bacteroidota; class Bacteroidia; order Flavobacteriales; family Flavobacteriaceae; genus Psychroserpens; species Psychroserpens burtonensis. The sequence goes on from NZ_AUDE01000010.1 coordinate 64,948, forward strand.
CTCCATTTTCAAATAATTCAACTGCGTCATCACCATTTATACCCATTGCTGTACTTGTGTAATCTGCTGGTTGTCCAAAGAAAGCTGCAAACTGTGGATCTTCACTGGATATGTAAATGTATTCACCTGTTGTTGCAGCAACTGCTGGGAATGTGAATTCTTGTCCGTCACTTCCGCCACCATTATTTGCGCTTCCTAGTCCAAATACACTTAAATCTGGAATATTTTCTGTAACAAATATTTCAACACCTTTTGGTGTTCCTCCAGCGAGAGAACCATCAAAAACTCCAGTTAAAATTAAGGCATTTGTTTTTGAGACTCTTAAATTCTCAAAATAGTTTAGTTGATCTTGGTTGTATGCACAACTGACAATATCTAAATCTCCATCCACATCGTAATCTGCAACGTTGTAAACAAACGCTTGACTAGAAGTTGCATCAATTATTTGCTCGCTTCCGTAGGTACCACCATTGTTTTTAAACCAAACAATATCATTTCCAGCACCAGAAGAACCACTACTTAAAATAATATCTTTTAAGCCATCGTTATCTAAATCTTGATGTTGAGCTACAGATGGATTTATTATAGATGTTGTAAACGTTGTTTCTGTAAAACCTGAACCGTTATCTTCATACCAATATAAATTACCTACGACACAACCACCACATGATATTTCTGTAACAAGAATATCTAAGTCAGCATCTCCATCAAGATCCTCAAAAGTGGCGTTAAAGATGCCTGTCTTTCCTGTTGCAACAGTAGGCATGTCATCAGCAAATGAAACTGTACCACTAGGAACAAAATTATTAGTGAAAATTTTAACAACATCGTTACCATCGTAAACCGCAGTAGCTACTAAAGCGTCTAAATCACCGTCACCATCAATATCTTTCATATTTACAGCTCCAGGACTTGATAAGGTGTTATCTATCAAATTTGCGGTTCCAAAAACACCAGAGCCATTATTTGCAAACCAGACAACTTCGTTATTATCGTAAGATGTTACTGCAACATCTGGAGTTGTATCCCCATCGATATCTCCAACAAATAAACCACTAGCACCAAGTACAGTAGCGATAATTTGCTCAGTACCAAAGTTTCCCAGTCCATCATTAGCATACCATGCCACAAAATCTGATGAGTAGGCAGTAATTAAAATATCGACAAACGTGTCATTATTTAAATCAACCAATTTAAGTCCGCCAACTCCGGCCATAGTATTTGGAGTATTGGTTTGTTTTGTAAACGTTTCATCCCCATTATTTTTATACCATATAAGCGTATTGTCAACATCTGTACCAACAATAATATCTAAAAAGGCATCATCATCAATAAGTCCCGTTGCCATTGTGTAGGGATTGTCACCTGTATCGGAATCAATAGTAACCTTTGGCTCAAAAGTAGTTTGAGCATTCATTAGAGCACAAGCACTAATGATGGTAAATAAGCTGAGTAATTTTAGTTTCATAGTTTTAAATTTAGATTGCTAATATAATTAAAAACACCCATAAAGTAGTTTTTCATGGATGTTTTTAGTGTTTTAATCGTTTAATTATGTGGCTTGTAGACTATTTTAAAGTGCCAACCATAAGCTCAGGTTTTACCCATTCGTCATAATCCTCAGCGGTAACATAACCAAGGTTTACAGCCTCTTCTTTTAATGTGGTTCCGTTTTTATGAGCTGTATTTGCGATTTCAGCAGCTTTATAATAGCCAATTTTAGTATTAAGTGCAGTAACTAACATTAATGAGTTATTTAGTAACTGTTTGATCACTTCATGATTCGGTTCTATACCAGCAGCACAGTGCTCTTCAAAACTTGCACATGCATCACCAAGTAATTGAGCGCTCTGTAACACATTTGCAGCCATCATAGGTTTAAACACATTAAGTTCATAATGACCTTGCATGCCACCAACAGTTACAGCAACATCGTTACCCATAACCTGAGCACAAACCATTGTTAAGGCTTCACATTGCGTAGGATTTACTTTTCCTGGCATAATAGAACTTCCCGGTTCATTTGCAGGAATAATGATTTCGCCAATCCCACTTCTCGGTCCAGAAGCCATCATTCTAATATCATTTGCGATTTTATTTAGCGACACTGCTAACTGCTTTAAAGCACCATGTGTTTCTACTAAAGCATCGTGAGCAGCAAGTGCTTCAAATTTATTTACTGCGGTAATAAAAGGGAACCCTGTAAATTTTGCGATATAATCTGCAACCAATTCACTATAACCTTCAGGTGTGTTTAGACCTGTGCCAACTGCAGTGCCACCTAGAGCCAATTCACTTAGATGTGGAAGGGTGTTTTCTAAGGCTTTCAAACCGTGATCTAATTGCGATACATATCCTGAAAATTCCTGACCTAATGTTAAAGGTGTCGCGTCCATTAAATGCGTACGACCAATTTTAACTACATTTTTAAATGTTATTGATTTTTGATGTAATGTGTTTCTTAATTGAATAACACCAGACATTGTAGTCTCTACAATTTTTTTATAAATAGCAATATGCATTCCCGTTGGAAATGTATCATTAGACGATTGTGATTTATTCACATCATCATTTGGCTGTATCATTTTCTCTCCTTCACCAATCACTTTTCCAGCAATTTGGTGTGCTCTATTAGCTACAACTTCATTAACGTTCATGTTACTTTGAGTACCAGAACCCGTTTGCCAAATCACTAACGGAAACTGATCATCATGCTTCCCTTCTAAAATCTCTTCACAAACTTGAGCAATCAAATCACGTTTTTTACTTGCCAAAACACCTAACTCACAATTCGTGAAAGCAGCAGCTTTTTTTAGGTAAGCAAATCCATAAACAATTTCTAACGGCATGGATGCTGCTGCACCAATTTTAAAGTTGTTACGAGAACGTTCTGTTTGCGCGCCCCAAAGTTTGTCTGCAGGCACATTTACGTTACCCATCGTATCTTTCTCTATTCTAAACTCCATAATTCGTGTTGTGTTTTTATTATCGCAAAGTTATGGTTTTTGATTGTTTTTTAGGAGGGTTTTTTTTTGTTTATTACTGCGGAAATTAGAACCAATTATTTATAGTCTATTTGATTGATATACAAATATAAAAGAACTATTTGTATGTATGGATTTTAAAGTTTATGTCTGTTTTTAGAACCTAATAATCATAGTATGTTTTGATATTAAATTTGATATAATTAAAATCGCTTGTTAATTTAAGCTTCTCTTATTTAAACAGGTAACTAACTAAAAAGAAGAAAAAGGAACTACTCAAGAGGATGTATAAGTTTTTTATCTCATTTTTTGAGCGCCTTTTTTAAGTAAATAATCTATATAAAATAATATTGGAAGTTACTGAAATATTCGAACGTGCCCAGCAGAAGAACTATTACCGGCTGCTCCAATAGCTAAATGTGTGCCATCAGCAGAAAGGGAAACAGAGGATCCGCTATAGTCATCTGCGGCCTCTCCGTCGATATCTGTTACTGTTTGCACCCATGCTGATCCATTCCAGTCATATAGCCTAACGTGTCCAGTATTATCGCTATTACCATCATTAAGTAGTGCTCCAATAGCAACTCGTGTGCCATTAGCAGAGAGAGATACAGAAAAGCCACTCCAATCACCTGCAGCTTCTCCGTTAATATCAGCTCCTACTTGGGCCCATGACGAGCCATTCCAATCATATAGACGCACATGTCCACTACTAATGTCTTTACTAGCATTAAATACTGCTCCAATAGCAACTCGCGTGCCGTCGGCAGAAAGCGAAATGGACCATCCACTAGCGTCACCTTCAGCTTCTCCGTTAATATTAGCACCGGTTTGTACCCATGCTGAGCCATTCCATTCATAAAGCCTCACGCGCCCAGTGTTACTAGTGTTAAGTATGGATCCGATAGCTACGCGTGAGCCGTCAGCAGAAAGTGAAACTGAATAGCCACTCCAGTCACCCGCAGTCTCTCCGTTAATATCTGTTCCTGTTTGTACCCATGCTAAGCCATCCCAATCATAAAGCCTCACGTGTCCAGTATTACTATCATTACCTCGTGCTCCAATAGCCACCCGTGTGCCATCGGCAGAAAGAGAAACAGCATAGCCACTTTGATCACCAGCAGCTTCTCCATCAATATCTGCTCCTGTTTGAACCCATTTTGAATCATTCCATTCATATAGTCGCACGTGACCAGCATTAGTGCCATTACCATCATTATCGCGAGCTCCAATAGCCACTCGTGTGCCATCAGCAGAAATAGAAACGGCATAGCCACTTTGATCACCTATAGCTTCTCCATCAATATCAGATCCCATTTGTACCCATGTTGAGCCATCCCAGTTATATAACCTCACGTATCCACCATTATTAACGTTTGCACCAATAGCAACTCGTTCTCCATCTGCTGAAAGTGAAACAGATATCCCACTTTCATCACCAGGAGCTTCTCCCTCAATATCGAAACTCAGTTGTTGATTTAAGAAAGGTATAGCGGTAGCAGTAGTATTTTGATTTGTTGAACTAGTTCCTATTTGGGCAAACAGATTAGCTGAAGTAAACAACAATACTAGCACAATAGTTGCAGTGTGATTCATCAGGTTGAAATTTTTTCAAGAGTCGTCTTATATCAACTCAAGTGAATGGAGTATGAAAGTCTAGTTTAGACTTAAAAATTAAAGATAGGTTAAATTTTAAGTTTTATTTGATGTACTTAACACTAATATTACGTAGTACTACGTAGTGAGCTATTAAGTTTGAGTTTAGTTTTAATTATTTGATAAACAATAATTTAGTATTAAAAATACTAATAGTATATTGCTTCTTCAAACTTAATTATAGAAATCCAAGTGGATTTTTTACTGTTTATATTTACTAAAGGAGATACTTATAATACGCCACAAATTAAGAGCAATAACTTAAAATATATATTCTTAATTTTTTTTATTAGCCTGTTAATAATTCTCAAATTTCCTGTTGCAAAACAAATCTCTTTATTATACCTTTGCGATAACAAAAAATAAACACATGTTTGAATTTGATCAATATTTAGGATTTTTAGCTTTTTTAGGTATCTTAACTTTAGGATTCTGGTTGATGATTTTTCTCATCACATTTATAGTTCCTTATTGGATAGGTGGTTCGCTTATTGAGCGTTTAAATGAAATTAAAGAAGAGAAGAAAGCTAAGCGTGATACTGCAACTAGGGTATAAAACGTTTAATTTAAATAAACTAAAAAAAGGAAACCAAGTCGGTTTCCTTTTTTGTTTTTAATTATGCTTTTTTTTAATGAGAAACTTATCCTCCTGTTGGCTATTAGATCGTTTATTAGACAAGAGAGTGACTCTTAATTTAGTTATTTACACATTAATTGAAGTTCAAAATACTAAGATTTATTTTTCTTCTTACGTTTTTTCTTTTTTTCTTCTTCTTTAGGGTCCCATTTGCCTTTCAGTGCATTCATGATTTTAGACATCTGGTCTTCAGTAATCATTGCTTTTAAGTCAGAAAAGTGAGAGTCGTCTAAATTTTGAACATATGTTTTTCTTTCAAACTCTTGCAGTCCAAGCATATTGATTTTTTTGAACTCTTCGAAATAGGACTCCATTTGTTGTTTTATTATTTCTTTTTGAAAATCATCAACTTTTAGTGTAGTAACAAAATCATTGATGTATTCCTTTTTTTTCTGTTCCATTTCAGCTTCGTATTTGAGTCGTTGCTTTTCTTCCGCAGCTTGAGAAAATCCGTTGCTAATAAATATAACAGAGCAAAAAATTGAGATAAGTAATGTTTTCATTTTTTTTTAATTAAATAATGTTTAATATGTTTTGTGGTGGACGACCAATCGCAGCTTTCTTACTATTGATAACAATTGGACGTTCTATTAATTTTGGATGTCTTACCATAGCTTTAATAATTTGAGCATCTGATAACGTTATACCCTTGAAATCAGATTTCCAAATGGCTTCATTCTTACGAACTAATTCAATGGGCTTAATCTTTAAAAGTGAAATGATATTTTTCAACGCGCTTTCGGAAATTGGCTCATCCAAATATTTTATAACTCCAAAATCTTTGCCAGAATTTTCTAAAAGGCTTAATCCTTCTCTAGATTTACTACATCTTGGGTTGTGAAGTATTGTAATCATATTTGTTTCCCGAGAAAGCGAGAGTCTTATTTATTTAAATTATAACTGGTTTGGATTCTCCTCTTTTTGTCCCATCATCATCAAATACGCTTTTAAGAACGGTTCAATATCACCATCCATAACTGCATCTACATTTCCAGTTTCATGCGCAGAACGCACATCTTTAACCAATTTGTAAGGATGCATCACATAATTTCTAATCTGACTTCCCCATTCAATCTTCATTTTTCCAGCTTCAATATCATCACGCTGTGCTAATTGCTTTTGTAACTCTATTTCGTAAAGCTGAGATTTTAGCATTTGCATAGCACGGGATCTGTTATCGTGTTGCGAACGTGTTTCAGAACATGAAATTTGTATTCCACTTGGTTTGTGAGTTAATTGTACTTTGGTTTCAACCTTGTTAACATTTTGTCCACCAGCACCACTTGAACGTGCAGTAGTAATTTCTATATCTGCAGGATTGATATCAATTTCTATAGTATCATCTACTAAAGGATATACATATACCGAAGCAAAACTTGTATGACGTTTCGCATTACTATCAAAAGGAGAAATTCTTACCAATCTGTGAACACCATTTTCACCTTTAAGCCATCCAAAGGCATAATCGCCTTCAATTTCTATAGTTACGGTTTTAATGCCAGCAACATCACCACCTTGGAAGTTGAGTTCTTTGACTTTAAATCCACTTTTTTCAGCATACATTAAATACATACGCATGAGCATGCTAGCCCAATCACAAGATTCTGTTCCCCCAGCACCAGCAGTAATTTGAAGCACAGCACTAAGCGAGTCACCTTCTTCAGATAACATATTTTTGAACTCTAATTTTTCTATAAGTAATAACGCTTTGTCAAATCTGCTTTGTACATCTTCTGCAGTAGCTTCATCTTCTTTAAAGAATTCATAAACAACTTCCAAATCTTCAACAAGCGTTTGAGATGTTTTATAATCCTGAACCCAAGCCTTCTTTGTTCTCAAGGATTTCATGATTAATTCGGCCTCCTTTGAGTTGTTCCAAAAGTTAGGATCAAAGGTTTGTTCCTCTTCGTTAGAAATCTCTATTAATTTAGCATCTATGTCAAAGATAGTGCCTAAGTTTATCGAGGCGTGTATTGAGATCTTTAATTTGATCTGATGTTATCATTATGAATAATTTTCAGTAAAATTAATATTTATATTCTAGAGAAAAAATTAAAACCTCAATATGTTTAGTTCTAAGATATATAAGTCAATTGTTTAAAGTCTTGATAAATTTCTATGTGTAAAGGAATGAAAGTGACAGTTCTTTTAAAAAAGAAACATTTGTCTAACCTTACAATATAAGGTTCAAAATCTAATTAGTAAAACCCTTTTAAACTTCTAATATGGTTTGCTTTAACAAGGGTTAGAGCTCTATCAAGATGGTGATGCTAGTCTTGTTTCAATGTTTTATAAATAGCTTTTGATATAATCTAGGTGAGTAAAAATATCTTCTATAATAGCCTCGTTTTCTTTTAACTTCCGTAAAGTGGACCAAAGTAACGTTATAATCTGTCTTGCTGTTCATACTTATAACGCCAATGTCTATTTACTGTAGATCTATTAATTGTAAGTGCTACTTAGTATTCTGGAATTTCTTATTCAACCAGATGTACCTGTCTCTGATCTTCTTTAAGTGAATTGATGTCTTTTTTCTCAAAGGGCGACTTATAGTATTTAGTTTAGACTTGTAGTTTTTAAGAGATTTTCTTTTTACTTCAAGACTAATAAATATAGTTTTAGAAAACAGTCTGGTACAGAAGACATCAAGGATAGGTTTTAAAGAACAATTTTTGATAATTACTACAGAAACAAACTTAAATCTAGAACCATAAGTTTTACAATAACTGAGATACCTATTATTTTAATAGATCTCAATTATAATTAAGACAAAAAATAAGTAAATTTATACCTTTAAAAATAATATGAAACAGTTTATTCTTAGCGCCATTACATTTTTTCTTATTCTCAATGTGTTCTCACAGAAATTAGATTCCAAAAAATTAAAAGACTACAATGGGTTTTTTGATTTCCATTATGAAGAATCTACAGACAAGATCTATTTAGAAGTAAAGGATTTAGATAAAGAATTTTTATATGCTAATTCTTTAGCAACTGGAGTTGGATCCAATGATATTGGATTAGATAGAGGACAGTTAGGAGGAGAACGATTAGTTAAATTTAAAAAGGCTGGTAATAAATTGTTACTCGTTCAGCCTAATTTAGATTATAGAGCTATTACAAATAATGAGTTGGAGAAAAAAAGTATAGAGCAAGCTTTTGCACAATCCGTAATTTTTGGTTTTAAAATCATAGAAAACAATAATGGAACCTACATTATTGACCTCACATCATTTTTAATGCAAGATGCTCACGGTGTTGAAAATCGGTTAAAAGGAGAAGGTTCTTACAAACTAGACTTAAGCAAAAGTGCTTTATCCTTGGATAGAACAAAAGCTTTCCCTAAAAATATAGAATTTGAAGCATTATTAACTTTTAAAGGTGAACCTAAGGGGAAAAATATTAAAAGCGTTACACCAACGTCTTCATTAGTGAGCGTTATACAACATCATAGTTTTATAGAGTTGCCAGATGATGGATATAAAATGCGAGAGTTTGATGCGAGAAGTGGAGCGATATCTATGTCTTATTTAGATTATGCGACACCAATTCAAGATCCTATTAGAAAACGATACATCATTCGTCACCGTTTAGAAAAGAAAGATTCAAGTGCTCTTATGAGTGAAGCTAAAAAACCTATTATCTATTATCTCGATCCCGGAACTCCAGAACCAGTGCGTTCTGCTTTATTGGAAGGAGCGAGTTGGTGGAATCAAGCCTATGAGTCTATAGGATTTAAAGAGGCGTTTCAAGTTAAAATGTTACCAGATAATGTAGATCCTATGGATTGTCGTTACAACGTGATTCAATGGGTACATCGTTCTACACGAGGTTGGAGTTATGGAGGAAGTGTTGTCGATCCTAGAACTGGAGAAATTATTAAAGGGCACGTGAGTTTAGGGAGTTTACGTATTCGTCAGGATTTTTTGATAGCGCAAGCCTTGATGGATAAACCTTTTGCAGAGCGTGATGATAATTATCAACCTATGTTAGATATGGCTTTGGCGAGAATTAGACAATTGAGTGCGCATGAAGTTGGTCATACAATTGGGTTTACACATAATTTTGCTGCAAGTGCAAATGGTAGATCGTCTGTTATGGATTATCCGCATCCTGCGATTTCTATTACCAACGGAAATATCGACTTTTCAAATGCTTATGCTGTTGGAATAGGAGCTTGGGATAAGGTAACTGTCGCGTATTCGTATTCTGAATTTGATGCTAATACTATCGAGAAAGATAAATTAAACACTATTTTAAGTGATGCGAATACTTCTGGTTTGCAATTCATATCAGATTCTGATGCCAGAGCGGAAGGTGGGGCACACCAATTTGCACATCTTTGGGATAATGGTAAAAGTGCTTCACAAGAATTAGAAAACCTAATGACCTTAAGAGCGCAAGCGATTTCAAATTTTTCTGTGGAAAACATTCGTGATGGAGAACCGTATTCGGTTTTAGAAGATGTGTTTGTACCTCTTTATTTTTTCCATCGCTTTCAAGTGGAAGCAGCGACGAAAGTTATTGGCGGATTAGATTATAACTACGCGGTGAAAGGTGATGGACAAACTATTGTAAAACCTGTTGATGTAAAGACGCAAAAAGAAACTTTAGAACAAATCTTAACTACTATTTCAGCGGAAGCGTTAGCCATTCCGAAGTCAACATTAAAACTCTTCCCACCACGAGCTTATGGTTACAGTAGAACGCGAGAATCTTTCAAAGGAAAAACAGGAGTCGCTTTTGATCCCATGAGTGCGGCAGTCACAGCGAGCGATATGACCTTGAAATTATTACTAAACTCTCAACGCGCTAATCGCATAATTCAGCAAAAAAGTTTAGATAACAAACAATTAGGGTTTGACGACCTATTACAACACGTTTTAGAGGCTTCCTTTGGAAAGCGATATAATGATGTTTATAAAGATGAGATTCAGCAATTAATTAATGAGCGTGTTTTGCTACATGTAATGAATTTAGCAGTAAGTGATCAATCTATATTTCAAGTGAAAGCAAAAGCAAATGATGCTATAAATTCATTATCTAGAGATTATCTTGCAGATAAAAAGAAACCATCACAGTATGCAGCTCAATTTGCAATGCTAATAAAAGAATTTAGAGAACACCCAGAAAAATTTAAAATAGAAAACGCTCCAAAAATACCCGATGGTTCACCAATTGGTAGTGGTTTTTGCAATTATAATGAGAATTAAATATGGTTATAGATTTAAGAAGCGATACGGTTACAAAGCCAACAAAAAGCATGTTGGACGCAATGATGACAGCAGATGTTGGTGATGATGTTTATAAAGAAGACCCTTCTGTTAACGCTCTAGAGGGGCGTTTAGCTAAAATGTTTGGTAAAGATCAAGCGCTGTTTTTTCCAACTGGAAGTATGGCAAATCAAACGGCATTAAAATTACACACCAATCCTGGAGAGCAAGTTATTTGTGATAAATATGCGCACATTTATAATTATGAAGGAGGAGGAGCCTCTTTTAATAGCGGAATTTCTTGCAAACTTATAGATGGTCATCGTGGGATGTTTACCGCTAAACAAGTTGTGGAGTCCATAAATCCTCCAGATTTTTATCATAGTCCGTTGACAACCTTAGTAGAGGTCGAGAATACGACAAATAAAGGAGGAGGAGCTTGTTGGGATTTTGAAGAATTGAAACGCATTAGAACCGTTTGTGACACACATAATTTAGGATATCATTTGGATGGAGCACGTTTTTGGAACGCACTTGTAAATACTAAAGAAACAACTGAAGACTATGGACAATTATTTGATACCATATCTGTATGTTTAAGTAAGGGTTTAGGTTGCCCAATAGGATCTGTTCTTGTTGGTAATAACGATATTATGAAAGGGGCAATTCGTGTTCGTAAAATATTAGGAGGAGGAATGCGTCAAGTTGGTTATTTAGCTGCAGCAGGATTATATGCTTTGGACCATCATATGGACCGGTTAGTAGATGATCATAAAAAAGCAAAAGAGATTGGTGCCGCATTAGAGGACTTATCTATAATAAAGAAAGTAGAACCTATAGAAACCAATATTGTCATTTTTGAGTTGGAGTCTCATCTAGATGAAGGTGAGTTTTTAAAACAACTGTCAGATAGGGATATTCGAATTATTGGTATGGGAAGCAATAAGTTGCGTATGGTGACGCATTTGAATTATACAGATGCTATGCATGAACGCTTGTTGGAGGCGTTGAATGAGTTTTAGATTTTTAATAACAAAATTTTAAAGTCAGTCGCTTGATTGATTATTAAGACTAAAGTTGGCAGAAACTTATGGAAAAGCACGAGGTAGATGAAATAGTAAAGACCAAAGCGAAAAAGAAGGAAATAGAAGATCATGACGATATTCTAGTAAAACAACTTTGCGAAGGACTTGATACATACCGTAAAAATAGATTATCTACTTTTTTAAGTAGTTTTATGGCAGGCTTGGAAATAGGATTTAGCTTCTTATTGGTTGCTATTGTCTATAGCATTTTTAATGGGGAAATTAAAGATGAATACATTCCTTATTTAGCATCATTTGTATATCCTCTTGGTTTTATATTGGTGGTTTTGGGAAAGTCAATATTGTTTACAGAACAGACCTCTTTGTTATCATTGCCAGTGATTAGTGGGAAGAAAACGGTTGGTGATTTAATGTCATTGTGGGGCATCGTTATATTTGGTAATTTAGTAGGAGGCTATTTAATAGGAGCCTTCATTGTATGGATAGGTCCTGAATTGGGTGTCATTTCCTATCAAGGGATTGAGAACTTAGCCAATCATGTAAATCATTTTACTAGAGATGTTATTCTAGGAAGCTCTGTTTTAGCAGGATGGCTAATGGCCTTGCTGTCATGGATCATTACTTCTACTAAAACCACGTCGGGAAAAATACTCATCATATATATGATTACGTTTATAATTGCCATGTCTGGCCTTCATCACAGTATAGTAGGTAACATTGAGATATTCGCTGGATTTTTGGTTTCTGATAAAATAACTTTTATTGATTATCTCACCTTCCAATCCACGTCATTATTAGGTAATGCTATTGGTGGAGTTGTTTTTGTAGCTATTTTAAAATATGGCGCATTTTTAGCAAACAATACGAAAGAAGATTAAAAAACTATAGGCAGTATAAAGAGAAATAATAGTTTTTCTATTAAAATTATTTAGTCTGCAGTTTAAATGGACCTTTTCATCAAAGTTATTGATTTAACACCAATTTTTTTTGGTAAAATACTTAACCGCATTTCAGCAATAGTTTTTCTTATTATGTAATAATTTGTATCAATTCTCAACACATAGCGACAAAACAATTAAAAGATCAATATCCTCCTTTAAAAAGTTTGAACACTCTAAGCTTGAGTTTACTTGAACATATCCATTCCAGGAATATTAGGCATTCCTTCTTTTGCAACAGCAGCAACCTCAGTTTCATGAACCGTCGTCGCTCGATCAATAGCTTTGTTAATCGTAAGAATTAAGTAATCTTCTAACATATCTTTATCTTTAAGTAAGTCGTCATCAATCGTAATCGCTTTTAAAGTACGATTTGCAGTAATAGTTACTTTTAATTTTTCGTCATTACTATTCATATCAATCAAAACGGTGTGCAAACGTTCTTTTGTTTCTTCTACTTTTTTTTGAGCTTCTTTCAGTTTGCTCATCATTCCTGTCATATCTCCAAACATAATATTGTGTATTAAAAATTATTAATGAATTCGTTTAAGCTTTTTAGATTTTAGTGAAAATTAGTGCTTTTTTGATCATTTTTCATCTTTTTTTAATTGCATAGCATCGCTACGGAAATAAAAAAAGATGAAAAATGGACGTAAAAGAGCAATTTTTTAGCGAATTAAAAAAGTTTAATCGAGTTCAACAACAAAATTACTAAATTGCAACGCTTTTAAAAAGAAAAATGCCGTCGCATAATTTTCCGAAGATATTTATATGAAAAAGAACATTGAAGCTCCCGTAGCTAGAATAATTCCTAAGAAATTAGAACTCCACAACGATTTAAGAATAGATAATTATTTTTGGCTCAATCAAAGAGAGGACCAGAATGTATTAGATTATTTGGAAGAGGAGAACGCTTATTATGAGCAGGAGACATCGCATACAAAAGATTTTGAAGTACAGCTTTTTGAAGAGATGAAAGCGAGAATAAAGGAAGATGACTCTTCAGTGCCTTATAAATACAATGGATATTGGTACATTGTTAGATATGAAAAGGGTAAAGGCTATCCAATTTACACACGTAGAAAAGAAACCTTAAAGGCTGATGAAGAATTACTTTTCGATTGTAATGAAATGGCAGAGGGTCATACTTATTTTAGACTGGTAGGCTTAAGTGTGAGTCCAGATAACACAATGATTACTTTTGGTATGGATCTTACTGGAAGGCGACAATACACATTGCAAATCAAGAGTTTAGTTACTAATGAGGTGTTCTCAGACACTATAGAAAACACTACAGGTTCATCAACTTGGGCAAATGATAATTCGACCTTATTTTATGCTAAGAAAGATGAGCAAACATTAAGATCAAACGAGATTTTTAAGCATAAAATAGGCGATTCAGAAGATCAAGATGTTGTAGTATTTACTGAAGATGATGATACTTTTGGAGCAGCAGTTTACAAAACAAAATCCCGAAAATATATAGTTATTGCGTGTTACAGCACGCTAACTAATGAGTTTCATTTTATAAACGCAGATAGACCAGATGATAGTTTTAAAATATTTCAAGATCGTATTCGCGGATTGGAATATAGCATTTCACATTTTGAAGATCAATTTTATATACTAACAAATAAAGATAAAGCTACCAATTTTAAACTAATGAAGACTCCAGAAACTCAAACCGGAATTGATAATTGGGTTGAGGTCATTGCACACCGCGATGAGGTATTGCTTGAAGATATAGAGATTTTTAAAGACTATTTGATTATAAGTGAGCGTACAAATGGATTAAATGAAATAAGAATTACGCGTTGGGATAAAACCCAAGATTACTATTTGCCATTTGATAATGAAACCTACACTGCTAATGCAGGAACTAATGTGGATTTTGATACTGAAATTTTAAGATTCAGTTACAATTCGCTCACAAATCCAGCCTCTGTGATCGATTTCAATATGAGAACCAAGGAGCGAGATGTGAAAAAAGAACAAGAAGTTTTAGATCCTAAATTTGATAAAAATAATTATACGTCTGAACGTATTTGGGCAACTGCAGTAGATGGAACTAAAATCCCAATGTCTTTAGTAAGACGAAAGGATACAAAACTAGACGGCAATGCACCTTTACTTCAATATGCCTACGGAAGTTATGGTTCTACCATAGATCCATATTTCTCAACAATACGATTAAGTCTATTAGATAGAGGTTTTATTTATGTCATTGCGCATATTAGAGGAAGTGAATATTTAGGAAGAGATTGGTATGAAAACGGAAAGCTATTAAAAAAGAAAAACACATTCACAGATTTTATAGATTGCACTAGACACTTAATAGAAAACAAGTATACTTCAAAAGAACATTGTTACGCCATGGGAGGAAGCGCAGGAGGTTTGTTGATGGGAGTTATTCTTAATCAAGCACCTTATTTGTACAATGGCATTATTTCACAAGTACCTTTCGTGGACGTTGTGACGACGATGTTAGATGATACAATCCCATTGACTACAGGTGAATATGATGAATGGGGAAATCCTAATGATAAAGCCTACTATGATTATATTAAAAGCTATTCGCCTTATGATAATGTGAAAACTCAAGATTATCCGCATTTGTTGGTAACTACAGGTTTAAATGACTCTCAGGTTCAGTATTGGGAGCCTGCGAAATGGGTAGCAAAGCTGAGAACTCATAAACAAAATACCAATAAGCTGTTTTTGAATACTAATATGGATGCTGGACATGGAGGCGCTTCTGGTCGATTTGAAGCTTTAAAAGAAGATGCCCAAGAGTATGCTTTTTTACTGGATTTAGAAGGTATTCATGTCTAATTAAAAAAAAAGTATTAGTTTTGCAAGGTTTTGCGTTTCTGAATTAAAAAAGTATAAAGCTTATAAATAGCATTTATGAAAAAAGACATCCAAGTATTTGATAACGTTTTACAATTAATAGGTAAAACCCCTCTTATCAAATTAAATAAAATGACAAAAGGATTTGAAGGTGACTTCTTTGCAAAAGTTGAAGCTTTTAATCCAGGTCATTCGTCAAAAGACAGAATTGCACTTCACATTATTGAAGAAGCAGAAAGAAAAGGCCTTTTATCTCTAGGTGATACAATTATAGAAACTACTTCTGGTAATACAGGATTTAGTATTGCTATGATAAGTATCATTAAAGGTTACGAGTGTATTTTGGCAGTTAGTTCAAAATCATCTCCAGATAAGATTGACATGTTAAAATCTATGGGAGCACAAGTTTACGTGTGTCCTGCAAACGTAAAGGCAGACGATCCTCGCTCATATTATGAAGTAGCAAAACGCTTACACAATGAAATTAAAGGTTCTGTATATATTAATCAGTACTTTAACCAGCTTAATTTAGATGCACACTACCATTCTACAGGTCCAGAAATTTGGGAGCAGACAGAAGGACAAATTACACATTTGGTGGCTTGTAGTGGAACAGGAGGAACAATTTCTGGGATTTCTAAATATCTTAAAGAACAAAACCCAGAGGTAAAAGTTATAGGCGTAGATGCATATGGGTCTGTATTAAAAAAATATCATGAAACTCGCGAGTTTGATGAAAAAGAGATTTATCCTTACCGTATTGAAGGTTTAGGTAAAAATTTAATCCCAACAGCGACAGATTTTGATTTAATAGATAAATTCGTCAAGGTTACAGATGAAGAAAGTGCGCATACTGCAAGAGAGATTTCTAAAACAGAAGGTTTGTTTGTTGGCTACACAAGTGGGGCAGCAATGCAAGCAATAAAGCAACTTAATGAAGAAGGCGAGTTTAAAAAAGGAGATAAAATCGTTGTTATTTTTCCAGATCATGGGTCACGTTATATGAGTAAAGTATACAGTGATAAATGGATGGAAGATCAAGGGTTTTTTGATAGTAAAACGTTGATTTCAGAAAAAATTCAATACATAAAATAGGTAGTATTTTTAACGCTTTTGAAATCCTATTATGATATATCATGATAGGATTTTCTGTTTTTATAATAATTATGAACATTGGTTCATAAAAATATTATGCATTCATAATATAATTAACTAATTTTGTCAAGAGTTCGTCTTCTTGATTCCGCATAAGAAACTAGAACCCTAGGCTAGCTCAAATAATTAACATGACTAAAACTGACTTATAAATGAAGGACTTATTTGAAAAGATATATAAGGACAAGGGACCATTAGGGAAATGGGCTTCACAGGCAGAAGGATATTTTGTATTTCCTAAGCTAGAAGGACAGATTTCTAATAAAATGAAGTTTCAAGGAAAAGAGGTGATTACTTGGAGTATTAATGATTATTTAGGATTGGCTAACCATCCAGAAGTGCGTAAAGTTGATGCGGAAGCTGCTGCAGAATACGGCTCTGCTTACCCAATGGGTGCGCGCATGATGTCTGGTCACACAGCAATCCACGAAAAATTGCAAAACGAACTTGCTGAGTTCGTAAGTAAAGAAGCCGCTTATCTATTGAATTTTGGTTACCAGGGAATTATGTCAACAATTGATGCCTTAGTTGCTAAGGACGATATTATCGTTTACGATGTAGATGCCCACGCTTGCATTATTGATGGTGTGCGTCTTCATATGGGAAAACGTTTTACATATAAGCACAATGACATTGAAAGTTTAGAAAAAAACTTAGAGCGTGCTACTAAAATGGCAGAGCAAACTGGTGGTGGTATCTTAGTTATTTCTGAAGGTGTTTTCGGGATGAGAGGAGAACAAGGACGTTTAAGAGAAATTGTAGAACTTAAAAAGAAATTTAATTTTAGATTTCTAGTTGATGATGCTCATGGTTTTGGTACACTTGGTAAAACAGGCGCTGGAGCAGGAGAAGAACAAGGTGTTCAAGATGATATCGATGTGTATTTTGCAACATTTGCTAAATCTTTAGCAAGTACAGGAGCATTTATTGCTGCAGATCAAGAAATTATTGATTATTTAAAATATAATTTGCGTTCTCAAATGTTCGCCAAATCTTTACAAATGCAATTGGCTATTGGGGCTCTTAAGCGTTTAGATATGCTTCGTACGATGCCTGAGTTAAAAGAAAAACTTTGGGAGAATGTAAATGCATTGCAATCTGGATTAAAGGAACGTGGTTTTGATATAGGAACTACACAAAGTTGTGTAACACCTGTATATTTGAAAGGAAGTATTCCTGAGGCCATGGCTTTAGTTAGAGATTTACGTGAAAATTACGGTATTTTCTGTTCTATTGTGGTGTATCCAGTAATCCCTAAAGGATTAATTCTTTTAAGAATGATACCTACAGCAACACATACACTACAAGATGTATCTGATACTCTTGACGCCTTTGACGCAATTAGAGAACGTTTAGAAAACGGAACATACAAACGCTTATCTGCTTCTGTAATGGCTGCAATGGGTGAGTAAATAAATACGTTACTACATAAAATAAAAATCCGATTCTCCCGATAATTATCAGGATTGAATCGGATTTTTTCTATAATACTTTCCTAAACGTTTTGCGCCTTCTATAGACTACAGGAAAGAAATGTTTCCATATTTTTTGAATCGCGTCATTATCTTCTAACTCGGGAGTTCTATAGCAGGTTTGCATACCTAAATCTTTAAAAGTCTCGTAGTATTCATTAAAAATAACTGCATGAACGCCCTTGTTTTGATACTTAGGATGAACACCTATTAAATAGAATATAATATCCTTATTATTTTTTTTAGCATCTAAAATATGTCTAAACCCAAAAGGAAATAATTTACCTTTAGCTTTTTGGAGTGCTTTTGAAAAACTAGGCATCACAATTGCAAATCCTACGAGTTCATCATCTTTATCAACTACAAATTTGATATACTCGGGATTTATAAAACTGATAAATTTCTTTTTAAAATACTCTTTTTGAATATCAGTAATCTCAACAAAAGAGGATAAAGAGGAATAACTCTCATTAAATAGATCAAACATCTGATCTGCATACTGCATCACTTCTGATGTTTTGGTAAATTTTAGTGCTCTCAAGCTATAGCGACGCTTGATGAGTTCTTGAGCTTTTTTAAAGAATTCTGGCTTTACGTTTTCAAAAGGAAAATGACTTTCAGAATAACATTTTTCAATGGTATAACCAAATACGTCGTAGTGATTGACATAATAAGGATAATTATACCAAGTAACCATAGGTGCTATTTTATCAAAACCTTCTGTGATCACTCCAACTTTATCTAGATTTGAAAAGCCCACAGGGCCTTCTGTATAATCAAGATTATTTTCTTTTCCAATGCGTTCAACTTCTTCTAAAAGTGCTTTAGAAACGTTTAAGTCGTCAATGAAGTCAAACCATCCAAAACGCATTTTCTTTTGGTTTTGATTTTTGACTTCTAACCAATTAATAATGGCAGCAATACGGCCAACAATTTCATTGTCTTTATAGGCTAAGAAAAAACGCGCTTCGGCATCTTTAAAAATGGGGTTTTTATCTTTATTAAACGTCTCTAATTCTTGTTTAATAATAGGCGGCACCCAATATTCTGAATCTTTATATAGCGTGAAAGGGAATTTTACAAATAGCTTTAATTCCTTTTTAGAATGAATTTCTTTAACTGTAATCATAGTGTAGGCTTAAAGACTTCCGTCATCGTCAAAATCATCTGTTCTTTTCTTTTTTCCCTTTTTCTTTTTAGGTTTTCGTTTGTCTGCAGCCTCTCGAGAGTTTTCGTTAGCTGTTTCTTTATCAACATGGAAATCGAAACGATAAGACATTCCGAAGTTCAATCCAAAAACTGAAGGTGTATCTTTAGTGTTAAAGGTAACAGCCGTATCCAATTGAAAATCTTTGCTCCATAAATAACCACCTCCAAAACGGAATAAGTTATCTGCATAAAAATCGCTTTGAATCCCTTGAGTTTCTGCAAAAACGACCCATTGCGGACTGAAAGAATGTGTAAGCGTTATTATGTATTGAAAGTCTGAATAATCAGTACCAATTCTATCTTTAAGAAAGTTAGTCACTAAAACCCATCCACCAGGAAAATTATTTTGTGTAGCGACCATTATTTTTGGACTAAAGCCTTCAACTCCTGGTCCTGTATAAGGATTATTTTTTGTATCAAAATTTGCACCTGCGTAAACTGCTACGGCAGGAATTAGAGATTTCCATTTAAATGTTCTATTAGCATGATAACTATACAAGTTTGGCTTTTCCTCTTCTTCAGAATTTTTATAAGGATCATAAACCAAATATTTTGCTCCTAATGTAAATTGCTTAAAGTTTGAACGTTTATCTTCTGAAGAAATAACAGAACGATTATCTGTAAATGTATCATTTTGATATGTCCCTTCAATATTTATTTCTAATTGCTCAAAAAGGAGCCCATAGCGTGCTGTGAAATCTGCGCCAAAACCTGAAACCTCATATTTTAGAGGTGTATGCTTTTCATTAATTATATAAGGTCCAACCTCTAATTGTGCAACATTTGTTCCGACGGAAAAAGCGCTTTTAGAAACACCTGGTCGGTTAGAATTAATCACTTCAGTATATTGGGCAAACAGGCACTGAGCACAGAGAAAAGTTGTGAAAAAGAGTGCTTTTTTAATGAGTTTCATAGGTTGTCGATTAAATTCAAATATAGAGATTTTATATAATTTTTAAGTATTTATAACAGTAATTATATAGAGATAATTGTATTTTTGAAGAAATTTAAATTAATGTTACAACAAGCATCATTATATGGTTTTGTGAGAACCATTCTTATTATAGTTTTGGTGTATTATGCTATTAAAATTTCGACGCGTCTTTTCGCGCCCTATTTGATGCGTTATATGTCAAAAAAAATGCAACAAAAGTTTGAAGGCCAATTTGGACAACAACATCAACAGAGACCAGAACCAAAGCAGAAGGAAGGTGAAACGGTTATTGATAAGATTCCTAATAGAGACTCATCATCAAATAATAAAGTAGGTGAGTATATCGATTATGAAGATGTTGATTAATGCCATTCTCACATCACCTTAATTTGATATGATGATTATTCTTTATGCGCGTATTTAAAGTTATTTTAAAAAAAATAACTACTTTTCAAAATCATTCAAATTAATAGCGTTTCATGCAATCTTCATTTAAAAAATTTCTACCCCATTTATTAGTTTTAGTTGGTTTTGTAGTCATTTCGTTGGCTTATTTTAGCCCTGTTTTACAAGGAAAAAAAATATACCAGAGTGACATCATGCATTACATCGGTATGGCTGAGCAACAAAAAGAATTCAAAGCCACTACAGGAGAAGAGACCTATTGGACTAATAGCGCTTTTGGCGGAATGCCGACCTACCAATTGGGCGCGCGATATCCTCATAATTACATCAAGAAATTAGATTCTGTTTTACGATTTTTACCACGTCCAGCAGATTATCTTTTTATATATTTCATTGGGTTTTATATCTTATTACTCTGTCTAAAAGTAGATTATAAACTCGCAGCTTTAGGTGCTTTGGCATTTGGTTTTTCAACCTATCTCATCATTATTTTAGGTGTTGGACACAATAGTAAAGCGCATGCCATTGCCTATATGCCATTAGTTCTCGCAGGAATAGTACTCACTTTTAGGCAAAAGTATATTGCAGGTTTTCTATTGACAGCAGTCGCATTAGGTTTAGAAATTGGTGCCAACCATTTCCAAATGACCTATTATTTAATGTTGTTGGTGCTCGTTTTAGGTATTGCTTATTTAGTGGATGCGTTTAGAAAAAAAATGTTACCACACTTTTTTAAGTCGGTTGGGTTAATGGTCATTGCTTTAATCATAGCTATAGGGCTTAATGCGACCAATATTCTAGCCACTCAAGAGTATGTCAAAGAAAGTACGCGTGGACAAAGTGAACTGACTATAAATCCAGACGGTTCTCCAAAAGAAGTGACTTCTGGTTTGAGTAAAGCATACATTACAGAGTATAGCTATGGGCTCGCAGAAACCTTTAATCTCTATATCCCAAGATTTTTAGGAGGAGGAAGTGGAGAAGATGTTGGTAAGGATTCAGCCATTTATAAGTTTTTTAAAAATATTGGAGCAACTCCTGTACAAGCTTTACAAGAATCTCAAAACTCACCTACATATTGGGGAGAACAAACCATCGTTGAAGCGCCAGCTTATATTGGAGCAGTCATTATATTCTTATTTGTTTTTGCTCTATTTTTGGTAAGAGGTCGCCTAAAATGGTGGCTCGTTGGAGGCAGTATTCTATCCTTAATTTTATCTTATGGAGATAGCGCTCCATTTGGTTTTATAACCGACTTCTTTATTGATTATGTACCATTATATAATAAATTTAGAGCTGTAAGCTCCATCCAAGTTATTGTAGAATTATGTGTTCCCGTCTTAGCGATTTTTGGATTAGTAAAGTTATTTAATGATTTTGATAAAGAGGAACATAAACTTAAAGCGCTTAAGATTTCTTTAGCAATAGCAGGAGGTTTAGCATTGATATTCTTATTATTTAAATCTACATTTTTTGAATTCTCAGGAGTTAATGATGGTTACTATAGACAAGCTTATGGAGAATACGGTCAAGGTTATATTGATGCTCTAAGAGAAGATAGAAAAGCATTCTTTACAGAAGATACGCTTCGTACATTGATATTAGTTTTATTGTCTGCAGGTACGATATTCTTATTTATAAAGAAGAAAATTTCTGAAACTTTAGTCGTTGGGGTTTTCGCTATTCTAATTTTGTTTGATTTAGTAGGCGTTGATAGACGATACGTTAATACAGATAATTTTGTGTCTGCTTATAAAGTAGATAAACCGTATCAAGCTAATGCTGCAGATAAAGAAATCATGGAAGACAAAGGCTATTTTAGAGTCCTTGATATTTCTACAGAAGGTAGTAGAGCACCAGCCCGAGCAGCCTATTTTCATAATTCATTAAGTGGCTATCACGCAGCAAAATTAAAACGCTTTGATGAATTGTATGATTTTCATATTTCTAAAAATAATATGAACGTCCTTAACATGCTCAACACCAAATATTTTATTGCAGAGGAGCAAGGAGCAGTATTCCCTTATGTCAACGAAGATGCTAACGGTAATGCGTGGTTTGTCAGTGAGCTAGAAAAATTAGATTCTGCGAATGCCGAAATTAGAGCATTGGATAGTCTACAAACTTTAATTAAAGCGGTAACTACTGTTCCAGAATTAGCATCAGAACGCTTCACTGTAGATTCTACTGCGGTAATTACTTTGACAGCACATCAACCCAATAAGCTAACGTATAAGTCATCAAATTCAAATGATGGTTTCGCTATTTTTTCTGAAATGTTCTACGGAAATGGTTGGATAGCTACAGTAGGAGAAAAGGAAGTACCAATCCAACGTGTGAATTACGCACTAAGAGGATTACAAATTCCTGCAGGAGATCATGACATTATATTTAAATTTGAACCTAAAGTGGTGCAAACCGGAAGCATGATTGCTCTTGGGAGTTCTGTTATGTTTGGATTGTTGTTGATTGGTGGGATTTGGTTTGGGTTTAGGAAGAGAGAACATTAGTTGTCATCCCTGCGAATGTAGGAATCCATAATTAATGTAAAACGAATAGATTCCTGCTTTCGCAGGAATGATAAAAATGAGTAAAACAAAAGTTCTTATCATCACATACTATTGGCCACCAGCAGGAGGTCCGGGAGTTCAGCGATGGTTAAAGTTTGTGAAATACTTACCTGAGTTTGGGATTGAACCCATTGTGTATTGTCCAGAAAACCCAAGTTATCCTATTGTTGATGAGAGTTTGTTACTTGAAGTTTCTTCAGGTGTAAAAATCATAAAGCAGCCTATAAGTGAGCCTTATCGTTTTGCAAATCTATTATCTAAAAAGGATTCCAAACAGATTAGTTCTGGTGTTATTCCGAAGAAAAAAAAGCAAAGCGTCGTACAACGGTTGTTGTTGTATGTAAGAGGTAATTTCTTTATTCCAGATGCGCGTAAAAATTGGGTGAAACCTTCTTTAGAATTTCTTTCAGACTATATTAAAGAGAATAATATTGAAACTATAATTACTACGGGTCCGCCACATAGTCTACATCTTATTGGATTAAAATTAAAAGAGCAATTAGGCGTGAAGTGGCTTGCAGATTTTAGAGATCCTTGGACAACGATTGGCTACCATAAGGATCTGAAACTGTCGAAATCTTCCGCAGAAAAACATAAATCCCTAGAATCACGAGTATTACAATCTGCAAACCAAATTATAGTCACCAGTGAAAACACAAAAAAAGAATTTTTAGCTAAAACAAAACAGCCTATAACCGTTATCACTAACGGTTATGATGCTCATAAGATTGAGCGACCAAAAAAAGACGAAAAGTTCACCTTAGCGCATATAGGCTCCTTATTATCTGAAAGAAACCCAAAGCAATTATGGGATGCTTTGAGTGAACTTATTGTTGAGAATGAAGATTTCCGAAGTACATTTCAGTTGAAATTAATAGGTGTTGTGAGTGAAGATGTTTTGAAAACATTAAAAGACTTTAAACTCGATACTTACATTCATAATATGGGTTACGTTACTCACCAGGAAGCCATAAAAGCGCAAATGGAGTCGCGTGTGTTATTAATGGTTGAAATAGATTCTGCAGATACTAAAGTTATTATTCCAGGTAAATTATATGAATATATGGCATCAGGAACTCCAATTATAGCTGTAGGTCCAAAATATTCTGATGTAGAAACTATACTAAAGTCTACAAATACGGGACACTATTTTTATTACACCGACAAGAAAGATATGAAGTCACAAATTTTATCGTATTTTGAAGCTTATAAAGCTAATACTTTGGCTGTAAATGCGATTGGATTAGAACAGTATAGTAGAAAGTCGCTTAGCAAAAAACTTTCAGAAGTATTAAAAGAGGAGTCTTAAAATCGCACTAATGACATTGAAATTTGTAGTTTTTTGGAATTTAGAATTTAATTATTTGCAAGTTTAAGTTTATGGGAATTGTCATTCATCAATCCTTGCGAAACACAATTACAACCTATTTAGGTTTTGTTTTAGGCGCCATCAGTGCACTCTTTCTATATACTAATTTTATAAGTGTTGAATATTACGGACTCGTAGCTTACGTACTCTCTGCAGCCAATATTATGATGCCACTAATGGCTTTTGGAACTCATAATACAATTGTGAAATTTTACTCTACTTTTAAAACTAAAAACGCACTCAATAGTTTCTTAACTCTAATGCTTTTTTTACCAATCGTGCTTTCAATACCTTTGGCTTTTATTGGTTACGTAGCTTATGATACTATTGCAGATTTTCTAACTACAAAAAACGAAATTGTTAGAGGTTACCTTTGGTATATTTTTCTTACTGCGTTATCTATGGCTTATTTTGAGGTTTTCTATGCTTGGATGAAAGTACAGATGCAAACCGTTTTTGGTAATTTCATGAAAGAGGTGTTTCATCGTTTAGGAGCAATGATACTGTTGTTTGCAGTCTATTTTACATTTATAGATGTTGATCAATTTATGCTAGGCATTGTTGGTATTTATATACTACGAGCGCTAATTATGATGCTCTATTCATTTAGCAGAAGGCTTCCCGTATTTAGATTTAGTAAAATTGATAAGTTGAGTGCTATATTAAAATACTCGTCGCTTATTATCATAGCAGGTTCAATTGCCACTATCATCTTAGATCTCGATAAGTTTATGCTCAATAATTATATTGAAATTGAAAAAGTAGCGTATTATAGCGTTGCAGTTTTTATAGCCACAGTGATTGCCGTTCCACAGCGTGCAATGCATCAAATTTTATTACCGCTTACAGCTCAGTTTTTAAATGAAAAGAATAAGGAAGCTCTTAAAGATTTGTACCAACGAAGTTCATTAACCCTTTACGTAATTAGTGGTTTCATTTTCTTGCTAATCGTTTTAAATATCAATCAGCTGTATGTGATTATTCCTTCGGAATTTAGTGGTGGATTAATCGTTGTATTTCTTATAAGCATTGCTAAATTATACGACAATCTTTTAGGAAATAATAATGCGATATTGTTCAATAGTGACTATTATAGAATGGTATTGGTTTTTGGTGTTATTTTAGCAGTTTTGGCAATTATTCTTAATATGATATTAATCCCAATGTATGGAATTAATGGTGCTGGATTAGCGACCTTCATCGCTATTGTGATATACAATACGATTAAAGTCCTTTTTGTACAGCAAAAATTTAATATGCTTCCATTTACTTCGGAAACATTAAAAATTACAATACTCTTGATGTTTTTAGTGATCGGGTTCTACTTTTGGGAATTTCCGTTTAATGCCTATTTGAATATTTTCCTGAAGTCTCTTGCCATTGGAGTTGTCTACGTCATTATCATCTATAAACTTAACGTTTCCGGAGATATTTCTGCAGTCATAAGAAAATACTTGAGGTTGAAAAGATAAATACACCATCGATTTGTTTCGAGATGAAAGCTCCAATGGTGGAAATAAAGTGAATTAAAATCTCTTAGTACATAAATCAAAGGGCTGTGAGTTTCTGCCAGAACTACGAGAATCTCAGTGTAACAACTTTATAAATAAAAAGAGGTCTGCTTCTATTTTGTTAAGCTAAGCGACCAGACGATAATTAATCTAAAAAGATACATACTTACTTTTTTTGGTATTCATGAGAAAGTCCCATAAGGTGCTTTGAGGCGTACTCTTATGGGACAATCTACTAACCAACCAAAATTTTAATACTGTTATGAACGTGATCTTGTTCTATTTGTTCTCGAACTTGTTCCTTTAGAAGATGTTCTTGAACTTGATTTTTTTACTTGTGACTGACTTTGACTTCTGTCGTTATTAGATATACGAGTAGTTTTTGCTTTTGGTTTTCTTATACTCGTATTTTTATTATCCGTTCTAGGTGTCGCTTCAGTATTAGACACAGTTCTAGATGATTTAGTCACATTTCTAGTTCTAGGTGCTACACTCGTACCGTTACCTTTTTTTCCAGGAGTTCTAATGTTTCTTGGTGTCGATACATTTCCTTGATTTCTAGGTGTTGATGTTGTCGCTCTATTATCTCTAGCCGTTCTTGGAGTAGACGATAAATTTCTATCTCCTGTTCGCCTTGGTGTCGTTGTAGCTATTCTATCTCCACGTCTTGGAGAGGCCTCTTGTCTGTAACGGTTATTAACTGCTGAACCTCTACGACCAGTTGTAGCCAGGGTACCTCGTCTGTTATTTCTTCTAACATCTTGTCTGTAGTTATCTCTATAAGGCCTGTAATATTTGTGTCTAACAGGCGTGTAGAATTGTCTATAAGGTCTTGCATATACGATACAGAAATTTACTTGTGGTATTACATAATATGTATGCCATGGTCTAAAAACGTAAGCTCTATTATACATGTTAATAAAACCTGTATGATGAGAGAACATTCTATTTCTGTTGTAGTGCACATATAATCCTCCTAATCTATTGATACGTCCAAAAGAATTATAGTTAATATTAATATTACCAATTTGAGTCACACGACCAAAATAATCATAAAAAACTGCTGTATTTTCAATTTGGATAATTGCTCCAAAATCGTCATACTGTATGTATGGGTTATAATCATATCCAGAGTTAAAACTTATAGATGCACCTGGTGTATTGATTCCAATATTTACATCTGGACCATAATTCTGCATGAAGAAATCAAATTGTCCATCAGGAAAAACCGAAAATTCGACTCGACCTTCTACAAATATGAAAGAATTACCATAACCTCTAACATAGTTGTTTGATGTATTTGTTTCTAACGTGTTTGTGGTTGCTGCGTTTACCGTTGTTCCTACTAAGAGTAAAAGGGTAAAAAGGGATATTAATTTTTTCATAATTGTAAGGGTATTTTGATTACTGTATGTATAAAACAATTAGCGTGCCAAAAAACAATAACAACATTTAAGTGAATGAAGCTTAGTGTTTTATATTTAGATGTAAATTCACCTATATACCTCGTAGTCAAAATAATTAATTTGTTGAATTACAAAATAGACTCTTTCGTAAAGACGAAAACCTTACAAGTATCAATACTATAAAAGGATCATATTAAAATGCCTTTTTATTTTGATTCAGATCTAATGCGTCAAGAATACAATACATTTCAGCTAAAATATTTTGAGTATTACAATGTCATTCAATTAAGAGGTACTACTCCTAATTATTGACCCATCACTACCTATTTCTAAATCTGTAGACGATTCCTGGACAAATTGGTTAGACACGCGCGACTTCAATTAATAAATATAATCGATTCTTTTCGTGAAATAACAACTGTAACTTTAGTGGAACTACTTCGTTTGGCACCAAATTCAGAAGTTAAAGAACATAATGATCCAACCCTTGGCTTAGAAATAGAGAGATCTGTAATACAATTAACTATACCAATTATAAAATAAGAAGGAAACCAGATTTTATTTGACTACTACTGTAGATACGAAACCAGAGGAATGCAGGTATTTAAAATTAACGGACAAACATCATGTCGTAAACGATTTAATTAGAGCATTTTAATATCATAATTGATATGATACCTAATGATAAAACTGGAATGATTATTGACTAAGTAACTTGGTAATACATAGATTTAAATTAAAAATCCCGAAGGATTGGGGAAACGCTTCGAGATTTTATATAGGTTCAAAATTGTATGAATAACCAACCAAAAAAATTAATATTTAATTTTTTTGCTTTTTTGTTTCTTTTGCTTTTTTACTTCACCATTATTGCGATAATAATAATCATCGAAGTTTTCATTAAGACCTTCGTTATAATGAGACCCATTATTTTGGTTTCCACCATATCCTGATCCAACACCACAGTTAAGATTTGCATTATTATAGTTAACGATACCTGTTAAGTGTATGATTTCTCCCCAACGGTTGTAGTTTACTTTTAATCCGCCTACTTGACGAAGTAATCCATTACTACGTTGGTAGCTTATATATACAGATCCAGCGCGTTTAATTTGGCCTTCTCGATTATAGTTGATAAATACATTTCCAATTCTTCGAACTTTACCATTACTATCATGTGCAATGATGACTCCTCTTGGTCTTGGTGCGGAATAATGAACTCTGCTCACAGTTCCTGGAGCTCCATAAGTTGTGTTTATTGAACCTCTTCGAGTTCGTGATGTTCTGTAATACGTTTCTGAGATGTTGTTTTCGAGCTCTGTATTGAAATCAAAACTTCCATCAGGAAAAATCATAAATTCTACACCACGTTCTATGAACACAATAGGTTCTGTAAAACGATAGCGTACATTGTTTAAATCTTCCCCATTTCTAACAACATGTCCTGTTGTAGACGCTTGTGCAGATGTTAATCCTGTTAACAATGCTGCAATAAAAAGTAATTGCCTTTTCATAATTAAGGGTTTTTAGATGTGGTCTTTATTTCTAACTCGTTTAGAAACTCTTAGACGAATACTATTTGCTATGATTTAACCAATATACGTGCCAAATAACCCAAATAATTGATTGTTAGTAAGTTGTGATATTTTTAATGAACGATTTAACAAGCTGTATCAATTAATAATGACTGATATCTGACTCCAATGTTTTGTCTTCAGAAATCTCTCAAATAGAAAACCATCTATTTTTTTACTACTTTTATAGCAACAACCAACATACACTAATGGGAAACCAATCCACACAATGTCAAAATTGCCAGTCTAATCTTAAAGAAGAGTTCGGCTTTTGTCCAAATTGCGGACAAAAAGTAAACGAAGAACTCACTATAGGCGTATTATTTTACAATACGATTAGTAACTATTTTTCATTTGATGCTCGATTTTTCAAAAGTTTCATCCCATTAATGTTTAGACCAGGATATCTGGCAAGAAAGTTTTTAGAAGGGAAGCGTTTGCTCTATTTACATCCAGCACAAATGTATTTGTTTATTACAGTGGTTTTCTTTTTTATATTTTCATTTACAGTTCGTAATCAAGCAGAGACCCTTAATAAAGAATTAAGAGACACCTTTAATGAAAAGTCAGCTGTTGTTTTAAAAGATTCTTTTGGGCAACGAATAAGTGATTCCATGCATGACACTAAAGAGCTAAGAAAAGATTCCATAGCACGAGTTGAAATTAAAAAAGCTTTAGATAATAATAAATGGATTACAGGTATGGATGAAAAAGAAATCGATTCGCTCGTGACTCTTAAAAATTCTGATAAGAATATAACTACGCGTTTTGGTTTTAGTGAAAATAAAATTGATTCTTTAATTGAAGCGGGTGCCACAGATGAAGAGCTTTATATGGCTATGGGAAAGACCGATGATGATGGTTGGTTTATGAAAAAACTGTATACTCAAATTCTTAAATTCTATAAAGCGAGAGATGGCGGGAATATTTTAAAAGCATTTTATGACACTGTACCTATTGCACTTTTCTTTTTACTCCCAATTTTTGCATTTATTCTTAAAGTTCTGTATTATAATAAAGGGCGTTATGCTCATCATTTGGTGTTTAGTTTTTATTATTTTTCATTCTTATTCACCGTGTTTAGTATCATATTTGGAGTTAATAGTTTTTGGGATATACCAGATTGGATAGATTTGCTAATTGCATTTTCAACTTTTGTGTATTTATTTATTGCGCTAAAACACTTTTATGATCAAGGCTGGTTTTTAAGTTTTTTAAAAAGTAGTGTTGCTACATTTACGTTTATGCTTGTTGTAATACCAATAGCAATAATTATTATTGGCTTATTATCATTTATGATTTACTAGAAGGAGTGTGACTATTGTATATCTTTGAAAACCCTATCTTTTTAAATGGAGTAGAGGAGCTTTTATTTATAGTTTTTGAGGAGATAAATGATTAAAAAAATCGAAAATCTTATAATTTGTCTTTTAAGTAGGCACCAGTAATTGACCTTTTATCTTTAACAATAGCTTCTGGAGTTCCTTGAGCCATAAGTTGACCACCTCTTATTCCGCCTTCAGGACCTAAATCAATAATATAATCTGCACATTTTATTAAATCGAGATTATGTTCAATCACAATTATAGAATGGCCTTTTTCAATTAGTGCTTGAAAAGATTTTAGCAATTTTTTAATATCGTGAAAGTGAAGTCCCGTTGTGGGCTCATCAAAAATAAATAACGCATTATCACTTTTAGAACCTTTACCGAGGAAAGAAGCCAGTTTAATGCGTTGAGCTTCACCACCAGATAGGGTAGAAGAGCTCTGTCCTAAAGCGACATAACCTAGGCCAACATCTTGAAGTGGTTGTAGCTTATTCTTGATTTTTGTGACATTATGTGTATCAAAAAAGGCGATAGCATTATCAATAGTCATGGTCAGAATATCATCAATATTTTTACCTTCAAAGGCCACCTCAAGAACATCTTTTTTGAAACGCTTTCCATTACAGGTCTCACAAGTTAAGTGCACATCTGCCATAAATTGCATTTCAATGGTCACTTCGCCATCTCCTTTGCAAGTTTCACATCGTCCCCCATCAACATTAAAACTAAAATGTTTGGCTTGGTAGTTTCTAATAGCGCTTAATTTTTGTTTAGCAAATAAGGCTCTAATATCGTCATAGGCCTTAATATATGTTACAGGATTAGAACGGGATGAGCGACCAATTGGATTTTGATCTACGAATTCAATGTGTTTTATGTTTTTGAAATTTCCTTTAAGTTCTGTGAATTGCCCAGGTTTATCTCCAAAACCAGTTAGTTTTTTTTGAATTGCGGGAAATAGTATTTTCTTTACAAGTGTGCTTTTTCCACTCCCAGAAACACCTGTGATAACGGTTAACATTTCTAAAGGAAATGTGACATCTATATTTTGAAGGTTATTCTCTCTAGCACCGATAACGTCAATTTGATATTTGCTTGTTCTTCTTTTCTTCGGAAGTTCAATTTTCAATGTTTCATTTAAATATTGAGCTGTTAACGAGTTAGATTTTAAAATGTCTTTGAACGTTCCTGTGGCAACTACCTCTCCACCAAGAGTTCCTGCTTCTGGACCAATATCAATGATTTCATCTGCAGCTTTCATGATATCCTCGTCATGTTCTACTACGATAACTGTATTTCCTAAATCACGAAGTGCAATCAATACCTTTATTAATTTCTCTGTGTCTTTGGGATGTAAACCAATACTAGGCTCATCTAGAATATACATTGAGCCAACTAAGCTGCTTCCAAGGGATGTTGCGAGATTAATACGTTGGCTTTCACCACCAGAAAGCGTATTTGATTTTCTGTTGAGTGTCAAATAATCTAAACCAACATTACTCAAAAAGGCAAGCCTGTTACCGATTTCTGTTAATAAACGTTTGGCAATCGTTTTATCGTGATCATCAAGCTCTAATTGTTTGAAAAATAGGGCGAGTTCATCTAAAGGCATTTCTACTAAATCGGTAATAGTAACATTAGCAATCTTAACATAGTTGGCTTCATCACGTAAACGCTTGCCTTTACAAACGGTACATTTTGTTTTTCCGCGATAGCGAGATAACATGACACGATTTTGAATTTTATAGGCTTTTGATTCTAATTCTGCAAAAAACGAATGAAGACCTTCAAAGTATTGGTTACCTTCCCAAAGGAGTTGTTTTTGTTCTTTAGACAATTCGAAAATTGGTTTATGGATTGGGAAATCAAATTTATGAGAATTGTTTACCAATTGATCGCGATACCAGCCCATACTATCTCCTCTCCAAGGAAAAATGGCATTTTCATAAACAGATAATCCTGTATTTGGAATCACCAAGTCATCATCTATTCCAATTACATCGCCATAGCCTTCACATTTTGGACAAGCGCCATAAGGGTTATTAAAACTAAACAAATGCGGATTTGGTTCAAGAAAGATCATTCCATCCAGTTCAAATTTATTATTGAATTCTGTACGTTTATTATTAGAAAGCGATTCTATGATAGATTTTCCGTTGCCTTCAAAGAACGCCGTTTCAATAGCATCTGCTAATCTGTTATAAAAATCTTCTTCGTGTTTTACTACAATACGATCAACAACGAGAAAAATGTTTTCTTTCAAGTCTTTTTCTACGGCATCATCAATTCGTAATACCTCTTCTTTATATTGAACTCTGGCATATCCTTGTTGTTTTAGAACATTGAGTTTATCTTGCATCTTACGTCCTTCTTCTAAAATAATAGGAGAGAGTAGTAATAATTTTTCACGCTCATCAAATGATTTCACTAAATCTAGAACATCTTTTGTACGGTGTTTTTTGACTAAATCACCAGAAATCGGTGAGTAGGTTTTTCCAATCCTTGCGAATAACAATTTCAGGTAGTCATATATTTCGGTTGTTGTTCCTACCGTAGAACGTGGATTTGTACTATTTACTTTTTGTTCTATTGCAATTGCAGGAGCAATACCTTTAATAACATCCACCTTTGGTTTGTTGAGGCGTCCTAAAAATTGACGTGCATAACTAGATAAACTTTCAACGTAACGACGTTGACCCTCTGCATACAAGGTGTCAAAAGCTAAACTAGACTTTCCAGAACCAGATAAACCAGTGATGACCACTAATTTATTTCTTGGTATTACAACATCAATATTTTTTAGGTTGTGCAATTTCGCACCTTTTATGATGATATTTTCTTTTGGATTAAGGTCTAGAATATTAGTGCTCATAGGTGTTTTGGCGAATAAGAAAGTGCAAAGATAAGTCTTTTATAGGTGCCTAAAAAATGGATTATTGTTCAATACTATTTTAAAGTTTGGCCATTTTTGTTTGGAATTGCGAAATGATTATTGTTATATTTGAGCCTAAACAATTAAAACATAGCGCTTATACCATAAGATTACTTTAAAAAATTAACCCCAAGCTAAGATTAAATTCTTTGCCATTAAAGTAATTATTATGAGACACGAACTTATCACAGACGCTGTTTTAGTTAAGAACTACATGAATGGAGACGAAAGCGCTCTTTCTGTACTTATCCAAAGACACAAACAAAGAATTTACAGTTTTATTTATTCAAAGGTTTTTGACAGAGATATCACTGAAGATATTTTTCAGGATGCTTTTATCAAGGTTATTAAGAATTTGAAACTCGGAAAGTATAACGAAGAAGGTAAATTTTTACCTTGGGTGATGCGTATATCTCATAATTTGGTGATAGACCATTTCCGTAGAAATAATAGAATGCCAAAATTTGATAATTCTGGAGATTTTAATATTTTTTCTGTACTAGGTGATCCAACGTTAAATGCTGAAAAACAATTAATCAAGGACCAAGTAGAATGCGACTTAAGACGTCTTATTCAAGAACTGCCAGAAGACCAAAAGGAGGTTTTGGTAATGCGTATGTATAAGGATATGAGTTTCAAAGAAATTTCAGAACGCACAGGTGTGAGCATTAATACTGCATTGGGAAGAATGCGTTATGCACTCATTAATTTAAGGAAGGTCATTGATCAAAATAATATCATTTTAACAAATTGATATAATAAAGGAAGTTTTATTGCGTTAATAAGATTATAACAAACTAAAAAACGTAAAATGGCAAAACTTTACTCAGAATGTCCTAAAAAACAAAACAGTCTAAATCCAAAAGAAGAGACAGTAAGTTTTCTTTTGAATTACAGCAAAGCTTTAAGTGTTATACATTGCAATAATTTGAAGTTTGAAGCACTTCTAAATTAAATTTAAGAAAGTCCCGTTCTGTTAGTCTTCGGGACTTTTTTATTTCTTTATGATTGCTGAATTTTACATAATAGAACCATTAATCTCTATTTATACTAAAATTGGGTGCCCTTTTTACTTAAAATTATTTTTTCTTTTTAGCATAATATTCCTTCAAAACCGAAGCGCGACCAACCGTTTTTGTAATCACATCTTTGTCTAAATCCCAAGCTCTAGCAGGCGAGTATTCTCGTCCATACCAAATAATTTGGAGATGAAGATCATTCCAAACATCTTCTGGAAATAGTCGTTTTGCGTCCCTTTCTGTTTGCACTACGTTTTTCCCATTAGTAAGGTTCCAACGATACATTAATCTATGAATATGAGTATCTACAGGAAAAGTAGGAATTCCAAAGGATTGTGCTAAAACAACTGCAGCAGTTTTATGGCCAACAGCGGGCAACTCTTCTAAATCTTCATAAGTCTTCGGAACTTTACCATCATGCTTATCAATTAAAATATGTGACAAGCCATAAATACCTTTACTTTTCATTGGAGATAATCCTACGGGTTTTATAATTTCTCGAATCTCTTCAACAGATAATTTAATCATATCATAAGGATTATCTGCTTTTGCAAATAAAAGAGGTGTGATTTTATTAACGCGAACATCTGTGCTTTGTGCAGATAGCAACACCGCAATTAATAACGTATATGGATCTTTATGATCTAATGGTACAGGAATTGTCGGATACAGTTCTTTTAACGTATTAATAACAAATTCTACCTTTTCTTGCTTGGTCATAAGTCGTATTTTTACTAAAATCAAAGTTAACAATTATGACACAATTAAAAGCAGGAGATCAGGCTCCAAATTTTTCAGCACAAGATGAACAAGGAAACACAATTTCTTTAGGAGATTACAAAGGGAAAAAGTTGGTTGTTTTCTTTTACCCAAAGGCAAGTACTCCAGGTTGTACAGCAGAAGCATGTAATTTAAATGATAATTATGAACGCTTTCAGGCTCAAGGTTATGAGATTCTAGGAGTTAGTGCAGATAGTGCGAAGCGTCAATTTAATTTTAAAACTAAATACGGATTTCATTATCCATTGTTAGCAGATGAAGATAAGTCTGTTATTGAAGATTTTGGGGTTTGGGGGCCAAAGAAATTTATGGGAAAAGAATACGATGGCATCCATAGAACTACTTTTGTAATTGACGAAAAAGGTGTTATTGAAGATGTTATTTCTAAAGTGAAAACAAAAGAGCATACTGCACAGATTTTGACAGACTAGACCTTTTGGTCTTAAATCGGGACAATTATCTAGTTTTAATATTTCAGTATTGAAATAAATACAAAATTATATAAACGTAAAAAACCACATGAAAATCATGTGGTTTTTTTTTATCAAAATTTTAGATTACTTTCCTAAATAAACTTGTTCTGTTTCACAACCAAAAAGGCTTTTTTCTTTAATGAGATTCGATACACCTTCTGGTAACATGTTTTCCCATCCGTCATCACCTTTTGCAATCATCTTTAATACAGTTCTTGAGAATATAGACAATGTAGATTCATCATAATCTGTAATATCCACAACCTTACCATTATACTTAAAGAACTTGTAAAGTTCTTTCATTCGTGGATGTACTTTTAAATTTTCGCTATCTGTTAAAGAGCCATCTTCATTTTTCATTGGATATAAGTAGACTCTTAAATCTTTGTAAAATAATTTCCCAAAGGCTTCTAAAATACCACCACTTAAATGACGATAATATTTCTCATCAAAGATATCAACCAAATTATTAACTCCCATTGCTAGTCCCATACGAGCTCTAGTATATTGAGAGAAGTATTCAACAAGTTTATAATACTCTTGAAAGTTTGAAATCAACACTGTTTGTCCTAAAGAACATAACAATTTTGCACGATCCATAAAGTCTTGCTCGTCAATTTCTCCTTCTGCACGAAGATTAGATAATGTGATTTCAAAAATCACTTGAGTATTATCAATATCTACTTTATTTTCTTTGATGAACATTTCATAAGATTTCTTATACATGTCCATATTAACCTTGGTTACTGGTCTAAAACTACCACGTAACGCCAATAGATTCTTTTTGTAAAGCACTCTTGCGGGTAAAACGTTATTACCGTCTGGAGCAAACATGACAGCGTCTGTCATACCGTTTTTAACCAGCTGTAAACTCATTAAACGATTATCAATGTCTTCAAAAACAGGTCCAGTAAAATTGATGGTATCAATTTCTATTTGATCTTTATCTAAGTGATCATATAAATAGCGTAATAGTTTTTTAGGCTCATTATATTTATAAAATGCGCCATAAATTAAGTTAGTACCTAAAACACCTAAAGTTTCTTGTTGTAATCTAGCATCTGTTTCTTTAAATCTAAGATGCAAAACAATTTCGTTATACCCTTGATCTGGATCTACTTGATATTTGATTCCTACCCAACCATGTCCTTTATATTTCTTTGCAAAGTCAATAGTGGCAACTGTATTTGCATAGGCAAAAAACATTTTGTGTGGATGCGCTTCTCTTAAAATACGCTCTTCAACTAAATTAACCTCATGGTCTAACATTTTTCGAAGTCGAGCTTCTGTTACATAACGCTTGTCATCTTCAATACCATAAATAGCATCACTAAAGGCTTTATCATAAGCAGACATTGCTTTTGCAATAGTACCAGATCCACCTCCAGCCCTAAAAAACTGACGAACAGTTTCTTGCCCTGCGCCAATTTCTGCGAAGGTTCCGTAAATGTTTTCATTTAAATTGATGCGCAAACATTTCGTCCTCAACGACGGAATCTCATCAAAATCTTTATCTCCTTTTAAGGTTATTTCCATTTTTTACCCTGGGTTTTGTCAACCTTACAAAGGTATTAAAATAGAAGGTCAAACTAAAAAAATTAGTTTTATTTTTGTTATAAATAAAATTGATATTGAAAGTAACATTTTTGGGTACAGGGACATCACAGGGAATCCCAGTTATTGGTAGTGATCACCCTGTTTGTATGAGTACTAATCTAAAAGATAAACGATTGCGTGTGTCTGTTTTGATAGAGTGGGATGATTTCACCTATATAATTGATTGCGGTCCAGATTTTAGACAACAGATGCTCACAGCCAATTGTAGTAGGATTGATGGTATCGTTTTTACTCACGAACATGCAGATCATACTGCGGGATTGGATGATATTCGTCCGTTTTATTTTCGCCAAGGAGATATTCCGTTTTATGCGCATAAGCGCGTTCTAGGTGAGTTGGCCAAGCGTTTTGACTATATTTTTACTACAAAAGATAAATATCCTGGTGTGCCAAGCGTGATTCAGCATGAAATAAAAAACGAATCTTTTTCCCTCGGAAATTTGCAAGTCATGCCAATTAACGGCTACCATTATAAACTTCAGGTTTTCGGGTTTCGTTTCGGAGATTTCGCATATCTCACAGATATGAAAACTGTAGCAGACGAAGAAGTTGAAAAACTCAAAGGTGTAAAGGTTCTCGTTGTAAACGCATTGCGAGAAAAAGAGCATATGTCACATTTCAATTTAAAAGAAGCGCTTGATTTTATTGATAAAGTAAAGCCAGAGACTGCTTATTTAACTCATATTAGTCACTATTTAGGTTTTCACGATGTTGTGCAACAAACATTGCCAGAGAACGTTTATTTAGCCTATGATAACTTAAAAATAGAATTATAACACATGAATTGAGCATGTTAAAAGTATAATCTCTTAAGAAAATTATTAATAGCGAGCACCTTGCGGCCGCAAAAAAAAAACAATAACTTACACACATGAAGCAAAGACTTTTTATGTACCTATTTATATTCACGTTATTACTCGTGATTTTCCAATTTGTAAACGCAAAAAATATTATTGAGAGTTATGATCAGAAACTTACAAAATATATGGAGAAGAATTCACAACTAGAGGATTCTATTCGTTTTATGGAAGACAATAAAGCGACAGATTTGTATTCGTTTAAGTTTGATACCAATGATGATGCGATGACGTATTGGGAAAATGATGGATACCGTATCTCAGAATTTGTGCCTTTTATAAAAGATGAACTTATGAGTCTCAATATTTATGATGCAGAAAACCATCCTCTTGTGCCTTATGCTTCAATGACAGAAAACAAAATGCTTATTGATCAAATAAGGATGATTAATCACAAATGGATTGCCGCAAGTTTCACAGATGGAACATATTGGGGAGAAATGCTTCTAGGTTACGATATTGAGGATAAAAAGAATTTAAAGTTTAAGGTGATTGCGTCTATTTTGTATCAGCCGTAATAAAAACTGGATTTAATTATATTAAATTACTACTGTTTTTTTTAACCATTGATTTCTGGTAATACTAAACACCTTGAATTCATCGACTTGCTTTTCTAAAGTCATACCGTTTTTAATGGCAACAATTTCAGAACCAATATTGTCTACGTGCATCATTGAGATGAGATTATTTGAGAATTCATGTTCAAAATTAAAATCCCTACATTTTATAGCAGCTTCTTGAGCATAGCCTTTTTTTCAGAATTTTGGTAGGATAGAGTAACCAACCTCTAAGCGTTCTTCATCTTCTACAGTTTGGACAAGTAATCCTGCTTGTCCAATGAAATCACCAGTTTGTTTATCTATAAGGGCGTTCATGCCTCCAAGATTATTCTCATATCTATGAAATGCTTTTTTGAACCAATAATCACATTGTTCAGTTTGTGACATGCCATCAGGCATGCCTAGAAATTTAGCAACAGTATTTTCTTTAAATAGAGGAAACCATACGTCATAGTCCTCTTTAGTGACCAATCTAAATTCTAAACGTTTTGTTTTTTCGCCTGTGAGGAGGTAGTTCAATTATTTCATGATTTTAAAAGACTCAATAAAAGTATCTACTCTTTTATCTGGAATACCATGGTATGTAATTGTATAGACACGATTGCCTATTTTAAAAATTTCACCTAAAATCATTCCTTCGATTCCCTTAATTGCTGGATTTTCTTTTAGTTGAAGTACAAAATAAACACCTTTTAGGTCACCATTATTTACAGGTTCTTTAAAATCTAATTCAAAATTACTAGCCATCGCATAAGAATAATTAGTGACTGCTTGATCTAAAAATTGTTCGTTTGGCATTGCTTTGACCATTTCTCCAGGATAATCGAAATATTCTATTGAAAATATTTTATTGGGACCTAAGGTTGATCTATAAGCAAAAACTTCAAATTCATCTGCTCCAATTTTATTGTCTTGAATACTTAAATTTGGCTTGGTAGGGAATTTTGCATAGAATTCCCCCGTTTTAGATGCATAAGCACCAGAAGTTTTTTTATAGACATCACTATCGTCTTTACATGATAACATTACCAAGAAGAGGGTTACAATAAAAAGTTTAAGTTTCATACTATTATATTCTTGTTTCCAACCAACTTTTAAGTTCATAAAAGTTTTGTGGTGCAACACCGTGACCAACAGGGAATTCTGAATACGTATTTTTTATATGAAGCTTATCTAGGAATTCAGGTGCTTTTCTTGCCCAATCTGCAGGAATTACTTGATCTGCACTTCCGTGGGAACAGTAAAAGTCTAAATGGGAATAGTCATTGTTTTCTAAATTGTCTTCTAGCATATCTTCACTAATGTAGCCGCTTAAAGCGATGATATTCTTAATTTTTTTTGGATAGGTGAGTGCCACAGCATAACTTAAAATGGTACCTTGACTAAATCCTAAAAGGGTCACATTATTCTTGTTTACTGGATACTGTGCACAGGCCTCATCAATGAATTGTGCAATTTTATCTCTTGATTCCACAGCTTGTTCAACATCATTCCATTTGTTTTGTTGTGCATCAAAATTTATAGCATACCAAGCATTTCCATAAGGCTGTATTTGGTAAGGCGCTCTCACAGAAATAATAAATAATTCTTCTGGTAGTTCTTGAGCGAACGAAAATAAATCGTTCTCATCGCTTCCATAACCATGACACATAATGAGTAATGGTGCCTTTTCTTTTAGAGATGACGGTCTGGTAATGTGGTGTAATTCTAAACTCATAAATTAGTTTCCGATAGATGAAAATAGTTTTTGAAAGAATGGTCCTAAAATTGGAACTTCACTCATTTTTTTTCCAACAGCTCCAAGTATTCCGTAGATAAAAAGAACAATAAAGAAAATCCAAAATGATGTGGAAATCATCCAACTATCAAAAGCACCTATAAAATAGCCCAATAACATTTGAAGTAACCACAAACCTAAGGCTTGGCGAATATGAAAAGATACTAATGGGTTTTTCTGGTCACGATTCATATAAAATGCAATGAGCGTTCCGATAATAGTGATATAGGCAACAATAGCTAAACTATCATTGTCTTTTTCTAATTTATGTTGCATGTAACTTATTTTAAAATCAATTGATTATTAGAGATAATTCCGTGCACGATGCCTTTAAGTTCTTGATCTAAAAACATAGAGTTTTTTGATGTGGATATGATGTTTTCCGAAGAAAAACGATATGTTTCATTAGGATTAAATAATGCCAAGTTAGCCTCGTTTCCAACAGAAATAGGTGCGTTTTTAACTTTAAAACGTTCTTTTCCTTTTGTGAGTAATTCAATAGCCTTTTTTACTGTAAATATAGAATTTAAGGCTCCAAAGGCGCTTTCTAAACCAATAGTTCCATATGTCGCATAATCAAATTCTATCTTTTTATGTTCAATATCTAGTGGGTTATGATCACTTGTTACCATATCGATTGTACCATCTTTAAGAGCGTCGATTAGCGCATCGACATCATTTTGAGTTCTCAAAGGAGGCAATACTTTAAAGTTGGTTTCAAACGATGTCAAGTTGTCGTCAGTAAACATCAAATTATGAATGGCGACGCTACATGTCACATCCAATTTTTTGAGTTTTGCAGCTCTAATCAGTTCAACCGATTTTGCCGTAGATATGGTTGGTATGTGAAGTTTACCTTCTGTATATTCTAAAATAAATAAGTCTCTAGCGATTTGTAATTCTTCGGCTAAAGCAGGGTTTCCTTTTAAGCCCAAAGATGTACTCGTTACATTTTCATTCATGACGCCTAATCCTGTGATTTTTGATTCCTGCGGAAATGAGCACACTAAACCACCAAAATTGCTGGCATATTGTAATGCAACCTTCATTAAATTTGGATTTTCAATAGGCTTTTGATAGTCATAAAAGGCTACAGCTCCTGCAGAGGTCATATCATACATTTCTGCTAAATCGATCCCTGCACTATGTTTCGTTAAAGCACCAATTGGTAATAAATTGACTGCGTGATTAGCCGATTTAGATTTTAAAAATGAAATATCTGCATAACTATCAATTACAGGATTTGTATTTGAATTCACAGCAACAGAAGTAAATCCAGAGTATGCCGCAGTTTTGAGTCCGTTTTCTATTGTTTCGCGTTCTTCTAAACCAGGTTCTCCAAAACTTACAGAACTATCAAACCATCCTTGTGACACGTGTAGACCATCTAATTTGATTTCTTTGTAATTTTTAGGGTTTTGAATGCCTTTCGAAATTTCAGAAATCAAGCCCTTTTTAATCAGAATATCAACAGTTTGATTGTGAAAATCGCTTTTAGGATCAACTATAGTCGCAGATTTTACAAGTACGTTCATTTTAGAAATTTTAAGATGAGCATTTCAATAATTAAGAAAATCACTGCAAAAATAGCAAACCATTTCCATAGTTCGTTAACATTCGTAGCACTTTTAATATCACTTATCGCAGATGCTACTGTAGTATTCAAACTCATATTATTAATAGTTTGGATATCGAAATAGTTCAGATTACTCTCTTTGCGATCAAAATTAAAACTTAAGTTTTTAAGAAAAGCATCTTTATTTTTGACAGAAACGATACCAGCAATATCAGGATATGTGTTAGTAATCAGCTCTACCTTATTATCATAAGTTTGCTGTAGTGGTATCACAGAGTTCTCTCCATTAACTAAAGTTAGAATGTCATCTTGTTGCAACTGTGTGGCAATATCAATCGTATTTTCTTCTCCAATGGTATAGAATAAATCACCTGTTTTTAAACTCTGTTTTCCAATGTTATACAGTATAGGGACTATTAAAGGAGAGTTCTTGAAATTTGAATTTTCACTCTCTATTGCTGCCGAAAAACAATAAGCATTGCCGCTTT
The DNA here is from genome assembly GCF_000425305.1 of Psychroserpens burtonensis DSM 12212. Lineage (GTDB taxonomy): Bacteria > Bacteroidota > Bacteroidia > Flavobacteriales > Flavobacteriaceae > Psychroserpens > Psychroserpens burtonensis. The sequence goes on from NZ_AUDE01000010.1 coordinate 107,284, forward strand.
GAGCAAGAAAGGATGTGCCATCTTCAAAACTTAAAATGGATGAGACTGAGTTGGTAACATTTGAATAAAATTCATTTACTTTAGGATATTGGAAGTTAGAAACACGTTTATCAAAAACATTAGTTAATAAAGGATGCGAATAATTAATGCTTGTAATTTTCTTTTCTACGGAATTTAATCTATCAAAACTCGATAACCCATACCCATTAAAAAGCTGATTATAATTAGCTATCCTTATATCACCTGATGGAATCACTAAAAGTTTACCACCATTATCTGTAAAGGCCTTTAACGTAGTTCCAAGAGAATTTGGGATATCCTTCAGCTCATTTAAGATGATTAAATTTTGTTGATCTAAGGTGTTATAATTTAGTGCGTTAAAGTTTGAAGCGGTATATTGAAATTCATCACTTGTATAAATTTTTTGTAGAAATGTATCTTCAGCTTCATTTATAGCTAATACATTTATTTTTTCTCGTTGGTCAATATTAAAATATAAGGTATTATCATATTGAAGATTACTATCGTCAATTACGAGTTTTCCATTAAATATAGAATTAGTAGGTATTGTAAAACGTGTTGTCGCTTCGTTTGTAATATCAACTGCAGTTTTGGCAATGAGTTTATCATCGTTAAATAAAGACACAGGTAAAGTCTCGATGGCATTACCTTGATTCTTGATAATAACGGTAAGTTCTAAATTTTCAACAGTTGTTTTAGAAATGTAAACGCTGTCGATAGTAATATTGTTTTGGTTTGACGGTTGGAGCTGGACTAGTTTAATAGCAATCAAACTATCCTTTGTAGGTGTAACACTCTCGTTTTTTTGTTGAAAATCTGATATGAGTACTAAATTTTTAATTGAGCTATTATCACTAGAAAACAGGTTTTTTCCTTTCAAGATAGCTGCATCATAAGCCAATTGGTTGGGAGAGTGTTTTAATTGGATGAGATCATTCTTAATAGCTTTAATACTCGTTTTAGTAAAATTAGCATCATTGGTAAAAAGTGAAATTTGTTCATTTTCATCAATATTTTCAATTATATTTTGAATAGCAGTATTAAGTAAACTCCCATTAATACTTGGTGATTGCATACTAAACGAGTTGTCAAGGTAGATTACTGTTTCGCTTTTTGTATTAAAACGATCAGTGGTAGAAATGTAAGGTTGTGCAAAAGCGATAATGACACCTGCTAACAAGAGCATTCTTGTTATTAAGATGAGCCATTTTTTGATTTGTGAGCTTTTGCGAGTTTGTAGTGTGAGTTCTTTTAAAAATTTAACATTAGTAAAGGGAACACTCTTAAATTTTCTAAGCTGAAATAAGTGAACAATAATGGGGATGATGAGCAGGAGTAAAGCGTAAAGAAGTTCTGGATGTTTAAACTGCATTCCTATTTTTGGGATTGTTGTTGATAAAGTTCAAATATAGAAAATGATGCGGGATTTGTGGGTTTTGCTTTTGAGAAATTTAACACATACTTTTTTTAACGGAAATTATTTTCAACAAAAGAAAAAATAATCAACCATACTCAACATCTTCTGTGTGTTAAAATATGCTTTAATTTCTAGTTGAGCTTCTGTATTTGCAACGTTTACAACACTTTGAGGGTTTTTCAAGACCTTTAAATGTTCGAAATTATAGAGTAACTCATCATAAATATGTTTGCCTATTTTTTTGGGGTTATTGCAAATCCAGATAAATGGTATTTGTTTTTTCTGTAGAAGCTGAGCTACTTTTTTTCCTTTTTGGCCTGCTCCCCAAATTGTTAAAGGTCTTGAAGCATCATAATTAAGCTCTAAAAAATAATCGACTTTAAGTTCTAGAAAATGATTTTCGGCATAATGCTCGTCTGTACGTGAGGCTCTGGTGTTATAATCTCTCCAGTGATGCAAAACAGACGAACTTGGAATACAGCTCATTTTATTTTTGTAAAACCGAAAGGCTAAATCATAATCTTCAGGATAACGATTTGGTGAAAAAGCGCCACATAGATTAAAATCATCACGATGCATCATCCAACAAGGCGAAGGAATGACGCACTCTTTATAAATTTCAGAATAGTTTTTGCCTTTTTGTGTCAATCCGTTTAACCAGGATTCATATCTAGCATAACCGTCACCAATACCACCATCACAAAAATAACTCACAAGACCTAATGAAACATGCTGTTTACCGTGAGTTTGTAAATCGTGAAGCATGATACCTAACTTATCTGGGTGCATAATATCATCACTATCCATTCTTGTGATGTATGCACCATTACTTTTAGAATACGCTAAACGTAAGGCTTCAATAATACCTTGACCTGAATTGTTTAGCAATTTTATGCGTTTATCTATTTCCGCGAAAGCGAGAACAACATCATAACTATGGTCTGTTGAATGATCGTCTACGATGAGTAATTCCCAATTAGTATAGCTTTGATTAATTAAAGAGTCTATGCAATCTGTTAAATACAGTGCCGTATTTTTAAAAGGTGTAAGGATGCTAATTAAAGGTTTTTGCATATTACAAAAATACGATTTTAACAAAACCTTAGCTATATTAGTGGTAACAGATTGTAGTTTTGTGCGTCAAAAATAAAACTAATTACTATACATGAAACATATCTTATCAACTTTTACTTTTGGCGCTTTGCTTTTATCTTGTGGAGGTTCAAAATCTACGGTTAATGATTTAGCAACTGCTAATCCAATTTCAACTTCAATTAATTTATCTTCTGTAGTAGAAGATAGAGCACCTGTAATTATAAATCCCGGGCGATTTATCACAGAAACAGTGACTTATAGACTACCAAAAGTAGTACAAGGCACCTACTCAATAAGTGATTTCGGAAAATATATAGATGCCTTCAAAGCTATTAATTACGAAGGGAATGACATGCAGACGACGCGAGTAGATGATAATACTTGGACGATTGCTAATGCCACAAATCTTGATAAAATTGAGTATTTGGTTAATGATACTTTTGACCAAGAATCTGTGGGTGGCATTGGGGGAGAAATACCATTTTCACCATCAGGAACAAACATAGAGCCAGATAATTACGTGCTGAACTTGCATGGTTTTATTGGATATTTTGATTCTTTAAAAAACGCACAATATACTTTAGATGTTACGGCACCAGCAAGTTTTGTGCGCACATCTGCTTTACAAAACACCAACACAAAATCTAGTAGTGATGGTACTCAAATTACATCCTCTTATTTTGCACCACGTTATTTTGATATTACAGATAACCCAATGATGTATGGTAAGTTAGATGTTGAAGAATTTATGGTGGGAGATATCAACATTGTATTAAGTGTGTATTCTCCAAATAATGTGCATACAGCTGCCAGCATGAAAGAGACTGTTTATAAAATGATGGAAGCTCAAAAATCGTATTTAGGAGATGTTAATGCGACGCCTCGTTATGATATTTATTTGTATTTATCAGATGGAAGTGAAGGTTCTCCTAAAGGATTTGGTGCTTTAGAACATCATACATCTACAGTTGTAGTACTTATGGAACAATCTACCAAAGAACAATTAGCAGCATCTATGGTTGATGTTGTTGCTCATGAATTTTTTCATATTGTAACACCATTGTCTGTACATTCTGAGGATGTGCACTACTTTGATTATTACGAGCCAACATTTTCAAAACATTTATGGATGTACGAAGGTGTGACAGAGTATTTTGCACAACACTTTCAAGTGTATGAAGGTTTAGTTGATCCTGAAACATTTTATAGTACTATGAATCAAAAGATTGGTATTTCTATGAGTATGGATGACACTATGAGTTTTACGACAATGAGTGAGAATGTTATTGATCAACCTTATGCAGCTAATTATGGTAATGTATATCAAAAAGGGGCTTTAATTGGGATGTGTATTGATATTTTAATGCGTGAAGAGAGTAATGGTAACAGAAGTATGTTATCTCTTATGAAGGAGTTGTCTGCTAAATACGGAAAAGAAAAACCGTTTGTTGATGATAATCTTATTGATGAGATTACTGCAATGACATATCCATCTGTAGGTGAATTTTTAAATACACATGTGGTTGGAACAACTCCGATCAATTATGAGAAATTCTATGAAAAAGTAGGTTTAAGTTATAAAGAAGCACGAGTTGAGACGAATTATATTCAAGATGGAAAAGGATTTATATTTGATGGAGATCGTGAAAAAATGGTAATTTTCTTTTCTGACGGTGTGAAAAACAATAGTTTTTGGGCAGATCAAGGAGTGTTACCAGGTGATGTTATTAAAACTATAAATGGAAATGCACTCACTATGCAAAATGCTCAAGCTATGATTGGTGGTATGTACCAATGGCAACCAGGACAAGAGATTAATGTAGTACTTGACCGAGATGGGAAAGAAATCATTATAAAAACGGCCTTGACACAATCTTTTACGATGGCTAAAAAACTAGTAGAATCAGAAAATGCTACTGCTAAACAAATAGAAACGAGAAAAGCTTGGTTAAAAGGATAATCAAGTTTTAAAGTAGTCTAAAAAAAGCTGATACACATTATAATGTGTATCAGCTTTTTTTTATCAATCTTCGTAAGTTTTAAATGTTTTTTTTTATTCGCTTTGTTTAAGTAATGTAAACGTAAAGGTGCTTCCAATATTTTCTTTAGACGTGACCGATATTTCTCCACCCAACTTCTCGACTAAATCTTTTACTGTACTTAATCCAATTCCTGTGCTGGATTTTCCGAAGTCATTTTTAACGGTTTTAAAGATCTCAAAGATATAAGCTTGTTTATTTTTTGGGATTCCAATGCCATTATCTGTCACATTGAATATATGATTAAAGATATCTGCCTCATATGTGATTTCTACTAATCGTTTTGATTTATCATTGTATTTTAGGGCATTATCAATTAAGTTTATTAAGATTTGTGATAAGGCTGCTTTATTAACATTAGTAATAATGAGACCTTGTGGTGAACTTAATTCGTCTGTTTTAGAAGTAAGTATTTGTCTGATATCTTCGCAAAGATTATCTAAACTCAAATTTTCTAGCTTAGATTTTAATAGTTCGTCGGCTTTATAATGTAATAAAATACCATCGATATAATCTTTTAATACGGTAGTTGATTCTCCTATATAATCTAAATATTGAATGGAATCTCCAGATAATTTGTGTTTATTCTCATTACGTAATAAATCGGTTAGCGAGATAATATTTGATAGAGGTGATTTTAAATCATGAGACACATGACTGGCAAATGACTTTAGTTGTTTATTACGCTTTTCTAATTCTTGTTTTGCTTTTTTGAGTATTTCATTTTTTTTTCGAAGTTCAAAGATGTTAACAACCTGTTTGCTGAGTGTTTTTAAAGCATCAATTTGATGTTCATTAATCTCTCTTGGTTTATGGTCAAAAACACAAATACTTCCAAGAGAAAGGCCTTCTGGGTTGACCAGAGGAACACCTGCGTAAAATATAGCTTCTTGATCTAAAACTAATGGGTTATCTTTAAACCGCTCGTCTAAACGAGCATCTGGTATGATTAAAATATCGTCTTCTAAAATAGTATGACCACAAAAAGAAATTTTTCTTGGATATTCGTTAAATGGAAATCCATAATGAGATTTGAAGAAATTACGGTCTCCATCAAGTATTGTAATTAATGAAATAGGGACATCACAAATGGTAGCTACTAATCTGGTGATATTATCATAATCACTTTCTGGAAGTGTGTCTAAAATATTATAAGATTTAACAGCATTTAAACGCTGTATCTCATTTAAGGGTAATTTTGGGGTTTGCATATATAAAGTTAATTTGCTATCAAATTAAATACGTAAAAAATAATAGGTTGGTTTTATTTTAATTTAAAATCCTTCAAAAACGCCCAATCCAAATAAGGCGAAATCATATTTTACAGGATCTCTAGAGTCTAGTTTTCGTAAGGCTATATCAAGTTCTAAAACTGCTTTACCATCATTTTGTTTTCGTTTGAGAAGTTTTAATTTTCTTGCAACATTCCCAGAATGTACGTCTAAAGGACATGATAATAGCGCAGGAGAGATGCGTTTCCAAATCCCAAAATCTACACCATTATTATCCTGTCTCACCATCCACCGTAAATACATGTTTAAATGTATAATAAATGCTGCTTAGTGATTAATCAAATATAATCAACTCATTTTTGGTTATTTTGATTGTATCAAGATAGCCAAACTCCATCTGAACATAGTCTTTATTTTGATTTTGTTCATCAGATTTCTTTAGTCGGTCTATTAATTCTTCAAAATGCTGTTTTCTGTAAGGGTCGCTATCCATAAAATCTTTGAATTCTTTGGGGATTGTAAACCCAGGTATTGTATTCGTTAAAGTATTTGATGTTTTTTGATAGCCAATAAGATTATATTGAATTAATTGCTGATTTGTTTTCCAAACAGACGTTTCATTAAACCCTTTATATTTTATTACAAACCAAAACTCACCATTCTTCTCATGTGGAATATACATAACTTCAATACTTTCTATTAGTTGCTGTACTGTAGCTTTTATAGCCTCAAATCCTGAATCAATTTTAAAACCTTCTATCGCACTATTAACTCTCGTCAGTCTATTATTATCATTCTGTATTGATAATTCAGTCTTAACCTGTTCTAATGATTCCTTATACTTAAATACTTTATCTTTAGCTTCTTTGTACTTAGCTTTTAATCTAGCATCATTAGATAAATCATCCTCATCCTCAAATAAATAATTAAACGCTTTAGTTTCTAACTTTTCAGCAGATTTTAATTTCCTAATCAGCTCATTGTTCTTAAAAGTCAATGTATCAATTTCGACAGTATCTACTTCAATATTATTTAGTCGTTTCTGGAGGTTTTTGCTCAAAAATAAATGCTTGATAATAAAAGTCTCAAATCTAGGAATATTGAAACCTTTACCACCTTTGCAGACATGTAAAGGTGCTTGTTTTCCAGAACAGATATATTGATTCCTTCTGTCTGACAATCTTCTTTTGCCTTTATACATAAATCCGCATTCCTTGCAAAAAACGAGTCCATTTAACAAATACTTATAAATTGGTTTCTTTCCTGATTTTGTCCGTTTATTCTTCTTTAGATTCTTTTGAATAGCGTTGTATTCATTTAATGATATTATTGCAAGATGTGGCAATGAAATTTCTTCTTTATTCCAAATATGAATACCAGCATATAATTTTTTCTTTAAGATACCATGTATTGTAGAACCCCACCATAACTTATTTTTATGCTTTATTTTTATACCTGTACTGACTTCGATAGTTGTTCTATGTTTATTAAGTTTTGCAAATCTTGTTGGTACATTTAATTCATTTAATTTCTTTGCAATACTATAAGCTCCAATTCCATTTAACGACCATTCAAAAATATTCTTGACAATCTTAATCTCCTCAGATTCATGTACCATTAATCCATTATCATCTTTGGTAATACCATAAGCATTAACACCATGAGTTTTGCCTTTAAGAGCGTTTCGATAAAAGGCAACTTTAACAGCATCTGAAGTTTTATCTGAATGCATTTCGTTGAAAACAGAAAGTAAATTCGCCATTGCTCTATTAGTGGTAGAGTCTAAGTCATAAAATTTACCCTCAGGATACCATTTCGCACCAACATTCAAAATTGTGGAAACAAAATATCGCCATGTATCAGGATTACGTTCTATTCTATCTTGATGGATAGCGAAAACATGTGTGATTTTTTTTGCTTTAATATCTCCAATAAATCTATGAAATTCATCACGAGAAAATATTTCAGCTTTTCCAGATACATTAATATCTTTATATACTTCATATTTCATTTCTAATTTACCAGAAAATTCGATTCCTCGCTCTTCCTGATACTCAATACTGGTATCTATACCATCCATTTTGTCTCCTGATATTCTGCAATAAATTCCTACCATATAATGATTATTGCAGTAAAGGTAATAATATAATTTATGTAGTTAGTATAGGCTGCATTAAATTAGATAGCTACAGCGGTTAACATTCTTCCAGTTGGATACATTTTTTTAGCTATTATTAAAGCATTGTTTGTACTTGTAGCTGTAACCACAATTTCAGTTCGTTTAGAGTTAAATATTGCTTTGACTTTAAAATTTCTCATCAATTAATTTTTTAATTTTTTCTCTGTAATTATTTATTTGAATTCTTAATTCAAGAATTTCTTTTTCATTTTGAAGGTTTTGTAATTTATTAGGGTCTTTTTCTAATGAAATTGCATGTTTAGTTAATTCTATCTTATTTTTTATTTCAATATTATTCATAGATGGGATTGGTTTTAAACTAAACCACCTAAAAGACGCTTAAAACTTCGATTTTAAACAATTGCATGTTAGCTCTAACTTGTGACAATTTGTTGTAAATTATATCTTTAGGTGGGAATGTGGTTTTATTACACTTGGTCAGTTACGTGAAAGTCGGAGGATACTGCGCTGCGTTTATAAGACGCTCATTTGAGTATATATGTTCACACACAATTAATTCAGATAATTGATTATTCTTATATAACCACATCAATTCTTGTATTAATGAATCTTCTGAAGTGTCAGCTGATTCTTCGTGCTTTGTCGTTACATAATTGATTAGTAATTGTCTCGTTAAAGGAGTGTAAATCAGTTCAATTTCATCCATTGTTTCTTCATTGTAATTTTTCATAATTTTATTTATTTAAGTATCTTACTGCTTGAGATTTCTTCATCATTTCTTCTACCTGAAGTCTGTAAGCATTTTTATTAAGGTATTTGCATAGTATTTTATCTACCTCGTTTGTTAATTCATTTTTACTTGCATTTGATAAAATGTGAACATGATTAAGTCCTCTCTTAGTCTTCTCAATGCAATAGTAAAATGAGTTATTATTGAATTTAATCATTACCTCATTTATTAATTGTTGGTGATAATCTTTTGAATACTTTTCAGCCATACACCATGTAATAAAAGTTTTCCAATCATAGTTGCTAAGAGTAAGAGTTCTAGGTTTGTATTTAGGCATAAATTCGTCTACGAGGGTATAATGTATCTTCCATTTCCTGTTCTTCTTTACAAGTAGTGATGGAACATCTTCATATTTTTTCTTCAGTTTATTTATTCTATATCTAAAGGTTCTTTCACTTATTCCTGTGATATTAATAATGTCATTATATGAGTAATATTTTCTTTGCTTTCTATTCTCATAAAAATCATCTAATTGTTGGTTAAAAGTATTTTTATCTGTTTTCTGTTTCATGGTTATATTTTGTCTATTATCAGGATTAAGAAGTTTTGGTCTATCTTACTTCCTTTAATATAAATATGCACCTGCACTAGTAAAAACCTTCAGTAACCAATATTTTTTACGGATTGTTTTATAACCAACTGAATTTCAATAATATAAATTTTTGATTTAGTTGAAAATAATTTTAAACTGACTAATTTTAGTGTAGAAAACTCTAATTTAGATTTGCACGTCAAATACTAAAAAACTTGATTTAAGGTATAGTTGCTTTGTAAAAAGACTTTAATACAATATTACCTCAACTTATTCCAAAACTCTTTTGACAATAACTCACCATGAATAATTAAGATTGTATTTTACAGTAGGTTTTAACGTGTTGTAATCTTTTTTACCTAAACGTTAACTAATAAATTCGTAACGATAACTAATCATATTTGATTACTTTAGATTAATGAGTTAGATTTATATATGATAACAGCTATAATTATTGATGATGAACAAAATGCAAGAGAATTTCTTCAAAAACTCATCAAACGTTATTTTGATAAAAAAATACTAGTACTTGATACTTGTGACTCTGTAAAAACAGGAACTGAGGCAATTAATCAGTTGCATCCAGATATCGTTTTTTTAGATATTCAAATGCCTAATGAAAATGGCTTTGAGTTATTTAAAAAATTAGACACTATAACTTTTGAAGTTGTATTTACTACCGCATATAAGAATTATGCAATTGATGCCATAAAACACGCTGCTTTCGATTACCTACTTAAACCTATCAATCATATTGATTTATTAAGTACTGTAAGACGATTTGAAGCTCATAGAGACACTTTAAAACGTGAAGAACGCATATCTTTGCTATTAGAAAATTTGAGTTCAGAAAACGATACATTTAATAAAATAGCATTACCTACTCAAAATGGTTATGAGCTACAAAGGTTAAATCATATTATGTATTGTCAGTCCGATAGTAATTATTGTAAAATTAAATGTATTGATGGTAAAGAATTTCATTTAGCTAAAACTTTAAAGTTTGTTGAAAACCTTATAAACAATAGATTGTTTTTCAGAATCCATAAATCGTATTTAGTGAATTTAAATTTCGTTAAAAAATTTGATAAGATTGATGACCTATATGTTACGCTAATTAATGGCGAACAGCTTCCTGTATCTGTAAGAAAAAAAGAATCCTTTTTAAATGTCATTTTACATAAAAACTAAAGTCTTAATACTGTTGTTGTTTTTGAGTGCTTTCATTGGCTATACTCAAATACATCCTTCAAAACAAATTTCCACAACCAACGGTTTGCCTAACAATCAAGTTGAAGCAATATTTAAAGATTCTCGTGGTATTATTTGGGTTGGAACTCAAAATGGATTATCTAAAATAGAGAATGGCAACATAACTAATTTTTATGTTGAAGACGGTTTGTGTCATAATGCCGTATGGGATATTGTAGAAGACTCAAAAGGAAATCTGTGGTTTGGCACTTATGGTGGTGGTATAGCGAAGTATGATGGTAAACGTTTTACAATAATTAAAAGTAATGAAACACTTAATTCAAGCCATGTCAGGAAACTTTTTATTTATAAAAACAAATTACTAGTTGGAACTGAAAAGGGATTATATATCATAGACCTCAACACTAACAACTTTCAAGAATTTGAAACCAACCATGATAGATTTCAGATAATGGATTTTATTCTATATAAAGATGAGGTTTATATTGCTGTTTATACTTCAGGGATTTTCAGTTTATCATCAGATTTTAAAAAGCTTAAAAAGGTAAAAGAAGTTGATGAAAAAAAGTCGCCAGTATTTTCTCTATATCTTGACGGTAATAGACTTTACGTTGGTAATGATGCAAATGGTATTAACAATAGATTAATTTCAAAAACTGGAGCTGTAGACTGCTATGATATTGAAAATTTCATTAATAATAAACCACCAAATAAAACTTTTGGTAAATCTATTATTTGGGATTACGCCAAAGATAATGAAGCCAACCTTTATTGCTCAGGTTGGGGAGTTCATTCTAATAATGGAGGTATTTATAAGATTGAAAACAATGAGTTTACAGATATGTCCTCTGCTTTTGGTGTTGATAGCTATAAGGTAAGAGGTTTATATTTTGATAAACAATTCAATAGACTATATGTTGGAACACAAGACAAGGGATTGTATATAGTGGATTTGAATCAAAACATTGTCTTTAACAAAACTGAAAACCATATTATTTCTGATTTTCAAATTATCAAAGATAATTTAGTATTGCTGCATAATCATGGGCTTACCATTCAGAATGACAAAGACACAATCACTATAAACTCGAATAATTTTTATAAAGTACTCAAATCATCTTATAAACAACAATCAAAATCCTATTTTCAGGTTTTGAGTATTGAAGTCTCTGAAAAAAATTTAGTCTATTACAAGTTAATAATTAGAAATAACAGTATTTGGGTTAGCACTAATTATGGTTTATTTGAAGTAAATGGAGACCTAAAAAACATTTCATACTATGCTACACGACCAAAAGTATTTGCATTTAAAAATCGAAATGATTTAATCAGTCCAATACAATACGGATATGTTAGTATTTTCACTGATATTGAAAATAATCCTATTTATTATGGCGCACCAGAAAAAAACAAATTTTCACCCAATAATTCATCTGATATTAACAATCCTCACCATATAACAAATTTAGCAAAGTCTAACAAAAGATTGTATTTGTCCTCTCCTGTTAATGGGTTATTTTCTTTTGATGATACAAAATTTACATCATTAAATAATTCAGGAGAGTTTACTGAAAAAGAGATAAATCACTTAACTATTTCAAAAGAATCTAATAAGTTAATAGCTTCATCAAATTCTGGGAAAATTTATATAGCAGATATAACTACTGATTTTGAGCTGCTCAAAACCATTAATAGGTCTAACTATATAGGCAACTCAATTTTGTTTCTTGAAACCTATAAAAACACGATTTTGGTAGGTACTGAAAAGGGTTTAAACGTTTTTAGAAATGAAAAATTTCAATTCATAGATACAGAACAAGGTTTGGATATGGTTAATTTTTCTTCAGCTAAAGTTTTGGATAGCACATTATATGTTGGAATTACAAATGGTTATTATAAATTAGATTTGGAAGCTGTTATATATCAAGACACAAAGCCTGTTACATTACAGCTTTCAGATGTGTTGGTTAATCATGCCAACCATCTTACAGAAGATAATATCTGGTTTAAGCAAAAAAGCAACAAACTAAAATTACCATACAACCAAAACACGTTAGACCTTTATTTTAAAAGCTCTAACCACCCATATCCTAAAAAATTATTATATAGTTACCAAGTACAAAACCTTGATAGTACTTGGAGTAATTTTTCCAACTCTACCAATATTAGTTTGCCTTATTTACCGAGTGGTGCTTTCGATGTTCATGTGAAAACTAAAGATTTAAACTCTGGAGTTGTTTCTAATTCAAAATTAACAGGCATCATTATTCTACCACCTTTTTGGCAAACGTGGTGGTTTATTGCTTTAATAGTTGCTTTTTTGGGTCTTATAATGTTTCTAGCCTATAAGAAGCGTATTGCTATTATTAAAAATAGAGAGCATCAAAAAGCGAAAATCCAAAAGCGATTGATAGAAACACAACTAGAAGCTTTACAGTCTCAAATGAACCCTCATTTCACATTTAATGCGTTAAACTCAATTCAAAATTATATTATAGATAACGATGTTGATAATGCTTTAATGTACTTGTCAGAGTTTGCAAAACTTATCAGAAAAACGCTTGATAATTCCTCTCAACCCTTAATATATTTAGAAGAAGAAATAGACTATTTGAAATCTTATGTGGCATTAGAGAACATGCGATTTAATAATAAAGTTGAGGTGTCTATTAATTTTGATAACATAGATATACACGATATTGAACTACCACCAATGCTTATTCAACCATTTGTTGAGAATGCTTTTGTACATGCGTTTGATAAAACTATTGTTAATCCAATTTTGCAAATTACATTTTCAATTGAAAACCAATTTTTAATTTGCACCATTGCAGATAATGGTATTGGCATAAGCAAAACAGAATCTGGACAGTTACATGAATCAAAAGGCTTAAAACTCGTTACAGAACGATTAGATTTATTAAAGACCTCTACACAAATATCTTATGATATTGCTTCTAAAAAAGGAAATGGGACAACTATCACACTTAAAATTGCTTCCAAGAATCTAACGATTAATTAAAAAAAATAGTCGATTACTTTTTATTTAGTTACACAAACTAATTGTCATTAATAATTATGACATTAAGATATATGTTTGATTATTATAAACCATAATAATCAAACAATGAAACGTATAATTTATTTTATCCTTTTAGCATTACTATTTAATTGCTCTTCTGATGATGATTCTAATTCAAACAATAGTGAAAACTTTATCTCTATAACTAGAGATGGAGAAACCTTTAGTGAATACAATCTAGCTTACTCGGTATTTGGAGCTAACAATTGTAACGATTCTAATGTAACAATGGACATTACAACACAAATTGCTTTCATAGAAAATTCCGAATTTTCATTTTCTTTAGCTATTGCACATCCGACTAATAAATCCGACTTTGATAATGCTAGTTTATCTGCAAGCCAAGTCAACATTGAAGCTAGTGATGATGGTATTGGTTTTATAGACTGCGTAAATAATTTTGATTTTATTACCAATTATAATGACAATAGTAGGTATGTGTTTATTGATGATACAGTAAGTAACATAAACATCATTGAAAACATCAATTTAATCAATGAAACCTCAACGAATGCAACATACGGAATTAGAGGTAATTATCAGATAACTTATACTGATGGGTCTGATTATAATATTACTATTACTGGAAGTTACTTAATCCATGTTGATACTTTAAAATAACAAACATGACCTATAATATCAAAACCAATTTACATCGTGTACTAGTATTAATGATAATGTTTACCGCTTTGGCGTGTGATAAAAATCAAAATACTTCTTCTGATATTGAAAATTTTAACAATTTCTTTCATTCATTTTCAATTAATGAAAACTTTCAAAAAGAAAGAGTTGTTTTCCCATTTATGGAGTTAGAATATAATGGAGAAGATTATGACACCATCTATGTTTCATATAATGAATGGAAGCATGATTCATTTTATTATGATGGGCAAACTTGTAGTGAAGCTATTCCTGTAATTTATAACAATTTTGAAAGGATGATGGATGATTCTTCAAATGAAAGAGTATTTGCTTGGCAAGGCATAGAGAATGGAATTCAAGTTCTATACTTTTTTAAAAGGACTGGCAATAAATGGTTTTTAACTAAAATGGAGAATAATTCAAACTAAAAAAGAGCAAATATGAAGTTTATTTTCAAAATCAATTTACCTCATATACTAATGTTAATCATATTGTTAACGGCCTTTACGTGTAAAGAAAAAGACCAAAGAAGTAATGATTCAGAAATAAACACCACTTCAACCAATCATCTATCTAAAAATGGTAAACGTATTCTAAAAGTTAGTCAGTTAAGAGGTTTATTACTGGGAAAATACTGGATTGAGGTTGAAGAAATACTAGGCAAAGCAGATGAAAGATATACAGGTAGTAACAATGAGTCTCTAATATATTTCTATTCTGCGATAGACGATTTTGATAACGAAATTAGACATATGAATGTTTTTATAGTTAAAAATTATGTAAAAGAAGTATGGACATGTAAACCAGGACAAGACATACAGATTAATGGTATGGTGACTATGACAACACCAAAATAACAGCTATTATGTTGAATCAAATGAATAAAACTTACAACCTCGTATTGAACATCAATAAGGTAATCCCTTTAATATTTCTATTTATTGTTTCATTATCAGTTCAGAACTTAAGTGCCCAAAACTTTAAAAAAGTTTTTAAGAACATAGAAAAAGATAAGGTCGAAAAAGCAACTGAAGCATTTAAAAAAATTAGTTCTTCTAAAGAGTATACAGCTTTAGATATAATTAAGACTGAACTCGCAACCGTTTTGATTAGAAACTCAAAATCATCAAATGATTATAACTGCTATGAGGCTTTGAAAACATATAAGCAAATTCAAATTTCAAAAAAAAACGAAACTGAAATAACTGAATTTCTAAAAAAATATAATTTGACCCTTACATCAATTGAAGATAACGTCTATAAAAATATTCTTGGTGAGGCAAAAGAGCTGGACACTGAAGCTTCATATGAAAAGGCTATTGCATTGTGCGATTCTTGTTATTTCTTTAAAGAAGCTAAATCCTTAATGGCAAATGCAGCTTTTAAAGAAGTCCAACAAAAAAATGATATACAAAGCTATATTTATTTCACAACCACCTACAAAAATTCAGAATACTATGAGGAGGCATATAATAAACTGACTGAACTAGAGTTTTATAAGGCAAAATCAAAAAATTCAGTAGAAGGTTTAAATTCTTTTATTGAAAAATATGATTCCAAGAACGAATATGTTTTAGATGCCATTTCAATAAAAGACTCTCTTGTTTATTTCAGAACCCCTAAAAAATACAAAGATTATAAATTATTTGTTCAAACTAATAAAGCTTCAAAATATTATAGTATTGCCCAAAGCCAACTTCCCGACATACTTTTTGATGAAGCCAAAAAAGAAAATAACATTAGTTTGTTTGACTTATTTTTAAAAGAATTTCCAAAAGAGGATAGAGTTACTCAAATAAAATCTGATTTTATTCCAAATTTATTATTTGAACAGGGTATAGAAAATCAAAATACGGATTTTTTAGAAAGATTTATAAGTGACTATCCCAATGAAACTAAAAAAATTGATTTGGCTAGAAACAATTTAGAAACAATATATACCAATTCATTACTTAATAGCTACGCACCTCTGAAATTTGAAAGCTTTAAAGAAAAATTCCCAAGTAGTGAATCGATTAAACAAATTGAACTAAAATACTCAATTATTTTAAAAGAAAGTGATTGGAATAAAAACGACTTAAATGGTAGGGTAAAAAATATCATAACTAAAGGTTACTATTATGAAATTTTACCTAAACGTACGCAAAGTACTACGATAAACAAATTTAAAATTTTTGCCACTGGTGGTTTTATTATTGATGACAGAGAATTACAAATAGATTTGGAAGAAAGTTATAATGAAAACGGAAATTATGAAAAAGTAATCCTTAATGGAGGGTCTAGAGATAATTTAGAAAAATTAATGAAGAATATTAGACCATATAAATTAAGTGTAGATACTGAAACAGCATCAATCCATAAATTTGGAGAACTAAAACATTTCGGAGAATATTTAGATGACGATATGTACATTAGTGGTTCTCGTTATGGGGAGGTTCTTTTCAAATACAACTCTTTCCAAAAGCTTACGGAAGTAATCCATAAAAATGAAAAGCATAGTATTTCTTATGAGGAATCTCAAAAAATGATAAGTATAAGACGCACTAGTTTATCTTATGATAATAATAACCATACAATCAAATACTTGTGGAGTAAAAATCGATTATCTAAGAAGACTATTTATGACAATCAAAATGCTTTGGTTTTTAATTATAGTATTCAGAATAATGGAAATCAAATAATTCTAGAAATCACGAATGAATATAACCAAATTGATAAACGAATTATTTCCACAAAAAATAATAAGGGTAATATAACAAATGAAGTAATTGAGAACTTCAATCGAACATCAGGAAGAAACGTAATAACCGCCTTTACAAAAAAGTATTTTACCTATAGTAAACATAATAAGCTTTTAACGGTCAAGACTCAAAGCTATTCAAGAAAAAACAGCAAGTTTAGTGCCTCAATAAATGCATTTTACGGTAATCCGATTAAATATGATAACGGAGAATTTTATGTTGGCCCTATAGAAAGTATAACTAATATTATTAGAGATAAAAATAATATGGTGACAGCAGTAAATACTGTTGAGTTAAATAAAAAAAATTACCAACATAGCAACGAATACAGACATGGTGTTTTCGGTGTTTGGGGAAAAAGGTGGGAGTATGTATATGATGAAAACAATAATTGGATTCAAAGAATAGAATATGAGGTTTTAGATGGAAATGAAAGCTTAAAAAATAAAAATTACATTATTAAGAGAGATATTACTTACTATTAACTGAATCTAAACTAATTCAATATGAAAAAATTAATCATTTTATTTTTATTTATAATATGCCTATTCTCATGTGAAAATGAAAATAAAGATTTTAAAGTTGGGACTTTTGTTTATTTAATGGATATAAATGAGAAAATATTATACACTAGCCCTGATTATAATTCTGACCAGATAGAAACTATTCTGAAACCCGAAGATTTTGTTTATATCCATGGGGTTGAGATAGTGGCTTTAACAGGAAAAGATACTGAATCTGAAGGACAATGGCTTCATGTTAATTTTTATGACACAGGTTACCAAAATAAAGTAATAAAAGAAGAAGGTTATATAACTTCTAATGGATTGAGAAAAATTAGCATTAATAAAAATTTACATTTTGATGCTCTGGAAGGATTTTATCTAGATATTAAAAACAATCATATATTACACTTATGGAATAAAGATGAATATAATATTTTTCAACCTCATGATGGCTTTATGTTTACGATTAGAGGTTGTGGAAAGGAAGATGATAGAGAGATAGAAGGGTCTGCATCATTTTCTAATGGAAAACTAGTTTTATCAAACGGCATGAACATGGAATTGGATATTAAAGAAATGAATATATTATCTTATTCAGAAATAAATAATCCTTTAGCTCCAGAATGCAATTCATCTTCCTCATCTGATGACAATGTGATATTGTTCTATCCTATTGTATTATCGAGCAATTTAGCTTTAATTAATGAAGATTCTCAAAACTCGAATGAAACTAAATAAGATAATTCAAATTATACTCCACAAGACTTATCAATTAAAAGTTGGTGTTTCTAAATGTTTTGATGCTAATTTAATTGATTATAAATATTGAAGTTATTAATACCTAGTTTTATGAATACTCATTTATTTTTATTCCTATTTATTACAACTATTACGGTTATTAATGCACAAAAAATACAATCCAATAATTACAATACTTCGGGTTTTGTGAAAAGTGATGGTACTATTGAGGACAGAAATTATAACACAATTGGTTATTTTAAGAGTGATGGTACAATACAAGATGAAAATTATAAAACCATTGGCTATATAAAAAATGATGGCACAATTTCCAATAAAAATTATACCACTTTAGGCAACGTCAAACCAGACGGCACAGTACAAGGCGAAAATCACAAAATATTAGGTTATATAAAAGAAGATGGTACTGTTCAAAATAAAAATCATCATACAATTGGTCATGTTAACAACATAAAAAAGGAATGGGCTGCTGCCTTTTATTTCTTTTTTGATTTTAGTCTTTAAACAACTTTATTAAACTTCCAATCCCTAAAACAAGTAATAGGACTAAATTAAAAGCTAGTGAAAAAACAAGACTAATTACATGTAAGCTGCTTTGACTTGAAGTTGTCTTTAACTGAGCAGATTTATAACTTTTTAGCCAATGTTCAACCTCTAAGTCATATTTTAATCTTGTAGAAGATGAGTTGTCATTTGGTCTCCATTTATATTCGTTTTCCATTTTTTTTAAATATTAGTTACCAATGCCTTTTTTACTTTCTGCACAGTTCTTGTACTTTTTGAAACAAGTGTTGAAATCTCACGAATGCTTCTATTTTTGTTTAAGTATTTAACAACATCTTTGTGTTTTTCAAGAAGTTCTTTATTGCTCATGCCAACACCTTTATGTCTACCAACTTTTCCGCCAGAATCTATATGTTTTCGGTAGCCTGATGCTAAACGTTGTTGAATAGCAACCCTTTCTGTACGACTAAATTCGGCAAGCATAGTTACCATCATTTGCGCCATTGCATTTACAGAACCATCTTCATTTAAAGTTTCAATATTGTAGTTTAATACATATAATGAAATACCTTTTGAATGAAATAATTCTAGTGATTTTAAAACTTCTAACGTGTTTCTTCCCAAACGAGATAATTCCCAAATCAAAATTTTATCTAATTTTTCATTTTCAGTTAAAGCTATAAGTTCTTTCAATGCGATACGGTCTTCATTTTTGGCTGCTCCAGTAATTTTCTCATTAAACTCTCCAATAACATCATATCCTTTACTATCTGCATAATCGTTGAGGTCACTTATTTGTCTTTCGTATGATTGACTTTCTTTTGATACTCGTGTTAGTACTGCAACATTCATAATTCTTTATTTAGATACTACAAGATACAAAATGTATTACTTATTTCCAAAGGATTAAAGTAAAACATTTATAGCGTGTTATTTTAATGATATTTAAGAAAAAAGTACCACGTTTTTAAAGTACCACGAAAAAAGAAGATATTAATGAATTTAAAAATTCTCGAAAACTCCAAGACCAAAAAGCGCAAAATCATATTTAACTGGGTCAAGTGGGTCAAGCTCTCTTAAATTGAAATCTAATTCTGCTAAAGCTTTACCACCGTTTTGTTTTCGGTTAAGAAGTCCTAGTTTACGAGCCACATTACCAGAATGCACATCTAAGGGACAAGATAATTGTGAAGGAGAAATGTTTTTCCATATACCAAAATCCACACCAGTATTATCATTACGCACTAACCAACGCAAATACATATTAATCCTTTTAGAAGCTGAACCTTTAAATGGGTCAGAAACATGTTTAGTAGTTCTTTCTGGATGTGGAATTTCAAAAAACAACTTCTTTAATTGATGAATAGACGGTTGAAGCGAATCTTTTGTAGAATTGGATTGAAATATATTTTCAAGTCCATTATGATTCGTGTAAATGTGTTTAAGAGCTTTTATGAAATATTTAAAATCAACTGAATTAAAGGTTCTATGAACAAAACCCTCGAAATTATCTAAATCATGTTCTTGATGATTCATTACAAAATCATAAGGGGAGTTACCAATTAGCTCCATCATACGATTAGCATTTTTGATAATCATTTTACGATTACCCCAAGCAATACTTGAAGTAAGAAAACCAGAGATTTCTATATCTTCTTTTAATTTGTATTGATGAGGTATCTGGATTGGGTCAGATTCAATAAATTCTGAATTATTATACTGTAATACTTTGGAATCTAAAAATTCTTTAAGTTCAGGTTTTGTCAATAGATTATGTATTATATTAGTTTCTAAATATAATCAAAAATGGATTCACTATTAGGCAGCACTTATTAAACGCATTAATATATTGATTCGTTTTGCTGCAGAATTTTTAAAGGGATCACTCACATGCTTTTTAGTGCGTTCTAAATGGTCAATCTCAAAAAAGACATTTTTAAAATTATGGATCGCATTCTGGAAATTTTTTTCTTCGGAAGACTTTGAAAACACAGATTCCAATCCGTCGTGCTTGGTATAAATATGTTTTAAGCTTTTTATAAACTGAATAAAGTCGTTACCATTAAACGTTCTGTGAACAAAAGGTAGAAGCTTTTCAAGATCGCTTTCTTCGTGATTTATAATGAAATCATGAGGAGATTGATCAATAAAATTCATCATTTTATTAGCATTGTTTATGATGCTTTTACGATTTCCCCAAGCGATGGTAGCAGCTAAAAATCCTGAAATTTCAATGTCTTCTTTTTTTGAAAATTGATGCGGAATTTGAATAGGATCACTTTCAATAAACTTTGGGTGATTGTACTGTTCTACTTTAGTGTCTAGAAATTCTTTAAGGTCTTTTTTGTTCAAGGGCTTGTATAAATAATTATTCAAATTTAAACAAAACAGTTTTAATCGTTTAAAGTAATTGCAGAGGTTTCTGTAATTCTTTCTATAAATTTGACCATCCTTTAATATGATAACAATTTTGAAAGATGTATTTAATTCAGGATCAATATTTTATTTAAGAGCGAACCAATATATAGCACCATAATTATACTCTAATCTATTTGATTTAGAACACTCTCAACGACATCTGCTTGCTCACCTAGTTTATAATCGAATAAATCATTTAATGAACTACCAGTGGCTATTTCGTTAATTTCGTCGTCAGCTTGGATTTCGATATTGGTAGCTCGATTATTCATTGTGAATTCCTCCTAACAAGTAGTAGCATTCGCAAGATTTAAAAATTTAAGTAATTCTGTTTTTATGAAGACAACATCAAAAGTGTAATCAATTATGAGTTATAATTCTAAATTATCTGATTCTATACTAGAAATATTTAAATCTATAGTATCATTGATGCTAAATTCCACTGAATTAATTGATGTATTGTAATTTTCTGTACAACACTAAAAAATTAGTAAATCTAAGAAACAAAAGAAAATAAATGAGCTGATAATCTTTTTTGTCATTGCGATTTTTTTTTATGATATGTCAAAACTTTAATTTGGTTGCATGTGAAATTCACAAAAAAATGGTTTTCTTTGATTAGATTTTAAGTTCACTCCCATACTATTAGACTATGAAAACTACAATACTGATAATAATTCTCTCTGTATTTACATTAGTCTCTTGTGAACGTATTAAAAATAAAACTCAAGAAACCATAAATGCAGGAGGGGAGGCTGTAGGTAAATCTGCAACCGAGTTTGTAGAAGGAGTATCTGAAGGCATTGATAAAACTCTAGAAGCAAAAATTAAATTATCTCCTAACTTACTTAAAAGCGGATTGAGTACAGGTAAATTTGAAATCACAGATAGCTCATTTGGCGGAAATGATAATCTACTCACTTTGTATCTCATTTTTGATAAAGACTTTGACGGCATTCTACATGTAAAAGTTTTTGATAAAAACGGACTAGAAACAGGACGTACTAAATTAGAAGTTAAAATGAATAAAGATTATGCCAATTATTTTGATTTTATCTTTGACGAGCGTGTTGAGATTGAGGCTAGAAGTTTGATTGTAGTGGAGTAAACAATAGAATTATAAGTAATATTGTACACCTATTTAATTGTTAAGTATTAGTCATTATTGGATTAAAAATAAATATTAATTACTCTAGAAAAAGAGAATCTTTCAATAAACCTTAAATAATTTTATTTACCCAATAATCTTCCCATCAACCATTGTCAATTTTCTATCTGCCATATCTGCTAATTCCTCGTTGTGAGTAACAATAATAAAGGTTTGACCAAATTCATCACGTAGTTTGAAAAAGAGATTGTGAAGGTTTTCTGCAGATTCACTGTCTAAATTCCCAGAAGGTTCATCTGCAAAAATTAGGCTTGGATTATTTATCAAAGCTCTCGCTACTGCAACGCGCTGTTGCTCCCCTCCAGATAGTTCATTCGGTTTGTGATTGTAACGATGTGATAAGCCTAGAAAGTCTAATAATTCTTTGGCGCGAGTTTCTGCTTCTAACTGCGATTTCCCGAAGATAAAAGCAGGAATACAGACATTTTCTAAGGCTGTAAATTCTGGTAATAATTGATGAAACTGAAATATAAAACCAATATGTTCATTTCTAAATTTTGCTAAAGCTTTTTCCCCTAATTGCGTAATAGAAACCTCATTAATCACCAATTCGCTAGAAGTGTTTTTTTCAATTTCATCAAGCGTGCCAATAATTTGAAGTAAGGTTGTTTTCCCCGCTCCTGATGCTCCAACAATAGATACGATTTCTCCTTTTTTAATATTTAAATCTACACCTTTTAATACGTGTAAATCACCATAATATTTATGAATGTTTTTTGCTTGAATCATAGAATACTTATAAGCAGTGAAATTAACATTTTAAGCTGTGATGCGCAATTAAGAGTTAGATTTGTTTTTGCCTTGCAGTAATCGTTTGGCATCATTATAATCAATAAAGTACTGTAGTCTCAATGAAAAGGTGTTTTGGATAGGTTGATTAAGTAGTTGGTTTAAACTTTGTCCGTAAGATTCTTGAGATAAATTATCCAGATTAAATAATGAATTTCGATACAGCGCAGTTAGAAAACTACCAGGAGCAAATTGCCAGGAATAACTCAAATCAATATTCCAAGTACTAAAATTGATATTTGGATCATTACCTACATTGTCTCTGTTAAACCCAGAATCAGTTGTCAATCTTCCATTATCTTGAAGTGTAAACAAGTCATAGTCATAATCTACGGTATCCCAATAATGCCTGAAGGTTAATGCCAATACATTAAAAGGATCAAATGTATAATTAGCAGAGATGCTATTGGTAACAATTTGTCTATTACGTTCTCCAAAAACAGGTTCCCCATCAACTTCTGTTGCATAGCCGCGATCTCCATTTCTATGGTTAAAATTGATGCGGTAGGTCATTAAAAATTTATCATTAAAACGTACTCTAGGGCTGATATTAAAATCATAAGTAAAGAGGTCTCTTCCGTCTTCAAATAAAGTTCCGATATTAGCTCTAACATCTATAGCAAACACACGATTATAGTTAGTAGAAATTGAACCACCAGTACTCAAGGTGTTTTCAAAAATAAATCGTCGGCCGTCACGAGATTCAAAATAATCATTTTGCTGTCCAGGTTCTATATTCAATCTGAAGCTATAGGTATCTAGTTTAGTCGTTGTTGCTCTATAACCGCCTCCAAAATTAAACCCTGTAAAAACACCTGGATTTGCTAATTGTCTGTAGTTAGAAAAGAAATTTACTCGGTAGCTATTGAGTTTCCCTTGAGGCTCAAAAATCTCGTAAGATGCATCTACACTAAAATTATTAAAGTTATTACGAAACTGAAGCCCAAGATCGTTAATTTCAAATTTTGTGTCTGCAAAACGGTGATCAAAACTATATCTAAAATTACCTGCTACTTTTCCTAAATATAAGAAGGTGCTTGTTCCAAGCTCAGAATCAATATTTTGATAATTAACTTGACTTACTTTTGCTTCGGCCACATATCTAAATGTGTTTTTCTTATTTACAATATCTGCTCTAGCTGCAGTGACATTAGCATCTCTAAAACTACCTTCACGAAGTACATTGGTGTTTATTAAACTTAATGACGAATTACCTCTAAATTGTTTATCTACGACTAAAATGTTATAGTTAGTAAAAGGTTCTACAATTGTTTCACGTGTTTCTCCAGTATCATCGTTTGTAATACGAGCATTAGTTTTTTCGGTTATGGCATTAAAAACACCAATACCCCAACCATTTTTCGTTCTTCCCGAAATTTTGAGAGCATTTAAAACTTTGACTTCATTTGGTCTATCTAGAGTCTCATTATCATTGAGATTGACTTCTCCAGATGGGGCACCTCCAATTCGTCTAGAAAAGAATAGACCGCCTTTTGAAAATAAATCAACGCCTTCGGTAAAAAATTGTCTCTGCTCAGAGAATGTTTGTTCAAAAGGTCCAAGATTAAGCACCACATTATCAAAACCTGCTTGGCTAAAATCTGGAACTAAGGTCGCATCAAGGGTGAAATTTTCTGTAATTCCATATTTTACATCCATTCCAAAAGTGAGGTTAGTCTCAGTATTACCGTCAAAAGAATTTACTATTCCTGTGGCAAAAGGGTATAAAATAAGTCGAGTAGGTGGTTTAATACCTTCGAGTCCTTTAAGTTCTCCGTGGTACAAACCAACGTAGCCTTTAGTAACATCAATAGGACTCCAAGTGTATTGTGATCTAAATCGTCTAAATTGTCTATGAAACTGTAATCCCCAAGTAGGTATTTCTTGATTAGCAAAACGTAAGGTTCTATAAGGGATTTTCATTTCTAGCGACCAGCCGTCTTCATTAATTTTTACAGCACTATCCCAAACGGCGTTCCAGCTAAAATCTTCACCAATACTAGGAGATGCTATAGCATCTGCTTGAACTCCCGAACTAAACACAATAAATTGCGTATCATTTTGAGCATCATTATTTGGATTAAGTACTAAAGTAAAAAAATCTGTTTGTCCAAAATTATCTCTAGCGGTCAACTGCTTCATAATATCTTTTGGATCATCATACAAATAGGCCGCAACATAAATGGCATCATCATCATAAGTCACTTTAACTTCAGTGCGTTGTGACTGTGAAAGTGTAATGCCCATTTCTGGTTTAAATTGAATAAAGTCTGTGGCTATTTCTGCATCTTTCCAGATTTCATCATTTAAGATTCCGTCTATTTTTGGAGCTAGTTCAGTTCGAGTGATGTTTAGCTTTTTTTTATCCTGAGCACATATCTGCAAAAAAACAAAAAAGAATATGAAGGTTAATATAGAACGAAATTGCATTGTAATTATTTTAATAGGCTTTTCCCATTTGCAAAAGCACTAAAGTTTATTAATCATAGTAGGACGTTACAAATTTAGCTATGCTAGGGTCTGTTTTCTCATAAACAAAAGTTAAAAGGCGGGTGCTATTGTTAATGTTAAGTGGTCTTGACGATACGTTTTGCTTGATTTTTTACATCTATTTTTATTAAAAATAAGTTCTAAGTAAAATTTTATAGAAAAAAGTTGAAGACTACAGTTTTCAGGTAACAGACAATTTTTAAGATCATTACAAACAAATTATTGAAGATTTAGGTGAAGATACTAGTCGAGATGGGCTCTTAAAACATCAAAAGGCGCTTCAAAAGCTATGTGATTTTTAGCGCTAGGCTGCAATTAAGATATTGTCTCAATATTAAAAGATGTCATATTTAAAGAAGTGTACAATGATCTGGTCATCGTAAAAGATATCGATTTATATTCCCTTTGCGAACATTATATTCTTCCTTTCTTGGAGTTAGTTTGAATCGCATACATCCCAAAAATACATATTGTAGGACTAAGTAAAAAATCGAGAATTGTAAATGTTTTTGCGTGCAGGTTCTAAGTACAAGAACATTTAATACAACAAATTTTAGGTTATGCTATCCTACTTTAAACCCAAAGCTTTCGCACTCGGCAGTGAAGGACCTCGTCTGAGTATAATGATACCTAGTGTTCAAAAACAGAATGATGTAACTACAGTGCCATAATTTAGAGGTGCTTTTGAATCTATAGGATCTAGAACAGAATTTCAAAACCACAGTAATGTAAAGTTGTCATAATTCTAATTTTGGAATGTTATTTGCTTTATAGTAAATTAATTACAATACATTTTATGATACTTGAGAATACATCAAAAACAAAAAAATTAGTAATAGGAATCTGTTTTGACGCCTTGGGTTATGTCTCATTTATTTTTCCGCCATTTGATTTTGTTTGGGCACCAGCATCTGCTTGGTTAATGACTAAACTTTATAAAGGTCGAAAAGGAAAAATAGCTGCCGTCATATCATTTATTGAAGAGGCTTTACCTATGCTTGATATCATTCCTACATTTACATTAATGTGGTTGTATACGTTTGTGTTTTCTTCGGAAAAGGATAATGGTAAGACCGTTATTGATGATAACTAGTTATCAATAGAAATAGGGAATTGTTTATACAATATTAGTGAGCATTACTACCTACCATAAAACCCTTTGCGTATCCCAATAAAAATAAAGATCATTACGGAATACCCAATAAAAAACGGAATGATATAATCCTTTAATCCTAAGACCAAAAGAATCGCAATAAGCAACAACTGAAACCCTAATCCAAACGTAGAAATAGAGGTCATTAGCCAATTAGGTGTTATTTTCCCTCTAGATGCATTCTTATCTAAAGTATAGATGGCTTTGTCAAAGTTTCCGTAGAGAATCTTATAGAGCTTAAACAGAATGTTAACATGACTTTGTTTTTCGCCTTTTAAAGCAATAGGTGTTTTATTTTCAAAAACACGACTCGTCGTATCGCCATCAAATTGATTTCTTAAAATAACATAATAGTAATTATAGAGTGTGCCTTGAAGTTGAATCCCTATAAAAGCTAAAATAGTAGCCCAGATATTAGAATCACTAATATACCAAACAGCTATTAAAATAATTGCATTTAAAATAATATCAGATACGGAATCTAAATAGCGACCTGTATAAGAAGGGGTTTCTTTTATTCGCGCGAGTTCACCATCTGCAGCGTCAAGAATAGATTTTAAAACTAAAAAGAAGGCAGCGGCCCAGAAATAACCGTAGAGAATACAAGCGACTCCTATTAATCCTGAAATGACAAATGCAATAGTGACGTGAACAGGAGTGAAACTAGTATTTTTTAAGGATGTAGCGATGATTCGCGCAACAGGTCTTCCATAGTCTGAAAGATCTAAAAATTTATGTGCTTTGGGTAATTTTGACATGTATAATCATGAAAATAAAGTGTTGTGGAATATACCAAACTAATATTCGAATGTTGATTTATGTGTTTTGATATAGTCAATTAATAAGTTAACAATATCTTCCTTAGAATTTAAAAATGAGTCTTCAATAACATTCCATTTTGACGCTATTGAATCGTCTAAATTTGCCATAAAAGACCGTCTGAAAATAATATCTTTAGGTACAGGTAATTCTGGAAAACTTTTAATCGCTTGATTTACTAATTCTACAGATTCCTTTGCACCAACGGCTTCATACGCTTCTAATACTTCATGAGCATAGGTTCCAGACGTATTATAGAAAAAATTAAAAACACCACCATTAACAAGTTCACTCTCAAAAATATCAATATAAATAAATGTTTGTTCTGGTTGTGATAACTCTGAAAAGTCATTGATTTCACTGGCTTTATTCCATAACACGGTGCCAATGAGTTCAATAATCTCAGTGCCTTGATTTTGGTGTAAAGCGAAGTCTATTTCTGTCAAAAAAAAATATTTAATTTTAATTTGCAAAGATAAGGCTTATTTAGCTCTAGTGGTAGTAATGTGTGTTTTCAATGTGTAAAATGGATATTTATAAAAAATGATTAATCAGTATTCATGAGGGATCTAAATGCTTGTTTCGGACATCTGAAACGATCACATTATTAGTTAATAATAAAAAAGCTCTCAACTATGACGTTGAGAGCTTTTACGAATTTAGGGTTATGTGCCTCTTAATACTATTCTATAGTAAAAGGAAAAGTTACTGCGATATCGGTTTCTCCGCCAGCATTAGTAATATCTCCACCACTAACACCTTCTGCTTCCTTATTTGGTTCATGCCTTAACGTTATAGTCATTGTGTCGTTCCCAACTGTAGTTGTGGTTAAAGAAAATAATAAGCCTATTGGGTTATCATTGCCATCTTCATCTCCATAAGCAAATGTTACTAAATCGCTGCTGTTGGAAAAGAAAAACTGATGGTCATTCGCTTCTTCTTCAATTTCTTCTCTAATAGACTCTGCTGGATCTGTTGTTTCATTTAATAGATTCAAACTACCATTATACGTTGTATTTGCTAGTAATGCAGACGAAACTGTAATGACAGGAGCATCTGGTCCATCGCCATCAAGATCTCTAAATTCCATTGTAATTGGAGTTCCATTTGTAGCGTTAAGAGTCGCAATTAATGTTGTAATAACTTCTTCTTCATTTACAGGAACTGGATTGACGTCGTCATCATTAGAACATGATATAAAAAATAGGCTTACAAGTGTTAATACGAATATTGATTTTATGTTTTTCATTGTTATATAATTTTAGTGTTTAATAATTTATTTTTAATTGTAGCATTATGTTTCGTCCAAGATCATCGGCAAAATATCTTAATCGATTTAAGTAGTTTCTATAAGAAACGTTTAATAGGTTTTGTATACTTATCCCAACATTTAGGTCTGCTTGATCTGATAAACCAAATGTGACATCACTATTAAAATGCAACAGATGATAAGTTGGTGGAGGTGTGCTTATATCTACTAATACAGTTTGATTGGTTGTTGGGATAAACGCCTCAAAATTATTATCTGGAAATTCATTTTGGCGAAAGACCAATTCACTTTGCAGCTCTGCATTAAAGTTTAGCCATTGTTCATTGTTGTATTTTAAACTATTCATGGTGTTGTTAGATGGCATATCTATAAGAGGTCTGTTCAAATCCAAATCGTAACCTTTCAATAAAGAGGATCTATTTCGAAATGACCAATGATTAGAAATCACATAATCAACTGAGACATCTAATCCTACGAGTGATGCATTGGTTTGTTTATAACTCCAGACGGGAAATGCACCCCTTATCGTTTGCTGCGTCCCTGTGGGTTCAACATAAATGAAGTCATTGACATGGTTATAGAATGCTTCAAAATTAAATCTCATTTTTTTCGAAGAAAAAAGATAAGAAAAAGCAAAACGATTAGAGGTTTCTTGGTTTATCCTTAAATCTCCTAATTCTATTCTCGCGGCAGAGTGGTGGAGACCATCACTAAATAATTCTGACGGATTTGGAGCTCTATTAGACAAGCTATAATTAAACAGCAATGCGTGATGTTCATTAATATCATAAGTTGTACCTGCTGAAGCTGAGAAATTATGATAATCAAATTTCGGATTGGTGAGCAATTGGGTACCCAAGTCTTCAATAACAAAATTATTAAAATCAATATCATAACCTTGTTCTTGCCAGCGTGACGTTTGATAAAACTTTTTGGCATCGTAGCGATTAAGATCATACCGTACTCCAAAATCTATTCTTAATTTATCATTAATTTTAAAATCGCTGATGGCGTAAATTCCGAAGTCATATTTATCATAATCAGGAATAAGGCGTCTTACACCAGTATTTGGATTTGCAAAATTGTTTTGGTAGTTTGCTGACAGACCAATTTCATAAGTATTACCAATATTACTATCTAGTTTTAAATTGGTTTTTATACTATGTGTTTTTAAAGTAAGGTCTAATGCAGGTTTATTTCGATCGTCTCCAACTCTAAGATCATATTCTAATCTTTGATTATTTTGAAAATCATATTGAATATCAAGTCGACCAAACTTTTTAAAACGTTTATAGAATTCCACTTTAAATACTTGATGTGTAACATCTTGTCTTGGCGAATTAATATCATAACTAAAACCGTCAACAACTTGAGGTTGTTGGTTATTGATTGCAGTTACTAAATCTCCAATATTACCAATATGAGATGATCTTAAAATACCTATTTCGTTATTTAAAAAACTATAAAACACATTAAATCCTTGTTCAAAAGTTTGATAACCAGCGTTTATTGAAAAACTTTTAGAATCTAGTCCTGTATTTGTGAGACTATAATCTGGTGCTTCAAAATCACCATATCTTTTAAGAGTACCTTGACCAGAAATATACCAACCTTTAGTATAAGTCTTAGTGAGTTTAGATGATAGGCTATAACCTCTACCGTTGGTTTGAGCACTTGTGATTGTTTTTCCAAATAAGGAATCTTTTAAAAATATCCGTTGCGGATTCATAATCACCACACCTCCAATAGCATCTCCTCCAAAAGCCAAAGCTCCAGAACCTTTTATTATAGATATGCTCTCTGCTGAATTAATATCAATATTTGGTGCATGTTCAATTCCCCAATCTTGATCTTGTAAACGCACGCCATTGATCATTACAATAATTCTGCTACTATGCAAACCATTAATTACAGGTTTAACTATGGTATTCCCTGTGTTTAGAGAGCTAACACCACTAACTTGCTTTAAGGCATCACCTAAGCTACCAGAACTGAATGCTTCTAAATCATTAGATTTTAACACCGTTTCTTGGCTTGTATTTGCTTGCGTCTTTACAGCTGAGCCCTTGACTCTTATTTCTTCAAGTTCCTCAACATGATGCTCTAAATTGATATTAAAGGTTGTGTTACCTTTAACTTCGATTTGTAAAAATTTAGTATCACAAGCAATATGAGATACAGTGATATTATAAATACCATCACAAAGGTTTATAAATTGAAAATCACCATCTAAGTTAGTTACAGCATAGGTATTAAGACTTTCAATATACAGGGAAGCACCTACAATTTTGCTACCGTCATGAAAGTCATCAATCGTACCACCTAGTTTAGAATTGCACTTTTGAGCCACTACGAGTAATGAAAAACACATAGCAACGATAGTTACAAAAAACTTCATTTACTTTTTGTTTAATTAAATAATCTAGATAAATAAATATTTAAATTAAACTAGGAGGGCCTCGAAGAGAATAAGATAAGGGCCGATGACTATGTAAAAAAGTATAATTAAAATTAATATTTTCAGTAATACATTCACGAATTAAAAGTTCGCTATTGTTTTGAATAGTTAAAAAATGAGTGAATGCTGTAAATTTGTACAGTTCACAATGTAAATCTTTAGCATGGAGGTGAGAGTCTATCTGCTTATCTACACAAATATCATGTTGGTGCTCTTGAAATATAAAAGTAGATTTAACAACCATAGGAAGCATCAGCACCACTATTACTAGTAATGTAAAGAGCCTTAAAACATGATGTAATCTATGGTGTTGCATTAATTTAAAAATCTTCCTAGTCCAAAACGTTTGAGCATTTTCTTTTCAAACTCCCAGAAAAATTTAAACTGACCAAAAAGCCAACCAAAACTCACCAAAAGAATTTGATAGAATATCATGCCAATGATAATAAATAATACCCAATAAAGAATAGGGTTTAAGTTTTCTTTAGTAATTCCTATAGCTCTAATTATAGGCTTTCCCACAAACATAGAAGATGATCCTGTGATTGCAAATACCATGAATATTCTAATGATTTCCCATCTATGCGTTACAGCCCATTTATTTTCTAATTTTTGAAAAAGAAACAGTATGAATTTTAAAATTGCTGTAAACAAAATTACTGCCAGAATAACAGTGGCAGTAATATGGTATGTTTTTGTGAGGAATAAAGCGAGTTTAAAACTGCTGTAAGCCAAACCTAAAAGTCCAATTAATGGAAATAGTAACTGCCAATTATCTTGGATGTCCCATTTTTTTTTAAATGCTTGTAACATAGCTCGATTTTGCGATGCAAAGATAATTTAAATTCTAGGAACAAATGACGATAATTGTTGCTTATACGTTAACTGAAAGTAAATGAAATAGTTATATAATTTATAATTGACATCATAACCATAATCTGTGTTAGAATTATAGTCTATTTGTAGTTCATAAAGGTTTTGGTCATATCGTTGTATCTGCATAACTCTATTGTTCCATTCTATAACCATTTGTTGGTTTCGTGTTTCCATAAAATTTTGAGAATAATAACCTTCTGGTCTGGCAATAGAGGCGAGCCAAAAATTAAAACCAGGTTCAATTATGATAATTTCATATTCAAGGTCATCATTTGCGATGCGCACAATATCTTCTTCAGGTATGTCTGCTTCGATATTATTGTTAGAAATTATTTTTGACGAACCACAGCTTACAAAGAGCAGCGCGAGAATTAAAAGTTGAGTAATACGTTTCATGGCGTTATTTATAGTTTAAAGTTACAAAAATCAATTTGAAGCAAATCGCTTTCAAAAGTCATTTTCTTATTTTGTTTAACCCAAAAGTATATATGCTGTGTCGTATAATAAAACGATAATGAGTGAGTGCGACTTATCAATGAGTAAAATCACAAAAAGAAAAGCCAAACATGATGTTTGGCTTTTCTGTATATATATTATAAACTTAATTTATTTTCCAAAAAGCCCGCCTAATAAACCGCCTAAACCCCTCTTTTTATTTGCGTTACCTAACACCATTCCGGCAACATCATCAATAACGCTACCATCACCATCAGCATCTAATATCTTTTTTACGAAACGTTGTTCTTCTTGAGTATTACGGCCACCAAGTAAGCCACCAAAGAGTCCGCTAATGTCATTTGAGGAACTTATGTTATTTTCTCGTGTTTGTTTTCCTAAAACCGCCATTAAAATAGGAGCTGCTATTTTAAGAATATTTTCGACAGAATCAATATCCACTACAGACTTCTCAACAATAATTTTCTCAATACCTTGTTTTTTACCTCCAAGGACATGGTTTAAAATTCTATCTCCATCATTTTTTACTTCATCATTAACTCCCCCTCCAAATAAACCGCCAAGGTTATCTAAAATACTTCCATCATGCTTGCTATTAAGCGCACCCATTAAGCCTTCTGCACCTTCTGTTTGTTGTTTAAGTATTTATCTTCATCGCAGCCATTAAAACTGGCAATGCCATTGTCAATACATCTTGGGTTTTATTTTGTGGTTGTTTTGTATCGTTTGATACACCACTAATTATAGATTGACCAGGATCACTGTTTAATAAGTCTAAGATTCCTGACATGATTTCATTTAAATAAGATTAATAAATGGGTACTTTAGAGTACAAAAAAAAAGCCCTAACAATTAGTAGGACCCCTTTTTGACTTAAAAGTCACATTTTATGACGATTTATTTTAAAATACTTATTATTTGATCTGCCAACTCAGTACCAATTCTATCTTGAGCTTCATTGGTTGCAGCCCCAGTATGAGGCGTTAAGGATAGCCCAGAATTCATTAATAATTGAATTTCTGGATTTGGTTCTTTTTCAAAAACATCTAAAGCTGCTCCTAACACTTTGCCACTTTCAATCGCTTTTACTAAAGCAATTTCATTAACTACTCCGCCTCTTGCGGCATTAGCAATAATTACACCATCTTTCATTTGTTTAAAATCTGCTTCGTCAATAACATAATTTTTTTGAGCAGGTACGTGAAGTGTTAAAAAATCTGATTGGTTTAAAACCTCCTCTTTAGAAATCGTGTTAATTTCAAAATTCACTTTTTGACCATCAAAAAAATCAAGCTCCAAATTTACTTTACTTAAGAAAGGATCAAAAGCAATTACTTTCATTCCTGCTCCAAGTGCGACTTTAGCTGTAGCTTGTCCAATACGGCCAAAACCAAGAACACCTAAAGTTTTACCTTTTAATTCTATTCCTTTTGCATAAGCCTTTTTAAGACCTTTAAAGTTAGCATCACCTTCTAAAGGCATGTCACGATTTGAATTATGTAAAAAACGTGCTAAGCCATAAAAATGAGCGAAAACTAATTCTGCAACAGAGTGTGAAGATGCTGCAGGTGTATTGATAACATGCAGTCCTTTGTTACGAGCGTATTCTACATCTATATTATCCATACCAACACCACCACGCCCAATAATTTTTAGGCTAGGACAGTTGTCAATAATATTTTTTCTTACTGTTGTAGCGCTTCGCACTAATAAAACAGAAATATCATTCTCTTTTATGTAGTTTTCTAGTTGCTCTTGTGCAACAGTTGTAGTGGAGACCTCAAAACCTGCTTTTGTTAACACATCTATTCCGCTTTGTGATACACCGTCGTTTGCTAATACTTTCATATTTAAGTTAAAAGTTAAAAGTTAAAAGTTAAAAGTTAAAAGCTCAGATAACAATTGAGCAGTCAGCTTAAAGTTAAATTTATATTTTTTGAGTCTGAGTAAGCACTGCAAACAGCAAGCACCTAGAGCAAACTTGTTTTACGCTTTGCGTTCTAATTCACTCATGACATCTACGAGCACACCAACACTTTCTAATGGTAATGCGTTATACATAGATGCTCTATAGCCACCTACACTTCTGTGACCGCTTAATCCATTGATTCCTGCCTCATTTACCATTGTTTCAAAGGTTTCTTTTAAATCTCCATTGGTTAATGTAAATGTAGCATTCATTGTAGATCGATCTGTCTTTGCTGAAAACCCTTTAAATAAAGGATTGAGATCAATTTCAGAATAAATTAATTGTGCTTTTTTATTGTTTTCTTTTTCAATCGCTGCAATGCCTCCTAAGTCCTTTAACCATTCTAGAGTTAGCATTGATGTATAAACCGCAAATACTGGAGGCGTGTTAAACATGCTACCCTTGCTGATCTGCGCTTTGTAATCCATCATTGATGGTATTTGACGAGATACTTTCCCTAAAACGTCTTCTTTGACAACAACTAAAGTCGCTCCTGCAGGACCCATGTTTTTTTGAGCTCCCGCATATATAAGATCAAATTTTGAAAAATCGATTTCACGAGAAAAAATATCGCTACTCATATCACAAACCATAGGTACAGAGGAGTTCGGGAATTCTTTCATTTGAGTCCCAAAAATCGTGTTGTTAGAGGTGCAGTGAAAATAATCGGAGTCTGTAGGAATATCATATCCTTTCGGAATGTAATTATAGTTAGCCTCTTTAGAAGAAGCAACCTCAAAAACATCACCATAAATCTTTGCTTGTTTAATAGCATTATCACTCCATGTCCCAGTATTTAAGTAACTAGCACGCTTTTCTAACATATTGAAAGCTACCATTAAAAATTGAGTACTCGCACCTCCTTGTAAGAATAGTGCTTTATATCCTTTTCCTTCTAGTCCTAATAATTCTAATGCTAAAATTCTCGCATTTTCCATAACATCTACAAAAGGCTTGCTTCTGTGTGAAATTTCTAGTAGAGATAAACCATTATCAAAATTTATTACAGCTTCAGAAGCTTTTTGTAGAACGCTTCCTGGTAAAATACAAGGTCCAGCGCTAAAATTATGTCTTTTCATGAAAATATTATGTTTCATTTCCGAGGATTCGGAAACCTATTTTATTGATTTTTACAAAGGTCGTAAATTCTATAAAAAAATGTATTAAGAATATGATAATTTATTAACAGATTGTCAACGAAAACGCAATAGTATCAACGTTATCTGCATAATCCCATAAATTTGGTAATTGAGTTTGTCCAAATTTAATTTCGTTATCTAAAAACCCGCTAGAAACCACACATTGTATGGCATCGCTTTTATCTTTTAAAGTTGCTTTTAATGTTTCTTCGGAATCATAGTACTCGTAAAACATCGTTGCGATAGGAGAGGAGAAGCTTTCGTCTTCTTTAATCATTAGAAACCCGTTTTCTAGCATCTCAAACTGACTCATTAAATATACAGCCTTGTTGTAGTCGTAGTTATTAGCGTATTTGTTTTCATGGATTATTAGATTCCAATGATACATCGCTTTAAAGAATTTTTGGAAATCATAGTCTTTTGGTACAAATAGTTTTGAAACATTTCTACAACCTAAACCATAATATCTAAATATGTCTTCAGAAAGGGCTATGAGCTCGTCATCACTCTCTTTTCCAGTTAAAATGGCTAAAGAATTTCGATTCTTTCTAATTACCGAAGGTTTATCCTTAAAGTAGTATTCAAAATAGCGCGCTGTATTATTACTTCCTGTGGCAATTACTGCATCATAATTTTCTATTCTGCCTTCTGTAAAAGAGATGCGGCCTTTAAATTTTGGTTCAATATGCTCTAAGTATTTTGCTAAAAACGGAAGTAGTTGTTTGTCATTTGAAGATTGCTTTATTAAAACTTTCTGACCAGAAATTAAAACTGACAAAAAATCATGAAAGCCAACTAGAGGAATATTTCCTGCCATTATAATAGCGATTGTCTTTAGGTTTTCTGTATCAAAGTTATGCTTTTCTATCCATTTGTTAATATTCCTATCAGTCAATTGGTTAGACCAACCGTTTAAAGAGAAAAGCACATTCTCTTTTGTAAACCAACCGTTGTGCTCTTGAGCTAATTTTATTTGGTGTTTAAAACCGTCAAAAAACAACTCATTATGTTCAATGTGGTCTTTTTTTTCAAATCCTTCCGAAGAAAACTGGCTTAAAAAATTTCCTAATTTTACAAATGCGTTAATTCTTTGTTGTAAATCCATGTTGGGTTTGGTTATACGATGTTTTGGCTTTATTTTTGCAATTGCAAATTTACGCAAACAAAAAAGATAAATTACTATGGCAATTATTATAACAGACGAATGTATTAACTGTGGCGCATGTGAACCAGAATGTCCAAACACAGCAATATATGAAGGTGCAGATGATTGGAGATATAACGATGGTACGAGCTTAAAAGGAAGTGTTGTTTTGCCAAACGGAAAACAGGTTGATGCAGATGAGGCTCAAGAGCCTATTAGTGATGAAATTTACTATATTTCACCAGACAAGTGTACAGAATGTGTAGGCTTCCATGACGAGCCACAATGTGCTGCAGTTTGTCCTGTAGATTGCTGTGTTCCTGATGATGATCATGTGGAAACTGAAGAGGTCTTGTTGGGTAAGCAGAAGTTTATGCATCCTGATGGATAAAAAGAGACTGAAATACATTCAACATAAATAATTTAATCCTGAGCTTTGGCTCGGGGTTTTTTGTATTAGTATTCCATTTTAAGAAAATGGTCGCAGAGCTTTTAAACAGAACTATGATTTCATAAATATTTCATTCTTATTGCAATGGTATTTTGGAACTAAGAATCGTTTTTCTTGATTAGTGGTGTATTTGTAAATTCCTTTTTAGGAAGTAAAAAAGATAAAGATAATGGGTTCTCATATGGTTTTGACAAAGTAGATTACGTTGTTTCTTTTGGTGTCAGTTGTTTTCTAATGCCCAATGAACATTCCGATTTGACTTTAGAATACAGAAACGAATATTAATTTGTGGACAGCACAACTTTAATTTACCAAGGCAAGATTGGATAAATAAAAACGAACACCGTTAAATTAATTCTTACGTGTAATATTATTGTATGGAAAGAAGATTAATTCTCTTTTCCATCAAAAGCTTTAAGTTCTTCTGTAGGAGCAAGCGTTTGTTGTCCGCTCCAAGTGCTATTGTTATATTTTTTCAGTACATCATAGGCAACCACCTCTTTTTCTTCAAGAGTTTCAAATGTCAAGCGATTTAACCTAGTAATAGAGGAAAAGAGGACTTCTTCACGGGAGATTGTATTTCCAATAATTTTAAAGTTAAACGTAGTTTTAGGTCTGTCAGAGCTGTTTTCTATAAATTTTAAGGGTCTGTTGAGATAAAAATACTGTCCAGATTCATTTTTAATATAACGAGGCTCGTATATCGTCTGATCGTTTTGTTGGTAGATGATTGTTCCTGTATTTACGTTTTCGATATACTTAACACCTAAAAGTAGTTTTAAATTGATCTTTTCGCCTTGTTTACCTTTAGCATATTTATAGTCTAGTTTGAGAACACCATAAGTGTTCTCAGACACGTATAAGCTTCCGCTAAAATGAGCAGAAGACCTTTTAGGTTCAAACGTTATGAAATAAATTACATCTCCATTAATTACACTAGCATTTACTAGCGTATAGTCATATATTTTAGTATTAAGAATTGTTTGAAGCATACTGCCTCTTCCCGTTTGCGATTTCTGTAATACAGACCATGTATTTTTTTTCAAATCTTCAATTTTAAACTCATCTAAATCTTTCTCGTTGTCATCATCACCATCATTCAATGACAAAGAATCTTCAATTTTAAACAACCCCGTTTTTAATTTATACGTCATCGTGGTATCTAAATAGCGCAATACCGTGTTTTGAGCATTTTTTTGTATAGCCTCTAAAGACATCTCATTATTTGAATTAATGATTTTTGTAGCTTTTTCAACGTTGAGCTTTTTGAGACTGTCATCCAAGACGTTTAATGTTCCAGAATAATCTGTGAAGTACACCGCTTTTCTGTTCAAAATACTGCTTCCCATTGCAGCGAGTTCCTTATTTGCTGATGCTAATTGACGTTTTTTAACTTTTGAAGATTTTTTAATCTCTAAATCGAGATTTTCAAAATTGGTATAAGACGTTTCTCTATAGAAAAAATTATAACTTAAAGCTTCGCTCTTGTAATTCTTAATTAAATTTTCACTGACTCTAGAAATAATAGAATCCACATTAGGCTTCGTGTTTGTTAGATAAATAGCGTCAAGTTCATTTATTGCAGGTGCTAACTGAATGATATAATTGTTGGATTCTAAATCTTCTAGGGACATCGTTAACGATTGGTAGCCTAAACATGAGAACTCAATCATATTGGCATCTACATCTTTTAAATTAATTACAAACTCACCTTCTTCATTAGAAATCACACCTTTGTAAGGTGCAGTTTGGACAGCTACAAAGGGAATGGATGCATTAGTTTTACTATCTATAATTTTTGCAGTTAGTTCCTGAGCGTTTAAAAAAGGACTTAATAATAAAAGGACTCCTAAAATGAAAAATGCTCTCATGTGTGGTGGTTCGTATAATGAAGACGTTTAGAGTTTTATTTTGTTACTGATATATTAATTTTTTTTTAATATGTAATAACATTACAATTTTTTAGATCAAAGATGTGTCATCATAAAAGTTGTCGTTTCGTTTTATAAAAATAAGAAATTTGTATCTAATTATTTAGCTTAAAAAATAAATAGAGTTCACTTATGCAGTTCTATTTTAAAAAACTAATTTTCTTACTGATTGGAATGCGTAATTGATAGGTAGTAAATTAGTTGCGAACCAATAAGGCATTTGCTTTCCTGTCTGCTTAAGGGAGGCGAGAGAACTATACATGATTAAATTCTTTAGATTATCAAAGTGTAATTTTGAGAAACAAAATCAGATATCCAGTGGACATCTGGTTGAGATAACCGCTCGCGGAACAATTAAAACAACAGATAGAACGAATGATTAAATTCTTTAGACATATTAGAAAAACCTTATGCAGCAAAAGAAGTCATTTAAATACTTTAAATATGCCATAGGTGAGATTGTGCTCGTCGTAATCGGAATACTTATAGCGCTCCAAATTAATAATTGGAATGAAACAAAAATTCAAAAACAAGAATTAAATGATGTCTTACAGAGTGTTGCAAATGACGTAAATTCAGATCTTAGAGAACTCCAATTGTTATCAGCCGCAAGAGCATATATTAAAGTAAAAAGTGATTCTGTAACGAGTCATTATGTGCCATTAAAAAAAAACAATTACACTTCAAGAATCTGAAAACGTAATTTTTACGTTTGTAAACATTTCAAATACCATTCAGTTTAGCCCTAATTTAAGTGTTTTTGAGTCTTTGAAAAACTCTACTTATTTTGGTAAAATTCAAGGTGCTGATTTAGCTTTATTATTGAGTACTTACTTTACCAATGCAGATAAAATTAGAACTAGAGAACAGGGATACAATCAAAATTATGAAGTTTTAGAAAAGGATTGGGATGCCAATTTTAGAAATAATGGTCAAAATGTATTCTTGAAACCATGGGAAGCTGGAGATATTGCAGTTCTGAGTCCTCGGTTTTTAGAAATTTTAAGAGATAGTTTTACCTTAAGTATTCTAGAAACTTCTGGCTATGAAGTGTTTTTTGTTAAATCATATCAAGAACAGATTATGATGGGGAAGAAGCTTGTTGAGATGATACGTGACTCAAAAACCACATTTGATCAACAAACGAAGCTTGAACTTAGTGGTGTACTGTATTCTTTTGGAGATGCCGATTTTTTAAGCATACTAACTAATGGTAAGGCACCCACAGGATTTAATTTGAGGTATATAGCATCTGATTTATTCGCCAATTATCAAATTAGAGAAAAAGATTATGTCTCCATTGAATATCCTGCAAATCATTTCGCATGGGCATCCTCTTATTTTACAGTGGATGCTTTTTACGGTAGAGTGAATGAGATGGATTTTTCTCCCTATTCAAAAGTGTTTATTGAAATGAGAGGTGAACAGGGAGGAGAGCAATTTGAAATTGCGATGAAAGATGTTAATGATCCTCCAGATGGCAGTGAAACCAAACTTAAAATAATAGTAACTAAAGAGTGGAAGGTCTTCGAAATTGATACTGAGCAATTTTTAACTGCAGATATGAATAGAATAATGGTGCCTCTAGCATTTGTTTTTGTAGCAGCTGTTGGCAAGATGGTACATATGCGCTCGGTGCAATTTAAAAAAGAGTAGCGCAGATAAGAGGCGAGCGCCTAGAGACTAAAGGAGTTTTATTAGCGAAATTTGGATTACTAGCTTCATGAGTAATATAATTTAGAGACACAAGTCTAACGAAATTTACTTAACAATCATTTCAAAAAAATATAATCCAATTATTCCACTAATTAACTACATTTGCAGTCGCAAAAAAGAGTTTTCCGTAACTACGGAAACAACCAAATAAATTTACTCGATGAAAGCTGGAATTGTAGGATTACCAAACGTAGGAAAATCAACATTATTTAACTGTTTATCTAATGCTAAGGCGCAAAGTGCTAACTTTCCGTTTTGTACTATAGAACCTAATATTGGCGTAGTTAATGTGCCAGATGCAAGACTTCAAAAATTAGAAGCTTTGGTCAATCCAGAACGTGTATTGCCAGCAACTGTAGAAATCGTAGATATTGCAGGATTAGTAAAAGGCGCAAGTAAGGGGGAAGGTTTAGGAAATCAATTCTTAGGAAATATTCGTGAGACAGATGCTATTCTTCATGTGTTGCGTTGTTTTGACAATGATAATATCATTCACGTTGATGGCAATGTAGATCCTATTAGAGATAAGGAAACTATCGACATGGAGTTACAGCTTA
The DNA here is from genome assembly GCF_000425305.1 of Psychroserpens burtonensis DSM 12212. Lineage (GTDB taxonomy): Bacteria > Bacteroidota > Bacteroidia > Flavobacteriales > Flavobacteriaceae > Psychroserpens > Psychroserpens burtonensis. The sequence continues at coordinate 148,800 of NZ_AUDE01000010.1, forward strand.
AAGATTTAGAGACTGTTGATAAAAAATTAGATAAAGTAAAGCGTGCTGCAAAAACAGGTAATAAGGAAGCTCAAAAAGAGGAAGCCGTTTTATTAAAACTAAAAGCAGGTTTAGAGGCTGGAATATCAGTTAGAGCTTTAGAATTTAGTGATGAAGATCAAGAAGAGTTTGTGAAACCAGCACAATTAATTACTGCTAAACCTGTCATGTACGTTTGTAATGTAGATGAAGAAAGTGCAGTATCTGGAAATGCTTATGTGGATTTAGTGCGCGAAAACGTAAAAGACGAAAATGCCGAAGTTTTGGTATTAGCAGTGGGTACAGAAGCAGATATTACAGAATTAGACGATTACGAAGAGCGCCAAATGTTTTTAGCAGATATAGGTTTAGACGAACCAGGATCTGCAAAACTAATTCGCTCAGCTTATAAATTACTAAATCAACAAACCTATTTTACAGCAGGTGTGAAAGAAGTTCGTGCTTGGACTGTTAATGTTGGCGCAACTGGACCTCAAGCGGCAGGAGTTATTCATACCGATTTTGAAAAAGGTTTTATTAGAGCAGAAGTTATTGCTTATGAAGATTATGTTGCTTTTGGTAGCGAAGCTAAAGTAAAAGAAGCTGGTAAAATGCGTGTAGAAGGTAAGAACTACGTTGTTAAGGATGGTGATGTGATGCATTTCCTGTTTAATGTATAATTAAATTTATTTTAAATAATATTTTAAAGCCAACGTTTTTGAAAACGTTGGCTTTTGTGTTTTTACAAAAAGAATTTCGTTGCAATTATTAGAATTGATACAATTATCAAAGCAAACATCTAGACCTGTTTTGATTTATCTCGTAATATGAGTTTCCATTAATTTTAAAAATATGAATACTTTAAAATTTCCAACCCATAAATTACCTGCTTTTTAATTCAGGTGAAAATCGGAATCTTTAAATGGTTTTACTTCCTTTTGAAATCATGTATGTCATCTCTAAAAGGCAGTATCACATATTTGTTAGTTAATCTGGTAGTTATGTTTAATTTAATAGCGATTACGATTTTTTTTATGGTAGAGATGTATTCCGAAAAACCTAAAAACAGAGTAGTAGAATTTTAAATTATTTAATTACGGCAAAGTAGTATTCATTTTTTCATAACTTGTTAATTACTTTGTGTCATCTCTATTCTATTTTTTATAGGGTTACCTTATCTTAGCATTCTATCTAAATTTTTTTCCCATTTTATGTCGCAAGAAACCAAATATACTGAAGATAATATACGCTCGCTCGATTGGAAAGAACACATCCGAATGCGACCAGGAATGTATATTGGTAAATTAGGTGATGGTTCGTCTCCAGATGATGGGATTTATATATTGGTCAAAGAGGTTTTAGACAACTCTATTGATGAATATGTCATGGGAGCTGGGAAGACGATAGAGATTTCCATTCAAGGTAATAAAGTAATTGTTAGAGATTATGGTCGTGGGATTCCGTTAGGGAAAGTCGTTGATGTGGTATCAAAAATGAATACTGGTGGTAAGTACGATTCTCGTGCATTTAAAAAGTCGGTAGGGTTAAATGGTGTGGGTACCAAAGCGGTAAATGCGTTATCTAATTATTTTAAAGTAGAATCTACTAGAGATGGTAAATCGGCTTCTGCAGAGTTTTCACAAGGTAACCTTGTTAATCAAGATTTGTTAGATGACACTTCTCGACGTAAAGGTACTAAAGTGTCGTTTGTGCCAGATGAGGCTATCTTTAAAAACTACAAGTATCGTAATGAGTATGTCTCCAAAATGCTTAAGTACTATGTGTATTTAAATCCAGGATTAACCATTGTTTTTAATGGCGAAAAATATTATAGTGAAAACGGACTTAAAGATTTATTATCAGATAATATTGCCGAAACAGACAGGCTTTATGATATCATCCATCTAAATGGGGAAGACATTGAGTTGGCGTTAACACATAGTAAAACGCAATACAGTGAAGAATATCACAGTTTTGTTAATGGTCAAAACACAACCCAAGGAGGAACACATTTGGCAGCATATAGAGAAGCTTTGGTGAAAACTATTCGTGATTTCTATGGAAAAAACTACGAAGCATCAGATATTAGGAAATCTGTAGTGTCTGCCATTTCCATTAAAGTGATGGAACCTATTTTTGAGAGTCAGACTAAAACGAAATTGGGGTCAACAGATATGGGAGGCGATTTACCAACAGTAAGAACTCATATTAATGACTTCTTAAAGCGTTACCTTGACAATTACCTGCATAAAAACCCAGATACTGCAGAAAAGATTCAACGTAAAATCTTACAAGCAGAGCGCGAACGTAAAGAGTTATCTGGAATTAGAAAACTAGCTAAGGATAGAGCAAAGAAGTCTAACCTTCACAATAAAAAATTAAGAGATTGTCGTGTGCACTTTGGCGATGTAAAGAATCCTAGAAATCTAGAAACGACTTTATTTATAACTGAGGGAGATTCAGCGTCTGGTAGTATTACAAAATCGAGAGATGTGAATACGCAAGCGGTTTTCAGTTTAAAAGGAAAACCATTGAATAGTTACGGTTTGAGTAAAAAAATCGTTTATGAAAATGAAGAGTTTAATCTCTTGCAAGCGGCACTTAATATTGAAGAGTCTTTAGAGGATTTACGTTATAATAATGTTGTTATCGCGACAGATGCAGATGTTGATGGGATGCACATTAGATTATTATTGATTACATTCTTTTTGCAATTCTTTCCAGAAATTATTAAAGAAGATCATTTATATATTTTGCAAACACCCTTGTTTAGAGTTCGTAATAAAAAGAAAACTATTTATTGTTATTCCGAAGAAGAAAAACGTAATGCCTTAGAAGAATTGAAACCAAAACCAGAAATCACACGATTTAAGGGTCTAGGAGAGATTTCTCCAGATGAGTTTGTGCATTTTATTGGTGATGATATACGATTAGATCCTGTGATGTTAGATAAAGACATGTCGATAGAAGATTTATTGTCTTTTTATATGGGAAAGAACACGCCAACACGTCAAGAATTTATAATCAATAATTTAAAAGTTGAATTAGATATTATAGATGATTAATGAGAATCAATAATTCAAAAGTTAAAAACACTATCGTATCTGTTTATTTTATATTAATAGTTTTAGCTATCGTATTTGCAACGATCTTTAAGGCTTTTAGAGATCTAACGTCTAACCCGTCATTAACGTTTATAATAATAACATCTGGTTTTGGTTTACTATTTTTACTCGTTCATTTTATTTCAAAGTATTTTGAATATGATAGTGACGGGGTTAAAGTTGTTGTAAAAAACAGTGGCTTGTTGCTCTCAGATAGTTTTAATTATAGAGAAAAGGTATTAGAGTTTGAAAAAATTGATTTATATGCTTATAAATTCAATAATTATTTAGTTTATAGAACTTTGACTTTTTATATTAAGGACAGTCGAAATAAAAGAAAAGGCGAAACATTCAACGTGACGTTAGTTCCAGGCAAAAAGAGACGATATATTAGACAGTCATTGAGTAAAATGATTAAGACAAACAAAAACTCCCAGAAGATTAATGAGTGAAGATAATAACGATATTATAGACAATCAAGACGAACCACAAGAGAGTATTACTAGAGTTACAGGAATGTATAAGGACTGGTTTCTTGATTATGCGTCATATGTGATTCTTGAGCGTGCAGTACCGGCTATCGAAGATGGTTTTAAGCCAGTACAGCGACGTATTATGCATTCAATGAAAGATTTAGATGACGGTCGTTATAATAAGGTTGCAAATATAGTTGGTCACACGATGCAATATCATCCTCACGGAGATGCTAGTATTGCAGATGCAATGGTGCAGATTGGTCAAAAAGATTTATTGATTGACACACAAGGAAACTGGGGGAATATTCTCACGGGTGACAGAGCAGCGGCAGCACGTTATATTGAAGCGCGGATTTCTAAATTTGGCTTAGATGTTGTTTACAATCCTAAAATTACACAATGGCAATCTAGCTATGATGGTCGTCGTAAAGAGCCTATTAATCTCCCAGTGATGTTTCCTCTATTACTCGCTCAAGGAGGAGAAGGAATTGCTGTTGGTTTATCTACTAAAATATTACCTCATAATTTTATTGAGCTCATCGATGCTTCTATAAAGCATTTAAATGGGAAACGCTTTACAATTTATCCTGATTTTACAACAGCTGGTATTGCTGATATATCTAATTATAATGACGGATTAAGAGGCGGAAAAGTGAGAGTACGTGCAAAAATCTCACAATTAGAAAAAAACACTTTAGTAATTACTGAAATTCCTTTTGGTACAAACACTTCGTCGTTGATAGATTCAATTTTGAAAGCTAATGACAAAGGAAAAATCAAGATTAAGAAAATTGAAGATAATACAGCTGCAAATGTTGAGATTTTAGTGCATTTACCTGGTGGGATATCACCAGATAAAACTATAGATGCTTTGTATGCATTTACTAATTGTGAATATTCTATATCACCATTAGGATGTGTAATTGAAGATAATAAACCCTTATTTGTTGGAGTTACTGAAATGTTGAGGAGATCAACGGATAATACAGTACAACTTTTAAAAAGCGAATTAGAAATTAAGCTCGGTGAATTTGAAGAGCAATGGCATTTTGCATCTTTAGAGCGTATTTTTATTGAAAAACGTATCTATCGTGATATTGAAGAAGAAGAAACTTGGGATGGCGTTATTAATGCTATTGATAAAGGTTTGCAACCACATATAAAACATTTGAAACGTGCTATCACAGTGGAGGATATTACGCGTTTAACAGAAATTAGAATTAAGCGCATCTCTAAGTTTGATATTGATAAAGCACAACAAAAGATAGATGCATTGGAGGATCAAATTGCTGAAGTGAAACATCATTTAGCGAATCTAATTGCTTATGCTATAGCCTATTTTGAACGTCTCAAAAAAGAGTATGGTGAGGGAAGAGAGCGTAAAACAGAATTGAGAGCTTTTGAAGATGTTGACGCGACTAAGGTTGTTATTCGTAATACAAAATTGTACGTAAATAAATCTGAAGGGTTTATCGGTACCTCATTACGTAAAGATGAATATGTGTGCGACTGTAGTGATATTGATGATATTATCGTATTTACCAATGATGGTAAAATGATGGTTACAAAAGTTGATAGTAAAACTTTTATAGGTAAAGATATTATTCATGTTGCAGTCTTTAAAAAGAAAGACAAGCGTACCATTTATAATATGATCTATCGTGATGGTGCTAAAGGAGCAACGTTTGTCAAACGTTTTGCTGTGACATCAATCACTAGAGATAAAGATTACGATTTAACTAATGGAGCAAAAAACTCTAAGCTTTGGTATTTTTCTGCAAATCCAAATGGAGAAGCTGAGGTGATTACAATATTTTTAAGACAAGTTGGTAGTATCAAAAAATTAAAATGGGATTTAGATTTTGCAGAAGTACTTATAAAAGGTAGGGCCTCTAAAGGGAATACTGTGACTAAGTATCCTATAAAAAAAATAGAATTAAAAGAAAAAGGGGTGTCCACGTTAAAACCTCGTAAAATATGGTTTGATGATACGGTTCAGCGTCTTAATGTTGACGATAGAGGTGATCTTATTGGAGAATTTAGAGGTGAAGATCGACTATTGATTATCACACAATCAGGAAATGTAAAAACGATTCTTCCTGAGTTAAGTACACATTTTGATGATGATATGATTGTTTTGGAAAAATGGATTCCGAAGAAACCTATATCTGTCGTGTACTATAATGGTGAAAAAGAAATGTATTATGTAAAGCGCTTCTTAATAGATAATGAAGGAAAAGAAGAATCATTTATATCAGATCATCCAGATTCTCAGCTAGAAATTGTTTCTACAGATTGGAAGCCAATGGCAGAGATTGAGTATAAAAAAGAACGAGGAAAAGGTAGAAAGGACAATGAGACTATTAACCTAGAAGCGTTTATTTCTATTAAAGGTATTACAGCGTTAGGTAATCAATTAACAAAAGAGAAAATCAATCTAGTTAGTTTATTGGAGTCTTTACCTTATGATGCTCCAGAAGAAATTCCTGCGGAAGATATTGAAGTTATTGATGAGACTATAGAAAGTTCTTCTGACCATGTTGATAGTCATCCAATTTCCGAAGAAAAACCGAGCGCGTCATTAAAAAGTAATAATAAAGATGATGATGATGATGATGATGATGATGCTAAAGGGCAGGCGACTTTGTTTTAACCACTATTATGACTATAAAAGAGTTATTAAATAATCAGTATAGCTTCAATAATCAAGATCTTTTTTTTGAATTACCAGACGCCATTTGTAACGTTATTAAATCAAATATGGTTACTATTTGTTTTAAAGCAGGTCAGCCAATTTTTATTGCAGGAGAAAAGGCTAAGGGCATTTATAGAGTAAAAAGCGGGAAAGTAAAGAAGTCTGCACTAACAAGCTTTGGAGCACAGCATATTTTTTATATCTGCAAGGAAAATGAATATCTAGGTTATCACGCTGTTTTAAGCCAAGAGTTATATCCAGATTGCGCAATAGCCCTTTCAGATTGTGAAGTTGATTTTATTGCAGAAAAAGATTTTCTTAAAGCTGTAAATACGTCACATCTATTATCACGACGTCTTTTAAAGAATTTGAGCCATGAGTTTAGTGTGTTTATAAATGCTACAAAAATTTTAGCTAAACATACTGTAAGAGAACGTTCAGCATTAAACTTGTTGATTCTAGAGAGTAAATTTCAAAACGAGGCTGAAACTGAAACTGAAATTATAATTAATAGAAATGATTTGGCTAGCATGGTAGGCACAGCAAAAGAGTCTATCGTTAGAATGCTCAAAGATTTTAAAGAAGAGCAGCTTATCACAACAAAACGTAGTAGTATTTATATAAAAGATTATGAAGGTTTAATTAAAGTAGCAAATTTCAAATAAGCTTAGGTATAGAAGTTGATAAATATCAATGTAAGGTTACGTAAAGTATTACGTTTAATGATTTAATTTTGAACCTTATTATAAAATATGAAAAAAATGATATGTATTGTATTGTTGTTTTTTGGAACACATACAATTGTTAACGCTCAAAGCTGGCTAACGGATTTTGAAAAAGCAAAATCTTCTGCAAAGGTCACTAGCAAAAAAATAGTATTGGTCTTTCAAGGTTCAGACTGGTGTGCGCCTTGTATCAAATTAGATAAAGAGATTTGGGATACAGAAGTATTTAAAGCCTATTCAAAAGACCACTTTGTGATGTTAAAAGCTGATTTCCCTAAGCGAAGTAAAAACGCCTTAACTAAAGAACAGCAAGAACATAACGATAAATTAGCTGAAGCTTACAATAAAAACGGGTATTTCCCTTATGTTGTAGTATTAGATGAGAACGGTAAAGTTTTAGGATCTACAGGGTATAAAAAATCGTCACCTTCAGAGTATATAAAGATTTTAGAATCTTTTAAATCGTAATGATTTTGAAACATATTTCAATAATTTTTTTAGTGCTTCTTACTAATTATCAAGTAGCAGCGCAAATAACTCATAAGCGCACTCTAAAGCTCATGGGAAGTCGATTTGATATTACTGTTGTCGCACAAGACACCACTCAAGCGAATACTTATATCGATTTAGGAGTTTCTGAAATTACAAGAATAGAAAAGCTAATATCCTCATGGGATCCAAAGTCGCAAACATCTAAGATTAATAGAAATGCAGGTATTAAGTCAGTTATAGTTGATAAAGAACTTTTTGATTTGATCAATAGAGCGCTATCGATATCTAAATTAACAGATGGTGCTTTCGATATTTCCTATGCCTCAATGGATAATATTTGGAAATTTGATGGCAGTATGAAACAGATGCCTTTAGATGCAGATATTAAAGTTTCCGTAGAAAAAGTAGGCTTTGAGAATATTATTCTTAATCCTTCTGAATCTTCAGTTTTTCTTCGGAAAAAAGGAATGAAAATTGGTTTTGGAGCTATAGGTAAGGGGTATGCGGCAGATAAAACTAAGGCTCTTTTGATAGAAAAAGGTGTTGTTTCTGGAATCATAAATGCCTCTGGAGATATGAATACTTGGGGGACTCAAATCAATGGAGAAGAATGGAAGGTTGCCATTACTAATCCGCTAAATAAAAATAAGGCATTTGCTTTATTGCCAATAACAAATGGAGCAGTTGTGACCTCTGGTGATTATGAAAAGCAGGTTACGCTTAATGGTAAGCGGTATACGCATATTATTGACCCAAGAACTGGATATCCTTCTTTCGGAATTATAAGTGTCACTGTTTTTGCATCAAAAGCAGAATTAGCAGACGCTCTAGCGACTTCTGTTTTTGTAATGGGCAAAGAAGTTGGTTTAAATAGAATTAATCAGTTACCCAATATAGAGTGTATAATAATTGATGAGAAAGGCAATCTTTTTACGTCTAATAATATAGAAATCAATAAAATATGATCAAGCGAATAATGTTACTTGTGGTTGTTCTGTCATTGTCAACATCATGTGTCGTGGTAAAAGAATATGAAAAAATCAATTTAAATGATCCTGACATGGTTTTAGCAGATAAAAAAGCGGACCGAAATATAACAACAGCACATTCTTACAGAGAAGCAGCGTCTGGCGCAAATGGCGGTAAAACTGGAGGTGGTTGTGGTTGCAATTAAACAATTTAAAAAGAGAAATTTGAAAAATATAAGTTTGATAATCCTTGCAATATTGTCAATTCAATTTGCGATTGGGCAAACACAAGACTCTACTCAAGTGTATAAAAAGAGAGTTTTAGAAACAGCTGAAGTTGATTTTCTATCGAGCTACTATGCGCAAGATGGAGATAATGCAGCTGTAAGTGGAGGAATTGGTACTGAAGAGTTAACAGATGTTACTGCGACATTTATAATATCGATACCTCTAAATGATGATGATGTTTTGACTATTGATGCAGGAATTTCAGCCTATACATCAGCCTCTTCAAGTAATGTTGGTCCATTTGATGGTAATAGTCCTGCAGATCCATTTGTAGCGAGTTCTGGAGCCTCTGCATCAGATTTATGGACGAATATCACAGGTTCTTACAGTCGCAGTTCAGATGATAGAAATGATATTTGGTCTGCTAAGCTTTCTGTATCTGCAGAGTATGATTATTTCTCTGTAGGGGTTGGTGGTAGCTACACTAAGCTTTTTAATGAGAAGAATACCGAGATTAGTATTAATGGAAATATATTTATTGATACATGGAATGCTATATACCCAACAGAATTAAGACCATTTGCTGAGGGTGGTAGTGGTTTAAGTAGTGATTTGTTTTCTCAAAATACTATTACTGGAAATACTAATTACAACCCTAATTTTACAACTTTTGACAATGAAGGTAGAAATACCTATGCTTTAGGGTTTGGTTTTTCTCAAATTTTATCTAAAAAACTACAAGGTTCTTTGGCGTTAGACGTTGTGCAACAAGACGGTTTGCTATCTACACCATTTCAACGTGTGTATTTTAGTGATATAGAAGACTCGTTTATTGATAATTTTCAGTTAGCAGATGATATTGAGCGTTTACCAGATTCAAGATTTAAAATTGCTGTAGGTGGGCGACTTAATTACTATATTAATGAAACCTTTGTTGTAAGAACCTTTTACAGATATTATACAGATGATTGGGGAATTAAATCCCATACAGCCAGTGTAGAAGTGCCTATTAAGCTTACTGATAAATTTACCATATATCCATCATACCGTTTTTATAACCAAACAGCAGCAGATTATTTTGATATATATGAAGGACATTTATCTACAGATGAATTTTATACATCAGATTATGATTTATCTAAATACAGCGCAAATCAATCTAGCTTCGGAGCCTCTTATACAGATATATTTACGAAGTTCCATATTTGGAAATTAGGTTTGAAAAGCATTGATTTAAAATATACCCAGTATGATAGAGATAACACTTTAAGTGCTAATATCATCACTGCAGGGTTTAAATTTGTGATGGATTAATGCGTTTTCAAGATTTCTTCTTTTTATTTATTCTGTAATTCAACACTTCTATAAATAACGAAAAAGCAATAGCAAAATATAAATAGCCCTTTGGTATGGAGCCTACCTTATTGCCAAAGAACTCTGTGTTTGATAGGTGAGCGGCTTCTGTAATTAACATAAAACCTATTAAAATTAAGAACGCGAGTCCCAGAATTTGAATACTTGGATTGGTATCAATAAATTTTCTAATTGGATTTGCGAAACCTATCATTATTCCAATGGAAATCACAACCGCAATAATCATTAGCACCAATGTGTAATTATGATTGGGGTGCAAGCCATTGGTCATGCCTACAGCTGTTAGGATAGAGTCAATTGAGAAAATAAAATCAATAATCAGTATTTGTACTATAGCGTTTGACAGTGATTTTATCTTTTTACCTTTTATTTCGTCTTTATCGTGTTCTGGATAGGTTACTTTTTCTCTAATTTCAGACGTGCTTTTGTAGATTAAAAAAAGTCCACCAGCAAATAGAATAATGGCCTGCCAGCTTATATGGAGTTCAAACCAGCTTGTTTCTAAATTATAAAAAGGTGTTGATAGGCCTACGAGAAATGAAACGAAAAACAATAAGATAATGCGTTGTACCATTGCTAAGAGTAAGCCAATGTTTGTAGCTTTATTTCGTTGGTGTTCTGGCAGCTTGTTTGCAGCAATAGAAATAAAAACAATATTATCGATACCTAAGATGATTTCTAAAAACGTCAATGTTAATAATGCCATTATAGCATCACTGGTGAGTAGAAAATCTAACATATCATTTTATTTTTTTTGCGCTTCCTTTTTCAACACGCTTCTTTTTATAAGGATCTTTTACGGCTAATTGGTATTCAAATGTGTAGGAGTCTTTCGCAGTAGTAAGGATTTTAATATGAATCGCCTTTTCTTCGTTTTTGTTTCTAGGATTTATTTTCTTCTGAATAAACTCACAATCATTAATCCATCGTATAGAAGCAGAATCTATTTTGTTTTCAAAGAAATCAATATTTAATGTCTCTGTACGAACAAATTTTCCTGTTTTTTCAATACCACCAACACTGTATTCAAATTCAAAAGTCCCTGTTTTAAAATTAGAGCAGTTCCTTTCTGTTTGAAAACAACTTAAACATAAAAGGGACAAGAGAAGAAGTAGACTTTTTTGCATTTTACTATTTTTAACAAAATTACAAAACAGATTGTGATTAACGTGAGTAACGTATTTGAAAATTTTTATAAATTTAATGCGATTCCTCAAAACTTTTAAATGTACCGTCTTTATAAAAAATAACAATACGTTCAATTGTTTTGTCTTCAGAAATTAGAGTACTCGAAATTTGCGAGGTGGATTTTAAATTAGAGGTAGGATTACTTTTCTCTTCGGAAACTTCAGGTTTCTGATTCTGATTTGGTAGAGCGGGAAATTTTCCTTTACCGTTCATCAGCCAATACAATTCAACTTCAGGAAATGAAGAAAGCACCTTTAAAACAAAATCTAAACTTGGCTTGTTTCTGCCTGATAATATGTGCGAAATACTAGAGCGTTGAACACTTATTTTTTCGGCAAATGAAGATGCAGATTCGCCGTAGAAATCTATAACTTTTTGTAGTCGTTTTGTAAATTCTTCGTTGTTTATCATTGTAAACTATAAAGTTTAATATTGTAACGTTACAAATGTAAACATATTACTTTTAATTCTATAACAGAACCGTAACTATTATATTTTTAATTAAATTAAAGGTTTATATATGTATGTTTTATATTCTGAATTATAGAATTTTAACTTAAAATAATATTGCATGCTAAATTGTTTGAAATTTCGTATAGCATTTGGTGGTAGTTTTGTGAATTTTTGATCTCTGCTAAGTGAAATATTTAGAGCTGTATGTGTTTACAATTGTAAAATATCAAATGTTTACCTTTGTATTAGATATATGAAAAGAATGGAAAATAAAACACTGAAAGCACTATTTGAAACTCATAAAGAATCATCCCTTTTTGGGCGATATATTCATAGTCAAAACATAGCGCCTCTTCTTGATAAAATGAAAGATAAAATGCGCGTAATCGAAGTTGGTAATTCTGTAGACGGACTGCCAATTTATAGTATTACTTTTGGTTCTGGCAAAAAAAAAATATTAATGTGGTCTCAAATGCACGGTAATGAGAGTACGACAACGAAGGCTGTTTTTGATATGCTTAATATTTTTTTAGAAGAAAATCATGAGATAGAGCATATTTTAACTAGTTGTTCAATTTGCATAATTCCGATACTTAATCCAGATGGCGCTAAATTATATACACGGTTTAATGCAAACAAAATTGATTTAAATAGAGATGCTAAGGATTTATCGCAACCAGAAAGTATTGTCTTGCGTAAAGTTTTTGAGGATTTCGCGCCTGACTTTTGTTATAATCTACATGGTCAACGCACGATTTTTAGTGCTGGAAATACAAATAAATCTGCTACAGTTTCATTTTTGTCGCCTTCCCAAAATCCTGAACGAACAATAACAACGACAAGAAAGAAAGCTATGGAGGTTATTTCTGTTATGAATGTGAATCTTCAGCAGCAAATAGAAAATCAAGTTGGTATATATGACGATAGCTTTAATATAAACTGCGTAGGAGATGCGTTTCAGGCTTCTAATGTCCCTACGATACTGTTTGAAGCGGGGCATTACGCAAATGACTATTATAGGGAGCGCACGAGAGAGTTTATCTTTCAGTCTTTAATAATCTCATTAGATTACATAGCTTCAAATACGATTACGGGTGATTATTGTGGCGCTTATTTTAATATACCTCAAAATGAAAAACGATTCTACGATATTGTAATTAGAAATGTAAAAGGTAGTGATATTGCGATACATTATTTAGAGTCTTTAGTCGGTAATGTCTTAGTTTTTGTGCCGAAAATTGAGAGAATTTCAGATTTGAGTGGTTTTTTTGGGCATAAAGAGATTGATGCTAATGGTTCTGGTGTTTTTGGAGAGAGTTGCGCGGCTTTAAAAGTGGGTGACGAAATCGATTTCGTAATGGTGAATGATGAAAAATTCTCATTTAAAGTATAAAATAATTGGTTTTATATGCGATATCATTAAAGAAAATGCATTATTTTTGCTTAAAATTTAAGAAAAAGTAAAAATGGCAAAATTCAAATTAGATGAAGTTGATCATCAAATTTTAGACATGTTAATTGATAATACAAGAATTCCTTTTACTGATATTGCTAAAAAATTAGTGATTTCTGCAGGAACTGTTCATGTTAGAGTAAAGAAAATGGAAGAGGCAGGGATTATTCGTGGGTCATCGTTGACTTTAGATTATTTGAAACTTGGCTATTCATTTATTGCTTATGTTGGTGTGTTTTTGAATAATACCTCTCAGACAAAATTTGTTTTAGAGCGTATTCAAGAGATCCCATATGTAACCGTTGCACACATTACTACTGGGAAATTTAATATTTTTTGTAAAGTAAGAGCAAGAAACACGTCTCATGCTAAAGATATTATTTTCATGCTAGATGATATTGATGGGGTTTATAGAACAGAGACTATGATTAGTCTTGAGGAAAGTATTAATGATAAAAAGCGTTTAATGCATACCATTTTTAACGAATTATAATGCGTTAAGTCTTTATAAAATCAGCTCTTCATTACCTTTGTATTGAAGGGTTTTTTATTACTTTTATTTTAAAGAGTTTAGCTATGACAAAAGAAGATTTATCTATAAATGAGTACAATCCTTATTACCATCAGTATATTCAAAAAGCAGGAGATGTAACAATTTCAGTAGGCTTAAAAGATAATGGGGATACAACTGTTCTTTTTTTGGAGTCAATTCCTGAAGAAAAATTAGAATTCCGTTATGAGGAAGGGAAGTGGACGATAAAAGAAATTATTCAACACCTTATTGATACAGAGCGCGTGTTTACTTACAGAGCATTGTGTATTGCGAGAAAAGATAAAACGTTGTTTCCTGGTTATGATCAAGATGCATACGTTGTATCATGTGAAGCCAATAAGAGGTCCATGTCTAGTTTAATGAATGAATATAAGGCTGTTAGATTAGCAAGTATTATTATGTTTGAGAGTTTTTCTTATGAGATGCTTACGCGAATTGGTATTGCTAGTAATAGTAATTTGTCGCCTCGTGCTGTCGCTTTTATTACTATTGGTCATGAAAATCATCATTGCGAAATAATTAAAGAACGTTATTTGTAAAAAAAAAAGCTACTTCAAACGAAGTCGCTTTTTTTTTGATTTCTATTCTAATTAGAGATTAGAATCTATATCTCACACCTAGTGCGATATCAAAATCTAAATCATCTCTAAAATCACCAAAGCCAAATTCTGGTCTAGCATCAAGAGATAACTGTAAAGGGAAATCGAAATTATATTCTATCCCAATATTACCTGCAGCAAATAAAAATGTTTCACTGTCATCATTGTTATCATTGAAAGGCCTGTCAAAGCTATAAGATCCTATTCCTCCACCAGCGCCTGCGTACCAATTAAAGTCGCCTTCAAGCACCCAAACCCATTGGTAAATTCCAGCAAGTTTAAAACCATCATATCCATTTCCGCTTCTAAGTCCGAGATCAATTTCTACCCGATTATTATCGCTAAGTCCTCTTTGGTAAGAAATCTCAGCGCCAAAACCATCACTATCTCCTAATCTTAAACCGATGGCATTTTCTGATATGTCCTGAGCAGTTACTGTTGCGAAGCCCGTCAAAGCTAATGCGACTAAAAATAATTTTTTCATAAAATTTGAGTTTATATTGGTATTAATTACTAAAAAGACCTCTATATAGGTCAATTGTTATAGTTTCATATTAACTTAGCAAATATAACGCCAAAATAGCTGTTTTATTACGTTTATTTTTAGCTTTATAAGAACACTTATGTCTCTATGATTAGTACTTCAGAACTTCATGCTTTAGCCTCTCAAATAGAAGGCGAATTATATTTTGATGACTTAATGAAAACACTTTACGCTACAGATGCGTCTGTATATCGTATGTTACCATTGGCAGTTGCTTTGCCAAAAAACAGCAAGGATATTATAGCTCTTATTAATTTTGCTAAGCACTATAATACCTCGTTAATACCGAGAACTGCTGGCACCTCGCTTGCAGGACAATGTGTGGGAGAAGGAATAGTTGTTGATGTCTCTAAGTATTTTAATAAGATTCTTAATATTAGCGAGAACGAGCAGACTGTTACTGTGCAGCCAGGAGTCGTAAGAGATGAGTTAAACAGGTGTTTGAGACCTTTTGGGTTGTTTTTTGGTCCTAATACATCAACGTCAAATAGATGTATGATTGGTGGTATGGTTGGAAATAATTCCTCTGGTTCAACATCTATTAAATATGGCGTAACACGAGATAAGGTTTTAGAGTTACAGACGATATTGAGTGATGGAAGTAGTGCTGTCTTTAAAGATTTAACTTCGGAAGAGTTTGATCAAAAACAAACATTAAACACTTTAGAGGGTGATATTTACCGAACGGTAAAATTTGAATTATCATCTAAAGAGGTTCAAAAACAAATAGAGTCCAACTTCCCTAAGCCTGAAATACATCGCAGAAACACGGGATATGCAATAGATGAATTGATTAAAACCGAAGTGTTTTCTGATCTGTGCGTAGATATGGCAGAAGAAAAAAAACCATTTAATTTTTGTAAGCTTTTGTCAGGAAGCGAGGGCACTCTGGCTTTTACAACACAAATCACATTAAAACTAGACGTCTTGCCTCCAGTGAATAGTGTAATGGTTGCAGCGCATTTTGATGCGATTGATAAGTGCATGGATGCTGTAACTATTGTGATGAAGCACAATCTTTTTGCTTGTGAAATGATGGATAAAATCATTTTAGATCTTACAAGGCATAATAAAGCACAGCAAGAGAATAGAAAATTTATTAAGGGAGATCCAAAAGCGGTTTTAATTTGTGAGCTTAGAGAGGATGATCTAAAAACATTAGATGAGAAATCTCATGAGTTAGTTAACGCTTTAGAAAATTCAGGATTGAGTTACACAAACCCTCTGCTTAAGGGTGATGATGTAGATAAAGCGAATGAATTACGGAAAGCAGGATTAGGTTTATTAGGTAATATGATTGGAGATGAAAAGGCTGCCGCATGTATTGAAGATACAGCAGTTGCACTTGACGATTTATCTAGTTATATCAAGGATTTTTCGCAATTAATGGAAGCCTATAATCAGAAACCAGTGTATTATGCACACGCTGGAGCTGGAGAGTTGCATTTGCGTCCGATTTTAAATTTAAAAAAGAAAAAGGATGTTGAATTATTTAGAAGTATCACAACAGATGTAGCGCACTTAGTGAAGCGTTATCAAGGCTCTATGAGCGGAGAGCATGGAGATGGTATTGTTCGTGCAGAGTTTATTCCTTTGATGATTGGAGATGAAAATTATAATATTTTAAAACGAATTAAATCTGTTTTTGATCCACAAAATATATTTAATCCAGGAAAGATTGTTGATGCCTATCCAATGGATAAGTCATTGCGTTATGAGATCGACAGGATAGAACCAGAAATAGAAACCTTTTTAGATTTTTCTTCGTCTAAGGGGATTCTTCGAGAAGCTGAGAAATGTAATGGTTCGGGAGATTGTAGAAAGTTACCTGAGTTTGGAGGAACAATGTGTCCTAGTTATCGGGCGACTCGAAACGAGAAAGACACAACTAGAGCAAGAGCAAATGCTTTGCGTGAGTTCTTGACACATTCTGAAAAACCAAATAAGTTTAATCAGAAAGAGTTAAAAGATGTTTTTGACCTGTGTTTGAGTTGTAAGGCGTGTGCTAGCGAATGTCCAAGTAGTGTAGATGTCGCAAGTTTAAAAGCAGAGTTTCAATACCAATATCAGAAAGCAAATGGCGTCAGTTTACGCACAAGATTGTTTGCTTATAACAATCAACTCAATGGATTCGGAAGTCTATTTCCTGGGGTGACGAATTTTGTGTTTTCAAACAAAGGGACCTCTTTTTTATTAAAAAAAATGGCTGGAGTTGCTATAGAGAGATCACTTCCTTTAATAGCAAATAAAAGTTTAAGTAAGGTGGTTCAAATATCTAAAAATAAATTAGATACCATTAAATATATTAAAGAAATTTATTTCTTTAATGATGAATTCACCAATCACCTAGATACATCAATAGGTATAGATGCCATTGACCTTTTAAAAGCCTTAAATTATAAAGTAACGCTTGTAGAGCATTCTGAATCTGGGCGTTCATTTTTATCAAAAGGCTTGTTAGAACAAGCTAAAGAATTTGCAAATAAAAACGTGACTGTTTTTAAAGATTTAGTCTCAGAAAGCACACCATTATTAGGAATAGAGCCTTCGGCAATTTTAACTTTTAAAGATGAATATTTGAGGTTGGTAGATGATAAGTCTTCCGCAGAAAAAATAGCAAAACATACCTTTTTGATAGAAGAATTTATTCAAAATGAAATAGAATTAGGTCATATCAATTCAGCGCAATTCACTTCCGAAGAGAAAACAATAAAATTCCATGGACATTGTCATCAAAAGGCATTGTTAAATCAGTCGTCAAGTTTTACGGTATTAAATCTGCCTAAAAATTACAAAGTAACTATTATTCCCAGTGGTTGTTGCGGTATGGCTGGAAGTTTTGGTTATGAAAAAGAACATTATGATGTGAGTATGCAAATTGGAGAGCAGACCTTGTTTCCGGCAGTTCGAAACGCTAATGATGATGTTCTAATTTCAGCAAATGGGACGAGTTGCAGGCATCAAATAAAAGATGGTACACAACGTGAAGCTTTACATCCCATTACTATTCTTAGGCGAGCTCTTATCTAGAGGTTTAGTTGTCTTCTTTTTTTTGTTCTATTATAGTAATAGCTGCAATAAGATCTTTAACTTCCATCTCTTTTATATCTTGATCTGCATAAAAGGCTCTTAATTTATCAGTATTGTAATTATAGAGTTTCCAGCGCTTAAACTGATATTCTAAGGCTGTAAAATTTTCTATCCAATCACCAGAGTTTAGATACATGGTTTTGCCATGTTTGTTTTCTACTGTGATCATTTTTGGTTGATGTATATGTCCGCAAATAACATAATCATAACCCTTTTCGATAGCTAAATCTGTAGCGACTTTTTCAAAATCATTGATATACTTTAAGGCACCTTTGACACTGTTTTTTGTTTTCTTGGATAGCGAGTATTTTTCTTTCCCCATTTTTTCTAA
Organism: Psychroserpens burtonensis DSM 12212; assembly: GCF_000425305.1. GTDB lineage: Bacteria > Bacteroidota > Bacteroidia > Flavobacteriales > Flavobacteriaceae > Psychroserpens > Psychroserpens burtonensis. The sequence goes on from NZ_AUDE01000010.1 coordinate 167,091, forward strand.
GCACCAATTAATGAATTGATTAAGAAGAATGAGTAAATCGTAGCCATAACCACCTAATTTTGCTAACCATTTAGCATTTTGAATAGATACGTCAAAAATGTCACCATGAAAAACCCAAGCACTTTTTCCATCAAGTTCTAATATAGCTTTATCAACAATTGATATATTACCTATAGATGTATCACTAAATTTTCTTAGCATTTCATCATGGTTGCCAGTGACATAGATGATTTCAACACCATCTGCAGCCATATCCATGATTTTTTTAATAACTTTTAAATGTGACTTGGGGAAGTATCGTTTTTTAAACTGCCAGATATCAATAATGTCGCCATTTAAAATGAGTTGTTTTGGGGAGATACTGTTGAGATACGTTAATAATTGTTTCGCATGACATCCATAAGTTCCTAGATGCACATCAGAAATAACAACAACTTCTACTTTACGCTTAGTTTTCAATGTATACTATTAATTTATAATACAAAGAAATTAATTTGATTTCCAATGCAAGAATTTTCGTAATTAACAAACAATCAGCAAATTGTTAACTAATTGTTACGTGATTTTACTTCGGAAATAGGATGCTTTATGGGATTCTGTTTTTGTTTCTCTATTTTTACAAGTACTTTAGCGTAAAATCTTAGTTTATGGCAGGAAATTCCTTCGGAAATATTTTTAAACTCACCACATTTGGTGAGTCTCATGGTGTAGCAATTGGAGGGATAATTGATGGCTGTCCTCCAGGAATACAACTAGATTTTGATGCCATTCAAAATGAAATGAATAGACGTAAACCTGGACAATCTAATATTGTTACACAGCGAAAAGAACCAGATACTGTTGAGTTTTTATCAGGAATTTTTGAAGGTCAAACCACAGGCACTCCAATTGGTTTTGTAATTAAGAACACCAACCAAAAATCTAAAGATTATTCACACATAAAGGATGTTTATCGACCAAGCCATGCAGATTATACTTATGAAAAAAAGTATGGTGTGCGTGATTATAGGGGAGGTGGACGAAGTTCTGCACGTGAAACTGCGTCGAGAGTTGTTGCTGGAGCGATTGCTAAACAGTTTTTGAGTGCGATACAAATTAATGCATATACGTCATCTGTAGGAGATATATTTCTAGAGAGACCGTATCAAGAGTTAGACTTTTCTAAGACTGAAAGTAATGCTGTTCGTTGTCCAGATGAAGCAACTGCAGAACAAATGATTACTAAAATTAAGGAAATTAAAAAAGAAGGTAACACCATTGGAGGAACAGTAACTTGTGTATTGCAAAATGTGCCAATAGGATTAGGTGAGCCAGTATTTGATAAACTCCATGCAGAATTAGGAAAAGCAATGCTCTCCATAAATGCAGTTAAAGGTTTTGAATATGGCAGCGGATTTTGTGGTGCCCGAATGAAAGGAACTGAGCATAATGATTTATTCAATGAAGATGGCACAACGAAAACTAATCTGTCTGGAGGTATCCAGGGCGGTATTAGTAATGGAATGGATATCTATTTTAGAGTAGCGTTTAAGCCCGTTGCAACTGTGATTCAAAAGCAAGATGCACTAAATAGTTCTGGTGATATTATAGAAATGCAAGGTAAGGGTCGTCATGATCCTTGTGTTGTACCAAGAGCAATACCAATTGTAGAAGCTATGGCAGCATTGGTTATTGCAGATTTTTACTTACTTAATAAAATGTACAATTAATTCCTGCGAAGGCAGGAATCTCCTAATAAAACGAAGCGTTGACTTAGCAATACAAGAATACAGAAAAACGTAAATAAGAACCGCTAACAAATAGCGAAATTTTTATATTCATTTTTCTCCTAGTTCAGGTCATAAGAGTCGATTTTGAGAATGATGAGCTTAATAAAGTTGCATATGCTCAATTTATTCAATATGGGTTTGAAAAAAAGTTGGAGTAAGTATGAGTAGTAGGAAGATATGGTAAAATTTTATACTTCGGACTAATAGTTACTGTTTGGTTTATTATTGAAAATTATAGATGGAATAAAAGATTATAAATCTTAAAATATATATGAAAAAACTAGCATTACACTGGAAAATTTTAATTGGAATGACTCTAGGTATCATTTGGGCATTAGTATCAAGCTCAATGGGATGGAGTCAATTTACAATCAATTGGATTGATCCTTTTGGAACCATTTTTATCAATCTTTTAAAATTAATTGCAGTTCCTTTAGTTTTGTTTTCTATCATAAGTGGTGTTGCTAATATTGGTGATCCATCAAGTTTAGGTCGCATGGGCGGAAAGACGCTTGGTATTTATTTAGTGACTACGGTTATGGCGATTTCATTGGGATTGTTACTCGTAAATGTCGTGAAACCAGGAAAGCTTATTGATGAGCAAAGTAGAATTGATAATCGAATTAGCTATGAAATCTGGGCTGACTCCCAAGGCTATGAAATTAAGGATGGTATAAATTATCTTCAAGATCCAGCGTTTTTTAAGCGAGCACAAGAAATTTCGCAATTATCTAATAGTGAGCTCAAAGAAGCAGCAGTAGCAGATAAAATGGAAAGTGTGAAAAACAAAAAAGATACCACACCTTTACAACCGTTAGTGGATATAGTACCTAGTAATTTTTTCTATTCATTATCTAGTAACGGTCTAATGCTTCAAATTATATTTTTTGCAGTGTTCTTTGGTGTTTGTTTACTTTTTATTCCTTCAGAGAAATCTAAACCTGTTTTAAATCTTGTTGACGGAGTTAATGAAGTCTTTTTAAAGATGGTAGATGTTGTGATGCAAGCTGCACCGTTTTTCGTTTTCGCATTGTTGGCAGGAGTAGTTTCTAAAATGGCAGGAGACGATATTGGTAAGGTAGTAGAAATTTTCAAAGGGTTAAGTTGGTACTCACTTACCGTTTTAGCAGGGTTATTATTAATGATTTTTGTTATTTATCCAGTCATCTTAAAGCTGTTTGTTAAAAAAATCCCGTACTCCGGGTTTTTTAAATCAATGGGTCCAGCGCAGACATTGGCGTTTTCAACATCTAGTAGTGCTGCAACGCTTCCTGTGACGATGGAGTGTGTGGAACAAAACTTAGGTGTCAATAAAAAAGTAAGTAGTTTTGTGCTTCCAATTGGAGCTACGGTTAATATGGATGGAACAAGTTTATACCAAGCCATAGCTGTTATTTTTCTTGCTCAAATGCACATGATCGATCTTACAATTGCACAACAAGTTACTGTAGTATTAACTGCAACTCTTGCGTCTATAGGCTCTGCAGCTGTTCCAAGCGCAGGTTTAGTTATGCTTATTATCGTTTTGGATTCTGTTGGGTTAAATCCAGCCTGGATTGCTATAATATTTCCAGTAGATAGAATATTGGACATGTTTAGAACCGTTGTGAATGTAACCGGAGATGCAACAGTATGTTCAATAATCGCTGATGGTGAGGGTATGTTAGATTATAAAGACCATACTAATCCTACTGAAACTTTTGATTTAGATTCATAATCTGTTTTAGAAACTGTCAATTATTCTTTTTAAATTTATAGAAATCAATAAAAAATAACCGACTATGAATGTTTGTTTTATAATGTATCCTTGGGAAGACATTGATCCCGAAAATGATACAAGTTTAGCCTTAATCAAAGAATGTGTTAAACGAGGTCATGGTGTTGCCATGTGTACTCCAGCTAACTTGACTATTAGAGATAGTGTCACTAATGCATTTTGTATGTTTATTAGTAGTATGGATAAAGTTCCTAAAACCTTAAAAGCATTTTACAATAAAGCAGAGCTTAGAGAGGAAATGTTGCCACTTGCTGGTTTTGATTCCATTTTCTTTAGAGCAAACCCACCTTTAGACCCAATTATGTTGAATTTTTTGGATTCTGTAAAAGAGGATGTATTTATTATAAACTCCCTTCAAGGGATGCGAGAAGCAAATAATAAGCTATATACAGCTGCTTTTGGAGATGCACATAGTAATATTATTCCAAATACACATGTATCTAAAAACAAAGAGTATTTAGTGCAGCAAATAAGAGAATCAAAGGCAGATAAAATGATATTAAAACCATTAAATGGTTTTGGAGGTTCGGGTGTTATTTTAATAGAAAAATCTGCCATGAACAATATCAAGTCTTTGTTAGATTTTTATATCACTAGTGGTGATGGCTCATCTAATTATGTGATACTTCAAGATTATATAGAAGGCGCAGATGAAGGAGATGTTAGAATTTTATTGCTTAATGGAGAGCCTGTAGGAGCAATGAAACGGGTTCCAGGAAAAGATGATCATCGTTCTAATGTAAGTGCAGGAGGATCGATACAAAAACACACATTAACTAAAGTAGAAAAAGCACTTTGTAAACAAATTGGACCTAAGTTGGTGAAAGACGGACTTTACTTTGTAGGTATTGATGTTATTGGAGGAAAATTGGTTGAAGTTAATGTCATGTCACCAGGAGGAATCACTTACATTAATAAAGTGTATAAGTCTAAAGTGAGAGTTGAAGAACATGTGATTGACTTTTTAGAAAGCAAAGTAGAGGATCAAATGCAAGCTTTTGATAGACGTACACGATTGCGTAAAACAGTCCAGGATGCTTAATGATTATTCTCAGGCCGTTAGTGTAAGCTGGCTTCATAAAAACATTGATAATGAAAAGCTAATTGTTTTGGATGCAACGATTATAAAAGTATCAGATTCTACTATTCTCTCTTCGGAAGATTGGATTCCCAAGACTCGGTATTTTGACTTAAAGGGTAAATTTAGTGATTTAGAAGCTGAATTTCCAACAACGTTGCCTCGAGAGGAACAATTTGGGAGAGAAGCTAGAACTTTAGGTATTAATCAAGATTCTATTATTGTTGTTTATGATTCTAAAGGCATTTACTCCAGTGCTAGAGTATGGTGGCTGTTTAAAACTTTTGGGTTTGAAAACATAGCTGTTTTAGATGGCGGACTTCCAGAATGGAAACTATTAAATTATAAAACAGTAACGTCATTAGAAGATCCAAATTGGGTTATTGGAGATTTTTCTGCGGTATACAAACTACAGAATATGTGTTTTTTCAATGATATTTCTGAAATATTAACGGATAAAGAATGTTTGATTTTAGATGCGCGATCTGCCGAGCGTTTTAAAGGCATGGTGCCAGAGTCAAGATTAGGATTACGACGTGGAACTATTCCAAATTCTCAAAATTTACCCTATATAAACTTGTTCAACGGGAATTGTCTAAAATCTAAGGAAGACTTAAAAGCCATTTTTAATACTTTTAAAATAGAAAATAAATCACTAACTTTTTCCTGTGGTTCTGGAATTACAGCTTGTGTTTTAGCATTGGCTGCAGATATTATAGGCTATAAAAAATTATCTGTTTATGACGGTTCATGGACAGAATATGGGACATTAACAACATAACTATGGTAAACAAGAACTGGACAAAGCAAGAATTAGTAGCTTACATTTTATTATATGTAGCGCATTCTGATTTAAAAGAAACAAGACAAGAGCATGAGTATATTTTGTCTCGTGTCAACTTAGAAACTTATAATCATATTAAACGAGAGTTTGATGGTGATAATGATTACCAAAGTATTACAAAAATAGTGGGTGCTGTAAATTCATCAGAATCTTATAAGAATAACCCAGACGAGTTATTCGCTGATATCAAACTTATGGCTTTTGCAGACGGTAAAATGGATCAAATGGAACATGCGATTTATAATAGTTTGAAAAAGATATTAAGTTAGTAGTATGGAGCGCTTATCAATAAAGGAAATCATTTCTAAAATTCAGAATGAAGAGCTTTTTCATGCCGTAGCAGAAGATTATTCGTTAACTATTAAGATTGATGCCTATGTTCACTATGCTTGCGCTGCTGTGCACGACGGACATCAATTTAGAAAAGAACTTTGGGACAATTGTATTCACACGGAATATGAACGTTGGTATGAAGAAGATCCTGAAACGAAAAATATGGTCATTTCTCACCCTATAGTTCTCGCTGGTTGCGATTCTCGATTTGAGTATGATTTAAATCGTGATCCTGAAAATGCAGTTTTTGAAACCGCTTGGGGGAAAGCCTTGTGGCATGGGCCACTTTCCGAAGAAAGTAATAAAAAAAGTCTAGAGAAACATGCGAATTTCTATGAAGTAACGCACGCCTTAATTTTAAAACTTGAAGAAAAATTTGGTGTTGCAATTGTGTATGATATGCATAGTTATAATTGGAAACGTTGGGATAGGGAAGTGCCAATATGGAATTTAGGCACATCCAACATTGATAACAATAGATTTGGTGATGATATTGAAACATGGCGCCAAAGTTTGTCTCAACTAAAATTTCCGAAGAAGATAAAATCAACAGCATTAGTAAATGACACCTTTCAAGGCAATGGATATTTCTTGAAATATATTACTCAAAACTTTAAAAACACATTAGTTTTGGCAACCGAAATTGCAAAGGTGTATTGTGATGAATATAATTATATTATTTATCCAGAAGTTGTTGCTGCAGTTGAGCAGCAGCTAAAAATAAGATTACCTGAACACGCCTCAAATTTTTATAATAAGCACGCTAAATAATGTCCCAAATTACAAGTACAGAAGAATATCAAGAGTTGTTTGATATTGATGCTAATCTTAATAGATTGGTTAAGAAAATTGAAGTATTAAATTATATTAATCCTTTAAATATTGAGAGAGAAAAAAAGATGTTTTTTTCTTCAAAATACACGTATAATCCTGATTTTAAGTATCCTAAATTAAAATTTAATGGCTATAAATTACAACGGTTATTTTTTTCTCAACGTTTAGAGCGTATTGAGGATGATGATATTAGGCAGTTGTATGAAGATGTTATCTACGAATATTCTGCTTTAATTGAGTGTCTTGGAACGATTAACCAAGGAAGAAAATTTTATTTCAATAGCTTAAAGAGTTTTGGTACACCAACAGAAAAGGAGATAGATAATGCTAAGTTTATTTTACGTTTTGATGATAGTGATTTTGATGAACAAATGGTACCAACGTACACTGCTGCTGAGGCGGTAGACTATTTTAATAAATATTCAAAGCGCTATGATTTTAAATATCACATAAAGCTATCTACAAATTTATCTGCAGCTGCGATGGTGTTGAATAACATACAAACATTGGTGCTAAGGAAAAATCATAAATTCAGTAAAAATCAATTGAAAGTGTTGACCAATCACGAGATAGGAGTGCATATGGTAACGACGTTTAATGGTTTAGCGCAACCTTTAAAAATATTTTCAAATGGATTTCCTAATAACGTGGAAACTCAGGAAGGCTTGGCGGTATATTCAGAATATATGTCTGGATGCCTAACGATGGAGCGCTTAAAGGAATTAGCCTTTAGAGTTATCGCTGTAGATACACTAAATAAAGGTTATAGTTTTGCAGATACTTTTGATTTGCTGTTTAGTCAATATAAACTCAATAGGGACAAAGCTTTTGCGATTACTTTACGTGTGCACAGAGGAGGAGGCTTTACCAAAGATCATCAATATTTGTGCGGTATAAACAAGGTTTATAAGTATGCTCAAAATGGTGGAGATTTGGATGTTTTACTTACGGGGAAAGTAACATTAGATTATAAGGATACGATTGAGAAGTTGCAACATTTAGGTTTAGCAATACCCTCTAAATATTATACAGACTCTTATTTGTCTAATGATAATTCTAATAAAAATTTGGACTTTATATTAAAGAGTTTAAAATAAGAAAGCCTTAAAACTCAAGTATTCTAATCAGACGTTTTACGTCTGAGACTCATTTGTTGTTAGACTAATACAACAAACGAGAACTTAATATATTCCTAACTAACAGAAGTCAGGCTCAAGTTAAATATATTGCTTTAAGGCTTTCGCTTATTTAATTTACGAATTTACGCGTTTGTACTTTGGATATTTAAGTGAATACGAAAATTTATAGGTTTTTTTAACATTTGCATCGAGTTTTAGCGTCCATTTTAGAATTCCTTTTTTATCATCATAGTTTGAGGTCCCCGTTTCTATGTCATCAATTTTAATATCTTTATTCTAGCTTATCGGTATGCGATCATATAAGACCAAATCAATTGCAGATGATTTATTGTTTTTCAATTGTATTTCGTATTGTTTTGAAATGATTTTATTACTTCCAATAAATGCATTCTTTTTATAGTCTTTAGGTTGCGTTCGTTTGACGGCAACATTTGGATCAACACCTAATGAAATCGTTAACTTCTCGTTTGTACTCTGTGGGTTGATATTAGTTTTCCCTGAGTAACTACCTTCAAGATAAACGTTAGCCTCTGCAGGTAAGAGGTTATATTGTTCCCAATTTTTAATTTCCACAGTTAAAAATACATTTTCATTTAACACAGGAGCAGCGAAGGAAGAGTAGGTTGCAGGTACTTCGTAATTTTCAATCTCTATAACCGTAACGTCATCATTTGTTGGGATAGAGTGTAGTTTACTAATTTCAAAACGTGTGTTAGCAATACCGTCTTCTATAAAGTCGCCATTTGATGTGAAGTCTCCCTTTTTTGTTGAAATGAGGATTACGCCTCCAGCTCCACGATAACCATATAAACTTATTGCCTTTGTTTCTTTTAAAACTGAAATATTTGCAATTTCATTCTTATTAAGATTTCGAATTTTTTCTTCGGAAACAAAAACATCATCAATAATGTAAAGTGGTTCAATAGCGCTATTTAATGAATTTCTACCGCGTTGATAGTTGCTATTCTCTCAATTTGTGCTCCACTTAAGTAAACAGTGACTTCTTTAAGGGTTCAAGCTGTCTTTCGAATAGGGTTTTTGTCTGACTTTGCAAAGCAAAATGTGGATAGGAATAAAAGGATTACAGTGAAATTTCTCATTATAATTGGTTTTAAGTTTAATGTAAAACTATTGTAGATTCGATAAGATTAAAACTAGTTATGTGTAAAGCCTTGCTTTGAATTAGGGAACCTATAGTTTGAGTGAGTCTTGAATAAAAATGAGACAACATACGGTATCTCATAGATGTTTTTTACACGTCGCGCTTATTGAACATTTTTTTTCGGTTCTATACCGATGTTTTTGTTTGACAAGTAAGATATGATGTAAATTTACTTCATAAATAATGTGCTATTAATCAAAATATTGTTAGATAATCCCTCTTGATTAAAAATTATTTTATAATTAAATTTAGTTTTAATTAGTTGTTAATTATTAAAGTCCTTTTTTCCCGAAAGGACTTTTTTTTGTTTAATAATTACAAAAATTTAGATTTTAACTCTTGTGTTGGAATCATACACGATTCTTTTTTACCATACCACTTATAGCGATTTTTTGCAATAAAATCATACACCCAATCTCTAATAAATGTTGGGACAATAAAAAAGATAGTCATTAAGTTTAAAGGAAAATTAAGATGTTTAGCTATTTTTAAGGCGGCTGAAGATTTTACTGATAATCCGTTAGTATTGGAATAGAGTAAAATAGAGTCTGTTTTTTTAGTATCTATTTTGTAAGCTTTTATAACTGTTTGACCAACATCACTCTCTAAAGGCGCAAACATAAATAGATTTTTTTCATCATATTTAATTACATATTGAATGGATGAATTGCAAAGATTGCAAACACCATCAAAAAGAATTAATTGTTTATTTTTTGGTAAGGACTCTATCACATTGTAAAGATAAGACAACCCGTTATAACGTGTTTAAAAATTGAGTTAAAACAATTATAATTATAGGAATAGCAACTAGAGCTCGTAATTGATTATTTCTTTACAGCTTCAACCAATTCCAGTTGATCCATGCTTACATTGGTCGTAAATATCCCATAGTTGACAACTGCTTTATTTTTTTCTATTTTATCAATAGTTCCAACAGCACGACCATCGTGCATTCTTACTCTATCTCCAATTTTAAGAATAGGTTTAGGCTTTTCTGCTGGTTTAGCTTTTTCTTTAGCCGTTTTTTTGTTTTTGCGAATAATAGCAACTTTTTGTTCTGCTTCTTTTTTGACTTGCGTTTCCTTAACCTTTTCTACTCTTTTTTGTTTGGCGGAAACTTTCTTACGTTTAGAATTTTCAATTTGAACTAATTTAAAGAGTTCTGCTAATAATTCACGTTTCTTATTGTCGTCAAAATATCTCTCTGAAATATCATTGACTTTTTGGCCTAAATAGATGAGACGCTGATTAGAATCGTATAACTCTTGAAAACTCTCTAGTTTCTTTTGAACCTTAGCATTTACTTCTTCTAGCTTATCTGCTTCATGTTGTTTTTTCTTTTCGTTTTCTTTAAGTGAACGCTCTGTTTTTTCGAGTTTACTTCGTTCTTTTTGAAGTTTTGCTATGGTCGCGTCAAATCTCACCTTACCACGTTCTATTTTCTTTTTGGCACGATTGACGAGGCTGTATGGGATTCCGTTTTTTTGTGCGACTTCAAAAGTAAATGAACTACCTGCTTGACCTAGTGCCAATTTAAACATAGGCTCCAAACTTTTTTCATCAAACATCATATTTGCGTTTTGCATATATGGTAATTCGTTGGCTAAAACTTTAAGATTGGAATAGTGGGTTGTTATGATGCCATAGGCTTCCCGATGATAAAACTCCTCAAGAAAGGTTTCAGCTAAAGCACCTCCAAGTTCTGGGTCACTTCCAGTACCAAATTCATCTATTAAGAACAATGTGTTTTGGTTGCATTTCCGAAGAAAAAAGTTCATCTGTTTTAATCGATAACTATACGTGCTTAAATGATTTTCAATAGATTGATTGTCTCCAATATCACTTATGATACGGTCAAAAAGGCAAATGTTACTTTTCTCATGAACAGGGATTAACATACCGCTTTGTAACATTACCTGCATCAAGCCTATGGTTTTAAGCGTGATACTTTTTCCTCCTGCATTAGGTCCAGATATCACAATAATTCTATTCTCTGGATGTAACACAATAGACTGAGAATAGGTTTTCTTTCCTTCTGCTTTATTAGATAAATAGAGTAAAGGATGATAAGCATCTTGAGCGCTATATATTTTCTCGTCGTTAATTGTAGGTAGAATTCCATTAATAGATTGTGCATGTTTTGCTTTGGCATAGATGACATCTAATTTTAATAGAAACTCTTGGTATCTATTCAATAGAGAAACATAAGGGCGTATATACTCTGTTAAATTTCTTAAGATGTTATCTACTTCTTCGCCTTCGTCAAACTCCAAATTATTGAGTTCTCGCGCATATTGAAAGGTTTGTTCTGGTTGGATATAAACGATGCTACCCGTTCTGCTTCCACCCATAATACTTCCTTTAACTTTGCGCCTATACATAGCTTTAACAGCGAGGACACGTTTGTTTTCAACAACAGATTCTCTTATGTCATCGAGGTAATCAAGATTGTGATATTGAGTAAGTGCTGCATTAAAACTGATATTAATTTTCCCTCTAATTGAGTTTATAGATTGACGTAATTGATACAATGTATCTGTAGCATTATCTTTAATATCTCCAAAACGATCTATGATAGCGTCAATTTCTGTTACAACATGGGCAATAACTTCTAGCTTTGCAGATGATGCATATAATGATGGATAATATTCTTCAAACTTTTTTAAGAACTTGAGTATATCACTTATTGTAAGCGTGATAGATGCAATTTTTTTGAAACTCTTAGTATCTAAATAAGAATTTTCGATTTTTAAAAGCTTAATTTCTTGGGTGATAGGTTCAAATCCATGATTAGGAATCCTATTATCATTATAAAAAGAGGATACAAATTCATTAGTGTAATCTAGAGATTGAAGAACATTTTCTTTAGTTGTCAATGGTTTGATTTCCAATGATTCAACGCGCCCTAAATCTGTAATACATAAATCGGATACTTGCTTTAAAACAGATTTGAATTCTATGTCTTGTAATGTTTTTTCGTGAATATTAATCATTAATAGCGTCCTCTAATAGTTAAGGATTGCAAAGATAACTATTAATGATTTATTAATAAAATGTTTAATCTAATTAGTATTTATCGTCTCATACGTTTACCATTATCATCAATATAATGGCACACATAATCTTTAACATAAAGACCATGCTTGTGTAGTAAAATTTTCCAATTACTTTTTAATTTGCCTTCAATAAAATCATAATTTGTATACGACATGCAATTTACACTAATTGAAGCATTTGTAGAATAGACACAATGCCACCAGTTTTTTGGATTAAATAACATTTCTCCAGGACCTAGAACTACATAATATATATCTGCATTTTGAATTAATGGGTGTTTATCCTTGTCATAGTTGTCAAAATCTATTTCACTCAATCCTATTTTAGGTTCAAATTTCTTACTGACATGCATGAATTTTGTTTGCTTTAGAAAAAGGCGCTTCTTTGTTTTAATCAGTTTTTTAAAAATAATCGAGAGGTCATTTTTTTATCGATTCCCAATCTTGTATCAAATTGGTTATTTTTAATGGTTTGTTTTTCTTAATATAATTATTAAGAAAACAGACATAATTTATTTGGTCTATGGTTTCAAGGTTGAATAAGGGTTTATCTAATATACTTTGTATTCTTTTTCTTAATTATTGTGACATTTTGGTGTAATTTAGTTTACATTGAAACAGTCATAAACATGAAAAAAATATATTTCAAATTACAAATTTATGACATATTTTATATTGTAGATAACAAGAATGTTTTTTTAGATAAGATGAAGATACATATACCTCAAAGTTGGAAAAATGAACTAAAAGATGAAATTCAAAAGCCCTATTTTAAAGATTTAACCACGTTTGTAAAACAAGAGTATAACTCTGCCAAATGTTTTCCACCAGAACAGAATATATTCTCGGCATTTAACTTGTGCCCTTTTGATGCTGTTAAAGTTGTTATTATTGGGCAAGATCCGTACCACGGAGACGGACAAGCTAATGGTTTATGTTTTTCTGTAGCAGATAACATAACACATCCACCATCATTGAAGAATATTTTTAAAGAAAGGGAAGTTGATCTAGGGATTCCATATCCAATATCTGGAAATTTAGAATATTTGGCAAAGCAAGGTGTTTTATTATTAAATGCAACATTAACAGTAAAAGCACATCAAGCTGGTAGTCATCAAAATAAAGGATGGGAACAATTTACTGATACAGTAATAGATAAAATAAGTAAAGAGAAAAAAGAGGTTGTATTTTTACTTTGGGGAGGATTTGCAAAAAAGAAGATTAAATTAATTGATCAAACAAAGCATGCAGTATTAACATCAGGTCACCCGTCGCCATTAAGTGCTAATAGAGGATATTGGTTTAGTAACAAGCATTTTAGCAAAACAAATGCTGAGTTAAAATCAAAAAAAAAAGAAGAAATTAACTGGTAAAAATTAGCTTCCAGTAGGGGCTAAATGACTCGTTGTAAGTCTTTCTGTTCTAATTTCTTTAGTATTGGTTTTAATAAGAGCAGGTTCTTTTTGAGAAACTTTTTTGGTTGTTTTATTACAACTAAATATTAAAAGCATAAAATTTAGTGCAATTAATATAGAAAGAGTTAGAGTTATTGTTGTAATCATATGTGATCAATTTTGTTAAGTTAGTTAAAGGATTTGGTTTAGCAAATGTAATAAAATTTTGATAAATAGAAAGTTATAGAAAAAAACAAGTAAATATACCTGCGTTTAATAAGAGCATCTTTCCATAAATAAAACAATATAAAAGACTTTTTTCCTACCTCTTAATTGTCATAATTGCTTAACCAATTTATCGTAGCTTACTTTTTTAGGAATGATGTCTAGGTATAACAATTTATCCTGTATAGTATTTATCATACTCTCATTTAGGATATCTTGAGACCATTCAGTAAGAGATAACCATTCTTGAACGTCTTCTAATTTTTGATCGTATCTATTAGCAATCGTTTTATCAATGCTCGGGATGTCTTTAAATTCTTCTGTCGTGTTATTAATGATGTTTAAAATCGTTTTCACATCTTCTAAATTGGACTCCAAAAAGGCTTCTCTCACAGCTATTACAAAACAAGGCCACGGTGATGGGCAATTGTCAATGCGTCTAAAAATACCATCATCAACTATTGGTTTGGTGGTGAATTTTTCCCACATAAAATAATCTGCATCACCATTTGTTAATCCTTCGATTGCACCATCAAGATTTTTAATAACCTCAAAGTTTAGATCTTTTTCTATATTCCATTGGTGATTTTCGGCATTTATATAAGCCATTAAATGAGAGCCAGAGCCATATCTACTAATAGCTGCTCTAGTACCCTTTAAATCTTCTACTGTTTTAAATTTAGAGTCGTGAGCAACATGGATCCCCCAAATTAATGGAGATTGCACAAAAGTTTGTACTATTTTACTTGGATTACCATCAATAATATCTTTAATCACACCTTCAGTAAGAATAACAGCCATATCAATTTCACCTTCGCGTAATGCCTTATTCATTGCACCAGTGCCACCAAAATAATTTTTCCAACGTAAATTAATGCCTTCGTCCTTATATTCTCCATTTTTAAGGGTCATATACCATGCAAGATTAAAATGTTCAGGAACACCTCCGATATTTATTTGTTTCAATGTATTTGTCTTAAAATTAACCTTAGTCTACTATTTTATCTAAAGTGTACTTGATGAGCGTGTCAACGATTCCTTTAGGGTCATCACTAAACTCACCAGTTGCCCTATTGGCTATAATTGCATTCATAGAGAGAGAATTATGTCCTAATAGGTTAGAAATCCCGTAGATTCCAGCGGTTTCCATTTCGAGATTTGTAATAGTCTTACCTTCATAATTAAAATTTGCAAGCTTATCATTTAACTCATTATCTTGAATTGCTAATCGTAGAATTCGGCCTTGTGGTCCATAAAAACCTACGTTAGTTGCAGTAAAACCGATTACAGTTTCACCACTAGATAGTTTTTTTAATAAACGATCACTACATTTTACAACATAAGGATCAGATTTTTTGACAAACCAGTTCGTTTGTGCTTTTAATGCTTCGGAAATTTTAAAATACTGCACATGCTCGCTGTCATAAAAATGTAACAAGCTATCAAAACCTGCGGCATATTCACTAATTAAAAATGAATCAATAGGAATATCTTTTTGAATAGAGCCTGATGTACCAATTCTAATAATGTCTAAAGAGGTCAATTTTGATTTTATTTCTCTTTTTTCTAGATCAATATTCACTAAAGCATCCAATTCATTGAATACAATATCAATATTATCTGTCCCTATTCCTGTTGAAATTACCGTTATCTTCTTTCCTTTATAAGTACCTGTTTGCGTGTGAAATTCTCGTTTATGTGTTGTGAAATCAACACTGTCAAAATGCTTGGTCACACTGCCAACACGATCAGGATCACCTACCGTAATAATTGTAGTTGCAAGATGTTCTGGAAGTAAATTTAAGTGATAAACACTACCGTCAGGATTCAATATTAACTCAGATGCTTTAATTGGCATATACCATAGTTTTAATGAGTTTGTTTTGTTTTTTATCAAATTTGTAATCTAAACTTCTTACACCTCCAAAATAAATAGTGTTATTCATTTCAGTTTGATAATTATGTTGATGTTCAAGAGCTAAATGCCCTTTTCTATTTAATAATAATAAATGTTCTGTTTCAGTAAAAAATAAAGATAATAAGTCTACAACACGTTCTAACTGTAAGTCTCTATATCCGTAATAACCTTGATAATGAAGTGCATAACCTACTAAATGATGTCTCGAAGTGATTGTGTTTTCTTTGACAAGCTTAAGAATATTATATTCTAAAGTACTTAGTCCACTACGAACATCTGGAAAACGTTTAATATGAGCTTTTAAGCAGTTACTCATATATTTAAATGAAGAGGATCTAGTAATTAGAGGCAACAATAGGTTATGATCATTACCGCAATAAATTTTCCAAACTTTTATTGCTAGTGATATGTCATCAACATTAAGTTTTACTTTATCTTCATAATGAGAATGCAATTGCTCCGTATTTAATTGCGCTAATCCTTTAAGATCTTTTTCACCTTCAACGCGACCGCTGCACACCAAATAAATAGGGATGTAAATTCCTTTTTGCACTAATAAACTTATTACAGCGACCATATTTATATGACAGAATAAATCATATTCAAACCATAAAGTAACGTCATTAAAGTCACCAATATCATCTAATTTTTGAAGCTCAGTTGTTATTTCTTCCTGATTTAAAGTAATATCGTAAAATGACTTAAAAAAAACGGTTCTATTGTCTAAAAATTCTTTAGAAGCTACGTTTTCTAGTGTAGGACCAACACAAAGTGTTTCTTGCCAAGTGATGACATTCGCATCTGTTACAATGTTTAATTTAAGCAAGTAATCGGTTAGAGAATTTCCGTTTGTGATATGTAATGTTTTAGAACTCATCCACCAACACGTTTTACATTAAAACCTTTATCCTTTAAAATCTGCATGATTTTATCTCTATAATCACCTTGAATGATGATTTTATCATCTTTAAAACTTCCTCCAACACTTAATTTTTGCTTTAGTTCTTTGGCCAATTTCTTGAAATCTTCTATAGCTCCAGTATAGCCTTCAAGAATTGTGATAGGCTTTCCTTTTCGCTTTTCATATTTGCAAATTATAGGGTCGTCTTGTAACCAGATACTTTTTTCTTTCGAAATTTTTTCTTCGGAAGCATCTGCTTCCACATGTTCTGGAAAGAGGTTTTTTAATTGGTCTTGTAAATCCATTTTTTCAATCTTCAATCTTCAGTCTTCAGTCTTCAGTATTCAGTTTTCAGTTTTGCTTTTGAGTAAAACTTTTGACTAAATAAGAACAATCGATCACTACTTCTTTAGTCCAAGTTCAATTAAACGTTCATTTAAAAATTCTCCAGCAGTAATATCCTCAAATTGCTTTGGATTTTCATCATCAATACAACTGTCTAAAACGTTTAATTTCATTTCGCTTATTGGATGCATAAAAAATGGAATTGAGTAACGCGATGTTCCCCAAAGTTCTCTTGGCGGATTTACAACGCGATGAATTGTTGATTTTAGTTTGTTATTGGTGTGTCTAGATAACATATCACCAACATTGATCATTACTTCATTAGGCTCTGCAATTGCATCCATCCATTCTCCGTCGTTGTTCTGTACTTGTAGACCACGACCTTGAGCTCCCATTAATAGTGTGATTAAATTAATATCACCATGAGCGGCAGCACGAACTGCATTTTCTGGTTCCTCTAAAATAGGAGGATAGTGAATAGGTCTTAATATAGAGTTACCATTATGGATATAATTATCAAAATAAGTTTCTTCTAAATTTAAGTATAAAGCTAAAGCTCTTAGCACATATTTTGCTGTTTTCTCTAACATTTGGTAAGTCTCCTTTCCTATTTTATTAAATTCTGAAAGTTCCTTAACCTCTACATTTTCAGGATATTCCTTAGCGCGTTCTATATCATCTTCTACATATTGTCCAAAATGCCAAAACTCCTTTAAATCGCCTTCTTTTTTACCTTTAGCACTTTCTTTTCCGAAGGAAATATAACCGCGTTGACCACTAATACCTTCAATTTCATAACTGCGTTTTGTCTTTACAGGTAGTTCAAAAAAATTCTTAACTTCTTTATATAAATTATCAACGAGTTGATCATCTAAAAAATGACCTTTCAATGCTACGAAACCAATTTCTTCGTAAGCCTTGCCAATTTCATCAATAAATTTTTGTTTTCTATTTGCATCTCCAGAAATAAAATCCTGAAGGTTTACACTTGGTATTCTGTTCATTGTATAATTGATTTATTTGCGCTTCAATATAACAAAAATAAGGAAAATAGTACTAAAATCACTGATTTCAATTCTACTTAAAAAAAACCGCTATAGGCTTTTTAAAACTCAATTTTTATTTACATTTGATATACTAACGAAATAATTCAAATAATGTTGACCTCCACCAAGAGTTTAATTACCTACGACAAGAAAAATCTAGATGATAAAACGCTTTTAAGTCTTTATAAAAACATGCTTAAACCTCGCATGATAGAAGAGAAAATGCTCATTCTATTGCGTCAAGGTAAAATATCAAAATGGTTCTCAGGTATCGGACAAGAAGCGATTTCTGTAGGGGTCACTATGGCCATGCAAAAAGACGAATATATTTTACCGATGCATAGAAATTTAGGTGTTTTTACAACACGAGAGATTCCTTTATATCGTTTGTTTAGTCAATGGCAAGGAAAAGCTAATGGGTTTACAAAAGGTCGCGATCGTTCGTTTCATTTCGGTACCCAGGAGTTTAATCTTGTTGGAATGATCTCACATTTAGGTCCGCAATTAGGTGTTGCAGATGGTATTGCCCTAGCGAGTTTGTTAAAAAATAAAAAGACTGTTACTGCCGTTTTTACAGGAGAAGGCGGAACGAGTGAAGGTGATTTTCATGAAGCATTGAACGTGGCTTCTGTTTGGCAATTGCCTGTTTTATTCTGTATTGAAAATAATGGCTATGGATTATCAACACCAACAAGTGAACAATATAATTGTAAAGATTTAGCAGATAGAGGTAAAGGTTACGGAATAGAATCTTTTATTCTCGACGGAAATAATATACTAGAAGTGTATGCTACTATTAAAAAATTAGCTGAAAGCATTCGTAAACATCCAAGACCAATTTTAATTGAATTTAAAACCTTTAGAATGAGAGGTCACGAAGAGGCAAGTGGTACAAAATATGTTCCTGAAAAATTAATGAAAGAGTGGTCTAAAAAAGACCCTGTTGATAATTTTAGAGCGTATTTGATGGAGAATCGTTTACTCAATGAAAAAGAAGATCAAGGTTTTAGAGAAGTGATACTTGATGAAATTAATGAGCATTTGCAACTGGCGTATGATGAGGACGATATTATTGCTGATGTTGCAACAGAGTTAAATGATTTATATAAACCGTTTCAATATACAGAATCAACACCAAGTACAAAAACTAAGGAGTTACGATTAATAGATGCTATTTCTCAAGGCTTAAAACAATCTATGGAAAAACATAATGATTTGGTCATTATGGGACAAGACGTCGCAGAGTATGGAGGTGTTTTTAAAATCACCGAAGGTTTTGTTGAAGCGTTTGGGAAAGAACGAGTAAGAAACACGCCAATTTGTGAATCTGCAATCGTAGAAGCAGCAATGGGATTATCAATTGCAGGTATAAAATCGATAGTTGAAATGCAGTTTGCAGATTTTGTAACTTCAGGTTTTAATCCAGTCGTTAATTATTTAGCAAAATCTCATTACCGTTGGGGTCAAGAAGCAGATGTTGTGATAAGAATGCCATGTGGTGGAGGTGTTGCTGCAGGACCATTTCATTCTCAAACAAATGAAGCTTGGTTTACAAAAACGCCAGGTTTAAAAGTCCTGTATCCAGCATTTCCTTATGATGCAAAAGGGCTATTAGCAACTGCTATTGAAGACCCTAATCCAGTCTTATTTTTTGAACATAAAGCTTTGTATAGACGTATTCGTCAACAGGTACCCATAAATTATTTTACGATTCCTTTAGGAAAGGCAGCTTTGCTTAAAGAAGGAAACGACGTGACCATCATAACGTATGGCGCAGGAGTACATTGGGCTTTAGAAACTTTGGATAATAATCCAGATATTTCTGCAGATCTCATAGATTTAAGAAGTTTACAACCGCTAGATAAAGACGCTATTTTTGAATCGGTAAAGAAAACAAGCAGAGCCATCATTTTACAAGAAGATTCTCTTTTTGGAGGTATTGCTAGTGATATTTCTTCATTAATTATGGAACACTGTTTTGAGCAATTAGATGCACCTGTAAAACGTGTGGCTAGTATGGAAACACCAATTCCTTTCATAGAACAATTGGAAGAGCAGTATATGGCTAAGGGTAGTTTTGAAGAGGCTTTGAAGCAGTTGTTGGCCTATTAAACTAGATTGATTACAGTCATGAAAATAAAATATTTTATAGTATTAATTATTTTTCTCTTCGGAAATATTTATTTGAATAAAGCTTTTCTCAAGAAGAAAATTTGAAAGTTGTAGAATTTAAAATAATAGCAGAAGGAACAGATTCACCAATCCCTAATTTACAAATGGTGTGTTTTAATAAGTATTTCAATAAAGGTTATTTGCCTTCCGAATTTCGTGCAAAATATAATCTTGGTAACAAAAAACTTTACAAGAGAAAAATTCTAATTGAAGTATTTCGTTCTGATAATGACAAAAAGGAATTAGACAAAATTGAACTTATTGGAGTAAAATAAAATGATAAAATGCTTGTTGTGACTTACAACGTTACAAATTGAAATAGGTATAAATAATGAACGATTATAAATTTGAAGAAATACTTCCTGAGTTAAAAAAAAATCGATCACTTCTAAAATTTTATACAATTTTGCATCTTGTAAACTGTATATCCGTAAGCACTAATAAGTACTAAATTTTGCTTATTTTTAATAAAAATTAAAGGTATGAATATTTTTAAATTTACTGCGGAATTTGATAGCGAAGAATCATGTCGCAGGCATTTTAAAGAAGAGCGAGATAAAATTGGGGTAATTTGCCAAAAGTGTTCAAATACAACTCATTACTGGATAAAAAGTCAATGGAGTTATGAGTGTAAATCTTGCAGAAGCAGGACTTCTTTGCGCAGTGGTACCGTTATGCAAAGTTCAAAATTATCTTTTTTGATTTGGTACAAAACAATGTTCTTATTGACAGCGACCAAGAAAGGATTTTCATCGAAAGAAATACAACGTCAATTAGGCTTAAA
>NZ_AUDE01000011.1 GCF_000425305.1 Psychroserpens burtonensis DSM 12212
ATTCGTTTTTTAAGCTCATCAGTTAAGATTATAGGCTTGGGTTTCAAACAATGTCTATTAATTGCCTTCTGTTGAGCGTGTTCTGGAATATAACTACCAGCTGTACTTCCTCTACTTGGCGTGTTTCTTTTTAACTCTCTTGATACTGTACTTTTATTGACACCAATAATTATTGCTATTTGTGTAATAGTAATTCCTGTCTCTAATAATGCAGAGATTTGATACCTTTGTGACAAGGTCAATTGTTTATAATGTTTCATTCAAAACGAATATAAATATTGAGCCTAAAATAGATGGGGCTAGCCCCATCTATTTTAAATATTCGTGTTGCACTTATAACTTGAACTTAGAATGTGTTGAGATTCTTTTCTGATAAGAACTTGAATTTTACACCATCATATCGCGCTATATATTCATTTTTTCCTTCTACAGCTTGATTATCAAAATAGGCAATCACGTCGTAACCTTTGGCTACATAGTCTTTTTGAGTGTTATAATTTGCTGTTTGTGATGACGCGATTAGCATTCCGAAGAAAAAAATCACAGATAGTGCTTGTGTTTTCATTTAGAGGTAGTCGATAAAAAATGCAGATAATTACAAGACCATGAGATTGCAACCTCTAATATCACTCGAGTCAAACCTGCCAATAATTTCAAAAGTAGAATTGTCATGAACACGACCTAAATCTTGTGTGGCTATAAAAGAGCACGAATTAATATTAGCTAAATCAATAACGTTTATTCCACCAGTTTTTTTTGTCTTTTGGAGAGTGAGTGCATCCTCAGGATCGCGGGTTAAAATTCGCATCCAATTGGGATATCTAAAGATACCATTACCTAGAGAATAAGCTTGGCTTAATAACTCGGTCATGCCATATTCGCTATGAATTTTTGAGACTCCAAAGCCTGATTTTAAAATAGAATGTAGTTCTTCTCTCACCATTTCTTTTCGGCGACCTTTCATACCGCCAGTTTCCATTACAATCGTATTTTTTAAATTGAATTGATGCAGTTCTACTAGATCTAAAAGCGCAAATGACACGCCAATAAGCATGACTTTTTTTCCTTCGGAATCTAAACTGATTAGTTTCTCTTTTAGCTCAGTGATGTTATCGAGATAAAACCCGCTTTCAGGATGTTGCGAATTTTTAATCATATCATTAACCATATAGACTAATGAGGAGCCTTTCCGCTCTAAATAATTGGGTAATAAAGCGAGAACAACGTAGTCATTAATATTTCCGTAGAAAATCTCAAAACCTTTTTTAAAGCTCTTTTTGTAAAGACTTAAGTCGGTTACGTAATGCTTACTGGTAATTGATCCTGTAGTCCCGCTGCTTGAAAATGTGTCTTCAATTGGAGCATTAGAACTCAATACGTGATGACTTTTAAAAAACTGAATGGGTAAAAAAGGGATCTCTTCAATTTGCTTTACATCACTAGGATGTTTATATAATAAATCACAAAACGAGCGATACACGGGATTGTTTTCAAACTGAAATTTGAAGACCTCCAATGCCAATGTATTAAATTCATCTTCCGAAGACATTGAAAATATAGCGTTTGTGTTTATCATAGATACAAAAATAAAAAAAGCGTTGCCCATAAGGCAACGCTTTTTAATACTTTATTTTAAAAAGGATTACTTAATCACTAACTTCTTAGTAACTGAGGCATCATTTTGAGAAATTTTAACAATGTAAATACCAGCGTTTAATGCAGATACATTAACACGGTTGTTAGTTAACGTTTCATTGATAACTTGTTTTCCTAAGATATCATAAACCGACACTGTAATAGCGTTATCAGTCGTTCCAACGATATTTACAAATCCTGTAGATGTTGGGTTTGGATATACTGAGAACGAAGTCGCATTAAAATCATCAACAGATAAGAGTTGTACACTAAAATCATCAGCATCTCTTGCAGTTAAATAATATGTATTATCTTGTAATCTTTCGCTAACGATTCCAACGATATCTGTAGCCACTGTTGGTACATTTGCTCCTATATAATCTACATTAAAGAAAGAGGTTCTAAAATTAAAGGCATCTGCGCCTTGAGCTAACCCGTACACAGTTCCATTAGAAAAAGTAGCTTCAACACTGTCATCCATTAATACAGCTGTAACTTCTACTAATTCAGACTCATATTGCTCAGGATTTGCAGTTAGCATAGCTAAAGTTACTGCTTGAGGTGTTATTGTATTACCTGTAGATGAAGCTACACCAGGGTCGCCAGCAGGTACAAATTGAGTCATTCCATCAAATCCTCCTAAAGTTCCAGTAATACCAGTGATACCATCTCCAATTGCATAAGTAGTATTGATGATTCCTGAATTGTCATCTATTAAGATAGCGCCAGTTGCATCTTCAATATACTTTTGACCTCTAAATGACTGTTGGTACGTTAATAAAGCTTCACCAGTTAGTTCATAAACTTCACCAACAGTTCCAGCTCTCAATTCTGCAATCGTTGCAACAGCATTTGATGATAACACACTAAAAGAAACCATGTCTTCATCAACTAATCCTCCATTTACAAGTTGAACGGTAATAGCATACGTTTGACCATCAACAGTTGTTACTGCAAAAGGACTAGTAACGTTAGTTGTTGTGTTACCATTAACTATGATATCTATTGATTCACCACCACTTAAATTCGTTGTTGAGAATTCTACATCTACAGATGTTGTTCCAGGAGCTATTTCAGCCCCATTTGAAGGTGACGTTATTGTTATTGAAGGTTGTGCAACAAATCCATTAACAACTCTAATATTGTCAAAAGCGATATCTTCATCACCAGAATTTAAACTCATTTCAATTCTAAACGTAATTGAAGAATTTCCAGAAAGTATGATATTTTCAACATATTCAGTAAAAGTAGATGTGATTTCTGCACCATCTCCAGTACCATCAAAATCTGTATCTAGTCTTGGTGCGCTATTTGATCCAGCAGCTTCACTTCTAATCCAAATTAAATTTTGGTCTGCACCACCATCCAACGAATAAGTAATGTTTACATAATCAGCGTCATCCCAATCTTGATTAGTACCATCGTCATCTTCAGCAAGTAAAATTGCAAAATCAACATTTGATAGACCAGTAACGTCAATAGCAATTGTTGAAACTGAAAGAGGCAACGTAGCGCCTTCTCCGTCTAAATCCTGTCCAGCGAAGATAAAAGCACCATCAACACCGTTTACTTCGTAAGACGCATTTATGTCGCTTCCATCTGTTCTTAAGAAGAAATCATTAAAACCATCAGAAAACTCTGCTTCTGAAGTTGTGTAATTAGTTCCATTTGTGTTTGTTTCAAAGCTTTCAGTATATAAAGTAGTTTGCCCAAAGGAAGCAAAACCAATTAAAGCAGTTAAACATAAAAAGTAAAGTTTTTTCATAATTATTTAGTTTTAAATTGTTTTAAAAAAATGCAAACAAATATAGGTAGAATTTGAGGTTTAAACGAATAAATTAAGAGCTATATAGCTATTTAACAATAGCGTAACATGGGTATTAAAAAGTAACTCAGTTTCAGTTGATAACAAAAAATGAAGTTAACTTAACGTTATCAATTTGGGTGTTCGTAATTATTTTTGTTATTAATCCTATCTTTACAACGCTAAGCGTTTCAATTTTGAAAAAATGAAAAAAAAGGATATTAAAATTTTATTAGTAGACGATGAACCAGATATTTTAGAAATTGTTGGTTATAATTTGACGTCTGAAGGCTATCAGGTATTAACAGCAGAAAATGGTGCTGATGGTGTCAAAAAAGCTAAGAAAGAAAAACCTCAACTTATTATTCTGGATGTTATGATGCCAGAAATGGATGGTATTGAAGCTTGTGAGCAAATTAGAAAGATTCCAGAATTGAGCGACACAATCATCACATTTTTGACAGCTAGAGGAGAGGATTATTCTCAAATGGCTGGTTTTGATGCTGGTGCAGACGACTACATAACAAAACCAATAAAACCAAAAGTCTTGGTAAGTAAGGTTAAAGCCTTGTTGAGACGATTAAAAGAGGATGATAAAGTTCAAGAAATTTTAAAAATCGGAAATTTAGTAATCAATAGAGAAGAATATAAAATTACTATAAAAGGAAAAGAACTCTTACTGCCAAGAAAAGAGTTTGAATTGCTATCTTTGTTAGCTACTAAGCCAAATAAAGTGTTTAAACGTGAAGAGATACTTGATAAGGTTTGGGGTAATGAGGTTATTGTTGGTGGACGTACAATTGATGTTCACATTAGAAAACTTCGTGAAAAAATTGGAGATGAAAAGTTTAAAACCATAAAAGGGGTGGGCTATAAGTTTGTTGACTAATGCAAAATAAATTAAAGAAAACGTACAAGTTTGCCTTAAAGACATCCTTGTACATTACGATATATTTGACACTCCTATCGAGTGTCTTTTTGTATATACTACATTCTATAGATGTTGTTTATTTACTTTCATTTGCAATCTTTACTTATATTATTTCTTTCATAGTCATTCAATATAGAGTGGAACGTTTTATTTACAGACGGGTAAAAAAAATATATGACGATTTAACGCTATTAGAGTCCGCATCTTTGCGTAAACAACCTATCACTACAGATATGGCGACGCTTACACAGGAAATAGATAAATATGCAAAAGACAAAAAACTCGAAATAGAAACGCTTATCGTGAGAGAAGAGTATCGTAAAGAGTTTTTAGGCAATGTATCTCATGAATTAAAAACACCTCTATTTACGGTTCAAGGGTATCTCGAAACACTTTTAGATGGCGCCTTACATGATGAAAAAGTCAACGAGAAATATTTAATAAGAGCCAATAAAGGTCTAGAACGACTTATCTATATTGTGCAAGATTTAGATATGATTACCAAGTTAGAAGTTGGAGATTTACAGCTTAATATCATGGAGTTTGATATTGTTGAACTCATAGAAAGTGTCTTTGACCTTTTAGAGATGAAAGCTGCAAAGAAAAAGATCTCTTTGATTTTTGATATCGATTATAATGAGCCTATTATGGTTACAGCAGATAAAGAGCGAATTCAACAAGTGCTTTCTAATCTTATTGTCAATTCTATAAAATATGGTGAAGACAAAGGAACAACCGAAGTTAGCATCGAAAACCTTATAAAAAATAAGGTTATAGTGAGAGTTACAGATAATGGTGAAGGTATTTCTAAAGCTAATCTTCCACGGTTGTTTGAACGCTTCTATCGCGTTGATAAAAGTGGTTCTAGAAAAGTAGGTGGATCTGGTTTAGGTCTGTCAATTGTAAAGCATATTATAGAAGCTCACGATGAGAAAATTTATGTAGAAAGTGAATTAGGTGTTGGGAGTGAGTTTTCATTTACCCTTGAAAAGACTAAATAATTTCTTGAAGTTTACCTCATAATCCATAGCGCTCAATCCTTTAAAACTAGAAATATCGTCTAATTTTTCTATTGTAAAGTCATCTTGTTTAGAACTAGCAACTAGACCTTGCTCTGTCAAACGCTCAGCAAGATATTCTTGTTCATATTGACCTGGAGTAGGAATGAAGAACGCGCTTTTATTGAGCTTAGTCAAATCCATGAGTGTTGTATAACCAGATCTCGAGACAATTAAACGACTTTCGTTTAACGCATTTTCTAATTCTGAACTCGTCATATAATTGTAAATAATTAGGTTTTTTTCTTCGGAAACATGCTGTTCATTTTCAATAATGCCTTTGATAAAAAGTACTTTTCCATTATAGGTTTTAAAATCTGTTAACAGTTTGTTTTCTATCAATGTACGTTGAGGTTCTGGCCCAGAAAGCAGTACCATCACGTCATATTTTAAAGGAAGTTCCTTTTTTTTAAACCGACTCAAAGGACCAATATATTTTAGCGGGATATCATGTGCAGGTGTATGACCTAATTTCCCACTAAGATTAATATCACCAAGGTTGTCAGGTACCCAACATTCATGAAACCGCTTTATAATGTTTTGATGCAATTTCGTGCTCAGCCATGTGGTGCTGCCACTTAAAACTTGAAGTTGATGTGTTATAAAAACACAAGGCAACTTTTTATGATGAACACCTAAACGATTATCAGAAATGATACCATCAATTTTATAATCCTCTATAATAGAGGCAATAGCTTTTTTTTCATTTTTTATCGCTTTAGCCATCTTTGGAGAGCTTTGCAACATTTTTAGTCTAAAATGTTTTCCATTTTTGGGATACCTTATGTTGTATGACGGGAGTTCTATAGATTGAAGATCAGGAAATTCTTTCCGTAGTAATAACAATGCAATGCCATCACTCGCAATAACGGGTTCAAATTGCTGCTCTTGTAAGGCTTTAATAATTGGAATACATCGCGCAGCATGGCCTAATCCCCAATTTAATGGCGCAATAAGTATTCGTTTCTTGAGCTGAACTTGCATGCGTTTAGTTTGTTTCAGTATTGTAGTCTCATGTATTTTAATGAGTCTGTTTTTAAAAATAAAGATAAGCTTAAAATGTTTCCTTAATTTTACCACATCAATAAGTAAAAATAATATATTGTTAAATATAGGCAGTGGGAAGTAAAAATAAACTCAAACGATTTAAAGAAAATGAAACATTCTCTAATGTGTTTCAGCCAATGAGAGAAGAATTAGTCGATTCACAATATGAATTTAAAGGGGAGTGGAATGCTTCGGTTTTTAAAAACGATAATCCTTTAATATTAGAATTGGGTTGTGGGCGTGGAGAATATACGGTAGAATTAGCGAAGAAATTTCCGAATAAGAACTTTATTGGTATCGACATTAAAGGAGCTCGGTTTTGGAGAGGCGCTAAAACGGCAATAGAAGATCATATTCCTAATGTTGCCTTTATTCGCACACAAATTGAATTAGTGGACCACGTATTTGCAGAGAATGAAGTCGATGAAATTTGGATTACCTTTCCAGATCCTCAAATAAAATATAAGCGTACTAAACATAGAATGACCAATTCACAATTTTTAAAACGCTACAAAACCATTTTAAAACCAGAAGGTGTTGTAAATTTAAAAACCGATAGTGAATTTATGCATGGGTATACGCTGGGATTACTTCAAGGTGAAGGTCATGAGGTGCTATATGCAAATCATAATGTCTATAAACAGGAAGGAAGCCCAGAAGAAGTAACGAGTATTCAAACCTACTATGAATCTCAGTATTTAGAACAAAACAAACCAATTACGTATATTCGGTTTAAAATTAAATAGAATTGAATATTACTGTCATTTTTTTTCTAGGATTAATTATAGCACTTGTTGGTGTTGTTCCTCCTGGTCTATTAAATATGACAGCAGCAAAAGTAAGTCTTAAAGAGGGTTATAGCAGAGGTGTTATTTTTTCATTAGGCGTTTGTTTTATCGTGTTTTTACAAACTTATATTGCCGCTATGTTTGCTCGTTATTTGAGCAGCCACCCAAATACAGTTGAGATTTTAAGACAGGTGGCATTTGTTATTTTTGTACTTATTACAATTTATTTTCTTTTTGTTGCTAAGTCAAATCCTAAACCAGACGTAGAATCACATGCCAAAAGTAAGCCTAGTCGTTTTTTACAAGGCATGTTTTTGTCGGCAATAAACGTATTTCCAATACCATATCAAGCCTACATGACAATTACTATTACAGGTTTTGGATGGTTTTCTTTTGACACAACAAACATAGTGTCATATTGCTCGGGAGCAGCAACAGGAACTTTCGTGATGCTGTATGTTTATATTTTCTTTTTTGACAAGATAAAAAACAAGAGTTTGACTTCTCAAAAAAATATGAACTACATCATTGGAGCAATAACTGGTATTGTTGCTGGAGTAACATTGATCAATATCATAATGGGTACGTAATGAAATTGGAGACCCTGAATTTTTTTGATCGCGTTTATGAAGTGGCGAAATTAATTCCCTTCGGAAAAGTAACAAGCTATGGCGCAATAGCTAATTATTTAGGAGCTAAACGAAGTGCCAGAATGGTTGGGTATGCAATGAATGGCTCACACGGAAAAGATGTTCCTGCACATCGCGTCGTAAACAGAAAAGGACTACTCACAGGAAAGCATCATTTTGATGGAACCAATCTTATGCAGCAACTTCTAGAGAGCGAAGGAATTGTTGTGATAGACAATCAAATCCAAAATCTTGAAAAGGTATTTTGGGATCCGATGAAGGAGTTGTAGTTTCATATAAATTACATTTTGAAGTACCATTTAAATCTCAAATTACGTCATAAGAAATAGCAATCCGAACACTATAAATTTAAAGCTTTATTAAGTATCTTTGCATTTAGAATGATTCTGAATAAATTAATTCTAGAATATAATAATTGCCGTAAAACGAGCATGTAAAAAGAGTTGTTATTCAAGGGACTGATTAATAGCAAAGCATGTGACCGTTTAAAAACAATAGATATAAGCACATGAAGTTAAATAAACAAGATATATTTAAAGCGCTTGAAAGTATTTCTGCACCTGGTGAAGGGCAAAATATGGTTGAAAGTGGAGCCGTAACTAACATTGTAACATTTGCAGATGAGGTTATTGTTGATATTACAATAACAAACCCAAGCTTACAAGCCAAAAAGAAAACTGAAGTTGAAATCATGCAAACCATTCACAAAATGGTGTATGAAAAGGCTAAAATAAAAGTAAATGTAAAAGTAGATGCGCCAACAAAATCTGCTCCCAATGTGATTAAGGGAAAACAAATTCCTGGAATTAAAAACATAATTGCTGTAGCCTCAGGAAAAGGAGGTGTAGGTAAATCTACAGTGACTGCAAATCTAGCTGTTACTCTAGCCAAAATGGGTTTTAAAGTTGGAATTTTAGATGCAGATATTTATGGCCCATCAATGCCAATAATGTTTGATGTAGAATTAGAAAGACCTAAAGCAGTTACTATTGACGGCAAGTCAAAAATGAGTCCAGTAGAAAACTACGGTGTTAAAATTTTATCCATTGGCTTTTTTACTAAACCAGATCAAGCAGTAGTTTGGCGTGGACCGATGGCAGCTAAAGCATTAAATCAAATGATTTTTGATGCCGCTTGGGGAGAACTCGATTTTATGCTATTAGATTTGCCTCCAGGAACTGGGGATATTCATTTAAGTATCATGCAATCACTCCCAATAACAGGAGCTGTTGTGGTTAGTACACCTCAAAATGTTGCCCTTGCAGATGCTAAAAAAGGAGTTGCGATGTTTCAACAAGAAAGTATCAATGTACCCGTTTTAGGTATTATTGAGAATATGGCCTATTTTATACCAGAGGAACTTCCTGATAACAAATATTATATTTTTGGAAAAGAAGGTGCAAAAAATCTTGCAGAAGACTTAGGTATTCCATTCTTAGGAGAACTACCTCTGGTACAAAGCATAAGAGAAGCTGCAGATGCAGGAAGACCAGCAGCATTACAAACAGCTACAGAATTAGAACGAGCATTTGAAAAACTGACCCGAAATGTAGTAGAAGAGGTTGTAAAACGCAATGATAATTTACCAGCAACAGAGGCTATTAAAATAACGACGATGGCTGGTTGTTCAGCAGTAAATAAAAAATAGATGAGTACAGAAGAGCTTAGAATAAATGTCGAAAAAGCATTAGATGAAATACGTCCTTTTTTACAAAGTGATGGAGGTGATATTTCATTATTATCAATAGAAAATGATACGCTGGTTAAAGTCCAATTACAAGGAGCTTGTGTGGGTTGTAGTGTAAATCAAATGACACTTAAATCTGGTGTAGAAATGACTATAAAAAAGTATGCACCTCAAATTGAACATGTTATTAATATTGAAGCTTAGAATGACATTTGTCATAGATTTATAAAGCGTTCTAGATTAATTTTACTTTCCAGAAATTAGAATTCATGATTACAACAGATATACTCATAATAGGAGCAGGGCCAACAGGACTATTTACTGTTTTTGAAGCTGGTCTACTTAAACTAAAGTGTCATTTAATTGATGCTTTACCTCAAGCTGGTGGACAATGTTCAGAAATATATCCTAAAAAGCCTATTTACGATATTCCTGCATATCCAGAAATTTTAGCGGGTGATTTAACTGATAAATTATTGGAACAGTGCAAGCAATTTAAGCCAGGATTTACTTTGGGTGAGCGTGCAGAAACAATAGAAAAACAAGAGGACGGTACCTTTATTGTCACTACAAACAAAGGAACTAAACACCAAGCTCTAGTTGTGGCAATTGCTGGTGGCTTAGGAAGTTTTGAGCCTCGTAAACCTTTAATTCATAATATTGCTGAGTTTGAGGATTTAGGCGTAGAATATATTATTAAAGATCCTGAGGTTTACAGAGACAAGAAAGTGGTTATTGCAGGTGGAGGAGATTCTGCATTAGATTGGAGTATTTTTTTAAGTGACGTGGCGAGTGAGGTTACTTTAATTCATAGACGTAGCGAATTCCGTGGGCATTTAGATTCCGTAGAAAAAGTACAAGAATTAAAAAATCAAGGTAAAATAAATTTAGTTACACCTGCTGAGGTGATCGGTATCGTTGGAGATGAAAAAGTAAAAGCTGTTGTTGTAAAACAAGCACAACATATTGAAAAAGAGTTTGAGATAGACTGTGATCATTTTATCCCACTTTTTGGGTTATCACCAAAACTAGGTCCAATTGGAGATTGGGGATTGGAGATTGAAAAAAATGCAATAAAAGTAGATAACGCTTTAGATTATCAAACCAATATTCCGGGTGTTTTTGCTATAGGAGATGTGAATACATATCCTGGAAAATTAAAATTAATTTTATGTGGTTTCCATGAAGCAACATTAATGTGTCAGGCAGCATATAAAATCATCAACCCAGGAAAACGTTATGTATTAAAATATACAACAGTTGCTGGAGTAGACGGATTTGATGGGACACGAAAAGAAGCACCTAAAGCAGTTGTAAAAACAATTGATTAACCTATAAGCTTTTCAAAACCTGATAGGTTTCATATCACATAACTTTGGAACAAGACATAAACATCAAAATAATAGATAGAGAAGGAGTGACTCATGAGGTTTTAGCACCTACAGATATGGCTATGAACCTAATGGAAGTTGTTCGCTCTTACGAGTTAGCTCCAGAAGGGACCATTGGTATTTGTGGAGGTATGGCAATGTGCGCCTCTTGTCAATGTTATGTGTTAAGTGAAACGGAATTACCAGAAATGCAAGATGACGAAGAAGCGATGCTTAGCGAGGCCTTTTATGTTAAAGATAATTCGCGTTTGGGCTGTCAAATTCAGATGAGGCCAGAAATGGAAGGTTTAGAAGTTGAACTGGCTCCAGAATCTTAACAAATTCCTGCAAAGGCAGTAGCCTCTTAGTAAATTAGAAATAACAGTTGGTAGAAGACGCCAACGTTAACGGAGATTTATTATTTAGTCTTGTCTTGATTCTATAAAGTTCACAGCTTTCAAAAATCTATTGCTTTTATGTAATAATGGTCCTTTGTCATCCACCACAATATACGTAAGGAAACAAATTGATCTTTAGAGGCATGTATAACGTTTTTTTAAAATATACGGATTATAATTAACCTAATTATAATTATGTTCGTTTAAATAGTTAATCCAATTCTCTTTTTTGTATCAATAGACATGCCAATGGTTTCAATATTCTTGACAGGATTGTCGGCATAATATTTAGCAATAACCTCATGGTCTTTTCTGCAAGGAATACATTCTATATATCAAAAATCTAGTAGATACAGCTTGCCTTTTTTAAGCTTTAGTTTTTTTGTTTAAAAGGTGTAAACAGATAATCTGGAATTATTACTGCCGCCGCACTGTTTTTAACACCTTTAGCAACTATAAGTGCCGTTTGTATTTGCGCTGTAAATTCAGTTTTATAAATCTATGAAGTCATCCCTTGAAATTGATTATTAAGACTAGTAATTAAGTAGGAGTAGTTATAACCAAGAGTTACACGTTGCGTAGAATACAAAATGCTTCCCGATTAAGAAAAGCATTTTTTGAATTTTTATATCATCACGAAACGATTATTCAAAGTTAAATTAACGTCTACGAGATTTGTTTTAATAGCGATTAGGCCTTAATTAAAAGCATTTAGACCAGTAATATCTAATCCTGTTATCAATAAATGAATATCGTGTGTACCTTCATAAGTGACAACACTTTCTAAGTTCATCATATGTCTCATAATAGAATATTCTCCACTAATTCCCATACCTCCTAACATTTGTCTTGAGTCACGAGCAATTTTTAAAGCCATATCCACATTATTACGTTTTGCCATAGAAATTTGAGCAGATGTTGCTGTTCCATTTTCTCGCATCACACCAAGTCTCCAGGCTAATAATTGTGCTTTAGTGATTTCGGTGATCATTTCAGCCAGTTTCTTCTGTTGCAATTGAAACTGTCCAATTGGTTTGCCAAATTGGATGCGTTCTTTACTATATCTTAGTGCTGTATCGTAACAATCCATTGCAGCACCAATTACTCCCCAAGCAATACCAAAACGAGCAGAATCCAAGCAGCCTAATGGCGCTCCTAATCCTGATTTGTTTGGTAATAAGTTTTCTTTAGGCACCTTAACGTTATCAAAAATTAGCTCACCAGTAGAGGATGCTCTAAGTGACCATTTGTTATGAGTTTCAGGCGTTGAGAATCCTTCCATGCCACGTTCTACAAGAAGACCATGAATACGTCCTTCTTCATTTTTTGCCCAAACGACAGCGACTTGACAAAAAGGAGAATTTGAAATCCACATTTTAGCGCCATTTAAAAGATAATGGTCGCCCATATCTTTAAAATTTGTGGTCATGCCACCAGGATTACTTCCGTGATCGGGTTCTGTTAAACCAAAAGATCCCATCCATTCTCCACTAGCTAGTTTTGGTAAATATTTTTGACGTTGTTCTTCATTTCCATATTTCCAAATAGGATACATGACCAATGATGACTGCACAGATGCGGTACTTCGCACTCCAGAATCTCCACGCTCTATTTCTTGCATAATTAAGCCATAAGAAATTTGGTCTAGTCCAGCGCCACCATATTGTTCAGGAATGTATGGGCCAAAAGCTCCAATTTCTGCCAATCCGCTAATTATAGATTTTGGAAATTCTGCTTTTTGCGCAGCTTCTTCAATTATTGGTGAGACATCACGCTTAACCCATTTTCTGGCAGCATCACGTATTAATTTATGTTCTTCTGTAAGTAATTCGTCAAGATTATAATAATCAGGAGCTTCGAATAAATCTGGTTTCATCTGATAGTGTTTAATTTAAGTGAGTGTAAGGCAAACTTCGCATAAATGCTTATTTTATAATCTCCACAAATCACTTTATTTTATGCATTAAAAATTGAGAAGCAAAGATAACGAAAAGGTTTGCAGTGAGCAATTACATTTTTAAATAAAAATATCTAGTTAACTTAATATAATTTTCGGTGTATTGATGACGTGAGGTTTCAATAATTAATTCTGAACTCTCAATATTTGATTGTAAGAAAGAAAACTCTATAAGACTTCTTTTTATATCTGCGGAAGGATTGCCTCTAACGTGCAAAACACGCTTAGTGAAAAGATTAAACTGCTTGGCAAGAGTAATGAATTTTTCCTCTTCAGAAAACGGAATAACAACCGAAAACAAGCCGTTTTTTGAAAGTAAAGTAGTTATGCTCTCCAGTAAGTGCTCAAAAGGCATGGCGTCTTGAAATCGAGCTAGGTCACGTTGAGCGTTTTCAGTTTTAAATGTTTCAGAATAGAAAGGAGGGTTACAAATAATTAAATCATATGTATCATCAATTTCTTCGGCAAATTCATCTAGTGATGCATGATAACAAAACAAACGATCATTCCAAGGAGACTGCTCAAAATTATCGACACATTGTTCATAAGCTTTATCGTCAATTTCGAGTGCTTCGATCACTTGAGCATCACAACGCTGTGCAAGCATTAATGATAAAACACCTGTGCCAGCACCAATATCTAAAATTGAAAATGGATGACTTTCAATTGAAGACCATGCACCCAATAATACACCATCTGTACCAATTTTCATAGCACATTGGTCTTGATTAACTGAGAATTCTTTAAACTGAAAAGGCTTATTCATAGGAGTGAAAGTTCTCCCTTTTGGGAAGGATTTAGGATGGGATTATTCTTCTAAGTATAAATCAATCAATCCTTCAGGAGTATCTACAAAAATTATTTTGTTCTTTTTATCCACTTTTGAAATAAAGGCATCATTCATAGGAATTAAAATTTCGATGCCATCTCTGTCAATTTCAAAAAGCGATTGTGCCGTTGCGTCATTAATAGAGGTTATAACACCTACGTGACCAAAATTCTTATCTTCAACTTTAAATCCGATAATTTCATGAAAGTAAAACTTATCATCTTCTAATTTTGGTAAAAACTCAAGTGGTAAATATAAGCCGCTTTTCATTAGCGAATCGGCGTCTTCTTCGGTATCTACATCTTCAAACTTGATACGTAATAATTCAGATTTGTGCAGTTGCGAAGATTCTATAAAAAAAGGGAGTAGTTTATCACGAAGCTCTATAAACACGGAGTCCATATTTTCATAAAGAGCTGGTTCGTCAGTATCTAATTTGACTAATAGCTCGCCTTTAAAACTATATTTCTTTACAATTTTTCCTAAAAAAAAGCAGTCGGTTTTTTGCATCTAAAATGTGATTTTATAAGTCTAAGGTTTGAAAATTAGTTGTTTAATAAACTAAAAAACTCCGATACATCGTATCGGAGTTTAAAAGTATAAAAAATAATTTTTTATTTTTCTGTGTCAGCTGCTTCTGTATCAGTTGCCTCTGTGTCAGTTGCTGCCGTATCCTCTGTTACTGCCTCTTCTGTAGCTTCAACTTCTGTAGCTTCAACTTCTTCAGTCGCTTCTGTGTTTTCAGGAGTTTCTGGAGTTGCCTCTTCTTCAACTTCTGGAGTAGCTGCGGCTATTCTAGCGTCGTTAACTGCTTTTTCTGCTGCTAGTGCATCAGCTTTTGCTTTAGCTTGAGCATCAGATAAACCAGCTTCTTTAGCTTGTACTGTTCCTGCTTTCTCTTGTAACCAGGCGTTGAACTTTTCCTCAGCTTGATCTGCAGTTATAGCACCTTTAGCTACACCACCAGCTAAATGGTTTTTTAGCATTGCACCTTTATATGATAAAATTGCTCGTGCAGTGTCAGTTGGTTGTGCACCATTCTGTAGCCAATGTACTGCTCCATCAACATTTAATTCTATTGTTGCTGGATTAGTGTTTGGATTATAAGCACCTAATTTTTCTAGGTATTTACCATCTCTTTTTGCTCGTGCATCTGCTGCTACGATCCAATAATAAGGTTTCCCTTTTTTACCGTGTCTTTGTAATCTTATTTTTACAGGCATATTTTTAATTAATTTGCGAGGTTCGCGACCTCTATTATTAATGAGGCGCAAAGATAATACAATAATTTAATTCTCAACATTTTATTTCTAATTAAGTAATATTGAAAATTTATCATACTTTTGAAAACTGTAATGTCAATTTTGTATTTGAAATAATTTTTAAAAAGGAAAAGCCTAATTAAATTACAAGAAATCAAATATAAAATGCTGTAATGACGTTATTTATAACCTGTAATAAGCCTCGTTTTATTTAGAGGGAGAAAACTTAAGTAATGAAAAGATTAGCTATACTTCTTGTAACTATTTTGACCTTAACTAGTTGTGGTGATGAAGTCGAATTTAATTCGCCTGCATTTCAAGGAAATCGAGAGTACGGACTTTGGAAAGCAGAATTTACTAGTGCATCTATTGATGAAAATGGTTTTTTAACTTTTAGAGCAGGTAATAATATAGAAACCGTATCACTTACAATTCCTTCTGTAGCAGTTGGAACTTATATATTAGGAGATGTAAATTCAATGGAAGGGCGTTATGTTGACGCTGGTGGTACTGCATATTCTACAAATAATAGACCAGATTCAAGCGTTTCTATTTATCCAGAGTACGGTTTCGTTAAGTTAGATGAAATCAACAACAATACATTTACAGGTACTTTTGAGTTTTTAGCTTTTGATGAATCAGGTTTGAACTCTATTGGCTATAATGAAGGTATCTTTTTTAGAGTCCCTTTAACATCAGGTAGTATTCCCGCGGTTGTAATCACTTGTGATGATACAGAAATAGATGTGACTTCAACGCGTGCTAATTATCTCTCAACTTTTTCTTCGACCATAGAATACATTGATGCTCCTTCTTACGCCAATGCTTGTAATGTATATTCTGAAGCTTTATTGTTTAAGAGCGATTATTGTGGAGATGTAGATGGAGCTATCCAGCAGCAAATAAGTGATCTTAATAATTGTGTGTTCCCTTGTAATTTTGCAGTTCAAAATAGACTCACTGCACAAGCTGCTTTTGAAACGGCAACTATTGGGACGTATATCGATGCTTGTGAGATTTATAGATTCTACTTAGAGCAACAGATTGAATTTTGTGGCGATGATGAAGGAAGTATCCAAGCAATTATAGATGGCTTAGATTGTAATGACGACGATAGCGATGGTATTCCAAATATTTTCGAAAATTTTAATGGAGATTTAGACGGTAATTTAGATGATGATGATACCGATTTAGATGGCATACCAAATTACTTAGATGATGATGATGATGGCGATGGTATTTTGACAATCAATGAAGCAAAAGATGTGGATGGAAATCCAATCGATACAGATGGTAATACAGAGGTTGATTATCTAGATGATGATGATGATGGTGACGGTGTTTTTACGCAATTTGAGATTGGAGATACGGATGGAGACGGAGTAAGTGACTATTTAGATACAGACGATGATGATGATACAATCTTAACAATTAATGAAAATGCAGATCCAAATCTAGATGGCAATCCAGCAGATGCCTTAGATACTGATGCTGATGGTATCCCTGATTATTTGGATAATATGTAATTATATTATCTTTGCTAACACTATAAACCCAGACATACACTGTCTGGGTTTATAGTGTTAAATAGTTTTAAGACTTTGTTAAAGATGTTAATGTATTCTATTTTTCTTATTTTTTGAGTTATACTATCCTTAGTTGGATGTGAAACAATACGCATCTTAAAATAAAAGTATTGGAATTTAAAATGTAAATGATATTATGAAGTATTCAGAAGAAATTTCAAACAAATTAAATATATTATTAGTAAAAAACTATGATGCAGAGAAAGGCTATTTAAAAGCAATTGATAATGTGGATGGTGATAGATTAAAAATGTTTTTTAAGAGAAGATCTTCAGAGCGAAGTGAATTTGCAAAAGAACTGAGAACTGAGATTCTACAATATGGCCAAATACCGGATGATTCGGGGAGTTTTAAAGGCGTAATGCATCGCAACTGGATGAGCTTAAAATCTACGTTTAGCTCCGATAACGAAGAGTCGATTATGGAAGAAGCAATTCGAGGAGAAAAAGCGAGTTTAAAGGAATATAATGAACTTATTGCCGAGCCTAATTTGCCTCCAACAATTGATTTCTTGTTGTTGAAGCACAGAGACTTAATACAGTCTGCTATCAATACAGAGAAAGTGCAAGAAGAATTAAGTTCTTAATTAGACATAAATATGTGATAAAAAGTCAGCTTTTTAAAGCTGACTTTTTATGTTTAAAACTCTTCATAACTTCATTTAAAAGAAAAGTAGTTTCTTCGTGTTTTTATCAGCTAGTTTTTATTAAATTTACTTGAAAACCATAAGGCTGTAGTATTCGTTCATAATACTTAAGACTGATCACAATCAGCTTTGCGCCTTTGCGAAAAAAACAACTCTAAACCGCATGTATTTAATTTTCGATACCGAAACCACAGGATTGCCAAAACGTTGGGACGCGCCAATTACAGATGTAGATAATTGGCCAAGATGTATCCAGATTGCTTGGCAATTGCATGATGAGATGGGTAACTGTGTTGATCACCAGGATTATTTGGTGAAACCGGATGGGTTTAATATTCCATATGATGCTGAAAAAATCCATGGTATTTCTACCGAGTTGGCGCAAGAGCAAGGCATCCCACTTCAAGAAGTATTAGAAAAATTCAATGCGGCGCTGTCAAAGACCAAATTTGTTGTTGGTCAAAATGTGAAATTCGATCTTAATATAATGGGAGCAGAGTTTGTTAGAGAAGCTGTCGTAAACCAACTTCAAGAGCTACCGGTTTTAGATACTTGTACAGAGCACACTGCTTCACTTTGTCAACTTCCTGGAGGTCGCTACGGAAAGTTTAAACTACCAACCCTTACAGAATTACATCAATTTTTATTTAATAAACCATTCTCAGAGGCCCATAATGCAACTGCAGATGTGGAAGCAACAACACGTTGCTTTTTCGAATTGTTGCGCTTAGGTGAATACACAAAAGAACAACTAGACGTTGAGCCTGGTTACTTTCAGGATTTTAACGAGAAGAATCCGCAAACGATTCAGCTAATTGGATTAAAGCACATCAACCTAAAAAAAGAAAGTGCTAAAATCAATGCGCGACTCCAGAAGTTGCAAGCAGTTGATATTTCCGAAGAAGAAATAAAAGAGAATATTTCGGGTCTTGCAGATGTTGAATTTGTACATCTTCATAACCATTCGCAGTTTTCGGTATTGCAATCAACCATAAATATTACAGATTTAGTTGCTGCTGCCGCAGAGCAAGAGATGCCTGCAGTTGCATTGACTGATCATGCTAATATGATGGGAGCATTTCATTTTGTAAAAGCGGTGAATAATCATAATAAATCTGTACTAGCTAAAAAGGCTGAGGCGTTAGAGAAAGGAGAAACATCAGTTTTAAAAGAAATCAAGCCTATTTTAGGTTGTGAGTTTTTTGTTTGTGAAGATCATACCAATAAATCTCGAAAAGATAATGGCTATCAAATTGTCTTAATCGCTAAGAATAAAAAGGGTTATCACAACTTAGCAAAGCTGTCTTCACATGGCTTTGTAGACGGGTTTTACTACTTGCCTAGAATTGATAAAAAACTCATTCAGCAATATAAAGAAGATTTAATTTGTTTGACAGGAAATCTTTATGGAGAAGTGCCAAGTAAGGTTTTGAATGTTGGTGAAAATCAGGCTGAGGAGGCTTTAGTTTGGTGGAAACAAGAGTTTGGAGATGATTTGTATGTAGAACTCATGCGTCACAATCAAGAAGATGAAAACCGTGTCAATCCTGTACTTGTTAAATTGGCTCAAAAACATGAGGTGAAGCTTATAGCAAGTAATAATACGTATTACTGCAAGCAAGAAGATGCCAATGCACACGATATTTTATTGTGTGTTAAGGATGGTGAAAAACAAGCGACACCAATTGGTCGTGGTCGTGGTTATCGTTATGGGATGCCAAATCAAGAGTATTATTTCAAATCTTCAGAAGAGATGAAAGCTCTCTTTAGAGATATTCCTGAGGCGATTACAAATATCCAGGAGGTTGTTGATAAAGTAGAGGTCTATCAACTCGCTAGAGATGTATTATTGCCAGCTTTCGATATTCCTGATGAGTTTAAACATACTGCTGATATAGCTGATAAAGGAAAACGTGGAGAAAATGCGTTTTTAAAACATTTAACATTCGTAGGTGCTAAAAAACGATACGGAGAAGAATTAAGTGATGAAGTTACAGAACGTCTTGACTTTGAGCTAAGCGTTATTGAAAACACAGGCTATCCTGGTTACTTTTTGATTGTTGAAGATTTTATTCGGGAAGCTCGAAATATGGACGTTTCGGTTGGTCCGGGTCGTGGATCGGCAGCAGGATCTGTAGTTGCATATTGCCTTTGGATTACGAATATAGATCCCCTAAAGTACGACTTGCTTTTTGAGCGTTTCTTAAATCCAGATCGTGTAAGTATGCCAGATATTGATATTGATTTTGATGATGAAGGTCGAAGTCGTGTCATGGATTATGTGATTAATAAATATGGTTCAAGTCAGGTAGCTCAAATTATTACTTACGGAACGATGGCTGCAAAATCATCAATCCGTGATACAGCAAGAGTATTGGATTTACCTTTATTTGAGGCAGACCGCATTGCGAAGTTAATTCCAACCATGTCAAAACTGAATAAGATTTTTGGCCTATCGGAAAAAGAGCTGGGAAGGACCTTTAGAGCAGAAGATTTAGAAAAAGTAAATGAATTACTCAATATAGCAGATGGTGATGGTCTAGATGCTGAAACTATAAAGCTGGCAAGATCGCTTGAAGGCTCAGTAAGAAATACTGGAATTCATGCTTGCGGCGTTATTATTACACCAGATGATATTACCAAATTCGTTCCTGTTGCTTTAGCAAAAGATTCAGATTTATATGTGACTCAGTTTGATAACTCAGTGGTTGAAGATGCCGGTCTACTTAAGATGGATTTTCTTGGGTTAAAAACATTGACCTTAATAAAGGATACCGTTAAAATTGTTAAAGCAAAACACGACATTTTATTAGATCCAGATACTTTTCCGTTGGATGATGAAAAGACGTATGAGTTATTCCAAAAAGGAGAAACTGTTGGTGTATTCCAATATGAATCTCCTGGAATGCAAAAACACCTTAAAGATTTAAAACCTACTGTTTTTGAAGATCTCATTGCAATGAATGCCTTGTATCGTCCAGGTCCAATGGAGTATATTCCAAGTTTTGTTAGACGTAAACATGGTGATGAAGATATTGAGTATGATTTACCAGCAATGGAAGAGTATCTCAAAGAAACTTACGGGATTACAGTTTACCAAGAGCAGGTCATGTTATTATCCCAAAAACTAGCAGATTTTACAAAAGGTGAAGCCGATGTTTTGAGAAAAGCGATGGGTAAAAAGCAAATTTCGGTTTTGGATAAAATGAAACCGAAATTTATTGAGCAAGCAAGTGCCAAAGGGCATGATGCTAAAGTTCTAGAAAAGGTTTGGAAAGATTGGGAAGCGTTCGCAAGTTACGCCTTTAATAAATCTCACTCTACGTGTTACGCTTGGATTGCTTACCAAACAGCCTATTTAAAAGCACATTATCCTGCAGAATATATGGCTGCAGTGCTTTCAAATAATATGAATGACATTAAGCAGGTGACCTTCTTTATGGAGGAGTGTAAGCGTATGAGAATGGCTGTTTTAGGACCAGATGTTAATGAGTCGTATTATAAGTTTTCAGTGAACCAAGATGGCGCTGTTCGTTTTGGTATGGGAGCAATCAAAGGTGTAGGTCATGGCGCAGTAAAAACAATTGTTGCAAACCGCAAAGAACATGGTTATTATAAGTCTATTTTCGATTTATCAAAACGTATAGATTTACGCGCAGCTAATAAAAAAGCATTTGAAAATTTAGCTTTAGCAGGAGGTTTCGATGGCTTTGGAGACACACATCGTGCACAGTATTTTCAAGATGAAGGTGATGGTATTACCTTTTTAGAAAAAGCAATTAAATATGGTGCTAAACACCAAGAAAATGAAAACTCCTCACAGGTTAGTCTGTTTGGCGCAGCAAGTGATGTCCAAATTGCAGAACCCCTTGTTCCTCCTTCCGAAGAATGGGGAACCATGGAAAAACTAGCTCAAGAAAAGGAAGTTGTAGGTGTTTATATCTCTGGTCATCCTTTGGATGATTTTAAAGTGGAAATGAAAACTTTTTGTAGTGGTAGTCTTGCATTTTTTAATGAAATGGGGAATTATGTTAATCGTGAAATAACCTTTGGAGGTGTCGTTACAGATGTACAACATCGGGTAAGTAAACAAGGAAAAGGTTGGGCTATTTTTATGGTTGAAGATTATACAGATAATTTTGAGTTCAGAATCTTTGGAGAAGAGTATCTTAAGTACCGACACTTCCTCGTTAAAAATAGTTTTGTATATGTGAAATCTTTTGTAAGAGAAGGTTGGGTCAACAGAGAAACAGGTAAAAAGAGTGATCCAAGACTTCAGTTTAATAGTTTTCAGTTGTTGCACGATGTCATGGATACTTATGCTAAGAAGCTGTCAATTCAACTAAATATAAGGGATTTACAAGAGGAGAGGATTTCAGTATTACAAGATTTGTTTAGAATGCATTCAGGGGAAAAAGTACTCAATTTCGTTGTCTATGATAATGCTGAAAAGATAAAACTTAATATGCCTAGCCGTAAACAGAAAATTAAGATTTCACAAGAACTGTTGGATGAGTTGACAACTCAGAATGTGATGTATAAGTTGAATTAGTCATATTTTATTTGTTTTTTGAAATACCTATTATATTACATAAGTCAATGGCCTCATAATCAAAACAAATACTGCCACTGTAAGGTTTTGCAAAATTTTTGACTAATTTTGTGTATTAAAATAAATTGAAGTTAAACATTAAGAATATATAATTATGGCATTAGAAATAACAGATGCGAATTTTGAAGAAATAGTATTAAAGAGTGATAAGCCAGTAGTGGTTGATTTCTGGGCTGCTTGGTGTGGGCCATGTAGAATGGTTGGACCAATCATTGACGAAATTAGCACTGAATACGAAGGTAAAGCTGTCGTAGGCAAAGTAGATGTGGATGCAAATCAAGAATTTGCTGCCAAGTACGGAGTAAGAAACATTCCTACGGTTTTAGTATTCCAAAACGGAGAAGTTGTTGGAAGACAGGTTGGAGTAGCGCCTAAAAACGCGTATTCTGATGCAATCGACGCTTTATTGTAAAATATATTTCATAAAGAATTGATAAAAGGTCTGCCAGTATGGTGAACCTTTTTTTTATTTTTAACTAATATTAAGAAATAAGATAAAAACATATGAGTAAGCAAGCAAAAGCGCAAGACTTAATTGATAGTAAATTATTAGAAGAACGCAAAGTGTTTCTTTGGGGAATGGTGGATGACAAATCGGCCAAGCATGTCATTGACCGTTTATTTTATTTAGACTCTTTAGAGACTAAAGATATACACCTCTATATAAATAGTCCTGGAGGATATGTAACCTCTGGATTTGCGATGTATGATTGTATTAAATCATTAAACAGTGATGTGTCGACGATTTGTACTGGATTAGCAGCATCAATGGGATCCATATTATTATCTGTTGGTACAAAAGGAAAACGTTTTATCCAACCACACGCTAGAGTTATGATTCACCAGCCGAGTGGAGGAGCTCGCGGACAAGCCAGTGATATTGAAATTACAGCACAAGAAATTTTGAAAACAAAAGAATTAAGTGCTAAAATTTTAGCAGATAATTGCGGACAAGATTTTGAAAAGGTGATGAAAGATTTTAATCGTGACCATTGGATGGGAGCAGATGAATCTAAAGCCTACGGAATTGTGGACGGCATAATTTAATTAATGTTTTTTCTTCGGAAATTGATAAATAAATGAACTTACAAGCAGAACTCAACAAAGCAGGGGGCTTTAAAAAC
Organism: Psychroserpens burtonensis DSM 12212; assembly: GCF_000425305.1. Taxonomy (GTDB): domain Bacteria; phylum Bacteroidota; class Bacteroidia; order Flavobacteriales; family Flavobacteriaceae; genus Psychroserpens; species Psychroserpens burtonensis. Next base: position 23,385 of record NZ_AUDE01000011.1, read on the forward strand.
TTGGAGCTACTCGCTAAGCAAGTGGTTGAAGGTTTTATTTCTGGTATGCATAAGAGTCCGTTTCATGGATTTTCTGCTGAGTTTGCTGAACATAAAATCTATAACCAAGGGGAAAGTACGCGTCATATTGACTGGAAGCTTTATGCTAAGACTGATAAGCTGTACACAAAGCGTTATGACGATGAAACGAACTTACGTTGTCATCTTATTGTAGATAACAGTAGTTCGATGCACTACCCTGAGGCCAAAGATTTTAGTATTTCAAATTTAAATAAGATAGGCTTTTCTGCATTGGCTTCGGCATCACTAATGCAGATATTAAAAAAGCAACGAGATGCAGTTGGTTTAAGTATTTACAGTGATGCGTATGATTATTATTCTCCAGAGAAAGGAAGTGAGCGTCATCATCAAATGTTATTGGCTCAATTAAGTAAAATGGTAGTTTCAAAGGGGCTAAATAAGCAAACTGAAACCTATACCTATTTGCATCAAATTGCGGAGAAGATACACAGAAGATCTCTCATTTTCTTTTTTACAGATATGTTTCAAACATCGACCGATGAGGTTAAACTGTTTGAAGCCTTAAGACATCTTAAGCATAATAAGCATGAAGTTGTCTTATTTCATGTCATTGATAAAGAAAAAGAATTGAAGTTTAATTTTGATAATACACCTAAGCGATTTGTTGATGTAGAGACTAATGAATTCATTAATTTATATCCATACACGGTAAAAGAAGGCTATGAAAGTGCTGTAGATGATTACTTTAAGAGTATTAAATTAAAGTGCGGTCAATATCAAATTAAATACGTTGAAGCCGATATAAATAACTCCTTCGATAAGATATTGACGACGTACATGGTGGAGCGTCAAAAATTTATTTAAATTTTTGACGAAAACATTTGTGATATTAAAAATCGAATGTATATTTGCCCTCGCATTATAGCAACGGTCTGGTAGTTCAGCTGGTTAGAATGTCGCCCTGTCACGGCGAAGGTCGCGGGTTCGAGTCCCGTCCAGACCGCTAAAATTGTAAAACTAAAGCTTCAAGAAATTGGGGCTTTTTTTTAGCAATTAAAAGAAGTTGTGTTGTTCTCATTTTCGATAACTATCGGGATTGAGAGTTGTGAGAAACTCAATGTTGTTGAGTTCTTACCGATGAGAAGCTTTCCTTTTTTCTGAATAAGAAAATCGGGATGCTTTTTTGTTTTACACTGTTTTTGAGTGAATGTAGTATTGTGAAAGAAACTTATCAACAGTTTTTGTTGCAAAAAAGTAGTTAGTCGTGATAATATCACTTTTTATCGGATATTTATTTGGTGTTCTCTTAAATAAGAGTATATTTGACATCCTTCTTAAGCCCCTAAAAACACTTATTAAGGTAATTTATTAATCCATTTTAGGTTTTTATGTCATTGGACATACGAGCTTCCCTCAATTTTTTTGGTATAGGTATGCCAAAAGTTAATAATCCATTCATCCCTCGAATTGGCATTTTTATGCTGTTTTATTATTAACATAATTAAAATTGAATATATAATCCCTAAAATTGATTAACATGAAGACCCTAAAAATCACTTTCTTATTACTAGCTGTATTATTGTTAACGGTATCTGGACAAAGCAGTGATGCTGTTGCAGATTCTAACGAACCAACATATAAAACACAGAAACAGTACGATTTGTTAGCGCATGCTAAAACAAAGAGAATTAAAGCACAGCAGGGATAATAGTGTCCCTATTAACACATATAGGCATCAACTCTTTTTTAGAATTGGTGCTTTTTTTATAACTAAGACTCTCAATTATTTACACTATTTTTGATTTGTAAATAACACAAACAGATTGAGAGATAAATTAGTCATAAATACCCTTATTCCATTGCTTTTTATGCAACTTGGCTTTAGTCAGGTTGATCAAAATAGATTTACTGATTTAAAACAAAAGTCTAAAGATTATAGCTTAACTTTAATAGAGCGTGAAAAATATGGGAAGCAAGCCTTAGAGCTTGCTAAAGAGATCGGTGCAGATAGTTTAGTACTCTCTGCAAGAAAAACATTATCCCTAATTTATTTGGATCAAGAAAACTACGATTTATATACTCATTTAAGCCGTCAAAATTTAGCTAAAGCAGAGCAAATAAGGGATACATTGTCAGTAGCATCTGCTTATTTAAATTTAGGTCAGTCTCATTATTTTCAATATGAGAACGATAGTGCGTATTATTACTTTTCCAAATCATTAAAATTTTATCAAATATTAAGAAATACTAATCAACAAGGTTTTATTCTTTCAGCAATTTCAGATATTCAAGAAATAGAGCAAGATTATATTGGTAGTGAAGAAAGTGCAATTCAAGCCATTAGAATATTTGAAACATTACCACGAAATGAGTATAATTTATCTCAATTATGGAAATTAAATAATGTGTTAGGTATTATTTCTTTAAAACTTGGTTTATATGATAAATCCTTAGAATACCATAACAAAGCGGAATCTGTAAGTGAAAAAATGTCTAATGGGTTTTATGATAAAATTTACTCCATAAATAATAAAGCTTTCGTTTATAGAAAAAAAGGAAACTACAAAGAAGCACTTAATCTTTATAAAAACTTATTGGATATACGGGATGAATACGAAGAGTATGACCCAACATTTTACCCATTAGTCATTGATAATTATGCCTATACAAAACTTGTGGCTGGTCACAATGATTACGATGATATGGGACAGCTTTTCAAAGAGGCTTTTCGAATTAGCGATAAATTAGGTGATCCTATTACTAAACTTCAAGTTAGTATTGATGTATCTAAGTTTTATTTACGACAAAAACTGCAAGATTCATCTTTAAAATATGCTAATATTTCTTACAAATTAGCCAAGGAAACCTCTTCGAATGAAATTTTATTAGATGCTTTGAAAGTTCTTTCTGAACTAAAAGAAGGTGAGGACGGTAAAGCGTATTTAAACGAACATATTAAACTCAGTGACAGTTTACTTCATGTTGAGCGAAACGTCAGAAATAAATTTGCTAGAATAGAATTTGAAACTGATAAAATTGAGGAAGCCAATGAAAAAATGTCTCAACAGCTTATTTGGTTATTAGTGATTTCTGGAGGCTTATTAATCACATTGTTTTTTCTCTATATAATTGTGAAACAACGCGAAAAAAATAAGGAACTTAAATTCGAAAAAGATCAACAAAAAGCGAATGAAGATATTTATAATTTGATGCTCTTACAACAAGATAAAGTTGATGAAGCAAGAGCTAGTGAGAAAAAAAGAATTTCAAAAGAGCTTCACGATGGTATTTTGGGACGATTATTTGGGACAAGGCTCAGTTTGGATAGTTTTAATTTTTCCGAAGGAAAAGATGCCATTAGTAAACGCGCTAAGTATATAAGTGAACTTAAGATTATAGAGGATGACATTCGTAAAGTGTCACATGATTTGAGTACGGATTTTGTATCTGGATCAGGTTTTATGGATATTGTTTCAGAGTTAATAGAGAAACAAACAAATGCCTATCAATTGCAATCTTATTTTGATTTTACAGATGACATTCATTGGGAAATGGTGCCCAATAAAACTAAAATTAATATTTATAGGATCATTCAAGAGTCACTTCAAAATATTTATAAACATGCGAATGCTAAAATGGTTAAAATTAGTGTTGAATTGAAAAATAATGTAATTTGCTTGTCGATCGTTGACGATGGAGATGGTTTTAATATCAGCAAAAGTAAAAAAGGAATTGGGATTAAAAATATAAATTCTAGAGTTGAAGAAGTTGAAGGGAAAGCACAATTTCACTCTGAAGCAAATAAAGGGACTGAGGTCATAATTACTATGCCTTACAAAAATTAGACATGATGCAATACATTCATATTTTAATGGTGGATGACCATCCAATCATTATTGAAGGCTATCAAAATACTTTGATGGCAACTAAAAAAGATAATCAAACTTTGGTCATTGATACTGCCAATACTTGTGATGCTGCGAATTTACTCATGGAAAAAGCAGCAAATGAGCATCCTTATGATGTTTGTTTTTTTGATATTAGTTTACCACCTTCCGCAGATGGTAAGATTACTTCTGGCGAAGATTTAGCAAAGATCTCTCGTAATAAAATGCCAAATGCTAAAGTGGTTATTTTAACCATGTTTAATGAGTCTTATCGCATTCATAATATTGTAAAAGAAATAAATCCCGACGGGTTTTTAATTAAAAGTGATTTAACATCAAGCGAATTGGCTGAGGCTTTTCATCACATATTAATTGATCCACCATATTATAGTAGTACTGTCAGTACCTTTTTAAATAAATCTGTTGTTAATGAAATCTACGTAGATGAAATTAATCGCAAGATTCTTCATTTATTATCACAAGGGATTAAGACTAGAAGCTTAATAGAGTATATAGATTTGTCGATGAGTGCTATTGAAAAACGCAAGAAACAACTCAAAATCTTATTTTCAGTCACCGATGGTAAGGATGAATCCTTAATAAATGAAGCTCGAAAAAAAGGATTTCTCTAGAAAAACTGTTAAATTTTTTGTTTTTATGGTTTTTTAAACCTCTTGAAACTGCTGCTATTTCTAGAAACTACGGTTTTTCCACATCATGTTTGCGGTTTTTCCGTAACAAAAAGTTGTTTATATAAGATACATTTGACCAAGTCAGCAAAGATATTTTAATCCCTCTAAGTAATTTGTTGAATTAATAGCAAAGAAAACTAACCTAGCACTTCTCAACAAGTGTTAGGTTTTTTCTTTTTATACCATCTCTAGTTTGGTCTCAAATTTTAACGAAAGATTACATCTATATACTCATAAACCTTGACCATAAAGAAACCTAAAAAGATCATTGCTACTATGGACTTTATAAAGGTTGAAGCGATAAAACCTAGAAACGACCCAAATGCTGCTTTTATAGCGGTATCCAATCTAGCTTTATTTAAAAGTTCTCCAATTAATGCACCAAAGAATGGGCCAATAATAATACCTCCAGGAATTGGTGCTATTAGGCCAATGACTAATCCAATAGAGGTTCCTATCATACCCGCTTTTGTTCCTCCAAAACGTTTGGTTCCTAGAGCAGGAATGATATAATCTAAGATCCATATGCCCAATGCAATAATTAAGGTAATGATTAAAAAAGTCCAATTCATTGGCACGACATCTGTTAAATGAAAGATGAGTAAACCAATCCAACTGGTTAAAGGACCGGGTAAAACAGGGAGGAAACTACCTATGATTCCTATTACCATAAAAAAAGCAGCCAAAATGACTAAAAAGATGTCCATTATAAGTGTTTGCTATTCTGCTAGTAAGACGTCAAAATGTTAAAGTTGTTACATTTTTAAACTAAATACTTAGTTTCAACTAATCTTTTAGTTATATTTACTGAATACTGAATACTGAATACTGAATACTGAATACTGAATACTCAACCATGAAACAACTTACTAAAGCCGAAGAAGAAATTATGCACGTCTTATGGCAATTAGAAAAAGCCAATGTTAAGGAGGTCATCAACGAACTTCCAGAACCAAAACCTGCTTACAATACAGTGTCTACAATTATTAGAATCCTGGAAAATAAAGGGTTTGTAGATTATGAGAAGCAAGGTAAAGGACATATTTATTTTCCGTTGCTTAAAAAGCAAGAGTACAGTAATCAGTCTATAAATAATTTGGTAGATAATTATTTTCAAGGCTCTTTTAAAAGTATGGTGTCGTTTTTTGTCAAGAAAAATGATGTGGATTTAAAAGATATGGAAACCATTTTAAAAGACATTAATAAAACGAACCAATAACATGTTACACTATATTATACAAGTCGTTGCGTTTCAATTACTGTTTTTAATCATCTATGATTTATTCCTTCGGAAGGAAACGTTCTTCAATCTCAATCGCTTCTATTTGCTGAGTACAGCAGTCTTATCATTAGTGATTCCTTTTATCAAAATAGACCGCATAAAAGAAGTTATCGCCAAAGATTTTGTGATCAGTTTGCCAGAGGTTCTCATTGGTGGAAAATCATCACAAGCTTTAAGTACAATTGATCCTTTGATAGCCATGGACGCAGGGATTAATTTGGAACAAGAACCAATACCTATATGGAACATCATCCTCATTTCTGGAATGTGTATCGCCACATTACTCTTAGTTTACAAGATCATTAAACTCTTACTATTAGTCTCTAATAATCCAAAACGATGGCGCGGTAAGGTGTTAATTGTTTGTCTATTAAATAGTACAAAAGCCTTTTCATTCTTTAATTATATCTTTTTAGGTAACCGACTGACTTCAAAGGAAAGTACGTCTATTTTAGAGCATGAAATGGTGCACATCAAACAAAAGCACTCCTTAGATTTACTATTTTTTGAGCTCTTGCGTGTCGTGTTTTGGTTTAATCCATTAGTCTATATTTATCAACATAGAATCGCCACGCTTCATGAATACATCGCAGATGCGAATTCAGTGAAAGGTCAAAATAAAGCAGAGTATTACGATAATCTACTAACCCAAGTTTTTGAGACCCAGCAGTTTTCATTTGTCAATCCATTCTTTAAACAATCATTAATCAAAAAACGAATTCTTATGTTAAGCAAATCAAAATCAAATCAAATCAATTTGATCAAGTACGCCTTGTTAATTCCAATCGTATTTACCATGCTCATGTACACCTCGTCATATGCGCAGGAAAAAGTAGAAATACTCAAAGAAACCATCAATATATCAGATATTCAAGAGTTGACAGATGAAGAGTTATTTGATAAATATTTTAATGAGATTGTTGAGTTAGTTAAAAATGATACTGAGCTAGAATATCTTCATGATACTTATATGTCAGATAGTAATAAATACATATTAACAAGAGACAAATATTATAAACAAAAGGCTCTTTTTAAATTTATATTTAGTCTCGAAAAGGATCAAACTAAACTAGATGAAAAAATATTAAGTGATAATAAAAGCGAAACTTTAAATAAGTTAGGCGAATTCAAGCCTTACCAGCAATATCTTGATTTTAAAAAAACACAAAAAGCAAAATATGGTTGGGAGAGCACAATTAAAGATGGCATATTAAGATTGGTTGTCGATGATTTAGGAAACTGGACAGATGAAGAGACTAAAAAATTTAATAATAAGTTTGAGTTTATAGATAAAGATAACTTTTATAATGGTTTATTGGTAGTCTCTGTTGATGGAAGAACGAAAATGTTGGCTCATGGTACCGATTCTAACGTTGAAGAAAACATATCGAAAGTTGATGAAGTAGAAGTAATCGAGGTTGAGGAAACTATTGAAGTCCCATTCTCAATAGTAGACGAAACTCCAACATTCACATTTTGTGAAGATTTAAAAACAAATGAAGAACGTAAGAAATGTATGAGTAATCATATTGCTAAACATGTCAATAGATTTTTCAATACTAATTTAGCAGATAGTTTAGGTTTGGTTGGAAGACAGCGCATTAATGTCATCTTTAAAATTGATACAGAAGGTGATGTTATTGATGTTATGGCAAGAGCGCCACATCCTGCTTTAGAGGGAGAAGCTAGAAGAGTTATTAAGACCTTACCTCAGTTTATTCCAGGAAAACAAAAAGGTATAGCGGTTGTTGTGTCTTATAGCTTACCTATTTTGTTTCAAGTGCAAGGAGATGCAGTAAAACAAGAAACATCAAAAACACTGGAGATTGATCGCGCAACCGAGCTTAAAGAGGAATTTAAAGATGCAGATAAAGTGCCTTTTTTGGCTTTAGATAAAGCTCCTACTGCAGAGAATTGTGAGAGCCAAACCACAGAGAAAGAATCAAAGACATGTTTTAGCGACTTCATTTCTCAATATGTAAATAAAAATTTTAATACTAATGTAGCCTCAAAACTTGGTTTAGTAGGTAAGCAACGTATAAATGTAATATTCCAAATTGATAAGGATGGCTCAATAAAGAATGTTAAAGCAAGAGCGCCTCATCCTGATTTAGAAGTCGAAGCAAAACGTGTGATTAGTAGTTTACCTCAGTTTAAACCCGGAGAAATGAATGGTAAAGCAGTCATTGTTAATTATTCGTTACCTATTCTATTTCAAGTACAAGAAAATAAGAAAAATTAATGCGATTACTATTCGTACTTATATGTGTTTTAACGATTTCAAATACTGAAGCGCAAACTTCGATTTTAAATCAAGCCGATAGCTTATATCGCAATGGTAATTATAGCAAAGCAATTGAAGCTTATAAAACGCATACTAATCAAGATGAGGTCTCTGCTAAAATCGCTAAGGCTAATGTGGCAATTGGCAATTATGATGCAGCTCTAGAGTATTATAAATTAGGTGCAGCAGCAGATCCAAAAAACGGACTGGTATTATACGAATATGCTAAATTGCTTTCAAAAACAAAAAATTTTGAAGCGTCCATAGAGGTGTTCAATACCCTGATGAATATCGATTATCGCAATCCCAATTACCACTATGAAATGGGATTAGCATTAGAACGCATAGGTAATTCTACAGCGTTAAACAGGTTTTGGTCTGCGTATGATTTAGATCAAACACACCAAAAAGCGATTTTTAAAATTGCCAAACATTTTTTAATTAAGCGGAAACATCAAATCTCACATAGATATATTGATGAAGGATTGGAGAGTTATAAAAACAATATAGAACTCACCAGCCTTAAAGCTCAAAACTACTATTACCAAGAAGATTATGAAAATGCAAGAACGTGGTTTCAAAAATTAATTAATTTAGGAGAATCGTCTGAGTTTATTCACGCTAAATTGAGCATGATCCATGCAGAGTTTTTAGATTATGAGTTGGCTATAGCACAGCGTAAATTGGTGTTGAAATCCAACCCCTATAATGCAGACGCGATGTTTTTAATTGGTAAATATTATAACCAACTTAAAGACTATAAAAGTGCTGAAAAATACATTAAACAAGCACTAGTGTTGCAAGATGTGCCTTTAGATTATGAATATCAAATACTAGGTACCGTTTTAAATAGACAAGATAAACACAAGGAAGCTATAGAGGCATTACAAAAATCAGTAAAGGAAAACCCTGAAAACATAAGCTCAGAATTTTACATTGTATCCACAAAAGATAAATATTATTTAGATATAGAGACTAAGATTAAGCTATATGAAGATTTTAGAGATAAATACCCAAATACGGTCTATTCTAAATTCGCATCACAGCGTATAATAGCGCTCAAAGAAGAGAAATTTTTAAAGGCAGAAGACTAATGGAAACTAGTATCTAAAAAAATTGTACTTTTCGGTTTCAGTTTAACTGCTATGAACCGCATAATTGCTTTTTTATTCTTAATGACGTTTTGCTCTTGCGATTTTATCGAGAAGAAAAAAGTGTATTCAAACGATATTTTGGAAGAAGAATTGCAAGCATTTAATTGGAATGATGTTGATGAATATCCTACTTTTGAATCTTGCGATACAAGTTTAGATAATGCCAATAAAAAAGTGTGTTTTGAAAATACACTACGTCAAATTCTTAATGAAAATCTAGCGAAATATAAGATTATCGTTTCCGAAGAAATCCACGATACAATTCAACTTAAAATCACTATTGATAGTAAAGGTGTGTTTGTGATTAATGATATTGTAAGTCATGAAGTAACACAAGAAGAAATCCCGCAATTAGACAGTTTACTGCGGAAGAGTTTAGATGCACTCCCAAAAATTTATCCAGCAATTAAAAGAAGCCAACAAGTGAAAATCCAGTTTAGTTTACCTGTAATTATTATAATTAACTAACACCAATCAGCTAAAAATAAGCGTTAAGTAGGCAAAGTTAGCTCCTTGCTTTTTACAAAGGGAGGACAGATTCAGCACTGCTGAATCAGGAGGGTTTTTATTTCAACAGTAAACATTCGAATATGAATTTTAAGTAGTATTCAAAAAATTAAATCCTAAAAATCTTACTATAAATTAAACTTATAACCTACAGCGAAATCTTGAGAAAAGTTACCTTGATTGTCTAGAAACAAGGCAAATAGTTCATTATATGCCAAGGTGATGAAACTGTTCTCTGTGATTCTAATATCTGCTCCTATACCAAATATAAAAGGAACATCAAAAGCGGTTTGATTAAACTCCTCTGTAGTAATAACATCATCATTATTCAAAAGAATAGTGGCTTTAGAGAAATTTAAGGTTGCAAATTTCATGTTTGCGTAGAGACTAAAAGAGGCCTTGTTTATGACTCTAAAACGATATCCTAATGATAATTCTGTTGTAGAATATTGCAATTCGTCTTGTTCAAGCACATGCTTTGCTTGAAGAAAAACAGCATGCCTGGAGATCTGACCAATATCTAAAACTTCTAGTTCACCTCCAAAAAGGGGTGTCGTAAGATTATTTGGATTTGTTATAAATGGGCTATTTGTAAATCCGCCAAAAACACCAATTCTAAAGTGTAATTTGTTACGAACTGCTATAGATTGATATGAAGAATCTGTATTGCTGTTATGGGTGTCTATAAACTCTTTAAGGCTAAAGAGCGTAAGGTTTAATCGTCTGGTTGACATAGAGTCATTAGTCAACTCATTTAAAAGCGTTTTGTATTCTCGCTGAAACTTACCTTCTAATTTGGTGTTTTTTAACTCCATAATGGTTTCGTTTTCTGTTCTTATAAAATAGCGATATTTACCATCGATAATATTCCATAATAAATCTAACTTACCATTAACTTCCGTTTTTAATTCTAGAACTTCTCCATCAATAGTAAAGGTTTCTTGTGCTTCTGAAAATGAGAAACTCAAGACCAAACAAAATAAACAAACAATTTTTTTCATTACAATTCTGGATTTGGATTTTGGTAAATCTAACAAAAATAATTGATAGTCATAACAGGTCTTATTTGCTATACCCTCTACCTTTCCATTTGTATCCTTTAAATATAGATATAAATGCTACATACACACTAAAAAAAGGATAGAGTAAACAAGATAAAAAGTAGGACGATAGAAATTGTCCTTGATCGAAAAAACGAGCAGTTTTAAAAATTAATAAAAAGTCAATTAAAAACTTTATAACGCATGTGTAGAGGAATACTTTTACAGATATAATACCTGAGAAACACAAGAGCGGCAGACACACTAATAGCGCATTCATAAATAAAACGACTAATGCAGTTAATTTACTGAAACCATTATTATAGTTTGAGGTTTTTGAAGCCCAACGAACCCGTTGTGATTTTAAACTTTTGAAATTTGATTCGGGATTAGTGGATACAACGATGTCTTTGCTTTTTATATATTGAACAGCATTTTTATCTGCTTTGAGTATTTTTTCAAGTAGAAAAATATCATCTCCGCTAGCAATATGTGAATTACCTTCAAACCCTTTAACATCATTGAAAACTGCTTTCTGGTAAGCCATGTTTGCACCATTACACATAAAAGGTAAGTTGACACCAAAACCACCAATGGTTACACCTTGTAAACTTAAAATATCAAGAAGTTGAAACCGGTCAAAAAAAGACGCTATAGTTGTAAAGGTTACTGGAGCAATTAAAAGTTTAGGTTTATGATTTTGTATATAATGATCATACGTATCTAACCAATATTTAGGTAGACTACAATCGGCATCTGTAGTAACAATCCAATCATATTTAGAGTGGCTAATAGCTGCAGTAATGGCATCTTTTTTTGGAGAATGGGTAAGTCTATTGTTTTTTACTACAGAAATATCAAATTTTTGAAGTTTGCTGCTTTTTATTATTTCTAGCGAATTATCCTCAGAATCATCATCTACAAGAATGATTTCATATAGTGCTTTAGGGTAGTTCAATTTTGAAATTGATGCTAATAATAGAGGAAGGTGATCTGCTTCATTTCTAAAAGGAATAATGATTGAGAATTTTGTTTTAGCAGTAATATCTTCTAATTGAAAACTGGGCACCTTATCAAAACCGTAGATAAAGATCCCAATTAACAACAGATATAAAAGAGTAATAATGAATATGATGGTGATCATAAGTCGTCGTCTGTTTTTGGAAGGTTAAAATTAAGCACATAATAACTACCAAAGAGGCTTGGGAGAACAAAATTAAGTAACCACATAATCATAATAATGCTTAGGATGGTAAATTCATCAATACCTACAATAGAAAATAAATACACGGCTACGCTACCTTTTATAACGACATCAAAAATAAAGATTGACGGAATAATGGAAGCGAGCAAATACATACTAGTAATGACCATCATGGCATGTAGATAAGTGAAATTAACTCCGAAAATATCTAATAAAAAATAAAATTGAAATGAGAAAATTAAATAGCGCAACACTGAAATTCCAAACGCAGTCATTTGAATACTAAGCGATACATCTCTAAAAAACGACTTTAGCTTATCACTAGAAAATCCTTTTATTCTAAACCTGTTTTGTTGTAAGGCAAAGCATACTAAGCCAATTATGACAATGATGATGAGTAAGAATTTCGAGATTGTAAAATAGTCAATATGCAAATCATACATCGTGTGCATGAGATATAAACCGATGCTGCCAAAAAGAATGGTTACTGTCATTTGCATCATATTTCCAGTAAGATTAAGAAGCATCACTTTTTTGCGCATTGCTGTATTGAAATAAATGGCTTTTGCTCCATATTCTCCAATTCGGTTTGGTGTAAAAAGCGAAGCAGTCAAAGCACCTAAACTTTGTTCTAATGCGTTTTTGAAAGAAATTATTTTAATATAGCGTACCAAAGTTTTCCATTTGAGGATTTCAAAAAACCAATTAAAAATGGTTAAAACGAGTAGAATTCCAACGTTTTTAATTGAAAATACACCATTTTGGCTTAAATACTGGATAAACTCATGAACGTTTAAATCTTCATTGTTGGCTAATTTATTGTAGATAAAATAAAAAGCACCAACAACAATGCTTAATTTAATAAGTACAAAAAAGAATTGTTTAGTTTTGTAAGGAAGACCTCCAAAATTCATAGAATACATTAAAGTTGTCAGCCAAATTAAACCATTATATTGATATGACCTTAAATAATAGACCTCCAAAATTAAGTATTTTACTACTTGCGTTGGTGTGCTTTTCATATACTTATGCGCAAAAAGCGACTAATGAAATAAAAGCGCAACTCGCAGTTGGTATTAATAGTCCCTCGCAATCTGGATTTGTTGAACAATTTCAAGGTAAATCTGTTAATTTTCCAACAGTTAATTTAGGGGTTCAATATATGTTTAAACGTCAATTGGGAGCAAAACTCGATTTTGGATTCAATCGTTTCTCTAGTGATGATAGTTCTATCGAGTTTAAAACAAACTACACAAGAATCAATGCACAATTTGTATATGACCCAACAGAAGCCATCGGTTTTTTACCACTAAGACTTGGGCTTGTAGCTCATGCTGGACCAGGCTATTCATTGGTGAAGCCTTTAGGTGATTTTGGTGACAACAAGAGGTCCTTTTTAAATCTAATGGGAGGATTAGAAATACATTATGCTATGAGTGAATATATGTCTTTGTATACAGATGTTTCATATATCGCTGGTTTTGTTGGTGATTTTGATCCCATCACAGAAGGCTTTGGTTCATTCAATGGAAATCTTTTAACCATCACCTTCGGAATCACATTTTCACTAAGTGGTTGCCAATACTGTTAATTAATGAACAACGAAAAAATAATATTAGGGATTGACCCAGGAACGACTATTATGGGTTTCGGACTCATAAAAGTCACAGGTAAAAAGATGGAGTTTTTACAATTGAATGAGTTGGATCTCAAAAAATACAGCGATCATTACCTCAAACTAAAACTCATTTTTGAACGTACTATAGAATTAATAGATACGCACCATCCAGATGAAATAGCTATTGAAGCTCCTTTCTTTGGAAAAAATGTGCAAAGTATGCTCAAATTGGGACGAGCTCAAGGTGTCGCTATGGCTGCAGGATTATCTCGCGAAATTCCAATTACAGAATATGCGCCTAAAAAAATAAAAATGGCAATCACAGGAAGTGGTAATGCTAGTAAAGAACAAGTCGCTAAAATGCTACAGAGTTTGTTGGGCTTAAAAACCATACCTAAAAATCTTGATTCTATGGATGGACTAGCTGCTGCAGTTTGTCATTTTTATAATCAAGGTCGTATAGAGATTGGTAAAAGTTATTCCGGTTGGGGAGCTTTCGTGAAACAGAATGAAGATAGAGTGAAAAAGTAGCCAGTCGCAGTCTCGGTTTTTATTGGGAAATTCGTGTAATTTGCAATTGTTGAGTCTTACTAAAAATTACTAAAAATTACTAGAAGGCTGGAAGGTGATTATTGCACAAAAGTAATAATTGGTAATCGTATGACACTAAAAACTAATTTGGAGAAAACAGTGTTTTTGTACACAGATGAAAAAGTAGAACATAATTTATATAGTCTAATTGTATGGCTTGTTATGTTGCCTATTAGTGTCTTTAAAATTTTTAAAAAGCCCCTCAATTCTTAATTAGAAACTACAGTAACAACAGTCATTTTTTCAACATGCCAGTAAGCTTTTTGTAACTTTATGCAGCTCTATATTATAGCTTTTGATTTTTTAAGCCTTACTTTTGGAGATTCAAATCATTAGTGTACACTGTGACTGCGACTGAAAACTAATTATGTCAGGAATTTACATCCATATCCCATTCTGCAAACAAGCTTGCCACTACTGCGACTTTCATTTTTCCACCTCACTAAAAAAGAGAGATGAACTCGTAATCGCATTAGCTAAAGAGCTAGAAATGCGCAAAGATGAGTTTAAAAATACAACCATAGAAACGATCTATTTTGGAGGTGGCACACCGTCACTTTTAAGCATTGAAGAGTTGCAGTTTTTGATACAGCAAGTGTATGCAAATTATAAAGTTTCCGAAGCGCCAGAAATCACAATAGAAGCTAATCCCGATGATTTAATTTTAGCCGAACAGTCACTTCGAGAAGAGTCGAGAGGTCTCAAAAGCAACTCAATTTTTTCCGACTATAAGAAAATAGGCATCAACCGACTCTCCATTGGCATTCAATCGTTTTTTGAAGACGATTTAAAACTTATGAATCGTGCGCATAATTCTCAAGAAGCTAAATCCTGTTTAGAAGAAGCAACACGTTATTTTGATAATATTTCTATTGATCTTATTTACGGTATTCCAGGATTAAGTAATGCACAATGGCAACAAAATATTGATATGGCCTTGAGTTATGGGATTCCACATATTTCTAGCTATGCACTTACTGTAGAGCCCAAAACAGCCTTAGAGAGTTTTATAAAAAAAGGAATTATTGAGAATGTAGATGATGATTTAGCACATGATCAATTTCACATGTTGGTGGAAACTTTAGAAGCTCATGACTTTGTGCATTATGAATTATCTAATTTTGGTAAGGACCGCTTTTTTAGTAGAAATAACTCGGCTTATTGGCAAGGGAAACCGTATTTAGGAATAGGACCTTCTGCACATTCTTTCTCCGGAAATGAGCGTAGCTGGAACATTAGAAATAATTCAAAATATATAAAGGCTATTGAAGCTGGTGCCTTTCCGAAGGAGACAGAAACACTAAGCACTACCGATGGCTATAATGAATATGTAATGACAGGATTGCGAACAGTTTGGGGAGTTTCTCTACAAAAAGTCGCCTCTAATTATGGATCGGAATATAAAAAATACCTTTTGGAACAATCACAGACTTTTATAAATCAACAATTATTGTATATTGAAGATGAAAAGCTATTGGTTACTAAAAAAGGAAAATTTTTAAGTGATGGTATAGCCTCAAGTCTTTTTAAACTCAACTAATACTGCAATATAACTCACCATAAATGCTAGCAACAATACAATACAATTCTAGAAAATTACAAGTCGATTTAGCACAACCTTTAGATATTTCTATACCAATGCGTGCTTCAAAATCTAATGTGAACGCTTGGTATATTAATGAGCCAACCATAGAGCCGGTTAAATTTGATGACGATGTGATAAGTGTCGCAGAAGGTGCAGCGGTGAATTTTAACACGATAAATTTTAATCCCCATGCACATGGCACACATACAGAATGTGTTGGTCATATCACCAAAGAATTCCACTCAATCAATCAAAATTTAAAACAGTTTTTCTTTTTAGCAGAGGTTGTAACAGTAGCCCCAGAGGCATTAGATGGGGATACTGTGATCTCAAAAGCACAATTACAATTTGCCTTAGGAAATAAAAAACGGGATGCTATCGTTATTAGAACAATACCAAATACAACAGACAAACATTCGAGGCAATACTCAAATACCAATTGGACCTATTTAAAAGAGGATGCCGTAGCGTTTTTGGTAAAGAAAGGGATAAAACATTTACTTATAGATTTGCCAAGTGTCGATAAAGAAGAAGATGGAGGTGAATTAAGAGCACATAAAGCCTTTTGGAATTTTGATGGGAAATTGCGTAAAGATGCCACGATAACAGAATTTATTTATGTGCCAAATAACGTTGATGATGGGGAGTATTTTTTAAACCTTCAAATCGCTCCTTTTGAAAATGATGCGACACCTAGCAAACCTATTTTATATAAAATAATAGAGCAATAATAGATTGTGTTTTTCGTCGGAAACATCTTCAATTCGACCTCTGGCTTAACATTTGAATATAAATTCCAGGGTACACTAAAATTGTATAGCAATAACTAATTATGGAAACATTTTTTATAATCATTTTGAGCATTTTAGGCACCTTAGGCATGGTGACTATTGTTAAAAAGTTTAATCTTAAAAAACAAACCAATTCTCAATCTGTCATCTTATTAGACAAAATAAAAAGAGTATGTAAATTCATTACTGTAGAAGGAGACTTTGCAGAAATCTATCATTATGAAGGTGTGAAAGAACGTTTTTTAAAGTTGGTAGTGAGTAGAAAAAAGCACTTGTAGTCATCAATGCTAAAGCTCATGTAGGGTTTGATTTGTCTAAAATAAAAATGGATTCTAATGTTAAAACTAAAACGGTAACCTTGTTTCATTTTCCAGAACCAGAAGTGTTGAGTATAGAAACAGATTTAAATTATTACGATAAAACAGATGGTATGTTCAATAAATTTGAAGCCTCAGATCTAACAGAGCTACATAATGAAGCCAAGCTTCATATTATGAATAAAGTTCCAGAAAGCGGCCTGTATGACATCGCAAAAAAGGAAGCCTTAGATTCTGTTTTACTTATAGAAAGTATTGTACAAACTATTGGTTGGAAGTTGGATTATACCGCTTTAGATATGGAAAATAAGACGCCTAAAAAACTGAAATAAAAATCTTTTTTCTTTGGATATATTAGAGGTATGGATATTGAGCAACTAAGAAGATATTGTCTTCAAAAAAACAAGGTAACCGAAGAATTTCCGTTTGACCAAGACACACTTGTTTTTAAAGTATTAGGAAAGATGTTTGCGCTTTTTCCGTTGGCAAAATGGGAAAAAGGAGAAGGCTCAGTGAACTTAAAGTGTGATCCAGATTATGCACTAGAACTTCGCGAAACTTATCATAGTATTGTTGGTGGCTTTCATTCTAATAAAAAACATTGGAACACCATTTACATTCATAAAGGTGAATTACATCCAAAACTAGTTTGTGAGTTTATTGACCATTCTTATGACCTTGTGGTTAAGGGGATGACTAAAAAAATGCGTCAAGAGTTGGACTGATTTCACCACTGGTCTACACTTTTGTGTATTCCATCTATATAGGAATCATAGCGGTCGTTTTTTTTGGTTTAGGTTCGTAATTCATCATAGTTTTGTAATTGAATAAACGACTAAAAATGTGATGATATCACCCAAGTTAAAAGTGTTATTATTAGATTTTTAGAAGTGGATATTGAAAACAATAATTTAGATCATTTCTTTTTATGTTTCTCACAATAATTAGCTCAGTTTTAATATTTAAATCTTCACTCGTCTATACTTAACGGTAATTGGTCGACGTTTAACTTTAATTAAACGAAAAACAATTTAAATCATTTACAATTAGAGTATTTTAGAAGTTAATAAACAGTGTAATCGCTTATGAGTAAAATACTTAAGGTGCTTTTAATTGAAGACGACACGATAGAAGTCATGAAATTAAATAGAGCAATATCATCTTTAAAATTGAAACATCTAATTATTGAGGCTAACAATGGAGAAGAGGCGCTTGAATTTTTAGAGAAAAAAGAAACACTTCCAGATATTATTTTATTAGATTTAAACATGCCAAAAATAAATGGTTTAGAGTTTTTAGCTATTTTGAAAAAAGACGACACACTTAAATATATTCCAACGATAATTTTAACAACATCTAATAATCAAAAAGACTTGTTAGAGTGCTATAAAATTGGAGTTGCTGGTTATGTGCTTAAACCATTAAGGTATGAAGATTATGTTTTTAAAATTGAAAAACTTTTTATGTATTGGAGCATGAATGAAGTAATAAAATTATAATGAAAGGAATCGTTTTTACAGAGTTTTTAGAGCTTGTTGAAGATAAGTTTGGTTTAGAAATGGTAGATTATATCATTACAAATTCTGATTTAGAATCAAATGGCATCTATACAGCTGTGGGTATTTATAGTTTTTCTGAAATGTCACAATTGCTTCAACACCTGAGTGAAAGAACTCAGATATCTATAGATAACTTATTACTGGTTTATGGAGAATATTTTTTTAGAGTTTTAGAAAAAAGTTCTCCTGAGCTTTTATTAGCATACACAGATCCAATTGAAATGATCTCAGCTATTGAAAGTATTATTCATATAGGAGCAGGAAAGATATATCTTGATTTAGAGTTACCTGCTTTTAAGGTCATTGAAAAAAACCAAAAGTCATTAATAATAGATTATAAATCGAGCAGAGCAATGCATCATTTTTGTTTAGGTTTAATGAATAAAACTTTCGAGCATTTTAAGGCTACAGCTGTTATTGAATTAGAGAAAATTAAGGAAGACGGAACAGACGTAAGATTTGTAATACATAAAAATTAATGAGCCAAGAGCAGTTAGATATACTAAAACGTGCTCTTAAAAGAGAAAAGTCAGCTAGAAAAGCAGCTGAAACAATTCTTGAAGAGAAATCTAGAGAACTATATAAAACCTCCCAAAGACTAGAACATTTATTAGACGAAAAATCGTCTCAACTTCAAGGTATTTTTGAAAATATTGTTGATGCTTATGTCGTTATGGATATTTATGGTAATGTGCTTAAGTTTAATGAAGCGGCGACTAAACTTTTTGGTTATGATATCGATAAAGAAGCTGTAAATGTTGTAGATCTTATTTATAAGGAGGATTATCAATATGCTATGTTGTCGTACATGGATCTGCAAACTAAAGGTTTTTTTAAAGATTATGAAGCCAGAGTTCATACAAAATTTGGTCAAGTTAGATGGGTTCATATCAATGCAAGTATTATTTTAGACAAGAATAAGAAACCTATAGCGGCGCAAGGTATTGTGCGGGATATTACAGATCAAAAAGCTTCAGAAGAGAAGCTTATTAAATCAGAAAGCAGATTGTCTTCTCTAATTCTTAATCTGGATACTGGTGTTTTATTGGAAGACGAAGACCGTAAAATTGTTTTAACTAATAAGAAGTTTTGTGAGTTACTTCATATTCCTTTAGATCCAGAGTCATTAAAGGGTCAAGATTGCACTAATGCCTCAAATCAAAGTAAAGTACTGTTTGAAAATGAGGACGGTTTTGTGAGTAGAATTGAGTATGTATTAAAAAACAAGAAAACAGTACTCAGTGATGAATTGGTCATGAAAAATGGAGCAGTTTTAGAACGAGATTTTGTGCCTATTATAAAAGATGATATTTATAGAGGTCATTTGTGGGCTTATCGAGATGTAACGTTGAATAGGACTTATAGTAAGCGTCTAGAGGCTCAAAAGCAAAAGTATAGTAACATTATTGCAAATATGAACCTAGGGATGGTTGAGGTCAATAATGAAGACGAAATCTTAATGATTAATCAAAGTTTTTCTGAAATGTCAGGGTATACTGAAACTGAATTATTAGGAAAAAAAGGAGTTGATGTATTTCTAGTTGACAAGTTTAAAGATATAATATATAAGGAAAATAGTAAAGGTCAAAATGATGAATCTAACTCTTATGAGCTTGAAATAAAAACCAAATCTGGAGAGACTAGACATTGGTTTATTAGTGGAGCACCTAATTATGACGTTAATGGTAATGTTACGGGTTCAATTGGGATTCATTTAGATATTACGGATGATAAACGAAATACAGAATTAATTGAAGATCAAAAACGAGAATTAGATGTGATCGTCAATAGTTCTCCAATAGGCATTGTTTTGACACAATATGGACAAATAATCAAAACGAACTCAACATTTCAAGAGATGTTGGGTTATGCTGAAAATCAGTTAAATGCATTAACCATAAAAGAGTTATCATTACCAGAAGATTATCCAGATTCCAAAGTTTTTATTGATAAAATAAACACAGGAGAAATTGATAATTTTACAATCAATAAACGCTATAAGAAGATAGATGGATCTGTTATTTGGGCTAAAACAAATGTCAATGCTGTAAGAGATATCCACGGAAACATCAAATATCAAGTGGCTTTAATTGAGGATATTACTTCAGAAAGAGAGAAAACCTTGATTATCGATTTGATTAATAATCTTACGAAATCTATCCTAGGTAAAATTGATATTAATGAGATTGCAAGGCAAATCGTTAATAATATTGCCCATTATCTTGATTCAGAGGATTGTGTGATTTACTTAATAAATCATGACAATGAAACTTTAGAACAGGTTGCTGTTTATGGTGAAAAACTAGATGAAGATAATAAAATACGTAAAAGATTAATAGTTCCAATAGGAGAAGGAATTGTTGGAAACGTTGTTAAAACAGCAACCTCAAAACTCATTAAAGACACTTCTGAAGAGTATATATACATCGCAGGCGATAAACGACGTTTTTCTCAAATAGCTGTTCCTATAATAAGTAGTGGTCGCGTCATTGGTGTTATAGACTCTAAGCATAAAGATGAAAATTACTACACCCAAGAACATGTAAAAGCTCTGGAAAGTATTGCGAGTTTAGTCGCTATAAAATTACGAACAGCTTTAAATATTAGAGAACGTAAAAAAGCAGAAGCTAAAAATGAAGATCTACGTATTGAATTAGAAAAGAGTAATGATGAGCTTCAAGAATATGCGCATATCGTATCACACGATTTAAAGTCGCCATTAAGGAGTATTAGTGCTCTAGTTAGCTGGATTAAAGAAGATAATTCTGGGAAATTTGATAAAACGAGCTTGCTAAACTTTGATTTGATTGGAACGACATTGGATAGGATGGAGCTTCTTATTTCTGATATTTTGACGTATTCAAGTATAGGATCAGAAACTTTAATCGATCAAGAAGTTGATTTAAATCTTTTAGTTGATGATTTAAAGCAAATTTTATATGTTCCAGAACACATAACAATTACGATATTAAATACGCTTCCAACGATAAAAGGTGATAAAACAAAATTACAGCAGTTGTATCAAAACCTTTTAAGTAATGCTATTAAATTCAATGATAAAGAACAAGGACTTATTGAAATTAATGTGGAAGAGAAGAGGTCATTTTATTTGTTTTCAATAAAAGATAATGGTGTTGGTATTGATAAAAAATATCATGATAAAATTTTCAAAATATTCCATTCACTTAATAAAAGTAAAGAGTCTACAGGTATTGGCTTGTCTATAGTAAAAAAGATTGTCAATTTACATGATGGCGAAATTTGGTTGACATCCAAGGTAAATGAGGGCACGACGTTTTATTTTACCTTAAAAAAATAGTATCATGGAGAAGCCTAATTTATCCTATATTCAGAGCATGTCTGGTGGAGACAAAGCTTTTGAACAAAAGTTAATTACTATCATTAAAGGTGAGTTTCCGGAGGAGAAAAAAGTCTACTTTGAAAATAGCGCTGCTAAGAACTATAAACTTACAGCAGAGAATGTTCATAAACTTAAACATAAAATTAGTATTTTAGGGCTTGAGAAGAGTTATGAGATTGCGGTAGCATTCGAAAATAATTTATTAGAAGGCAGAACTACACGTCAAGATGAATTCGAAGCTATTCTAAAAGTCATAACTAATTATTTAGAACAGTTATAATTAGGGTCGCATGAAATGTATTATTATTGATGATGAGGCAACTGCACGAGCAATTATTGAACAGTTGTGCTCTAATATGCCAAGCCTAACTATTTTAGAGCAATTTCCTAATGCAATGCAAGCTATAAAATATCTTAATCAAAATGAGATTGATCTTATCTTTTTGGATATTCATATGCCAGATTTTACAGGTTTTGATTTTATTGAAACGCTTAAAAACCCTCCAAAAATTATCTTAACAACATCAGATTCGAATTTTGCAATTCAAGCATTTGAATATGATTGTATCGTAGACTATCTTGTAAAACCTATGTTGCCAGAACGCTTTCAAAAAGCAATTCAAAAGGCAGAAGCAACAGTAACTATAGCGACATCACTATCATCATCAGAAAACGTAGAATCTACCTCTGGTAATGATTTATATGTCAATATTGATAGACGACTTATCAAAATTGATATTCTTAGTATTTATTTGGTAGAAGCAAAAGGTGACTATATTCAAGTAAAAACCGAAAATCAAAATTATACAGTGCATTCTACATTAAAGAAAATTGAAGAGAAACTGCCAAATGATTTATTTTTAAAAGTACACCGTTCATTTATCATCAATATTGATAAAATAATTGATATTGAGGATAATAGTGTGCTTATCAAAAAAGAAATTATTCCTGTAAGTCGCTCAAATAGATCAGAATTAATGAAGCGTCTTAATCTTCTTTAAAACCATTTGTCGAAACTAAAGCGACATTCAGCTAACCTATAGGTGCGTCTAGCTAAAATCTATATGGAGCACCATTATTGATAGTACATTTATATCAAACGCTATAACATAACAGTTTTCGATTACTAGCAAAAGTCAGGGTAAAGGAGCAATCTTTTACCTTGACTTACTTATAAAAGGCTTGTATTCAGGATGAAAACTATTCGTCGCCATTAAAGCGCAACCTAACGTTGTTGCTTTTTGATCCATCGAAAATTCAAAAACAACCTTTAATGGTAGCCTACTTTTGTCTTATAAATATATGATCTCATGAAAACAACATTACTATCAACCCTTAGTATTTTATATCGTTCTAACAGGATAGCCCGAAATGAACCGACATCAATAGGTTTTGATTCTTTAGTTAGTTTGCTTATGTTTACTGGGTCTGTAGCGTTATCAAACACCGTGTTTTCTGAAATCACTGGTGCTGTTGGATCTAAATAGGAGCGATATCTACTTTTGGATCACCTACAGTTTTAAACTGAACTATAGGAACTGCCAATCTGATTTTACTCGAGCTTATTTATAGTTAGCAGCCGATTCAACAATGCTTAACGTTACTTAATCAATTATCATATTAAATGAAAACAGGAATTATAATCATATTTCATAACTACGAAAAAGAGATCAACATTAATTTTTTTATCAATTATTGTAATAAGGCAAAAAACATTGAGTTCTGTTTAGTAAATAATGATAGTAAGGATGATACATACTCACTTTTAAAGGAGGTAAAAGAACAATGTGATAATGTGTCAATTGTGAATATCAGAAAATTCAAGTCAGATATGTCAGCAGTAAGATCAGGAGCACGATATATGTTTAATCAATTTAAATTAAATCATTTAGGGTATGTAAATGCAAATTTATTAAACAAACAAAATCAAGGCTTAAATTTTGTAATTCAAACAATTAGCGAGCATCAAGAGGCTATTGCCAGATATGATAAGGAAATCTTAGAAAAACATAGTAGAAAGAAAACACTGTTTCAAAAGTTGTTTTCAGTTGTAGAGTATTTAACAAAAATAGAATTGGAAAAACAAGTTGATAATCTCCACTATCAAAGTAAGTTTTAAATAAAAATAAAAAATGAAAGTATATCCGGCAAAATTTATGACTACACTCATAGAAAGAATTTGATGCTGATATAATTTGATGCAGTCTTATCAAAAGAAACGGATAACGATAACACAGATGAAAACTAGCAAATTTCTGATGTCAACGTAAATTTTATGAAGTAAGTAATGTTGTTTATAAAGGCATAAGCCTTTAAAATAGTTGAAACCGTATTACTTCCAGCACTAACAAATGAGATTACTCTTAATTCTAAATCGGCTAAGCTATTAGAAGTTTGTGTTACAGGAATGGCCAAGGAAATGCGAGAAAGCTTAAAATAATAAGTGTATTTTTGAATCATAAAAGATAATAATGAGTTTAGAAAGAGAATTAGGTAAGAGAGCAGATAGTAAATGTGAATTATGTGGTAGCGTAGAACATTTACAAGTACATACACTAGCTCCTATAAAAGATGAGAGTTTAGAAAAATCGTTATTAGCATGTAAAGTCTGCGTGAGTCAAATTGAAGATCCAGAAATTACTGATGCTAACCATTGGAGGTGTTTAAATGATAGTATGTGGAGCGAACATCAGGCAGTTCAAGTTGCAGCCTGGAGACAATTATCTAGATTACGAAAAGAAGGTTGGCCTAAAGATTTGTTAGACATGATGTATATGGAAGATGATGTCTTAGAGTTTGCTAAATCTACAGGAGAAGGTGAGGCAGATCCAGATCAATTAATTCATAGAGATGTAAATGGCGTGATTTTGCAAGTAGGAGATTCTGTAGTATTGATTAAAGATCTTAAGATTAAAGGGTCTAGTCAAGTAGCAAAACAAGGAACTGCTGTTAGAAACATTCGTTTAGATCATGAAAACGAAACCTTTATTGAAGGCAAAGTAGGGCCAACGTTAACTGTCATTATAACAGAATACGTTAAAAAACTATAAGTGACGCGTTAGAGATTAGACCAACTTGCGAAGTGTATAAATAGACTTGCCTTATGATTCAATGATCTGCGGGATGAAGTGTGCATTCTGTGATAATTGTGTAACACTATTAAAAGAGGCTTGTCCAAATTGTGGAGATGGATTTAAAAAACGACCAATACGACCACAATCCGTGTTGAAAAAATATCCAGTATCTAAAAAGCTAGTGCATAAGCCAATATATATTGAGGCTCATATAAACCGAATTAGGAACATCTGATTGCAGGTCAACATCACATTAAAACTTCATTATCTACAAAAGCTAACCTGACAGACAAAACGTTTAATCTACAACTCAATAGTGCACATTAAATTTCGTGTGCTGAGGTTTGACCCATTTATAGCTCTTGTTGCTCCCTTATTCGCCTTTTAGTGATAATCGTTTCATCGGCGTTGGTATAGATTCAATTAGATGTTGGATGATACCATTTAGTTATTGGGTTTAACCAAATGAATTACTTCTAGGGAACTCAAAGTTGAAAATTCTTAGTAATTTTAAGACACTTAAAAGCTAAGTTCAAAAATCAAAAAGTTTTATTTTTATATAAATTATATGAGAAGGTCTAGGTATTTATTAGTCATTATATGTTTTGGGTTTCTATCCTTTCAATCACTTTCAGATTCTGAAAAGCTAAAGGTAATTATCTCAAAATATGAAACAGAAAGAAATTATGGTTTTGAAAGGAATAGTTCTGTTGAAAATACCATCAAATACCATCAGGCCGAAGCTGATTTTGCGAAAGGTCTAAGCCTAGAATTAGAAAAAATTTTAGATGAAGGCTTATCTGAGACCGAAAAGATCTCAAAAGAATTATTACTGTTTGTTTTACAAGATGAAATAGATACAAACGTTTATAAAACGTACTTGAATACAATTACAAACGAGGCTGCGTTTCATTTGAGCTTAAGTCGAATGGGACAGATAACCTTTGAAAACATTGAACAGGTAAAAGCGTATTTGAAATTACTAGATGGCGTTCCAAAAAGAGTTAATTATAATTTAAACCTGTTAAGAGCAGCAATAGAAGAAGGGATGGCACAGCCAGGAGTCATTTTTAATAATTATACAGACACCTACAACAAACACATCGTTACAGATGTTACAACGAGTGCGTTTTATAAGCCATTTCTTAAGTTGCCAGACTCTTTTTCTACACCACTAAAAGATTCTATTGTTAATGTTGCGAAAACGAGCGTTCAACACAATGCGGTCAATCAATACAAAAAAATTAAGCGCTTTTTTGAAGATGAATATTTTCCTAATACTAGAAAAGGTTTGGGGATATCAACACTTCCAAATGGTGAAGCATTTTATCAAAATAGAATTAATTATTTTACAACGAGTAATCAATACACCGCAAATGATATCCATCAAATTGGATTAAAGGAAGTGGCAAGAATCAGAGCAGAAATGCAAAGTATTATTGATGATTTAGGATTCAAAGGGAGCTTCGCCGATTTTATAGCGTTTCTTAGATCTGACGAGCAATTTTATCCAAAAACTGCAAACGAGTTGCTAATGTTTGCAAGGGATATTGCTAAACGAATAGATGCAGAATTACCTAAATTTTTTAAAACATTACCTAGAAAACCATATGGAGTCGTTCCCGTTCCCGCAGACCTCGCTCCAAATTATACAGGAGGACGTTATTCCCCTTCAAATAGCGAAACCACTGCTGGATTTTATTGGGTAAACACTTATAATTTACCGAGTAGAACATTGTATACAATTCCTGCGTTAACTGCACATGAAGCAGTTCCTGGTCATCATTTACAAATCTCATTAAACAATGAATTACCTAAAATTATTCCAAGTTTTAGAAGAGACTTGTACTTATCTGCTTATGGTGAAGGTTGGGGATTATATGCTGAGTATTTAGTTGATGAAATGAATATTTACACCACGCCTTATGAGAAATTCGGTCAGCTCACTTATGAAATGTGGCGCGCATGTCGCTTAGTTGTTGATCCAGGAATCCATGCAAAAGGTTGGACTAGACAACAAGTGATTGACTACCTAGCTGAAAATACAGCATTGTCAATCCATGAGGTCACTACAGAAACAGATCGTTACATTTCATGGCCTGGACAAGCCATTTCCTATAAGATTGGGGAACTCAAAATAAGAGCATTGCGACAAAAAGCAGAAATAGAACTCGGTGCTAAGTTTGATATTCGAGAATTCCATGAAATTATACTAGAGCAAGGCACAGTGACCCTATCAATTCTTGAAAGACGCGTGAATAGTTTTATTGAAAAGATTAAAAACGAGTAATGCAATGTCTATAGGTCTTAAAGTATGCATCATGGTAATTTTGTTTGCTTTATTATAGTTTGAAAATTATGCCATTTAATATATAAAATAGGCCCTGATCTTAGGGGTTCAAAGTTGGTCAAATATTTAAATATATAACACCATAATAATTGAAAGTCAAATTGTTATATTAGCCCTATATAATATCAACAACCAAAGCAGATGAAACAATTGTATTTTTTTATTATCGTACTGAGCCTTTCAATAGGGTCAATTCAAGCTCAAAAAGTAACACAAGATGACTATAAAAGGGCTGTAAGTTATATGTATAGTAATATCTACAATAAAACAGCATTCAATCTCAATACACAAGTAAATTGGTTTAAGGACAGTTCTGGAATTTGGTTTATCGATTATAGCAAACTAGGGAAGTCTTATAAAACAGTAGCTTTCAAAAACGAGAAATTAGAATCACTATTTGATCATAAAAAATTAGCTGAAGCTTTAAAAGAGCTAACAAATAAGCCTTTTGACGCCAACCACTTGTCGTTAAGTAATTTAGAAAAAGCACCAAAAAGGCTCACATTTTCTTCGGAAGGACAAGATTATGAATTGAATTTGAGAACCTATGACCTCAAAGTAAAACCTTCAGAAAAGAAAAAAGAAGAGAACGCTTTTGAATCGAAATCACCAGATGGGAACTGGATCGCTTATACTAAAGATTATAATTTATTTATAAAATCGACAGTAGATGAAGAAGAACATCAATTAAGTGTTGATGGCAAAAAAGATTATGAATACGCAACCTATTATGGTTGGGATGATATCATGGAAGGTGAAAATGGAGAACGCCAAAAACACTTCTCAGTGAATTGGTCTGAAGATTCAAAATGGATATCAACCCGAATAGCTGATTTTAGAACGGCTGAAAAAATGTACCTTCTTGATTATAGTATAGATTCTCTGTATAAGCCTAAGTTACTGTCTTATTATCGTGGTTCGCCTGGAGATACTACAATGGTGAAAATCACGCCAGTGTTTTATAATGTTGAAACGAAAAAAGAAGTAAAAACTACGCTTCCTACTGGGACTCATATTAATTCTGTATCTGGCGATTGGTCAAAAACATCAGGCGTATTTTATGCTAGATATCCAGAGCGAGGCTATCTAAAAGAATACGTAAAGCGTATGGATTTAAATTCTAATACAGAACAAATACTCGTTGAAGAAACAAGTAATACTGGAATTGATAATTTTGAATTTGTTGTCGTAGATGATAAACAGAAACTTATATTCTTATCAGGAAGAACAGGTTGGAGGCAGTTTCACATTGTCGATTTAAAAACCAACATAACAAGTTTGCTTACGGGTGACGGTTATTATATCAATAGCATTGAACATCTTGATAAGAAAAACGGGATTATTTACTTTTTAGCCTCAGGTAAAGAAACCAATAACAATCCCTATCATCAGCAACTGTATAAAGTTGATTTTAACGGTAAAGTAACGTTGTTAACACCGGAATTAGCGCATCATCAAGTTGATTTTTCCGAAGACGGGAAATATTTTGTAGATACTTATTCAACGGTAAGTATATCAACGACAACTGTTTTAAGAGAGGCGACTTCTGGAAACGTCTTGACAACATTGACAAATGCTAATACAGATGAAGCAATGTCAAAAGGGTGGAAAGCCCCAGAAGTATTTGAACTCATTGCAAAAGATGGTAAAACCACTATATATGGAGCGTTATGGAAGCCAACAAATTTTGATGCTTCAAAATTATATCCAATAATTGATGCGACCTATACTGGTCCTCATACGCAAGTATTTCCAAAGTCATTTAACCAAGGCTTTAGGAATCAATCTTTAGCAGAATTAGGGTTTGTAGTTATGGTGGTAGATGGTTTAGGTACCTCTGGACGGTCAAAAGAATTTCAAGATCATTCTTATAAAAACATGCAAAATAATTTGGAAGATCATGTCTTGGCAATTAAGTATTTAGGAGATAAATACTCTTGGATTGATACAGAAAAAGTGGGGATTTTTGGTCATTCAGCTGGAGGATACGATACAGGACGAGCTATGTTAGGATTTCCTGATTTTTATAAAGTTGGCGTTGCGAGTTCTGCAGACCACGATTTTAGAATGGAAAAAGCTTGGTGGCCAGAAATGTATCAAGGATGGCCAGTTGATGATACCTATGAGAGCGTATCAAACATTACAAATGCTAAAAATTTAAAAGGTAAACTTTTATTAGTTCACGGTGGACTAGATGAGAATGTAAATCCATCGGCAACGTTTAAACTGGCCGAAGCTTTAATTAAGGCAGATAAAGAATTTGATTTACTGATTTTACCGAGTCAGCGACATGGTTACCAAGGTGACCATCGTAAGTATTTTACTAAAAAGCGATGGAATTATTTTGTGGAACATTTATTAAATCAAACACCAATTTGGAATTTTGAATGGGAGTAAATGAGTTTTTATAAAGTATAGATGACGAGGACGCGTAAACATTTGTATAAATAAACAGTTCAAGAGTACCGTTAATTAATCAGCAATCCACCCATCAATAATATCGTAAATAGACTGATGCTTCTTCGATGAGAAACTGTTAACTCGAGTTTGGTGATCACCTTTAGGTTATACAAATTTGTAAAGCGCTCTCTTCTTCGCAGTATCAGTTAATGCCACAGCAGTAGAACTTCAAGCATCAAATTCGTCATAAATAAATAGTATTTTTTCTGCGGAAATATCTAAATAGGACTTAATCTCTTGCATAGCATTTAAGTCATATTCTTTCGAAATACCTTTTGGAAAGGCCCAGTCAAACTTATAAATGAGATCTGTTTTTAAGTAATTTTTAAAAGGAGCTGTTTCATAGCCATAAATCCCTTGTTGTGTCAATGCTGCCCAAAAGTAAGCCTGAAGGTTATTAACCGCTTGTTCTTCAACAAAGCCATAACCAACAACCTTAATAAGATGCTTATAAATGTTTTTTGCGGAAGCCTCTCGTGACGGAATATTCCCAACAGGAACTTCCCACTGCCAAAATGCAAAGGAGTATCCAAGAATGGTATAATCTATCGCTTTTTCAACACCAAATTCTCAAGTCATGTTCTTTTTTAATCCCTCTTTAGTTATCATTTGTAATAATGCAGATCTGTTATCAAAGCATAATTTTTGAAACGCCTCTATTTTATCTCTATCTGCTTTAGTTCCTACATTTTTTAAAAATTCATAGACTCTAGGATCTTCACGTTGGTAATTTAAAGGTCCAACATAGCAGACACTTGCATCGACATTATTAGGAAAAAACCGACGATGCGCCATAGTGGTTTGGCATCCTTTTGAAATCCCAGTAGTTATAAATTTAGCATTTGGATATATAGCATTTCTAATGGCATCAATAATAGTGGTTTGATCTTTAGCCGCATTTTCAATAGTTAGGGTGTTCCAGTCAATACGTTCTGGTCGCGAGTTATTAAAAAAACGATGTTCTATGCTTAATTGATTGGCTTTATAATGCGCAGCTAGTTCTCCTGCTCTTTCAGATCCAATGCCGTAACCTCTAAGTTCTACAATGACAGGTAAAGTTTGACTTTCAAACCCTAAGAATACACGTTGTCTAAATGTGCCTTTAGAAACATCATTATAATCTACAGGTTGTTCAAACCAAATTTCATAATTTTCATCAAAATGACTTGACGGTTCTTTTTTTTCTATAGTAACTACATTTTTTATAGAGGCTAGTTTTTCAAAAGTTGAAATTTCTTTTAAAGGTTGTGAAGCCACAGCATGTTGTGTGGTGTTGCAACTAAAAACAGATAATATGAAAAGTAAAGCGCAAAAAAGAGAGGGTAGTTTCATGATTTAACTTTTTTAAAATGAGATTGGATTAAGAGTAAAAATAATTAATATTAAATGGTATGGCATAATGTTGCCGTTTTATCATAGAAAATAAGGTGGTAAAAGTATAAATGAGAAATTCAACCTAGTCTAAATGTGTGTTTTATCGAATAAACATGTCCGTTTATAATCCAAATCTTACCAATTATACAGTTGGTCGAAAATATAGTGTAAGCTGTATTTAAATCAGGACATTTATGATATCATAATGTTGATTGATAGCAAACTAGAGTTATTCAAATTTAACCTAAATCCGATATTATGAACCTAGAAATCACGCATACAAACAACTACTTTACTGTAAAAGGATGTTTAGATAGACATAACATTCATTTGTTTAAAAAACAATTTCGAAATATTTTTAGAAATACAAATGCCGTTACAGTTAGCATTGAAAATTTGACGAGTATTGATCGTTATGGTGTAAATGCAATTGCACAATTACACAATGAAGCATTAGTCAAAAACAAGCGCTTATCAATCATTGGGTTTGGTCAAAGCAACCTCTTTAATCATTTTAAAACAGAAGAAGCTGCGTAATTAATACTTTATATCAGCGTTGCTCTAAAATGACAATTATAGAACACCCTTTTTTCCGTTCTACTTTAGCATAAAAATAAACTGCAACTGATGCTATATTTTGTTTTTAGCTGACTTTACGCATGCTTTTTAATATAGAGTTCATGAATTTTAGATTGCTAATTCGTGTAAAGAATAAAAAGCATTTAATTTTATCAAAAATGTAAAACACAAATAGCCTTAGCAGGACATATCGGCAACGATTTTCCATTGACCATCAATATTTTTAAAGATAATCATAAACACACCATTGGCATCGCCAACTGTTCGTGTTAAATGGTATTCTCCCATAACCCAATAATTTCCGTTTTCAATTTTAGAAATATCATTGATGACAAAACGTAGTATACCACTTTCTGCCTTAGTTGGATATCCCTTTTTGTAGTTTGCTAGTGTGTTATTCCAACCTTTCGTTAGACCACTGCTACCATAGAATTTAAGGTTTTCGTCTTGCCAATAGCCGTCCATGAACCCTTCTAAGTCATGCTTGTTCCATGCTAGTTCTTGAGCAGACATCACCTCTTTAATTGCGGTTATGGCTTCTTCCATGTTTTCTTCGGAAGCGTTTGGAAGTTCAACCTCTTTGATTTCTGTTTGACAAGAAAAGAGAAGGACCAATAAAAAGAAAGATGCAAATTTCATAAGTATATATTTAGAATTTAAAGGTACTTAAAATTTAGAGTACATTTTTTTGATGTTTAAAAAAGCTATCTGCTTGTAATTGTATGAGTTCTCGTGCTTTTTTAAGTTTATACGTGTAGATGTCGTCGTCTTCGGCTATATCATTGTAAATTCTATTGTTAAGTTTTTGGTCTGTTTTCAATAAAATTTTACGTTCACTTATTTTTTGCTCAACCCAAGTTTTTACAGCAGTTTCTGCATCTTCTAGTTTATAATCATATTCTCCTTTTGGTGACATTAATTTTGCGAAAATAGGAGAGGTCTCAATAGCTAAAAACAAAAGCAAAATAAATAACGATGGGAGAAAAGGTAATTCGCCTAGGGTATTAATGCGAGCCATCAACCCATCAAACCCGTCAATTATAGGTTGTGTAGTCGCTACTTGAGCATCATAATTAGAATTAAGCTGGGTGATTTGATTTTCGGTCGCAGCAATTTTTGTTTTATTATCGGCTTTTAATTGTTGTAACTCTGCCAAAGCAGCATCGTGTTTGTCCCGCTTTTCTTTATAAACGGGTCCTTTGCCTAAAAGATTTGTGCCAGCAGTACCTTCCGCTTCAGTAATATAAATATCATAAAGCGCGTTGACTTCCGTTTCTTTGGTTGCTATTTGGGAATGGAGGTTTAAAATTTCCGAAGACAAGGCATCAACATTAGGTGTAAACTGTGCAGCTATCTGATTTTGATTAGCGATTGTTAAATCATTCTTTTGCTCTAAAAGAACTTGATTAATCTCCTTTTCAAAAATTTTGAGTTCAAGAGGTTTTGAAATCACAATAGCAATAATAACTGCAAGAATGATTCTCGGTGATGCTTGGATTATTTCGTCAATACTATTGTTCCGTTTTTTAATTGTCGAAACGATGAAACGGTCCAAATTAAAAATTAATAAACCCCAAATAAAACCAAAGCAAATAGCTGCCAAGGCATTATCAAAAACAGTATATAACGCGTAACTACAAGCTATAAAAGCCATTACTGCAGTAAAAAACACAGTAGCCCCAATGCCTGCAAATTTGTTTTGTTCGCCAATGGCGCAATTGTCTAGAATATCTGTATCTGCTCCAGAGCAGATGATGAAGAATTTTTTTAACATGATGAGTGTTTTTTGATTGATTGACTATTAGAACGCAAAACCTCATGTTTTGTTACACGATTTAACATAAAAAAGCCTTTGGATATAAAAATCTAAAGGCTTTTTAGTTAGAAAATAATAACTATTTGTTACTCTTTGGCAATATTTCAGTGTCCGCTGGTATTGTTGTGTCCTTCGTTAAAAATACTCTAGGTTTATTAGTTGCAAGATCTTTTGTGAATAGGTTGAGTTCATCGTGCTTTTTAACGAGTTGAATAGCGCTGTCTGATGAGACTTTTTGTCCTTCATAGAAAAAGGTAGCGTCCTTTTTTGCCATAGCGATAATATGGTCTAAACGTGATATTGGTCGGGGAGGTGACGGAATATCAATTTTGTCTTTATACGTATTTGGCTCATTGTCCTTAAACTCTGAGACAACCTTACTATCACTATATACTTTTGTGATGTATTGCCCAGGAAGCACGTCAGAAGCATTTACCTGCCTTTTACTAATTTTAACGCCGGTTTTGTTGACTTCAAAACCCTGTCTGTTATAGTATTTTATTGCAGCATTAATGCTAACATAATAGTGAAGAGTTCCATTAATTTTCTGAAAACCGGTTTTCACTTTGTTCTTGTCCTGAGTTTGTTCGTAAACATCATCATTGACGATTACACTAATCATTTCGTCATTGTCAGTTTTTGCTTGGTGAACTTTACGCTTATAGGTTTTTTCAAAGTCATTAATTGCAGACTTCATTTTTGCGCGCTGCTCTTGTGTTGCATCTTCTGGAATTGGTGGCGGTAATGCATCTGGGAATGATTCAGCGTTGTTACGTTGCTTGTCGGTCATTCTTTTATAAATGTTTGTAAAGTTTACTAAATCCTTTTCACTTACAGGAGGAATCAATTTGCCTTGTCCTATATCAATAGTTTGTTGTTTTATTGCTTTGGCATAGGCATTGTAGGCAGTCACTTCTTTTCCGGTTGGCTGGTTTTGCTGTGTTTGATTTCCCGGCGGCGGCGGCGGAAGTGTATCAGAAATGTTATCTAAATTATATAGGTCGATTAGTGTGTTGACTTTATTAACCATATCGCTTGGGGAGTTATTTTCGTGCCTAAACACAATATTTTTTGATTTGTTTTTATCATTCCATACGCTTTTAAATTTAGCTTCAACAGACTTCAACGAGCCTGATTTATCATTAACTGAAAACTGCCCTTTGCTGTTTAATAAGATCCAAGTTATTTCGTTTTTTATAACTTTTACTGGAGGCGTTGGAGCTGGAGGTTGAGGCGGGAAATTCGGGAAGGGTTGTGCGCTTTCCTTTTGAGTAGTACTCATGAGTTTGTATAAATAGTTTATGCGTTCAATATCTTTGAGTTTAATGATTGGATTATTTTTGGATTGCGCGTTAATTTTTTTTGCAAGTATATTGTATTCTGCAACTTGCTTTGGCGTAGCCTCCTCTTGTGAATCATTTTGAAATTCTGAGATTCTACTGGTACACACTGTCATTTTTTTTATACCGATCTCCTTCAATTTCTTGGAGACATCTTTTGCGATTTTCACATCGGCATCTTGGAAAACTTTTATGGTCACCTGTAGTTTTAAATCTCGACGATACAGCTCCTCAATATCTTCATAAGTTATTATTTTATTTTCAAGTAAAAGCTCTCCATCTTCATTAAGATATAATTCGATAATTTCTGGTGGAATAATTTCTATTTCAAGCTGTTCACTTTCAGTAAACCCATAAAATAATAATGCTAATACTGGTAAAATTAATAGGCTTCTTAGCCAAATGGATCGTTTTGATGTGTGTGTGTTCATGACTGTAAATCGTTTTTTGATTGATGAATAATTAATGGCATTTGCTAATTCTTGGTGTTCGGCTTTTGATGAGAAAGCCAATAAAATGGTTTGGTATGTTGATGGTTCAATTCCGTTTTGCAAAACAGCGCGATCTGCTAGAAACTCGTGGTTGAGTTTTACGTCGCGTTTTAGTAGATAGATTAAAGGATTAAACCAGAATATGATTTGTAACAGTTCTAAAAGAAGCACATCAATACTGTGTTTTTGTTTTGCATGTGTTTGTTCATGTATAAGCACTTCTTTTGGGATGTCATTCTGCTCAAACTTGTGTTTATTGAAGAATATATAATTAAAGAAGGTATGTGGGGTTTTTAAATTAGAAACCAATACGTGTATAAAACTTCCCGTTTTTAGTTTAGGATTATTCTTAATTCTAGAAATTATAGTATTGAGGTTGATGCAAAATTTCAATAGAAAAACGAAAATACCCAAACCGTAAAGTGACCACAAAATGATTGGTGTATAATTTACTTCAATAACTTCTGGAATGGTTTCAACCATATCAGAATCGGAGACTACAAAAGAGTTGTGTTCTTTATCGATGACAGGCTCTATGTACTCAATAAAAGTTAATGATGGGATCACAAGTGCCAAAACCAATGTGGCTAGCAAATAAAAGCGCTTAAACTTATGGACACTAGATTTTTCGAATAACAGCTTATAGAATACCATAAAAATAGCAAGGCAAGCACTAAATTTTAAAAGGTAGATGAGCATAACTATTTAATTTGATGGTTTTTATTGTTTTTTTATTGTCTCATTGAACCTTGTAGATTCTCTCTATTTGTTATAGTACTAATCTACTTTGGTTTGTTTTTAATTTCGTTATCAATTAAAGCTTTCAAGTCTTCTAATTCTTCTTTGGTGAGATCTGTTTCTTTGGTAAAAAAAGAAGCAAATTGCGAAGCACTATCATTAAAAAATGTTTTAATAAGTGTGTTGACGTGCTTGGAGAAATAGTCTTTCTTTTTAACCAAGGGATAGTATTCACGCGATTTTCCGTAGAGCTTATAGGCAACAAAACCTTTATCTATCATGCGTTTTAAAAGGGTCGCAACTGTGGTTGTTGCGGGTTTTGGTTCTGGATACGCTAGCAGTAAATCTTTCATAAAACCTTTTTCAAGCTTCCATATATATTGCATGAGTTGTTCTTCGGTTCTAGATAATTGCATTGCTCTACATGTTTAGAATTAACTCTACAAATGTAGAGTTAATATTGTTAAAAACAAAATTGCATTAAAATAATATAGTTCAAATACACTATATTTGGAACATTAGAATAAGAAAAACCCCTACAATGAAAGCCTTACACACTGCAATACTGTGCATTTTACTATGTACATTTTCTTCATATTCACAAAACATTGAAGATATCATCAATCAAGTTGATATTGCTAAAATAGCAGTCACTATTAATGAGTTTTCAGGAGAACAAACAACGCTAGTTAACGGTAACACAGTTACTATATTAAATAGAGAACAAGCTAGTAATGAATTAGCTGGAAATTATCTTGTTGAGCAATTTGAGGTACTAGATAATATTACCATAACAGAACAACTCTTTAATACTAACGGTAGAAATGTTATTGCAACTCAAATTGGTAAAACCAACCCTAATGATATTTATATTGTTTGTGCACATTACGATACTGTAGCAGATTTTTGCGCAGATGATAATGCGTCTGGTACCGCTGCAGTTCTAGAAGTTGCTAGATTGTTATCTACACAATGTTTAGATAATACCATTATTTACGCACTTTGGGATGAGGAGGAAATAGGTCTTCGTGGTTCTCAGTTTTATGCTAATCAAGCAGCTGCTCATGGCGATAATATTCTTGGTGTTTTAAATATGGATATGATTGGTTATGATGGGGATGCTGTTGGGCAACCGGGAGATAATGAGTTTGATATTGACTATCGAAATATCGCAGGTTCTGTGGCAATGAAAGACGATATTATTGCAGTTTTAAACGCATATCCCTTTGATTTAAGTGTTATAGAAGTTAATCCAGGAACGACTGCTAGTGATCACGCCAGTTTTTGGGGAGCAGGATATACTGCTTTATTAGTAGGAGAATCATGGGAAACCAATGATGAAACACCTTTTTATCATACAGCTCAAGATCGTTTTGCGACGCTAGATTTACCGTACTTAAATGAGATGGTGAAATTAGTAACCGGTTATATGGTGACTAAGGGAAGTTTAGTTGCTGTAGATAATACGGTAGCGCAAACCACGACAACGCTTACATCCAATCAAAATTCTTCTAATTATCAATGGTTTAACTGTGATACAGATACTGCTATTTCTGGCGCAACAAATCAATCTTTTACTCCAGTGGCAAATGGTAGTTATGCCGTAGAAGTAACTTCTGGGACATGCACAGAGCGCAGCGAGTGTTTAGTATTTGATACTTTAGGTCTGGATTCTTTTTCTGCGGATGAATTGAAAATATATCCAATACCAGCTCAAAATTTTATTATGATAGAACTCTCTTCGGAAATATCTACCGATGTAAACTTGTTTGATGTTTCCGGGAAACTAGTTCTTAATAAAACGATAACGGAAAGCACAGAATTAAATATCAAAAGTTTACCTCAAGGGATCTACTTTCTGAAGGTAAGCACAGATGAAAAATCTGGAACTTATAAGATTGTGAAAAAATAAGACAGTTTTAAAGTCTTCCAATTTCCAAAGAAAAAAAGAATGCCACCAACTATTAATTGGTGGCATTTTGTTTATTTACTGAGCTCCGTAAAATACTTGTAGAATAAAGGTATCGTTTCAATGCCTTTAAAGTAATTCCAAACGCCGAAATGTTCGTTAGGAGAGTGAATAGCATCGCTATCCAAACCAAATCCCATTAATATCGTTTTGCTTTTTAACTCCTGTTCAAATAGTGATACAATAGGAATACTTCCGCCACTTCTTTGTGGTATTGGTTTTTTTCCAAACGTATCATAATATGCTTTTGAAGCTGCTTCATAACCAATACTGTCAATTGGTGTAACGTAACCTTGTCCGCCATGATGAGGTGTAACTTTCACTGTTACACCAGCAGGAGCAATGCTTTCAAAATGTGTTTTGAACAACTCTGTAATCGCTTCCCATTCTTGATTTGGCACTAGACGCATCGATATTTTAGCAAAGGCCTGACTTGCAATCACTGTTTTTGCGCCTTCACCAATATAGCCACCCCAAATACCATTGACATCGAGCGTTGGTCTAATAGAATTACGCTCATTAGTTGAATAGCCTTTTTCACCATAAACGGAATCGATACCTATTGATTTTTCATAGGCATCCAATGAAAAAGGAGCTTTTGCCATTTCTGAACGTTCAGCATCAGAAAGATCTTCAACCTTATCATAAAACCCAGGAATGCTGATGTGATTATTCTCGTCATGTAAAGACGCAATCATTTTGGTTAAAATATTTATTGGATTTGCTACAGCACCTCCATATAATCCAGAATGAAGATCGCGGTTTGGACCAGTAACTTCAACTTCAACATAACTTAATCCACGAAGACCAGTAGTGATTGACGGTACATCTTGAGCTATCATTCCTGTATCTGATATGAGTATGACATCATTCTTCAGTTTTTCTTGATTAGCTTTCACAAACGTAGAAAGATTTACACTGCCAACCTCTTCTTCTCCTTCAATCATGAATTTGACGTTACATGGTAATTGATTGGTCTCTGTCATAAACTCCATAGCCTTGACATGCATATACATTTGACCTTTATCGTCACAAGCACCGCGAGCAAATATCGCGCCTTCTGGATGAATAGCTGTTTTCTTGATTACAGGTTCATAAGGTGGTGAATCCCATAATTCAATAGGATCTGCAGGTTGTACATCATAATGTCCATAAACGAGAATGGTAGGTAAGTTTTTATCTATTGTTTTTTCGCCATATACGATTGGGAAACCTTGAGTTTCACAAATTTCAACATGATCACAACCAGCCTTTAAAAGACTGTCTTTAATAATGTCTGCAGTTTGAAACACATTATCCTTGTAAGCAGGATCTGCACTTACAGATGGTATTTTAAGAAGGTCTATAAGTTCATTCAGAAATCTATCTTTATGTTCTTCAATATAGGATTGAAAATGTAGCATATTTTAGTTGTTTTAAGATTCTTTCAAAAATACAAAATCAATAAGCAATATTTTCTTAAATAAAGTTAATTGAATTAAGAAACTATTTTTTATATTTGCAATCCCTTTTGGGACAAATGCAGGCGTGGTGGAATTGGTAGACACGCTAGACTTAGGATCTAGTGCTTTACGGTGTGGGAGTTCGAGTCTCCCCGCCTGTACAATAAGCCTTGTAAATCATTGATTTTCAAGGCTTTATTTTTTTGGTTGACAATGGAGTTGACAAACTCAAGGTGTTTAATTCAATCTTTATTCCATTATTTACTGAAATCATCACTTTTAGTGCCTACAGGGAATAAGATATGATACCAAAGAGAATTTAATGCATATCTTAGATATCTAAACCAATAAAGTTTCTTTTTTATCATAATTAAATTTAGTTTTCGGTATTATTGCCAACGGTCTTGTGTATGGTTAGTTGCGTGATTAAGGAACTAATTTAGCAAATAAATCACAGATAGAATATTCCGCAGGAATGTTCGTAAGTCGGCAGTGAACAAGCAATTAATTATACACCGTGTTGTATGTAGTTTTTTTATTCAAAATATTTTTGAACTTTGTATTCTATTCCAATGTTAGATGTATTTATAACTTCAATTCTTGATCCTTTAAAGCCTATTATTTTTCCTTCGTTTAAGTCGTATGATAAATCTTGGTTAAAGGCAGGGCGAATCATATTATTTATGAACTCGCGATATGTGAATTTTACAACATCACCTTCTTTTCCATTATAAATTAGTTCTTTTTTAAAACAATCTTCACAATTTTTATCAACTATTGTGGTTTTAATAACTTCAATATTGCCCTTTTTAGATTGTTTGGTTATAAATCCTTTTCCACTGTTTTTTACATAAGGAATATAAATTTTTGTTTCGGTATTATAAGCGACTCCTACTGTGCCTCGAGGATAGCGATATTCTTCATCATAACAATATAACATCCATATTTCTCTTGTAATACCATAGTACGGTAATTTGTCTCCAGCTTTAATTGGGTATTTAATAATTCCAATCTTTAATTCAGGCGAGGATATAACTTCTAATGCTTGAGTGATTTTTTCATAACCAGATACTATAATTGAATTTCCAATTTCGGCTGTATATATTTCATTAAGTTCTTTAGTATTATATAATTCGGATTCTATGAAGTCATTTTGTCCAAATGCAAGTATTGGAAAAATTAAAAGAATTAAGGTCTTAAATTGTGTTCTCATATTTTTTTTAATTACATACAACGGTCTTGTATATGAAACGTAGTGCGGAAAATAAGCGACTACTTTTCGGATAAGCACAAGCCGAATTTTTAAATTTTACTGATTATTTTATTTTTGGCAATTCGTCAAATTTAAAAATTTGGCGACTTCCTAAAAATGCCTGAACCTTCCTGTTAGCCACAGGTTTTGTTTATTTTTTCCAATATTACTTTCAAATCTGTATTATAATCAATTGAAAATAGTGTTTTTTCTTTAACTTTTTCATTCTTCCACTTTTCAATATTAAATTCCGTTTCGTTTATTCTAATTTTTAAACGATAATCATCTTTTCTAATATCTAAAAATCCTCCATTAATATTATTGTAAAATTCATTTACAATATCATTCTCTAATAGATATTTACTTAATTCATTTAGTTTGTTATGCCTTTTTGAGCGGATTCTACGGTTTTTAATTGTCTGAATAAAATCTTTCAAGTAGAACGAGTTTTCGTCATTATTATTAAAATAATCATTTGGTAGTTTATCTGTTATATTTTCAATAAAATCACTTAATTGTATTTGCTTAAATTCTTTATTGTTTTCGAGATAAGTTTTTGTTTTTTCTAATGGTATTTTGCTATAAGGTGTTAGAATTACAAAATATTGATTTTTATTAGAATAATGTTTATCAATGTATTTTTTGTAGATTTCTAATGGATTATTGAAATCGTGATTTATTTTAAACTCTAT
The DNA here is from genome assembly GCF_000425305.1 of Psychroserpens burtonensis DSM 12212. Classification (GTDB taxonomy): domain Bacteria; phylum Bacteroidota; class Bacteroidia; order Flavobacteriales; family Flavobacteriaceae; genus Psychroserpens; species Psychroserpens burtonensis. The sequence continues at coordinate 64,855 of NZ_AUDE01000011.1, forward strand.
ACAGATAACAAAATCATCGGTTTCTATTAATATATCAATTCGTTTATCCTTTTCTGTTTTTACTTCCGTTTTTACTTTTGTGTTCTTTATTGATATTTTATTAAATGGGTTAGAAACATTATTCTTTAATAAACCACTTTTATCATATGGTATTAAGTTGTAGCATTCAGTATTCAGCAATGTGTTTATAAATAAACTATCCAAATTATGCTTTTCATTAGGTCTAAAATAGAATGCTAATAAATTAGCTATTGGAACTTCTTTATTATGAACTTTTAAGACTTCTAAAAATGTTTTTTTTGGATTTTGTGAATTCATATTTTGGGAAAATGTTATAATAAATATTATAAATGTGTTTCTAAATAAATTAGCTATAGTATTTAACTTTTTGTTTTATTCAATTTTTCAATATCAAAACCTACTCTTTGAGCTTTTTCATACATCCAAATTTGAGCTTGTTGTATTATAGAATCAATTGTCTTATTCATCCAAACAGCTGAACCAAATTTTTCGCTTTCTGGAACAAATGAATCGTGAAACCCTATTGACATATTAATAATTCTTTCTTTATCATCAGCAACTTTTAAAGATGAAAAAATATGTGACTTTTCTAAATGTACAAATGAATTAGCTGCTTTATATATATCAGTAACCCATTCCATATTTTCAACTTTTGAAATTTCAGTATATAGTAAAAAATCACTTAAGTTTTGTTTAGTTCCTCTAAGTTTCATCTTCTTTATTAATTCACCTCCCATAACTTTAGAGGCAAAAGTATTTCTGTCGTATTCTGAAATAATTGAAGCATACAATCGTAACAATGTGTCAATATTAATTCTTACTAATGGAGCAGCTGCAATAAAATTGTTATCTCTAATTAATGATGTATATGCCTTAGAAATATTAACAGTGCGGTTTAATGCAGCAATCAAAAAAATATCAAATATTTCCATTTTGGGAGTAATTGCCGTTAGCTGTTGCCCCATATTGATAATTGCTTTTGATTTATTGTCAATCTCAATAAGCAACTGTTCTTTTGTTAGTGTTACGTAGCTCATTCAATCTCAATATTATCAATTTCTTTCATCAATTTGTCCGTTTCTGAAAGAGCAACTATTATTTTCTGATAATGCATAATCTCATCAAATTCTAATATTCTTTCTCTGCGGTCTTTCAACCACTTTTGGGCAGGTTGATAACCTCCAATATATAATTCCCAAGCTGTTAATGGTATATTTTCAAAATATTGCTCATCATTTATCCAAACCTTTCCTTTTGAGTTGTCAATTGGTTCATATCCTATATCGTTTTTTGACAGTTTTCTAGTTATTTTATTATCACCACTTTTAGGGTAACTGGAAATATATTCTTCGACCTTTGGGGTTTCTAATAAATGAAATTGGCGTAATTCACCTCCTAATTTTACTAATTGCAAAAAGGTTTCTTTATCTTTTGGGAAAGGAATTCTTGCGAAGTCTATTTTTAATAATTCTTTGTATTTTTTTCTATAATTAGGTGAATGTAAAACAGCATATATGTAATCTAAAATATCAATTGGGGCAAAACAATTTTTAGTTAATTCTTTTTCATTAGTGAATGTCAAATCTAATTTTTCAGCAATTTCATTTACAATCTCTGAATTTAGATTAGGTATTCTTTCTGGGGCATTTATAAGCGTTTGCTGTTGATTAATTTCATTATCTATATATAAAGGCAAATGATAAGATTGAATTGTTCTTTCTGCGCATTTCATTTCAGACATTAGATTTGTAATAAAAAAGCTATCTATAGTGTCTGACTTATTTTGTCTACCTAACAATAAAGCAAGATTGTTTCCTGATAACATATGTTTCATAGTCTTACCTCTTGGATAACCAATAAATCCTTTTGATTTTCCAGTGTAAAATGTCCATTTATTGTCAAAAGGACGATGTGTTATCTTGACTATTTTAGGTTTGTTATTTCTTAAATCTTCTTTTGCGTATGGAATCTTCCAATCTCTATTATCAGCAACTAAATTGTATTTATTTCTAATTTCTTCATCATCTAAATTAAAAAAGTCATTTTTGATTTGCTCTAACTCTTTCTGCTTATATTGTAAGCAAAGAGCATCTCTTTTTGTTTGTATTCCAGTATTATAATTACTGAAGAGCTCATTTACTTTAAAGCCTTTTTGATAAATATCTTTATTTGAAAAGTCTTTTGGAACAAAAAAGTAATATGGTTCTTGGTATTTAATGCTATTCCAAGAAATTGAATTAAAATTGTTATTAATTAAGAATTCATATTTAAAATCTCTAACTCCATAGACATCAGTGTGAAACACCTTTCCTAAAGTTTTTCCTTTTTTCTTTTTTGACTTAACAAAAATATTAATTGAAACACCTGTCATAATATCAAATACATTTTGGTCTACAGTTCCATCTGGTGATGTTTCTTTCTTTTTAGCATTTCCGTGTAAATCTATTATATAAATACTATCGAAAGTTTCGAGTAGATTTTTACGCATTTGTCTATGTGTAACTCCATCAAGAAAACTATTACTTGAAATATATGCTAAAATACCTTCTCCATTTTTATCTATATAATGTTGACCATAACGAATGAATTTAATGTAATCATCATCAATATTTATTTTACGTTCATTTAAGTCTTTTTTGTAATCAATTAATAAGTTTTGTATCCATTTCCCTTTATTACTACTACTAATTGCGTACGGTGGATTACCAATTACACACATTACAGGTGTGTCTCGTTTTATATGGTTTGCTTCATTCGCTTCACTACTTAACCAATTTGCAAATAAAGTACCTGTATCTGGATGAGCTTCTTCTAAACTATTGGTTAGATAAACTCTTGTTCTTTGGTTTTTAGTTGGTTTAAAACCAGATTCTTTTAACAACAAATCTAATTGTAAATGTGCCATTGCATAACTTGCCATTAAGAGCTCAAAACCATTTAGACGTGGTAAAAGATGATTTTCAACATAGCCACTCCAAATACCTTCTTGACCTTTAAATTTTTTGTTTATATGTTTTATTACTTCGGCTAAAAAAGTGCCAGTTCCTGTGGCTGGGTCAAGAATTTGAACTTTATGCACCTTTTGGTCTACTTCTTTATATCCGCTTTTAAAATTTTTATTTGGGATGTCGGTTTTTACTTTGATAGTCGTTTTACTTGTATCGGCAAGACCTTGTGGTAAATCAAATTCCGTTTTTAAAATATTATCAACAGCACGAACAATAAAATTTACAATAGGAGCAGGAGTGTACCAAACTCCTCTTTGTACTTTTAGTTCAGGGTCATATTCACTTAAAAAATCTTCGTAAAAATGGATGATTGGGTCTTCCATTTTTGTTGACTTTCCGTAATTTTTAAGAATTTCTTCTACATTACACGCTAAAAATATTTCAGTTAGGTTATCTACAATCCATTTAATTCGGTCGTCAATATCTGGTCCAGCAATGTAACCAAAGAGTTTTCTTAAAAACGGATTTGATTTCGGAATCAATTCAGAAGCTTCTTGTCGGCTGAAAGTATCTAAAGTAGGGTCGTGTAAACGAGCAGCAAACATTCCATAAGCTATCGTTTGAGCATAAACATCTGCAAATCCTTTTGGAGTAATATCGTGAATCAGAATATTTTTAAAGGCAATCATTTGCTCCTTTAAAGTACTGTCTTCATTATGCGTTTCATCACTTGTTAAAGCATTTTCAATAACATCAGAAAGAAGGCGAGCTTTACCCGCCATCATTTCTGCTAATTTTTTAGAACTTTTGATGTTTTGTCCAATGTGAGTACAAAAGTCTTTGATTAGATTTTCAAATGTTGCAAAATTTTGAGGAAGGGCAACAATTCCTTTTTCAGTTATTTCTGCAATGGCAATTTTTGTGATAAATTCCCCGTCATTGTATAAATGAAAATCTATGTAATCCGTAAAAATCAGATTGTCTAATGATGCTTTATATCGGTCAAATTGTTCTTTGTTTACCGATTTCTTTTTTCCTTCAAGGTCTTTGTCTCCAATATCTTTTGCTTCAATAAATCCTACGGGAATATCTTTTTTTGTCAAGATATAGTCAGGTGCTCCGCAAGATTGTCTTTTCGGTTCGTTCGTAGCTCTTACTTCAGGGATTAAACTTTCAATCAGTTGCTGTAAATCTCCTCTAAAAGTATGTTCAGTAGCGTTTCCGAGTTTATATCTCTGATTTATGTTGTCAATGTAATTTTCTATTGTCATATTTCAATTCTCATTATTCTCGGTGAGCGTTGGCTAAAAATAGCTCTTTTGGTTTTTAAGCTTTGGCTGTAACGTTGGCAAAAACCAAATGTGCTATTTGTGCGGCTGGTTTTTTTTCAGCTTGCAGGTAACGTCTCGGCTATGGTTAGTGCGGGAATTAAAAGTAATTAATTTCCGATTAAGCACTTAGCCAAAACTTTTTGTTTTGTTTTATCTTTTTATTTTTAAAGCCAAATCAAAAAGATTTGGCGGACTTGGTTAAATGCATTAAACTTTGGGGTAAGCACCAAAACCCGTATTAATTATAGCCATTGTTAGCCACTGCCTTTTAATTGTTTGTTTATTTTCTTAACAACTTTGTAAAATTCTCCATAATATTCTTCATTAGGTAAAGAGTTTTGTTTCATTTCTTCAAGATATTTACCTTTCAGTGAATTTTTTGCAGACTTTACTTCCTCTTTGTCGTCAGACATTAAACCTTGAACTAAATCAGTGTTTTCTGCATTAACTTTATTAATAACGATATCTGTAAGCAAACCTTCAACGTTTCTTTTACCACTTGTATCTTTTCCTATTATTATGTAGTCTTTATCTTTTACTAATCCAACTCTTTTAAGGTTAGGTTCTACCTTTTTAGAAGTGTCTAAATCAAGTGTAATGAGAATGCGACTGAATCTATCTACAATGAATTTTAGTAGTTGATTATTTGTCATAAAGCCAAAACCGTCATAAGAATAAATTTCTCCTACAAAGTCTAATTTATTAGAGCCGTGTTTTTCGTCTTTTAATAATTCAAAATATTCTTTGTCGATTTTTCCTTCTACGAAAAGTATTGTATTGTCTTTTGAGAAAAAAGCATCTTTTAGAGATTCAAATTCAGGTCCTATCATTCCTAAAGCAGTTTCAAATGGAGCTTTCCAATTATCATCACTAACTTCTTCAACATATGCTTCTCGTAATTTCTTACGTTCAATTTTTCTATTTATTAAAATATTTGATTTAGGACTCTTGTGACTTAAAAGGTAAGGACTATGAGTCGTACAAATTAGTTGTATTTTATATTCTTCAGATAAATCTTGAAGAATTCTTCCAAACTCAGCTTGTGCAGAAGGATGCAAAAAACTTTCAGGTTCTTCTATAATAACAACTGGTGTTGATTTATTTTCTGTGTCCTCTGATTCAACTATTCTTTTTGCATTAAAAATACTTTTTAAAATTAGAGTTCTATTTTTTGTTCCACTTCCCCAATCTTCCAAAGGAATATCATAGTCTTTTTCACCTAAAGTAATCTCGAAAGGAATTCTGTCTAAATTTATTCCCGGGAAGTTAAGACCAACATCATATTTATCTTCAAGTCTGCCAATTAATTGAGATAAATCTTTTCTGTGTTGCTCAATTAATTTTTTTAATTCTTTAGTTAGAGCTTGTTTTTTACTTTGTAAACCAGCACTACTTTGAGATGTAAAATCATCAATAAATCCGTGAACATTTCTTCTGAAAGCCCAAGACATATCAGTTTGAGTGGAATTATGAAATATAAGTGTTTTTGTATTTCTTATTTTTTGAACTATTTCTTTTGATTTATATTCCTCTATTTCTACTTCGTTTATAATTAATTTTATAATCGGATTAGAAATGTCTGCTTTTAACTCAAAATGTAATTCAAGAGTAATGTTTTCCTCTTTCTCATCTTTTTTTCCTAAACCAAATGTATTAACATATTTAATAAGAGATGAATCAAAATTTTTATACAATAATATTGTTGCACATATTTTTATAGATTCATTTGTTTCATTTTTCTTCCAAATAGGGAAATCAGATTTGTAGTTAATCTCTATGTCATCTCCACTAAACATTGAATTATCACCAAGGATAAATCTAAGAACTCTTAAAATGTTAGATTTTCCAGAATTATTTCTACCTGAAATTGCTGTATAATAAGAATCCAAACTGATTTCAAGTTTTTCTATGGTTCGATAATTTTCAATGTTCAGTTTTTCTATTTTCATAAGTTTTTTTTGCGGTTGTGGCTAACAATTAGATATACTTTATAGTCTATATTCTCATTATAACACTAAGATAGCAATTCTTTATTTTTTATGAATGTTCTGAATGCTATATATACATTGTTGTGTATAGTTTTTATTTTAGATTATCGTAAATCTCTAATGTTTTTTTAATGATACTTTTTTCTTTTGATGTTATAGTTCTGTCATTGTGATATTGTCTTCCTTCGTATCTTACTTTAGCAGATTTAGAGTTTGCAATTCTATCTAATATTAACCGTTCATTTGTCCCAACTTGCATATCTAACCATTCCCAAATTCCTGAATTATTGTCTCTTTCCCAAGTTCCACTTATCGTATATTGCTCTCCGTCAATCAATAAAATTCCTCTATTTATAAACAGCCAATCATCAGAAGCGTATTGCAATTTTAGTCTTAACCAATAATTATCTCCTTTTTGTCCAATATATGGATAAATGAAATTCCTATTTGCATAAAATGGTGTTCTTGGATCTCTGTAAAAAGTGTTTCCTTTAAATTCGTCTTCACTCTTTTTGAATGATTTTAGTGCTTTTTCTGCTTTGTCTTTTTTCTGTTTTTTAACAATCGCAATACTGTCTTTGATTTTTAAGTTTTGTTTTATTTGGACACTATCAATTTCTTTGGTTGCGATTCCTTTATTAGTCAAATTGTTTGTTCCTGTGTCTGCACTAAAGATTCCAGCTAAAATTACGCTTATTACAAAAAGTCCGATTATGCCTAAACATCCGATTCTTAATATTTTATAAATTTTCGTCATTAAGTTTAATTTATACATGGTTTTATATGTAAAAATGCAACATTCGCTTTTTCTTTTCTTACGGTTTTCCGTATTAAGCTTAATTTTTAGGAGCGCACACACAGTAAACAATGGTTTATGCAATTCGTTATATGCACTTTTTATACTCCAAGAAGAAGTTTTTTAGCAAGCTCTGTCGTGAATTCTATGAGTAGTTTTTTATTTCAAATTATAGAACTGCTGATTTGACTACAATTGTTATGTAATTTTTGGCAATAAAATCTCGTGTTTTTAATTATCGAACTGTCGATTTTGACTACAAATGTTATGCATTTTAAAAATCGAACTGTTGATTTTGATTACATATGTTATCTAATTGATAACATATGTAATTTATTTCGCTATACAAACTGTTTATTTTAATTTATCGAACTGTTTAATAAAAGTTAACAGAGTATTCTAAGAGTTAGTGCTGGTGTTATTTCAAACTCTTCTTAAATTCTTCTCTGATTATATCTCTTTCTTCTTTCGAATAATTATCTCTATTATCTAAGTAGGTATTCAAATCTATTAAAGATGCTAATGCGGCTTTTAATTTTGAGTTCGAGTATTTCATAATATGTTATTCTGTTAAGAGTGGAAAATATAAGTGTAAAATAAAAATTGTTGTTTTAGAATTTAATAAAATACTTGTTTTAATACGTTTTTAGTTAATGCTAATTATACTTGATACATTAAAAGTTTATAAGTCTAAAAACGTCTTCTAAATCATCATTATAAACTCCTTCTAATTTTAATTCGGCATCAGACTTTCCGTTTGTCATATCCCATAATTTTGCGTCTATACCTATTTCTCTCAGGTATGGAATTTTAGAATTAATAATTTGAACTGCATTGTTTGACATATCAGGAATAATCAAAACTGTATAACCAATAAGACAGTTTATCTTTTTGTCTGTCAGACCATTAGCGCCTCCGTAGGCAAGCCATGTGTATTTGGGTAGAAGTATAGAGCCAACTATAGCTGTTTTCGCGCCTTCAACGAGAACTACAATTTGATTTTTACTGTTTCTTAATTCATCAATCAGTAAATGCTCTCCAAATAAGCAAGAAAAGTATCCTTTAGCGTTTGTATATGGCGAATAGACAACAGGAGTTCTCTTTCCTCTATTATCAAAAAATTGTATTTCTGATTTTTGAGTTTTTAAACTTTTATTAATATTCCAAAATATTGTTCCACCTCGTTTAGATGTTCCAATTACGTACATTTCTTTGGCTTCTTTAGTCTTTTCATTACCATATCTATTTCTCAAGTATTTCAAAAGATTGTTTTCAGGTTTTATGTGGTAATTTTCCCAAATAACGCTCTCAGTAATATAATTTTGTGTAATTTTTTTTTGCTTTTGTTGATTGCTTCGAATTTGTAATTTAATTTTGCTTAGTTCATCATAGCTATTAAGAGGTGTGAACCTTTCTAAGCCATTATCCCAAATGCAGTAAACTCCATTTTTATTTATATAAATAGTTGGAGGTAAATTAGATTTTCCGCATGAATGGCAGTACCCGTATTGATCTGGAATACCTGAATAGTTAGCGAATTTACCGTCTTTATTTCGTTTATTACAGCAGGGAGTTATTAGCTTATAATTCCTTTTATTTTTGAACTTATATTGAAATTCTACTCTTTTCATATTAATTGTTTAGTACGGAAACTGGAAACTGGAAACTTCCAATATTAATTGAATCTATTGTGTACACTGAAAACATTGACTCAGCGGACTTAAGTTTCCAGTTTCCAGTTTCCAACGTTTCAATTTTTTTTATTAAAGTGTTTAGAAACTTGACCTCTACTTAAACCTGTAACATCAACTACACTTTTTTGTGACGAACCATTAATTTTTGCCATTTTTATAAGCTTGGTCATGAATGATTTTTTGTCGAAAGTTTTGTCCTGATATTCTAATATCATTTTGAAATTTGTAAAATAAAAATCGTTTATAAGAATAGCCAAATTAACAGTGTCTAAGCTTATTTTTGATTGATAATTACAGCCTTCGGATTTTTTTATTAAATGTACGAGTAATACTATTTTATGAATAGAAATCAACATTTTAGAGACATACTCTTTGGTGTGGTCTGTCAAATTATTTTGTTGATTTAATAGACATTGCGAATACTGATGAATTTTTTCTTGTGCATCTAACTGAATTGCTATCGTGAGTGGTTTTTCTGTTTGTTCACTATCAAAGGAATCTTGATTTTCAATAGAGGATCTATAGTCGAGTAAGTTCTTTAATAAGGCTGAGTAATTTTCTGTTGTAGACTTAGGAAACACTTTCTTCGTTATTTTGTTGTTTTTAGTCAAATTAACAACGAACAATATTCTATCAATAAAACCGCTCTCTAAATTTCCATTTGCAAACAGTTTAGGTATAAATTGATGTTGAATAGAGCCTAATAAAGTTGGGTAACTTTTCTTCAGTCTAAAGCTGTCTGTCGTTTTTCTTCTTATATCAATTTCACTGTTAGTGAACCCTTGAAGATAAAAGATGCGCCAAAGATTACCCTCCTGACTGCTTTTATTAGCCATTTTCTCAATTAAAGCATCTAATTCATCAGTATACATACCAACAGAATAAGGGTTTTCGTAATGAGCGAAATGCATCGCTTCGATAGTCGCGTTCTGATATAACAATTGCTTTCTAATCACTTTTGCTGTTGACAATTCTTGTTGAGTTGAAATAGCTTTTTTTAAATCAGCATCCTTTATTTTGAAATTATCGTATTCATCATCATCAAATTCTTTTAATGGATTTGTAGCAATTCGCATTGCCTCCGATTTTGTGTCACCACGACTACCTACAACTGCAAAATATAGGTTGCAGTAATTTGTATAATTCATACAATTAATATTGAATGCTAATCCTGAAGCATTACTAAAAGCAAAGAGAATAGAGCTTAGTAGAAATTCCTTAGGTACTCTTTTGTAATAAAACGAATCATTTACTAATTCCCTTATTTGAATTGGTAATTTTAAGAGTATTTCGTCAAGCTGTTTTAAAGCATAATCCTTATTAGAACAAGTAAGGCTATCGATTTTATTTTCTATTTGCTTTAAATCGTGGTTTTTATCACTTTTATTAGTATCTTTATTTAGCATATAAGTTTATTAAATTAATAATGCGAAACCCTATGGTTCTCCTAAAACCATGGGGTTTATTCTTTTATTATCGTTTGTGTTTTAGTGATTTGACCTCTTTAAGTGCGTGGTCAATAGCGGAGCGATTAATAAAGATTCGACGTCCGATTTTGTATGCGGGTAGCATACCTTTTTTAATGTAATTATGAATGGTTAATTCAACTACCCCTAATTCTTCAGCGACCTCTTTAACTGATAGCTTTTCCTCTTGATTTTTCGCTGTTAGTGGAGCGAGTTTTTTTTCAATAACGTCTTCTAAGTACTGAAAAAGCTCAGACTTAGAAACGTTATGAACTTGTGTTACATTTGTCATACGATATGGTTTTTGATTAAACTATATCGTAAAATTATACGTATTTATACTATTTTAATTTGACTAAATTTGACCAGTCAAAGAGTCAAATTAAAATAAGTACTATTCAGTAAAGGTAGCTGCTTCAAGATATTCGCTGTACTTCGGAGAGTCCTTAAAGTATGAATAGTTTTGTTTACTAAGATTACAATTATCGAATGTATTATTCATTGCTTCAACAATATCAATATCGTCACCTCCTATTTTTACATAATCCATTCTTCGTAAACTAAATGCTATTGCTACCATGAAAAAATTAGCTCCTTTTTTTTGAAATTTTTTAGGAAGTATTATTTCTAATCCGTTTTTAGTTTTAGCAACCAGCTTTTTCTCGATTAATAGTCTGATTATTGAATCATACTGGTCAGGAATATTGAACATATCTTTCAATGTTTTACCGTTCGCTCTCTTTATGGGAGCTTTAAAATCATCCAGTTCCAATAGTTTTTGCTTGATAGTTTCTAATAAATTATAGATTTCAAAAACTTCTTTCCATGTATTTAAAAGTTCATTTAGGTGATCAGAAGACCGACTTAGCTCCACTAATTTGTTATGAAAAAAGTCGTTTTCCGTGAGATTATTGAATGCTACAATTATATTATCAAATTCGTCATCAAGATATTCATATACATATTCCTTCCAGTTGGAAATTCCGTAATTTATGCCCCCAGGAAGTTCTGCATATAATATAAACATTTCCAGATATTCATCAACAGGATAATATTTAGCATACATTTTATTTAGATACTTTATTTTATCTTCTTTTTTTAGATATGCATTAATTTTTGTAAATAACATTGAAGCATCCTTATGACCATTACTCATGCCTATTTCTACACTAAATTTCATTAACAAGTAGACCGCATCTTTAATGTCTTCTTTTTTTAATGTTAGATATCTTCCATCTGTACTAAGTATTTTAAATGTGTCATTTTTTGAATTGTATTCGTAGTCTTGCATTATGCTTTTTTAAGTTTTGGTAATTCCATATCGCTAAAAGCAGCTTCAACTGCTTCTTTCCTTGCTTTATCATCTACTTTATGATACATATTGAAAGTTTTGAGGTCTTTATGACCCGTGATGCTCATAACGGTTTTATCTGCAATTCCTTTATTTCTCAATATTGATATAAACGTTCTACGCGCTGTATGCGTAGTGATGCGTTCATAAAAAGGTTTTATGAAAACCGTTTGCTCCACTCCTTTAATTCTTGTGTATTCAACGTCATGTATCATGCCTGCATTTTTTAATACTACTTTTATAATTTCGTTATGTTTTTGGTTACTTATTAAAGGTAATTCGTAATCATATTTTTCTAAAATGAATTTAGATAATTTAAATAACGGTATTTGGCGAGTTTCTTTGGCTGAATCTTTTTCCTCCTTAAGAACTATATAATTGTTTTCAATAGTCCTTTTGTTTATAGTTTTCATTTCGCCAAACCTTAATCCTGTGAAACATTGAAATATAAATATATCTCTAACTTTTTCCAAACTTTTTGATTTACAGTTATGTTCAAATATTATGGTTAATTGTTCTTCTGATAGGGCTTCTTCTCTCGTTAAAACTCTTGTTGGCTTTATGAATTCTTTAAACACATCGTTGTAAGTGTATTTATTTTTAAGAGACCATAACATGAATGATTTGAAAAAACCAATGTTACGCGATAGTGTATTTGTAAAGTGACCTTGATCTTCATAACAGAAATCTACAAATTCAGAGTAGAATTTTTCGTTTATAAGACCAAAAGTAAGTTTGAAATTTCGTTTCTTTTCAAACTCAAGGAGGTGATTTCTTAAATTTATGTATTTTTTGACTGTGTTCGGTTTCCAAAGTTTATGTTTTTCTTTTTCATCCATGAATTTAGCATATGCTTCAAAAAATAAATTTTTCTTTGTAGAAGATTTTTTGAATTTTATATTAAACTCTGATTTCAATATTTCTGACGTTAGAAATTCATCCAGTTTCTTACTGCGTGACTGTAAATTCTCGAAGAGTAATGAATATCTGTCTAATTGACCTTTGATTGCCGAGGAATTTACATCTTTAGAACGACCTTTTAGCTTTGGGCGGTTTTCTTCAAAACTCCAATGAGTAGGATTTATTTTCTCACCTGTAGAATAAACAAATTTGAAGTTCTCTCTTTTAAAATAGCAAGAAAATAAGATTAACGTTTCTTTCTCGTTCTTGGGTTGTTTTAAATAAAATGTTTGTGTCATAAATTAACGGTTGACAATTCAGTTGACAATTATATTACATTTTAATATAACCGCCAATTATATTGAAATATATTTTTTTAGTGTTTATAGGTGTTATCCCAGTGTTTAGATGTATTTAGGTGTTATTAAATATATTAAGTTCGAGTCTCCCCGCCTGTACTTAAATAAAAAGCTGACTTATATAAGTCAGCTTTTTTTTGTTTACATATGAAATAAGCCTTCATGATTTTGATTACTTTAAACGACTGTATAATAATACAACAGTGCTGAGTGTTAATTTAAGAGAAGTTAGACGAGTTGCAATTAATATCATTTAAAAGAGTGTTTGTATTCTGCTTTTATTGGTAACAATACGGGAGTAAGAAAGTCTTATTTATAGCGACCAATCTATTAAGTTGTAAATTTGCAAGAATGAATGTGTTATTATGAATGATATTAATGAAAATATTGAATCTCCGTTTACACTAAAGGTAAGCTTTGATCAAATTTTGAAGCACTATGAGGTATTATCAAAAAGTGATGACGAATTTATTGCAGCAAAAGCGTGTCGTGTTCTAAAAACTGCTGAAGGTTACCCTGAACTTAGAGACGGTATTATTAATTCACAAGATTTAGTAACAAGAGAGAAAGAAATAAGAATCATTCTACAAGATTCGTTTAGTCCAATTTTGACTAAAAATGAAATTAAGACTGCTTCTGTGCCATTTCATAATCTTATTTTTAATTCTTCTGAACGTTTTAAATCCATAATAGAAACAGCGGGTGACGATTTTGAATTACAAATTAAGAACATGCCAGAAGATGATAGTTATATCATTGCTTGTACCATCATTTTGTCTTTTTGTTATGGCTATCATATAAATTTTAAGCGACCATTTTATTACGAAATTCCTGATGCTAACGGCATCATGCAGTATTATAAAATATTATATAATGCTGATTTTGTTGAAATAATTCCATCTAAAAAGGCTCCAAAAATCACTCAGGAAGATGTCGATGAATTATTAGATAATTTTGACAATATGGAAATGTGGAAAGAGAAGTTCCCACCCAATAGTTATACATTTAAAGGTTTTGTGATTTCAAATATTTTTAATATTACAGATGATCAATCCATCTCCAATATTAAATCAAGTTTAATAGGGGAAGATAAGAGAAAAGATAAAAGTTTTATGGAGGATTTCCATCAAATTTTCCAGTCTCTTTTGGGTCTTAAAGACATTAAAGTTGGTTTTTCTATTTATAATGAAAAAGAAGATACTTTTGAACATGTCTATGGAGAAGGCATGAATAGTTTTCTACTTAATCATTTAGATACTAATGATTGTTCAGATACTTTATGCAAAGTCTCATACAATAGATTATTGAAAGAAAAGAAGTTCTACGCTGTATCTGATGTAGATAAATTTCATAAACTTTCTAAAGGAAAAGCGCCACAGTATAAAACCTTAAAAGAACAACATATTAAAAGTGCAATTTTAGCTCCAATTGCTAATGAAAATGGCTTACTGGGAATTCTAGAAATTGTTTCAGAACGACCTAAAGTTTTAAATAGTATCAATGCGAATAAATTGAAGGATGTCATGCCATTCATAGTTTCGGCAGTAGAACGTTCTAAGAACGAAGAGCAGAATTTAATTGAAGCTATTATTCAGCAAGAATGTACTTCTATTCATCCAAGTGTCAATTGGCGTTTTGAGAAAGAAGCGAAAATTTTTATAAAAGATCAATTTAATGGTAATAAGCCTAGTTTTAATAAAATAGCTTTTGAAAACATTTACCCTTTATATGGACAAATAGATATTAAAGGTTCTTCAGATGCCAGAAATTGGGCAACGCAGCAAGATTTAACAATTCAGTTGAACGGTATTAAGTCAATAATAGAGGCTGCCTTTGACATTGAAAAGCTACCAATTTACGAGCAGTACTTGTACCAAATAGAAGCTTTTTTAGAAGGGTTAAGCACACATTTTCAAGTGGACAGTGAGCAACAAATTTCGGTATTTATAAAGCAAGATATAGATCCTTTATTAGAGCATTTATTAGTAGTTGAATCTTTAAGGACACAAGTAGAGTCATACTTTGGTAGTATAGATGATAAAGTAGACGTTTTGTATAATCATAGAAAAGAGTATGATGATACTATCGCTTTAATTAACAAAGAAATGGCGTCACTTTTAGATCAAAAACAAGTAGAAGCTCAAGTTATGTATCCTCATTATTTTGAGCGTTTTAAAACTGATGGTGTAGAGCATAATATGTATATTGGAGAATCTATTACCAAAGAAAATAGTTTTAACCCAATTTATTTGTACAATTTAAGATTGTGGCAATTGCAAGTAATGTGTGAAATGGAAAACTCATTCTACTTAATGCAACCTAACTTTCCTGTCAAATTAGATGTAGCTTCAATGATATTGGTATTTAATCAGCCATTATCGATAAGTTTTAGAATGGATGAGAAACAATTTGACGTTGATGGTACTTACAATGCCAGATATGAAATTGTAAAAAAACGTGTTGATAAAGCTTATATTAAAGGCACGAAGGAGCGTGTAACCCAAAAGGGAAAAATAAGTATTATCTATTCACAAAAACAAGATGAAATAGAATATTTAAGATATGTGAAGTTTTTACAGTCTAAAAAGTACTTAGATAACGATATTGAAATTGTAGAGCTTCAGGATTTACAAGCAGTCACTGGTTTAAAAGCGATTAGAGTGAGTGTTTTATATCACAAAGATAAAGATGACCAATCATTTTACACTTATGAGGATTTAATGAAAGAAATCAGCGCTTAAAGTCTTTTTTTAAGTAAGCTATATAGCTGTATTTCCGCCTGACAGTTGAAATGCTACAGCAAACGCAATTACACTTATAATAATACCAATCATAAAAACGGTGTAGGTTACTCTCAGTAAATTATATTTACTATTTAGCACTAAACCGAGGAAATATAAATCCTTCGTAAGTGAACTGTATAGATAATCCCTGTCTTGCATCATTTCTGACATAGCCCATTCAAACTCATCGAGCTTCATTTTATGAAAATTTCCGAAGAATAAAAGATTGACCTTTTTATTAGCAACATCTTCTTTTGTAAACTTACCTTGAGTCACGTTTGGACGCGTAGCTAAAACAGATAAAATAATTGAAGTGACAGTGAAAATAGTGAAAATTACGGTTGGCCAAATCAAATAATCATTTGAAGGATTGTCAAGTTTAGATACTAAATTTGATAATACTAAAGAAAAAATTATGGCATTTACAGATAATAGGATGTTAGCTTTTGTGTCTGCAATATCACTGAGTGTTATATGATTTTTAAGAGCGACTCTAAACATAGTTTCAATACCGCGTTCTGGTAAATCCATTTTTGCTTTTTTAAAATTTAGCTCTGCTTTTTTTTGCTTTAGTTTTTCAGTATTCTCTTTAATTTTATTCTGACTTTGAAGTAGATTAGCTAAATTTTTTCCTTTACGTTTTTCCCATTTGCGAGCGGCTATATCTGTGTAAAACGCATGCTGTGTTAAAAAAGAAATATTATCTTTAACCCAATCTGTTTTACCTATAACTTTCTTTAAAGTCAATTCTCTTTCTTTTTTTAATAAAACGGCATAGTCATCATACTTTTTGCTAGAAACATGAGCGCAGTCCGCATCTTTTATAATACCCTCTAGTTTTGTTTTTGGTTCGTAACCCATTTGGGTTGCTAAAATGATATTTGTAATCATGTCGATAGTTTTCTCGTCAACATCCTTAGTCTTTAAAAACTCAGAAGCAATTGTTACACTTTCCTTTTCATGACCTTCAATAGTCTTTGTGAACCCTGTGTCATGAAACCATGCTGCAATCTCTAAAACGTTCTTTTCAATATCATTTAGTTCATGAGTTTTAGTTAACTCTTGTACTTTTCTAACAACACGTTGCGTGTGTGGTAGATTATGATAGACAAACTTAGAATCTAAATTTTCGTTTAAATAACTAATTACAAATTTCTCTGCTTCTACAACAAGTGTTTCCATGTGGGTTTTTAGTTTATTGAGTAAAAATACTAAACTTTAATTAATGACTATTTAAGAGAGGGCTTAGTCGTAAATTTGCCAAAGACTTTCACTGACAAGATCTGTAATTTTTCAGTAAAGTTAACGACTATTTTTTTGTAGATTATGGGCCTACAATAAGCATTTTAAACTTTTTTATAAAATGAAACTTAACTTAAAAAATAAATTCACAAAAGAACTTCCTTCTGATCCAGTTAAAGAGAATGCTAGACGTCAGGTCAAGGAGGCTTGTTTTTCTTATGTAACACCTAAACGGACTAAAGCTCCGCAAATTCTCCATGTGTCTCGAGAGATGGCTAATAGTTTAGGGATTACAGAAATAGATATTGAAACCGAAACTTTTACTCAGATTTTTACTGGAAATCAACTGTTTCCTAATACAACACCATATGCGATGTGTTATGGAGGACATCAATTTGGAAATTGGGCAGGACAATTAGGTGATGGTAGAGCAATTAATTTGTTTGAAGTTGAGCATGATAACAAACTATGGGCAGTACAACTTAAAGGTGCTGGAGAAACGCCATACTCCAGAACAGCTGACGGCTTAGCTGTTTTACGTTCATCAATTAGAGAGTATTTATGTAGCGAAGCTATGTTTCATTTGGGAGTGCCAACAACAAGAGCGTTATCATTGGGGTTGTCTGGAGATGAGGTGATGAGAGATATGTTGTATGATGGTAATCAAGCTTATGAAAAAGGTGCGATTGTTTCTCGTGTAGCGTCTTCGTTTTTACGCTTCGGAAATTTTGAAATCTTCGCAGCTAGGAAAGATCATAAAACCTTAAAAACCTTAGTTGATTACACTATAAAACACCATTTTACGCATTTAGGAACACCTTCAAAAGAGAGTTATATCGGGTTTTTTGCTGAAGTGTCAAAACGTACGCTTGACATGATTATTCATTGGCAACGCGTTGGTTTTGTTCATGGTGTGATGAACACCGATAATATGTCTATTCTGGGATTAACTATAGATTATGGACCTTATGGATGGTTAGAGGGATTCGATTATGGATGGACGCCAAATACAACCGATAGTCAGCATAAACGCTATCGTTATGGAAATCAACCGAACATTGGGCTATGGGATTTATATCAGCTTGCCAATGCGTTGTATCCTTTAATTGAAGAAACAGAGCCTCTAGAGACAGTCTTGGAGAATTATAAAACTGATTTTGAAAATAAATCTTTAGAAATGATGCGTTCTAAATTGGGTTTAGAGCAAAGTGACCACAAAGACAGTGAATTGATTCAAAGGTTAGAAGATGTTTTGTTGCTCACAGAAACCGATATGACAATATTCTTCCGAAATTTAAGTAATTTCAAATTAGGAGACGCTGGAAAAGGATTACAGATTGTTGAGGATTCATTTTATGTGCCTAATGAAGTGTCAGACACAATTGCTCAACAATGGAGAGATTGGTTTAAAAGCTATGATGTAAGATTGAAAGATGAGTCGCTTTCTAATACTGATCGAAAAGAAAGAATGAATGCTGTTAATCCAAAATATGTGCTCAGAAATTATATGTCTCAATTAGCTATTGATGATGCCAATAAAGGCAACTATAAATTGATTGACGAGTTATTTCAAGTTTTAAAACAACCGTATGCTGAGCAACCAGAATATGAAAAGTGGTTTGCTAAACGACCCGATTGGGCAAGACATAAAGTAGGATGTTCCATGTTATCTTGTAGTTCATAATGTCAATTTTAGAACGTATTCAAAATTTGCCAAAAGGGTATAGCGCAGTTGTATTTCAGAAAAAAAAATATGGAGTTACAAGAACCGACTTTAATTCTGGAAAAAGTATAAAAGTGTGTGCAGAAGAATTAGCAGGAAATAATTTTATAAGCCTAAATTATTATGCAACATCGAATAGAGACTTATTGAAACCTTGCGAAATGGAAGAACAAAAAGTAATTCAATTTTTAAACAATTATAAATTCATAGATAATGAAAGCCATTTGGAATCATCTAGTTATTGCAGAAAGTGATCATACAATCGTGATTGAAAATAACCATTATTTTCCTAGTGAAAGTATTAAAGAAGCGTTTTTTAAACCCAGTAAAACGCATAGCATGTGCCCTTGGAAGGGAGAGGCATTTTATTATACTTTAGAAGTAAATGGAAAAGAAAATATAGATGCTGCGTGGTATTATCCTGAAGTTTCTGAGTTGGCAAAATCAATCAAGGGATATATTGCTTTTTGGAAAGGTGTGCAGGTAACAAAATAACTTAAAACATTTTTAGTAACTTAAGAAAGTAAAATGGAAACTGAGATAATTGGTTTTGGAGGTGGGTGCCATTGGTGTACAGAAGCCGTTTTTCAATCTTTGAAAGGCGTCGTTTCTGTTGCGCAAGGTTATATCGCATCCAATCATGAGAATTCAAGCTTTTCTGAAGGTGTTTATATTGATTATAACCCGAAAACAGTTAACCTTCAATTGCTAATTAATGTTCATTTATTGACGCACAAAAGTACTAAAAATCATTCTATGCGTTACAAATATAGATCTGCGATATACACCTTTTCTCAAATTCAAAGAACAAAAGTAGAAACTATTTTAGTTGAGTTGAATAAAAATAAAGGCGATGATTATATTACTGAAGTTTTAGATATTGAGACCTTTAAAGCGTCAAACGAAGAGATTACAAATTACTATTATAGCAATCCTGAGAAGCCATTTTGTAAAACCTTTATAAATCCTAAATTAACTTTACTATTAAAATATTATAGTGATGCTGTTGATTTAGATAAATTAAGTCATTTAAAGTTGGCGTTAGCCTTATAATAGATCAATTATGAAAAACCAGAAATTAAAAATAGAAAATAAAAAAGGTCATAAACTTCAAGCTTACTTGGAATTACCAGCAAATCAAAAACCGAACTACTTTGCCATTTTCGCGCATTGTTTTACATGCAGTAGCTCTTTGATTGCAGTGAGAAACATTAGCAGAGCGCTTACTAATCACGGTTTTGGAATTGTAAGATTCGATTTTACTGGATTAGGAAGAAGTGAAGGGGAGTTTGCTGATAGTCATTTTTCGGCAAATGTTGATGATTTGATAGCAGTGAGTGATTTTCTAAAAGAACATTATGAAGCACCATCGCTTTTGGTTGGCCATTCTCTGGGAGGTGCAGCGGCTTTAGTTGCAGCCTCTCAATTAGATCATATAAAGGCTGTGGCTACGGTTGGAGCTCCATCAACGATAAGTCATGTGAAGCATCTGTTTTCTCATGGCATAGACGATATAAAAAATAAAGGCCGAGTCGAAGTTAATATAGGAGGAAGACCTTTTAAAATTGATGAAGAATTTATATCAGATTTTGATAAAACTGATTTACGTGCAGTAGTTAAAGCTTTAAGAAAACCACTCTTAATTTTACATTCCCCAACAGATACTATAGTTGGCATTAAAAACGCAGAACAATTATATAACAATGCACATCATCCAAAAAGTTTCGTGACTCTTGACGATGCAGATCATTTATTATCAAAGACTAGAGACAGCTCTTATGCAGGAGAAATAATAGGTGCTTGGGTAAAACGATATTTTCCGCAGCAAGAAAACAAAATGTTAGATACTGCAGGAGAGCAATTGGTTGCGCATTTAAATTTGAAAGAAGATAATTTTACAACAACCATTCAAACGGCAAAACATAATTTTATTGCAGATGAACCAGATTCGGTTGGAGGAGATGACTTTGGGCCTTCTCCTTATGATTTTCTCAGTGCTGGATTGGCTGCTTGTACCGTAATGACTTTAAAAATTTATGCGGAGCGTAAAAAATGGGATTTACAAGAAGTCTATGCTCATATCACCTATTCTAAAAAACATAGTGATGATTTGATGTTAGACGTGGATACACCCACTAGAATTGATCATTTATCAAAAAAATTGACTTTTATTGGTGATTTAGACGAGTCGCAAAGACAACGATTAAAAGAAATTGCTTCAAAATGTCCCGTTCATAAAACATTACAAAGCGAAATAATTATTGATACAGAACTTACTTAATACGACTTTATTGAAAACCTTTAAGACCTATTAGAATGAGAATCAATATATTTATAAATCAAACTCTTTAAAATGAAAAACGCCAACCAACTAGCAGTTATTTTCATGTTAAGTCTATTGTGTAATGCTTGCGCGACATATAAGCCTCAATATAAAAACGAGAATGCGTCTAATACATTGCCAGATAAAGAAATTGAACATTCGTTTTATTTAATTGGTGACGCAGGGAATTATGAACTAGGTGCATCTTCTGAAGTTTTAAATGCTTTTAAAATAGAATTAAGTGAAGCTTCAGGAAATAGTACAGCTATTTTTTTAGGAGATAATATCTATCCTATCGGGTTTCCAGATAAAAATCATAAATATAGAGAAGTTGCTCAAAAACGTCTTAAAGCACAAACAGACGTTACTCAGGATTTTAAAGGAAGAACTGTTTTTATTCCGGGGAATCATGATTGGTATTCTGGTATTAAAGGTCTAAAAAGACAAGAAAAGTATATTGAAGATGCGCTAGGGAAAAATACATTTTTACCAGAAAATGGTTGTCCAATTGAAAAAATTCATGTGTCTGACGATATCGAATTAATCCTTATTGACAGCCACTGGTATATCACTAATTGGGATAATCATCCAACACTTAATGACGATTGTGAGATTAAAACAAGAACTGCTTTTTTTGATGAATATAGTAGTCTAATAAAAAAAGCCAGAGGTAAAACAACCATAGTTGCTTTGCACCATCCAATGTATACTAATGGGTCTCATGGAGGGCAATTCACATTTGAGAGTCATATGAAACCACTTCCTATTCTTGGGACAATAAAAAATATAATTAGAAAAACGAGTGGACTTGCGAATGTTGATTTACAAAACAAACGTTATAATGAGTTTAAAAAACGTTTGGTTACCATCTCACAAGAAAATAAAAAAGTGGTGTTTGTCTCTGGTCATGAGCACAGTTTGCAATATATAATAGAAGATAATCTACGACAAATTGTAAGTGGTTCTGGCTCTAAGATTTCAGCGACACGTAATGTTGGAGGAGGGCAATTCTCATACGGAACTCCAGGTTATGCAAGACTGGATGTGTTTCAAGACGGTTCGTCATATGTGCGTTTTTATTCGGTTAATGATGACAGTATCGTTTTTGAAACTGAAGTGCTCGAGCAAGATGTAAAAAAATCATCAATAACGTATCCTGAGAGTTTTCCGAAGGAAATGGTAGCCTCAATTTATTCCGAAGAAGAAACAGATAAATCAAGGATTCATAAATTTCTTTGGGGAGATCGTTATAGAAAATTGTACAGTACTCAAGTGTCTGCTCCAACAGTAAATTTGGATACGATGTATGGTGGCTTAAAAGTGGTGAGAAAAGGAGGGGGTAATCAATCTAAGTCTTTACGTCTTGAAGATAAAAATGGTGCTCAATACGTCATGAGAGCACTCCGTAAAAATGCTGTACAATATTTACAGGCTGTCCTATTTAAAGATCAATATATTGAAGGTCAATTTGATGATACAAGTACTGAAGATTTAATTCTTGATGTCTTTACAGGTTCCCATCCTTATGCGCCTTTTGCGATTGGTACATTATCTGACGCTGTAGGTATTTATCATACAAACCCCGTATTATATTATATTCCGAAGCAAAAAACATTAGGTTATTATAATGATGAGTTTGGAGATGAATTGTATATGATTGAAGAGCATACCTCAGAAGGGCATAGTGATTTGGCGAGTTTTGGCTTTCAGGATGAGGTTGTTAGTACAGATGATATGATGAAGAAAATCCATAAGGATGAAGATATTGTTATTGATGAAGCCTCATACATTCGTGCACGTTTATTCGATATGCTAATAGGAGATTGGGATAGACATCAAGATCAATGGCGTTGGATAGAGTTTAAAGAGAATGGTAAGAAAGTATATCGCCCTTTGCCAAGAGATAGAGATCAAGCCTTCTCTATTATGTCTGACGGTGCTTTATTGACTGCTGCTGTAGCTATTATTCCAACAGCAAGATTACTTAGGAAGTATGATGATGATTTGGTAGATGTTAAAGGCGTTAATTTTGAGCCTTATCCTTTAGATATGGAACTCATCCAAGCTTCAGATAAAGCAGTTTGGGATGCTCAAGTAAAGGCCATTCAAAAGGGTATAACCAATGCTGTCATTGAAGAGGCGTTTTTAAACCTTCCAGAAGAGGTTCGTGATGAAAGTCTTGATGAGATGAAACAAAAATTAAGAGCAAGATTAGGTAACCTTCAAGCTATTTCAGATCGATATTTTAAATTGATTAATAGGTTTGCAGTAGTAAAAGGGACTAATAAAGATGATTATTTTACAATAGAATGTTTTTCTGATGGGAAAGTTAAAATAGTAGCACAACGTATTAAAAAAGGAAATAAAGGCGAGGTGTTTCATGAACGTATTTATAACAAAGAGTATACTAAGGAAATCTGGGTTTATGGACTAGATGATGACGATGTCTTTGAAGCTAAAGGGAAGAATAATAAGATTAAAATAAGATTGATAGGTGGGCAAAATAACGATATTTACATTATTCCTGATGGCGGTAAAATATCTGTATACGATTATAAAAGTAAGTCCAATGATGTTTCTCAAGCCCAAAACGCTAAGTTGAAGTTAAGAGATGATTATGAAACCAATGTATATGATTATAAAAAATTAAAGAATAATACCAATCAACTTTTTCCAACAATTGGCTCTAATCCAGATGATGGTTTGAAAATAGGGGTTAGTAATACCTATACAGCTTATGGTTTTGAGCGTAATCCATTTACGTCTCAGCATACGATTTCAGCAGCATATTATTTTGCTACTCAAGGATTTGATTTTAATTATAAAGGTGAATTTGCTAATATTATAGGGCATACTAACTTCGGTTTTGAGGTCCATTTCAACAGTCCAAACTATGCTGTAAATTTCTTCGGTTTTGGTAATAGTACTCCTAATCCAGAGGCAGATGAAGACGATGGATTTGATACAGGTTTAGATTATAATCGTGTAAAAATAAGAACCTTTAAAGCAATGCCTTCATTAATTTGGAGAGGCGAACAAGGCGCTAGTTTTAAAGTAGGTGTATTTTTCGAATCTAATGAAGTTGAAGAAACTTCAGGCCGATTTATAAATCAATTTATTCCAAATAATACTGAAATTAATGATGAATTCTATGGTATAGAGACACAGTATCATTTTGAAAATAGAGACAATGATGCTTTTCCTACTTTAGGTATGCAATTTGGTTTGCAAGTAGGTTATATAAATAATATTTCAACGAGTAAGGGTTTTTCTTACATATTACCAACCTTGGGGTTTGATTATAAATTAATTCCTAGCGGACAATTAGTATTAGCAACAAATTTAAGAGGACATCTTAATTTAGGTGACGACTTTGAGTTTTATCAAGCTGCTACTATAGGCGCTAATACAGGATTACGTGGTTATAGAAATCAACGCTTTACAGGAAAAAGTGCTTTTGTTCAATCTACTGACGTACGATGGGATTTTATGGATTTGAAAACAGGAGTACTTCCTATTAGTATTGGTATTTTTGCAGGTGCCGATTATGGTCGTGTTTGGACTGACGATGATTTAGTAGGCGACGCTTCTTTTAATAAAAATGATTGGAACACGTCTTTTGGAGGAGGCTTTTTTATAAACATGGCCAATATGATGAATGCCAATATTTCTGCCTTTAGCAGTGACGATGACGTACGTTTAGCTTTTAAATTAGGTTTTGGGTTTTAATCAATCGAGTCCAAAACTATATATATTTCCACCTTCATTTTTAGTTCTCTCGTCTGTGATAAGGACTTTGCGAGAGCTAATAAAGTTAATGCCTTCTTTTTGAGAATCGTGATTAAATTCAATGGCTTCAATTGTTCCATTTAAAAAATCGTCGGAGGTGTAATCAGTAAGTTTCCATAATTTATCATGGTTCAATAAAGCAACTATTTTGCCATCTTCACTAATATCTGCAGACGTTACTTTTGTGTTTTTTCCTTTTAATTTTACTTCGGACAGGTAACTAGCTTCATGATCACCTATAGTATTTGGCACTTTGAAAAGCTTTGTTTCTTTATGGTCTTTGCTGAAGATATAGAAATAATCATTGTACAGAAAAAAGGATTCAAAATCTTGAGATTTCATTTTCTTCGGAAGCTTAAAACTAATAACCTCTGCAGTACTAACAGCACTCGCCTTTTCAGGATTAGTGACTTTATAAATGGCAAAGTTTTTACGTTCTTTATTGTTATTTCCAAAATCACCAATATAGATATTTCCGGAGTCATCAGAAGTTAAATCTTCCCAATCGATATTTTGAATATTGTCAATACTAATATCCTTAATAATATCACCTTTAGCATTTAATCCATATAAATTGTTTTTATTGCCAGCATCTTCAATAACCCACAACAGATCAGAGTTCACAGTTTTTTCAATAGCTGAAATCTCTTTTAAACTTGAAGGTGAATCGGCAACCACAGTCAATTTCCCTGTATGACATGATGTAGAAATTAGTATGGTAAATAAGAGTAAATAGATATTCAATTTCATAGTGTGTATTTCAAAATTAAATAAAAGAAATTTTCTTCGTATTAGAAAGCTTAGACTCTTAAAGATTTGATAAAAATCATAATGTTGATATTTCTATGTTTGAATTTTATACATTTATACGCTATGAAAAAACCACTTAAAATGGGGCACCGAGGCGCAAAAGCTTACGTTATTGAAAACACTATAGAATCCATTGAAAAAGCACTTGAACTTGGTGTTGACGGTATTGAAGTTGACGTGCATAAATGCGCTTCTGGCGAGCTGGTAGTATTTCATGACTTTACTCTAGATAGAATGACTAATGGCTCTGGAGAATTAGGGAAATATTCGTTAAGTGAATTAAAAGCTTTAAAAGTCAAGCAACAATTTTCTATTCCAACACTTGAGGAAGTTTTGGCTGTGGTTGATAAAAAGTGCGTTATGAATATTGAGCTTAAAGGTAGGGATACAGC
This sequence comes from Psychroserpens burtonensis DSM 12212, assembly GCF_000425305.1. Lineage (GTDB taxonomy): Bacteria > Bacteroidota > Bacteroidia > Flavobacteriales > Flavobacteriaceae > Psychroserpens > Psychroserpens burtonensis. Next base: position 90,771 of record NZ_AUDE01000011.1, read on the forward strand.
AAGTAGAGTTTGTAAAGTTATCACAAATTTTATTGAAGAAAAAGGATGGAAAAATGAGGATTTTATAATCTCTAGTTTTCAACATCACGAACTTGAAGACGTCTACAACATTAATCCAAATTTTAGATTAGGCGTGTTGACAAAAGCCAGTGTGACAGATGCTTTAGAATTTGCTCAAACCATTAATGCTTATGCGATACATCCAAATTATGCGTTATTATCAAAAGGTAATGTGAAGTTAGCTCAGCATGAAGGTTATAAAGTCATTACTTGGACTGTTAATGACGATGAATCTATAAAGCGTATGATTTCTTATGGTGTAGACGCGATAATCTCTGATAATCCAGATAGACTATGAGCCATTATGATATTATAATAGTTGGAGGAGGCGCTGCAGGTTTTTTTGCAGCGATTAATGTCGCTGAACAAAATCCAAAATTAAAAGTTGCCTTACTAGAGCGCGGAAAAAGCGGACTTCAAAAAGTGAAAATATCTGGAGGTGGACGATGCAATGTCACTCATGCAGAATTTATTCCATCAGAATTAGTGCGCAACTACCCAAGGGGTGAAAAAGAATTATTAGGACCCTTTCATCAATTTATGACAGGTGATACTATCCAATGGTTTGAAGACAGAGGTGTCGCTTTAAAAATTGAAGACGATGGTAGAATGTTTCCTGTGACTAATAGTTCGCAAACCATTATCGATTGTTTTCTAAAAGAAGCTCAAAAGCATAAGGTTGATATTTTGTATAATCATGCTTTGAAATCGATAATTCATTCAGGCAAAGATTGGCTTTTAGAAACTTCGCAAGGCGAATTCTCTGCCACTAAATTAATGCTGGCTACAGGAAGCAATCCTAAAATTTGGAAATTGTTAGAACAATTAGGTCACACGATATCACAAGCTGTACCATCATTATTCACCTTTGATATTAAAGATGAACGCATCAAAGATATTCCTGGAGTAGTAGCTCTGGATGTTGAGGTGAAAGTAGTTGATTCAAATTTATGGAGCGAAGGACCATTGCTTATTACACATGTAGGAATGAGTGCTCCTGCTATTTTGAAATTGTCTGCTTTTGGAGCCATAGAATTGGCCAAACGTGATTATGATTTTGAAATAGAAGTGAATTTTATAAAGCAGTCATTGGATGATTGTATTGAGCAATTAAAAACATTAAAGCACAATTTAGCAAAGAAAATAGTACTTAAGTCTGCTCAATTTGAATTGCCAAAACGACTATGGCAAAAACTGGTTTTAGCATCACAAATGACTATTGAAACACGTTGGGCAGACCTTACCAAATTTCAAATAGAACAATTAGCCTCTCAGCTTACTAAAGCAGTATTTCATGTGACAGGTAAAAGTACTTTTAAAGAAGAATTTGTAACTGCAGGTGGTGTCAATTTAAAAGAAGTGAATTTTAAAACCTTTGAAAGTAGGCTTCATGAAAATCTATATTTTGCTGGCGAAATTTTAAATATTGACGCTATTACTGGAGGATTTAATTTTCAGAATGCATGGTCAGGTGCTTATATTTCGTCACTTGCTATGTCTATTGGTGATGAGCTAGATTAGAATATGATTGTATTATATTTCTAAAGTCTTCAAAATTATAGGGTTTTGTAATGACTTGATTGATACCAGATTTCTGAGCTTTTTCTTCAATTTCATTAGAGTTTAATGCAGTTAAAGCTAAAATAGGAATATCAGGATTAAACATTCTAATATGTTTTGTGACTTCAAAGCCATCCATATCTGGCATATTGATATCCATTAAAATTAAATCAAAATTCTTATCCTTTACAATAGAAATACTTTGACGACCGTTAGATGTAGTTTCACAAGTATGACCTTTAATTTTTTCAATATTCTTTTTGGTTATAAGTAGATTAATTTTATTATCATCTACAACAAGTATATGCGCTTCTGTGTTATGTAGAGAATTTATAGTGCTTAAATCTTCTTTATTATTACGTGATATTTCAAATGTTGCTTCAAAAAAGAAAGTAGAGCCTTTCCCTTTTTCTGAAATAAAATCAATATCTGTATTGTGACTTTTCAGTAATGTCTTTACAATATAAAGTCCCAACCCAGATCCGCGACTATTTTGATCTAAAAACGTTTTGTTTTCAAAGGCATTAAAAACTAAAGAGCGATTTTCTTTAGCGATGCCTATTCCTGTATCCTTTACTTCAAATAGAAGCGTTACATGGTTTGCAGTTCTATCTTTCTCTTTTACACTAATTGAGACAGAGCCTTCTTTGGTGTATCGTATGCCATTATAAGCAAGGTTAATTAGTATTTGACTAAATGCTACTTTATCTATCAATATATACTCATCATCTTTGGATTCTTCAATATCTATATAAAAATTTAAACCTTTATTTTTAGCTGCTATTTCTACAGTGCTGGTTACATTTTTAATAAGATTATTCATCTTATCGGGCTTTAAGCGTAAATTTTTGTCTTCAAATCTTAGTTTAGTAGCTTGTAAAACATTGTCAATTAATAGCGATATATAATTACTTGAAGAAATCAATGAATTTAAATACTTCTGCCTCTTTTCTAAATCATCTTCTTGCTTTATGAGTGTTGCTAGGCCATTAATACCGTAAATAGGAGTCCTAAGTTCATGGCTCAATATGGAGAAGAATTCTAAACGCTCTTTATCGGTAGCAACAAGTTTATCATTGGTGACTTGTAGCTCTTTATTAATTAAATTTATATTTTTTTTTGCCTTATAGTAGAAAAGGAAAATAATAAGAGATAGAAATAATATAAAGCTTACTATTATGGTTGAAATTAAATACGTTCTTGAAAGCTGGGCTTCATTTTTACGCGTTTTTTCTGTGAGTTCCAACTGCTGTTCAGTGGTTATGATTTTATAAATAAGTTCACTGTTCTTTATACTTCTTTCTTCATAGTCTCTAAGAGCATCGTATTTGTAGGTGTCAGATTTTAGCAAATAGCTATTCGCTGAATCTAAGTCTTTGATATTATTTTTGTAATATAAAAATTTATAATAATTAAAGGTCGCAAGCTTCCTATACTTATCTTTTTCTCTCGATAATGCATCTTTGAGTTCATCTTCACTAATATTTAGTAATTGATCAAACCCATTCTTCTTGTAATTGTTGGATTTTATTTTTGCTACTGCATTGTGGTATTCAAAATATATTTTGAAGTTCTTCTTAGATACTGTGGTTTTGTATTGTTTTGAGTGTTTTAAAGTGTTAAAATCGGTGACGTCTAATTTTGAGATGGCATATTTGGTCGTTGATAAAAGGCTGTCGTTCTCTAAACTGTAATAGTGCTTTTTGATTTTGTTCACAAGATTTACAAATTGCAGCTCGCTATTGAGTTGCTTTGAATGCTGTTGAGTAATTGGATAGATGCTGTCAAATTTATTAAAGTATTTGCCATCGGCATATGTTGTCGTCAGTCCAGTTAGAGTAAGATCTTTTTCTTTACTCAATTGCAGTGAATCAAATATGGCTAGGGCTCGGTAGTAATAATCTTCTGCATTTTTGTAATTTCCCATCTCAGCTAATACTTTACCGAGATTATAATAGGTTTTAGCTTCAGCCGCTTTAAAGTTATTGTTTTTGGCAAATAATAGCGCTTCGCTTAAAAGAATTGTAGCCTCGTAAAGACTATCATTACTAATAAGTCTATCTAAATTTTGATTATCAAATGTACATGATGTTTCTGCTAGTTTATTTTCAGTTTGCGAAAAAGTGTTTAGGTTACAAAATAGAGTCAAGAAAAGAAAGAAAGCGGGATGCTTTTGTAAGTTTAAGGGCATTCTTGTAGGGTATTAATACGTGGGGTTCGGGTAAACCTACATGATTTTTAATTAGTAAGCATTGAAATATTCAGCTTAAACAAATTATTTTGCTCAGAAAAAAATAATCAATAAAAAGTAAAATTCATTACTTAGCATGTTTTGTAGTTCTAATGCGAGGTATAAATGTTGCTGGTCATAAAAAGTTCCAATGGCTGAGCTGCTTGATTTTCTGTTAAAAACAGGCTTTGAAGCGGTGAAGACCTATATTCAAAGTGGAAATAGTATTCTACAATCTTCAAATGATAATACTGAAATTGAACCTAAAATGAGAGGCCTAATCCAATCTCATTTTAAATTTGATGTTCCCGTTATGGCTAGAACTAAGGCTGAGCTGCATCGAGTTTTTGATGCTTGTCCATTTTTCGAAGATAAAAAGAAGAACAGTTATTTTGTTTTACTGAGTAAAATTCCAAAGCCACAATTGGTAGATGAGGTGATGAAAATTACTCATGATAACGAAGTATTTCACATCATCGATGATTGTATTTATTTTAATTATTTTGTCGGTTATGGCAATTCTAAATTTAATATGAATTCGTTTGAGAAAAAACTAAATGTAAAAGCCATATCACGTAACTTGAAAACAATAGTAAAGTTAATCGCAATGTCTTCGGAAAATTAAAAAGACCAATAGATATTGCTTATTTTTGCGAAATATAGATTAACAATTTTTAAAAGTCTGTTTTAGGCAGTCTTTGTTGTAGAAGTAATATTATACATGACTGAAAAAGATTTCATTTCAAAACCCTATTCAAAAACTCTAGAAAGCGGAAGTTTCACTTGGTCATCACCTAGTAATATCGCTCTCGTAAAATATTGGGGGAAAAAGGAAGATCAAATTCCAGAAAACCCGTCGATTAGCTTTACTCTAGATTATTGTAAAACAACCACGACGCTTAGTTTTTCTAAAAAAGAAAAGTATGAAGAGTTTTCTTTCGATGTGTTTTTAGATAGTGAACAGAAGGACGATTTTAAGCCAAAAATAGAAACGTTTTTCAAACGTATTGAAAGGTATTTACCATTTTTAAAAGCGTATCATTTTAAGATTGAAACGTCTAATTCCTTTCCGCATAGTTCTGGTATTGCTTCATCAGCCTCAGGTATGAGTGCTTTAGCGTTGTGTTTAATGAGCATAGAGCGGTCATTGAGTGAAGTAGATGTGACTGAAGTATACTTCAACCAAAAAGCATCATTTTTATCGCGGTTGGGCTCAGGAAGTGCCTGTCGAAGTATTGAAGGTGATTTGATTGTTTGGGGCACACATCAAGAGATTGGTGGTAGTTCAGATTTATTTGGGATTAAATACCCAAAAGATGTTCACGAAAATTTTAAAAACTATCAAGACACGATTCTTTTAGTTGATAAAGGCGAAAAGCAGGTAAGTAGTACAATTGGTCACAATTTGATGCATAACCATCCATATGCTGAACGACGTTTTGAACAAGCTCATGAGAATATGTCTAAACTGATTTCAATTTTCAAATCAGGAGATTTAGAGGCGTTTACAAAAATAGTTGAAAGTGAAGCGTTAACACTACATTCTATGATGATGACGAGTATGCCTTACTTTATTTTGATGAAACCAAACACCTTAGGAATTATTAATGCTATCTGGGCTTTTAGAACTAAAACCAATTCTAAAATCTGTTTTACTTTAGATGCAGGAGCCAATGTTCACGTCTTATATCCCGAAAATGAAAAAGAGACTGTCATAGAATTCATTAAAAATGAATTAGTTACTTATTGTCAAAATGAACATTATATTAGTGACCAAATTGGCTTTGGTGCACAATTAATTTCATAGATTTATAACGCTATTAACTATTGGTTTTAAACCAAACAACAGAATAATACGTATATTTGTTAAAGGAATTGCCCACAAAATATGAAAGGACCTCTTTTTTACTCTAAAATCTTACTCTTTGGTGAATATGGAATCATCAAAGATTCAAAAGGTTTGTCTATCCCTTATAACTTTTATAATGGTGCTTTAAAGACAGACGAAAATCCGTCGAAAGAGGCTATAAAGTCAAATGAAAGCCTAGGACGCTTTGTGTCTTACTTAAAAAATATTGAGGCAAAATTAGTGATTTTTGACATAGTGACTTTAGCTAGTGATGTGGAAGCAGGAATGTATTTTGATTCTTCAATTCCTCAAGGTTATGGTGTTGGCAGTAGTGGTGCCTTGGTCGCTGCTATTTATGATAAATATGCATATGATAAAATAACAGTTTTAGAAAATTTGACGAGAGAAAAATTATTAAAACTTAAAGCCATATTTTCTGAAATGGAATCGTTTTTCCACGGAAAATCCTCTGGATTAGACCCATTAAATAGCTATTTAAGCATCCCAATTTTAATTAATTCTCAAGATAATATTGAAGCTACAGGTATTCCAGCTCAACAAGCCGATGGTAAGGGAGCTGTGTTTTTATTAGACTCCGGTATTATTGGAGAAACGGCTCCTATGGTTCATATTTTTATGGAAAATATGAAGCAAGAAGGGTTTAGAAGCATGCTTAAAAATCAGTTTATCAAGCATACAGATGCTTGTGTAGATGATTTCTTAAAAGGTGATGTCAAATCATTATTCAAAAACACAAAGCAACTGTCTAAAGTGGTACTTAACCACTTTAAACCTATGATTCCTCCACAATTTCATGAGCTTTGGAAAACAGGAATCGAAACCAACGAATACTATCTTAAACTTTGTGGATCAGGAGGAGGAGGTTATATACTGGGCTTTACTGAAGATATCGATACTGCAAGACAAGCTCTAAAAGATTACAAGTTAGAAGTGGTTTATAACTTCTAATACGCTTTCGTACTTAGCTTTATTCAGGATTTCATCAAATTTTTTTTTATGTTTAATCGAAAACAGAAACACATTCTACTTAAGTTTTTTAGCATGTTTTCTGTAGTTCGGGGTTATAACATTCTCGTTATTGTTATTGCTCAATATTTGACATCTGTCTATATTTTGGCACATGACAAAACACTTAAAGAAGTTCTTTTTGACCTTAATTTGTTGATGCTTGTATTAGCATCTGCTGCAACAATAGCTGCTGGATACATCATCAATAATTTTTATGATTCTGAAAAAGACTTAATAAATCGGCCTAATAAGTCTCAACTTGACCGATTATTGAGCCAAAATACGAAACTCTCATTTTATTTCGTGCTCAATTTTTCAGCAGTCATTATGGCGAGTTATGTCTCTTTTGGAGCAGTGTTATTTTTCTCCCTTTATATCTTCGGAATATGGTTTTATTCCCATAAGTTGAAAAAGCTTCCTTTTATTGGGAATCTAACGTCTGCTGTGTTAACAATATTGCCATTTTTTGCCATTTTCTTATATTACAAAAACTTTGAATCGGTAATTTTTGTACATGCAGTTTTCTTGTTTTTAATGATTTCAATACGTGAATTGACAAAAGATTTAGAAAACCTTAAAGGCGATTTATTACTTAATTATAAAACCATACCTGTTGTTTATGGCGAAAATGCGTCAAAAATCATGTTGACGGTTTTGATCGCATTAACTAGCATTCCTTTGTATTTAGTACTCACTCGTTATGATGTGGGTCACATGTATTTGTTTTTCTACCTTTCTATAATCTTGTTGATAGTTTTTCTAATACTACTTTGGATATCAAAAACGAAAACTCATTTTTTGATACTGCATAATATTTTGAAATTTATTATTGTAGCAGGTGTGTTTTGTATTGTCTTAATTAATGTCAATGTTGTTTTAAACCGAATCTAAATGAATCATAAACTTAAAGTTGCTTTAGCCCAAATATCACCAGTGTGGTTGAATAAAATTGAAACACTTAAAAAGGTTGAAAATGCGATCAATGAAGCCTCAATAGAAAACGCAGAGCTCATTGTTTTTGGAGAAGGATTAGTTCCAGGATATCCATTTTGGTTGTCATTGACGGGAGGAGCAGAGTGGAATACTAAAGAGAATAAAGAGTTACATGCGCATTATGTTAAAAACTCAATTACGATAGAAAAGGGAGATTTAGAGGGTGTTTGTAAATTGGCAAAAGAGCATGAAATGGCAATTTATTTGGGGGTTATAGAGCGTCCGGAAGATCGCGGTGGTCATAGTATTTACGCGTCATTAGTATATATTAATCAAGAAGGAATTATCCAATCTGTTCACAGAAAATTACAACCAACATATGATGAACGTCTTACTTGGTCTCCAGGCGATGGTAATGGTTTGCAGGTGCATCCACTTAAAGATTTTACCGTTGGCGGTTTAAATTGTTGGGAAAACTGGATGCCTTTGCCAAGAGCAGCACTCTATGGGTTAGGTGAGGATTTACATATTGCTGTGTGGCCAGGAAGCGATCATAATACGAAAGATATTACGCGTTTTATTGCTAGAGAATCTCGCTCTTACGTGATTTCTGTATCATGTTTGATGTTTTCGAAAGATTTTCCTGATTCAACACCACATTTAGATAAAATATTAGAAAGGTCACCTAAGGTTCTAGCTAATGGCGGAAGCTGTATTGCAGGACCCGATGGAGAATGGTTGGTAGAACCTGTTTTGCTTAAAGAAGGATTGATTTATCATACTATAGATTTTAACCGTGTGTTAGAAGAACGTCAAAATTTTGATCCTGTAGGGCATTATTCAAGACCAGATATCACACAATTGTCGGTTAACAGAGAACGTCAATCTACGATTAAATTTGTAGATTAGTTCAACTAATATGCTACCTTTGCGGAAAATTTACATATCATGAGCAAACAGCAAGGAAAGTCGGGAAAAGGAAGTAATAAGCCTACTAATAAAAAATCAAGTAAAGGGCGTAGTGATGCAAAAGGGAAAAGTTTTGCTCGTGAAGAGGCTCCTATTAAGAAAAAGGCAGCTACACCTTCGGCATCAAAAAGACCTTCTAATCCTGATGAAATTAGATTAAATAAATACATTGCAAATTCTGGTGTTTGTTCTCGTAGAGACGCAGATATGCATATTGCTGTTGGTAGTGTTACTGTAAACGGTAAGATTATAAATGAAATGGGCTATAAAGTGAAATTTGAGGACGATGTTCGTTTTGATGGAGCTCGTATAAACCCCGAGAAAAAAACATATGTACTGTTAAATAAACCTAAAGGTTTTGCCACAACAACAAGTGATAGTAAAGGTAAAACAGTAATGGATCTTGTAGCTAATTCAACAACTGCTCGTATAAAACCAATAGGAAGATTAGGTAGAGGTTCAACTGGATTATTGTTGTTTACTAATGATGATTTGATTGTAAAAAAATTCACTAATTCTAAAACTGGTGTATCTCGATTATTTCAAATTGAATTGGATAAAGATTTGAAACATGAGGATTTTAAGAAAATTCAAGAAGGGATTAAGCCAATGGGTAAACTTGTAGCAGTAGAAGAAATTAGTTATATCGATGGAGCTCCTAAAACTCAAATAGGGCTTAAAATTAAAAACACAGGGAACTCTATTTTACATACTATTTTTGATTATCTAAAATATGAAATCGTACGTGTCGATTGTGTACAAATAGGTCACTTGACCAAAAAAGATTTACCTCGTGGTCACTGGAAACATTTAACAACGCAAGAGATCAATACCTTGCAGATGTTGTAATAATAGTTAAGATCTTATTTATCAATAGCATACCTTAATTATAAACAACTTTACTGTCATAAAACCCCTGATAAACAGATTTTTTGTGTCATTTGTAGATGTATTTTTATATATTAGGCCTTGAACTTGCATGGCCTACTATGAAAATTTCAACTCAGATTGTTTGTCTTCTCTATTTCTTTGTGTTTATATCAGTGCATGCACAGTCAGAATATACAGACGATACCATAACTGATATATCTAATTTTGAAATTTCAAAACAACTTCCAAAAATATCTAAAGATTCTACTCAGGTTGAGATGATAGCGCATATCGATTTAGCATTGATTTGGATGAAAAAAGAACACTACAAATTCAATTTTGCATCACCTTTAGTTTACGCCGAGGATGCTTTATTATTGGCAAATAAAATTAGTGACAAATCTTATCTACATGAGACCAGGAGTATACTAGGTAACATCATGCTGCGTATTAAGGATACCGCTAATGCAAAAGCGATGTTTCTGAAATCTTTAAAAGATGCTGAAGCTTCCAATGACAGCACGATTATATTGGCTAGTAAGGGGAATTTGGCAAACGCTTATTACTACACAGGTGGTTATAAGCATAAAGCAATAGCCACTTATATTGATGGTTTAGAAATTGCAAAACGTTTGAATGATACCACTAGGATGTTTATAATGCACCATAACGTATCTAGAATTTTTATTGAAAATAAAGATATAGAAAATAGTCAATATCACACTGGTGAATCAGCTAGATATTTGGAGTATCTGGATAACCCTTTCTATAAATCAGGACAACTTAGAAACGAAGGTATGTTGTATGTTCTTTTAAATCAGCCAGAAAAGGCAATTGAAAGGTTTAAAGAGAATATTAAAATTGCTGAAAGAAAAGAGGCAATGGATGGTATTATTGAGGGGTATCAAGGCTATATAAAAGCTTTAGAACTTAAAGAAGATTATAAAACACTTTATGAAGTTAGCAAAAAGCTTAAATTTTATACGGATAAGAAGTCGAAAGATGACGACAATCAAACAATTGATGCAGTAAAATCAAGTATTAGTGTAGCTCGTTATAAAGAGCAAATAAAATCTAAAGAGCTCGAAAAAGAACGATTAGAGCATCAGGCTGAGGATAGGGGTTTCGTGCTTTTTGTTGTATTGGGTGTCCTTATATTTATCTCTATAATATTTGTACAGACTTATAAGTCAAATATAAAGCGTAAGGTTTTAATAAAACATTTAGAGGACAAAAACGCTCTGTATTTAGAAGCCAAAATGCAAAGTGACGAACTCATAAAGGCAAAAGCCAAGTTTTTCGCGACAGTAAGTCATGAGTTGAGAACACCATTATATGGTGTTATTGGTCTCAGTTCAATACTACTAGAAAACAAAGATTTAAAAAAACATGAAAACGATTTAAAATCATTAAAATTTTCGGCTAATTATCTTTTAGCGCTTGTAAATGACTTATTGCACATTAATAAAATTGATAACCATAGTTTTACAGATGAGGAAGTTACTTTTAATATAGAGGATCTCTCTTCTACGATTATATCCTCCTTTGAGTATATAAGGCTACAGCATGAAAATAAAATAGAGATTGCTATTAGTAAAGATGTCCCTTTATTACTTAAAGGTAACTCAGTTAGGTTGTCTCAAATTTTTATGAATTTAATTGGTAATGCTTGTAAGTTTACTGAAAAGGGAGTGATTAGTTTAGACATAAAAGCTATTGCAAACACAGGTGATAAAGTAAAGCTTCAATTTATTATTAAAGATACAGGTCCAGGAATTGAGCAGCATAGACTCAAAGAAATCTTTAATGAATTCACTCAAATTGAATCAGAATCAAGCTCAAGAATGTATCAGGGAACAGGCTTAGGGTTGTCAATTGTAAAAAAATTAGTGGGGCAAGGTAAAGGTTCCATTTTTGTCACGAGTAAAATTGGAAAGGGTACTACATTTCAATTTAATTTAGAAATCAAAGTAGCATCTGAATCTGAAAAGAAACCTATACCAATTTTAGATTTCAAACAATTAATAAGTAAACGTATTCTTATCGTTGAGGATAATCGTATTAATCAAACTGTTACAAAAAGAATTCTCGAACAAGCAGATGTTATTTGTCAAATAGCGCAAAATGGAGAAGAAGCTATTATTCTAGCAAAACAATTTTCATATGACTTGATTCTAATGGATATTAATATGCCAGTAAAAAATGGTATTGAGGCTACAAAAGAGATTAGAACGTTTAATAAACTCATACCCATAATTGCGCTAACTGCAGTTGAAATAGAGGAACAGAAGTATCAAATTTTTGATTGTGGAATGAATGATATAATTTTGAAGCCTTACGATATAGACCTTTTTAAAAAGACGATTATTGCTAATCTATCACCGCAAGTCAAAGACGAATTAAGAAAATTAGCTTAATCAATTAATGTGATTGCTATTTAACGCTAAATGTATAAGTAGAAATCAAATCGTCACTAATATAGAGATGTACATCATAAAATCCATTGGAGTTAAATTGATATTCTAATTGAAGTGATTGGTTGTCTATAGTAATAGAGTTGGGCTTTACCTTTTTATTAGTAAATCCATCGTCAATTAAAAAATGAACACTTTCTATATCAATGATTTTTTTAAGTTGATATATAAATCTTACTATCTCATTTTTATGCAATGATTGATGCATCTGCTTTGGAGTATTGTGTTCGGTTAGGTTTGTGTATGCCTTACCATAGAGAATAGGTGCTGCTAGGAAATCATTAAATAAGTAGGCTTCGTTCTCCATAAGAGTCCATTTTTCGTCTTGAGGAAAGTGATTAATGATAAATAAATTAGTATTAGATAGAAAGTACCCATCATTATATTCAAATTTAAAAATATTGGTTTTAGGGTCAGGTATACCACTTGCCCATGTTGGGTCACACAGATACCACTTTTTATCCAATTTCACAGCATTCCAGGAATGGTTAGGAGGATCAAGTTCGTCAATATCTGTCATGCTAGTTCTACCATAACCATGAACAATCTCACAATTTAAATTAGCTAATTTAGAGAGCTCTTGCACAATGTAGGCATAGCCTGTGCAAAGGGTTCTTTCCTGTTTTAAAAGCTTACGAAAGACCTCTTTTTTAAAGCGGTCATTCCAAGTTTTGAGCTTGATACTATCATTTTGATACTTGTTTCTTTTGCGTTTGTTTCTTAGATAAAGAGTGTAATCATTTGCAATATTGTGACAAACCCACATATAAATGGCTCTAAAACGCTCAGCATCCGTATCTAAGTGTGATGTGAGGTTGTAAACGAGCATAGGCATATTATTAAGCCCTTCATTTTTGCATGACAATGCTGCTTGATCTGCTTTTGAAAAATCAATATGATCAAAGTCAGATATTTGAGCATGAGATTGAAATGCAACGATGAAGAGCAATAGATATCTCATATGCATATAATACGTATAATTAAACCTTAATTTGAACGCTTCGATTTATAGGGTTTGTCAGCATTTGGCGCACCCATCATTTCAACAAGGTCAGATGACATTAATAAATTGATATACGTTGTTTTAGCATCAATTATAATATTTTGTTTTTCAAATCCCAAGTAGCTAAATACTAAAATATCGCCAGAGCTTAATGACTTCGGAAATGTGAATTCTCCGTTTTCATCTGTAATAACACCAATTTTACTGCCTTTAAGAACAATGTTGACCCCTAGTAATGGTCCCTTATCATCACTTACTTTTCCTTTAATGGTTAATTGTTGGTCGACATTAATAGCGGTAGCAACATTTTGCGATTGTGCATACACAGGATTGGATATAAGTGTAGCAAATATTGCTATAGTCATAAAACTTAAGGCTTGTGCAATGTTCTTAATTGTTAGTGCTTTCATAATTATATATGTTTTGTTTGCATCAAATTTACGCACGCTTAAAACGATTTACTAACTAGATTGAGTTAACAAGACGTTTGACTTAGTGAAAACCGCTTTTAAATGAGTCTACCATAAAATTAAAGATTAAATAATTAATAGACTTAAAAAAAATTTAAAAAAAAAAGTAGAATGTAAAACATATCAAAAAATAAATTAAATTTGCATCGCTTTTAGAGTAATTAAAGTCTAATAAGCCAAGCACATAGCTGAACAAATTGAACAATGTTTATACGTTTGGGTTTTTGAAAATTAGGAAGTCATATTCAAAAGCAGCTTATAGATTAAGTAACCAAATTTTAGAGCTAACTTCCGCTTACTTTATCGTCATGAGCCAACATCTGTTTGGTTTTATTCCTACGACTCATCCTCAACTGCAGGTATGAGCATTATTTTTTATTAAGTTTTTTTGATGCCAAAATGACGATACGTCATTAATATTTTATTAAGTTTTTGTTGACTTAGTCTGGTGTTGACCTTCATAATTTATAGATAACTTTTTTTTAAAAATAAAAATGAATACAAAGTATATTGACTTGGTAAATCAAACTTTTGATTTTCCTCAGGAAGAGTTTAAACTTAAAAATAAAACTTTAGAGTTTCATGATATTAACCTTATGGAATTGGTCGAGCAATATGGAACACCTTTGAAGTTTACATATTTGCCTCAAATTTCTAATAATATCAATCGCGCCAAAAAATGGTTCGCAGATGCTATAGAGAAGAATGACTATAAAGGAAAATATAACTATTGTTATTGCACAAAAAGCTCTCACTTTAAGCACGTGCTTGATGAAGCTTTGTCAAATGATATTCATATTGAAACTTCTTCCGCTTTTGATATTGATATTGTAGAACGTTTAAAGGCCGAAGGTAAGATCACAGATAATACCTTTATTATAAGTAATGGATTTAAGCGTGCTCAGTATGTCACTAATATTGCTAGATTAATTAATAATGGTCATAAGAACTCGATTCCTATCATTGATAATTACGAGGAGATAGATTTGCTTTCCGAAGAAATAAAAGGAAAGTTCAATGTGGGAATTAGAATAGCCTCAGAAGAAGACCCGAAATTTGAGTTTTATACTTCAAGGTTAGGTATTGGCTATAAGAATATCGTTCCTTTTTATAGAAACCAAATACAGAATAATAAAAAAGTCAAACTTAAAATGCTTCACTTTTTTATCAATACAGGCATTCGTGATAATGCGTACTATTGGAATGAACTTACAAAATGCTTAAAAGTTTATACAAGTCTTAAAAAGATTTGTCCATCGTTAGATAGTTTAAATATTGGAGGTGGTTTTCCTATAAAAAACTCATTGGTTTACGATTTTGATTATGCGTATATGGTTGACGAGATCGTCAATCAAATCAAAACAGTTTGTGAAGAGGAAGAGGTCGAGGTACCAAATATTTTTACTGAGTTTGGTAGTTTTACAGTAGGAGAAAGTGGAGGAGCGATTTATGAAATTTTATATCAAAAACAACAAAATGATCGCGAAAAATGGAATATGATTAACTCCTCTTTTATTACAACATTGCCAGATACTTGGGCCATTAATAAACGCTTTATTATGCTGCCAATTAATCGTTGGCATGAGAGTTATGAGCGTGTGCTTTTAGGAGGTTTAACTTGTGATAGTGATGACTACTACAATAGTGAACAGCATATGAATGCTATTTATCTTCCTAAGTACAATAAAGAGAAACCACTCTATATTGGGTTTTTTAATACAGGAGCTTATCAAGAAACTATTGGTGGATTTGGAGGTTTACAACATTGTTTAGTCCCTTCGCCAAAGCATATTTTAATACAAAAGGATGATGACGGAAACATCACCACAAAACTATTTAGTGAACAACAAAAAAGTGAAGACTTACTTAAAATTTTAGGTTATAATGAATAATAAAACTTACGCAGGAATCGAAGAGCATTATGCTAAACTAGATAGTTCTAAGATTGTCTTAATTCCCGTGCCTTATGATGGCACAAGTACATGGCAAAAAGGAGCAGACAAAGGCCCAGAGGCTTTTTTAAATGCTTCGGAAAACATGGAGCTTTATGATATCGAGACTGAAACAGAAGTGTATAAACAAGGTGTATTTCTGGCAGATGCTATTACTGAAAATACTTCGCCGGAAAAAATGGTGGATGAGGTACATCAAATCACTAAAAAATATATCAAGCGTAATAAATTTGTAACGACTTTTGGTGGAGAACATTCTATTTCAATTGGAACGATTAGAGCATTTAATGAGTGTTTTGATGGTCTAACCGTTTTGCAAATTGACGCACATGCAGATTTACGCCAGCAATATGAAGGTAGTAAGTGTAATCACGCTTGTGCTGTTTATGAAGCTAGCCAAACTACAAATTTAATTCAAGTTGGGATTCGTAGTATGGATGTTATGGAAACGACGGTAATGGATAAGGAGAAAACATATTTTGCTCATGAGATGGCAGAAGATGATTCTTGGATGGATTCTGCAATAGAACAAATGACAGATAATGTCTATATTACGTTTGATTTAGATGCTTTTGATCCCTCAATTATGCCATCAACAGGTACTCCAGAGCCTGGAGGATTACTTTGGTATGAGACTATTGAGTTTTTGCGTCAAGTATTTGAAGAAAAGAATGTAGTAGGTTTTGATATTGTTGAATTGTGTCCAAACCCAAAAGAAAAATCTTCAGATTTTCTAGCAGCAAAGTTGTATTATAAAATGCTAACTTATAAATTCTTAAACGAAAACACGGACGCCGATTTCGATAATAATATTAACGAATCTAAAGGGAACTCTAATAAGGTTTCTAAATTTAACGATAACGATGACAACTAATAAAGGACCAATTTCACAATTTATAGAAAAGTATTATCTACACTTTAATTCAGCAGCTTTGGTTGATGCAGCAAAGGGGTATGAAGCTCAATTAAATTCTGGTGCAAAAATGCTAGTATCGCTTGCTGGTGCTATGAGTACTGCAGAATTAGGTAAGATTTTCGCAGAAATGATTCGTCAAGATAAAGTTCATATTATTTCTTGTACAGGTGCAAACTTGGAAGAAGACATCATGAATTTAGTCGCACATTCACATTATAAACGTGTTCCAAATTATCGTGATTTGACGCCTCAAGACGAATGGGATTTGTTGGAGAAAGGCTTAAATCGGGTGACAGATACCTGTATTCCAGAGGAAGAAGCTTTCCGTAGAATTCAAAAGCACATTGTTAAGATTTGGATGGATGCCGAAGCTAAAGGCGAACGATACCTTCCGCACGAATACATGTATAAACTTTTGCTTTCAGGTGTATTAGAAGAGCACTATGAAATTGATTTAAAAGATTCATGGATGTATGCAGCTGCAGAAAAAAACTTACCTATTGTTTGCCCAGGTTGGGAAGATAGTACTATGGGTAATATTTTTGCAAGCTACGTTCTTAAAGGAGAATTGAAAGCTAGCACTATGAAGTCTGGAATCGAGTACATGACTTTTTTAGCAGATTGGTACACAGGTAATTCAAAAAAAGGAATTGGTTTTTTCCAAATTGGAGGCGGTATTGCTGGTGACTTTCCTATTTGTGTTGTACCAATGTTATATCAAGATATGGAGCGTCCAGAGACACCATTTTGGAGTTATTTCTGTCAGATAAGTGATTCTACAACAAGTTATGGATCCTATTCTGGAGCTGTGCCAAATGAAAAAATCACTTGGGGAAAATTAGGTATCGATACCCCGAAATTTATAATTGAAAGTGATGCGACTATTGTAGCACCATTAATTTTTGCTTATCTCTTAGATTTATAATGGAAGAACATAAAATTGAAAATATAGAATTAAAATACTTAACGGTTGATGATTTTGAAGAATTAAAATCGGCAACTTTAGAGTCTTATGGTGGTGTTCTAAATTCTTATTGGAAAAAACATCATATTGAACGCTTGACTAATATTTTTCCTAAAGGTCAAGTGGTGATTAAAATTGATGGCAACATTGCAGGTTGTGCATTATCACTTATTGTTGATTATGATAAAATTGATGATAACCACACCTATGCAGATATTATTAGAGGTGACTCATTTAAAAATCACGATAGTGAAGGTGACGTTCTCTATGGAATAGATGTTTTTATAAAACCTGAGTACAGAGGATTACGCTTAGGAAGACGTCTCTATGATTATAGAAAAGAGATTTGTGAAAACTTAAACCTAAAAGGAATCGTTTTTGGTGGTAGAATGCCAAATTATCACAATCATAAAGAATTGACACCAAAAGAATATATCGAAAAAGTAAAACATAAGGAAATTCATGATCCCGTTTTAAATTTTCAAATATCTAACGATTTTCATCCAGTTCGAGTTTTAAAAGGCTACTTAGAAGGTGATACTGCATCCAATGAATATGCAGTTTTAATGGAGTGGGATAATATTTATTATACCAAAAAAAGCAAAAAGGCAAGTTCAGTAAAAACGGTTGTTCGATTAGGTTTAATTCAATGGCAAATGCGCACCTACAATAGCCTAGAAGAACTCATGCAGCAAGTTGAGTATTTCGTAGATAGTGTAGCGGCATATAGATCAGATTTTGCGTTGTTTCCAGAGTTTTTTAATGCTCCATTAATGGCGAAGTACAATCACATGCATGAGCCAGACGCGATTAGAGAATTAGCAAAATATACAAAGGTGATCGTTGAAAAAATGCAACAATTATCTATCTCATATAATATAAATATCATAACAGGTAGTATGCCAGAGCTTATCGAAGATAAGTTGTTTAATGTAGGTTATTTGTGTCGTAGAGATGGCAGTTTAGAGCGTTATGAGAAAATTCATGTGACTCCAGATGAAGCTAAAATTTGGGGAATGCAAAGAGGTCATAAATTGCAAACCTTTGAAACAGATGCAGGCAAAATAGGAATTTTGATTTGTTATGATTCAGAATTTCCAGAATTATCAAGGTTATTAGCAGATGAAGGTATGGACATATTATTTGTTCCGTTTTTAACAGATACTCAAAATGGATATTCGCGAGTGCGTTTATGCGCGCAAGCTAGAGCGATTGAAAATGAATGTTACGTTGCTATTGCTGGTAGTGTAGGTAATCTGCCTAATGTGAATAATATGGATATTCAATATGCGCAGTCGGCTGTATTTACACCTTGTGATTTTTCGTTTCCAAGTAATGGTATAAAGGCAGAAGCGACTACAAATACAGAAATGATATTAGTTGCAGATGTTGATTTGAGTTTGTTAAGAGAATTACACTCTTTTGGTGCAGTTAAAAATTTAAAAGATAGAAGAAAAGATGTTTATGACGTTATAAGAGTTAAAGAATAAGTAGTATATTTAACATAAATTAGCTCCAACTATTAAACTAAAAAATGAAAAACAAAGACGCAAACTTAAAACGAGTTATCGTTGATTTTAAAAAATTAACCCCAGAAATTCTAGCATTATTAGTGCAAAAGTATCCTCACGGATATGACGATGATAATATCATATCATTTAAGAATGCTAAGAATGAACTTGTGGAGGCTGTGGAAGTCTTAACAGAAGACACAAAATATCTTGTCAAAGTGAGTACAAAACTGGAACTCACAATGGAAAATTATGACGTTGAGGATTATGAAGATTTTGAAGAGGATGATTCAGAGGCAGTACAAGATCCAGATATGGAAGCAGCCGAGGAAGAAGATTTTGATGATTAATTTTTAAGATTATTTTTGATTCTACCTTTCATAATATAATTTAAAATGTTTGTTTAAAAACCAATTTGATATAAGCAACTGCATAATACGTATATATAATATTCCACGCGTAATTCATAAGATGAAATTACTAAAAGCACTCTCGGACTTGTAGTGGCAATTTTCCGAAGAAAAAACTCAATTTCAACGTTTTAATTATTTTAAGATGAAAACAAAATCATTTACAATTGCTAGTTTTTTTATTTGCCTTTTTACTTTAACTTCTATGACTACTGTACAGGATACACAAATTTTTGAAGGTGTTTATGACGGTAATGAAGATTATGGATATAATTTCATCGGTATGGATCAAGATGGAGAAGAGTTTACAATGACATTTCAAAACATTGATGAAGTACTTTTGAAATCATTTAATTTGAATACAGATAAATTAGTAGGTTCTAAATTTACAGTGTCATACACTTCAAAAACAGAAAAATCAGAAGACGAAGATGGTTATGAAGATGACGTAGAGGTTTATACCATCACAGCCTTAAAAAAACTATAATTTTATAATACTATTTATGATTTAGCCAACTCAATTGAGTTGGCTTTTTTGTTCTTTTGAAATCGACTAGAAAAGAATACTTCCCAAATAAATACAACGTAAACAATCAGGTATTCTAAAGTAATAATCCAGAGATTTTCAGACTTATCTGCTTTATTGAGATGTCTATAAGCAAAGTAACTTAAAATAATAACGAAACTCCAAACTAAGGGAAATTTATAATTAGTAAATACACTCAAAATTAAAAGTGTTGCAATGTACCAAGGGTGAACTGTGGTGCTTAAAAACAGATAGAAAGAGAATGCAAAAAGCATATTTACAAAAAGTATTTTAGTATCAATTTTTCTTCGGAAAAGGGCCAAACCTATAATACATAAAAACACCAAAATTGGTAAGATTTTCCCAATCACGGCAATTTCATTATATCCTGTATACCAGTACCCAATTTTACGAGCTAAGTAATAAATGCTCGCATTAAATTCAAAATTAGTGAACCATAGTGCAACGGTTTGGGAATAGTTGTTTACAAATTCTAAAGAGAAAAAAGGAGTGAATAATAAGATTATAGTGATGCCTATAATACTATAGAAACCAATTAGTCTTGATAGTCCATTCTTGGTCGTTGAGCTTGTCGAAAAGAACCATTTAAACATCAAAGGTAAAAACAAAAGTGGTATCAATTTCACAGAAATGGATAACCCAAAAGCAACAGCTGCTAATTTCCATCGACCTGTATGTAAGAGATATAAACTCCATATCAGAAAGAAAATCATGACACCTTCAAAATGAAGGTTTCCGGTCAATTCTATAATAATAAAAGGATTGAGAATATACCAAAAAATATTCTTAACAGGAATATTAAGTTGTTCTAGCAAGCGTTTTCCGAAGAAAAAAGTTCCAAAATCTGCTGCGACAATAAGTAAACGAAGCATAATTGTAGAACCTAAAATACTATGACTGGAGAATAGAGCACTAATCAAAAAGCAGAGCTGATTGATTGGTGGATAATTGGTGTAATGACTACCGTTGAGTTCTCCCATACCTGCATAAAGCGCTTTAGCTTCTGCAACAGGAAAACTGCTTCCAGCTTGTATAAATGACTCTGGTGTGTAGAGATAAGGATTTAATCCTTCTAGAATCATCCGTCCATCCCAAATAAAACGGTAGAAATCCTGCGATAAATTCGGAATTGCTAAAATAAAAACAGCTCTAGATGAAAATGCAATTGCAGTTAAAAGCTTGATGTTGTTTTTCGCGTATTTCAGAAGTAAAAGAAATACCAAAAAAACCGAACAGTATAATGTAATAAGTTTAATAGACTCCGTTCTAACTAAGTCATAAGCAAAAAGCCAATAGAGAAAAAAGCTAACAAAAGTGAGCAGTAAAGAAACCTTATTAAGTTTCCAAAAGGGTATCAAAACTTAGATGTTATAGATTTGAAAAAGACATAACCAAACCCAATAAATAGCATCAAGTGAAAAGGGAATAACCCAAAGTCACCACCTTGATCACCAACAACAAATGCGCTATATAAGCCAAATGCAAAATACAACATTAGGATCCCTTCAAGAATGACATGAGGTGATATTTTTTTCTTTAAATATTTGTTGCCTTTCCAAGAGTCTTTGAGTGTACTGATATTAAATTTTGGAGTGCGCACAAATTCACTACGCTTACCAGCATGACCTTCTAAGACAGCAATTGAGTTATGAAGTGAAAAGCCCATAGCAATTGAGAAAAAAGTAAAGAACATACCGACGTAACTAAAGAATTTTTTGAACCCGCTCCCATAAATTTCTTTATACATAAACCAATAGCAAACAAAGAAAATAACGGTACTCATTACAAAGAAACTCATAAAGTAAAAGTAGAATCTCAAATGTTCATATTCATTTTTGATGTATAACATAGGGATACTCAAAACAGCGACAAGAAATACATTTAAAAACATCGTACTGTTCAATAAATGAAGTAAACCATGTACTTTCGTTTTAGCAGATATATTATTTGAGAGGATAACGCGAGTACACATTTTTCTAAAGTTTTCGGCACCACCTTTATTCCATCTAAATTGTTGTGAACGCGCAGCACTAATAACCACAGGTAATTCGGCAGGCGTTTCTACATCTTCTAAATATTTGAATTTCCAGTTTTTAAGTTGTGCTCTATAACTTAAATCTAAATCTTCAGTTAAGGTGTCACCTTCCCAGTTTCCAGCATCGATTATGCATTCTTTTCTCCAAACTCCAGCAGTACCATTAAAATTAATAAAATGCCCTTTACTACTGCGTCCTACTTGCTCTAAAGTAAAATGTGCATCTAGTGCAAACGCTTGAATTTTTGTTAGTATAGAGTAATTTCTATTGATATGACCCCAACGTGTTTGTACAACCCCAATTTGAGGGTCTTTAAAATAAAGTATGGTACGTTTTAACCAATCTTTCTGCGGAAGAAAATCGGCATCAAAAATAGCAATGTACTCCCCTTTAGCAATTTTAAGACCTTCTTTAAGTGCGCCCGCTTTAAATCCACTGCGATCTATTCTAGTAATGTGTGTAATATCTAAACCTGTACTTTTAAGTTTTTCTATGTGCTCACGGGTTGTGATTACCGTTTCATCTGTAGAATCATCAAGTACTTGAATTTCTAATTTGTCTTTTGGGTAATCTAAAAGCGCAATATTATCTAACAAACGCTCCATTACATACATCTCATTAAATACAGGGAGCTGAATAGTGACTAGTGGGATTTCATCTGGATTAGAAAAGTCAAATGTTTCACAATCTATGTTAGCTTTTTTCGATGATAAATAATTAAAAAGCAAGTTAAGTTGCGCTAACGCATACATGAAGATGAGTAGGATAGCAATAGTATAAATGACTATAATTGTCGTTTCAAGAATCATTGTTTAAAACTGTATTTAAAAATCCAACCTAAGATTTTTACGCCTGCAAATATAGCACCTTTTACCGTACCTGAAACTTTTGAGACACCTATTCTATTTCTGTAGTTTACAGGTACTTCGACATAGTTAAATTTCTTACGTAAGGCCTTGAGTTGCATCTCAACCGTCCAACCATAAGTTTTGTCTTCCATTTTTAATTCTAGAAGCTTATTATACTTGATAGCTCTAAAAGGTCCTAAGTCTGTAAACTTAGCTCTAAATAAAATAGACATTAATGTTGTTGCTAGCCAATTTCCGAAGATTTGAGGAATAGTCATCGACCCTTTTTCTCTTAATTCTTTTACTCGTGATCCAATTACAAAATCTATATTCTCGTTTAGAATTGGAGCTACTATTTTTGTCAATTCCTCAGGGTAATCACTGTAATCACCATCTAGAAAGACAATAATATCTGGTCGCTCAGCTTTCTCTAAGTTAGCGATATAATCCATGCCTTTTAAACAGGCATAACCATAACCTCTATTATTTTCAATAAGAACTGTTGCTCCAGCGTTTTTTGCATTGATTTCGGTATCATCGTTAGAGTGGTTACTGACGACAATAATTTCATTAACAATATCTGGAATATCCTTGATGACAAAACCGATAGAGTCTGCTTCATTATAAGCTGGGATGATCACTTTTATCTTGGGCATTTAAGGATTTTTGGATTGCAAATTTACAACTTTGAAATTTAGATAAATACAATCGCATTTTCTGGTTTCTGAAAAATTGAAACCTCTTATTTATTTCTGATTAACAAGGTCCATTAAGTCTACATCATTACCTAAAAGTATTTCTGTAGGATTAATTCGTCCATCTTCAGGACCATTCTCTAATTTTAAAACACCACGCGGACAAACAGCACTGCAAACACCACAGCCAACACAACTAGAACGCACTATGTTTTCTCCTTTTTGGGCATAAGCTCTCACATCAATTCCCATTTCGCAATAGGTAGAACAATTTCCGCAAGAAATACATTGTCCACCATTGGTTGTAATTCTAAATTTTGATTTAAAACGTTGTACAAACCCTAAATATGCAGCAAGTGGACAACCAAAACGACACCAAACGCGATTTCCAAAAATAGGATAGAATCCTGTGCCAATAACTCCAGCAAAAATAGAGCCTATCACTAAACTGTAAATGCTTTGTACGGTTGATGTTTTAATGCCTAAAACAGTACCTGTGTCACTAAAAAAACTATACAGAGTCATAGCAGTCATTACGATAACAAAGACTAAAACGCCGTGGACTAAATAACGTTCAACTTTCCATGCAAATAATGATTTGTCTGAGTGCTGCCTGTATGGGTCACCAAGTGTTTCTGCCAAGCCACCACAACCACAAACCCAAGAACAGTACCATCGTTTACCAAAGAAATAGACCATTATAGGAACAACAACTAAGGTGAGGGCAATTCCCCAAACTAGAATAAAAATTCCTATGCCACCAGTGTTAGTTAGCTCTTTTAAATTCCATTGAAAAAAGAAATCGTAATCTAGAGGGAAGGCATTTTTGAAATCGTAATAGGGCATTTGCAGTCTTACCATAATTTCAGGAATGATAAAAGCAAATACAATTTGAAAGAATAAAACCGATGTAGTTCTAAAGACTTGATAGATATTATGACGGTATTTTATATACATTCTTACCGCCATTACTGTCATGACTGTGCAATACATAAAGCCATAAACAAACCAATGTCCAGCAGGATTTCCACTTAAGGCCTCACTAATTGGATCTACCAAAAGTGTCCAATTGGTCGCATATTCTGATGCAAAATAAAGGACTAAATAAAACGATACTAAAAATATAAAAACCATCCAGCCAATCCAACCTCGATTTGTAGCACTTTGATGATAAATACCATCGTTTTTTATGCCTTTTTTGCCGAGTAAAATGACGTTTGGTAGTATGAACATTAGTGCGCCTATGATTCCTAAGCCAAAGGTTAATAACCACATCAATCCTTTATTATTAGCAATAAATCCGTTAGCAGATTTCTTACCAATAAAAGCAGCCATAGCACTAGATTTGGTATATATTTTTTTATCCCATTCCTTGTTTTTCGTGTGGTTCTCATTAGCATTGTCTAACGCTTTAGAGATTTTAGGAGATAAGGACTGCATCCCATTAAAGTCGCGACCAACGATATTTGATTTTATATCGTTTATAAAAACATCGCTTTCAATTTTTTGCTCTTTAATGATGGTATTAAAATTAGCTTCGTTTAAGTTGAAGGTGCCTAAAACCGGTAAAGCCGTGAAAAAGGCTAGTCCTATTAAGAAGATAACCAATCCTATATTTTTAATTGCTTTCATGTGTTTTTATATATTGTTTTTTTAACTGTCACATGCTGTTCGCAATTGATCATTCTCTTGGGTGATAATGCTTTTAACATGCTCGTTTCATATGCTTGTATAATTCGATAAAATTGAAAATGTTTTAATTAGGTCTTACTAAAAATGCGTTTCCAACTCTTTTTTTGTGATGTAAGATTGGTGTTAAATGTAGTGTTGTATTGTTTTAGAATGTCGCTTTCATAAACTTTATAAAATTCTGGATCAAAATTGGCGTCTTTCAAATAACTTATTACATGATTCATATCTCGTTTTTCAGTGAGCCACTTGTCAAAAATTTCGTGACGCATTCTAATTCCGAAAGTGTTTATTCCTAAAAATTCATTAGTGTCTTTATGGAAAGCAGCCGTAATGCAAATATCTTCTTTATGATGTTTCCAATGAAAATGAGTTTCATAATCTTTCGGTTTTGCAAATACCCAACCATAAGTTTGATATTCTATATCTAAAAATTTAGCGGAGTTAAACCAATGTCCAGGTTTGTATTCTATACGATTACTACAAATAGTTTGAGCTAAAGTCTCTCCCATCATTCGTCCTGTATACCAAACAGCTTCAATAGGTCTGCGGTTTCCAATGGCTTCATGTTGCTCAGCACAATCACCAATAGCAAACACATCTTTAATATTGGTTTCTAAAAAACGATTCACTTTTACACCACGTCCCAATTCTATTTTTGAAGATTTTAAGAAATCTATGTTTGGCGTTACACCTGCTGTTAATCCAACAACATTACAAGCGAGTTCTTCTCCAGTTTCTTCTAGGATAACAGATGTAACACGACCATTCTCATCACTTTTTATTTCTTTTAAATTAGTAGATAAACGTAAATCTATATGGTGATTTTTAATATGATTATTAATCATTTGGCTCTCCCCTTTGGGTAATACACCATTCCAAAAACTATCTTCTCGCACTAAAAAAGTAATAGGAATTTTTCTGGAATTCAGCATTTCTGCTAGTTCAATGCCAATTAAACCACCACCAACAATGACAGCACGATTACAAACTTTGTTATTTGGAGCCAAAACTTCCAGACGATCTAAATCCTGCTTGTGATACATTCCTATGACACCATCTAAATCTTGTCCTGGCCATCCAAATTTATTGGGTTTACTTCCAGTTGCGATGATGAGTTTGTCGTAATTGAGATGTCCACCATCAGCAAATTGTACTACTTTGTTATCTGTGTCAACCTCTTGAACATAGGCTTTGAGAAGTTCAATTCTATTCTTTTTCCAAAACCAATTTTCATAAGGTTGTGTGTGCTCAAATTTCATATGGCCCATATAAACATACATGATTGCTGTTCTTGAAAAGAAATAATCAGTTTCTGCAGATATGATTGTAATTTTCTTGTCGGAAAGTTTTCTAATGTGTCTTGCTAAGGTGACACCAGAAATTCCGTTTCCTATTATGACGATGTGTTCCATTTTGAATGCCCGAGAAGTCGGGTAACTATTGGTTGTTGTGACGGTTCAGTCGAAGGTTTTATTAAAACCTTAATAAACCTGTGGCATTTTGTTTAAATTTATAAATTAAATCTTTGGTATGAGAATAATTTTAGTTTTCTGCGTTTCGTTTTTGCTCAATGGCTGCGCAATGTCGAAAGCGCCTTCAGAAAAAATTAATGGAGTTAGCTTTGTTGCTGCTAGAGAAGCTATTGAAGATAGACATACAAATCCAGTGGTTAATGTTGGTGCTAATTATGCAGCGATTATGCCTTTTGGGTTTTTGAAAAATCTAGATCATCCCGAAATTATTCATAATACAGATAGACAATGGTTTGGTGAAACCAGATCAGGAGGTAAGCAATATATTGAGGAGTTGAGGAAAAAGAATATTAAAATAATGGTTAAACCTCAAATTTGGGTTTGGAATGGTGAGTTTACGGGTCTCATTACGATGACCAATGAGGAGAATTGGAAAGATTTAGAAAACTCTTATACTAGTTTTATTATGGAGTATGCTGAGTTAGCGCAAGAAACCAAAGCCGAAATTTTGTGTATTGGTACAGAATTAGAAAATTTCGTTAAGGCACGTCCAGACTACTGGCATGATTTAATCACTAAAATCAAAACTATTTACAAAGGAAAACTAACCTATGCTGCCAATTGGGATGAGTTTAAACGTACGCCATTTTGGGGAGCATTAGATTTTATTGGAGTTGATGCTTATTTCCCAGTGAGCAATAATCAAACACCAAGTGTTGCAGATTGTAAAGCTGGATGGCAAGCGCATAAAACGGTTATTAAATCGGTTTCTGAAAAATACGATAGGCCTGTTTTATTCACAGAATATGGTTATCGAAGCGTTGATTTTACAGGAAAAGAACCATGGGTAAGCTCTCGTAGTATGACGTCCTTAAATTTTGACGGACAATCAAACGCAACACAGGCTTTATTTGAAGAATTTTGGAATGA
Organism: Psychroserpens burtonensis DSM 12212; assembly: GCF_000425305.1. GTDB lineage: Bacteria > Bacteroidota > Bacteroidia > Flavobacteriales > Flavobacteriaceae > Psychroserpens > Psychroserpens burtonensis. The sequence continues at coordinate 118,191 of NZ_AUDE01000011.1, forward strand.
GGACTGGTTTGCAGGTGGATTTATATGGAAATGGTTTCATGCTCATGACAAAGTAGGAGGCGACAAAGACAATCAATTTACACCTCAAAATAAACCTGTTGAATTTGTGATTCAATCCTTTTATAAATCTAAATAGTACCCTACATTTGTATATAGAAAAAAGACTATGCGAACATTAGTTATTGGAGATATTCACGGTGGTTTAAGAGCACTCACGCAACTTATAGAAGTTTCTAAGGTGACCAAAGACGATAGACTAATTTTTGTTGGAGATTATGTAGATGGCTGGAGTGAATCTGCTCAAGTAATTCAATATTTAATAGAGTTATCCAAGACTAGTGACTGTGTTTTTATTAAAGGTAATCACGATGTTTGGTGTGCTGATTGGTTGCGAACAGGAGATGGTGATTCAGTTTGGCTAGCACATGGAGGAAAAGAAACTGTCGACAGTTATGATGGGTTTTCTGAAGCAGATAAGAAACAACATTTATATTTTTTTGAAGATATGCAACTCTATCATATTGATAATGATAACCGGTTGTTTCTTCATGCAGGATTTACCTCAGTGTATGGCGTGGAAAAAGAAATACATAAAGAGAATTTCTACTTTGACCGTACGCTTTGGGAAATGGCCTTGACCATGGATAAGCGTATTGACAAACAGTCTAAGTTGTATCCAAACCGACTCAAACATTACCATGAAATTTACATTGGTCATACACCAACAACCAATTTTAAACAAAGCCAGCCTATGAATGCGATTAATGTTTGGAATGTGGATACAGGAGCAGCTTTTAAAGGAAAATTATCTGCTATGGATTTAGAAACTAAGGAAATGTTTCAAAGTGATACCGTTTATACCTTGTATCCAGATGAATTAGGACGTAATAAGCAATAATCAACCAATATACTTGTTATAATAAGTACACAAATCATCTGCACTAGCTCCCAACCATTTCTTCACATAGATCATCCAAAAGTGGTATTGTAGTTTCCAAATGCCAAGTTTACGATAGAGTCTTGCTGAGGTTACTATTTTTTTATTGATGACCACAAATTCCTTTCTAGCATAGAGTTCGTTAATTAATATGTTATCCTCATAAATGGTGAAATTCTCATCAAAACCACCAATCTCATCAAAAAGGGCTCTTGTAATAAACTGACTCTGATCACCACCACGACAAGCTCTCCATGAAAATTGTGTAAGCCAACCCGCTAATCGCAACCACCAATGATTGCTGTCGAATTTTAAACGAAAACATCCAGCGTTGTTGCCTTTTTTTACTTCGGAAATAATTAATTTATCAAAATGTAAAGGCGGAAAAGAATCCGCATGCAAGAAGTAAAGAATGTCTCCAGAAGCTTCTTTTGCACCAAGATTCATTTGCTTCGCTCTACCTTTTGGAGATGAGAGTAGTTTAATCCTTAAACCTAAACGTTTAATAATCTCTTGTGATCCATCAATACTTTGGCCATCAACGACTATGATCTCTGAAATAGTCTCCAACGACGAATGGTCTATAACATGAAAAAGGAGATCTTCAATTGTTTTAGCTTCGTTTAAAATGGGAATAATAATGCTTATCATATTTTTATCTACGCAAAAATACGGTACCTAGTTTTGTTCATTTAAATTCCAGTTATAATCAATATAGTGAATTTTAGTGTCTGCTGAAATTTTAATAGTTGCATATCTATTGATATAATCGATTACAGAACCGTTCTCAGTGAAATCACTCTTATACCATTTAAAGATTTCTGAAATTTTTGGAGCGTTTGTAGTGAGTTTATTTTTATTAGAATTATTAATAAATTCTATGGTTGCTCGTTCCATAAGGTCTTGAACATTGTCTGCTGTATAAGCAGTATTCAATAATTTTGGACAAGAAAAAGATGCACAATTAATAGCAAAATGAATTCTTGGCTCATTCATTTTCCGAAGAATTCCATTTTCAATATCGGCTAAAGAATAATCTTTATCTCCTATCTTTAGTCTGTTTTTTATCCAAGGATTATTAATATCTTTTATCCTTTTTGTAGGATAATTATCTGCGATAAGTTTAATTGTGTTAGCATTGTAAACATTTATGAAATAAGCCAACTGCTCATTTATACTCCAACTTTCAGCAGGTATTTGTGAAGCCAAATAAGTGACATACGTATTTAATTTTTGAATATCGTTTTTAAAACCTTTATAATCAACATCACCATTGTCTGCAACATATTTTTTTAATAAAGCATCCCAAGTTGAATGATCTAAAAGTGGATTAATAGTCACATAATCTGTCTGTACATCATCTTGAATTTCAACGTCTAGTTCCATTTCGCCTTCTATGGATTCCGTGCTGTCTTCAACTTCAGTTTCTATGTCCTCTTCTACTTCAGTTTGTAATATTGTTTTGTCTTTAACTTCTTTTATAGGAAGTCCTTTTGCAGAAAAACAACTACATAAAAAAGCAGAAATCACAATTGCGATAAAATAATTTGAATACTTCATGTTTTAGTTTTAGGTATTATAAACACTTACGGTAAACCTTAGATTTTGGTTTTAAGCGGATATAATTCTTGGTGTAAAAAATCTTTTGGGAAGTGTTCATCACCTTTAAAACCAATCTCTATGTCTCGTCCATCATGAGGTACATAGTCTGTTTTAAAGATATAATCCCAAATACTTAATGTTAGTCCGTAATTCACACCAAAACTAACATGATTAGGGAGTTCTTTTGCATGATGCCATATATGCATCTTCGGATTATTGAAAATATATTTCAATTGTCCATAGTCCCAACCCAAATTTGCGTGGTTGAGATGACCAATGGCGATAGAAAAGAAATACACAATAGCAACATCTTGTGAGCTGTAATTAGCAATAATTGCAAGAGGAATATATCTAATAGAATTATAGACCACAGGTTCCATCCAATGATAGCGTAAATGGGCAGCAAATCCCATTTCTTTTACGCTGTGATGTACTTTATGGAAATTCCAAAGCCAAGGGACGCGGTGTAATAAGCGATGTGTATTCCATTGCACAAAATCATTAATTAGAAAGAAAATGAAAAGACCTAACCATTTCGGTAAATCTGTAGAGTCAAAGAGTTGAAAGCTAGATAATGAAAGCCCTATACCCTCTAATATATCATTTAAAAATTCTGAGACCGTGTTTGATAAAGCGATAAGTATAATTAAATTAAGAATAAAGAAATTGAAGAACATGTAAAAGGTGTCCAACCAAAAGTCTTTTCTGAACATACCTTGGTTTTTTCTCCATGGGAATAATGCTTCCAACAACCAAACAATAAGCGAAATTGCGATTAATCCATAAAAATAGTTATCCCAATTATTTTGAAGTAGAATTTCATTCTTCAAATAATTCCAATAACCAGAATAGGAGTTTTTTATGAGGTCTATATATTTTTCCATCTTTAGCTCCTATGAAAGTAGGAGTCTCGCTTAAATAAAGTGTATTTTTATTTTTAGTTAATGAGATTTATGCCTTTGCAGTAAAGACGATGAACCTAGCAGCATCCACCGCCATCATAATGAAAGGTTGATTCACTAAAATAGATATCATCTCTTCCCAAAGCTTGTAAAGCTCCAGCAGTTTTATCACATATAGCTAGCGGTTGATTTTTTAATAAAATATGTCCAGCCTTGTCATCAAAATAATCTTCATCTCCATAATATATGGCTGCTTTTCCAGTAAAAATGCAAGGACCATCTTCTGGCATTGGATCTTTAATTGCAGCAACTTCAATAGATTCAATATAAATCAATTCGTCTGTCGGATAATTTTTTGGATCTAAGATTCTATAGGGTTTTCTAGCACGAATTTCAATAGTACCAAAACCTGCATCTGTTAATGCTTTGACATATTGGTCAATAGGTAGACTTCCACTAAGACAAAGCGCTCTAAGACGATCATCATTTCGTAACGTATCGTTCATAGGTTGCTCACAAGTAGGATCACTCATTACTAAACGACCATGAGGCTTTAAAATACGATACATTTCATCAATAGCGAGTTTTAAATCTTCGGCTTTAAAGATGTTAAACAAACAATTTTGAGCAGCGACATCAATACTGTTGTCTTCAACAGGTAGGTTTAAAGCGTCTCCCTTTTTAAGTTCAACAAAATCACTTTTAAACCAATCATTTTGAGCTTCGGCTTCAATAAAGTTTTTGCGTGACGCTTCTAACATTTCATCAACAACATCTACGCCAATAACGCCTCCTTTTTCACGGTTGAAATATGAAAATTGTAATAATTCCATTCCTCCACCTACACCTACATAAAGCATTTTAGGGTTATTAGTTAAATCTCTAGCATGAACCGTACTGCCACAGCCGTAGTTCATTTCTTGCATGATCTTCGGGATTTTTAATCCAGGAAATTCCCAAATTGGATTGGTAGTACAACACAAGCCAACATCAGGTGTTAACGCAGCGTCTTTATATAAATCGTTTGTAGCATTTAAATAGCTCATAATTATAACATTTTTATTAATTCTATAAATAAAGTGATCATATCGGGTTCAGCTTTTCCAGCCATAGCAATAATCTCACTAATATCTACAGGTTTGAGATTATCTGGGTCGCATTCATCTGTTAAAACTGACACTGCAACTACTTTTAAATTCAAATGATTTGCAACTATAACTTCTGGAACGGTGCTCATTCCAACAGCATCTGCACCTATAAGTTTTAGCATTTTATACTCTGCTCTGGTTTCTAATTGCGGTCCAACGACACTCGCATAAACGCCTTCATGTAATTTTATATGATGCGCTTTTGCAACTGTTTTAAATTTAGCATTGATTTCAAGATCATAGGGAGCACTCATATCTGCAAAACGCTCACCTAATTCTCCAACACCTTTAAAGGCTAGGGGAGAGCCACCTTGGAGATTAATATGATCATCAATCAGCATTAGTTCACCTTTTTTAAAGTCCAAATTAATAGCTCCAGAGGCATTGGACACTAACAGGGTTGTGATGCCTAAATGTTTCATAACTCGAACTGGGTACGTCACGTCTTGTAAAGAATACCCTTCATAAACATGAAAGCGACCTTGCATCACAATTACCTTTTTACCAGCTAAATTTCCGTAAATTAATTTACCCTTATGAAATTCTACCGTTGCAGTAGGAAAGTTTGGGATCTGGTTATAGCTCACTTCTGCTATAATCTCAATCTCATTAGTTAATTGACCTAAACCTGTACCTAAAATAATACCGACTTCTGGATTATCAAAACCTTTAGATTGCAAATATTCAGTAGTTTCTTGTATAAATTTAATCATGCGTAGTATAAAATTGTTTGAGTTGGTTGTAATGTTTCATATCGTCAAAGGTGTCGATATCATTAAGTGGTTTAAGCAAAGATACGGCCTTGTTTTTTAAATCTGACATCGTATCTTCTCTAACCGTCTCGGTTCCCCAAGCTTTGTTTTTAAAAATAGCTGGATGTAGTTGTTTCATTCCTAATAGATAATAACCTCCATCTTCTGCAGGGCCTAAAACGACATCATTATCATCTAACTTTTGAATAGCCTCTTCAATAATTTGTTCGTCTAAATCTAATAAGTCACTGCCAATGATGATGACTTTTTTATAGTCTAAATTTAATAATTCATCAAATGCATTGTGCATGCGTTCTCCCAAATCATTCCCTTTTTGTAGTTTTTTACTGAAATGTGCCCCACTCCAAATATCATCGTTGTTGATGTTTTCAGAATAAAACACATAACGATCTGCCTTTACCTCTTTTGAAATATTTGCTGTATGCTGAAGTAAATATTTATAAATATCGAGAGCAGATTGATCACCTAAAGTTTTAGCTAAACGAGTTTTACATTTACCTAGTTCTGGATTTCTGGTAAATATGATTAATGCAGTTTTCAATTGTAATTACTTTTTTTAGTCTCGGGATAAACCTTTGTTCCTTTAGTTAACCATTTGCTCCAAGCTTTTGAAAAAGCATGAATGCTGTCGGTTTTTTTATCTTCTGAATTATAAACCTTAAAACCCTTGTTTCTCCATTCAAAAATACCACCATATAAGTTTTTGACGTTCGTATAGCCAGCTTTTTTAAGTCGGTTGGCAATCGTTTCAGATCTAATTCCTAATGAGCAATACACAACAATAGCTTGATTTCTATCTTGAAGGTGTTGTATCGTTTGTTCTAGATTGAAATGATCGTACCCAACAAAAATGGCATCTTTAATATGGCTTACAGCGTACTCAGATTGTTCTCTAGCATCTAAAATAATAGCTTCAGTTTTTGGCATGGCTAATTCTTGAACTGAAATATAAGGTACAGTATTGTGGTTGTATTGCTTTAATAAGTCGTCTAACGAGTCTTGTGCAGACATAGAAAACGACAGTATTCCGAAGAAGATAAATACTATTAATTTCATTGTTTTATAATTGAATTTTGACGCCTTGTAAATCACGCTCTACCTCTGCTAAAATCTCAGTATTATCCCAAATACCAGTCACTAGTGTTCGAGCATATTCTTGAGGTAATACTCCGTTATCCATCAAGTTACTTGTCAACTTATAATTATAGTCTAAGGTGTAATGTTTAAAGGTAAAGCTTTCTTGAGTATCGTCCAAAATAGCATACCATACACTTGGGTTTCCGTCATTTGCTGGCATCCCAATCACACCCGGGTTTAACCATAACTTGTTTTCATGTTTATGGTTAAATGGTAAACCACAATGTCCAGCAATAATGACATCACTATTTGTGACATCAAAATCAGGCTGTTTTGATTCCCAGGGACTCGATTTGTAGATAAAAGCAGAGGTATTAAAATAAGAACCATGCACTACAGTTACACGTTTTTCTGCGTAATTAAATGAGATGTGGTCAGGAAGTGTTTTCATAAAGGTTAAAGAACTCTTGGATAATTTACTTTGTGCAAATGGATACCACTGTTGCGAAAATCCATCACAGCGAGATCCTTTTTTAAAATCACAACCGCAGTCTTCAGCACCTTCACCCAACTGTATTTCTACATTACCAACAATGCTTTTTGCCTTCCAAAGTTTAAACAGTTGAACCGTCTCTTCAGGTTGCGCACAATAGCCAACTATATCTCCTGTGCAAATGCAATTTTCTGCGGAAATTTGTTCGCGTTCAGCAACGTGCTTCATAGCTTCTAAAGCTTGTAAATTGCTGTAAACACCACCAAAGAGTAGTATTCTTCCCTTTATGGTTCCTAAATCTTCTATTTTTTTATCCATAGCATTTTCCATACAACAGGAAATCTTATCTTTTAATTACGATAAACTTTGGGATGATATAAATTATAATACAACTTAAAATCCCCCAAACATTGACCCAAAGTAAATCGGCATATTTGCCTTCAGTAAACATTAAGGATTCAGGAAAAACCCCAAATACTAATACAACCCCAAAAACCAATCCACAAATAACACTCAAGTAAAAACTAATTCGTGGTACTTTCATATTCCAGAATACAAATACTGGAGTTAAACCAATGACCATAGTTCCCGAAATGGTTGTAGCCGATAAAATTTCAACATCTAAAAATACAGGAAGCGTTCCCAAAATAGCAATTATTGCCATTGATATACGACCAAAGGTTAAATCTTTCCCCATTTTTAAATCAACAGCCAATAACTTAGAAAACGATGAGAATGTCGAATCTAGCGTAGATGCAGCAGACGTTATCATAATAAAATTAATGACTAATAAAATGATCACACCAAAGGCTTTCCCTACTTCAACTGCCGCTTGACCTTTCATGCCTTGTGTTTGTGCATAAACGCCAATGACACTAAATAATATGATGCAAATTGCACCTAAAATACTAGCTAGTAAAAAGCTTCTTCGTGTTACTTTTGGAGAGGTTATAAATGCGCGATCTGTCAATACAGGATCATGAAACGGATAACTAAATGACTGTATAATCGCTGCAAAAAATAAGTTAAGCCCTAGTTCAAAACTCCATGTTCCAGAGGTTACAATGTCTGTTGTCGAGAAATCTTCCGTAGAAAAAATAGTGCCCAAAATTATCATCAACAATACCGAAAACAAGACCATTTGTATTACATCTGTAAATATAGAACTGCTCAATCCACCTTTTACGGCATAGGCTAAAGTCAATACCGTAAAAACTATTATAGCTAAATAATAAGGCTGACTTCCAGATTCTCCAAAATAACTACCAATAACCATCGTATTACTCCACACCTCGTTAAATAAACGAATAGCAATTAAAATAGAGAAAATAGCCATAGCACCTTTCCCAAATTTTGTGGTTAGGAATTCGTGAATACTTTTAAATCTACCTTTAGTTCGCATTTGGTAAATCAATATACCAGCAACCGCGAATGACAAATAATAACCAGCATAAGCAACACCGCCAACAATCCCATAATCAAGACCTAGATTTGCAGCATTTGTGATGCTTTTGGCAAAAATCCATGAGATAATTAAGCTCCCAGTCAATACCAAAGTATTTGGTGCTTTGCGGTTACTCACAGCTTTAAAAAACTGATCTCTAGTTTTTGCTAATGGGGACAAGAAAAACAGTATCAAACTTGATACGAGTATTAATGTCCATTGCCAGTGTATTGTTTCCATGTTCCTATCTAAATACCATCCTAACCTTCCCAAAGTGAAGGGACTCTTGCTCGATCGTGTTTCTTCGTGAGGTTTCGTTTCTCATTATTTATTATTCATCCAGTCTCTCACACGTTTCCCTTTCCTTTGCAAAGGGCTAGGGATAGGATTACTCATTCCACCAAACCTTCACATTAATACTATTATCATCGGTTGCTGCTGCTACAATTGTGTAATTCTCATTATTTAAAGCGTCTTCTTCTGCGGGATAAGGCATGCGAACAGGGATTAAATCATTATTAAAACTTGCCGAAATTGTCCCTAATTCAGGGAGTCCTGTTCTGCGATACTCTATCCAACCTTCATAGCCATTAATCACATTGGCAATCCATTTTTGAGTCACGATTTGTTGTACAGGTGTTGTTCCGGGTGCATTGAAAGCGGCGTTTCCTATTAAGTAATCTAGAGGTAACTCGGTATTCCAGTACTCGAAAGCCAGTGCAACGCCAGTGTCATATAAATTTTGAGCATCTGCTACAATCAGATTTCTTGCTGCCGCCTCTGCTAAGGCAAATTGAACTTCCCAAGCGGTTATGAAATTTGCATCAAGGCTTGAAGTGTCTTCTCTAAAAGAAGGTCCTGCTAACGAATAATCTGATAAGGTTACAGACGTTTCTGATGGATCAATACCGTTAATTAATCCATTAAATTCTCCAGTTGATGAATTTGAAAATGGTCTAAAGAAGGTTTCAATTCTTGTATCATTCAAGTCTGTTAGGATGTCATCCATTGTTTCAGACAATACAAAATTGTTGAAATCACCAACACGTAATTGTGCTAAACGAAAACTATTAGGATCTGTATTTGTAAAATTGAATATCGCGTTTTGAACATTTGATGTGATATAATTACCACCATCAAAAACAGTTTGTAATTCTGCGGAAACATCAACTTGTCCAGAAATGCGTAGCAAATGTTTAATTTTTAGGGAATTTGCAAAACGTACCCAAGCACTTAAATCGCCATTAAATAAAATATCTCCTTCCAATGGAATCACATCACTGTATGCCTCAATAGCGGCAATGCCCTTGTTTAGATTATCTAGAATTCCATTCTCATTTAAGTAAATATCTTCTTGTAAATCATAAGTAGGTGTGACAGTTCCGTTGACACCATTAAAGGCTTCAAAATAGGGAACGTCGCCAAATAAGTCTGTCAAACCAGCAGTCATATAAGCTTTTAGAATTAACGCTGGACCTTCATAAACTGAAAAGGTTTTAACGGTTCTCGACTGATTTAAAATAATCTCATTATCGCGAAGATTTGTGTAAAACACTGGCCAAGGATTTCCTCCTAATTGTGGTGATTTAAGTGCATGACGATCAAAGAGATTAAAATCTAAGGCGGTTCTATGTTGTGACAATAAATCACCAGCTACAAATCCTTCGTAACTCATGTTTTCTCCAAAATCATAAATCACTTGACGTAATAGTAAGCTTGGTTGTACAGCGCTTGGTGAATTTGGGTTAGTATTAATGTCTTCAAAGTCTTTAGTGCAACTCACTAGTGCTAGAAGACCTAAAAATATAAATAGGTGTTTTATGTTTTTCATCTTAATTAGTTTAGAAATTAAATCCGGCTTTAAATCCGATACTTCGTGTAGAAGCATAACTCATATCTTCAACACCACTTACAAAGCCATTGCCTTGCACTGCGAGTTGTTCTGGATCAAAATGCGGATTTTTAGTAATCACAAATAAGTTGTTTCCAATGAGTGATAAGCTTAAATCTGCACCTTCTTTTAATCCTAAAAAGCCACCTTTTAGTTTAAAATCGTAGCCAATAGAAAATTGTCGTAGCTTCAAAAAAGAGGCATCATACACATTGTTTTCTTCATGGTTCCTATCGTAAAATTGTCTGTAATAACTTTCTGCAGAGACAGAAACTGTATTTGGTTCACCTGTCGTTTGGTTGATGCCTTGAGCTGTGATGCCATCATCTGGTCTAAAAGTAGTTTCTGCTAATTGACCTCCAACATTCCCTAAAGCGCGAGTTCGGGATACGATTTCTCCACCTTGCCTCCAGTCAAATAAGAAACTCATAGTCCAATTTTTATAACTGAAGTTGTTATTCCATCCTAATGTAAAATCTGGATTATAATTCCCTATTTTTTGAAGGTTGTTGTCTGCTATAAATCGCCCGTTGTCGTCAATTATAAAATCACCATTATCATTTCTCAAATAGCCAGTTCCGTAAATGTCACCAATGCGTCCACCTTCTTCCACTTGAAACCAAACCGTTTGGTTCGCACTGTCATAAATCCTGCTGTATGCGAGAGTTAGTCTGCCATCTTCTTGCGGTAAATCTTTAATGGTTGCACGACTTGTTGCAAAATTAAAGAGCGTATTCCATCTAAAATTTTGATTTTTAATAGGTGTAGCGCCTAAAATGATTTCAATACCTTGCGAGTTTACTTCTCCACCATTGACGACTTGTTGATTGTATCCAGAAGACACAGCAATTGGTAAGGAGATGATTTGATCTCTGGTGGTTGCGTTATAATACGTCAAATCAAAAGTTAAACGGTCTTTGAAGAAACGTAAATCGGTACCAATCTCAAACGATGTGGTTTGTTCTGGTTTTAAGTTTGAATTCGGGATAAAGTTTTGATCACTAAATGTTGGCTGACCATTAAAAGGGGTTTGAGATACAAACGCTCCAGAAGTTTGATACGCTCCAGTATCATTTCCTACTTGAGCAACACTTGCTCTTAATTTGGCAAAAGAAAATACGTCTGGTAATTCAGTAACATTGGATACAATAAAACTTGTAGAAACCGAAGGATAAAAGAACGACGTACCATCAACAGAGAAGGGTGTTGCTAGAGCACTAGACCAATCATTACGTCCTGTTATATCTAAGAATAAATAGTCTTTATAACCAAATTTAGCAATTCCGTAAAGTGAGTTGATGCGTTTCCTACTTTCAAACTGAAATGCTTCAATTGGCGATGCGGCATTATTAAGATTGAAAATCCCAGGTTGTGCTAAGTTAACTGTTTGTAATTGTTTAGTTGATGCGTTTTGGGCGAGACGATTTCCGCCGAAAGAGACATCAAAAGAGAGATCACCAAACGGATTGTTATAGTTGACTAAAAAATCGGTATTGACTTCTCTAAAGGTGACATCATGTTCTGCATAACCACCATTTTGAAAACGATTGCTACTAAAGCTACGTCTTAATTGTCTGGTTTCACTACTGTAATCCATTCCAGATCTCAGCGAAATACTTAGATTATCTGTAATCTTATGGTGAACTCTAATATTTCCGAAGATACGATCACGCTCAAATGAGTTTCTGTTTTCATTTAAAATAAAAAACGGATTATCAAAAAAAGTATAGTTAAATGAATATTGTTGGACACCTTCCAAACCCGGTTGCCAATAATTCCTCAAACTATTAATATCTAGAGATCGTGGTCCCCAAGCGACGAGTGAATAATTCCCGTTTTCACTACCATAACCATTAGAAGGTCTATTGTCACTACTAGAATTTATATAGTTTATTGAAGTATTGATTTCTGTTTTATCACTTGGATTAAAATTTAATTTTGCAGCAACCGTTTGTCTGTCGAGATTAACTCCTGGAATAATGGCTTCGCTTCTTAGATCTGTGAACGATAAACGGTAATTTCCAGTTTCAAATCCGTTTGAGATTGACAAATTATTAATTGTGGTCACTCCCGTTTCGTAGAAATCTTTAAGATTATCTGGATTAGAATTGAAGGCTGTTGCAGTAATTGGAATCCCAGAGTATAAAGAGGTGTCACCACCACGAACAAAAATACCGTTTCCTAAATCTACAGGACTATCAAATTGCGGAATCAATAGTCCGGCATCCAATCGTGGTCCCCAAGAATAGGTGATGTTATCGCTAATTCCACCACCAAGACCATCAACATATTCAAATTGACCAGATTGACCTTGACCATATTGATTTTGAAAATCTGGTAAACGAAACGCAGAGTCGACAGTAAGTGATGTGTTAAAACTAACGCCTAAACCTTTTTTGTTACGACCATCTTTAGTTTTTATTACGATAACACCGTTTGAAGCGCGCGTTCCATAAAGTGCAGCAGCATTAGCTCCTTTTAAAACGGTTACCGATTCTATGTCATCTGGATTGACTTCCATGGCGCCATTACCAAAGTCAATTTCTTGAAAACCTGCAGCAGCTTCATTAGTAAAATTGAAAACCGTTTCATTATTTATTGGTGTACCATCCACAATAAATAAGGGATTATTATTAGAAAATGAGGATTCACCGCGAATTGTGATTTTCGATGAAGACCCTACACCTGTGGCACCTTGAGAGACGGTTACACCTGCTAATTTTCCTGCAATATTATCAAGGAAGTTCACTGTTTTGACTTCTGTAAGGGCTTTTTCATCTAAAGCTTGAACAGCGTAACCCAATTCTTTGGATTCACGTTCAAGGCCTAAAGCTGTAATGACTACTTCATCTAAAGAGGAGCTATCTTCTATCATTTTGATATCAATAATTGTGTTATCACCAACAATAGCTATTTGTAAGTCATAACCTAAATACGAGTATCTAATTTGATCTTCAGAGGAAGATACTTCGATTGCGTATTTTCCATTTTCATCAGAAATAGTTCCACTTCCAGAGGAAGAACTAATATTGACATAGGCTAATGGTTGACTGTCAATTTCACTTGTAATTGTTCCTGTAACTGTGATTTGTGCATAGCTAAAACTTGTTAGTAATAGCAGGATGCAAGCATAGATTTGCTTCATAAACTGCCCACAGAAGCGGGTATCTTTTTAATTGAATTTTAGATAATTCTATTAGGAGCTGGAGTCAATAGACTTAGTCACCAAAAGAATTTTGATTTTTTTTGTTAAAGATGATGCAACGCAGGAGAACCTTTATTAAAAAGAAGTGCTTGTATTGAAGTTTCAATAGAAGAGAAAAGAGAGTTTGTAATCTTTTTTTCTACTGAAATATAGGGTAGTAAAAGTTGTTTTATATGCCTTGGAATACCTCTGAAACTGTCAATTATAGTTTCTGTATCCGTAATCGTATCAATATCTGAAAGTATTTCAAGATATGACAATTTAATATGTTTAGAAATTACTAATCGTGAAATACTTCTACATAGTTTCGAAGTTTGCCAAGGTAATTTCAAGAAGGTTTCGCTATTAAAATAAGATTGTTTTAATCCCATTAAATAGAAACCACCATCCTTAGATGGTCCTAATACAATATCGTTTTGCTGTAAATAATGTACAGCTTTTAAAAGATGATTTGTTTTTAGGTGAGGTGTATCATTTCCAATGGTAATAACAGTTTCAAAGCCTTTATTGTAAACAGACTGAATGGCATTTGTGAAACGTTCACCAAAGGAATTTCCTGTTTGGTTTTTTTCTGAAGATAAAAAATAAGATAAGCCTGTTTTTTTTACGATGTTTAATGTATGCGAATTAAGGGCATCAAATAAAACCTGTGAAGATTGAAACGGTTTTTGTATCGCTTCAAATTCAGCAGAGTTTGCAAAAATTAATATGGCTGTATTGTTATTCATATAAATTCTCTGCGTAGGCAGAGATTTCATTTTTTATGTTATTACGTAAGTCTATTGTGCTGAATTTATTTCAGTATCAAATCTTGTGGGGACTATTCCAGTTTCTATTTATTTTTTGCCACAAATGAATTTATTATGCCACGACACCTTGACAGCTGCTTCCTGCGCCAGCAGTACAACCATAACAATGTTGTGAAATAACGATATTACGTCCTTCTAATTGTTCTTCGTTGAATTCTGAAATATGCTTAGATTTACTATTTACAGGTAGTTCTAACATTTGATTAAAATCACAATCAAATAAATAGCCATCCCAACTAATTGAGAGCGTATTTGTACACATTACGTTAGCAACAGCAGCTGGATTGTATGCTTCAACAAGTGAGTACATATAATCTTCATAATTTTCTGAAGCAATTAAATAATCCAGAAAACGTGCTATTGGTAAATTAGTAATAGCAAAAAGATTGTGAAATTCAATTCCAAAATCTTCCATTAACGCTTTTTTGAAATCTTTTTCCATTGCAGATTGATCTCCTGGTAAAAATGCTCCCGATGGGTTATAAACCAAGTCTAACCGCAAGTCGCTATCTGGCATTCCGTAACCAACAGCATTGAGTTCTTGTAGTGCTTTTATTGATTTATCGAAAACACCATCTCCACGTTGTTTGTCTGTTTTTCCTTTTGTCCAGTGTGGCATTGAGCTTACGACATGAACGTTATGTTTTTTGAAAAACTCTGGCAAATCATAATATTTTTTGTTGGCTCTAATAATCGTTAGGTTAGAACGTACAATAAAATCTTTGACTCCAACTTTGGATGCTTCTTCAACGAACCATCTAAAATCTGGATTCATTTCTGGCGCTCCCCCAGTTAAGTCTAAAGTATGTGCTCCAGAAGTTTTTATAACTTCCAAGCACTGTCTCATTGTATCACGTGTCATGATTTCTTTCCGGTCTGGACCAGCATCAACATGGCAATGATCACAAACTTGATTGCACATGTAACCAACATTGATTTGAAGAATTTCTAACTTTTTAGCTGTAAGTGGAAATTGACTCGTCTCAGAAATTTTAGTTTTGAATGTTGGTAATTCTCCGTTTTGAAAAATACCATTAGATAAAATGTCGAGCTGTTTGTTACTCTGAGCTAAATCGCTTCCTTTTTTTTGTAGGGATTGGGTCTTTAATTTCGTCATTTACTATTAACCGTCTAGTTTATTTACTTTATTCATCATTTGGACACCATGCACTAACGTTGCACCACTTTTTATAGCAGCACCAACATGAATGGCTTCCATCATTTCTTCTTTTGTCACACCGCGTTGTAAACCATCTTTTGTGTAAGCATCTATACAATAAGGACACTGCTCAGTATGTGCAACAGCTAAAGCAATTAAAGATTTTTCACGAGCTGTAAGTGCACCTTCCTCAAAAACTTTTCCGTAGTATTCAAAGAATTTGTTACCTAATTCTTCTCCCCATTCGGTGATTTCACTAAACTTTCTAAGGTCTGCAGGATCGTAATATGTTTTTGACATGTTGATTTTTCTAAGGGTTATTTTATTTACGTAATAATTGTGTATCGGGTTTTTAAGTCGCTATTATTTATCAAACTTAACAGAAAATTCAGCAGAATACTAATTTTTTTTTATCACAAAAATGAAATATGGTTTGCACTAAAAAAGGCTTACTTTTAAATTCTCTTTTAATCAAGAATGAAGAATTGGATTGAATTATTATCTGAATTTAAAGAAAAGCAACAAGCTGTGGCACTTGTGACTGTGACAAAATGTTATGGGTCAACACCTTGTGTTCTTGGTTCTCGAATGATAATTACCGAAAACAATGAGCTCTTTGGAACTATTGGAGGCGGTAAATTAGAATATTTGGCTATTGAACAAGCCTTGAAGGCTTTGCATGACAATAAAATAATTGAATCTGGATATACTTTAGGACCAGAGTTTGAGCAATGCTGTGGAGGAAAAGTAGAATTTATAATAGAACCTATGAACCAATCACCAGAATTATTTTTATTTGGAGCTGGACATATTGGGCAAGAAATCGTGAAATTGCTCATTGGGACACCATTTAAAGTGACCCTTATTGATTCTCGAAAGAATTGGTTTGAAGAAAAACAATTAGACGATAGTATCAATCAATGTGAGGTTAGTGAAATAGATTTTAAAACGTTTAGAGATGCTGTACGTTGGGGACGAGGTTGTTATGTTTTAGTATTGACTCATAACCATGCCATCGATTTTGATATTATATCAATGGCATTAAAAGAAGACACTAAATTTTTGGGTCTAATAGGCAGTAAGACAAAAAAAGTACGCTTTAATAATATGCTTATTAATGACATGGGGATTGAAGAAGGAATGAGTAATGTTGTGTGTCCAATTGGTTTGCCAATAGGTGGAGACACACCAAAAGAAATTGCGATAAGCGTTGTTGCACAATTACTGCAAGTGCATTATAAAAATGAAGAATAACAAATCCATCATAGATAAATTAACTGCACTTTGGGCTTTAAACGAGTCTGGTCTCGGGGGGTTTTTACATGTTTTTAATACACCGTTTACGGGGTTAATTGTTGGTGGAATTGCCATTTTACTTATTAGCTTAATTGCGTATTATGCTGAAAATAAATGGCAAACTATTTTAAAAGCGTTACTCATTGTTTTGATTATAAAAATGGCTGTAAGTCCGTATTCGCCGTTTGGAGCTTATGTTGCTGTTAGTTTTCAGGGGCTTTTTGGAGCATTTTTGTTTACTCAGTTTTCATGGAAAGGAGTCACTTTGATGATTTTAGGAATGGTGACGTTTTTAGAGTCTGCAGTGCAGAAAATATTCATCCTTACGATCGTATATGGAGGCGGACTTTGGGAAGCTATTGATCTCTATGGTGCTTGGGTTCAGGAGAAAATGGAATTTGTTTCAGAGACGTCTACAACCTCTGTTTTAATAACTATCTATCTTTTGGTCTATGGCATTTGCGGGCTTCTAGCAGGACTGTTTATCAAGAGTATTATGAATATTATCGCGAATAAAAAAGAAGCTGATTTTTATATAAAGACGGATAATTTAGATTCAGATAAGACCACATCAAAAGTGTCTTTTAAAACTAAAGCAATTTGGATTTGGTTAATTACGGTCGCAGTAATTGTTTTAGCATTTTCATTCTTTGGAGGTGATTTGTTTGGATGGAAAAAAGGTATTTATATAGTGCTTCGTAGCTTCTTAATTTTAATGCTTTGGTATTTGATTATTGGTCCTTTACTATTGAAATTAATTCGAAAACACCTCAATAAAAAAGAATTACAATACAAAGAAGATATTACGAATGCGATGGATTTGTTTCCCTATTTTAGACAGATTATTTCATACACTTGGAAAGAGACTAAAGAGTTAAAAGGTTACACGCGATTTAAATATTTTATGGCAAATAGTATATCTAACTGTATTCATTTTAAAATGCCATCACAATGATTTATATATTAACAGGAGATATACGAACAGGGAAAACCACAGCCCTGTTAAATTGGACAGATCAAAGAGATGACGTTGATGGATGGTTATGTCCAGATAATGAAGACGGGAAACGTTATTTCTTGAATGTAAAATCCAAGGTGGAATTTGAACTTGAAATTGAATCTGAAGTTGATAGCACAAAAATGGTATCAATAGGGGCATTTAATTTTTTGAGATCTGCATTTAAAAAAGCAAATGATTACCTAATTTCTCTTACTTCGGAAAATAAAAATCAATATATAATTGTAGATGAGTTGGGGAGGTTAGAACTTAATAAAGAAGGTTTACATACTGCCGCTGAAGCTCTAATCCCTAAATTTTTGAAGGATGATAAGCATCATTTAATTCTTGTGGTTCGCAGTTATTTATTGGATGATATTATTGAATTTTATAATATTTCTGAATATCAAACTTTAAAGAAAGAGGATTTAAGTGATTTGTTATTCTACACTTGATAGGGAATGCCTTTTGCAGATTTAAAGAGATTCCTGCCTTCGCAGGAATTTGTCAACTAAATAAAGTCTCACTCATCGCGTAATAAATCGCCATTAAAGCGGAAAAAATAGCACTTCCCATAAATCGCCATTTTAGTTTAAATCGGTTTTGAATGATATAATTCGCCACAAATGAAATAGGAATATTCACTATAAATGACCATAAAGCAACTTCTATAAGATTAACACCAATAGCTTCAAATTGTCCAGAGAATAATTTGATAAACAGCAAATGTCTTGCAATCCATAACGGGTTAAAATATAAAACAGCTAAAACAGTTTTGGTCAACGTTGCTTCTAAACCATTGAAATATTCTGTTTTTTTGACGATCCAATCAAAATAATTTGGTATTTCAAAAGCGTAAAAAGTGGCGCCAACGAACATCATTCCAAATAAACGATACCAAGAGAATTCATCTAATAAAAGTGCAGCAATAGTGTCACCAGCGCTATAAATTATAGCGCCTTTGAGAATGTTTGATTTTTTATAATGCAGTGCGATATCGTTGTTTTATCCTGCAAGGTTTTTAAAACTTTGTAGGTATTCGTTCATATTATCTTATTTGACAAAAGATTAAATAAGGTTTTGTCAATATTTGTACTTAACGTTCGTTTTTGTAAAACGCTAACCTAGGCTAGCTGTTTTGTCTAAAAAGTATACCTACAAGCTCAAAAAGAGACTTCGCAAGATACTTGTACTCTTATGTTTAATTTGCCACTGTTGGTGTTTTTACCAACAGTCGTTCTGTATAATCAATGTTTTTTGGTGAAAAACATTAACAAGGGCAATTTTATTTTTCATACAAACTCATCAATACTTTTTCAGGAGTCATAGGTGCATGAAATTTCAATTGATGTTTAGTATTAAAGGCTTTAATCGCATTTTGAAGCGCGAAATAGGCGCCAATTCCATACATTAAAGGTGGTTCTCCAACAGCTTTTGATTTTAAAATAGCCATATCATTACCATCTGTTTCTACAGGAATCACTTCTACATATTTAGGTACAGAAAATATGTCTGGTATCTTATACGTTGATAGTGCGTTTGATAGCAAGCGTCCTTCATCATTATAGGCAATTTCCTCCATTGTCATCCAGCCAATACCTTGTGCTAACGCTCCTTCCACTTGACCTAAGTCAATGCCTTCACTCATGCTTTTTCCGTAGTCATGAACAATCTTAACACTATCAAATTCATAAGTGCCACGAGTACAATCTACAGTGGTTGTAATAATCGCTGTACCGTAAACATGATAGGCAAATGGGTGTCCTTTTTCTTTAGTTTTATCAAAGTGAATCTCTGGTGTCGCATAATGAGCATTTTCAGTTAGAGCCACTCGTTTTAACATGGTCTTACTAACGAGATCTGTCCATGATAATTCTGATTTTTTTTCATTGATATACACGAATTCAGCTTTTAATTTGATGTCTTCTACGGAAACATTTAAATCTTCTGAAGCGACTTTTACCAATCGTTCTAACAGTGTATTGCAAGCCATTAAGGTTGCTTTTCCATTTAAATCTGCAGTAGAACTCGCAGCCGAAGGTGACGTATTCGCAACTCTAGTAGTATTGGTGGTTTCAATTTTTATTTTTTCAATGGGAACCGAAAACACATCAGATGCAATTTGCATCATTTTCGTATTGACACCTTGTCCCATTTCGACAGCAGCTGTGCTAATTCCAATACTTCCGTCGAGATAAACATGAACCAAGGCACGCGCATGATTCATAGGCGTATTCGTAAATGAAATCCCAAAAGTAATTGGCATTAAAGCCAATCCTTTTTTGAAAGTTGAGTTCGCCTCATTGAATTCTTTTACATTGCGTTCTAAAGTTTCAAGATTAAATATAGATTTTGCAGAATTCCAAGTGTTTTTAGCTTCCACCTTTTTAGCAATTTGACCATAAGAGAACGTGTCGTTTTCATCTAATAAATTCACTTCCTGAATTTGTCTAGACGACACTCCAATTTCACTTGCGGCTCTAGCAATAGCAGATTCAATGACAAACATGCCTTGCGGTCCACCAAACCCTCGAAATGCAGTGTTAGGTGGTAAGTTAGTTTTACAACTAATAACTGTTGTTTTTACATTTGGTACATAATAACTATTGGTAGCATGAAACAAGGTTCGTTCAGCAATTGCAGGTGATAAATCTGCTGCAGCTCCAGAGTTTTGAAGAAATTCTGCTTCGTAAGCCAGTATTTTTAAATCTTTTGAGAGTCCAATTTTATAAGAACTTTCATAGGGATGGCGTTTGCCTGTCATTCGTAAATCGTCGTGGCGATTCAATATTAATTTCACTGACTGATTTAAATGATAGCTTGCCAAAGCAGCCATTACAGCCCAAGGTGTTGCTTGATCTTCTTTACCTCCAAATCCACCACCAAGACGTGTGACATCCACTTCAATTTTGTGCATTGCAACACCTAAAACTTGTGCTATCGTTTTTTGAACTGCAGTTGGACCTTGAGTTGATGAGGTGATTTTTATGTTTCCGTTTTCTTGAGGTTCTGCATAGGCACCTTGAGTTTCGATGTAAAGATGTTCTTGTCCGTTTGAGAATGTTTCTCCTTTAAAGACATACGCGCAAGCTGCAAATGCTTTTTTAGAATCGCCTAAACTAAAAGAGCGCGGTGCATTGATAAAACTACCTTTAGCTTTAGCTTCTTTTGCAGTTGTGATCACTGGTAATTCTTCTATGTCTATTTCAATTAATGCTCTGGCTTTTCTTGCAATAAATTCAGATTTCGCAACAATTAAAGCAATTGGCATTCCCCAAAAATGAACTTCGTCTTCTGCAAACAAAGGTTCGTCTGGTATGATGCCTCCAATTTGGTTTGCTCCTGGAATATCTTTGTAGGTGAAAATACGTTCAACTCCTTCTAAAGCTTCTGCTTTAGAATAATCGATGTGTTTGATTTTTCCATGTGCTTTTGGTGAATCAAAAACAACGCCATGAAACGTGCCTTGTTTAATATTAATATCATCAACATATACCGACTCACCGCGAACATGAGTGAAAGAGTCCATGTTTTTGATACTTTGTTTTATAGACATGGAAACCGCCTCTAATTTAGAATCTAAGGTATTATTTGATTTTTGTTTATGCATGCTGAACAAAGTCGTTTAATGTGAATTGCTTCGGAAATAACTCCATGAAATGCGCAAAGAATAATTGTCGAGCCAATAGGCGTTTGTAATCACTCGTGCCACGAACATCACTTATTGGCGAAATTTCACTTTGTAATAGATCATTGGCTTCTAATATCGTTTCCGAAGAGAGCCTTTTTCCTGTTAAAAATTTTGAAGTCTCATGTAAATACTTAGGAATAGCAGCAACACCACCAATCGATATATGTGCTTTTGAAATTATATTGTTTTCTATGGAAATATAAATCGCAGAGTTGACGCTTGCAATATCCAAATGGGTTCGCTTACAGACTTTCTCAAAATTGAAAAATGATTGCATAGTCGGTAATTTGAAGCTAATAGCTTTTAATAATTCACCGTCTTTTAAATCATAAGTTTTGTAGCCTTGATAAAAGTGTTTGAGTGCTTTTTTCCTTTCTTTTCCTTCGGGATCTAAAATAACGACATCACTATTAAGTGCTAAAAAGAAAATCGTCATATCTCCAATAGGAGAGGCGTTAACCAAATTACCACCAAAAGAAGCCATATTTCTAATTTGCTCTGAAGACACTAATTTTAAATGTTCTTTTAACTTTAGAAAACAGGTGTTTAGTTCACTGTGATTCCATAAATCTGAAACCGTAGAATTGGTCCCTATTGTGCACACATCGTTTTCAATACTGATACCTTTTAAATAATTTTTATCTGCAATAAGATGTACCGAATTATCTACTAAATGGTCGGCTTGTTGTACATATAGATCTGTCCCGCCAGAGACATATTTTCCTTGAGGTTGATTGATATCTTTAGCTTCTAAATCTTTTAATCGTTCAGGAATTGTTGCGAAATATTTAGGTATAAATTCGTTTTCAATCAACCAATTGAATGAGTAATCTTCCGTTTTGTCTTTTAAATTAGAAACTACTTGATGTGCCGCTTTTTCGATGGCTTTGTACCCTGTGCATCTGCAAATATTACCACCAATAGCATCCAACGCATTGCTGTAATTTTTTTCAGAATTTGAAAGCGCAAAACCCGTTAGTGAGACTACAAAACCAGGTGTGCAAAATCCGCATTGGGTTGCATAATTAGCTTTCATAGCTTCTTGCTGAGCAGTGAGCTTGTTTTGAAGATTTGTACCTTCAACGCTAACAATGTGTTTGCCATGCGCATTTCCGAGGGGAGAAATACAAGAGGTGATACTTTGGTATTGGATCACATCATTTTCTAAGGTGCCAACAAGAATTGTACAGGCGCCACAATCGCCTTCGCGACAACCAATTTTGGTTCCTGTAAGACGTTGTTCATAGCGTATAAAATCCAATAAGGTCATCCCAGAATGTTCTGACGTTTTTATGGTTTTATTATTTAGGATGAAGGTTATCATCTGCTAATACTCAGTTTTATCCATTTTTTTAGTCCATTCTTGGAAAGGTTCTAATGCGATTTCACGAGCTAATTGCTCAAATGGGATGCTTCTTTCTGCATAAGGCAACGGGATTTCTTTATAAATGAATTCATCATCAAAGCCAATATTTGCTGCATCTACTTGGTTACTTCCGTAATACACTTTATCTGGTCGAGCCCAATAAATAGCACCTAAACACATAGGGCAAGGTTCACAAGACGTATAAATTTCGCAACCATCTAACTGAAAAGAATCTAAGTTTTTACAAGCATCTCTAATAGCTGTAACTTCGGCATGTGCTGTTGGGTCATTGGTTGACGTAACTTTGTTATTACCTCTACCAACAATTTTACCATCTTTTACGACGACACAACCAAAAGGGCCACCTTCGTTATTATTCATTCCTTTGAGAGCAGCATTTACCGCTTCTTTCATGAATTGTTCTTTATTTGTCATATATAATTATTTGAGTTGGGTTTGTATATTGAATGTAAGATATTAAATTCAAAACTAATAGGATAGATTGATTTAAACTAAGAAAGCTTGAAATTTATAACACTTAAAATGAATAGCCAATTGCAAAATTAAGTACAGGCTTATCAAACTGAAAATCAAATCGCTGGCCTTCTTCTAAGGATGGATCGTGAAAAGGTGCTGCTAAGTCAAAACGTATTACAAAACCCTGTACGTCAACTCGTAAGCCAAGCCCTGTTCCCATCCCTAATTCATTGATAAAATTTGAAGTGAATGTATCATTACCGTTGAAAGCAGGATTGGCTTTTGAATTCCATACATTTCCTGCGTCGACAAAAAGTGCACCCTTAAAAAAGGAGTAGATAGGAAACCGATATTCTACGTTAGCCTCTAATCTAATGTTCCCAGTTTGGTCAAAAAACGTTCCGTCGCTATTGGCATCAGTTCCTTCATCGTATGTTCCAGGACCTAAAGAACGAATTCTAAAAGCTCTTACACTATAAGGTCCTCCAGAGAAGTATTGTTTTACAAAAGGAATAACCTCAGAGTTTCCATAGGCTAATCCATAACCTGCAAATAATCTTGTGGCAATAGTTTGTTGTTTATCTTTTCCGAAGTTGAAATGAAATCGTGCGTCTACATCTGCTTTGGCATATTGAGCGTATTCAAGTCCTAAAAATGTTTTTGGTGCGCCTGTAGTGTTTTCTTTTCCTAAAAGACTAATAGAGTTTCCAGCAACATCAAAGGTCGTATTTATAAAAAATTGATTTGGATCGTTACCATCTACCATTTCATTATAGGTAAATGAAAAGGTAAGACCTGAAATGAATTGTTGTTCAAAACTGCGTCTTAAAAATGGGTTGTCATTTAAAATAGTCTCAAACTCGTCGCTTGTTCTATTTAAACTTGTGTAGTTAACCGAAATTGGATTAATGTCATAAGTGATAAATCGATTAGCATTCCAAGCATATCCAAAAAGAGCGCTTCCGGTTAGTAACGTATACAATTTGCTGCGCTGTAGATAGCTAACCCCCAAACTAGTTTTTGTCTTTGGGATAGAATACTTAAAAAAGGCATCATTGATATTAAACGGAGAAATCACTCTCGGAAAAATCACTTGACCTTTTAAACCATATTCTAAACTGCTCAATCCTGCGTTTTCTCCGCTTGCAAATTGCGTTTCATAACCAATATTTGTACTCAGATTAAGGGTTTCTCCACCTTTAAAAAGATTTCTGTTGCTGTAGGTGAATGCTAGGTTTGGACCTGCAAAGTTATTAGATTTTGTAACGGCTTGTAACTCTGCTCTAAAAGCACGTTTTGTTAAAGGTGATAAGAAAATATTGGCTTCGAGTGCACCTAAACTATCGGTTAGAAGAGAATCAATTTCTTTGTATTGAATGTTCACATATTTATATGCACCTATAGCTGATAAGCGTCTGGATGTGTTTTTTGAAATTTGCGGACTGTAATAATCACCTTCCTCAATAGTGATGAATTTGTCTAAATGTTTTGATTTAAAAAATAACGAATCTTGATGATAACTTTTTGAATTGAAGCGCTCTTCTTTAACCGTTATTGAATCTTGTACATCATAATTTGGATACACATTAACACGCTGAATTTGATACGGAACGGTTGCTTTCTTCGGAACTTGTGCTTTGAGTTTTAAGAATAAATCAAAACGCTTGTTTCTGTATTGATTGGTGTCTGCTTCAAAAATAAAGAAATCTGAATTCATGTTATAGTATCCTTTCTTTTTTAATTCTGAATCTATTCGTTGACGCTCTAATTTGAGAATTGATAAGTCAAATCGTGTCTCTTTTGTCAATGGAGAATTAGCTTTAAATACGTTGACGTCCTCATAAAGTGGAGATGCCATGGAGTCCAATTTGAAATTTGCCATTTTATAAGCCGGAGTTACTTTCAAAGTGTAAGTGGCAAAAGCTTCCAATTCTTTTTCTTCAAATGATGAGCTTACCGTACTATAGAAAAATCCATTATTTTCTAACCTGTTGCGCAAGATATCTGTAATTTCAAATGTTTTAACATCAGATTCGTACACTGGTTTTTGTCCAATCTGTTTATAAAGCCAGCGATTGATAAAGCCAGGATTTTCCTTTTGAGTTTTATAGTAATAATATAAACCTAGATGCATTCCTAAAAATTTAGAATTGGGTTCAGGTCTTAAGACGGTTTCTAATGTGGTTTTTAATTGGTTAATATTTTGAATAGAACTGTCTGCTTTAATTTCAATTTTTGCACCTGTGTATAAACGTTCGCCTTCTGGAATGTGCTTTCTAATGCTACACGAATGCAAAAGGGTTCCGAAGAAAAAAAGATAGATTATATGTTTTATTATTTTATTCAAGACTTAATTCTTTTTCTGTGATATACTTTGGTCTGTGTCTTCTTCCTTCGCTTTTAACTTTTCTTCAGCTGTTTTTTGTTCTGCTTCTAGTTTGGCTTTCTTTTCGTTTTGTGATTTAAAAATAGCATCCCAAAGTTCGTCAAACTGATTGAATTCTTGTGTGAAAATTAGTGCAATTCCACTCACTATTGTTTGTCCGTCAATCACATTCTCAAACTCACTTTTTCTAAAGCCTTTAAGTCTATATCGACCGTCTTTTGAAACGATATATTCTAAACTCACGTTACCAATAAGAGGTGTAGACTCTCCGTTAGCACTATTGCCTTGGATATCTACTTCGCTGCCAACACGCACAATTAAACGGTCATCAAATAGTTTCTTTTGTGCAGTGACATCTAGTTGTGTTCTCTCTGTGGTGCTTTCACCTTGATAATCTGTGTAGCTATTTAGGCCAAAATCTAGTGCAATTCCGGAAGTACCTAATAATTCATCTGAAAAGGCATTGAGTTGTCCGGAAACTGCATCATTAAGATTGTCTCTCGCCATGGTTGCAAAACCTCCAGAACTTCCATCGCTTCCAGCATCTGGATAAAAACGATTGAGGACTAATAATGAAAACACTTGCCTGTTGAGTTCTCCTTCTTGAGCGTTTACTTGTTGCACACGACCGTAGACTTGTCCGCCAATGGCACCTTGTTCTTCCTCTGGCATATCGAGTTCAAACGATATTTTTGGAGATAACAATTCACCATCTATATTAAGATAAATATTAAATGGTAGTACTTGCTTATATTTATTCTTTACTGAAGGGTCTGCACCAGAAATCTGTGGAGCCATTAACGCAGAAGCAGAAGTTTCTAAATTATAAATGGCCTGAACATCTAGTTTGGCATCAAATGGGTCACCTGACCAAGTAACGCGACTTCCAGGTGCAATCAAGAATTTTCTATTCACTAAATTATAAAGGTTGAGCTCATAATGTCCATCTGAAATCTCGTAAGATCCAGTGAGTGTAATTCTCCCGTTTGGTACCATGGTGAAAATAAGTTCGCCTTCTCCAGATGCTCTAAAATGATCTCCTGTTTGCTCATCAATAACAACGGTTACTGCTGCGTCTTTTCCAATTTTCATGAGTGTTTCAATATCAAAGCCCTTAATGGTTACCGTTTGTTCTTCTGTTTGGGTCAGGATGGCATCAGGATTTTCGCGATTGACAAAGGCGACTACACCGTCACGTTCTTCGATATTGGCATAACTGGATGGCATCACATAAGTGATATCTGTATCTGATCCTAAGGTGAGCTCAGCGCTTAACTTCGGAATTTGTAAATCTCCTGTGAGTTTTGCGTTGGCGTTAAATGTTGCTTTTCCGTAGAAAATGTTATTATCTTCTTTCGTAGCCTTAAGTCCTTGAAAATTTTTAGCTTTTAAATTTATATTGAATGTTGGATTTAGAAAGTTCTTTGTCCCAATTTCTCCAGAAAGGACCAGGGCATTATTCTTTTCATCTAAAATGGTGAAGTCTGTCATTGAGAATCCGTCATTATCCACATTAAGTGTTTCATTCTGCATTGTAAACTTCGTGTTAAGTTTACTCACAATGACGCTGGCATCATTAAAGTTTAGGAATCCCTTGTATAGCGGATTTTTAGTTGTTCCAGTTACTTTAAATTCACCATTAAAACTACCGTTGGCACTCTTTATCTCACCCATAGAAAGCGTGTTGAGTGCTCTCATTTTAAATTCATTGATATCAAAATCAAGATCAATGTTTGCTTTATTATTCTCGACCGTGTAATCACCAACAAGGTCAAAATCTATATCTCCACCTTTTAGAGCTGCGATAAAGGCATAATTAGTAGCACCTAATGAATTACCATTAACACTCAAAGTGCCTAAATCTGTTTTTAAAACATTAAGTTTTTTGATGCTTAAATCGGCTAAAAGACCAGTATTTATAAAAAGGTCTTCCAAAATAAAATTACCATTAAGTTCGCCTGTTACGAGTTTAACTTCAGGGTTTAAATAGCTAAAGAATTCACTAATTTTAAAGTTATTAAAGTCTAGAGCCACATGAGGCTTTGTGATATTAGCTAATTGATTTGTAATCTCAATAGATTGATTGTCTTTAGATATTTTGAAATCATTAAATTCTAAATCCTTATCGACTAATATAATGGCATTTGTAGCAGGAATTGACCAAGTGCTATTATTCAATATCAAGCTATCTGAATTTACAGTAAATTTTAAACGCTCGCGATCACCAGTGATTTTTGTGTTGACATTCATGAGTTTTTCACCTTTGTGATACCCTAAGAAGTTGAGCGATAATTCGTTGTTGGTTTGACTTCCTGTGATGACTGTTTTGGGAATATTTAATGGTCCTGCTGTGATATTTTTAAAACCTAAATTAAAATTAAAATTCTCTTTAGTTGTGTTCATTGAAAACGCTAAACTATCCAATTCATTACCGCTATAATTAATATGAGGAGCAGTGATGTTAGCCTTGAGTTGATGCTCGTTTTCATTAAAATTTATTGCAAAACTAATGGTGTCTAAGTCCTTGACGTTTACTAAAAAGACATCGTTAAGTAAAGGAGATTGTGCTATTTTACCTTCTAGTTTCAAGTTTACAGAAGTGTTACTAGTATCGGGAATGATTTCATCTCTATAAAAATAACTTAGTACATGTTCTTTTAGAGCTTTGCTAAAAGTTTGAGGGTCTGAATTTGATTTTAAGTTGAGATCAATTATTTTATTTTTAATAGAAATTGACGTCGTGTCTTTTTCTACGTGTACTAAAGTATTAAAATCTCCTAGTAAGTAAGCTCTATTGTCGTACACAATAACGCCTTCATCGATAATTGCAGAAATATCATAATTTTTAGAGTTACCTTTAAAGTCTGCAAAGATTTTCATTCCAGTTTTAATATTGCGCTCCATTAAACCAAGTGCTTGCAAATTAGCACCAATTAAATCCAGCTCTACAGTTGCTTCTGGCGCAATAGAATCTAAGACGACAAAAGCATCGAGATTGATATTAAGATTTTCGTCTTTGTATTTTGATAGGACTTTTCCTGTTCCATTCTTTATATTTCCTTTTATTTTAAGGTCTTTTATATGATAATTATTAAGCTTAAATTTGGAAACTGTGGCCTCTAGTGTGGCATCTAATGTGTTAATGGTTTTGCCATTTCCTTTTGATTTTATATTTAAACTTAATACTCCAAACTGAGGGTTGTTAAGTAACTCACTCACTTTGTAATCGTCAATAGTAATTGATGCATCGTACGCGATAGTAATGCTGTTTTTGATACTTCCATCAAATGTTGCGATGCCTTGTGTGGTCGTTAACTTCGCTTTCGCGGAAATATCTTGTGGATTACCACTAAAGCTTCCCGAAAGTTTCACATCATTGGGTAGGTTAATTCCTAAATCTTTTTCATCAATAAATTGTACAATATCTGAACGCTTTGTTTTGACGTAAAACTGCAGGATATCAAACTCCATAATATTAGGGCTAGTTATATTTTGAAGCGTTCCATTTGCTGAAATTTGTGTTTTAGTTCCCCAGTTTATCTGCGTTTCACTAAGGTTTATTAAAGCTAAAGTTCCAGATGCATTAAGATTTCCTGTGAGTTGTTTTTTGCTTAATGTATTGAGGTTTTCATTATTTTTTAATTCTGGTTTAAATTTAAAAAGCTCTGATAACGACAAGCTAAATGCTTGTAAATTCACATCAACTTTAGATATTTCTGGAGTGTTTATTAATTGAGAAAGCGAGTTGTAATCTAAACGAGCAGCACCTGAAAGGGCATTATTATTCAATCTAAATAGGAGGCCGTCTAAACGCATTTCTTGGTCTGTAGCTTTAAAATTGACAACAAGCTGCTTGAGGTCTAGACCAGAGATTTCATTGAATTTCAATTGATCTATTTTCAATCCACTCTGTTCGTCTTTTAAAATTATATGTTGTGCTTTTAGTGTGAGATTTTTAAGAGCAATTGCATTCGGGTTAAGAAACCCCTTTTTTGGTTTCGCTTTGCCAATATGGTAACTAATTTGATTGTTTTCTAAATCAATCTCTGCAATATTGATTTTTAGTTGAGGCCATTCAAAAGTTTGATTGTCTGGATTGGCGATGTCTTTCGTTTGTTCAACTGTCTGGGCAATGCTATTATTTTTAGTTTCGGTTTGAATTAAAACTTTTGAATCTTTTAACCTGATGATATTTATGTTGATGTCCTTATCTGCTAGATTGATTTGTGGAATTTCAGTATAAAATTCTGTGATATTTAAGTCTGCAATAATCTGGTTCGATTGCGATTCATAATTAATATCAACATTTTGGAGTGTAACACTTTCCGAAGAAAATTTAGGTAAAGGAACAGCTGATGCGTCGTTATCACTAGCTATTTGTTTTTGAATAAACTTAATTTTAGAGTCACTAATTTTAATATGAGATGCGCCAAAAATCATGTTTTCAATATCTATAGTTTCCATATTGGCTTCGAGTTTGCCTATTTGAAACCTACTATCAATTCCCGTAACTGCATCATTAAACACAATGTCAATAGCACTAAAATTGAGCTTGCCAATTAATAACGGGAGAGGTGTAGAACTTGTGTCTACAGCAACTGATGTCGTTTTAGCCGGAACAAAAGCATCAATCAGAAATTGGAAATTATATCCAGAAATACTGTCTTTTCTTATGACATTCACGCGCAAACCGTCCCAATCTAAAGCGTCAACACCAACAGCTTCGCCATTGATGATTTTCCATAATGGAATGTTGGCCTCCAGCGATTTTGAATAGACTAATGTATCGCCTTTTTTATCTTCTAGATAGAGATGATCGAGTCGTAAATCGCCATCAAAAGTGATGAATAGTTTGTCTATAGCGACTTTTGTATGGGTTCTGTTGGAGACGTAGTTTACTGCCTCATTAACAATAATATGTTGTCCCCAAGAGCTTCTCACAAATAGAATAATTAAAAACAGAAAAAGTAGAATACCTAAGAGCACGCGCAAGGTTCTGCGTAACCAACGGTACTTTTGTTTTTTTTGAGAGTTGCTCTTTATGTTTTCAAGGTTTTCCAATCATCAAAGATAAAGACGTAAATGTATTATTATTGTCACGAATACGAATAATATTAACGCTGCTAAGACAGAAATTTAACGCAGCTCGATGCTTTTTCAATTTAATAGAGGTTGATTTTTAATGTTTTCGGTTCTTCCAAGTCTGGTGATTAGGTAGGTGAACTGTCAAAATTAAAACTGGTTACTAGTTGAGGTTTTGCTATTAGTGGGTGTTTTTAGAATGATTATGGTTCAACCCAGGAGTAAACTTCTAATAATAATTAATTAAGCGAAGTTATTAAATTGCTTGTAGTAGTCGTTTAGGTCAATTAAGAATATTAATTTTTTGGTCAAATTGACCTTTAAAATATTTGAAAATCGTTAGTTTAGAACTTTAGTTTTTAAAATCTATTTATGCTGTATTATATTATTTTTAGTGCGCTTTTGGTCTTTATTATTTATGTATTTTTTAAAATGTATTCAAAAAAGACCAAACAATTTCCTTCACACTGGCACATTATCCTAGCTAAGGAAGTAGCGTTTTATGAGACTTTAGATTCTAATGAGCAAAAACGTTTTCAAAACAGAATGATGCAGTTTTTAGGTGAAGTTTATATTGATAGTGTTGGTTTTGAAATTGAAGAATTAGATAAAATTTTAATCGCTTCGAGTGCTGTTATACCTGTGTTTGGATTTAAAGATTGGCATTATCCAACGGTCACAGGCATTATCATTTATCCAGATAATTTCAATGAAGATTTTCAGTTTTCAGATAAGGATGGATCAAAACAAATTGCAGGAGTTGTGGGAACAGGTCGCCTAGAGAAAAAAATGATTTTATCTCGAAAGGCTTTGCATCACGGATTCAAGAATTCAAATGATAAGCGCAATACGGCTATTCATGAATTTGTACATCTCATTGATAAAATGGATGATAATGTCGATGGGGTTCCCGAAGTCTTGATGCAAAACACATATGCGATTCCATGGTTGAAACTAGTACATGATGAGATGGAAGCCATCAATAATGATAGATCAGATATTAGAGCTTATGGAGGCACACAACAAGCTGAATTTTTTGCGGTGGCATCAGAGTACTTTTTTGAAAGTCCAAAACTAATGAAACGCAAGCATCCACAATTATATAAGATGATGTCTGATTGTTTTAGGGTTACTTTTTAAATTAGGCATTAGGCACTTCAAATTTTATTTTCTTCAGAAATTTTAAACCTTCAAACCAGTCTTATGTTTAATTAAATATTTCACGAAGGGTTGCTTGGTCATTATTTGTCCAGTTGCTGCTTTTATGGCGTTAGCCAAAGCGCCTCCAGCTGGTGGTAATCCTGGTTCGCCTAATCCTGTTGGTGAGAGATCATTTTCTACAAAGTAGGTGTTCACTACAGGTGTTTCTTTCATCCTAATCAAACGATAAGTATTAAAGTTAACATCTTGAGGTTTGCCGTTTTTAAACGTGAAATCACCATACATCGCATGACCAATGCCGTCAATAACACCACCTTCAATTTGGTTTTTTGCACCAGTTGGGTTGACGACGATTCCGCAATCTACCGCAACAGTTACTTTTTCAACGACTGGTAATCCGTTTTGGAGTGTAATATCAACGACTTCTGCGACATGTGTATTGTGACTATAGTACGCCGAGAATCCTTGATGAATTCCCTCTTTAGTATTTCCCCAATTACTTTTTTCGACAGCTAATTTAATGGCGTCTGTCATTCGCTTCGCAGAATATTGAATATTAGGATCTTCGCCATCTTTGACGTTTTTAAGCAAGTCTAAACGCAGTTGTACTGGATTTGTTTCAAGAAGATCTGCAAGTTCATCAAAAAAACTTTGCTCAGCAAATGCTAGAAAGTTGGTGTAAGGCGCTCGCCAAGCACCTGTTGTAATATTACTTTGGTAATTTCCAGATTCTACTTTATAATTTTTAATGGCTCCAGCAGGAAAGAAATGTGGTATTAGTCCATACATATTGGAGTTAATAGCAGCTTCTTTTAAATGATAACCTGTCACTTTCTTGTCTTTTATTGAAGCAGCAATTCTATAGGAAATAGCAGGTCGATAAACACCTAATGACATGTCGTCTTCTCTGGTGGAAATCAACTTAACAGGTTTTTTGATCTTATTTGAAATTTCTGCTACTTCATAAACAAAATCGCCATAGAGACGCCTTCCAAAACCACCACCCATACGGGTCATATTCACATGAATATCTTCAAGATTGCGATTTAATAATGAAGCCACAACCTTCGCTGCTGCTTCTGGAGTTTGTATAGGTCCAACTAAATGTACTCTTTCATTTGTAACATCAGCGAAAAAATTCATAGGTTCCATGCAGTTGTGAGGAAGGAAAGGTGATTCGTAAGTACGTTCTAAAACTTTGTCAGCTTCAGCAAATGCCTTCTTGATATTACCGTCTTCACGCCTTGTATCTAGATTTTTACCATCTAAAATTTTAACGAGTTCGTCGTTATGCATTTCAGTACTCTCAATTAAAGAATCATCTTTCCATATGGCTTTTAAGGCTTTTTTACCCTTTATAACATCCCAAGTGGTTTTTCCAATTACTACGACTTTATCTGTTTTGCTTAATTGTACACTCCAATGCGCAGATGGATCAAAACTATCTTGATTTAAATAGTTTCTTGCTTGTTCTCCAATAGTAATTACATCGACAACGCCAGGTAAGGCTTTGGCTTCAGAACTATCATATGATTCTAAAATTTGCCCAAAAGCAGGAGGTCGCAGTACAGAAGCATACAGCATTCCATCAACTTTATAATCTAAACCAAATAAGGATTCACCTGTGATTATTTTTTCAACATCTACGTTAAGAGCATCTTTTCCTATGATTTTATAGTCTTTGCTTTCTTTTAAAGTTACATTTTCAGGGACTTCAAGATGAGCAGCTTCATTGACCACATTGCCATAACCAAGTTCGTCACCATTAGCGTTTTTTATAATGCCTTGTGATGCTGAGCACGAAGCTGGTTCAACATTCCATTTTATAGCTGCTGCATTAATGAGCATTTGTTTTGCTGTCGCTCCTGTTTGACGAAGAGCATCCCAGCCAAATCTAATTGACTGACTTCCACCAGCCACTTGTCTTGTGAAGTTATTAGTATCTAAAACACCTTGTTCAACAGAAACATGTTTCCATGGCACGTCAAGCTCTTCAGCAATGATCATTGGCATTGACGTTTTTACACCTTGTCCAATTTCAGGATTAGGAGAGAATATGGTGACGTATCCATTTTCAGCAATTTTTATAAATGCATTAAAATCTTTAAAGTTTAATTTTGAGATGTCCACTGGTGGAGTTGCAGTTTCGGAACAAGATGTCAAAAAATTGAATCCAATTAAAAGTCCGCCAGAGGCTAGGGCAGAAGTGCGAAGAAAATTACGTCTGCTAAAAGTTAATTTGTTTTGATTTCCCATGATTATTTAGCTTAAGACATTTTTTTCGCAGCTAGAGCTACTGCTTTTTCTATTCGGTTATAACTTGCACATCTACATAAATTACCATTCATGGCATTTCTTATCTCTTTGTTATTTGGGTTTGGGTTTTGCTTCAAAAATGATGTAGCTGTCATAATTTGACCAACTTGACAATAACCACATTGCGGCACGTCTAGCTCTTTCCAAGCCTCTTGTACTGGATGTAACTTGTCCTTAGCGAGCCCTTCTATGGTTGTAATATTGGCACCATCCAAACTAGCTATAGGAATGGAGCAGCTTCTTACAGCAGTGTCATCAAGATGCACAGTGCAAGCGCCACATTGAGCTATGCCACATCCAAATTTAGTGCCTACCAAATTAAGTTCATCTCGAAGTACCCAAAGTAAAGGTGTGTCTTCATCAACAGTTACGCTAACTGCTTTTCCGTTTATCTTTAGATTATAACTTGCCATAGCCAAAATATATTTATATAAAGTTAAAGAATATTTGCTTTAAATGAACTGTGAGTTAACTTTTTATAGTGAATTCAGGAAATTTTGATACTCTTCTTGAGTGTCTATATCAATTAATTTTTCACTAGTAATAGAAATGACTTGGGTTTTGTATGCGTTTAGAAAATATTTTGCGCCTTTATCGCCTCTTAATTGCTGAAGTTGTTTAAAAAATAGCTTCGGAAAAATAGCTGGTACACCCGTATTATTTAAATATTTTGATGCAGAAATTTTAGTTGGATTTTTTTCGTAAGAAGTTACTAACATATTGAGATAATTGTAATCTACTTTAGGTTGGTCACCCAGCATAATTAAAACCGCATCAAAATGTTTGTCCTCAATAAAATTGATACCTTCAACAATACTAGAGCTTAACCCTTCTTCATGTTTATCGTTAGGTATTGTTTCAATATCATATTGTGATATGGATTTATAAATTTTTTTAGCATGAGCACCTAGAACACAAAAGACTTTATTTGAATTAGATTGTAGGGCGCTTTCAATGCTTACACCTAAAAGGGTGGTATCGCCAACGGGTAATAGCTGTTTTGCAGTTCCCATTCTAGTTGAGCTTCCTGCACTGAGAATGACTAGGGCTATATTCATTTTTTAAGAGGCGTAGTTCCCTAAGTATTTAGTTTTTATAATTTGATCAACAGGTGTGTTATTTATTTTACTCTCCAACCAAGAAATAACATCCAAATATAAAAAGGCACGTCTTTCAAAAGGATGGTCTTCATACTGTTTGAGAGTTGCATGTAATTCTTTAAAAGCTTTTTTAAGTTCGTGTGGGTAGATATCTTGTAATCCTTTAATGAATTTAATCATCTCTTTTTGAACTTCATGAAGATCATTCATCTTAATCAGAAACTTATAAGTGCTTCTAAGTAAGGTTTCTAAGTGGTAGTCCAGCCCTGCTTCGTAATGCGCTACAAGATTTAAAACTCTTGAGAAACACAATAAATCTTCACGCATTGACAGTGATTTATTTGAAATAATCTTATCTAAGTATTTTATACATTCTTTATTGTTTCCTGCTCCAAAATGGATACTGGCAAATTTGTAGTAAAACACCATTTTATGGTGATCGTCAATTTTATTTTGAAAGCGGATTAAGTCTTTTTCTATCTTCGGAATCAAATCTAAACCATCCTTGAAACTTCCATCGATAAAGTGCTTGTTGATTTCGTGAAAATTTAAATACAAGAAGATTAGTGTTTGTGTATTTTCATCCTTCGGAAAAGATTTGTCTTCAACTTTCAATTTTAGATTTGAAAGAAGCGCTACGAATTTTGGTTTATTTCTAATAAAAAAGATGGCCTCTAATAAATAATTATTCCCTTTCAAGAAAAATACAGGATTTAATTGAATCATATTAGGGTATTCTTCAAATAAATCAACCCATTTGGAAGCATACTTATAGCAATTTTTGAAATCTTGAAGGAGGAAGCTATACCATAAATGCGCATTATACAACCATAGTTTTTCCCTAAAACCTAGATTTTGAATCTTATATTTAGGCAATCTTGCTTTAAAGTAAGCTGTTACCTCTTGGCTCTCTTCTTCGCTTTTTACATATCCTGTTTTTAAAATAATACTGTACAACTGTAGCGATAAGTTAGATAGCTTGCTCGCTGTAACATTAAGACTGCTCAACTCTTTTGCTTGAATCGTTAGTTCATCTGCTCGGGTATTTATGCTTCTTGTGATGTATTGTGCTTCAATTATTTTTTCGAGTTCTACAATTTCAAAAGCAAGATTTTTTTCTTCATTGATAATAGCAACATCTTTAGCTTTATCCAAAATTTTTAAACTCTGCTTATATAAGCCTTTATGATATAAAATTGAAGCAAAGTCGAGTTGTTCTCTTATTTGAGAACGTATGTTTTGATGAGAAGGATTTAGTTTTAAACTAACTAGAATTTGTTTGTATAAGTGTGCCTTTACATTAGCTAACTGCAGCTTTTTTACAATTCCACTTTTTAAAATGATAGTTTCATCATATACTTGGGCCTTATCAAGCAGATTGAAAAGATTTAAGAATTTAGAATCAGAATTTACGTCAAGACGTCCAACATACAACTTAAATTGTCGTTTTTCAGATTTAGTTAAGGATTTAACTAATAGAAATAAATTATCTTTTTGACCCTTCGTCATCAACAAGTTTTTTGTTTAACTATTTGTTTTTCAGTAGTTAAGTGAATGTTTTGTATTTTGAACATCGTAAAATTCATTTAATAGGCTTGTGTAATTACAAGTTGAAAATATACATTCGATAGAGAATACGAAAATATATTTTGATAAATGTCAGATAATAACATAAAAATCTTCGATACAACATTACGCGACGGTGAGCAGGTTCCAGGGTGTAAACTTAATACAGAACAAAAAGTGGTCATTGCAGAGCAACTAGATAAGTTAGGTGTAGATGCGATAGAAGCAGGTTTTCCTGTGTCTAGTCCAGGTGATTTTAAATCGGTTCAGGCTATTTCTAAAATTGTAAAAAATGCAACAGTTTGCGGATTGACAAGAGCCGTAAAAAACGATATAAAGGTCGCTGCGGAAGCCTTGAGATATGCTTCCAAACCAAGAATACATACTGGAATAGGAACGTCAGACTCTCATATTATTCACAAATTTAGAACGAACAGAGTCGATATTATACAGCGCGCTTTTGACGCCGTTAAATATGCGAAATCATTTGTTGAAGATGTAGAGTTTTATGCTGAAGATGCTGG
This sequence comes from Psychroserpens burtonensis DSM 12212, assembly GCF_000425305.1. GTDB lineage: Bacteria > Bacteroidota > Bacteroidia > Flavobacteriales > Flavobacteriaceae > Psychroserpens > Psychroserpens burtonensis. The sequence goes on from NZ_AUDE01000011.1 coordinate 155,593, forward strand.
AAGAACAGAAAACGAATATTTAGCAAGAGTTTGTGAAGCAGCAATTAAAGCAGGAGCAACAGTGTTGAACATTCCTGATACGACAGGGTACTGTTTGCCGAGTGAATATGGTGCTAAAATAAAGTACCTAAAAGAACATGTAAAAGGCATTGAGAAAGCCATTTTATCATGTCATTGCCATAATGATTTAGGACTAGCGACAGCAAATTCTATTGAAGGTGTTATCAATGGGGCTAGGCAAATAGAATGTACTATTAATGGAATAGGGGAACGTGCAGGAAATACGGCTTTAGAAGAAGTGGTGATGGTATTAAAACAACATCCATATCTTAATTTAGATACTAATATTAAAACTGAAATGCTCTACGGAATGAGCCAATTAGTATCTGATAGTATGGGGATTTATACGCAGCCAAATAAGGCTATTGTTGGTGCTAATGCATTTGCTCACAGCTCTGGAATTCATCAGGACGGAATGATTAAAAATCGTGGAACTTACGAAATAATTAACCCTAAAGATGTCGGTGTTACAGAGTCTGCAATTGTGTTGACAGCCAGAAGCGGTAGAGCGGCATTGGCTTATAGAGCAAAGAATGTTGGTTATGAATTAACCAAACTTCAATTAGATGATGTGTATGCCAACTTCTTAAGTTTTGCAGATAGGAAAAAAGAAATCAATGATGGAGATATCCATCAAATTATAGAAACTAGTAAGGTGTATAGACAAATTATTTCAGCATAAATGGGGAAAACATTATTTGATAAAGTCTGGGATTCACATGTGGTCAGTACAATACAAGACGGCCCACAGATTCTGTATATAGACACCCATTTAATACATGAGGTCACAAGTCCTCAGGCTTTTAATGAATTAGAAGATCGTGGAATTCCAGTGCTAAGACCAGAGCAAATTGTAGCAACTGCAGATCATAATACACCAACACAAAATCAAGACCAACCTATAACCGATGAATTATCAAGAAAACAGTTGGAGCAACTTTCAGAAAATTGCAAAAAAAATAATATTATACTATACGCCTTAGGCCATAAATACAACGGAATAGTCCATGTAATGGCTCCAGAGTTAGGTGTTACACAGCCAGGTAAAACAATGGTTTGTGGAGATAGTCACACCTCAACACATGGCGCGTTCGGAGCCATTGCATTTGGCATAGGAACAAGTCAAGTAGCACAAGTTTTTGCGAGTCAGTGCTTATTACTTACCAAGCCAAAAAGTTTAAGAGTTACGGTTAATGGCAGCTTAAAGAACAGCGTCTTACCAAAAGATATCATTCTTTACATTATTTCAAAACTCGGTACTAATTCTGGTACAGGTTATTTCTGTGAATATGCAGGTAATGTGTTTGAAGACATGAGTATGGAGGGACGTATGACAGTTTGTAATATGAGTATCGAGATGGGAGCAAGAGGCGGAATGATTGCTCCAGATCAAACCACTTTTGATTATGTAGAAGGACGAGAGTTTGCTCCAAAAGGAGAGGTTTTTGAAAATAAAGTAGCCTATTGGAAAACCTTGCCAACAGACAAAGATGCTCAATTTGATAAAGAATATTATTTTGAAGCTGAAGATATTGAGCCTATGCTTACCTACGGAACGAATCCAGGAATGGGAATTAAAATCTCAGAATTTATTCCAGAAGTTAGTGATGCTTCTTTTGAAAAATCACTGAAGTATATGAACTTCAAAAAAGGAGAATCTCTTATCAATAAACGAATTAATTTTGTGTTTATAGGTAGCTGTACGAATTCTAGAATTGAAGACTTTAGAGTGGCAGCTAATTATATAAAAGGGAAGCAAAAAGCTCATAATGTAACTGCTTGGTTAGTTCCAGGAAGTAAGCGGGTAGAAGCGCAAATTATAGAGGAAGGCTTGAAGTCTATTTTTGAAGACGCTGGTTTTGAATTACGTCAACCTGGTTGTAGCGCATGTTTGGCTATGAATGATGATAAAATTCCGCAGGGTGAGTATTGTGTGTCTACTTCTAATAGGAATTTTGAAGGACGTCAAGGTCAAGGAGCTAGAACTATATTGGCGAGTCCGTTAGTTGCAGCAGTAACAGCTGTTGAAGGAAAAATAATTGACATTACTAAACAATTAAATTAATGGAGAAGTTCATAACATTTCAATCTAGAGCCATTCCATTACAAATTGAGAATGTAGATACAGATCAAATCATACCTGCACGTTTTTTAAAAGCGACAGACCGTAAAGGTTTTGGCGATAATGTGTTTAGAGATTGGAGATATCATAAAGATGGCTCAGCAAATTCAGACTTCGTATTTAACAATTCAAAATATACAGGAAGCATATTAGTTGCTGGTGATAATTTTGGATGTGGATCAAGTAGGGAGCATGCAGCCTGGGCTATTACAGATTTTGGTTTTAAAGTCGTTGTTTCTAGTTTTTTTGCAGATATTTTTAAGGGTAATGCTCTAAATAATGGGTTGTTGCCAGTTCAAGTTTCAGACTCATTTTTGAAAGCGTTATTAACTCAAATTCAGAGTCATCCAGAGACAGTTCTTGAGGTTAATCTTGAGAATCAAACTATTTCGGCGAACGATTTGGGTTTATCGGCACATTTCGATATTGATCCTTATAAGAAATCATGTATGATTAACGGTTATGATGATATTGATTATCTCGTAAATAACATAAAATTAATTGAAGCTTTTGAAGCTCAAAAAATAAACTAATAACTAAAGAGATTTCCGTTTTAACGGAAACGAAAAAACACGATGAAATTACAAATTGCAGTATTACCAGGTGATGGTATTGGTCCAGAGGTGACAGGTCAAGCCATAAAGGTTTTAAAAGCTATAGCTTTAGAATTTAATCATACGTTTAGATTTAAAACAGCAGATGTTGGCGCAATTGCAATAGATAATCATAATAATCCTTTGCCAGATGCTACATTGAAATTATGTAAATCTAGCGATGCTATTTTGTTTGGCGCTATTGGTCATCCAAAATACGACAACGATCCATCGGCTAAGGTGCGTCCAGAACAAGGACTACTAAAATTGCGAAAAGAACTTGGTTTGTTTGCTAATATAAGACCAGTTAAAGCATATGATTCGCTTTTGGATAAGTCACCTTTAAAAAGACATATTATTGAAGGCGTTGATATTCGTATTTATCGTGAATTGACTGGAGGTATTTACTTCGGAAAAAAGGAACTCAGTGAAGATGGTAATGTGGCATCAGATTTATGTGAATATTCACGAGAAGAGATAGAACGCATTGCACACTTGGCCTTTGAAGCGGCTCAAAACAGGCGACATAAAGTAACACTTGTTGATAAAGCCAATGTTTTGGAAACTTCAAGACTATGGCGAAAAGTGGTGACTGAGATTGCGAAGCAATATAGTGATGTAGAAATGGATTTCTTATTTGTTGATAATGCTGCAATGCAAATGATTTTAAATCCGAAACAGTTTGATGTTATTTTAACTGAGAACTTGTTTGGAGATATTATTAGTGACGAAGCTAGTGTTATTGGCGGTTCAATAGGTTTGTTGGCATCAGCTTCTGTAGGTAAAAAATATGCGATGTTTGAGCCTGTCCATGGCTCATTTCCGCAGGCAAAAAATAAGGGTATTGCTAATCCAATTGCTTCTATTTTGTCTGCAGCACTTTTATTGGAGCATTTTGAATTGTTCAATGAAGCACAAATGATAAGAATAGCTGTTGATAAATCTTTAAAACTTCACATTTCAACACCAGATATAAATGCCAATTATGATACTATATCTAAGAGTAAAGTAGGTGATTTTATTGAAGATTTTATTCATAATCCTGGAGACACTAACATGAATTTTAATAATATTCATTTAGGTCAATCCACAATTATTTAAGTTATGATTTATAGAAACTAGTAAATAAAACATATGTTCTAAAGGTTTTATTTATGTATTCTTAAATAAAAAAGGGATTAATTGCTGAATATGTAATTCGCTTTAGGTTATTATTTGTTATACAAAAACTTCATTACTTTTAGTTTAATTTTTTATAGTAAAACTATGCCTACACAACCAAAGCTTACCCGATTTAATCAAAGCGTTTTGTCAAAATACCAGATTTACAATAGTATTTTTATGACATTGCCTTTCGATACGATTACTAAGACTGGGGCACTATTGCCATTATTTCATGAGACTTGCAAGAAAGGTTTTGAAGTAGGAGATAATCCTACGACAATTGTGGAGTCCTTTTTTAAGAAATATCAAGCAAGACGATCAGATAAAAGTCAGATTAATTTATTGTTCCGTTTTATACAATATATAGAGCGGCAAGTGGTCTTATTTGATGCTATTGAGGATGCAGCTTTTCCAATCGTTAATAATATGGATGGGATTGGGACCTTGCGTAGTTTAAAAGAATCTGCTTCTGCCGAAAATAAATTAGAAACACTTCAAAAATACCTTGAGGAATTCAAAGTACGTATTGTACTAACAGCGCACCCAACCCAATTTTATCCAGGATCGGTTTTGGGTATTATTACAGATTTGACAAAAGCAGTTAAAGAAAACGACTTATTGGTCATCAATGATCTACTGGCTCAACTAGGGAAGACACCATTTTTTAAACATACAAAGCCAACGCCTTATGACGAAGCTGTAAGCTTAATTTGGTATTTAGAAAATGTGTTTTATAAATCCTTCGGAACGATTTACGATTACATTCAACAAAATATTTTCGACGGAAAACATATTGATAACGATATCATTAATATCGGTTTTTGGCCAGGAGGTGATAGAGACGGAAACCCATTCGTTACCCCAGAAATAACTCTAAAAGTTGCCGATAGGTTGCACCGAACAGTCATTAAAAACTATCATAGAGATATCAGGATGCTACGACGTAAATTAACCTTTCAAGGTGTAGAAGATAGAATTGTCGCGATTGAGAGAGAGCTTTATAAAATTTTAACAAATAAAAAATCTAAACTCACTATAGATTTCTTCAAGAATGAATTATCCGAAATCAAAGGGTTGATTATTGCTAAGCATCAATCGCTTTATGTTGACGAGGTTAATAGTCTTTTAAATAAAATTCATTTGTTTGGATTCCATTTTGCAAACCTTGATATTCGTCAAGATAGTAGAAAACATGCTCAGTTTTTTAACGATATGGTTAATGTGTTGATTAAAAGTGGAAGTAAGATATTTCCGAAGAATTACCACGAGTTATCCCAAAAAGAACAAATACAAATTTTGTCAAAAGTTGAAGGCTCAGTTGATCTGTCACTAATAAAAGACGAAGAAACGTTAAAAGCTTTACAAACAATGCGAGCTATTAAAACGATTCAAGATAATAATGGTGAGCCAGCTGCAAATCGATATATAATTAGTAATAATCAAACGACATTGCACGTGATGCAGTTATTTGCGATGCTTAAATTAGTAGCATTTCATGACAAATTAACTGTTGATATTGGACCCTTATTTGAAACGATTACAGATTTGGAGAATGCACCAGCAGTTATGGAGCAGTTATATGCCAATCCTGAGTACGCAACGCATTTAAAATCAAGAGGAAATAAGCAAACCATTATGCTTGGATTTAGTGATGGTACCAAGGATGGTGGTTATTTGATGGCTAATTGGGCAATTTATAAAGCCAAAGAAAATTTAACAACGGTTTCTAGACAACATGGAATTACTGTAATTTTCTTTGATGGCAGAGGAGGGCCTCCAGCGCGTGGAGGAGGGAAAACGCATAATTTCTACGCCTCATTAGGGCCTGCGATAGAAGATGATGAAGTTCAATTAACAATCCAAGGTCAAACTATTAGTTCAAATTTTGGAACTTTAGAATCGTCGCAATATAACTTAGAGCAATTAATTAGTTCTGGGGTTTATAATAGTTTAAGCGATAAGGATTTAAGAATGCATCCAGATAATAGATTGGTCATGGATGACTTGTCTAAATTGAGCTATGAAGCTTATAAAAATTTTAAAGCACATCCTAAATTTATTCCTTATTTGGAGCATATGAGCACTTTAAAATACTATGCTAAAACTAATATTGGGAGTCGTCCTTCAAAAAGAGGAAAGGCAGAAGGCTTAGTTTTTGAAGATTTAAGAGCTATCCCATTTGTAGGGTCTTGGAGTCAATTAAAGCAAAATGTTCCGGGATTTTTTGGAGTTGGCACAGCACTTAAGCATTATGAGGATACCAATCAATTTGATAAGGCGCAACTTCTATTTCAAACATCAGATTTTTTTAAAACACTCATTGAAAATAGTATGATGTCCTTGTCTAAGTCATTTTTTGATTTAACGAAGTATATGAGTGAAGATTCTGAGTATGGAGAATTTTGGAATGTCATTTATAATGAATATCAAACCTCAAAACGTTTGCTTTTAAAGCTTACCGATTATAAAGAGCTTATGGAAGAAGAGCCTGCAGGAAAGGCATCTATCGCAGTTAGGGAGTCTATTGTTTTGCCATTGTTGACGATTCAGCAATATGCTTTAAAAAAGATACAGGAGCTGGAGAAAAACGGTATTACTTCTGGTGAAGAAATAGAGATTTATCAAAAAATGGTAACACGTTCTCTCTTCGGAAATATTAATGCTAGTAGAAATTCTGCTTAAAGGTTCTGAATTATATAGAAAGCGCTTGGTGATTTATAAGTGCTAAACGTTTCTTTTATGGTGCTCTCCTAATTAGACATTATATGACGTCTTTGACTGGTTATTTCAGTTTAGAGCATAACAAACCCTCAAAAATTTCTTCTTGAGGGTTTATTCCCTAACTAATTAAATAAAATAACAATCTTAATGCTCATTCAATCTAAAGTCTGGATAGGCATCCATACCATGTTCATGAGCGTCAAGGCCTTCTAATTCTTCTTTTTCTGAAACTCGTATTCCAACTGTTTTCTTTATAATAAAAATGATTAAAAATGAAGATGTAATGCAGATTGCTGCGTAGGAAGCAACGCCAATCAACTGACTTACAAATTGTGCTCCACTGGCTAAATTACCGAAGATACCAACAGCTAAAGTTCCCCAAATACCACAAACTAAATGTACTGCGATAGCTCCAACAGGGTCATCGAGTTTTAATCTGTCAATTAGAGATACTGCAAAAACAATGATTGCTCCAGCTATTGCACCAATTAAAACAGCATCTGTTGGACTCATCTGATCTGCACCTGCTGTAATGCCTACTAATCCTCCTAAAATCCCATTTAAAAACATAGTTAAATCCATGTTTTTAAATCTTATAAAAGATACTAAGGCAGCCACAATACCTCCAGCGGAGGCGGCCAAACAAGTAGTAACTAATGTTATTGATGTTAATTCTGGATCTGCAGATAAAACAGAACCTCCATTAAATCCAAACCAACCTAGCCATAAGATAAAAACTCCGGCTGTCGCTAGTGGGATGTTGTGTCCTGGTATGGCTTGAGGTTTTCCGTCTTTTAATTTTCCAATTCTAGCACCAAGTAAACAAACAGCTACTAATGCTGCCCATCCACCAACAGAATGCACTAAGGTTGAACCTGCAAAATCATAAAAAGGAGTTTCTAGAGTTTGTAAAAACCCACCTCCCCATTTCCATGAACCTGCAATCGGGTAAATTAAACCTACGTAGATCACGGTAAAGATCATAAAAGGGCCAATTTTCATGCGTTCTGCGACAGCTCCAGAAACTATAGTCGCAGCTGTTGCTGCAAACATACCTTGAAACAAGAAATCTGTCCAGTACGTGTAACCCTCATTATAAGCCATGTCTAAAGTGCCCGCATCATTTAGTGGAGCGTCCAGCCCAAATCCAGCAAAGCCTAAGAATCCATTAAATTCTCCTGGATACATTAAATTGAAACCGACTATGCAGTACAGTAGTAATCCAACGGTAATTATAAATATATTTTTAAATAAAATATTAATTGTATTTTTTTGACGTGTTAGTCCGATTTCTAAAAATGCAAAACCTAAGTGCATAAAGAAAACGAGTGCAGTACAGATCATCATCCATACATTATTTGTAGTAAGTAATTCCATGTTTTTTATTTTAAAGTGTTTCCTCCTTTTTCTCCTGTTCTAATTCTGTAAACTTCATCGACGTTAGAGATAAATATTTTTCCATCTCCAACTTCCCCAGTTGAGCCAGCTTCTAGAATGGCTTTAATGGTCACAGCCTCAAAGTCATCATTAACGACAATTGATAAATAGCGACGTTGTATATCACTTGTGCTATAGGATACGCCTCTATAAACATGTCCTTCTTTTTCATTACCTAATCCAGTGACGTCCCAATAGGAGAAGAAATTAACACCCACTTCATGCAGTGCTTTTTTTACTGCGGAAAATTTAGATTTCCTAATGATTGCTTCTACTTTTTTCATAATTTCTACTTAGTTATTTTAATTAAAATGTGTAAATGGCACCAACTACAAAAGAGGCTAGGCTTTTTGTATTCATTAAATCTGTATCGATAAAAATGTCTTCCGACCCACTATCTAATCTTAATTCGGGCTTGATCGTTAAATCATCTAAAGTGTAGCTTCCTGTTAACGTTAATCCAATTACACTAAGGTCATCTTCTATAAATTCGCTCATGGTTTGGAAATATTCACCTCTTAAACCCAAGGAGAAAGACTGGTTTATGCTATATTGTGGATAAAGATCCACACCATAAAAGCCTTCGCCATCATTGTCTGCATAAGCAGCATTTATACCTATGAAGAATTCGTCTGAAGCATCAAATCCACCAGTATAGTCGATTTCAAAGCCTAAGCCTGCATCATCATATAGTAGATTTAAATAGTGACCGCTATACCCTAATTGAGCTCCGATTGCATAGCTTCCATCAGGATTAAACTCGGTAACATCTGTTTGATTGAATACACCTAACATTAAGCTTAGGTCTTCAGATAATGTGAAATCTGCTTTTATACCTGTATGAGAAAATGGACCATTTGAGAACAAATATGATGTCGAGTAGTTAAAGTTTCCTGCAGGCGCAATAACTTCATATCCTAAGTAGGTATTAAACTTTCCAAACGTAAGTTTTGTGTTTTCGCTTATATTGTAGAACACAAATAATTGATTTAGTACGGTCGCACTAGCAGCTTCACCACGTGGACCAAATACTAAATCTGCCACTCCTCCAACTTTGCCTTTTTCGTAAGAGGCAATAATATTTGCCATACCTAGTGAAAATCCTGCTGTGTCAGCAAACGATGTTCCCGGTGCAATTTGGTCTTGATCATTTGGTGCTTTTAAATTTGTTCTGTGGTAGATATCAACACTTCCCTCAAAAGAGAATTTTTTATCTGAAGTGTTTTCTGCTTTTTCTTGGGCTGTTAATAGTATTGATATAAATACTAAAATTAAAGTAAATAAATGCTTCATAAAAATTGTTAGTTATAGATTATTTGAATCAAATCTATATAAAAAGACGTATTGCTATATAAAAAATAGGGGTCATTTACATATTTTTATCAATTTGTAATTTTTAACCCATAAAAATTAGGGGTTAAATTATTTTAATATTTTTTTTTGTTAAATTGATAATTGGCTTTCGTAAAAAAGCAGAGGATAAACACTAAATATTTGAATAATGTTTAAAGATGAGAGTCCTACGCAAACCTTTTCGTAAAAAAAAGTGATTTATACTGATTTATTTTCATTATTGATTTAACAGTGAGGTAACATGTTCATTATATATAGTGTAATTAAATAGAGTCATTTTGTGAATTCTTGAAAAGTGTTTCCGACTTTTCTTAAATCAAACTATAGCATCTATATTACAGATATAGTGAGGTCTGAAAAACCTTTAAATTTTCTGAATTATGCTGAAGAAACAAGGGTTGTATTTACCAGAATTTGAACACGATAATTGTGGTGCTGGATTTATATGTAGTTTAACGGGTAAACGCTCCAATGATATCATTCATAAAGCGCTCGAAATATTAGTAAAATTAGAGCATCGTGGGGCTGTAAGTTCAGATGGTGTAACTGGTGATGGTGCAGGTATTTTAATTGATATTCCGCACAAGTTCTTTAAGATATTTTGTGAGTTCGATTTGCCTGAAGCTGGAAAATATGCAGTTAGTAATGTGTTTCTTCCTAAAAAGGAGAATCAACGTCAATATTGTATTGATATTTTTGAAGCTGAAATTAAAAAACAAAATCTTAAATTAATTGGCTGGAGAGATGTACCTGTTAATAGTGAGATTTTAGGAGATATTGCTAAAGTGACAGAGCCTTTTGTGAAACAAATTTTTATTGGAAAGACTGACGATAAACAAACAGACAGAGATTTTAACTTAAAATTATTTGCAGCCCGTAAAATTGCAGAACATGCTATATATGATTCCAAGTTATCTGAAGCACATTTCTTTTATCTACCCAGTTTATCCACTAAAATTATAATCTTTAAAGGTTTACTAAAGCCAGAGCATATTAATGAGTATTATCTTGATTTGTTTAATTCGGCTTTAGATACAAGATTAGCTTTAGTGCACCAACGTTTTTCTACGAATACTTTTCCAACTTGGGATTTAGCACAACCGTTTAGATATATATGTCATAACGGAGAGATTAATACGCTAAGAGGAAATGTGTCACGTATGTTTTCACGTGAAGAAATCATGGAAAGCCCGTTGTTTGGAGATGATATTAAAAAGATAATCCCAACGATTTTAAAAGGAAAATCAGATTCTGCGACCTTAGATATGGTGGTTGAATTATTATTAATGACAGGTCGTTCGCTACCTGAAGCAATGATGATGCTCGTCCCAGAGGCTTGGGAAAAAAACCCAAACATGTCTGATGCTAAAAAAGCATTTTATGAATACAATTCTTGCCTAATGGAGCCTTGGGATGGACCAGCTTCTATTCCGTTTACAGATGGTGATTTTATTGGTGCAGTTTTGGATAGAAACGGATTGCGCCCTTCGCGTTACACAGTGACAAAATTAGGGAATGTTATTATGTCTTCGGAAACAGGAGTTGTCGACATCAAACCAGAAAACGTTGAATATCACGGTCGTTTAGAGCCAGGGAAAATGTTTTTAGTGGATATGAATGAGGGTAGAATTGTAAATGATGAAGAAATAAAAGAAGAGATTGCATCAAGACATCCTTATAGAAAGTGGTTAGATGAAAACCTGGTGCATTTACGTGATCTTAAAGCCAAAAAAGGACCAATTAAATATAACGAAATTGAATTAAAAAAGCGTGAAATAGTTTTTGGATATACGCAAGAAGATTTAAATACTATTATTCGTCCGATGGCTCAATTGGGTAAAGAGCCTATTGGTTCTATGGGAAGCGATACACCAATTGCTATTTTATCTGAGCGTCCACAACTCATTTACAATTATTTCAAACAATTGTTTGCTCAAGTTACTAATCCGCCTTTGGATGGTATTCGTGAGGAATTAATTACAGATATCAGTTTAACTTTAGGCAGCGATGTTAATCTATTTGATGTTAACGCAGACCATTGTAAAAAGTTAAAAATCCAGAACCCTGTCATTTCAAAACATGATTTGGATAAGATTAGAGATTATGATACCAATCCTGATTTTAAAATCGCATCTATTTCTATGTTATATGAAGTAAATCGAGGTTTAAATGAATTGGAAGTCGCTCTTGAAAATTTAGTTACCAAAGCTTCAAAAGCTATTGATGATGGTGCAAATATTATAATCCTTTCAGATAGATATGTTGATGAAAACCATGCTCCAATTCCAGCATTACTCGCTTGCTCATATGTAAATCATGCTTTACACAACCTAGAAAAACGTTCGAGAGTTAGTTTAATTATAGAATCTGCAGAGCCTCGTGAAGTGCATCATTTTGCTTTATTATTTGGTTTTGGAGCGAGTGCCGTAAACCCGTATATCGTAAATGAAATTGTTCAGGAACAGATAAATAATTCAGATGTCACAGATTTAGAATACCTCGATGCCATTAAAAATTACAATAAAGCAGTAGGTAAAGGCATCTTGAAAGTGATGAATAAAATTGGGATTTCAACGTTAAACTCTTATCGTGGTTCACAGCTTTTTGAGTGCATTGGAATCAATACAAAGACAGTTGAAAAATACTTTCCAAATACACCAACCCGTATTCAGGGTATTGGTCTTAGAGAAATTGAGCAAGAAATTGTAAAGCGTCATAAAAGAGCATTTCAGCCCAATGATACAGATGCAGACATAGAAATAGGGGGTGAATACAGGTGGAGACGTGGTCAAGAAAAACACATGTTTAATCCGTTAACGGTTGCCAAACTTCAAGAATCTGTAAGAACCAACAAGGCCTCTACTTTTAAGGAGTATTCTGATTTGGTAAATAATCAATCTGAGCACTTAATGACGATTAGAGGTTTATTTGAATTCGATCAATTCGATCCTATTCCTTTAGATGATGTAGAGCCTTGGACAGAGATCGTAAAACGCTTTAAAACTGGAGCTATGTCTTATGGTTCAATTAGTAAAGAAGCGCACGAAAATTTGGCAATTGCCATGAATAGAATTGGAGGTAAATCTAATTCTGGCGAAGGCGGAGAAGATCAAGAACGTTTTTATAAGAGTTCGCAAGGTGATTGGAAAAACTCGGCAATTAAGCAAGTGGCTTCGGGTCGTTTTGGAGTTACATCCAATTACTTAACAAGTGCGAGCGAAATTCAGATAAAAATTGCTCAAGGTGCGAAGCCTGGTGAAGGCGGACAATTACCTGGGCCAAAAGTGAATAAAGAAATTGCAAAAACACGAAATTCGACACCTTATGTTGGGTTAATTTCACCACCACCACACCATGATATTTATTCAATTGAAGATTTGTCGCAATTAATTTACGATGTAAAATCGGCAAATAGATCAGCACGAATCAATGTGAAATTAGTTTCAGAAATTGGCGTAGGAACGGTCGCTGCAGGAGTTGCCAAAGCAAAAGCAGATGTTATTTTAATTGCTGGTTTCGACGGTGGAACTGGAGCAACACCTTTAACTTCTCAAAAACATTGTGGTTTACCTTGGGAGTTAGGGATTGCTGAAGCGCAACAAACATTGGTGATGAACGATTTGAGAAATCGAATCGTTTTAGAATGTGACGGACAGTTAAAAACGGGTCGAGATGTTGCGATTGCATGCTTGTTAGGTGCTGAAGAGTTTGGTTTTGCAACAGCGCCTCTAGTCGCTTCAGGTTGCATTATGATGCGTGTGTGTCATTTAAATACGTGTCCAGTTGGTATTGCCACCCAGAATCCTGAGTTGCGTAAGAAGTTTAAAGGCAAGCCAGAGCACGTCGTTAACTACATGTATTTTGTAGCTCAAGAAGTACGTGAGATTATGGCTAAACTTGGGTTTAGAACAATCAATGATATGGTAGGGCAATCTCAAAAATTAAATAGAAATAAAGCGATTGATCATTATAAGTCGTCTGGTATCGACTTAACGCCAATTTTACATAAAGTAAAAGTTGCTGACGATGTTAAATTATATAATACCTATTGTCAAGACCACAACTTGAGTGTGCATTTAGATTTCAAAATTATTAAACAAGCGCATCAAGCATTATTTAGAAGACAAAAAACACATTTGGAAATGCCTATCACCAATATAGATAGAGCAGTTGGTGCCATTATAAGTAACGAAATCTCTAAAATTTATGGAGCTGATGGTTTGCCCGATGACACTATTAATATTGATTTTAATGGTTCTGCAGGACAAAGTTTTGGAGCATTTGCAACCAAAGGATTAACATTTACAGTGCATGGAAACACTAATGATTACCTCGGAAAAGGGTTGTCTGGAGCAAAATTAATCATCAAAGTACCAGAAAAATGCACCATTATTCCAGAAGATAATATCATCACAGGAAACGTCACCCTATATGGAGCAACGTCAGGAGAGGTTTACATAAACGGAAAAGCCGGAGAACGATTTTGTGTTAGAAATTCTGGAGCAAAAGCAGTAGTTGAGGGTATTGGAGATCATGGTTGCGAATACATGACTGGCGGAATTGCAGTTATTCTTGGTGCCGTAGGACGAAATTTTGGAGCAGGAATGAGTGGCGGAATTGCCTATGTGCTAGATGAAAAAGACCAGTTCAAACAAAATTGTAATTCAGACGATCTAAATATCGATCCAATTATATTCAAAGACGATATAGAGCAACTAAGACAATTAATCAGTAACCATGTTGTGGCAACATCGAGTCCGTTAGCAAATCGTATTTTAGAAGATTGGGAAAACTACCTTCCGAAGTTTAAAAAAGTGCTACCAGAGGAATACAGACAAGCCTTAGTGAGATTAAAACAAGAACAATTAGAATTAGCTTAGATTATGGGAAAGACAACAGGGTTTTTAGAGTATAAGCGTCAAGACGAAAGTTATATAGTTCCTGAAAAACGTATCGATAATTACAAGGAATTTACGATTCCGTTGGAAGAAGAAAAATTAAAAGATCAAGGTGCACGTTGCATGGATTGTGGAATTCCGTTTTGCCATAGTGGTTGTCCGCTTGGGAATTTTATTCCAGATTTTAATGATAAAGTCTATAAAGGTAAATGGAAGGAAGCTGCTGAAATTTTACATAAAACTAATAATTTCCCAGAATTTACTGGTCGTTTATGCCCAGCACCTTGCGAAGAAGCTTGCGTATTGGGAATTAATGAAGATCCTGTAACGATTGAAAATATTGAAAAAAATATTGTTGAAACCGCTTTTAATGAAGGATGGATCGTTGCGAATCCACCAAAAGTAAGAACTAAAAAAACGGTTGCAGTCATTGGGTCTGGACCTGCTGGATTAGCTGCTGCACAACAATTAAATCGTGCAGGACATACCGTTGCTGTTTTTGAACGCGATAAAAAAGTTGGTGGTTTATTACGTTACGGAATTCCAGATTTTAAAATGGAAAAAACTGTTATCGATAGACGGATAACAGTTTTAGAAGAAGAAGGTATTGTTTTTAAGACCAATGCTCATGTTGGAGAGAATATAGATGCTAATCATTTAAAAGATGAGTTTGATGCTATTGTTTTGTGTGGAGGAGCTACCGTTAGACGAAGCATTCCAATTCCTGGAGCAAATTTAAAGGGTGTAACTCAAGCGATGGATTTCTTAAAACTAAATAATCAATATGTTGATGGTTTAGTTGATTTTGGAGCAGTGATTTCCGCAGAAAACAAAAACGTTATTGTTATTGGAGGAGGAGATACAGGTAGTGATTGTATTGGGACTTCCAATCGTCACGGTGCAAAATCAGTGACTAATTTTGAGATCTTAAGTAAGCCGTCTGAAGGTCGTCCAGCTCACCAACCTTGGCCATATTGGCCTATGAAACTGAAAATAACATCGTCTCATAAAGAAGGGGTAGAGCGTTTCTTCAGTGTATCAACTAAAGAATTTATTGGAGATAAAAAAGGAAACTTGAGAGGGTTAAAGACTGTTGAAGTGGAATGGGTTTTTAAACAAGGCGAACGACCTCAATTAATAGAAGTTGAAGGGACAGAAAAAGAATGGGAATGTGATTTAGCTTTATTAGCTCTGGGATTTACAGGAGCAGAAAAAACACTTGCTGATCAATTTGGTTTAGAGATGGATTTTAGAACCAATATTGAAGCATCAACAAAAGATTACACAACTAATGTTTCTGGAATATTTGCTGCTGGAGATATGCGTCGTGGACAGTCGTTGATTGTTTGGGCAATTTCCGAGGGTCGTCAGGCTGCATATCACGTAGATAGGTATTTAATGGGAGAATCCCATTTGCCTTTAAAAGATGACAGTGATTTACCTAGAGCTTAATGCGTGCGAAATCGAAGATTCAAGATTAGATAATTGTAAAATAAGAATCGATGGGTAATGCAGAAATCTTTTAAACGAGAAATATTAGCATTAGATTATTAAACCCAAAAAAGAAATTGGTAGTATGAGTGCGGTTAAAAAGCGTGTATTATTAAGACCTTTCGATAAGCTTCAACATTTTGTTTCGTTGAAGACAAAGAGCTTGAAGTGTCATTGGGCAGTAATCCTTTTGCGATTGATAAACCTAAATTGCCCACTCCTATTGCGGCTATTTTCATTCAAAATATGTTTCCTTAAATAACGAGATCCAATTTGATTAGATCTCGTTTTAAAATTAGTCTTAGATGATGTAATCTGTACTCATAAAATTTGACGCTCTAGAGTTTAATAAATCCTTTAAAATGGCATTATTATAAGCATTGTCTTTTGAAGCAACAAAGGTTCTAATTGAAAATGCACGTAATGCATCGTGTACACTCAAAGTCGCAACAGCAGAATCTTTTCGGCCTGTAAACGGATAGACATCTGGTCCACGTTGGCAAGAGCTGTTTAAGTTTACTCGGCAAACTAAATTTACTAGAGTATCGATTAAAGGAGCTAATGTTTTTACATCTTTACCAAACAAACTTACTTGTTGTCCGTAATTTGATTCCGCCATATCGTCTAATGGCTCCTCTATATCTGAAAATGGGATCACAGGAATTACAGGTCCAAATTGTTCTTCCTCATACACTCGCATATCTTTTGTTACAGGATACAAAACGGCTGGGAAAATATAATTATCAGTCGTTTCTCCTCCTTTTTTATTGATTATTTTTGCGCCTTTTCTAGTAGCATCATCAATTAACTCTTGGATATATGCTGGTTTATCTGGTTCTGGTAAAGGTGTTAGTTTTGCGCCGTCATCCCAAGGGTTTCCAAATTTTAAAGCATCTACCTGTTCTGAAAAACGGATATTAAACTCATTAACAATATCTTTGTGCACGTATAGTACTTTTAAAGCAGTACAGCGCTGGCCATTAAAAGACGTTGCCCCGGCAATACATTCACTTATGGCTAAATCTAAATCGGCATCTTTTAATACAATTGCTGGATTTTTCGCTTCTAGGCCTAAAACCATGCGAAGACGGTTACTTTTTGGATGTTCGTTTTGTAAGGCATTAGCAGATTTACTGTGACCAATTAAAGCTAGGACGTCAACTCTACCATCTTTCATAATTGGAGTAGCCACTGTTCTCCCTCTGCCATAGATGATATTCACAACACCTTTTGGAAAACTGTTTTGAAAGGCTTCTAATAAAGGGGATAATAATAAAACACCCAGCTTTGCAGGTTTAAAGACGGAAGTATTTCCCATAATTAGTGCTGGAATTAAAAGCGCAAAAGTTTCGTTTAGTGGATAATTATAAGGTCCTAAACATAACACGACACCAAGTGGTCCTCTTCTAATATGAGCGTTAACGCCCGCATTTTTTTCAAATTTAGCACTATCACGATCCATTTGTTTGTAGTCTTCAATAGTATCGTAAATATAGTCTACTGTTCTATCGAACTCTTTTTCTGAATCTGGTAAATTTTTCCCAATTTCCCACATTAACAATTTAACAACTTCTTCGCGTTTGGTTTTCATTTGCTTTACAAACTTTTCCATACATGCAATACGATCTATAACCTTCATCGTTGGCCACAAACCTTTACCTTTATCATAAGCTAAAACTGCTGCGTCAAGCGCTTCTATAGCTTCTTTTTCTCCTAAATTTGGAATACTGCCTAGTAATGTGGGTTGGTACTCTTCAGTAGAAGAGATTGAAGAATATACTTTGGATCTGGCACCAGTCCAAGGGATTAATTCCCCTCCTACTAAATACGTGTTTTGAGTGACTATTTCATTAATTTGGTATTGCTTTGGAATCTTCATAATCTTTTTAGACTAAGGTCTGAAATAAATCTGGTTTTTGGAATTTTCACAGTGTTTTTTTAAACTAGAAACTGAAACAAATCAGGCTTATTATTTAAATAATCTCCATAGAAATTATGAAGTTTCATTTTGGTGATTAAAGGTTCTAAATCATTAGGTGATTTTAACTCTAAACCGACGACTGCAACATCGTTTTCACGGTTTGCTTTTTTTGTGTATTCAAAATGTGTAATATCATCTGTTGGACCTAAGATTTCTGCAACAAATTCTCTTAAAGCACCTGCGCGTTGGGGAAACTTATGACCCGTCCTGAAATAAGGCTACATAATTTTAAACATTATGTATAGAAATGACAAAGTAATTAGACGTTACAGCGAACCTTTTAAATTAAAAATCTTAGCCGAACTTACAATCGGAAAACACACAAAGAGCGAGCTTTGTAAACTCTACTCTATTGCACCCACAACAGTTAATGTGTGGATTAAAAAGTACAATCGTAAAGACTTAATGAACACCAGAGTAAAAGTGGAAACTAAAGACGAAATATCTAGAATTAAGGCACTTCAAAAAGAGATTGAACAGCTTAAAAAACTACTCCTTAAAAAGGATCTCGATGCTAT
>NZ_AUDE01000012.1 GCF_000425305.1 Psychroserpens burtonensis DSM 12212
AAATGGTCTATTCTTTTGTTTGTAAATTGTCGTTTCCAACAACATACTTACGCTGTCAATTCAATATGTTAATGAACTTTTTGTTTCTTTGCAAAAGCATTTTATTACCTTAGCGGGTGCAAATATAAACCCTTTTTTAATTCTTACAACACTATTTGATTTTATTTTTAAAAACTTTCTAAAACCTAAAAACAATACATTTTCTATAAGAACAGCGCCAAACATAATGCGCTTAGCGAATGCAAATATACAATACTTATTCTATTCTAAACTAACCTTTTTTAAGATTTTTTATTCTTATTTTTTATTTAATCCTCTATACCTTATAAATGAAAGTGTTAGATAATAAACTATTTGCTACATATACATAATACCCTATTTATAGTGTCATAGATACAAAGGCTATCGCAAAGAGTATACTCAAATTATTAAAGAAAAAAGTTCCAGACAAGCCCAAAACGTATCGCAAAATCCCTATAAGGATTATTCGGTGCAGAGAAATAATTATAACCCGTAAATGAAGAATTAAAATGTTCCGCCTTCAAGAAAATTCTTGTTTGTCTAATCTTAGCATTAATAAAAAAATCTAGCCTAGGGAAACCACCTAGTGTAGTTTGATCTTGAGAATAAAATTCTGCTAGTAACGGATCATATCCATCCATGTAATAATCAGTGAAATAATTGAATGTGATTCCTGTTTGTAGAAACAGCGCCTTTTTTTTAAAGAAATGATTTGAATAATAAAACGTATTTCTAACTACAAACTCCGGTAAATTAAGAGATTGAGTATCGTCGTCTACCTTTTGATATAAGATTGAATTATCTAAAGCAAATTTTCCAAACTTTAATTCCTTGTCTAGTCTTACTTTAAAAAATTTAATAGACTGATTTAACTGTTCTGGTCTAATCAAATTGTCATCTCCACCTCGTGAGAAAAATGAAAAATTATCAACAACGACATACTCAGCAGATATATCCAATATAGATTTAGAGTTAAATTCTGCTTTTAAATTTGTACTATTCTGGTTCTTAAAACTATCAACATTATTCCAGTTATAATTTATATAGTCACTTTGGTACAATAAGAGATTATAATTAGGAGAATTTGAAATATGCCCAATATCAGTCTTAATATGCATATCATCATTAACATCATAAACAATTTCAGATAAAAAATAATGGCTATCAAATTGACCAACAATGTTGGCACCCACATCAGTAATTAATCTAAAGCCTCCAAATTGATTTGAGTAATGTCCCTCTAAACTAATAACTTTGTCTTTAATTCTATTAATTATTTGTTGACTATTTAAAATAGTGACTTTATCATAGCCATAATTAATATCATTATAACCAACTCCAAAACTAATATCTCCTATTATAGGTTCTCTGTACTTAATTAAAACCTCAGTTTCAAAGTTTTCGATAGTTACCCTATCTCGAATATTAGATTGGTTAAATGAGTCTCCGAAAAAATCTGAGCTTGCCGTCTGATCAAACTGAAAATATTTATCTTCAAAAGCAATACTATTTTTAATTGATAATGATCTATTGATTGAATCTTTCTGAGGTATTATTATATACTCCTGATTTAAGAAGAATCGTTTACCAACCAAAGTGTTTTCAGCATTATCAAAATTAGGATCAAATACAGATCTATCTATAAAATTTTGATCTCCTGAAATAAAATTTGAAATATCTTCGTTATTTAATCCGCCATTTTCTTGATTTAACAAATCTTGAGTTACAATATGTGTTCTGGCTGAATATCGATTGTTTTTAGATTTAAAACTCGAAGTAAATCGCAAATTACCAGTACTAGTTAAAGCCTGTTGATAATTACCTAAAGACCTCATGCCTTTGTATGCGATTGAAAAATTAAATTGTCTGGATGTATTCACAGTAAAAAGAGCATCCAATAATTGACCTTGTTGAAATGCTGTTTTAAAAAACAACTCTGTTAAAGGCGTTGGAACCTCATAGTATTTCACATCCTCAACTTCCAGATAGTTAAAATGTCTTCCTCGAGCTCCAAACAAGGGTAAAAGATTAGTTGAACTAAAATCTTTAGTTAAACTGTTATATGTCTGGCCTAAATTGGCAAATTGGATTAGACCAAAATTATCCTTTCTTAAATAATTGAATTTATATTCTTTTTGAATCGTTAAAGATGTGTCTAATACTTCTACTTGATTATTAGCATCTATAATTTTATATTGATCGATAACGACGTCTTTCGACGAGACTTTATCTTTTTGACTTTTCCTGAAGACTAAGGAATCATTATTTGTAGTGGGATTTTTAACACTCTTAGTAGAGGATTTCAATTTTTGTGGTAACTTTTCTTGTGCACCACTAATTAAACATAGCAACAAGAAAAAAGAAACGATCGAGGTATGTCTAATCATATGATAAATTGAAAATCAAAAATAATTATTAAATAAGACAAAAACTTATTATGTTTTGTTAAAACAAAAAAAGACCGAGAAAAATTCCCGATCTTTTTTTAAAAACTTTAACTTATAATACTAAGTCCTACTGCTTAGTCAAAATAAATTGGTAAGGTCCAAAATTTCCTAATGGGCCGTCAGCAATCATAACTGCAGGAGACTCTGTATAAGATGTAACTTCTACAACCATATCAGCAAAATCACCTAGATTTAATGGGTCTGAAAACGTAATTGTTCCATTACAAGTATCTAAGGTAGCCGTCGAACCGTCTACAAAAAACTGATTGAATCCAATAGAATTAGTAAGTATAAATATTGTCTGTGTTAAATCAGTTGGATCCAAACTAATTTCAACCTGGTAACTTTCACCAAAGGCAGCTGCCAACGACAGACCTGCATTTACTCCCGAGGTAAAAACTTCATCAACATCGTAAGTACCTTCAATTGCAGCTACATCCAAAGGACATGGCGTTGAAATTCTATAGCTAACAATGCTATTACTCAAACCAACACCCACCGAATTTATATCAGTACTTGTTATAACCACGTCAAAGATGACAACCTCATTTAGCTCTGAAACTCCTGAAAAATCCAATTCAATATTACCAACGAAAGGACTTCCTTCGGCAGTAGCTTGAGCAGCCGGTAAGCTTATACTTGTTCCAGTAGTCAATATACTGTTAAAGTCACCCTGAACTGGCTCAATAACATAGTTTATAGTGATGCCATCTTGAAAGTTAGGAACTCTAACACTAACAGGCAAAACAACTTGTTCTGTAATTATTGTTATTGTTTGTCCAGATGTAGGAGTCGCAAACTCAACCCAACCTGTAGTAGGATCATTAGAAAATCTTGCATTATCGTCGTCACTATCGCAACCCAGAACCAACACTAAACACAAGATTGGAATTAATTTTATTATTTTTTTCATAATTTAAGTTTAAAGTTAGTTATTCTACTATACAAAAATCTGTTGACTCCTCAAAACCAAAGTTTCCGGCGCCAGAAGCATAAGAAACAACGGTTTGAGCCGCACAAAACAGATTGTAAGTTCCTTGAAAATTACCATCATCAAGTCCATCACCAAAAGAATCAGAGACAGTAAGTGTATAGCAACCTGGAGCTAAAGATATGTTAGTAATAATCTCATCACCCGAAGTACCGTCACTATAAGGTCCTCCTGACTCAACAACCGCACCAGTATCATCAGTAATCTCAAATGAGGTTTCTGACGCAAAGTTATCAGTTACAATACTTAATTTAAGATCAGAACATGGAAAAGTCGTGATATCAAATTGCTTCAGTACAAAAAATGTCACTGGAGGAAATGCACTCCCCTCAAGATCTACCTCAACCTGAAATCTATACTGCGTGAAATCTATCAAATCAGCATTATCAAAAGTTAAAGCTAATGTTCCCGTGTACTCTCCAGCTGGTATATTAATTACACCGACAGCTAAATTTGCCTCTGGAAGAGGTAACCACGTATCTGTTGAACCTGGAACTAGAGGTAATATCTGCACATCATAAGTTCTAGACTCTGTTGATACAGTTGTAGATGTTACCACAATTGTAGATACAATACCTTCTTCAGGAATCGAAACCTCAACAACAGTATCCTCAAAACCGATGGCCGTTGAACCATTAAAAAGGACAGGCTCTGTATCTTCACATGATGTGAATAACACAGCCAGAATTAAAATTTTTATTATATTTCTCATAATTTATTTTTTAAAATTAATAACCAGCTGCCTGGCCTATATTAGGATTAGCATTAATTTCGACTGTTGGAACAGGAAAAATCCATCTCTCAGAATTTATAGCAAGCTCACAAGGAACTGCACCAACGCAATCTGACGCATCACGATCAATACCTATATTCAACACTGATTTCATACGTTTAATATCAGTATACCTGTGACCTTCATACGCTAATTCCAAACGTCTTTCAGCTAGAATATCCACAAGAGCCGTTTGAATGCTAGTATGTGAAGGCATTACCGCAGACGTATTTCTAATCGAACGAACAGCAAAGACATCATTCTGTGACAACACACCGAACTGCATTGTTCTTGCGTACGCCTCAGCTCTTATTAAATACGCTTCAGAAACCCTCATAGCCTTAAAATCATTAATTGCTTGTTCATCAGTATTAAGTCCGTACTTACCAACAATAAACTCATTATCATCAGGGACACTTGCTGGATCAATATTTACAGTTGAACGAACATCAGAATCCTCTAATAATCCTCCCAATTCATTAGACATTTCCATAAATGGTCCTGGTCCATTAAAATTCCAAGTAGAGAATAAGCCTAAATTAGCACCTAGTGCACTGTCATATTTCCAAATAACTTCAACAGTATTAGCGTCGTTTCTATACATCGCCAAATATTGTTCTGCATTAGCTAACGGATAATTTGCTATAATATCACCAGCAAAATTAATTGCTCCAGGATAATCACCACTCTCTAAAGCTATTCTAGCTCTCAAAAATGTGACAAAATCTGCTGTCGCAAAATTAATATCATTAGTACCTACTGGCAAAAGGGCCAATACATTATCTAAATCTGCTTGAATACCTATAAGAACCTCACTTGTGGTATTTCTAGCTGGTAATGCTACAGCCGAAACATAATCTACGTAAGGCACCCCTAAAGCCGAATCATCTAAAAAATTAAAACCATAATACAATAACAACTCATAATGCATAAGTGCTCTAAACGCATAACACTGCGCTAAAATATTATTGTATTGATCCACCTCAAGAGTACCAGGAGTTATAGCTGAAGCAGCTTCTAACAATCTATTAAAATCATTAATTGCCCCATAACGTGAAGCCCATAGACCACGGTCACCCGTATCTGCATTCAATATCTGATTATAAGTATTAAGCTCCTGTCCACCATTATCATAACCCAATTTAATGTTATCTGTGAATATCGAGTTGAATGCAACTAATTGGTTTGGAGAATAGCCATTTATTGCACCATTAAGTCCAAGTTGCAGGTCTCCTACAGTTCTATAAGCTGTTTCTTCTACTAATGAATCAACAGGAGTTCTCTCCAATTGATCACTACAGCCCATAAAGACAATAGTAAAAGCCATTGTTAATATTAAAAAATATTTTTTCATTTCAATTTATTTTTAAAAAGTTAAGTCGAATCCTAAAGTAAATGTTCTTGGCACTGGATAATCAAAAAATCCACCTGACCCTGTACCTTCTGGGTCAAACCCTCTCCACTCAGTCCATGTAAACAAATTGGTCGCTTGAACAAATACACGAACACCTGTAAACACGTTAGTTTGTTCTAAGATCTTACGGTCTATATTATAAGATAGAGAAACGTTTCTTAATCTCAAGAAAGACGCATTTTCTAAATATCTGTCACCACTCACTGCTCTTAAACCACCATTAGATAATGCTGGAATATCAGTAATTTGTCCTGGAGTTGTCCAAGCGTTTAACATCGTAACCGATTGGTTCGCAAATCCAGCTAATCCTCCATCCTCAGTAATTGCTAAAGATGAATTCAACTTATATAAATCAGCTTGAAAAGAAAATAATGTATTCAAAGAAAAACCTTTATATCTAATATCAGTTCCAAAACCACCTGTATACGTCGGGTCAAGGTTCTTATCTAAATACACCGCATTAGCAGCACTAAAAGTATTAGTCAAATTACCCTCTACATCTAAATATAATGGTTCTCCATTAGCTGGATTTACTCCCGCCCAACGTGGCAAAAACCAAGTACGCGCTTGTCTTCCCTCAGCAGTTCTTAAAGTATTACCTATAAATCCACCTGGCAAGCTTGTTACTTCATTTTTATTATAGTTACCGTTAGCGGTTAACGTAATATCCCAAGGATTAGAATCTGTCTTTCTTAAGATATTATATGAAATCTGCAAATCAATACCTCTGTTATTTAACTCACCAACATTAGTTTCTACATTACTAAATCCAGTACCTGCAAGAGACAAAGGTTTATCAGCAAACAAATCAGTAGTTGTGTTGTTATAAACATCCAACTCACCACTTACGCGATTCTGCCAGAAACCGAAACTCAAACCAATATTCGTTTGATTCGTAGTTTCCCACTTAATTGCAGGATCTATTAACGCTCCTAACACATATGAATTAGCATTTTGATAACCTGAACCAGAACTCACCGTTTGTTGACCAATATACCTGTTGTTGAAACCTAAATTTTGATTTCCAACAACACCATAACTAGCTCTCAACTTTAGAGTTGATAACCAATCTGCGTTTTCCATAAAGCTTTCGTTGTCAATATTCCAACGACCTGAAACTGACCAGAATATACCATCTCTATTTTCTATAAATCGTGAAGTTGCATCATTTCTTATAGAACCTGAAAGACCGAAACGCCCATCATAATCCAAATCTAAAGTTGCAAAAACAGACGCCAAGGCTAATTCTGTTTCACTCGAACCAACGTCTGGTATATAATTATAAACATCACTATCATCACCTTCAGTCGCTGAACCAGATGTAAACCCACTACCTGATCCAGGTAATCCAGGATTTAAACCAAATGCTCTGTAGAAATCAAATTGTCTGTTGTTGTAGTTATATTCACCATACACCGCAGCATTTAAATTTAGCTTTTCAGTAATGTTATTATCATATCTGATAAATGCATTAGCAATCATACTCATATCCCTAAAAAACTGCTCTGTTTGAGATCCTCTAAACTCTGAAGCTAGATTAGGCGTGTTAATACCTCTAATACTAAGAGGTGATCTTATATCGATAAGTTCCTCGTTGGTATAATCTAAACCAAAAGATGCACCCCCTGTTAAATTTTTTGCAAAATTATAATCTGCAAACACACGAGCAACAACTTTAATTTCGCGCTCTTCATCTGTATTAAGTGCCGCTGTGTTTAAAGCTAAAAAAGGTGTATTTAAAAAACCTGCCGCACCATCAGCATCTAGTGTTCCATCTGCATTATAAGCTCCAGAACCACCAGCACCTGTTGGACCTGTACCCCATATATTAATGGATCCATCAGGGTTGTATGGTGATAAGTATGGTAAGCCAATATAAGGCACAATAAATGGATTATCTAACTGACCACCTGTATTACCACCTCTCGCTGCATCAACGACAAAATTACTTACAGAATAATTCAACGTAAGATTTGTACCAAAGTTGAATTTTTTATCTGCAGAAGTCGTGTTAAAATTATTTCTAAATGAAAAACGTTTTAAACCACTACCTATAGTTATTCCCTCTTGCTCGTAATATTGAACTGAAGTAAAGGATGTAGATTGCTCTCCACCAGTTGTAACTGTAATCTCATGAGATTTTGTTTTTCCATTTCTAAAAAATATATCAGTCCAATCGGTATTAGTTTGTCCTGCAACACGCGCAATATCAGCGTCGCTCAAGGTATCACCATATTGGTTACCTGGCAATAAATCTCTTTGAAATGTCAAGAATTGAGAAGCATTCATTACATCAAATCTAGCTTGAGGCTGCACAGCAACTCCATATAGACTTCTGTATTGTACTTTAACACCAGATCCTAATTTACCCGTCTTTGTAGTAATCAAAATTACACCACCAGCACCTCTGTTACCATAAATAGCTGTTGCTGCTGCATCCTTTAAAACTGACATTGTTTCAATATCATTCTGGTTTAAACTACGAAAGTTATCCTGATCTACAGGAACCCCATCAATAATAAATAGTGGCTCTACATCCCCATTAAGTGATCCTCGACCACGTATTACAATTGTAGCACTTTGCCCTGGCTGCCCTGATCCCGTATTCACGTTCACACCTGCGGCTTGACCTTGTAATAATTGATCAATTGAATTAATTGGAATTTGCTCAATAGACTCTGAAGACACCGTTGCTATTGCAGAGGTTATCTTTGAGCTATTGGTAGCTCCAGCGTAACCAGTAATTACTACCGTTTCAAGCTGGGCTAAATCTTCTGCCATGGCAAGATTCAATGTTGAGCTTTGCCCAATTTTCTTTTCTGACTTTTTCATACCAACAAAGCTAAAAACTAGTGTTTCACCAGTACTCGCTTTAATGGAGTAATTACCATCAAAATCTGTTTGAACTCCTCGTGAAGTTCCTTTTACTATTACACTTACACCAGGCAACGGAAGTCCGTCTGCAGCCGATGTAACTGTTCCTGTGACCGTTTTCTCTTGTGCGAAAGAGAGTTGCATCACAAACGCCATAAATAGCGTCATTAACCATGTTAACTTTAATTTCATAAAACAATTATTTGAGTTAGTCTTCCGCAAACATCTTAATAATATATTAAATAAACAAGTATTTATGCTAAAAAAATGTTAACAAACAATTAATTCTCACAAAGGGTTTTCACTAACTTAAACCTTAGTGTTACTAGTAATTAGATACATAAATTGGAAATAGGTTGCGTTAAAATTTTAACTTTGTTCAAACTTTAACATTTTGAGACTTAAATCTTCGTTTTCCCAATTTCATTTAGAATGTGGCACAGATGAAGCTGGACGCGGGTGTTTAGCTGGTCCTGTGACCGCTGCAGCTGTGATTTTACCAAAGGGTTTTCAAAATTCTATGATTAATGATTCGAAGCAACTTTCAGAAAAAAAAAGAAATCTATTGCGCCCAATAATTGAAAATGAAGCCATAAGTTATTCGTTTTCAAATGTATACCCATCTAAAATTGACAGTATCAATATATTGAATGCTTCCATTCTAGCCATGCACAAATCTATAGAGCAACTTAAAATTTCTCCAGAGTTTATTATTGTTGATGGCAATAAATTTAAACCATTTCATACCATTCCTTTTGAAACCATTATTAAAGGAGACCGTAAATACCTTTCTATTTCTGCAGCTTCCATTCTAGCAAAGACATATAGAGATGACTATATGAATAAGATTCATGAAGAATTCCCCATGTATAACTGGAAAAAAAATAAAGGTTATCCCACAAAAGAACATAGAAATGCTATTAGAAAATTTGGAATAACAAAATACCATAGAAAAAGTTTTAGATTATTACCAGAACAATATCAATTGGACCTCTAACTTTTTATATTTGTAAAAATATTTTCAATGAAAAAAATTTGGTTTGCCTTTTTTTGCTTTTTATTATTTTTTAATTGTGAGAACTCTAAACCGGAATCACTAAGCCTATTATCATTAGTTCCAGAGCAGACAGAAATCTTAATTAAAATAAACTCTTCTGAAGGTTTAGCAAATGGATTAAAGAATAATGCACTAATTAATGAAATTGTAAACTATTCTCAAATTAAAGATTTACAAACTTTACTCCTTCCTTTATATGAGATCAACAAAAAACAAAGTTTAATTGCTCTCTCTAAAAACAGCAATGACAGTTTAGAAATCAGTTATATAATTCCGCTATCTAAAGAAAGCCCTTCTCTTGACTCTATTGACGGTTTAAAAATAGATTCTGTTTATAATACGTTTGGAATACATAAATTAGAATACAACAATCAGACTTTTTACAGCGTCATAAAAGACAGCATTCTATTTGCCTCCAACACACTAGCAATAGCAAAAAAATCTCAAAACCCAACTGTCGTTAATTCAGAAATAGAAACCCTTTATAACGCTTCAAGTGGTGATAAAATGGTGTCAATACTCATAAATCACAATACCTCTTTTTTTAATCCGAAACTATTTAAAGACTCCTCACTTAATGCCATAAAGTTCTCCAAATACACCATGCTAGAAGGTGATATTTCGCAAAACTCAATACTATTCAACGGAATAACTAAGGCGAATGACTCTACAGAAAGTTTAATTAATATTTTCAAAAACACAATCCCTCAAGAAAACAAAGTAGCCTCTATTTTACCTTCAAATATCGAAAGCTTTACAAGTTTAACTTTTGATAATTATGACCGTATCAAAAATAATTTACTGCGGCATCACCTAATTGATACTTCCAATGCAACAAATTTTAATTTTCATAATATTATTGAGGTTTGTCAAGCGAAAACAAAAACACAAGAAGCAGCAATTATACGATCTCTTGACCCATCTGTTACGCTTGACAATTTAAGTGCGAAAACAATACATGATACATACAGAAATATTAGTATTTTTACTTTAGAAAACAGTGCGTCATTTTTAATTGATTTCAAATCTATTTTAAATTTAAAACCGCCAAAGCACTTTATTTCTATTGATGACTTCTTTGTGTTCTCAGACGATATTGATTTTTTAAAATCAATCATATCAAGCCATCAAAATAATGTAATCTTATCTGAAACCGACTCCTATAAAAATTTAAAACTGAACCTAAGTGATGAGTCATCTCTATTAATTTACGGAGATTATGAAGAATTAAACGCGATATTGAATCTTAATTTTACTGACGACAAAAAATTAAACATTTCAAATTATAAGTCCTGTGCTGTGCAGTATGTTTACGAAACAGATTTCGCACATATTGTCGCAGTCTTTGAAACTCATAAGGATAAAAGCAACAATAATTCAGTCACCGAAGAATTCAATATTTCTTTAGATGCTGAGCTTTTGACCACACCACAATTAGTTAAAAACCATACCAATAATCAAATGGATATTGTAGTTCAAGACGTAAACAATAACCTATATCTCATATCAAATCAAGGAAAAGTCTATTGGAAAAAACAGCTTCCTGGAAAAATACTAGGAGAAATCAATCAAATAGACACCTATAAGAATGGAAGACTGCAACTCGTATTCAATACTTCTAAACGCCTTTATGTTTTAGATAGAAATGGCAAAGATGTAAACCATTTTCCTCTAGACTTTAATGACCAGATAACGCAACCTGTATCCGTATTTGATTATGATAAGAAGAAAAAATACAGACTCATGATTACACAAGGAAAATCTGTATTGATGTATGATAAGAATGGAGATATTGTTAAAGGTTTTAAATACAGAAAGGCAGATAACCTGATTACATCTCAACCAAAACATTTTAGAATTGGCAGAAAAGATCATATTGTTTTCGCACATGGCAACACGCTTGAAATTTTAGATCGTGTGGGACAACCAATAACAAAATTAAATGAGCAGATTAGTTTTTCTGAAAACGAAATCTATTTGTACAACAACAGTTTTACCACATCAAATACAGATGGAGAACTTATACAGATAAATTCAAGAGGAACAGTTAATCATAAAAATCTGAACTTAAATAGCAACCACAAAATAACAACTACAAGTAAAACGTTTGTATCGTTAAGCGATAATAAACTAACGATAAAATCTAAGACGATAGAATTAGATTTTGGGGACTATACGGCTCCTAAAATCTTTTACATCAATGATAAAATTTATGTTACAGTTACCGACCTTCAGTCTAAAAAAGGATTTCTTTTTGACAGTCAAGCAAAACCAATTGCTAACTTTCCTATCTATGCAAATTCTCAATTAGAACTAAACAACATCGATAAAGACAGTGCATTAGAAGTCATTACAAAGGGTGATAATAATGCGATTATTGTATATGAAATTCAATAGAAACAAGAGGACTAAAAATGAAGCAAAATACGCTTGTATTTAGTATCAACATGTACCAAGCCTTTTTTAGTATTTTTTTATTTTAAGACCTTAAATTTTAGTAGTATTGTGACTCTAATTATAGATTATGATTAAACGTAACAAAGCCTCGATTTCTAAATGTATTCTTCATAAGGTTGGCAACAAATTTAACAGCACTAAAAATGCTTTTTCTGAGCAACCAATTGATTTTGAGGAGATCAGTTATGATTTAATGCTTCCCTATTTACTGAGACCTTTCACTAGTCTTGCAGAATCTTATAGATTTAACCATCACTCCAACGTTGATCTTAATGAGATCAATAGTTATGCCTCTCAATTATTACAAGATGACACAAATTTTGTAGATATTTCAAAACATATTGTAACGCATTTATTTGAGCAATCTAATTCCTCTCAAATAAAAACTGGAGATGTTATTGTTTGCATGTTCCATGATATTCAATATGAAGATTATCAAACCGATGCCATCGGTATTTTTAAAATAGAAAATAAATCTCATTTCTTTCAAACGTATTTAGAAAAAGGGAGTTATGATATCGTTGCACAAAAAGGAATTGCGACTAAAAAAGTAGATAAAGGTGTCTTAATACTAAATGCAGCTGACGCTGAAGGCAAAATCGTACTTAGTGTCGACAACAACAACTATGATGCCCAATATTGGATTAAAAGCTTCTTAAACATTAAATATCCTGATGATTCTAATCAGCACACAAAGAATTATATCGAAATGTGCCGAGACTTCTCAAAAGAGATTATGCAACCTCAATTTGGCGGACAACAACAAAGCAATTTCTTAGCTAAAACAGTCGATTTTTTTAAAGAAAATGAGATTGTAAATGTTGAAACGTTTAAGGAAGAAGTTTTTGATGAAGAAGACACGATTCAGTTGTTTGAAGATTACAAAAAAGTATATGAAAGCGACCACAACATAGTCCTTAGAAACCAATTTGATGTTTCTGAAGTTGTCTTAAAAAAACAAAAGCAAAAGATTAAAACAGAGATAAAACTTGACACTAACATACAAATTAAACTTGATGTTGATGCTCCGGATGCCTCTGCCGAATATTTAGAGCGCGGTTATGATGAAGAGAAAAAAATGCACTTTTATAAAGTGTTTTTTAATGAAGAAGCTTAAGAATTAAATTTAAAAAATGTATTTTTTTAAAAAAAAACCGATATCAAAGCACGCTTCAATAAAAAATTTATCTACACTATTTATTCTCTTTTTCTCATTATTAGCAACTGCTCAAATACAATATGAAAAAGGCTATATCATAGACAACAGTGATAACAAAACAGAATGTTTAGTACGGTTTTTGGACTGGGATAATAATCCAGAAAAGTTTGAATACAAATTAACGGAAAACGGAGACATAATAACGGGTGATGTGAATTCAATTAGCAAACTTGAGATATACAATAAAATTATATTTGTTAGCAAAACTGTAGATATTGACATCAATACTTCTAAGTCAAATGAATTGAATAAAAATCCAGAATTAGAACTCACTAAAAAAAGAATATTTCTTCATCTTTTAGTTCAAGGAAAAGCAAATCTCTATTTCTATAATGATGCAAATACTAGACGCTTTTATTATCAAATGGATAGTAAAGAAATTATCCTTTTAGAATATAAGAAATATATTAGAGATGATAATAGAATTGCTAAAAACGAGAACTACAAAGGAGAATTGTGGAATAATCTAAAGTGTTCGTCCCTAGATCTAAATAGTATTAATAAAGTAAAATACAAACAAGCCGATTTAATAGCAATACTTGAAACTTTTAATTCATGTAAAAATGAATTAACATATACTTTCAAAAGGGAGAAACGAAAAGATGTTTATAATTTAACACTTCGTCCTGGTATTAATTTTTCGTCATTAAGCCTTGACAATCCTGGAACTAACCAAACACTGATAAGAGACTTAGACTATGATCAAGAAGTGTCAATTCGATTTGGAGTACAATTAGAATACATGTTGCCAACTAAAAGAAGAAAATGGTCTGTAACCCTAGAACCAACTTATCATTATTATAAAACAGAAAAAAATTACAGTACTATTCCAAATTCTGAAAGCGGTCAATCGGTTACTGCCACAGTAGATTATTCATCAATCGAAATTCCAATTGGGATAAGACATTATAGTTTATTAAATACTGATTCTAAGTTATTTATAAGTGGATCTTATGTGTTAGATATATCTCTCAAAACAGATATAGTGTTCTCTGAAAGTTTGAAGTATAAAGGAGATACTGGAAATAACCTAGCCTTTGGAATAGGCTATGTTTTTAAAGACAAATATAGTATTGAAGCTAGATTAAATACGAGTAGAGAATTATTGAAAAATTTTGATGAAGCTAGTGGGGATTTTAAAAGTTTTTCATTGATTTTTGGTTACACAATTTTCTAAACTTAAAAGGCGCTTAGGTGTATCAATTGGCATTAATAGTCGTGTTTTTCGCTTAATTCACAAATCAAGGCATTATAAAAAGAAAAGGCACTTTTATAAAGTGTATTTTGATAATTAATGATAGAAGAAAAAAAGCAGTGATTTTAAACAAAGTCTGCTTCAAAAAGCACTTTAAAATGCTTCAATAGCTTTTCTTTAACCTCAGCTTCATTTACTTTTTTAACCCCTAGCTCAATATTCAAAGACGTCACTGCTTTACCGCGAATTCCGCACGGGATAATATGATCAAAATAACCTAAATCTGCATTGACATTAAGCGCAAAACCGTGCATGGTTACCCATCGACTTGCTCGAACTCCCAAGGCACAAATTTTTCTAGCAAAAGGCGTCCCAACATCTAGCCAAACACCTGTTTCTCCTGAACTGCGTTCGGTTTTTAAGCCATATTCCTCCAAAGTAAGAATAATGACCTCTTCAAGAAATCTGAGGTATTTATGTATATCTGTAAAGAAATTATCTAAATCTAAAATAGGATACCCTACAATTTGACCAGGCCCATGATAGGTAATATCTCCTCCTCTATTTATTTTATAGAAGGTTGCTCCTTTTTGAGTAAGCTGCTCTTTAGAGAGCAATAAATTAGATAGGTCTCCACTCTTACCTAAAGTGTACACATGAGGATGCTCAACAAACAGAAAATAATTATCCGTTTCTAATCCAGCATCCTCGCGTCTATTCTTGATTTTTGTTTCTAAAACACCTTTAAAGAGTTGTTCTTGGTAATCCCAAGTCTCTTTAAAGTCTTTAGTTCCTAAATCTTGGAGTTTTATAACTTTATTCATTGAATTCATCTTGACCTTTAGTTTTAAACCGAAAAGTTTGGTATTTGTGCTGTAAAGCAGGTGTTTTTTCTCAACATAGCACCGCTACATTTATAAAAAACAAGGAAATTAAAGTGCAAACTAGAAATTTTGCAGGTAAAAGAAAAAGTGAAGATAAATTCACATTATTTATCTTCTAAAACAACTTCAAAATCCAATACCTCAGGATCTTTAAGCATGTCCATAAATCCAACTTCAAAAGTAACAGTTTTTCTGTCCTCACTATACATAGCACCTTCTTTAGAGAATGATTTTACAGCTCTAGGAAAATGGTAATTGATTTTATATTTAGACGCACCAAACATCGCAGCAGACTGACCTATACTGTCTATTGACTGGGCATGTAATTCTTTGTCTATAACTTTAGAAAATCGTTTAAAAACAGTCCCATCAAAAGAATAACTAACCGCTGTAGAACCATCCTGTCCCATACCAGAAAAAGGACTTGATGGTGAATTTTGAGACGCTCCACCTTGACCTTGTAAGTTGCTAAAGCTATTCATCGCTTTAAACATGTCCTGAAGTTTATTCGCATCTTTAAAATCTGTAGTTAAATCAAAGACCATTTTCTTTGTTTCAGGATTCATTTGTATGTGCATCTTAAAATCCTCTAATGCCATTATTTTTTGTTGCTCTTCAGGAGATAAATTAGCGATGCTGTCTCTATTTTCTCTAATAAAATCCTTGAAAACTATCGTAGAGTCCATCACTTTATCCATTCCCTTTGCAGCTTCTCCATCTCCCATTTGAGAAACCATTTCCATCATTTCTGAGGCGTCCATAGAAAACTCCATTTTACCGCTTCCGTCCGCATTGATATATATGTTTTCAGAAAACTGACAACTCGTAAGTGTCAATGTTATAGCGCATACTATACCTGTAAAAAACTTATTCATTTCAAACTATTTAATGATTTACTACTACAAAGATACGGTTTTATCTCTCGGGATTATTTAGAATTATTAGTGCTGCGATCACACCGGGAACCCATCCACAAATCCATAATATAAAGACAATTAGGATAGAACCGCAACCTTTTCCTATAACAGCTAAAGGCGGACAAATAATAGCGAGAATAACTCTCCAAAAACTCATATTTAAGTATTTTAATGATGCCGAACTATACCCGACAAGAATTGTATTGCTATAACTATAGGACGTCAATTGCTTTTCTTTGTTACATTTCAATAAAATATAGTAGTTTAGTGCTGTGAGATATTTAGGATACATCATTATTTTTTTCTTCGGAAATGTGGCTGTAGCACAACACCATTTTGAAGGTCATATTGACAATGAGCGTTGGCAAAACGAAATCTATCTTTCGGTTATTGAAGACTACCGAACATTTGATGGCATTGACGAAGAACAGATTATTACAAAAGTTAAAAGTGATTCTAGTGGTTTCTTTAAGTTTGATCAAAACCAGCTGGATATCAACCAAAAAATATATAAGCTGCATGTCGACAACTGTACATCATTTAACCAAAGCGGGAACCATTTTGATGGTTATTGCACAGATTACAAGGATATTTTATTCATTGCGAAACGCACAGACTCTATAACATTCCCACTATCTTTTGATGCCCAAATGTTTTGTGATATCATCTCAAACAATCCAAAGACGAGCGCTTTCATTAAAATTGACTCGCTTAAAGAGGAAATGAAATTTGCTTATTCTGAATATAGAAGCAAAGCCAACCGACAATTAAACAACAAGAAATGGTTTAAAACGTTACAAGATTATGGCCAAGACCTGAATGAACCTCTAGCTGAACTCTACATTTATGCCTTCTTATCTGATCGTGGTAATCAATTACATTACTATTATCTAGAAGATTTAAAAACGAACTCCTATTATGACGAGTTCCTAGAGCGATTAAAAAGCGTATATCCAAACTCTAGCTATACAAAACAGTATGAGGCCGAGTTAACTTCAGATAAGTTTCTTGTGTTTTCTTCGGAAAAAAAGTCAAGTTTTAACTGGTCTTATCTCTGGTTGAGTCTACTTATTGTGTCATCTATCGTAAATTTATGGTTTCTCATTTCAGCAAAACAAAAAAAATCAAGACAGCGTAACAACGCTAAAGAAGGGCTCACAAAGCAAGAACAGAATGTTTTGGACTTACTGCTTGAGGATAAGACCAATAAAAACATAGCAGAAACTCTTTTTATAAGCGTGAGTACCGTAAAAACTCATGTAAATAACATCTACAAAAAGCTAAATGTAAATTCTAGAGACGAATTAAAGTCTCTGTTTTATAAATAGTTACAAAAATCAACCTAGGGACTAGTACCTATTTCAACCTACAATTTCAAACAATTTTAATAGTTATTCATGATGTTTGTTTCCTATTAACCAAAAACAAAATATGATGAATTTCATTACACGTAAAACAAACAGTTTAAAATCAATTTTAAATGTCACTCTAGTTGCCATCGTCTTACTATTTACTAGTCTATCCATTGCTCAAAGCCAGACGTCTGGCATACTTACATTTGAATCTGAAACCATAGATTATGGCACCATAGAACAACATGCAGATGGTGTTAGAATTTTTAGTTTTAAAAATACAGGTCATGCTCCAATTGTTATTTCTAATGTAAAAACGTCTTGTGGTTGCACGGTGCCCACGTATCCTAAAACAGCTCTTCTCCCAGGGGACTCTGCAGAGATTAGCATCAAATATGCAACCAACAGACTTGGTAAGTTCTCTAAAACTATTACTGTGATGTCAAATGCTAGTGAGGGCAATAAGACATTAAGGATTAAAGGTGACGTTTTGAAAAATTTAGATGATCAATAATATATCTAGTATAAACGCTACCGTGTAGACAAAAAGAGACCATTATAACATTTGCTTTGGATACTAAGTTATTTCCAGACAATAAAAATCTCCTAGAAAATCTTGAAGTTGTAAAAACAAACGACATTAAATAGTTGCGCAATTGGGTGTAACCCTAGCATAATTAGTTTAAAGTATCTGTTTTTCAAATCTCCTGGAAACTTTAACACCAAAAGTGGAAACCAAAAATTTAATCGGTATGTCCTGTGGCATTAAGGAGAAATCGATGAAATAATTCAAAATGAACATCGGGTTAAATTAATAGATTAAAAAGAGACCATTAGGATCATAAAACCTAATGGTTTTTTTACGTTAATAATGGTAAATAATGTAATTTTGCGATTCTTATCGTTAAGATAAGTTCTCTAAAATATATTTAGCATGCAGCTTTCAGAACAAGAATTAGTAAGACGCGAGAAACTCGTAAAATTAAGAGCCTTAGGCATCAACCCTTATCCTGCAGATTTATTTCCTGTAGATCACACCTCAAAACAGATTAAAGACAATTTTGAAAATGGTAAAAAGGTTGTTATTGCTGGTCGATTAATGGTTATTAATATTCAAGGAAAAGCTTCTTTTGGACAGTTACAAGATAGTGAAGGTCGCATTCAATTATATTTTAATAGAGATGAAATATGTACTGGCGAAGACAAATCTTTATATAACGATGTCTTTAAAAAATTATTAGATTTAGGAGATTTCGTAGGTATTGAAGGTGAATTATTCACAACACAAGTTGGCGAAAAAACCGTCATGGTAAAGCATTTTAAATTGCTAAGTAAATCTTTAAAACCCTTACCAATTCCTAAACAAAAAGACGGCAAAATTTATGATGCTTTTACAGATCCAGAATTACGTTACAGGCAACGTTATGCAGATTTGGTAGTAAATCCAAAAGTTAAAGAAGTCTTTGTGAAGCGCACAAAGTTGTTCACTGCAATGCGTGAGTTTTTCAATACATCGGGATATTTCGAAGTAGAAACACCTATCCTTCAACCTATTCCTGGAGGTGCAGCTGCTCGTCCGTTTATTACACATCACAATAGTTTGGACATTCCGTTATATATGAGAATTGCCAATGAGTTGTATTTAAAACGATTGATTGTTGGTGGTTTTGATGGTGTCTATGAGTTTTCTAAAAACTTTAGAAATGAAGGAATGGATAGAACTCATAATCCTGAGTTCACCGCTATGGAAATCTATGTATCCTATAAAGATTACAATTGGATGATGGATTTTTGCGAGCGTCTTTTAGAACATTGCGCAATGGCTGTTAATGGTACAACAGAAGCCACCTTTGGAGAGCATAAAATCAACTTCAAAGCACCTTATGCTCGTGTAACCATGGCAGATTCTATAAAACATTTTACGGGTTTTGATATTACGAGTAAGAGTGAGTCTGAAATTCGCCAAGCTGCAAAAGACATGCATATTGAGGTTGACGATACTATGGGTAAAGGGAAGCTTATTGATGAGATTTTTGGCGAAAAATGTGAGGGTAATTATATCCAACCAACGTTTATTACCGATTATCCAAAAGAAATGAGCCCTTTATGTAAAGAACATCGGGATAATCCTGAACTAACAGAGCGTTTTGAATTGATGGTCTGTGGGAAAGAGATTGCTAACGCCTATTCTGAGTTGAATGATCCAATTGATCAACGTGAGCGCTTTGAGCATCAACTAAAACTTGCCGCAAAAGGTGATGATGAAGCTACCGAATTTATAGATGAAGACTTTTTACGTGCCCTAGAATATGGCATGCCTCCAACCTCTGGAATGGGAATTGGAATGGATCGTTTAGTGATGTTTTTAACAAACAATCAATCCATCCAAGAAGTATTATTTTTCCCTCAAATGCGCCCAGAAAGGAAGAAAGTTGAAATGAGTGAAGAAGAGAAAGCAATTTTCACCATCCTTAAATCAAATTCGCCAATAGCTCTTAATGACCTTAAAGCACAATCTGGTTTAAGCAACAAAAAGTGGGATAAATCTATAAAAGGATTAACATCTAAAAGTGTTGCAAAAGTCATCAAGAACGATGATGACTTGTTTGTTGAAATGGTTTAATACCCAATTTTCTGCGGAAAATATATTAAAGACTATATAGAACATAAAATCACAAAGCATATTCTTAATTAGGATATGCTTTTTTGTTTTCTCAAGCCTTGAGAAAACAAATAGATCAAAATTATTATTATTTCAAAGTCAAAATACTACCTAACAACGAATTAATAAGTCTTCTGAGAATAAAATTACTACTTTCGTTGTGCTATTAATCAGAAACAAAGAACCCAAATGTTTAAAAAAATTGCTTTATTGCTGTTTGTCTCAGTATTTATAACTGCCTGCAATACTGATGACGACATGGTAGCTGCTTGTAATGTTGTTAATAGCGTATCATCAAATTCAGTAACAGATAGTTCAACAAATATATCTTGGAATGATGCTAGCAATACAGGATCCTACATTGTCGAATATGGCCTTTCTGGCTTTGCAATAGGCGGAGGTACTTCACTATCGTCAACAAATACTAATATTTCTATTTCAGAATTGCAAGGTAACACAACGTATGATGTGTATGTTCAAACAGTTTGCTCTGAGAATAACATAAGTATGCTTACTGATGTGTATAGTTTTACAACGTCTGAAACACCATGTGCAGCAGTTACAAATATAAGTTCAAGCATGATTACAGATACGTCTGCAGTTATAGCATGGGAAGATACTGTTAACACAGGTAGCACTTATGAGTTAGAATTTGGAGCCCTTGGATTTAGTCTAGGTTCTGGGACAACCCTAGCAGCCAACAATACATCTTTAGAAATTACAGGTCTATTACCTAATACCAATTACGACTTCTATATTAAAGCTATTTGTAATGTTAGTAATGTGAGCCCTAGTACGAATCAAAATACGTTCACAACATTAGCAATTCCTGTTATTCCAGAATTTAGACCAACACTTTCAGAATTGAATTTATTCATAGACGACCTCAACAATTTAGATATTACACCTTATGGTTTTGAATACAATTTAAATTCAAAATTATTTTCAGATTACGCTACAAAACAACGCTTTTTTGTTTTACCTACGGGTGAAAAATTAACATATAATGGAGAAGGCTTACCTATTTTTCCGGAAAATTCAATCATAGTAAAAACATTTTACTACAATATTGATGATAGAGATCCATCACTTGGACAAAAAATTATAGAAACGAGACTACTTATAAAGATTGATGGATCATGGGAAACTGGAGACTACAAATGGAATGACGCTCAAACTGAAGCTTTTTTAGATTTCAATGGAAGCACTGTTCCTGTGAGTTGGATTGACTCTGAAGGCCAATCTAATAGTGTTAACTATGAAATCCCATCAAATACAGATTGCTTTAAATGTCACCAAACGAGTGGCTCAATGACTCCAATAGGTCCAAAAATGCGTACTATCAACTTTGACTTTAATGGATCAAATCAAATACAGCGTTTAATTGATAATGATATGCTCGAGGGTTTATCTGACCCAACAAGCGTGAGTCTTTTACCTAAATGGGACGACCCAACGGTATCTTTAGACAGGCGCGCGCGCGCCTACATGGATATCAATTGTGCGCACTGTCATATTCAAGGTGGTTTTTGTGAAGAACAATCAAATTTAAGATTAGGATATGAAACGGCTTATGAAGAATCTTCAATCTCACAAAGTCGCAATAGTATTCTAACAAGAATTCAAAATACAATCCCACAATATGGGATGCCTTTAATTGGCACTACAATTATTCATGACGAAGGCGTTGACCTGCTTATTGAGTACATCAACTCACTTGAGTAATCCAGCAAAATTTCAAAATAATAAGTAACAAAAAAGCCACGATGTCGTGGCTTTCTTGTCGACACTAAGAATTACTATTTTTTTATTAAATTCGTACTCCAATTGTAAAAAGAAAAAGCATCACATATGTTCAAAAAAATATGCTTATTAATTTTCACCCTTACGTTTTTATTTAATTGTACTAGTGATGATGATTTAATTGCAGCGTGTGATCAAGGTATTAATGTATCATCGAGTTCTGTAACTGATAACTCAGCAATATTGTCTTGGGACAGTGAAAGCACAACAGCACTTTACACACTAGAGTATGGAATTACTGGATTTTCCTTAGGATTTGGAACATTAATTTCTACATCAGAAACTAGTATTGACCTTCTAAGTTTAAATCCTAATACCACCTATGATACTTATTTACAAACTATTTGCTCGGCGAGTAATATTAGTATGTATACCAATGTTTATAGTTTTACGACCAATTCACCAGCTGTAATTCCTGAGTTTAAACCAACACTTTCAGAATTAAATCTGTTTGTTGGAAATATTGAAAACTTAGAACCCACACCACAATCATTTGAATACACTTTGAATAGCACGTTATTTTCAGATTATGCCTACAAACAACGTTTTATCGTACTTCCTGATGGTGAAAAAATGACTTATAATGGAGATGGCTTACCTTTATTTCCTGACAATTCATTGATTTCCAAGACCTTTTACTACAATAATAATGAGACAGATTTATCTCTTGGTAAACATATCATCGAAACTAGAATTCTTATAAAAATTGATGGATTGTGGCAAACTGGTGACTATAAGTGGAATGCCGCTCAAACTGAAGCTTTTTTAAATCCAGATAGTAGTATTGTTCCAGTAACTTGGATCGGTGCTGATGGAGAAACAAACTCTATTAATTACCAAATACCCTCAGACAACCAATGCTTCACTTGCCATAGAAGTAATGAAGTAAAAAGACCAATTGGCCCAAGACTAAGAACATTAAATTTTAATGTGGATGGCGTAAATCAATTACAAAGTTTAATTGACAGTGAACTTCTCGACGGATTAACAAATCCATCTGAGGTGACTATTTTACCAAAATGGGATGATACTAATTACTCATTAGAGGAACGTGCAAGAGCTTATTTCGATATTAATTGTGCACATTGCCATACTGATGGAGGCTATTGTGAAACACAATCTATATTGAGGCTAGACTACGAGAATAGCCTTACAGATTCAAAGATTCAAGATAGAAAGAGCAGTATTATATTTAGGGTCGCCTCAGATTTCCAACCAGGCTTAACAATGCCATGGATTGGAACGACAATATTGCATGATGAAGGTGTTGCATTAATTTCAGAATATTTGAACACTTTAGAGTAAAATTATAAAAAAACTCACTTTAGGCTGGCTTTATCTATTTCTCGATTTACTAAATATTAAGTTAAATTAATATTAAAAGCAGCCTATACATTTTCATCACACATAGGGATTTCTTATTTTAGAAGACTAATTTAAAAAATCAACCACCTTGAAACACTTTACTATTAAACTACTTCTAGTAGTTTCCGTATTCTTCGTTGCTGTATCCTGTTCAACAGCAAAGAAAGCAAGCAAAAAAGAGGCAGCTGCAGCTGCTAAAACTCCAGCAAAGAAGCCTGTAAAAAATGACCCCAAACCTTATAACAAAGTCATTACTAAAGATGCAAAAAGTGATGTTGGACTTTTTACTGTTCACACATTAGATGACAAATACTACTACGAAATTCCAGATTCTCTTTTTGATAGAGAGATGTTAATGGTGACTCGTATTTCTAAAACTGCCAGCGGATTAGGTTTTGGTGGTGGAAAACAAAATGAACAAGTATTGCGTTGGGAGAAAAAAGGCAAAAAAGTAATTGTACGCGTTGTATCTTATAACGTTGTTGCCGCAGACTCACTGCCAATTAGTGAAGCAGTCGTAAATTCAAATTTTGAACCTGTTCTATATACGTTTCCAATTGAGGCATTCAGTAAAGATTCAACAAGTACGGTAATCGATGCGACACCTTTATTTGAAAAAGACGTGAAATCTTTGGGCTTACCTTCTTTCCGAAGAACACCTTACAAAATAACACGCTTAGAAAGTGATAAATCTTTTATTGAAAACATCAAAAGTTACCCAAGAAATATTGAAGCGCGACACGTAAAAACATATGCTGCAGGAAGACCTCCTTCTAATTCAAGCACGGGAAGTATTTCTATTGAAATTAATAACTCTATGATCTTATTACCAGACACCCCAATGAAGCGTCGTTATTTTGATGAGCGAGTTGGTTGGTTTACAAGTAGTCAAACAGATTACGGATTAGAGGATCAAAAAAGTAAATCTTTAGAGTTTTTAGACCGCTGGAGATTAGAAGTTAAAGATGAGGACATCGCTGCATTTAATCGCGGAGAATTAGTGATTCCGAAGAAACAAATCGTTTACTACATAGATAGAGCGACGCCTGTAAAATGGAGAAAATACATAAAACAAGGTATTGAAGATTGGCAAATCGCATTTGAAGCTGCAGGCTTTAAAGAAGCAATTATTGCTATGGATCCACCAACAGCAGAAGAAGACCCGGAATGGAGCCCAGAAGACGCACGTTACTCGGTTGTACGTTATTTAGCATCTCCTATTCCAAATGCAAATGGACCTCATGTAAGTGATCCTAGAACGGGAGAAATTCTTGAGAGTGATATTAACTGGTACCACAACGTAATGTCTTTATTACGTGGTTGGTTCTTTGTACAAACTGCTGCTATTAATCCTGAAGCTCAGAGTCCACAATTTAAAGATGAAGTTATGGGACGTTTAATTCGTTTTGTATCCTCTCATGAAGTTGGACACACCTTAGGTTTACCTCATAATATGGGAAGTAGTGTTGCGTATCCAGTAGAAAAATTACGCGATGCAGCATTTACTCAAAAATATGGTACTGCGCCATCAATTATGGATTATGCACGTTTTAACTACGTAGCACAACCAGGTGATGAAGGTGTCGCACTAATGCCAGATATTGGAACTTATGATAAGTACGCTATTTCTTGGGGCTACAGACCTATCTTCGGAAAAACTGCAGAAGAAGAAAAGCCTATCCTTAACAAATGGATTATGGATCATGCAGGAGATCCAATGTATCGTTTTGGACACCAACAAGGTGGTGATGTTGTAGATCCAAGTTCTCAAACTGAAGACTTAGGTGACGATGCTATGTTAGCCAGTTCCTATGGAATTAAAAACTTGAAACGTATTGTACCCAACTTAATTGAGTGGACTACAGAAGCTGGGGAAGATTATGACGACTTGCAAGAAATGTATGGTCATGTAATTTCTCAGTACAACCGTTATATGGGACACGTTTCTAATAACATTGGTGGTGTTTATGAAAATTATAAAGCTGCAGATCAGCCAGGAGCAGTCTATACTGCTGTACCAAAAGAGAAACAAGAGGAGGCAATGCAATTCATCCAAGATAATTTATTTACAACACAAGATTGGTTGATTGACAAAACTATTTTTGATCGTATAGAATTTACAGGTTCAGTAGAACGTGTTCGCGCAATACAAGTAAGATCACTTAACAATATTATGAGCTTAGGCAAAATGCAACGTTTGACAGAAGCTCATACTTACGATAGTGAAGCGTATTCATTACCTAATATGATGAGTGATCTTCGTAAAGGTATTTGGAGTGAATTACAAACGGGTAGTAAAATTGATACTTACAGACGTAATTTACAACGTGCACATATTGATAGATTAGCTCAAATGATGACTATTGGTAATCAAAGTGGACGCTCATCTAGTCCTTATGTAAAAATCACTCCTGTTAATACAAGCCAGTCAGATATTAGAGCTGTTGTAAGAGCAGAACTAAAATATTTACGTAGCTCTTTGCGTTCATCTCGTGGTGCAGATACCTTAAGTAGAATGCACATTGCAGATGCTCTTGAGCGTATTGATGCGATATTGAATCCTAATGGATAATTAATTAGACTTGTTTATCAGACACTTTAGTGTGTTTATATAAGATAAGAAATATGGGAAAAGCTTCAGAGAAATCTGGAGCTTTTTCTTTTTTTAGTTTATATCTTTGAACCTTAGTTTTAACCTATGAAAATAACGCACCAAAAATACCCAGATCACAACTTAGCCAACGAAACTGAACGTGGTGAAAATCTAGGTATCGATTTTATTTTATCTTCTATTTTAGGACTTCTAGTTGTAGCAATCATCTACCTAATCTATCCTTCAATAATATTAGGGTTTTCAATATATCTTAAAG
Source organism: Psychroserpens burtonensis DSM 12212 (assembly GCF_000425305.1). GTDB lineage: Bacteria > Bacteroidota > Bacteroidia > Flavobacteriales > Flavobacteriaceae > Psychroserpens > Psychroserpens burtonensis. Next base: position 26,301 of record NZ_AUDE01000012.1, read on the forward strand.
CTTTCGGCATTTATCTAGGTGTCAGATTTGTGTATTATTTTTGTTTTGAAGTTATGTATAGTAGAACTCCTGGGAAATTCCAAACACAAACAAAAGTGGTCAATAAGGATGGTAAAAAACCGAGTATTTATCAATTACTTATAAGAAGTATAAGTAGATTTATTAGTATTTTTTCTGGAATTAGCGATGACGAAAGAGCTATTCATGACACGATATCTAATACGTTTGTTGTTCAAGACAGTACTTTAAAAAGGATAGAATCTAGACAACCAATGATCCTGTTATTCAATTTACTTTTGGTTGTTTGTTGGGTTTATTACTTCACAGTTAATCTTGATAAATCATCTTCAGAAACCGCCTTACTCCTTGCGCTAATACTCGCAACAGTTTATGCAGTACTGGTTGGATTTAGAAGAATTGGCAAAAAAAAAGCACTAAAAAAATACAGATAAACCGCCTTAGAGAATAGAATCAATTCCTTTCCTATATTCTTCAAAATCAATCAGATTATTATGACTACCACTTTCTATGGTGATCAACATCGCTTTGTTTTTTAAGACCACCGCTTTTAATTTTTCTGCGGAAGAATATGGTACCACACTATCATCTGTGCCATGAAACATAGTAATTGGACATTTTACATCCACTATAAACTCATTTGATGGAAACTTATATTTCAGCAATGAAGACACAGGAAAAACAGGAAATCGATTTTTAGCTACATCCAAAATACTATAATAAGGTGTTTCTAAAACCAATTGCTTCGGGTTATTTTTAGAAGCCAAAAACGTTGCAATACCGGTTCCTAAAGAACGACCGTAGATGGTAATACTGCTTTCCGAATACTGCTTCAATAAATAATCGTAACAATATTGCGCATCCTCATAAAAAGCTTGCTCGCTAAGTTTCCCTTTGCTTTTTCCATAGGTACGATAATCCATAATGAGTACGTCATAATCTTTTGCCACGAAAAATTGAGAAATCAGTCCCCAACGACTTAAATCTCCTGCATTCCCATGGAAATATAAAATAACTCCCTTTGGGTGTTCGGTTTTAAAATGAATAGCATTGATACTAACGTTTTCTGAAGGTTTAAGAAACAGCTCTTCAAAAGGATATGCAAATTGATATTGATAATCTTGAGCTAATTCCGTAGGAAAAAATAGTAGTTTTTCTTGTAAAGAGTAGAGTAATGTGCTTATCATAAGATATAAAATCAAAAGTATCTTGAATACTTTGTTAAGCCTTTTTTTTATTCGGTTTTGAGGAATGGATGACATTGATACTTGTGGTTTGTAAATCGATGGTTTTAGGTATTTTATTTAAAATATCGTCCAACATAGTATGATACGATTCAAAATTATTTAAGTTTTTATGTCCACCTCCTATCACGGTATGTAATTTCGTCAATTTTGGGTTTACTTTCGATAATTTAATACTCGTTTTAAACGGAATTAATTTATCGTGTGTCCCGTGAATAATATGAATTGGACATTGCACATATTTGAGCCATTTATAGGTTGGTAGTGGATATTTTAGCAATAAAGATAAAGGCATAAAAGGAGCATATCGCGCTGTTACTTTGGTTAAACTGTAATATGGCGCATCGAGAACCAACATTTTAGGATGGTTCATTGAAGCGAGTTTTGCTGCAAAACCTGAGCCTAGTGATCTTCCGTAGAGAATAATACGATCTTCTGTTGTTTGCTCTTTGAGCTTATTATAGACGAGTTGTAAATCTCGTTTAATAGCTTTTTGAGAGCGCCTGCCCGTACTTTTACCGAAGCCACGATAATCAACCATCAACACATTATAGCCATGTCTTGTAAAATCTACTGCAAACTTACCCCAACCTTTGATGCTTTTAGAATTTCCTTTGAGGTACAAGACAACGCCTTTGCTTTCTCCCTTAGGGAAAAAGCGTAATCCGTTGATAGTTGCGCCATCACGCGTTTCAAGGTTATACTCCTTCGTTTCCTGATTTTCATAGTCAAACTGAAAATCTATTGGCAACTTCTCTGGCTTAAAGAGCATGTAGTCTTGTAAATAATACAATGCGATACTAATTGCAATATAAATCACAAGAACTGTAATAATACTAGATAACCAATATGCCATATAAGAGACTTTGTTTTAATAACAAGATAAGAAAAAATTACAAGGCATAAGATTTAACTACTTCTCAATAAAAGTGGCGATTGGAATCTCATTAATAAATACGTTATCCAAAACAGCATCGCCATTTTTAATATAAACCAAAGCAAACGTATTATCCGGTAACGAATCACGTTGAGCCTCTCTATATGCTAGCTCTGCGCTATAGGCTTTAGTTTCTTCCATATAAAATTCATTAAAGGATAATGAAAACCTCAAAATACTATCATATTCTGAATAACTGTTGACCTTAGCCTTTAAAAAATCTCCCTTTTTAGGATTTTCTAAACTAGCAGAAATTACCTTAGCAAAGCCCAAACTGTCATTTGTAATTGAAATATAGACCTCTTGATTTCGCATCCAAATTGTATCTTTTGTTTTAAAATTATCAAGTTCATAATTTAAAGAAATATATTTTCCTTTAAATGGATCTGAGGGATCTACCGGTTCTGTCTTAAATTTAAAAGCTGTTCCTGATTTTAAAATAGCCTCGCGATTAAAAATCATTTGTGCTGGCACTGCAATTTGAGCTATCGCCAAAATGATAAATAAAATAAATATATGTTTACGTTGCATAACTTAATGTTTTAATGATTCAACTCTTGATTTCTGTTTTTTGAGCATTACATAATTGGTTAGAAAGAATCCTAAACCAACACATACAAATAATAAACCTCTAATGACAAAGCTCATATTAGTATCAAAAAACCGACAAGTAACTAATGCTGTAATGATTAATAATCCATAATTTAAAACACCAAAATGAAATTTATCTATTCCTATTTTAATAGTCGTAACCCCTAAAGCCAAGACAATAAAATTAACCACTATTGTGCCCACAATTGGTATGTTTAGTCCAAACAAATACATCACAGAAAACAGTATAAATACAAATTGAAAAAAATTGAATGTTTTCAACCATCCCTTTGAATAGGAATATATAAGAAGACCCAAATTAGCTGCAAATAGAATTGTTGACACATAGGTCTCTTGAGAATTAAAAAAGAAACGCTCCATATACCAAAAGTCGTCAAAACTCATGGTTAAAACCATAATTACGATTCCTAAAGAGCCAAAGATTAAATAGCCATTGCGTCGTAATTTTTGTTCATCAAAAAACGGAGTCTTACCAACATTATAAAATAGACTAAACAGTAAGAGATACATTAAGAAGCCTAATTCTGTTAACTGATCTACAAAAGCACCTAATACTATCGTTAGACTTATTGGGATTAACCAATTGAATATAGACGTTATATTAGCCTCTTTGTGATGTTTGAGTAATTTGTAATAATGAGGAACAATTAGAGCCATCATTACAAGATATAACCAAGGTGTATGACCAATTGACATAAAACTATAACCCAGCTCGCAGGCATAATACGTAATACATATCATATTTAATATTGCAACTGTATTTGATTTGAGTAGATAGATTAAAGGCAAACTCAAAATAATCCAAGTCAATATATATGTACTCAAATTGCCTGGGATATTATAAATCTGACTTACAAGCGCAATACTAGATCCTATGGTAAAAAACAGAAAAGTGCCTGATGCCTCTTTCCATGCGACGCTTTTCTTCTTGAGAATTGAAAACGCTACAATACATTGACCAATTACCAATGGCAGAAAAGCTAAAATAGTTTTAGCACCTCTTGGAAAATTATCCCAATTATGGGCAAGAATGAGAATGATACCCAAACCAACCAATAGCGATCCTAAAACTCCAAATACCGCAAATAACCTATTAGGAGCCTGCTGTTGTTTGGCTAAATAATACTGTTCGATTTTTGAAGCAACATCCTGAGAAATCACATCGTTAGTTACCAAATCTGGTAAGTCTTTAATGAGCTTTGAATTCATAACTTATTAATTTAAATATTTTAAAAACACATCTGCAAATGGATCTTGATTAACAACCGTATAATAAAACAAAGCGCCTAGCCAACCGTGAAATACTCCTAATACATAGAGGTTTTTAGCTTTCAAATAAATACACCCATAGAATACGGCGAGGATAAATGTAACAATCAATAACCAAACAGTTGGATAATGTACTAAAGAAAACAAAGTAGAAGTGATAAGAATGACACTGACCTTTTTAAGTTGTATTGATTTTAATGTACCCAGGTTTCCAGCAACCAAACCAATAGTTATAAATTGTTGGACCGTTCCCCAGATAGGATATGTAATGAGTAATGGTATAATGTGCCATGTTAAATTTAGTGTTCCTTGAATATACCCAATACCAATAAAGACAACAATTGATACTGCTGCAAAAGGCATTACTAACTTTAAAACCGATTTAAAATTATCGCGTCTAAATCCCCAGTCTTTTAATACTTGATTTCCCTTTTTATAGCGATATCTTGCATATAGCGACCAAAATAAAATAGCAAAAATCACAAATGCTAATCTCCAATTGAGATAATCCATAAAGACAAACTTCCCCACTCCTGTTAATACAACTGCTAATATTTCAAGTAGTCTCACTTTATCACTACTTGGTCTCGTCAAATTGAAGTTTGAGAAATCTGTTAGATATTTAGTGAGTTTTTGCTTCATGATGATTACATCTAATTTATAGCTATGAACAAAGGTGTTATTGTAAGATACAGGAGAATTAAAATAATGGACAAGATTAAATATGATTTACAAAAACTCAATCTTTCTTTTCGTTTTGCGTGATTATAAAATGTTGAGATAATCAAAAGAAGAACAATTAAATTAGAAGTGAAAATTCCTAAAATTGTAAAAACTGAAAACATACCAGAGCTTACAGCAGACTCGAGACAACATGGCCATCCAGATATTAAACTCAACACAAAAATACCGTAAGGCAAAAGACAAGTGATTAGAAATATAAACGAAAGGTGTCCAATACTTAATTTACAATTCCAAACCTCTTTCAAATCTTTCATCTCTTTTAATTTTTAAAACCCTCTAGGCTTTTACACCTAAAAGGTTTTGGGTTCCTAACTAACCAATCATCAAAACAAAAAAATCATATAAACAATAATACCTTCAGCAATTCCTGTAATAATGCTCATACCTAGAATATCTTTGATCTTACTTTTCAAAAAGAACACGGCACTTAAAATTGCCATTATAGCTGCTAATAATATTTCTAGAGCCTTGATTTCTGAAAGTAAATATGTAATTCCCGTAAATGCTAAAGTAATACCAACTGTTATTAAACAGAATTTAATAATCTCATCTTTAGTATAATTCCCTTCTTTGAAACCTTGCCGTAAATCCCTAAGAATGGATAAAATAAATAAAAGAGGGACCACAGATAAAAAAGGAGCAAAAATGATTTTAATCCCATTTACAACAGGTAAATCATAGTAAAAGAAAAACGCAATAGTTGTAAATGCTAATAAAGCTGTAACAATTATGGATTGAAATGTAAATAGCAATTCCCTTTTGTTTGAATTACTTCTAGGTTTTGGAGGTTGAATAATTGGATTCATAATTTTAAATTTTTGATGATTTATTAATTTGTTTTTTTAGATACTTCACTGCGCTCTGAATGACATCCATCATTAAAATTCATAACAGTTAACCGGTTATAAGAACACATGAATAGCTAATGAGAGTAGGACACCACTTAAAATTCCGTTGACTCTCAAATTATTGTACAAAATGTAATTAAGCACATAGCTACTTATCGTTGTAGAGTTAATGAGATGCGCAAAAATGAGATGGTCTTCTAGTTTTTGGCCTGTTATCCATTCTACAGCCTGCATACTCGCAACACCGATAACGATACTCACCACGAGCAAAATCGTTGCTGGTTTTTGGTGTTTCAGCTTATATTCATCTGTATTTTGTGGCAAAAAATGTTCTATCAATAGAAAACGCACAAAAAACAATAAGGGTATTGGGAACAAAATGGACGCTATAATTTTCACAACATCCTTTAACGTTTTAATTTCATCATATCCCAAAAACACCAAATAAATAAACACTAGTACTGATACTCCAGTGGTGACAATAAATGCGGTATTTAACTTTTTGAGTTGCATCCTAAAAGCCCATAGGATTTGAACTCGTCATCGTTCTACTTGCTAATTGCTCTACACAATGGTTATAACTATCTACAATTTCATCTTGAATTTGTTTTGAAAACACCACTAGTGCGCTTATGGCAAGTATAAAGCTGGTGGTTTTAATAAACTGTCGCATATTATTTTGTTTTGTGGATTACCATACAAATGTGCGACAGTTTGTAGTGCTTACAAATACATATTTTACTAAAAACTGACGATTACATATAGATAAACACATCAATTAATGATATATTTAAAGCATACAATACATTTTAACTGACGACTTATAATATATAAAAAAGATTTTCGTTTCTACGGAAAGTGAACATGACAGACCTAAACGCTATAGTTTCGACGTTTTCTTCGGAAGATGAGCAACATTTCATTAAATATCTAGAAAAGAAGAACAAACGCAGCGACACAAAAAACATAGAACTCTTTAAGCTATTGACCCAAAATGAATTGAGCTCTAAAGCCATTTGCAAAACCCTCTATAAAGCAGATAATAAAGTAGCTTATCACGCATTGAGAAAACGACTATACCAATCTCTTATTGACTTTATAGCGAATTTAAACTTAGAAGAAGAAAATTCTGTTGACATGCAAATCTTTAAGTACATATTGGCATCTCGAACGTTTCTCATTCACAAAAAACCAAACATAGCTTATAAAATTCTAGACAATGCTGAACGTTTAGCCCAAGAACATCAGTTGTTTCCTATTTTAAATGAAATTTATCACACAAAAATCCAGTATGCCTATCTTAATCCGTCCGTGGATATTAATGTATTGATTGCAAATTTCCGAAGTAATCAAAAACATCATTTTATTGAAGAGGAACTCAATATTGTCTATGCAAAGATCAGACAAACCTTAAATGATATGATTTATAAAGGGAAAGTTTTAGATTTTGAAACCATTCTCAATAATACGCTTAAAGAACACAATATTGAAATAAGTGAATCCTTGTCATTTAAATCCTTATATCAGTTAATGACCATTGTGAGTCTCTCTGCTTTTGTAACTAATAATTATTTAAAAATTGAGCCTTTTTTAATCGCTACATACGAGAAAATAAAGAACCACAAAACACGGGACAAACAGTTGGTGTACCATATACAAGTGGTTTATATGATTGCTAATACACTATTTAGAAATAAAAAATTCAAAGAATCTTTGGAGCATTTAGATGTGATGAATGACTTAATGCATCAGCAACGAAAAAAACATTATTCTTCATTTAAACTTAAATATTACTTACTCGCAGCCCTAAATCATAATTACAGTAATACACAAGATAAAGCCATTGAGCTCTTAGAATCTGTCAAACAAACTAAACATGCAGACATTGAATCTTTATTAGATATTAATCTAGGTCTTGTCATGTTTTATATCCAAAAAGCAGAATTCAAAGAAGCTAAAACCATCTTTTCTAAATTCTACCACACCGACAAATACTACATTGAAAAAGCTGGCAAAGAATGGATAATTAAGAAAAATATAGCAGAAATAATTCTCTATATAGAACTTGGAGAATTAGACTTAATAGAGTCCCGACTTAAAAGCTTTAAACGCTCATATTTTGATTACTTAATGCAAATCAAGCAGGAACGTGTTATTACGTTTATAAAAATAGTCGAGTATTTTTACAAAAACCCAGAGCATGTCACATCACAAAAATTTAAAGATAAAGTAGAACATTCCTTTAGATGGATTAATGAACAACAAGAAGATATTTTCGTAATGAGTTTCTACGCATGGCTAAAAAGTAAAATGGAAAATAAAACGCTTTATGAAACCACGTTAGCCCTTGTAAAAAAAGCACAAGGTGTTAATTGAAGGTTAAAATCATAATTGATATTAAACCTAATTTAAATTAAACAGTCTAAATAACAATCGATTAAAAAACAAAACAATAATTAAATCAGAAATATTATGAAGACATTAATTTTAATTGCGTTTGCTTTTATAACACTTCAAGCAGTTGCACAAGACAACAGAAAAGGAGATGAAAAAGGCGAAAGAAACGGTAAAAGAGAACTGATGAAAGACCTCTCTCCAGAAGAAATGGCAACCTTAGGTTCAAAAAAAATGACTTTAGCATTAGACTTATCTAAAGATCAACAAGGTAAAGTAAAGGAAGCGCTCTTAGAGCAAGCAACGATTAGAAAACAAAACATGGCAGAGCGTGAGAAAATGAAAAATAATGATGATGCCAAAAAACCTACAAAAGAAGAGCATGTTAAACATTTGAATGCAAAATTAGATGGCGAAATTGCAATGAAACAAAAAATGAAATCCATTTTAACAGCAGAGCAATATGAAAAATGGACTAAGATGAAAACACTTCGTCAGCATAAATCAAAAGGCAAAAAAGGATCTAAAATTAAAAAGCAATAGTTTAGATTAGATTAGATTTTATTAATAGGCATCGATTTTTAACGTCGATGCTTTTTTTTATGACAAAAAACACTAATTTTATAATTCGTAAAACCATTTACAAAACACCACAATGAAAAAACTAATTACACTTTGCCTATTTGCTCTAACATTATTATTGAGCTCTCAAAATATGACTGCACAAAATACACTAGAGATTAACGCAGAAGCAAACTCTAAAACCAAAGCGCTTAGAAAAACCGTAAAGTTTGAGGAAACAAAAATGGATGCTGTTTATAAAGCTTACCAGTCTTACGGTATCGCTTATAAAAAAATAAGCAGTGACTTAGAAGGTAATGCAGATCGTCTTAAAAAAATTGACACTTTCTTAGATAGCCAACTTGGAGAAATTCTTACCGAAGAACAATACATAATTTATCTAAAGTATTTTAGAGATAAATAAAAATCGAAATACATAAAAAATGCGACTCATCTGAGTCGCATTTTTTGTTTTATAATGTTTGAGCTACTTTTTCAACAGCCCTTATGGTTTCATCTAAATCGGTATAGGTTAAAGCATCTGTTATAAACCATGATTCATAGGCACTTGGTGCGATATAAATACCTTCATTCAACATGCCATGAAAAAAGGATTTAAAGGTCGGATTATCCCCTTTTGCAGCGGTTTCAAAATCCACAACTTCTTCTTCGGAAAAATGAATTGAAATCATTGATCCTTCCCTATTAATTGTATGCGTGATATTATATGTATCTAAAGCTCTAGCAAAACCTTTGTGCAAATACTCAGTCTTATCTGCTAATCTTTGAATTAGATCTTTATCATTTTTAATTGCAGTTAACATAGCCAGACCTGCAGCCATTGCTAATGGATTCCCACTAAGTGTTCCTGCTTGATACACCCTCCCTAAAGGCGCGAGATGATTCATGATCTCATTACGAGCAGCAAATGCCCCAACAGGCAAACCTCCACCTATGACTTTTCCGAAGCAAATAATATCAGCATCAACTCCGTACAATTCTTGGACACCACCCTTAGCAAGTCTAAAACCTGTCATTACCTCATCAAAAACGAGAAGAATATTGTGTGCATCGCATAATGTTCTAAGCTTCTGTAAAAAATTATCTTTTGGCGGAATGCACCCCATATTACCAGCAACTGGCTCTACAATTATGCAAGCAATTTCATCTTTGTTCGCTTCTATTAATGCTTTCACACTATCAATATCATTGTATCTGGCTAATAAAGTATCTTTAGCTGTACCCTGAGTAACGCCTGGACTATTTGGACTCCCAAAAGTCACGGCTCCACTTCCTGCTTGGATTAAAAAAGAATCACTATGACCATGATAACACCCAGCAAATTTTATGATTTTTTCTTTACCAGCGAATCCTCTCGCTAGTCTTACAGCACTCATGCAAGCTTCTGTTCCAGAATTTACAAAACGTATTTTATCAACATTTGGCACCATTGAAACGGCTAACTCTGCGATTTTAGTTTCGATTTCTGTCGGCATTCCAAAAGACGTACCATTTTTCGCTTTTTCAATAACCGCTTTTACAACTGGCTCATACGCATGACCCAACAACATTGGACCCCAAGAATTAATATAATCGATATAACGATTGTCATCTTCATCATACACATAAGCACCCTTTGCTGATTTAGCGAAAATTGGAGTTCCACCTACTGCTTTAAAAGCTCGAACTGGTGAATTCACACCTCCTGGAATAACGTTTTTAGCATTTTTAAATAACGCACTACTACGTTTATATAACATATTAATTTGGTTTAATAATAAGAAATTGACCTAATGAAATCTCATTAGAATTAAGACTATTGAGACGTTTAAGTTCATCAACGGTCGTATTGTATTTTTTTGATAATGAATATAATGTATCACCTTTTATCACAATGTGATTAAAAGACATGTCTTTTACAGCGGACTTGTTACCCAAAATAATTATATCATATTTATCGAGATTATAACGCTCAATTAAGCTAATCAATTTTTCTGGATATTTTCTATCAGTCGCATAACCAGCAGCTCTTAGCCCGTTTGCCCAACCCTTGTAATCATCAGGCTTAAGTTTAAATAGTTGTGCATACCTGCCTCTTCCTGTTAAAAATTCAGAGTGATCTTTAAAAGAAGAATGTGCATAATCATATTTTCTAAAACACTCTTGAGACCGATCATCATCGTGATATATTTTTTCACCAATCCATCCATGACATTTTATTCCGAAGTGATTATTCGCCTCAACCGATAATCGCCCTTTACCAGAACCAGATTCTAGAATCCCTTGAGCTAATGTAATACTTGCTGGAATTTTTGATGTACGCATTTCATCCATAGCGATAGCGTTATATTTCAAAATGTAAATTTCTACAGCATTAAGATTTGAATTTTCGGGTACATCAGGTATAGTCATAACCTTCTTAGGCTGAGTAGCTGTCTTTGGATTTACAATGCCTTGCTCAGTTTTTGGAGTCCTTTTGTCTCTTTTAGTGACGCTCTTTTTCTTAGAACCACAACTAAAAACCACAAAACTCACTAATAAAAAAACAACTATTTTCTTCATAAATATTAAACGATTAAGGGCTTATTTTGTTGTTTTAATCTTTGATTCATTCCTTCAATACCTTGCAAACCACCTGTATGTATTGCTAATATTTTAGAATGCTTCGGAAAATAGCCTTTGTCAATTAAATCGTAAATTCCAAACATCATTTTACCAGTGTAGATGGGATCTAACGGTATGTTATGCACTTTCTTAAAATTATTGATAAACTCTATTAAACTATCGCTAACTTTTCCATAGCCACCAAAATGATAATCGGTAATTAACTCCCAATTTTCATGAGTTACAAATTTAGTGATTTCTTCACTTAAAAAATCACCTTTTAGGGCAGGAAAACCAAGAATTTTTTGGTGTTGAGATGCAGAACTTATTAATCCTGAAATCGTACCTCCGGTTCCTACGGAGCAACAGATATAATCGTATTCTCTATCTGCTTCTGTTAATATTTCTTCGCAACCTTTGATAGCTAAAGTATTTGTACCACCTTCTGGGATAAGATAAAAATCACCAAACTCATTTTTTAAATCTGAAATGAACTCATCAGTTGTCTTATTTCTATACTGCTCTCGTGAAATAAACTTAAATGACATACCAGAAGATTGGGCAAACTTAAGCGTTGGATTTGAATCTATCTTTGAAGCTAATTCTTCTCCCCTTATAATCCCAATTGTTTTAAACTCAAATTCTCTTCCAACTGCGGCAACTGCCGCTATATGATTTGAATAAGCACCACCAAAAGTTAACAAGGTATCTTTTTCTGTTTTTCTAGCCTCAATGAGGTTGTATTTTAACTTTCTGTATTTGTTGCCAGAAATATAAGGATGATTTAAATACTCAGGTTTTATAAAAACCTGAGTATCGATACTTACGTTCCTTTTATCTTTAAATTTCAACATTTAATCGAATAAATTTTGGGTATTAATACAAAGAACGTCAAAAAAACTATCTTTAGTTTAAGATTATAACCTAGTTTATAAATCCTTACTAAGGACACTACTATCAGCGGGTTATAATCTTAAAGAATGACGTTATATCTTTATAAGTTTTTCTTATCCTAGTTATTGTTTAATTTTATTGAGCTATGCTTTAAATTGATTTTTTATGAATAAAAACCTACTATTAAGTGCCGTATTTACTATTATAATTTGCTTAGGATTAAATGCACAGACACCTTCTGCCAATTGCAATACAGCTGCAGGATCAGAATTAACAGTTGGAGTCATTTGCAATAATATTGCGTGGGATTCTAATAACAATAGTGATTACTGGGATGGAGCAGCTGGCTGTTTCTCTGGAGACTTTGATGATGCTTGGGGCTGGTTTACTGCTACAAGTACTTCCACAACCATAACATATGAGCCCAACGCTAACCGAGATGCGATTTTAACATTATTTGATGCTGCATGTGATCCAAATATGGTAAGCCTTGATTGTTCTGATGCAGGCGGAAATGGAGTTGCAGAAACTATTGTATTCAATACAGTTATTGGCATTGACTACAAAGTAAGAATCCAAATATACAATAGCAATATTAATATGAATGGTCAAATCTGCGTCAGTAATACACCTTCTCCACCAGATAACGATGACTGTGCTGATGCAACAAATATTGGAGTAAGTAGTGATGACACTTGCACAACAAGTGTATCTGCGACGACGGTTAGTGCTACCCAAAGCATAACAGGGATTAATTGTAATAATTTTACTGGTAATGCAGACGATGATGTGTGGTTTTCTTTCATAGCGACCGCAACAAATCATGACATTACAGTAAGCCCTGGGATTCTAAACGATTTAGTAATAGAACTGAGGTCTGGGGCTTGTAACGGTACTAATATTGATTGTGCAGACAATACCGTTGGAGCTGCTAATGAAGTAATCAATGCAACAGGTTTAACGATAGGTGCAACATACTACGTTAGAGTTTATAGTTATGGCGGCGCAGGAGATGCTGGCACCTTTGACATCTGTATAACCACTCCTGGCCCATATTGCAGTACTACTACAGAAACACCAGATGCACTCTACATTACAAATGTTAGTTTTCAAGGCACATTAGAAGACACTTCAAACACCTCTGGATTTGCTGCAGGTTATCAAGATTTTACAGGATTGACACCTATAGCAAGACAAGTAGAGGGAGAAGGGGTCAATGTCTTCGTGGGAGCAACTTTTTCTGGACGAATTAAAGCCTGGATAGACTGGAACAATGACGGGAATTTTGATAATGACCCCAATACAGAGCTAGTATACGATACAAATGGAATAAATACAGCAGAAACAACCTTCGGATTTATAATTCCATTAGGCACAGCAGCTGGAGATTATAGAATACGTATTCGAAATTATACCGACTCGGTAGATACGTTCTCCTTTGGTTTAATCGATTATGATGCTTGTCAACCATTTATTGACGGATTTACAGACGATTGGGGAGAAGCAGAAGATTACCTATTCACAGTTGAACCTATTTGCAATGCTATAATTACGAGTATTACAGGCGCAGATACCTGTGGACCAGGAAGCGTAACAATCAATGCGACCGCAACAGGAACACCGTCTGTAATTGACTATCGATGGTACGCAAATGAAATAGGAGGAACACCTCTAGCTACAACAGCAACTGGAACTTGGAATACACCTTCTCTTTCAGCGACGACGACCTATTGGGTAACTACTTATAATGGCGCTTGTGAGTCTTGGGCGAGAACACCAATAATTGTAAATTTCAATCCAATACCGACGCTTTCTGTTTCGCCAGATATAACAAACAGAGTCGTGTGCGGAGAAGACAATGCGCTTGAAATTTCGGCAATTGGAGATATTGACGATGTTTACTTATTTAATGAAGATTTTGAAGTAGGAACACTAGGCGTTTTCTCGAATATAATCATTTTAGATAATGGCCCAACAATTAATGCACTTACAAGCTGGCAAAATAGAACCAGTACGTTTATTCCTAACGAACAAGTATGGTTTCCAGCTATTTCCTCTGGTTTTGGATCTAATCAATTTGTAATGTCCAACTCTGATGTTGGACCATCTATAACCAATAACGCACTAGAAACGACCAATTCTTATGACACCACAGACTTTACTAGTCTAACATTGAGCTTGAGAAGTTACTACTCTCGATATTGGAATGATGGTGATCAAGTTGGCCTCGATTATGTTGCAATAGAAGCGTCAACAGACGGCACGACTTGGACTAACGTTACCCCAAATATTATTGCTGATGTTGGTATTGGGAACAGATTTGAAACATTGTCCTACAACTTAGATGCGTATATCAATGAGCCAACATTAAGTGTAAGAATAAGATTTTACGGTGATTGGGTAGACGGAGTGGCTGTAGATGATGTGAAGCTTTTTGGCGATCAAGATATTACTGCAGTAAGTTGGAGTACATCTCCTGCTGGCATTATTGATTTATATATTGATACAGATAATGATAATATTGGTGATACTCCTTACAGTACTGGAGCATTTACAACGGTGTATGCGATACCTAATATTACACAGCTTGAACAAGCCACCTATTCTTTTACTATTAATGCGACACTATCTAATAATTGTGGTGCGGCTACACTCCCTTTTACGGTAACTAATAACACTAAAATTTGGAATGGATCTGACAATAACACTTGGGGTGATCCTGATAACTGGTATCCTAATGGTATACCTACAAATGATAGTTGCGTTATTATTGAAGATGTTGGAGCTTTACCAAATCCTACCATATTAGGACCACCATTTCCTCCTAGTCCTTCTTTTGCAAGAAACCTTACGATTAAAAATAATGGTTATCTAGAATTAGAGCCATCTACATCATTAACAGTAACAGATTGGATAAACGTAGATCCAAGTGGTACCTTTAATGTTAGAAATAGTGCCAACTTGGTTCAAATCACTAATGTAGCAACCAATAATAATACAGGAACTATAAATATGCAAAGAGAAGTTTCTGGGTTAACGTCCTCAGATTATGTGTATTGGTCATCTGCTGTAGAGAATTTTAATGTCTTAGGCGTATCTCCTGGGTCTAATGCAGGACTTATACTCGAATGGCGTCCAACCGTTGCAGGAAATGGAGCAGGTAATTATGGAGAATGGCAAGCAACTTCTGAAAACATGATTCCCGGTAAAGGCTATGCTATTAGAGGATTAGCAGGAACAGCTACAGCTAATGCTGCTGAATTCACCGGTCGTCCTAGTAACGGTATTATTAATATGCCAATTAATAGAGGAACGTATGATGGTATAGATTATTCAGGATCTGGATCAACTTTTGCTACGGCTATAGATGATAACTGGAATCTAGTAGGCAACCCTTTCCCTTCTGCTTTGAATACTGATACATTTATCACTAGGAATGCTGCGAATATTACAGACGATATAGACCCAACAATAGCAGGAACTGTCTATTTATGGTCTCATCAATCTGCGCCAAGTAATGCGGTAACAGATCCGTTCTATGGTGATTACGTTTACAATTACAATCCAAATGATTATATCGCTTATAACTTAACTGGATCTGCACCTCCTGGGTTTAATGGATTCATTGGAGCTGGTCAAGCATTTTTTGTATTAATGGATGATGCCGCCACTAGCCCTTCAAATCTTGTCTTTGATAATACAATGAGAAATGGTGTGTATAGTAATGATCAATTCTATAGAATAGATCATTCAACTGAAAGCGAAGAAACAACTGTTAATGAAAAAAATAGAATCTGGCTAGATTTGATAGACAGTAATAATAATGCCAACTCAATTCTAGTAGGCTATATCCATGGTGCAACGAATACTAAAGACAGACTTTATGATGGCACCCAATTTGCCGGAACTAACACGCTTTTTTATTCATTAATTGAAAATGATAAAATGAGCATTCAAGGAAGAGCGCTTCCTTTTGAGGTCACGGATGTTGTTCCCCTTGGATATGAAATTCCTCAAAACGGTGATTACTCA
Source organism: Psychroserpens burtonensis DSM 12212 (assembly GCF_000425305.1). Taxonomy (GTDB): domain Bacteria; phylum Bacteroidota; class Bacteroidia; order Flavobacteriales; family Flavobacteriaceae; genus Psychroserpens; species Psychroserpens burtonensis. Next base: position 42,458 of record NZ_AUDE01000012.1, read on the forward strand.
ATTGCAATTAATCATGTTGATGGATTATTTGAAACATCAAATCAAGATATCTTTTTAGAAGACACTTATACCAATACAATTCATAATTTAAGATTGAGCGCTTATACTTTTAATTCCGAATCAGGACTGTTTAACGATCGCTTTGTTTTGAGATATAATGAAGATACATTATCATTAGAGGAATTAAAATCTATTAATGGACTTACGATTCTAGTGCCTAATGGAAAATATATTAAAATCCAATCAACTCTAAGCCCTATTCAACAAATAGCAGTTTATGACCTATTAGGCAGAGTAGTCATTGACAGACCAGATGTTGGGAATTTATCTGAATTGACTATAGAAACAAAACAGCTATCAACCGGAGGCTACATCGTAAAAGTAAATCTTATTGACGGAATAATTAAAACACAAAAAATCATACTTAAACAATAAAAATAATAGTGTGTCACTTAAATAAAAATCAGTCTAAAAAGGGTCTTAATAAAATATTAAGACCCTTTTTTTTGTGAATAATAATTATTAATATCCAAAAATTACTCAGCTGGTTAATACCTCCAAAGGTCTTCCAATCAATTCTAATTCTCAAAATATATTTAGATTATTTACTTCCTAAATCTAATATTAAATACCTCCTTTTTTTATTAACCTAAATAACTTTATATCTATATTTTTCCAATTTATCACAAGACACAACTTCGTAGTTCACGAACCTTTTTTTTATAATTACTTGATTATCAATTTTAAACTTATTCTAATCGGTTATTTTCAACTGATTAACTAATTATAGAATAATTTCATAAAAAAATGTTAAAATTAAGATTAATTTTAATATTTTAACACTTTCGTTCCCAAATCTATACTTAACAACAGTTACAATTTAAGTAATGCTAATTATCATATAATTGGTGTGTTCAAAAATATAGATTATGATTAAAAAATTACTCTTATTAATGGTACTTGTATTTTTTATTAATACAAGCTCATTTGGACAATGCACTAACACAGTTTCTTATGGTTCTGCAATTGCTCCTTCAAATAACACACCCACTACAATTAGTGGTTGTAATTACCAAAATGAATATGCAACAGTTTCTAATGTAGTGGCTGGTGAAACCTATGAAATCACAAATTCTTGCGGTGGCTACGTTACCATAAGAAGTAACACATTTAATGGACCTCTTGTAGCAAGTGGTAATGCACCTTTTTCGTTTACAGCTCTTAGTAGTGGCAACCATTACGTTCACTTCAATACCAATGCTGCATGTGGCACTGCTACTAATTGCTGTGTTACTGAAATATCATGTACGTCTTGCAGTGGACCTCCTCCAATAACTAATGATGAACCCTGTACTTCAATTTCCTTGGCTGTTAATACAAGTTGCGTCTATTCTAGTTTCACAAATGCTGGAGCAACAGGAAGCACAGGACCTCCAGCGCCTGGTTGTGCAAACTATTCTGGTGGTGATGTGTGGTTTACAATTACTGTCCCTGCGAGTGGTGCAGTTAATATTGATACAAACTCAGGTGTATTGACAGATAGCGGAATGGGAGTTTATTCTGGAGCATCTTGTAATGGTTTAACCTTAATCGAATGTGATGATGATGGTGGCCTTAATCTCATGTCCTCCATCACATTGTCAGGGAGAACTCCTGGTGAAACTATTTATATTCGTTTTTGGAATTTTGGAAATAATAATCAAGGCACTTTTAGTATATGCGTTTCTGAACCTCTTCCTCCACCTCCAAATGATGAGCCATGTAGTGCAGACACGCTCACACCAAATGGTGTTTGTGTAAATACATCAGGTTCTATTTATAATGCTACAGACTCAGGCATTGATGCTTGTGGCGGAACACCAAACAATGATGTATGGTATGTATTTCAAGCTACAAACCCAACTCATACAATTAATATTTCAAATGTAACTGGAAATACGACAGACATGTATCATTCCGTATATGGCCCTTTCACTTCCGCAGATTGCAGTGTTGTGGTCGGAGCCAATTTAAATTGTTCTGACGGCGACAATAGTGTTACTTCAGGATTAGCAGTAGGTTCTTATTATTTTGTACAAGTGTTTTCTTGGTCATCTGCCACAGGTGCAACCTCTGCATTTGATATATGTGTAACAGAGCCTTGTTTAATCTCAACTCCGCCTTTAACAACACTTGCATGCCCTATCGTAGATATTACACCAGATACAGGTTCAATAGCCTCTTGTGGCTCAGCAACTAGCTCTGTAGATTTAACTGCTACTTATACAGATTTAGGAGATACTTCAGATTATGATGTAGATTTAATTACCTTCAACACGACTTCATTCAATAATTTTGCAGGAGCAGCTACAAATTCCGTAGCACTTGCGGGTGACGACAGATGGTCTGATGTTTCTTATGCAATCCCTTTTAATTTTTGTTTTTATGGTGCTACTGTTACTGACTTTGTTGTTGGTGCAAACGGAGTATTGTCCTTTGATACTAGTTTAACTAATACGGCTTCAGGTTATTCATTTAATAATGATTTGCCGAGCACTAATGGAGCGCTCTTTGAAAATGCTATTTATAGTGCCTATCAGGATATAGATCCAAGTGTCGGTGGCTCCATAAGCTATGGAACAACTTCAGTAAATGGATGTAACGTTTTAGTAATATTATGGGACAATATTCCAATGTTTGATAATGGTAATTTTGGATCAAATACCAAACGTCATACAGCAATGATTGTATTGTATGAATACACCAATATTATTGAAGTCCATATTGAGGAAAAGGTTGTTGATGATGGCCCTTGGAATGGTGGTAATGCTATAGTTGGCGTACAGAACCTAGGAGCAACTGATGCAGTTGTAGCTCCCTGTAGAAACAGCTTAGATGATAATTGGGCAACAACCAATGAAGCATGGAGATTTACTCCTGGAGGAACTTCTATTTCCAACTTACAGTGGCTAGTTAATGGAACTCTAGACCCTACATATAATGGGCAACCAACAATTTCAGTAAGTCCGATAGCTACAACAACTTATACTGCACAAGTCACATATAACCTTTGTAATAGCACCACACTAATTATTACTGATGATGCGATAGTGAGCACTGGAGGTGGTAAAATTTGGGACGGATCGGAAACAACAAATGATTGGATGGAACCTTTAAACTGGTCTGATAATGCTATACCAACCTCTTCAGACTGTGTCATTATTCCTGTTACTGGTAATGACCCTATAATTTACATTAATGATAATGGTGATGGCCTCAACTTAAGCATTTTAAATGGAGCCACATTAACAATTCAATCTGACGCTTCTGTAACAATTCAAGATTTTGTTGACATTCAAGGTACAAGTACATTTCAGTTAGATAATGGTGCTAGTTTAATACAAGTAAATAATGTAGTCAATACTGGAAATATTACACTCGACAGAACAACTAATATTAGACTTACTGATTATGTATATTGGTCTTCTCCAACAACTAACTTTAGTGTTTTTAATATTTCACCAGCAACACCTGCTGGATATATCTTACAGTGGAATCCTTCTTTTGACAGACCCAATGGCCCTCCTCCAACAAATGTTCCAAATGATTATGGTCGCTGGGAAACTGCCACAGGGAACATGTTATTGGGGAAAGGATATATTTTAAGAGGCCCAAATGGTCATCCAACCACTCCCACAAACTATACTGCAACTTTCACCGGAACTCCAAATAATGGGGACATAATTAGCAATATTTTTAGAGGTGTAAATATTTCAGATACTTATTTTGATCAAAGTAGTACGCAAATCACATCCGAAGATGATAATTGGAACCTAATTGGCAATCCATATCCTTCAGCAATAGATGCCATTGACTTTCTAACTACAAATGGAAACATCGATGGTGTGGTTTATTTATGGACCCATGGAACTGAAATAAACACAACTAGTGGTGACCCTTTTTATGATGATTATTTTTATAATTATGAAGTTGCAGATTATATTGCATATAACCAAACAGGCACATCTACTCCTGCTAGCTTTGATGGTAATATTGCCTCGGGACAAGGTTTCTTTGTTCTTATGAATGAACCACCAGCACCAGCATCTTCAAGTTCAACTGTCTCATTTAACAATACTATGAGGCAACTATCTCCTAGCTATAATAATAGTCAGTTTTATAGAGTAGATGCTCAACAGAATGATAATAATACAATTGAAAGACACAGAATTTGGTTAGATATGATTACTCCAACAGGAAAAACAAATACAACACTTGTAGGTTACGTTGAAGGCGCAACAAATACTAGAGATAGAATGTATGATGCCGTCACTGCAACTGGAGAAGGTTTCAACCTTTACACTCTAATAGATGATAAAGCGTTCTTGATTCAAGGGAAAGAAGCGCCTTTTATTGATTCGGATACTGTGCCACTAGGAGTTAATCTTATAGAAACCGGGATCTATAGTATTGCCATAAATACTCTAGATGGTTTATTTTTATCTAATCAACAAATCTATATAGAAGATAAACTGTTGAATAGTATTCACAATTTAAAAAATGCTCCTTATGTCTTTACTTCTAATCAAACAGAAACTATTGATGATAGGTTTGAACTTAGATATACAAATGAAACTTTAGGAGTAAACGCGTTAGACGGTACTGATGGTATTTCAATAATTACTCCTAACAGCGACTATATAAAAGTCACTTCGGAAATTGGAATCATCAATACTATAGCTATTTACGACATTGTAGGCAGAGTGCTTTTTAAAACGGAAGCTATAAATCAATCAGACTTTATTTTAAACCAAACAAGATTATCTGATGGCACTTATATTGTAAAAGTAGAACTGTATAACGGTAAGCAAAAAATCCAAAAAGTCGTCATAAGACAATAATTATTAGTAATCAATAAACGACTAAAAAGGCCATGATTTTAAATAATTAAGGTCTTTTTTAGTTACATATGTTTCGCGTCCAAAAGATATATTTTGGGAGGTAACATGACAAGTGCTGTATTTTATCAAATGAGCGAAGACATCCAAACCATAGATGATATAAAAAGGGGTCATCAATAATTCAATTTGCTATCTCAAAATGAATCTGCTCATGATTCATTAAAACAGAAGTTGTTTTCAAATTATAATATTTCAGAAAAATAAAGGAAAAAACAGCCATACCAATGTACCCTCTAAGGACTAAATGTTTAGAAATTATAACCATATCAAACTCTATTCAAAAATCTTTTTAATTTACATTATCTTTGTAAGATATGAAGAAATTTATTCCCATTGAAGACGGTGATTACTATCTAACACCCGAAGGCTATCGCTGTTTCACAGAACAATATCATCTCAAAAGAGGTTATTGCTGTGAAAGCGGATGCAGGCACTGCCCATATGGCTTTAACACTTCAACACAAACCAAGACAAACTAATTCTACATTAAAAAAAAAGTAATGCCAAAAACAACATTTCAAGACCAAATACAAGAAGGCATTCCCAATAGTCTTCCAGAACCAAAAGCCTATGATTCATCTATAAATCATGCACCAAAACGCAAAGCTATTTTATCTTCGGAAGAACAAAAACTAGCCTTAACAAATGCACTTCGTTATTTTGATAAAACGCATCATAAAACGCTACTTCCAGAATTCAAGAATGAATTGGATACCTATGGCAGAATTTATATGTACCGTTTTCGTCCGGACTATAAAATATATGCTAGACCAATTGATGAATATCCTGCAAAGTCAAAACAAGCAGCGGCCATTATGTTAATGATTCAAAACAATTTAGATCATGCTGTAGCTCAACATCCACATGAGCTTATTACTTATGGAGGTAATGGAGGTGTATTTTCTAATTGGGCTCAGTATCGACTTACGATGAAATATCTTTCAGAAATGAATGATGAGCAAACACTTGCCATGTATTCTGGTCATCCAATGGGATTATTCCCTAGTCATAAAGACGCACCACGAGTTGTGGTCACCAATGGAATGATGATTCCCAATTACTCACAACCTGATGATTGGGAGAAATTTAATGCTTTAGGTGTTACACAATACGGACAAATGACCGCAGGAAGTTACATGTATATTGGTCCACAAGGCATTGTACATGGAACCACAATTACAGTACTTAACGCCTTTAGAAAAATAAAAAAATCACCAAAAGGAAACCTCTTTGTGACCTCAGGACTTGGAGGAATGTCTGGAGCGCAACCAAAAGCAGGAAATATTGCTGGCTGCATTACGGTTTGCGCAGAAGTAAATCCTAAAATCACACAAGTACGATTAGACCAAGGTTGGATTGATGAAAAAATCACAGATTTAGACCAATTAGTTACTCGTGTTAGAAAAGCAAAAGAAGAGAAAGAAACTATCTCTTTAGCGTACTTGGGAAATATAGTTGAGGTCTGGGAAAAATTTGATCAAGACAACATTCATATAGATTTAGGGAGTGATCAAACCTCACTTCACAATCCTTGGGCTGGTGGCTACTATCCTGTTGGGTTATCTTTTGATGACGCTAATGAGATGATGTCTAATGATCCAGATGTGTTTAAAGCGAAAGTTCAAGAATCATTACGACGCCATGCACAAGCAGTTAACAAACATACCGCTAAGGGCACTTACTTTTTTGACTACGGAAACGCCTTCTTATTAGAGGCTTCTCGCGCTGGAGCTGATATCATGGCAGAAAACGGTATAGATTTCAAATACTCTTCATACGTTCAAGATATCATGGGACCTATGTGCTTTGATTATGGTTTTGGTCCGTTTAGATGGGTTTGTGCCTCTGGAAAACCAGAAGATTTAGCGAAGACTGATGCGATTGCATGCGCTGTACTAGAAGACATTAAAAAGAATTCACCTGAAGAAATCCAACAACAAATGGAAGACAATATCCAATGGATTAAAGGAGCTCAAGACAATAAATTAGTTGTTGGCTCTCAAGCTAGAATTCTATATGCAGATACAGAAGGACGAATGAAAATTGCGCAAGCTTTTAATGATGCCATTCAAAAGGAAGATATAGGCATCGTGATTCTAGGAAGAGACCATCACGATGTATCAGGGACAGACTCTCCATATCGTGAAACTAGCAACATATATGACGGCTCGCGCTTTACAGCAGATATGGCCATTCAAAATGTAATTGGAGATAGCTTTAGAGGAGCAACATGGGTAAGCATACACAATGGTGGAGGTGTTGGTTGGGGCGAAGTCATAAATGGTGGTTTTGGTATGGTTATTGATGGTAGTAAAGATGCAGAAAGACGTTTAAAATCTATGCTTTTTTGGGATGTCAACAATGGGATTTCAAGACGTAGTTGGGCAAGAAATGAAGGCGCTGTTTTTGCCATAAAACGTGCGATGGAAAACGAACCTAATTTAAAGGTAACACTTCCTAACATAGTAGATGATACACTATTGGCCACATTACAGTAACTCAAATAAAAAAAATCAATATGAACGATTTAAAAAATGTCCACGATCACTTAATCAATACGAGTGGCGTGGGTAGAAAAATACTGAGAATAGCACCAATCTTAATACTTTTAATGTTCATAACCTCATGTAGTTCTATAAAAGTTGCTGCAGATTATGATAAAGAAGCAAATTTTGATAGCTACAAGACATTTGCCTTCTTTAAAACAGGTATCGATAAGGCCGAAATTAGTGATCTCGATAAGCGTCGAATTCTGCGAGCAATTGAAAACGAATTATTAGCTCAAGGCTATATCAAATCTGAAAACCCAGACTTATTAGTAAGTATATTCACTAAATCCCAACAACGTGTAGACGTTTACAATAACAATTGGGGCATGGGTGGCTGGGGCTGGGGAGGTTTTGGCCCTTGGGGAATGGGTAGATTTGGTGGAATGGGAATGGGAATGAATCAACCAATGATTTCAACGCAATCTGAAGGCACACTCTTTATTGATTTAGTAGATGCTAGAGAAAAAGAATTAGTTTGGCAAGGCATGGGAACAGGTTATCTCCCTCGTAATATTGAAAAGAAAGATGAACGCATTAAAGAATTCGTATCAAAAGTTATGGAAAAATTTCCTCCTGAGGTTCAAAAATAGAATTTAGAAAATAAAAATTAAAAAGAGCACTAACATAAATGTTAGTGCTCTTTTTTTATGGTTAACGACTAAGCATTTGTGCTTCATTTCTAAAAGCCTACCTTTGCCGACTTTTAAGAGATGTAAACTATGATACTAGGTCAAATAACCAGGAAAAATTTCACACAAAACCCTAAAAACGATATTCTTTCGGGATTAACCGTAGCGTTAGCATTGGTTCCAGAGGCAGTTGCCTTTGCCTTTGTTGCTGGAATACCACCTCTTGTAGGTTTGTATGGTGCCTTTATGATGGGTATTGTAACCGCTCTTTTTGGAGGCCGACCAGGAATGATTTCTGGAGCTACAGGCGCAATGGCTGTAGTCATGGTGCATTTAATACAGAAAGGAAATGAAGTTGGTGTAAATTTAGAAACTCCAATTGAACTACTTGGGCTACAATGGTTATTTATCACTTTGCTTTTTGTTGGTGGAATTCAAATGTTAGCAGGTGTTTTAAAATTAGGAAAATTTGTGCGCCTAATTCCGCATCCTGTGATGATGGGATTTGTCAACGGATTGGCAATAGTGATTTTTCTTTCACAATTAACAATGTTTCCTAATGCAGTACCTAACGATATTTCGTTCTTAGATAATACTTCAGAGTGGTTTTCAGCTTTATTCTCTAATGGGATATTTTGGAAAATGATGGCATTTATTGCCTTAACTATGGGAATCATGTTTGGTTTACCTAAACTCACTAAGAAAGTCCCTTCTGCGTTAGTTGCCATCCTCGTTGTTGCAGGTATTACTATTTTTGGAGGCATCGATGTCAGTACAGTAGGGTCTTTTATAGTTGAAAAAGGCGGAGAAGGATTAGAAGGAGGATTACCAACATTTCAAGATCAAATTTTTGGTCTCTTCGGAACAATTGCTGGACACTGGGATTTGATATTATCAACTGCTTTCATACTTGCTGCTGTTGGTTTAATTGAATCTCTTATGACGCTTAACCTCATTGATGAAATGACAGAGACTAGAGGAAGTGGAAATCGCGAGTGTATTGCTCAAGGTGGAGCAAACTTACTTAACGGATTATTTGGAGGTATGGGAGGCTGTGCCATGATTGGACAATCTATTATCAATGTTGATTCTGGAGGTCGTGGCCGACTATCGGGAGCAATAGCCGCTATAGCTCTTCTTTGCTTTGTATTATTTGGCGCTCCATTAATTGAGCAAATTCCAATTGCGGCTTTGATAGGTGTTATGTTTATGGTAGTTATCGGTACGTTTGCTTGGAGTAGTTTCAGGGTTATTAGAAAAATCCCTTTATCAGATGCTATTGTACTTATCGCAGTATCTGCTATTACCGTTTGGCAGGATTTAGCAATTGCAGTTATTGCAGGTGTAATTATTTCTGCTTTAGTATTTGCATGGAAAAATGCAACAATGATTAGAGCACGAAAACGCATACAAGCTGATGGTACGAAAACTTATGAAATATGGGGACCACTATTCTTCGGTTCAATTCAAAATTTCAATAGCAAATTTGATGTTAAAAATGATCCGCAAAATGTAGAAATAGACTTTGTAGAATCTCGAGTGAGTGATCATTCTGCGTTAGAAGCTATATCTAATTTAGTGAACAAATATGAAGCCGAAGGCAAGACCATAAGACTGAAGCATCTTAGTGAAGACTGTAAACTACTAATGTTTAAAGCCAGCCCTAAATTTAAGGAAGTTATTGTAGAAGCTATAGACGATCCTCGCTATCACTTGGCAGCAGATCCTGAGAAATTCACAAAGCCACTTTCAGAATATAAAATGTAAAAAAAAAGGACCCTAATACCTTAACAATAATCAGTTAAGGTATTAGGGTCGTTTAACTATTAAACGAAGATAGAATTACTTCGCTATTGTATTTTCCAAATACGTTTTAAATTGCTGTTCTGTTAGAACAGTTTTTAATTTACTATTAATATAATCTTGCATTTTGGCTCTTTTTGCGTTCTTTTTAGACGCGTCTTCAATCGCTTCAATACCATTCATTTTTTTCTCTGCCGACGCAAAAATACTGTATATTTTTTTCTGTTGATCAGCTTCTAACTTGTTAGTTCTTGCTAATATATTAACAACCTGATTTGTCTTCTTTTGAGCAAAATCTTGCATTATTGTGCTAGAAGATGCTAATTGAGAGTTCGCTTCGGTTTGAGCAAAAGACGATTGGCTACCAGCAAACAAAAGACATGCGACACTTAAAAATAAAATTTTTTTCATGATATATGTAAATGAATTAGAGGTTCAAGATACAAAATTTGTTTAATCAACACTACCGCATTTCGCAAATAATATATATCAAATTACAACTTAGCTAACAGTGGCTTGTAATCAGATAGCAAAATAGCAGTATTATAATTGACAGTTATTACTATATTTACCGATTGCTTACTATAAGAAAACAAGCGTGCATAAACGCTAATTAATAATTGAGTATTAATTCAATCTTATCTTTAACCTTTTCCGTAGAAGGAATCATAGTTTCCTCTAAAACTGAATTTAACGGGATTGCTGGCATATTCTCACTACCAATAGTCATTACTGGAGCATCTAAATACTTGAAACATTCTTCTTGGATTTTTCCAGCCAAAGCTCGTGCAAAACTATTATTCGACGGTTCTTCGGTTACCACTAAACACTTTCCGGTTTTCTTGACAGACGTCATAATGGTATTTTCATCTAAAGGAAATAAGGTTCTCAAATCAATAATTTCAATTTGATCTTTCATTCCCAATTCTTCTGATGCATTCATTGCCCAATGTACTCCCATTCCGTAAGTCACGATAGTTAGCGTTTCTACATCTTCTTGTTTCCAGATTTCTTGTAATACCCATGCTTTACCAAATGGCAACACATAATCTTCACTTGGCTCAATAGACGTTGCACCTTGTGTTCCTTTAACTTTAGACCAATACAAGCCTTTGTGTTCTAAAATAACAACCGGATTGGGATCATAATATGCAGCTTTCATTAAACCTTTTAAATCGGCTCCATTACTTGGATACGCTATTTTTATGCCTCGAATATTAGTAATTACACTTTCTACCGAGGACGAATGATAAGGTCCACCACTGCCATAAGCTCCAATTGGTACACGAAGAATCATAGACACAGGCCATTTCCCATTACTTAAATAGCAACTACGGCTCACTTCAGTAAATAATTGGTTCAATCCAGGCCAAATATAATCGGCAAATTGAACCTCAACAATCGGCTTCAACCCTACAGCGCTCATACCAACTGTAGAACCCACAATAAACGCCTCTTGAATTGGCGTATTAAAGACACGATCATCTCCAAATTTCTGAGCAAGGGTTGCTGCTTCTCTAAAAACACCACCAAGCCTTCCACCAACATCTTGGCCGTAAAGTAAACACTCTTTGTGTTTTTTCATGAGTTCTTCAACTGCAAATAAAGCACAATCTACCATGACCACTTTTTCTGCGCCTTCCGGTGCTCGTGTTCCTTTTTCTTCGGAAATAGGCGTTGGTATAAAATCGTTAGTAAATAAATCTTCAGACTTTGGGTCTTCTGCTTTTAAAGCTTTTTCAAAGTCGGACTGCACTTTTTCTTTTGCCTCTTTTTCAATACTATCTATCGCTTCCGAAGTAAATCCGTTATCTAATAATTGCTGTTTTAAAACAGGGTAAGGATCTCTCGATCTCGCTTCTTCGAGATCATCACGATACCATTCCATTCGCACACCAGAGGTATGATGATTCAATAAAGGTACTTTAGCATGCACCAAAAATGGACGACGTTCTGTTCTAATCGTATCAATTACTTTTTCAACCGCTTCGTAACTCTCCACGAAATTAGCACCATCAATAGAGATAGCTTCTAATCCATGAAAACCTTGTGCATATTCAAAAGCATTTTGCGCTCTTGTTTCTGCAGCATTTGCCGAAATATCCCAACCATTATCTTGCACTAAATACAAAATTGGCATTTGCTTTAAAGCTGCCATTTGAAAAGCCTCAGCTATTTCACCTTCTGTTACAGATGCATCCCCTAAAGAACACACTACAAACGGTAAATCTTTAAGTGCTTTATCATCTAAACCTTGCAATTCTTTATACTGCATTCCCATCGCAACTCCAGTTGCAGGAATAGCCTGCATACCTGTTGCTGAGGATTGATGCGGAATTTTAGGTTTATCATCATCCTTTAAACTCGGATGAGAATAATAGGTTCTACCTGCAGAAAACGGATCAGATTTTTTTGCTAATAATTGCAACATTAAATCATAAGGCTCTAATCCAAATGACAACAACATCGCATCATCTCTATAATACGGAAACGCATAGTCTTGAGGTAATAATTGCATTCCTAAAGCGATTTGAATCGCTTCATGACCTCTAGAGGTGGCATGTACATATTTTGAAACTTGCTTAAAATTTGCTTCGTACAATTCTGTCATTGCTTTCGCTGTGCACAGTTTTGAAAATCCTTTTCTTAGTATGTCTTTATTCATCTTTAGTGCCCACGAAATTGGGTATCTATTTTAATTATTCAGTCTGTCATTACGAGGAGAGAAATGACGCAGCAGTCTAAAATAAGATGCTTCGCTTCACTCTGAATGACAATTCAATTATATTTTTCTATCCACATCAAATTGCTCAAAGTAATCCGCAACACGACGTACAAAGCTTCCACCTAAAAACCCATCAACAACTCTATGATCAAATGACAACGACAAATACATCATACTTCTAATGGCTATTTCGTCACCTTTTTCAGTTGTTATCACTTCTGGTCTTTTCTTGATAATTCCTACAGCAAGAATAGCCACTTGAGGTTGGTTAATTATTGGTGTTCCCATGACACTCCCAAAAGTTCCAACATTGGAAATCGTGAATGTGCCATCGCTAATATCATCTCCAGATAGTTTATTTTCTCTTGCTTTCCCTACTAGTTCATTTACGTTTGAAGCTATTGTTTTCAAATCTTTTGTGTCAGCATTTTTAACCACTGGGACAATTAAGTTTCCACTAGGCAGCGCTGTTGCCATACCAATATTAATAGCTTCTTTTACGATAATATTATGACCATCTACCGAGGCATTTATATTTGGGAAATCTTTTACTGCTTTTGCCACTGCTTCAACAAACAACGGTGTAAATGTTAAACGTTCACCATACTTTTCTTGAAAAGCGACTTTATTTGCATTTCTCCAATTAACCATAGTAGTCATATCAGCTTCTACATAAGCTGTAACATGCGGAGATGTGTGTTTTGAATACACCATATGATCAGCAATCATTTGACGCATTCTATCCATCTCAATCACTTTCCCTTTCCCTTTATCGAAGGTCAATTGTGGGATCCTATATGCAGTTGGATCTTTCTCTGCAATGGGTTGCGCAAATTTATATGGTCGGCCATCCTCTATGTACTGAAAAACATCACTTTTACGCAAACGACCATCCTGGCCAGTTGCTGGAATTCTTGCTAACTCATCAAAACTGATATGTTGCGTTTTCGCTATTTCAATAATTAAAGGTGAAAAGAAATTATTTGAATTCGACACACTAACACTTTGATTAGAAGCCTCCTGAGGCTTAACAACTCTCTGTTTTTTGATCTCTTTTTTAGTCTCCTTTTTCTCCTCGGAAATTGGCGCATTTTCAGACTTTGGCTTTACCTCTTCAGACCTCTCTAAAATTGCAAGCACCTCTCCTACTGGAACAACATCCTTAGCATGAAATATAGTTTTCAACAATGTACCAGATACTGGAGCAGGTACTTCGTTATCCACTTTATCTGTAGCAACTTCAAGTATGATATCACCTTCTTCAAAGCTATCTCCTTCAGCAATCAACCAATTAATGATTGTGCCTTCAGTAATGCTTTCACCCATTTTAGGCATTTCTAATTCAAATTTCGACATGTTTATTTTTTTAGACCACAGGTTTTAAAATCTATGAAGTCTTTTTAAACTCTTTATTTCTTCATAAAATCCCGAAGTGTTTTATAAACATCTTCTTGAATTTTCATCGTTGAAGGCACCTCTCTTAAGGGCTCTACTTCTTTTAAACTCTCATGACAATCTGATGGTAATTGCTGGTACAATTGTGTTCCTTTTGTTTTCCATGCCATCATATCATCACTAACTTCTTTAATCACTTTTGCTGGATTACCGACTACTAAACTTCGTTTTGGAATCCTAGTTTGAGCTTTTACAAAGGCCATTGCACCTACGATGCACTCATCTCCAATTTCCGCATCATCCATAATAACGGTATTCATACCAATGAGACAATTTCTTCCCAAATTAGCGCCATGAATAATGGCTCCATGACCAACATGTGCACTTTCTTTAAGTGTAATTGACTTTCCAGGAAACATATGAATTGTACAATTTTCTTGAACATTCACACCATCTTCTAAAATGATTTGTCCCCAATCACCACGAATTGCAGCTCCAGGTCCTATGTAACAGTTTTTACCAATAATTACATTTCCTGTAACTGCAGCTAGTGGATGCACGAAACTTGTTTCGTGAACAACTGGTGTATAGCCTTTAAAACTGTATATCATAAATAAATTATTAATTATATCGTTACGAGGACGAAGAATGTCGCAATCTTATCACAAGATTCTTCGCTATGCTCTGAATGACAGCTCTATTTAAATCCTTTTAATTTCTCTTTTGTAAACTCAGACAATACTAGTCGTCCGCTTGTTTTTGCACGTTCTGCTAACAACTCATCCCAATCATCAGTACCTTTCCAGAATACTTTTTTCATTTCGACAATTGCCTCTGTGTTATACGTGCATAAATGCTCAGCTGTTTCTTTTACAGCAGCATCCAATTCTTCATTACTCTCATATACCTGTGTGAATAAGCCTTTTTGTTTAGCCCATTCTGCAGGATAAAACGAATTCGCATCAATCGCTATTTGTGACATAGCGCTTAATCCCATTTTACGTTCAATAGCTGGTCCAACAACGAATGGTCCAATACCAATATTTAATTCACTCAACTTAATAGCTGCGAATTTTGATGCCATGCAATAGTCAGTCGAAGCAGCTAAACCAACACCACCACCTACGGTTTTTCCTTGTATACGTCCAATGATAAATTTTGGACATTTACGCATAGCGTTAATCACATTCGCAAATCCTGAAAAGAAGACTTTCCCTGTTGCTGCATCATTGATGTTTATTAATTCTTTGAAGCTTGCACCTGCGCAGAAGGTTCTTTCTCCTCCACTTTTTAAAACGATTACTTTAATAGCATCGTTTGCTCCTGCATCTGTTATTGTATTTGCTAATTTAGCAAGCACATCTCCTGGTAGGGAATTGTGTGCAGGATGAAAAAACTCGATATATCCTACTTCGTTTTCTATGTTTATTTTTACATATGGGTCTGTCATCACGCTGGCGTGTTCCCGTAAAAACGGGAATCTATTTTTATGGTTAAACGTTATATTCTTAAGATTCCGATTTCTCGGGAAACCTTTGGGAATCTCTTAATTATTAAACTTAAATTTCTTCATATAAATACTTCCAATCAGGGTTTGCTTTTTCAATCAACTCTAATTTCCACTCTCTATTCCATTTCTTCATCTGCTTTTCTCTTAATTTAGCTTCTACTTCTGAATTATATTCTTCATAATAAATGAGCATATCTAAATTATATATTGCTGAAAACGTCGTTGGATGCACTTTATTTTTATGCTGATATATTCTTTTCTTTAATCCGCCTGTTTCTCCAATGTACAAAACGCCTTTTGATTTATTTGTTATTATATAGACGTAATGTTTCAAATTAACTATTGTTTTTGAGACACCCGATTTCTCGGGTGATTCGAGCAGTTTAATTTGCTACAGCAAATTGAACTGCTCGAAATGATGATTCAAATGCTTCCTCTCCAATAAGTACCACTCGTATTTACTTAATTCTCCAAAAACCATATTGTTCAATTTAGCTTCTGAATTTTCTTTAAAATAATTTAAGTATGCTTCTCTTTGCGTCTTAAATTTCTCAACAGCAGTTGTTAAATTAGGATGTTTTAAAGAGTCAAGTGTATCTTTTTCTAATAAAGGAAATCTTGAATTCTTAGGAAACTTATCATGGTTATATAAACTGTTATGCACTTTCTCTAAAATGGTCTCTGGTGTTGCAATTTCAAAATCTTGGACCTCACCAGCTGCAATTTTATAAGTGTACTCTAAATGCTCAATCATATGCTGAGGGGTCATAATTCCCCATTCTGGCTTAGCATCTTCTACAAGCTTAGATAAACAGTCTATAATTTTATCTTCAGTCATTTCAATAAAGATCTCTTGCTTTTTTTGAACCATCGTCAAAATAGTTGCAATCGCTACTAATTCATCTTCGGCATCGAACACCTCAACATACCATTTTACGATTCCGCTTGGATGCTCTGCAGATGCGACATCACGATCTACTTTTTGCTTACACGTCAATCGTACATAAACCGTATCATTATGATATAAGGGACGTAAAAAACGACAATCTTCTAATCCGTAGTTTGCTGCTACAGGTCCTTTATTTGGATAGACGAATAATCCTGCTGCTGCTGAAATAATGAAATAGCCATGAGCAGTTCTCTTCTCGAAAATACTTCCTTCTAATGATGTAATATCTGTATGCGCATAGAAATGATCCCATGTTACATTCGCAAAGTTGATGATATCTGTATCTGTGAATGTACGCTTATGTGTTTTGAGTGACATTCCTGGTTGAATATCTTCCCAATGGTATTTGAATGGATGCATTTCTGCTTCCTTATATTTTGCATTTTGCTGGTAAACACCTGTAATCTCTGTAATTGTAGTTGGTGAACCCTGAATAGCGGTACGTTGCAAGTAATGCTTAATACCACGCATTCCTCCCATTTCTTCTCCTCCTCCAGCACGTCCTGGACCTCCATGAACTAAGTAAGGCAAGGGAGAGCCATGACCTGTACTTTCTTTAGCACTTTCCCTGTTGAGTACTAATATTCTTCCGTGGTGGCTTGCAGCATTAATGACATAATCTTTAGCGATTTTATCGTCGTTAGTTGCAATTGATGACACTAAAGATCCTTTACCCATTTGAGCCAATAAAATAGCTTCATCTAAGTTTTTATAAGGCATTATTGTACTTACTGGACCAAATGCTTCTCGTTCGTGAATGACTGTATTTTGAAATGGATGATCTGCTCTTAATAAAATAGGACTTAGAAAAGCACCTTTTTTAGCATCTGCTCCAATCGTTTGAATGTTATCTAAACTTCCGTAAACAATTTGTGCTTCTTTAGCTAAATCATTTACTGAATCTCTTACTGCCTGAACTTGTTGATGGTTTACTAAAGATCCCATTCTGACTTCTTTTAGTCTTGGATCTCCAATGGTAACTTTATCTAAAGCTTTTCCCAGAGAAATCTGAACATCTTCAATCAAATTTTCAGGAACAACAATTCGTCTAATTGCTGTACACTTTTGTCCAGCTTTAGCCGTCATTTCTCTTCGAACTTCTTTTATGAATAAATCAAATTCTGGTGTTCCTGGAATAGCGTCCTCACCTAAAATAGAAGCATTTAAAGAATCGGCTTCCATCGTAAATGGTACTGACTCTTGAATTAATCTTGGATGTGCTTTAAGCAACCTTCCTATTCTTGCTGAACCTGTAAAGGTGACCACGTCTTGAGATTCTACGGTGTCTAATATGTTTTTAACGGTTCCGTTTATGATTTGTAAAGCGCCTTCTGGGAGAATACCTGAAGCAATAATTTCTTTTGCCACAGCTTCTGCTAAATACGATGATGATGGTGCTGGTAATACTACAGCAGGAACTCCAGCCATCCAATTTACAGCACACTTTTCTAACATTCCCCAAACTGGAAAATTAAAGGCATTGATATGCACTGCTACTCCTTTTTTAGGCACCATAATATGATGTGCCATAAAACGTCCGCCACGAGATAAATCAATAGCATCACCTTCTACATGATACGGTTGATTTGGAAAGAGTTTTCTTAACGATGCATTGGCGAATAAATTACCGAAACCACCTTCTATATCGATCCAACTATCTACTTTAGTTGCTCCTGTTCTATAGCTCAAATCGTAAAACGAATCTTTCCTTTTAGTCAAATATAGTGCTAATGTCTTGAGCATGTTTCCACGTTCTTGAAAGGTCATTTTGCGAAGTTGCTCTCCGCCTGTTGTTCGTCCGTAGTTAAGAATTTCTGGAATATCTAATCCTTCAATGGCGACACTCGTAAAAGCTTCGCCTGTTACTGAGTCGAGAATTGGTTGTCCTTCTTCTTTTCCTGTTGTCCAGCTTCCAGTAACGTAATGTTCTATCTTTCTCATAAGCTTTGTGCTTCGGTTAATAAGATTTCCGTTTGCACGGAAACAAGATGATGTATTTTACTTATCATTTTTTTTCTCTACTTTCATTTTGTCTTGAAACAAAACGAACCAAAAATTCAAGTTGAAATGAAGAATTTTAAAATCCTATCTACGGATTTAAAACCTAAAAATAAAATCTAAATTTTTTCCAAGGTTTCAAAAATTCTTAACGCTTTTATTTTTTTATTCTGCATTTCAACGTTGGTCTAAACGTTTACATTTAATTTTTCTAATAGACTTATATCGCACTAACTTCTGCGTTAGCGATTGAACGGTCTGTTTGAACTCCTTGAAAAGAGCGAGTAGTGAAAGCGCGACCCTTGTGGTAACGCCCAAATCATTTTATTTACTCACATTTTCTATAATTGCTGCATACCCTTGTCCAACACCGATACACATCGTTATTAGTGCATACCTTTTATTCTGCTCCTTCAACTCCAACGCTGCTGAATACGCAACTCTAGCGCCTGTAACACCGAGTGGATGACCAATAGCAATTGAACCGCCATTTGGATTCAATCTTGGGTCATCATCTGCTAACCCCCAAGCTCTTGTGCACGCCAACGCCTGTGCTGCAAAAGCTTCATTGAGTTCTATCACATCCATATCGTCCATAGTCAATCCTGCTTTTTCCAAAGCTTTATTTGAGGCTTGAACTGGACCAATACCCATTAGTCGCGGCTCTACACCAACAACAGCAGAACTTACGATTCTTGCTAAAGGCTTTAGGTTGTATTTTTTTACTGCATCTTCGGAAGCAATAATGGTCGCTGCTGCTCCATCGTTTAATCCGGAAGAATTTCCTGCGGTGACGCTTCCACCTTCTTTTTTGAAAGCTGGACGTAATTTTCCTAATATTTCTAAAGAGGTTGTTGGTTTAACAAACTCATCTTTTGAAAATCGAATCGGGTCTTTTTTACGTTGGGGAATTTCTACTGTTACAATTTCTTTTGCTAGTCGACCGTTTTCTTGCGCTCTAGTTGCCTTTATTTGGCTCCAATGAGCAAACTTATCTTGATCTTCTCTAGAGATATTATATTTCTCTACTAGATTTTCGGCAGTGTTTCCCATACCATCCGTTCCATAGAGTTTCTCCATTTTAGGATTAATAAAACGCCATCCGAATGTTGAATCATACATTTTAGAGTCCCCTCCAAATCCCGTTGATGGTTTTGCGATAACGTATGGTCCGCGTGTCATATTCTCGACACCTCCAGAAATGAATACATCGCCATCCCCAGCTTTAATTGCACGATTAGCGTGTATGATTGCTGACAATCCTGAACTACACAATCTATTAACTGTTTCACCAGGAACCGTGAATGGTAATCCTGCTAATAAGGATGACATTCTCGCCACGTTACGATTGTCTTCTCCAGCTTGATTAGCACAACCCATAATGACATCATCGTAGGCTTCTTTTGGAATGCTGGGATTACGTTTAACGATTTCTGAAATAACTAATGCTCCTAAATCGTCTGTTCTAACAGCAGACAATGTGCCTTTGTAACTTCCTATTGGTGTTCTTATTCCGTCTATTATGTATGCTTGTTTCATAATTCTTTTAATTGTAATTCTTTAATTATCGTTTCTCCTAAAGCAGAATTTTGAGTTGACATATTTGATTTAGACGTTACATATAATTTATTTTTAAAAATAATTTTATTAGTATTTAACTCTTGTAAAAGAATGTAGACAGTAAAATAAAATTTTCTTTCACTCTGATCTCGAATATTTTCCCTAAAAGATCTTTCTTTTCCTAATAAAACATAACAAACACTATCAAATTTATTTGAATCGAAATTCAATTTATCAAAATCAGTATCAATATCTTCAAAGCTTTCTATTCCTAATGGATAATTCATATCGGTATCAATAATAAATTTTGACACGAAATCCGGGTTATTTGTTCTTTTGGTAATCTCGTTTGCTAAACTTTCGTAGAAAGATTCAAATTCCTTGTAACCTTTCATATAAAACAAAATTGAATCAAATGATTCAAAACCCTCATTAAAAAACTCATCTGTTTTATTTATCCCAGGATTAAATGAATAATTATTATTTGAAGATCCACAATTAAAAAACAGAAATAGTAAGCATACTATTATTAAAATCTCTTTCTTCATTTTATCAATCATTTAATTTCAAAGTGCTGAAAACGTATCCCCTTGTCTAATATCTCCACTATTGTAACCTTTCATGAACCACTCCATGCGTTGCTCTGAAGTTCCATGGGTAAAACTATCTGAATTCACATTTCCTCTAGTTCGTTTTTGAATCGCATCATCACCAACTGCATTGGCTGCGCTCATAGCTTCTTGAATATCTCCAGCCTCTAGGTATTGTTTATTGTAATGCGCCCAAATTCCTGCATAGAAATCTGCTTGTAATTCTTGAGCAACAGAGAGTCTATTCGCTTCCGTTTTGCTCCCTTGAGATTGTAATTGTCTTACTTTATTTGATGTTCCCAAAAGCGTTTGAATATGATGACCAACTTCGTGAGCGGTAACATAGGCGATGGCAAAATCACCACCTTTAGCTCCAAAACGAGTTTGTAACTCATCAAAAAACACCAAATCCATATATAATTTTTGACCTGCAGGACAATAAAATGGTCCTGAAGCCGAGCTTGCATTTCCACAACCCGTAGATACCGTATTTGTGAACAATACCATTTTTGGTTCCTTATAATTACCTAGATTATTTTCTTTAAAAATTTGATTCCAAACGTCTTCAGTATCTGCCAAAACAGTTCCCATGAAGTCACCCATTAGTTGTTCGTTTTTCGTCAATTCACGAGTTGCAGAAGGTTGTGAAACTTGACTCTTAACAACTTGCTCAACCAAAGGTGCTAGTTGCTGACCTGTTTCACCTCCAAAAAGCTGAAGTAGAATTACTACGACTGCGACAACGCCTCCACCAGCAATAACCTTTCCTTTATTACCACCACCACGACGATCTTCTACATTTCCACTTTTTCTTCTACCTTGCCATTTCATAATACGTTCTCTTAACTATGCTTTTAGATATTTGACTGTTTACTTATTCCCAATCTTTTTGAGTTCTATACACCACACCTTTAAACAGTGCTACTAATTCGTCACCACGTTTTACTTCAATAATATTGAACCCTAGCTTTCTGTTTACTTTTTCTATTACAGACTCTGCAATCAAATAATCTCCTTCATCTAAAGCTTCGATATGGTTGATACTTGTTTCAATGGACACTGCAAATTTACCATGTGTATTTGCTGCAAAGCCGAAAGCGGTATCTGCTAATGAATAACTAATTCCGCCATGAGCTTTATTCATGCTATTGAGCATGTCGCCTCTTATTGTCATTGCGACTTTGCAACGACCAATTTCGCATTCTAAAATCTCAATACCCAACCATTGGCTGTAGGCATCTTGTGAAAGCATCTTATGTGGTACTTGTTCTCCTTTCATATTATTATCTGTCATTGCGAGGACAAAGGACTTAGCAATCTCGTATTAAGATTCTTCGCTTTGCTCTGAATGACACTTTAATTAAAAAATATTTTATTTTCTTTATTCATCTTGCGTAACAACGGACTACAACGGTATCTATCTTCATGATATTCGTTATATAATTCATCCATTTTAGAAACGCACCAATCCATACCTTTTTCATCTGCCCAAGCCAACAAACCTTTTGGATAATTAACCCCTTTGGTCATCGCAGTATCTATATCTGCTGCTGACGCTATATTCAAAAACGAAGCATCTGCTGCTTCATTGATAAGCATTACTAAAACGCGATCAAAGATTTGTAGAGCTAAAGCCTTGTCTTCTATTGGAGCTGGTTTTATAGCGCCTTCTTCATAATCGTAATATCCTTTTCCTGACTTTCTACCTAAATAACCTGCTTCTGCAAATCGTTTTTGAGTAAATGCTGGCTTATATCGTGGATCAAAATAAAAGGCTGTAAACACCGTTTCTGTTACGGTGTAATTCACATCGTTTCCAATAAAATCCATGAGCTCAAATGGTCCCATTCTAAAACCACCTAATGTTTTTAAACTGTGGTCTATTGTTACGAAATCTGCTATTCCTTCTTCATAAATACGTAATGCTTCTCCATAAAACGGACGAGCCACACGGTTTACAATAAAGCCAGGTGTATCTTTAGCGACAGCGACTACTTTTGTCCAATCTTTAATAGTTTGAATTGACTTTTCTAAAACAGCTTCTGACGTTTGAATCGCTGGAATCACCTCAACCAACTTCATTAAAGGTGCTGGATTAAAAAAGTGAATCCCTACACAACGTTCAGGTTTTTGTAAGGATGCTGCTATTGATGCTATTGATAAACTAGAGGTGTTTGATGCGATGATACAATCGTCAGCCACATAATTTTCTAGCTCTGAAAACACTTTTTGCTTGATATCAAGATTTTCTATAATCGCTTCGATTGTCAAATGTGAATCCCCTAAAGCTTTCAAACTATCGACGTATGAAATATTAGATTGGATTCTAATTTTCTCTTCGGAATCGATTCGCCCTTTTTCTATAAGACGAACTAATATCTTTTCTAAAGCAGCTTTTGCTTTATCCAAAGCAGCTTGATTAGTATCGTATAATTTGACTTTACAACCAGCAGTAGCAGCGACTTGTGCTATACCACTTCCCATTGTTCCTCCTCCGATAATTCCTACGTTCATGCTTTATCTTTTATTGTGGATTCCGCATCAAGTGCGGAATGACAAATCTGTTGATTTATCTTCCTTTAAATTCTGGCTTTCTTTTCTCTATAAATGCAGCAACACCTTCAGCATAATCTTCTGTACTCGCTGCTTCAATTTGTAATTTAGATTCTAAAGCTAGCTGAGATTCTAAATCATTTGTCATTGAGTTATTATACAATTCTTTAATGAGACCTAAAGCTTTTGTTGGCATGTTTGCCATTTTCAATGCTAGTTTATTAATAGTGTCTTCAAATTCTTCGACTGGTACACATTTGTATATCATTCCCATTTTTTCAGCCTGAACTGCTGAAATTTTATCACCTAACATCGCTAAAGCCAATGCTTTTTGAAATCCGATTAGACGTGGTAAAAAGAACGTACCTGCACTATCAGGAACTAAACCAATTAAACTAAACGCTTGAATAAAACTCACTTTTTCGTGTGCCACTATAATATCACAAGCTAAAGCTATATTTGCTCCTGCTCCAGCTGCTACTCCATTTACTGCTGCGATAACAGGTTTTTTAATAGCTCGTATTCTTGTAATGATTGGGTTATAATGCTCTTCAAGTATTTTTTTGAATCCTGGATTTAAGTCTGGATCTGTAACTTCTTTTAAATCTTGACCAGCACAAAACGCTTTTCCGTTTCCAGTAAGAACGATTGCTCTTACGTCAGCATTCTTTTCACAAGCGTCTAAAGTGTCGTGAAGTAAAAATGCCATTTCACGATTGAAGCTATTGAATACTTCTGGTCTGTT
Source organism: Psychroserpens burtonensis DSM 12212 (assembly GCF_000425305.1). Classification (GTDB taxonomy): domain Bacteria; phylum Bacteroidota; class Bacteroidia; order Flavobacteriales; family Flavobacteriaceae; genus Psychroserpens; species Psychroserpens burtonensis. The sequence continues at coordinate 66,404 of NZ_AUDE01000012.1, forward strand.
TAGCCTTATTATGGCTACTTTATTTTCTATTTTTAATTCTATTGAACTCATTACATCTTTATTATTTATTGCAAGCACGAAGGCCATTACAGTGTTATATTAAGATTCCTGCTTTCGCAAGAATTGGTCACTTTAAACATTTAAAATAATCGAATGGTTCTTGACAATCATCACACTGAAATTGTGCTTTACATGCCGTTGAACCAAATTGACTTACTAGCCTCGTGTTTTGAGAACCACAATTGGTACACTTAACGATTCGTTTTCCGTTTAGCAAGACATCTATATCTGCTTCGGCATCTAAAGGCGCTGCTATTCCATAATCTTCTAAGGCTTTTCGACCTCTTGGTGTAATCCAATCCGTAGTCCACGCAGGATGTAAAATCAAATCAATTTCAGAGTCGTAACCTGCGTCCTTTAGTGCTTTTTTAATATCGTCTCCTATCACATCCATTGCTGGACAACCACTATAGGTTGGCGTAATTTCGACTTTAACGATCTCGTTTATAATCACTGCAGAACGCACGACTCCCATATCCATAATAGATAATACTGGGATTTCTGGATCTGAAACCTCTTCCAATATTGGGATTAACTTTTCGTCTATATTTTGTTCTGTTGATGTCATATGTTTTTAAAACTGAATTTGAAAAGCTTTCTAACTACTGTCGTCTTCAAATTCAACTTCTTTTTTTTTTAGATTCCTGACTGCGCAGCAATTTGGGTTACCATTCCATATTTGGATAGGCGCGTTGCATGTATTGCAATTCACTTAATAAATACCCTAAATGTTCTGTATGAACCCCTTCTTTACCACCTTTTTGAAAATATTTTGATTCTGGTATCTCAAGGTCTGCTACCTGTAAAAGGTCATTTACTCGTTTATAATAATTTAATTTTAGCTTGGTTACATCGACACCTACGCCTTCTGATACCATAACTTTATCAGCTTCTGTTTGATGAAACAATTCATCTGTATACGTCCATAAATCATTAATAGCCTCTTGCATTTTTTGATTACTCTCCTCTGTACCATCACCTAAACGCTTGACCCAATCTGAAGAGAAACGTTCGTGATAACTGACTTCTTTGATGCATTTATTTGCAATAGCAGACAACGTTAAATCTGTACTTTTCTGCAACTCAGCAAGGAATGCCAAATGATAGGCGTCAAATAAAAATTGACGACCAATGGTATAAGCAAAATTCGTATTAGGTTGTTCTACCAATAATACATTTTTGTACTCGCGCTCTTTTCGCAGCATCGCAATATCATCTTCGGTTCTTTTATCTCCCGCAATTTTAGCTGCATATTGGAAATAGCTGCGAACTTGTCCGAATAAATCTAATGAGATGTTTGTACAAGCGATATCTGTTTCTAAAGTTGGACCGTGTCCACAGAGTTCTCCGAGGCGTTGACCAAGGATTAAGCTGTTATCTGCGATACCAAGAATGTAGTTATATAAGTTTTCTTTCATAAAGTGAAACTGAATTTGAATTTGAAGTTGACAAGCGACTCCAAATTGGTTATTCCTAATTTAATATTTTTGATTCGTGTAACCATTATACGAATGAGTTGGTCGTTTTCGTCTTTTAATTTTAATAAACTCTCTTCGGAAAATAACTTGGCTTTTGATTGAATATTTAAGTTTCTTTGACTCTCTCTTAATTCTTTTAGCGAGATCCTTAACTTATTTATTTTGTCCTTATCTGTTCCTGCTCCTAGCTCTCTGTAATTTAAAGCCAAAGAACAAGATGAACGTATCAATTGCTTTGCTAAATAATCGCCAGCATATGACAATGGCTTTTTATCGTATAAATTGATTATATCTGCAGCAAAATCTTAAAGTCATTCTGTTAAGTCAAATGTACTTTCGTTCATTTTTCTTTTTCAAATTCGACTTCAAGTTCATTCTACATATGTTTTACGTCGTCTGGCAATTCATAAAAAGTTGGATGGCGATACACTTTATCGTGAGCAGGCTCAAATAATTCGCCGTTATTATCAGGATTTGAAGCTGTAATATTATTAGATTCTACAACCCAAATACTGACACCTTCACTGCGTCTTGTGTAGACATCACGTGCGTTTTCTAGAGCCATCTCTGAATCTGCTGCATGAAGACTACCAAAGTGCCTGTGTTCTAATCCGTTTTTACTTCTTACAAAGATTTCCCAGAGTGGCCAGTTTTTTTTATTTGACATAACATTAAAATTGAAATCGAGAATGAAATTGAAATCGAAAACCGTTCAGGTCCCTATTCGACTTCAATTTCAAGTCTCTATTATACTGCTTGTTTTTGTTTTCTTTCTTGTTTCTTTTTGGCATGAGCCATTGCTGCATCACGAATCCATTCGCCTTCTTCCCATGCACCGATTCTAGCTTTCATTCTTTCCTTGTTGCAAGGTCCATGACCTTTTACAACTTGCCAAAATTCATCCCAGTTAATGTCTCCAAAGTCGTAGCTACCGCGTTCTTCGTTCCATTTTAAATCTGGATCTGGAATGGTTAATCCTATCAATTCTGCTTGAGGAACTGTTTGATCTATAAACTGTTGGCGTAAATCATCATTTGACTTTCGTTTTAATTTCCATTTCATGGACTGCTCGGTATGGACAGACTCAGCATCTGTAGGTCCTAACATCATTAAGCTTGGCCACCACCAGCGGTTTAACGCATCTTGAGCCAATTCTTTTTGCTCAGGGGAACCGTTAGCTAATTTCATCATAATTTCAAAACCTTGACGTTGGTGAAAACTTTCTTCTTTACACACACGAATCATTGCTCTCGCATAAGGTCCATAAGAGGTGTTGCATAAGGGCACCTGATTAATAATGGCTGCACCATCTACCAGCCAACCAACGGCTCCCATATCTGCCCAAGTGACTGTCGGATAATTGAAGATACTTGAATATTTAGCTTTTCCAGTGTGCAATTGCTCGTACATTTCATCGCGTGAAATACCTAACGTTTCAGTAGCTGAATATAAGTATAAACCGTGTCCAGCTTCATCTTGTACTTTTGCTAAGAGCGCCACTTTACGTCTTAAAGAAGGTGCTCTTGTAATCCAATTACCTTCTGGAAGCATACCTACGATTTCAGAATGCGCATGTTGCGACATCTGACGAATATGCGTTTTACGATACTTTTCTGGCATCCAATCTTTAGGTTCGATTTTTTCGTCTCTTGCGATACGTTCATCAAACTGCCTTTCTAAACTTCTAATTTGTTCTTCACTCATGTTTTTAGCTTTTAGCTGTTGGCTTTTAGGCCACAAGCGAGTTAATTTTTCTTTTTTACTATCCCAACCCTTTCCAAAAGAAAGGGCTTTTGTAATTATTTTTAGCTTTAAAAATCAGTCTTAAATAATAGTCACTGATTTCTTATTTTGCTCTTACTCGATTGACAACCGCGTTAAGGATGGAGCAATTGTTGGAGCTCATCTTTGATAGCGACTTGCGAGAGCCTGACCCTTTCGGGTAACGCCCAATTATTATTTTAAACGTCGAAATCGACGACGACTTTATCTGCCGTAGGCACGGCTTGACAGCTTAACACCAAATTTTGCGCGACTTCTTTTTCATCTAATGCATAATTAATTTTCATTTCTACTGATCCTCCAATCACACGGCATTTACAGGTGCTACAAACTCCGCCTTTACACGCAAATGGCAAATCTGCTCCAGCGCCTAAAGCTGCATCTAAAATATTATCATATTCTTTTGTCATCGTGAATGAAAATTCTTTTCCACCATCAACGATCGTAACTTCTACGCCTTCTACTTTTTGTTGTGCTAAACGTTCTGCACGTTTAATATCTTCTTCTGAAAGTCCAGTGACAAACAACTCAAAATGAACTAATTCTTTGGACAAGCCTTGGTTAATTAAATACGCACTTATATAGTTTACCATTTTCTCTGGTCCACAAAGGAATACCTCACTTGTGTCTGGAATATCTATAAATGTTTTTGTCAGAACACCCATTTTATCATCATCAAAACGACCGTTAAACAATTCTATATCTCGACGTTCTTTGGTTAAAAAGTAGTAGATTTCGAATCTTCCGAAATATTTGTTTCTTAGTTGTTCTAGTTCTTCTTTAAAGATAATGGATTTAGCTGTCTTATTGACATAAAATAACTTACATGTTGAATTTGGCTCTGCTTTAAGATGCGTTTTAACCATAGATAGCACTGGAGTGATACCGCTTCCTGCCGCAAAAAATAGATAATTTTTAGCATCTTTTGGTTTAACTGAGACACCGAAATTACCACTAGGAGACATAACTTCCAGGTCGTCTCCAGCTCTCAATTCTTCGTTTATATAGGTCGAAAACTTTCCACCAGGGATGAGTTTAACAGCAACCTGCCATTTATTCTCAATAGGACTTGAACATAATGAATAAGAACGACGCACATCCTCATTATTAATATCTACTTTTAAGGTCAAATGTTGCCCTTGTCTAAATTTAAATGCGTCTTGCAAGTGCAGTGGGACCTCAAAAGTTACTACTGATGTATCTTCTGTCTCCTTATAAATATCTGCAACTCTTAAGTTGTAAAATTCTGCCATTGCTATCCTTAACCCTTTCCAGAGGAAAGGAAATTATTACGTTAAACTTTATTAAAACCTATCAGGCTTTCAAAACCTTACAGATTAAACTAACAACTGTTAGTTTGGAGAACAAAGATACAAAATTTAAATCTTAATTAATTGTTAATTCCGTCAATGAGAACTTGACTCAATCCATTAGCTAAATCGTTGGCGTTAAGATCTTCTTTTTTTGGAATCCATAAATACAACGACCGTAAAGTGGTTAGCATTGAAAACATGATGATTTCGGGATTACTATTTTTAATTTCTGAAGCAGTAATACCTGTTTTTATAATCTTAAGAAAATTAGCTTCATATTCATTTCTAAGTTTAAGGTAGTATTCTAAATGGTCTTCTAGGTGCATCCAGTCATTATTTAAAGACGCCATACCGCTAGTGTTATGAGATGTGATATCAACATGTAAGCTTACGATTTTTTTAAGTTTATCAATATTAGATTCTTCTGAACTGATAATTATATCCATTCCATTAGTGAATTCTTCAGCTATACATATGATAATGACTTTAAGTATGTCTTGTTTCGAGTTGATATGATTATAAAGACTAGCTGCTTTCATCCCCATTGCAGTTGCCAAATCACGCATGGTCACGGCACTGTAACCTTTCTCTTTAAAAAGTTTAGCAGCAGTATTTATAATTTCGTCTTTACGTGTTTCAGGTTTCATTGGCGCTAAGATACATATTCGGCTTAAACTATATCTCAATCAAAACACGACATATTAAAAGGCGATTTTTAATTCATAACTTTGCACTGTTTTAAAGTTAAATCATCTTAATATTCTATGAATACTCAAATAGAAACCAATCCTTTAATTGACAGATTACCACCTCACTTAAAGCAATTTATTAAACCTCAAAACTACGATGATTACTCCCCAATAAATCAGGCAGTTTGGCGTTATGTGATGCGCAAAAACGTGTCTTACTTACGCGAATTTGCTCACCATTCATATGCAAAAGGATTACACAAAACTGGAATTTCTGTTGACACCATCCCGAGTATGTATGGCATGAATCGTATTTTAAAAGATATTGGCTGGGCTGCAGTTGCTGTGGATGGTTTTATACCTCCTAATGCATTTATGGAGTTTCAAGCCTACAAAGTATTAGTCATTGCTTCGGAAATGCGACAACTAGAAAATATTGAATACACACCAGCTCCAGATATTATTCATGAGGCTGCAGGTCACGCCCCAATAATTGCAAATCCAGATTATGCAGAATACTTAAGACGTTTTGGAGAAATTGGCGCGAAAGCCATCTTATCATCACATGATAATGCTATGTATGAAGCTGTAAGATCCCTTTCTATTTTGAAAGAATCTGCTGATTCCAGAAATGAGGAGATTGAAAAAGCTGAAGATGTCGTTAACGAACTTCAAAACAAAAAAGTGCCGCTTTCTGAAATGGCAAAAATCAGAAACTTACACTGGTGGACTGTTGAGTACGGATTAATTGGCACCATTGAAAATCCAAAAATTTATGGTGCAGGATTATTGTCTTCTATTGGTGAAAGCAAATGGTGTATGACCAAAAATGTGGAAAAACGGCTGTATAGTAGTGATGCTGCAGACATAGAATTTGACATCACTAAACCGCAGCCTCAACTTTTCGTAACTCCTGATTTCGCCTATTTAATGGAAGTTCTTGAGGAGTTCTCTAGCACTATGGCACTTAGAAAAGGTGGATTTAGAGGCTTACAAAAACTTATTGATTCTCAAAAAATTGGAAGTATTGAGCTCAATACTGGTTTACAAATTTCTGGTGTATTTACCCAAATGATAACTGATGAAGACAATAATGTTGTCTTTTTTAAAACCCAAGGGCCTACTGCTTTAGCCAATAGAGACAAAGAACTTATTGGCCATGGTAAAGACGCTAATATAAATGGATTTAGTTCTCCTATTGGCAAACTTAAAGGGATTAGTCTAGCCATTGAAGACATGCGACCACGAGATCTAAAAGCTTATAATTTTTACGACGGAAAACGCATCTCTATAGAATATGAGAGCGGCATTACTATTGAAGGCTTAAATGTTACTGGAATTAGAAATGTCTTTGGCAAATTAATCCTTATCGAATTTGAAGATTGTACTGTTACCTATAAAAAGCATAAATTATTTTCTCCCGAAGACGGCACTTTTAAACTAGCTGTTGGCTCCTCTATTACTTCTGCTTTTGCTGGTGCTGCAGATTATAGATCATTTGATAACTTATATCATGTTTCAGAAACAAAAACAACTAAACTTGATAAAAATAAAACGATACTTGAATTGGAATTACTCTATAAAAAAGTGAGGTCTCTAAGAGATTCAACATACACCGCTAAAGATCTAAAAGTTATTTTCAGTACATTATCAACGAATCATCAGGAAGATTGGCTTTTAGCTATAGAGCTGTATGAATTGACAAATAATTTCGACAATAGACTGAGTGAAGATATTTTAAGTTATTTAAACAAAATGAAGATTAAAAAACCTAAAATAGCTCACTTAATTGATAATGGATTAGAATTAATTACTATATAAAACTTTAACTATGGGATTTTTAAATTTTATTTTTGGCAGGAAAAAACGTCAAGTACAAGAATACTTAAATAATGGAGCAATTATATTAGATGTAAGAACACAACGCGAATGGGATAATGGACATATTAATAACTCTGTTCATATTCCTTTAAATGAATTGAATACTCGCGTAAAGGAAGTAAAAGCATTAAACAAACCTTTAGTAGTCTGTTGCGCAAGTGGCGTTCGTTCCAATAAAGCCGCTAAATTCTTAAACCTCAAAGCTATTGACGCTATTAATGGTGGCGGCTGGGTTAATCTAGAAAAAAATATAAATTGAAATGAGATTCGCAGCTCTACATATTGTGTGACTTCGACTGGGCTCAGCACGACATTTTGGATACATTATGTATTAGCAGAATCACTTCTTTAGACTCGGTAGGTTTTTAAGCTGATCAATATTGCGCACTAGGTTTTGACTATATTCTAAAGTCCAACCCATAGTATTGGTAAGAATATAAAATTTAGACAGTTCGCTAATTAGTCTGTTTTGTGCGTTTGATTTTAAATCTGAAACTTCAATTTTTTTCATTAGTGATGTATTCACTGTTTTTTTTATGTCATTATAATCTTTAGCTTCAAATTAATTTAGAAAATCGGCTTGAATGTCATAATATTCAAAATCTGGACTAATTGTAATGTCTTCTTTTGGAAAACTTATAATACGAAGTGTTTTGGCTAATTCATCAACTTCATACGCAATCAAGCTTAAATCATAACTAACGGTCACATCTGCATTTACGATTACAATAGCTCTTTTCTTGGCTTCTCATAGATCACCAAAAACTGCTTTTGCAGTTTTTATAAGTAAAAACCTCACTAAAATGACCTTCTGTAACTACTAACTTCCCAACGTTCTTAATCTGCTCTTGAATGAGTGCTGTATTTTCTAGAAGTGACATTCTATCTTCTTTTTTATCTCCACAATATTTAAATGCAAAGAGTACAACTAGAGTAATAATGACACCAAAAAGCGTTTTTCTCATGTGCTAATCTACATAAAAAAAACATTAGTTTTCTTCGATGCACGAAACCTAACTAATGTTTGTTATTTCATTGAAATTGAGACAAAACTAACAGTTTTCAAACTGCTTCATATGATCTCAACTTTATATTAAGTTTAAATTATTAATCCTTTTTAAGTTCCAATTTCTCAGCAAAATAGTCGCAGAAATCTTTCATAGTTGCCGTCATCTTATCATCTTGAGTAGCTCTTTGAAAGGTATTACTCATTTCAACTAGTGTTTGATGAAAAAATTGTTTCATTTCGTCAACAGGCATGTCTTTAGTCCACAAATCAATACGAAGGGTTTCCTTAGCGTTCCCATCCCAAACAGCAAGCATCATTGCTTTTGCCTCTTCGTTTGAGATACCGCCATCTTCTGCGGTCCAATGTAATTTTTCTGGAACTTTATTTTCGTCAAGTTCTATATTGAGTTCTATTTTGGATGTGTGATTTGCCATTATTTGGAGGGTTTGTAATTTGATTTATTAAAGATATCTATTGCTTCGGTTTGCAACATTTCGTTAAGAGAAACCTTGTTATTTTTCATATATGATCTCACAATTTGCCAACCTATATATTGGCCAAGTCGTCCTGGAGTTTCGTTATCTAATGCTAAAAAGAATTTTGAAAAAGGTGCATCTGCTATAAAACGCGCTGGTAAAGAACTATCGGTATTGTAAAGCATTTCATTTTCTACAAATTCTGTCCAAATCATATCTTCATAAAAGTTGGCGAATTCCAATTGCTCTTTTGAGTAACCGATTTTTTCAGCATCAGTTTTAAATGGAATGACTTTATCTTTGAAATACAGCTGTTTTCCGAAGAAAATCATCTCGTCTAAAAATGTCTTTCTTTGAGATTGAAAAATTTGTTTCTCTGCATATGCTTTTGCCAAATCGACGACTACTTGTGATGGCTCCAAGTTTTGAGTAATATATTTAGGGAAATTTCCATAAAATTTATGATCTTGACCTAAATAATTATCAAGCGAAATAAGAACTATAGTATCTGTGACAATGACTTTATCTCTATAAGAAACATTATTTGTCAAGGTAATTATACGAGGTTCGGTAAAGGATACGTTGTAATATTTTAAATGCTGAAATAACCTATTGATTTCATTTTTGATTGTTGAAAAGTCTTTAAATTTTTTACTTGCTTCGTCTAACAACTCATTTTGCAAGGTATCACTCATTTGAGCTATAAAAATTGAATCAGGAACATGATTTGAGAACATGAATGGATATACCTTTTTAAGCTGACCTAAATCCTCTGGTTTAGCCTCAGCGAAAGCACGATCAAATCGCTCAATATTAAAATGTGTATCAATTTTTGCGATTTCGTTCTCTAAGGCTTCATCATTTTTACAACTAAAAAAAGCCGCTAGAACAAAAACAAATAGTGTTATTTTTCTCATGTACTTAGATTTCAAAATCTTAATAAAAGTAAATATGTTTTACTAACTGATTTTTGAGTTTATCTTATTATTTTTGTAAAGCAAAGGTACTCTTCTTAAAATAAAAACTCAATAAAATGCAAACAGAAAAAGTTGTTGAACATATTGTAAATTGGCTTAAAGATTATGCTACAAAAGCTGGTGCGAATGGATTTGTTATAGGTATATCTGGAGGAATTGATTCTGCTGTCACGTCCACCCTGTGTGCCAAAACAGGATTAAAGATTCTATGCATTGAAATGCCAATTCATCAAGCCCAAAGTCACGTCAGTAGAGCACAAGAACATATTTCTCAATTAAAAGAGCGTTTTTCTAACGTAAAAAGCACTAAAACAGACCTGACACCTGTTTTTGAAGAATTTAAAACAGAAGTCTCTTTAGACGGCGAACAGGCTGCAGTAGATATGGCATTAGCTAACACAAGAGCTCGATTAAGGATGACCACCTTGTATTATCATGCTGGAGTCTTAGGGCTATTAGTCGCTGGAACTGGAAATAAAGTTGAAGATTTTGGTGTGGGTTTTTACACGAAGTATGGAGATGGTGGCGTTGATTTGAGTCCTATTGCCGATCTTATGAAATCTGAAGTGTACCAAATAGGAGAACACCTTAAGGTACCAGAATCAATTATAAAAGCTACACCAAGTGACGGTTTATTTGGAGATGCTAGAAGTGATGAGGATCAAATTGGTGCTTCTTATCCAGAACTAGAATGGGCAATGAACATGAAAGAAGAGGGGAAAACTGAAAATGCTTTTGAAGGACGACAAAAAGAAGTATTTCGAATATTCACCAATTATAATCGCTCAAATACTCACAAAATGGTAGCAATACCAGTTTGTGAAATTCCTAACAATTTAAAATAATCGCTGAGATAATCATACAAAAACCGAACTATGTTGAAATTTTTAGTAGCTTTGTAGTGAAAATTTCCACATTCTTGAATTTATTTAACAAGTTCTGGCTCATTATTTTAACTAACTAATTTAAATATGTATTATGATTAAGGTATTAGTGGTTGATAACCATCCTATCGTAACTACTGGCTTTCAATTATTATTTGATAATCATGAAGACATTCAAGTAGTGGGAACTGCTGGAAGTGGTGTTGAGATTTTTGAGTTTGTAAGACGTCATGAAGTTGATGTTATTGTCTCAGAAATTGAGCTCCCAGAGCTCAATGGGATTACCGCGCTTAGAGCTATTAAGAAAGAGCATGGCAAGATTAACATTATTATGTTTAGCTACCATCCCGAAGAAATCTATGCTATAAGCACTATAAAAGCTGGAGCATCCGGATATGTATCAAAATCTGAATCTACAGATGTCATCATAAAAGCAATAAAGACTGCTTACAGTGGAGGAATTCATCTAAGCGATAAGATGTCTAAACATTTAAACTATAATGACACAAAACAGTCTAAAACTAGAATTTACAAACGCTTATCAACTCGCGAAGTAGAAGTCCTAAAGTTATTATCATCTGGCAAAAAAAATAAAGAGATTGCTCTAGAGCTTGACATTAACGAGAAAACAGTAAGTACTTATAAAGCAAGACTTTTTAAGAAACTTAATGTCACAAATCTTATTGATTTAGTAAATCAAGGCAAACACATGGATATTACTTAAACTTTACCTCCAACAACTTTTCCAAGTTTTCTAGATAGTAACATTTTTAAGCCTAGATAATCCTTAACATCCTCTAATATATTTCTGGAGTTCGCATCCTCTCGCAAGGTGTCATTTTGATATTCTAATACTTTTTTATCAATCAAATAACAACGCAATGTCAAAATTGTTTGTGTTACTAACTGCGCAATTGAATGTTGTTTTGCCTTCGGAATGATATGATTACGCTCCCAATCATGCAATGTGTAACGTTCATCATTCATTAATATCGTAGTCACATCATTAGCCAATTCCTGATCTAGTCTATTTACGAAATTCTGTATTGAAAATTCAGGTTCTTGATGCAGCGTATCTATAATTGTTTGATATAACGTCTTAAAGATAGGATTTGAAAACTGCATCTCGTCTTCTTGCAAATCAAGATATATCTTTTCAAAAACTTTAGCATTTTGGATTACTGGTTCTAATTGCAATTCACCATCGTCTGATTCTTTTAAAACTAAGTCTTCAAAATCCTCTACCTCTGTACCATAGAGTAATAAGATTTCAATTATTTTACGTTCTAATTCATATTGCAAATCTACTTTTTGCGCTTTAGGCTCTGATTTTACAACTTGAAATGCGTTTTGTTTTTGCTCATTCTTATGGCTTTTATTAGCTTCTTGAACATCTTTTTTATTTATTTGAGCTAAGGTCGTAAACAGCACGTCTTCTCTAATATCCATAATACGCGAGCATTCTTGGATATAAATTTCCTTTTTTATTTGGTCAGGAATTTTAGAGATACTATTTACAATATCTCTGATAGTCTCTGCTTTTTTTATTGGGTCGTTATTAGCTTCTTTTATTAATAAAGAGGCTTTAAATTGAATAAAATCTTTAGAGTTGTCCTTGAGATACGCTGTTAATTCTTCAAGCGTATTTTGTTTTGCAAAACTATCTGGATCTTCACCTTCCGGAAAACCACAGACTTTCACGTTCATTCCTTGCTCTAGAATTAAATCTATACCTCGTATTGAGGCTCTAATTCCTGCTGCGTCACCATCAAAAAGTACTGTGATATTATTTGTCAATCTATTTACAAGTCTTATCTGCTCAGAAGATAACGCAGTACCAGAAGATGCTACAGTATTTTTAATTCCTGTTTGATGAAATTGAATGACATCCGTATAGCCTTCAACTAAATAACAATTATCTTCTTTAGCTATCGCTTGTTTTGCATGGTAAATCCCATAGAGTATTTTGCTTTTGTGGTACACTTCACTCTCTGGAGAGTTCATGTACTTAGCAGCCTTTTTATCTACTTTTAAAATACGCCCTCCAAAACCTAGAATACGACCACTCATACTATGAATAGGAAACATAACACGACCTTTAAAACGATCAAATTTCTTATCTGGCTTGACTATTGTTAATCCTGTTTTTTCAAGAAACTCAATTTGATACCCTTGCTTTAAAGCTTCATCTGTAAAGCCTTGCCACTCATCTAATGAATATCCTAGATTAAACTGTTTAATGGTTTCGTTTGTAAATCCACGTTCTTTAAAATAGCTTAAACCAATCGCTTGACCTTGATCTGTTTTAAATAGGATACGCTCAAAATATTGCTTAGCATATTCATTAACCAAATACAAACTCTCTCTTTCATCAGCTTCTTGCTTTTGCTCATCGGTTTGTTCGGTTTCTTCTATGTCAATATTATATTTTTTAGCGAGATATTTTATAGCTTCAGGATATGTAAAATGCTCATGCTCCATTATAAATGTGACTGCATTTCCTCCTTTTCCGCTGGAAAAGTCTTTCCAAATTTGCTTTACAGGAGACACCATAAAGCTTGGTGAACGCTCATCACTAAATGGACTCAAACCTTTAAAGTTACTTCCTGACTTCTTCAACTGAACAAAATCACCAATAACCTCTTCAACGCGAGCGGTTTCAAATACTTGTTCTATGGAGGATTTTGATATCAATTTTAAAGATAATAGTGAACTTCAAATTTAAGCTATTATATGCTAACAAAAAAGCACCCTTCGTTTTATAAAAGGTGCTTTAAATCGTGTTTTAATAGACTAGTCCAAATCAAATCTAAACCCTAGAGATAGGTTATGCTGATCAAATGTTTGGTTTTCAAATACAGGGTTTAAATCATATTTCGCATATATACCTAAGCCTCCATAACCCACATAAGCACTTACACCGTAAACAAAAGGTGTCGCATTATAATTACGTCTTATTTTTTGCTTTACGCGATTTCCATCTTCTTTGAAACGCAACTTTTGTTGCGTACCAATATTAAAACCTGCGTATCCACCAATCCCTACTTTAAAGTGATTCTCGGCACTGTATCTAAAGTAATTCTTACGTTCTATTTTTTTTGATGGCCCAAACTCAAAGTGTATGGGTACAACGAGATTTGTTATTCTAAATTCCACATCACTTAACTCACTGGGAAAAGCTTCCAAATTCGTTATATTTCCATCTTGAACAAAATATTGATCATTTTTAGGTGTTAATTTATTCCATTGAAGAGAGACACCATATTTTAATCGTACTGCATTAGACTCCTTTAATAGTCGTGTTTTCCATGCGACGCCTAACTCTATAAATCCAGAACCCATGAAAGAGTATTCATCACCAATTTTTTGACCATCACCAATAGCATTATTAAACCCCGCTGCAAACACTAAATCACTGGTGGTACGTTTATCATAAACTCTTGATTTATTTTTTGGATTAATATTGATTCCTGTAAATTTTTCGAAGCTAAACCCAAACTGCACAGTCTCATCGGAATACCCATCATCATTTCGTTCTAATAGAGCAATTTTATTATCAAGAATTGCCATACGATTCTCAATATTTAGAGCTCGTTTTTTAGCTGCTTCTTTTTTTAGTATTTCAGCGTCATCCTTAGTTATGCCGCCAACATCTAGTCTTCTATTAATGTTTTCTACTTCAGCCTTTAAAAATTCGCGTTCTTCGTTTTCGATAGTTTTTTTTAGCTCGATTAATCTGTCGATTTCTAAACCATTTTCTCTAAATGGCATATTATTTCCCGTAGAGTCTTGTTGTGTTTCTTGTGCATTCACATTACTTACAATTAAGCATAGGGTGAGTAGCACTAAAGGTTTTGTGATCGTATTCATAGTGTTTGTTTTAGTTACCGAATTATTCGGAATGGATTGATGATAAATTTCACTTCGACTGCGCTCAGTGACTACTTGGAATTTTAGTTGTTACGCTCAGCAACTGCTGTTATGACCGATTTGTAACCTGATTTTAAGCCTTCAAACACTCTAGTTCTAAACGATTGTTCCAGATCATCTTCAACGTCTTGAAGTAAAGCATCTGCATCTACTGTTCGCGAAGTTTTATTATATATTCGCTCTCTTAAAATAGCTCTTTCTGCCTGTTTTAATAGATTTTCAATTTCGGCATCTGTAATAGCTCCGTTTTTAATTTTCAGGTTTTTAATTTGATTGACAACCTCAACCGCTTTGACCTCTTCAAAGGTTAATGTACTCACAGCCGTTTGTTCTAATTTATTAGTATTTGAATTTATAATCGCTACAGCTTTTTTTGTTTCATTTAATTCAATTAACTTCCCTTTTATTGATTTCTCAATTTTAGTTTCTGTTTTATTATTAGTGGACTGATTAGATATTGTCGCTAACTTAGGTTCGTCTTTGATTGATGGTTTAATTTGTTTCTGCTTTTTATTCTCTTCGGAAATTTCAGCAACAACTTCCTTTTTAACAGCTTCATTACTATCATTTGCCTCTGCCTTAATTTGAGATGCTTTGATGTTGGTTTCGACTACTGTTGGTTCTACTAGTTGATTTTCCGAAGCATTAAACAGTATATTAGTAACGAAAAGAATTCCAATAATACTCGCGGCAATACCGATATAAAAGATAAAGCCTCGTTCACTGTTTTTATTGCTGGTATAAAGATCTGTAGACAATTTATCCCAAGCATCACTTGATGGCTGTAGTGTTCTCTTCTCTAACTTATCTTTTATGTTCTCTTCAAACTTAACTGGTGCCATAACTTGTTGTATTTATGTCCTTAATTTTTTTCTGAAGCATTTGTCGTGCTTTAAATAATTGTGATTTAGAGGTGCCTTGAGAAATACTCAAAATATCTGCTATTTCTTGATGTTTATAGCCTTCAATTGCATGCATGACAAATACCATTTTATAACCTTCTGGAAGCTCATCAATAAATTGCTGAATTTGAGCAACTTCTATTTGCGAATCTATGTTGTTACTGCAATGATCTTGATGAATTGTTTCATCTTCAACCGAAAACTCTACATGCTTTTCTTGCCTTAAAAAAGAAATAGATTCTCTTACCATTATGCGTCTTAACCAACCTTCAAAACTACCTTCGTTTTTAAAACTCTTAAGATTTGTAAACGCTTTAAAAAACGCTTTTAACATCACAGACTCTGCATTTTGTATGTCCTTTATATAATAACGACATATACTAAGCATTTTTGGTGCATGAATTTCAAACAATGTGTGTTGAGCGTCACGCTTGCCTTTTGCTGCTCTTTTAATGAGCGTCGTATTATTTTTATGATGTAATTGAATTACTTTCAAAATGACTTTCGTTTGGTCTTCTATTTATAAAGACGCGATTTTTATTATAATGGTTGCCTGAAGATAAAAATATTTTTTTGTAGACGGTAAATTATATATATTTATGTACTCTAAAAAACTGTAATGAAAAAACTTTTGATTCTTGTAATAACTGCCCTGCTCGCTTTGAACTGCTCAAAAAATGATGATTCTAATAATAGCCAAGAGCTTAGTAACTCAAATAAAATACTAAGTTTTATTGTAGTAGACGAAGATGAAACTTTCACAGGTACAATTAACGAAACATCTAAATCTATAACAATAATTACAAATGATGTAGATTTATCCTCATTATTGATAGCGAACATCGAAATATCACCTAATGCTACAATATCTCCATCACCAAGTACACCAAGAAATTTTAGTAATCCAGTAACCTATACTGTTACTGCGGAAAACGGAGACCAGACCACTTATGAGGCTATTGTAATAAGTGGAGACAATAAAATACTAACGTTTAGTTTTTCAATTGATGATGTAATTTATGATTCTGAAATTAATCATACTACCAAAACGATAGCTATCGAAACAACTGGTTTAGAATTAAACCCTTCTATAATTCCGAATATTACAATTTCTCCATTGGCTACCATATCACCAGATATAAGTATAGCTCAAAATTTTAATACTGATATTTCGTATACAGTTACATCCGAGAGTAATGAAGAGGCAGTTTACAACATTGAAATCACGAATACATCTCTTTCTAATGAGAAAAAAATTCTAAGCTTTCAGTTTATTGAAGATGGAGTTACTTTTGATGGAGTAATTGATCACGATGCACTAACAATTAATATAGAGTCCTATAAACAAATAACTAATATTTCACCAGTTACAACTATTTCAGAAAATGCGACTATTTCGCCAGATATTGACGAAATACAAGATTTTAGAAATGATATCACCTACACAATTACTGCTCAAGACGGAACATCTAATACCTATACAGTTTTCACCGTAGGCTATAGTATATCTAGCATGAATAGTGCAGCAAATACTTCTGACTTGATTACAAAATATTACACCAAAGCTACACCATACATAAGATGTCAATATGTTGATCCAACACTTCCAAATTCTCAATTATATCTTGAGAACGACGTGAATAGCTATGAAATGAGTACAACTGACTTTACTAGTACTGTAGGTAGTACATTTGGACAAACCTTTACTAGGTTTTATATTGATTTGCCAGATAACATTGTAACTGCAAATGATTATAAACTGCGTTTCAAAGTGGATGGAATTTTAAAAGCGGAAAGCGATTTTATGATAGATATTTTAAGTGAGAATGTTCCAGATATATTTTCATCTAATCAATCTACATACAGTTATCAAGATACTTTAACGCTAACCGGAGAAAACTTAACCCCTGGATTACGTATTGCCACTAGTAATGGTAGTATTTACCAGTACAATTCATCAAATGTAGATTTAAATTCTCAATCTACTCAATTAACCATTGAGTTAGATAACAATAGTAATATGTTCCCATCTTTTTATGGCGACCCTCCATTTAATACAGCAGTCATGTTATTTGCTAATGGTCGTTATGGAGAAACTATTTGGGTAACATTTGACTAGATAATAAAACCGTTTTCTATTTTTTTCTATCAATAACATAATTCACCATTAATTCTAATGATGATTTGTATTGAGACTCTGGATATGTTTGTAATATTTCTAAAGCTTGCCCTTGAAATTGCTTCATTTTATTGACTGCGTAATCAAGTCCGTTGTGGTCTTTCACAAAATTAATAACCTCCTTAACCCTCTTTTTATCTTTATTATGGTTCTTAATTGAATTGATCAACCAAGATTTTTCCTTTTTAGAGCAATTATTAATCACATAAATCAAAGGCAGTGTCATTTTTTGTTCTTTAATATCTATCCCTGTAGGCTTACCGATTGCTTCATTTCCATAATCAAAAAGATCATCTTTGATTTGAAATGCCATTCCAATGAGTTCTCCAAATTTCCTCATGGACTCTATATGATCAGAATTTGGTTTTACAGATGCCGCACCTAAACTACAACACGCAGCAATAAGTGTTGCTGTTTTTTGTCTGATGATTTCGTAATAGATATCCTCTGTAATGTCTAACTGTCTCGCTTTTTCAATTTGCAATAACTCTCCTTCGCTCATTTCACGGACAGCGACAGATATAATCTTTAATAAATCAAAATCATTATTATCTATGGATAGTAACAAACCTTTAGACAACAAAAAATCACCGATAAGAACTGCAATTTTATTTTTCCATAGTGCATTAATTGAGAAAAAGCCTCTCCTACGATTACTATCATCAACAACATCATCATGAACTAGGGTTGCTGTATGAATTAACTCAATAACCGAAGCACCTCTGTAAGTACGTTCATTAACTTGACCGTTATCAACCATTTTGGCTACTAAAAACACAAACATTGGTCGCATTTGTTTCCCTTTCCGGTTTACGATATAGTGCGTTATACGGTTTAATAAAGCAACTTTACTTGACATAGAAAGGAGAAACTTTTGCTCGAAGAGTTCCATCTCGTATGCTATGGGCTGTTTTATCTGTTCAGTAATTTTCATACTTGCTTAGTCTATATCTCTAAATTCCTTACTATTTAACTTCATCCAAATCTTAATAAAGGGATCACTCTCTGCCTAGGCGTTTGACATTTTAAAAACAATAGGTTCTATTATTTGGTTAGTAATCTTCAAGTATAGCTACTTTTTTTGTTGATTTCACAAAATTACTAATTAAGTACTAAAGGCTTTGAATATGCAGCGATAATTAGTAAAAACTTATGAATATGGGACTTCTCTCCTATTTCCCCTTATACTTGCTAAGCGAAAATACTTAAAACGGGTGTATAAGAACTAAAACGGTAAACTATTAATCCTTTAGTCCACTATTAGAATTGAAATAACTATAGGTTTGGTGACATTCTTTGTAGAGGATACTGAAATAAGCACAGAGGCAAATATTATTACTAATGCAGCAGAGTAAACTAACTTTATAACTGATAATTTTAGAAGTAAAAACAAATACATAATCCCCTATATAATGCATTATTAGTACAAAAGCCAACTTGAAAAAATTCCGTTGAAACCTTTACCTTAACTGCAGCAGAAAGATCTTTGACTTGCTTGCTAAATTAGCTACTTAAATATAGAACTAACCGAACACAACAAGATCTAGAATGTACTTAGAAAAGGTATTGTAAAAGAAAGCAGTAAAGATTCGCCTATACTTGAAAGCGGTGGTTCTATTATCAAGATTAAAATAGAAAGAGGATGTCTACCTCTGTTGTTTGCTAAAGTCTAGCACTTCGCTTATTCCTAAAAAAGCAACCATAATTGATTTTTTAGGAATAAGCGAAGAGACTATTTATGCTTTATTAGCCAATTGCCCACAAGCCGCATCAATATCCTTTCCACGCGATCGTCTCACGGTTACCGTAATATTATTAGCTTCTAGCATATCGACATACATGTCAATTGCTTTTGAACTTGCTTGCTGAAATTCGCCGTCATCAATAGGATTATATTCTATTAAATTAACTTTACTAGGCGCAAATTTGCAGAATTTAATCAAGGCTTCTACATCATTTTTGGTATCATTAATCCCATCCCAAACTATGTATTCATAAGTAATACGGTTTTTAGTTTTCTCATACCAATACTCTAAAGCTTCTCTTAAATCTGCTAACGGAAATGTTGCATTAAAGGGCATAATAGATGTTCTAATCTCATCAATAGCAGAATGTAAAGACACTGCAAGTTTAAACTTCACCTCATCATCAGCCATTTTCTTTATCATCTTAGGAACTCCAGATGTTGATACTACAATACGCTTTGGTGACATTGCTAGACCTTCAGGTGATGTGATTTTATCAATCGCCTTGAGGACGTTATTATAATTCATGAGTGGTTCTCCCATACCCATAAATACGATATTAGAAAGTGGCCTGTTGTGATACAATCTACTTTCCTTATCTATAACAACGACTTGATCATATATTTCATCTGGATTAAGATTTCGCATTCGTTTTAATCTTGATGTTGCGCAAAATCTACAATCTAAACTACAACCAACTTGACTAGAAACACATGCCGTAGTGCGGTTTTTAGCAGGAATTAAGACAGACTCTACAATTAAACCATCATGCAATCGTACTGCGTTTTTAATGGTCCCATCGTTACTCTTCTGTATTTGATCTACTTTAATATGATTAATAACAAAGTTGCTCTTAAGCATTTCTCTGGTTTCTTTAGAAACGTTGGTCATGTCTTCGAAGGAATGAGCACCTTTACTCCATAACCATTCATAAACTTGATTTCCACGAAACGCTTGATCTCCTTCTATGACAAAAAAGTCTCTTAATTGTTCTTTTGTTAATGCTCGTATGTCTTTCTTTTTAATATCCATATGTGTTGCAAAAGTAATCAAACCTTTTTTTCTGTTTAAGATTTAACATTAAAGTTTAAAATTTCCGAAGCATAAAAAAAGCCTTACTGTTACATAAGGCTCTATTTATAATTATAAGTAATCTATTAAATAATCAACATCGCATCACCATAGGTGTAAAAACGATATTTTTCTTTAACTGCTTCTTCGTAAGCCCTTTTCATAAAATCATGACCTGCAAATGCAGACACCATCATTAATAACGTAGATTTTGGTGTATGAAAATTAGTAATCATACTATTCGCTATACTAAACTCATAAGGAGGGAAAATAAATTTATTGGTCCATCCTGTAAATTCATTTAATGTTCCACTAGAGGATACACAACTTTCTACAGCACGCATAGCAGTAGTACCTACAGCACACACACGTCTTTTTTCAGCAATACCTTTATTAATGATATCTGTAGCCGGTTTTGTAACGTAAATTTCTTCACTATCCATTTTATGCTTAGACAAATCCTCAACCTCAACTGGGTTAAAAGTACCTAAACCAACATGAAGTGTCACTTCTGGTAACTCAACTCCTTTAATTTCTAAACGCTTAAGTAAATGCTTTGAAAAGTGCAAACCTGCAGTTGGTGCTGCTACAGCTCCTTCATTTTTAGCAAAAATAGTTTGATAACGCTCTGCATCTTCTGGTTCTACTTCCCTTTGAATATATTTTGGTAGTGGTGTTTCACCGAGTTCGGTTAATTTTCTTCTAAATTCATGGTAAGACCCGTCATACAAGAAACGTAATGTTCTTCCTCTAGAGGTTGTATTATCAATAACTTCGGCCACCAAAGTTTCATCTTCACCAAAGTATAATTTATTACCAATTCTTATTTTACGTGCTGGATCCACTAAAACATCCCAAAGGCGCTGTTCTTCATTTAATTCTCTTAATAAGAAAACTTCAATTCTCGCTCCTGTTTTTTCTTTGTTACCGTATAGACGAGCTGGAAACACTTTCGTGTTGTTCAAAATCATGACATCTCCTTCATCAAAATAATCGATGACATCTTTAAATAGCTTGTGCTCGATAGTTTGATTTTTTCTATCCAAAACCATTAGTCTAGACTCGTCTCTAATATCTGACGGACGTTCAGCTAATAATTCATCTGGAAGATCAAAATGGAAGTGTGATAATTTCATAAGTTATTGTTTAATTATTTTTAGGTCTTATACAATTTTGCCAAATAAACATCGCATCAAATTGAAATACTTATATCTCTGAATAATTACGGCAAATACATTTTTTTCAAGTTGCAAATATACAATCTCAACATAGGCCTTGTCAAGTAAAACGCAGTATTTATTTAGAAAATTTGAAACCAAGGGTTTTTAAGTCGTCCCAAAACGTTGGATATGATTTAGAAACCACCCTGTAATCTTCAATAATTACATCTGTTTTTAAGGCTAATGGAGCAAATGCCATCGCCATTCTATGGTCGTTATACGTAGCAATAGCAACGTTTTTATTCAAGGTTACTGTTTTATGAAGCGTTAACGTATCTTCTGTAATATCAATTGTTGCTCCTAATTTTTGCAATTCATTTTGAAGCGCAACTAAACGGTCTGTTTCTTTAATTTTTAATGTATGTAAACCTGTAAGATGACACTTTAAACCCAAACCTAAACATGTAACGGCAATAGTTTGAGCAATATCTGGTGAGTTATTAAGTTGAAATTCTACTGTATTGCTTTTAGAATCCTCCACTTTTTTAAGTAATATAGAATCACCTCCAAAGACTGTTTTCACACCAAATGCTATATAAATATGTGCTAGTACAGAGTCGCCTTGTAACGATTCTTCTTTGTAAGACGTCAACTTTACTTCTGTTCCAATTGGACTTAAAGCCACTATGCTATAAAAATAAGATGCCGAAGACCAATCTGATTCTACGGTAAGACTTTCTGTTTTAAGAGCATCCTTTTTTGAATTGACCTTTATTACTTGATTTTCAAAGGTTGTTTGTATCCCAACTTGGTTTAATAAGTCAAGTGTCATATTTATATACGGAATCGAAGTGATTTTACCTTCTAAGGTTAATTCTAGTCCGTTTTCTAAACGAGAGGCAATTAATAATAATGCTGAAATATACTGACTACTCACATTAGCCTTTAAAGTTACTTTATGCTTAGTAAGTTTTTTACCTTGAATCCTAATAGGCGGACAACCATAAGCCTCTGTATAAGAAATTTCTGCACCTAATTGATGTAAAGCGTCAACCAAAATTTCTATTGGTCGTTCTTTCATACGACTGGAACCAGTAAGCGCAACATTCCTGCCTTCTTTACTTGCAAAATAAGCTGTTAGAAAACGCATTGCAGTTCCTGCATGATGAATATCTAAAGTAGTTTCTTTAGAAGTTAAAGCCTTTTGCATCACTATTGAATCATCAGAGTTTGAGACGTTATTAATCTTTAATTCTGGATATAATGCTTGTAGTAGCAACAATCTATTAGACTCACTTTTTGATCCCGTGATCGTGATGTTTGATTGCTCTTTAATTACAGATTTGTGAAGTTGTATTGTCATAAAAAAAATACTTGCTCGTTTTGGCAAGTGGATAACTAGAGCGGAAGTTTTATTTTAATTTATCGTTATTGTGATGTCTGTCGTGGTCTCGTTTAGTTTTCAAATCCAATTTTTTATCGAAAGCACTTTGCAAATCAATACCTGTTTGATTTGCCAAACACAAAACTACAAAAACCACATCTGCTAACTCTTCTCCTAAGTCCTTATTTTTATCACTTTCTTTTTCGCTTTGCTCACCATATCGCCTTGCAATTATTCTTGCCACTTCACCAACCTCCTCTGTAAGTTGAGCCATATTAGTAAGCTCATTAAAATACCGTACACCATGTTCTTTAATCCATGAGTCAACTTCTAATTGTGCATTTTTGATATCCATTTTAAATCTTTTTAAGTACTATCTTTTCACTTTCTTTTTCCATGGCTTGAGCAAAAAACTGTTTAAAAAACGTATAATTCTCAGGAAGTATTAACGAGGCGTTAATATTTAACTCTACATTAACTTGAAGAAAACGTCCATTCTGATTCACTAAATATTTAAATTCACCTGTCTTATTTGCAAAATCTAGAGCTTGATTTTCTGGCAAATATTCAACATCATAACCTTCAGGAAGCATAATATTAATCATGTATTTATCAGACATTGGGTACATTAAATCAATTGGTAATTTTCGTTCGTCTTGCTTAAATGGATTTTCTTGAGTATTCAAAAAGAGTAACGGAGAAAAGTACAGTTTATCGCCTATCTCTTCAAGTGCATTATCCATTGTATACTCGTAAGTGATTTTAATGGGCTCTAATAAGCTATCCTCTCCTTCAACCTCCAAATTAGAAATAAGTACTTCACCTTTATCCTTTTCTAAAACCTTTATATAAGCTTCAGTACTTAAATCTGCATAATTATCTCTATAACTTTTGGCGATATAATCAAACTTTTGCGACCTTACTTTTCCTTCCGCAGATAAATCTGAATTTATTTTAATATTCAAGCCTGTGATATCTCTAGATACTTTGCGTGGTGTCAAATCAATCCATGTAGAGCTACCATTTTCTCTAATCACCCTTCCTTGCCAATTTAAATCTCTTATAGGTAATGTATTAAAGGTCGCATTATCTCCTGTTGCATCTAATAACGACATGATGTCTTCATCTTCAACAAAACAAATAACATAGTTAAAACCATCTCTTGTAGGAAATAATGGAATCCCGTGACTCTTTGTACTAATCAATACGGGGTTTGCTATAATCCCTGCATATCTCAGCATTGATACTAACATTAAATTAATATCGCCTACATTACCAACCCCTTCTTTATAAGCTTTTCTAACACCAGCATCTGTTGAATAACCATAGAAGCCATTCCATTTAACCTTAACTTTTACATAATTATAAATAGCAAAAGCTTTTTGAGCATTACTCTCAAGATTAGCAGTTAAAGCATCTATCTCATCTTCATAATAACCAGATCTATCTAATTGTTCTCCAAAATCATCAGACTTATAAATAGTTTTAGTTACTGCGTCCCATGAGCTTGATAAATTTTCATAAGGTTCATTAGGATATTTAATTGCTGTTAATTCTAATTTTAATTTAGCTTGATAGTTACCTAAATTATCTACAAAAGGCTCGTCTTTTAAAGCGGGTATATCTGTTTCATTGACTTTTATTACATTTTCGTTAATTGTAAATTGAGATACAGATGTATCTGAATTTCTACTACCCAAACTACCATTAGAAATGCTTGTATTGGTTATAGATTCGGACTTTGTAGACGATGACTCCTCAATTTTTGGCAGATATGTAGTTTGAGGGTTCAAGACCTTATTATAAATAAAATACTCGGGTGTTTTTACTAAAACTTCTAAGACATTAATTGGGATGGTATATTGCAATTCCAAATCGTCTATTGCTAAAAATGGTGAAGATATCTCATATGTAAATTCCACAATACAGCCCTCTTTTATATTAGGCATTGTAAATGATTTCACCTTCCAAAATTTATTTAATTCCTCATCAAAAACACCATCACTTTTAAGCTTATCGTCTTTTACTTTACCATCTACCAAATTATAGGTGTAGGCCTTAAGCTTATATAATTTTTCGCTTTCAGAATTCATCTTATCATACAACCTAACCTTCTTGGTAGCCCAACTAAAACCTTCTTTATTGTAAATTTTGATACGTTGATGAATGGTTCTAACCTGAGTAAAACCGTCACCTTTACGATAATCAAATCGCACACTTTCCCTTTTAAATAAGAGAGCAGCATTCGCTGTTGGATCTTTAGGATGTACTTTTTCTGCCAATTCCTCCTTTGATACCTTGCCAAATTTAAAGTTCTGAGCTTGTAAATTACATACTATTAGCAATACAACTGCTATAATGATGGCTTTCATAGTTTATGTTTTAGAAATCAATACCATTTTAGATTTATCATGTTTAACCATTGTTGACATGAAGGTCCTAAAATCGTCGTACGCTTCTTTTGCGTAAAAGCCTTTGTTTAAAATTTGTGTTCGCCTGTATAATAATTTACTGTCTGATAATTTTTCAATAGAAAACGAATAACTCCCAAATTTATTAGAGATATCAACTGCGTTTGGCATGGCTTCAATATCAAAGTTTGCATCTATAGTAATGATAAATTCATCTACATCTTTGTACCCTCTTTCTACTTCAAAATCTAAAGTTCTCTTTTTATATCGCGTAGGAATTCGAGTTACTCTATTAAAGGCATTAGGCTGAAACAGTAAACGCTTACCACTTTTTATAGCAAAACTAGAAGAAGACACACTTACGTCCTCAATAAAAACAACACGATCTTTATCATTTGTGAATTTTATATTTTCTACGGAAAGGTTATTTATATAATCCCAATAGCCTTTAAAATGTAATTCTTGTTCTCGTAATGATTTATTTTGATTCCCTTCATGAAGCGCATATTGATAACCTTGAGTTTTAATCGTTACATCTGCTGAAATTGATCCATCCGAAGCAATAGTTATCATTGCATTTGTAGATTGCAAATTATCTTTTGTAGCATACACCGTTGTATGTATAATTTCACCTCCCTCTGGAGTAATCAATAAAGCATCTCTATCATCTGTAAAACCAGCGGTAAAACCAAATGGATTTGTTTGGCTGGTGCATTCTAACCAAATATCTTTAGTCTCATTTGGTATGCATAATACTGCGTGGTTACCCTCAGTAGCAGAAAATTCATTATCAAAACTGGTAATAGCTTTACCTCCATAAATAACTGCATAATAAGACGTTACACCTACCTCATCCAAAAGCGCTTTTGTATAATTAGACAAACCTTTACAATCAGCATAACCTAGGCGTTCTACATCTCCAGCCAGCATAGGTTTCCATCCTCCAATACCCACTTGTACGCTTATATAACGGGTTTTATTTTGCATGTAATTATAAACAATCTTTGCTTTCTCAGCATCTGTAGTTGCATCTTTAGCCAAGGCTTTAACTTCTTCTTTTATGATTTCTGGTATAACTTCTGTACCTGTTAACAGCTCGTCATACATCCATTTACCAAAATCTTGCCAGTTATTATTTAGACCTTTAACGCCTTCCATTTCAAAATCTACTAGTGCTGCTCTTACCATGGGTGCGTAGCTTTTAAAAGACGGACTATAAGCTTCTGGTTTTATCGACTTTAGATTTTGAGCAGAATAATGGAACTCACTATGAGTTTCAATAGCATAGCCATCAAGGTTGATTGCTTTAATCTTAACTTCTGTATCTGAGTTATTAATAATTTTATATTCTGAGTTTTCTGTGCTGACATAAAAACCTCCAATAGGTCTCCAAGATGGAACGAAAGCTGTACTTCTATAATTTACCTGAGTTTCTATAACAATAGTATATGGATAATTTGTTGGTGTGTAATTCAAATACTTTACTCGATTATCTGAGTAAAGCGTCCCACCACTTACAGCACTTGCATCTTCAAAATCTTTTTCTCTATATTTCTTAATCTCCTCACCATTGCTATCGTAGATTCTGGCTTCTAAGTTTTTAATCTTTCTATTGTCATCATACCCTACAACAGCACCTTGATCTGAAAGGCCATTTTCATTATATACTGTCACAATACGTTTATTGCTATATAAAAAATCATTGAAAGACTCAACCTCAATAAGTGTATTGTCATACCTAACAACTGCGTTAGCCTTAACTCTTAATTGAATAGGAATTGTAGATGATTTAAGTAGTTCTTCATCTTGGGCATTTGTAGTGGTTGATAGTACTATTGCAAACAATATTACAGAGAGTTTTAAGGGCATAAAAAGCGTTTAAGTTCAGGTCGTTACCAAATATAGAAAATATACTTTAACAGTACGTGCGGAAAACCGTAAAGTCATCATAATTAATTAGCAGTCAGCTTTTATTTAAAAAAAAATGTATCAATAAAATGATACCACATGGTATTGCTATGTATTGAATCTCACTCAAAATGACTCTAACGCCCCATTCTGACAAAAACTTCTCAACTCCAATTGGCGACACTTTTATCTCCCTAAAAGGAAAGAAATATCGAGCATTATCAAAAGGGATTAAAAAACCCACACCTTCTCCTCCACTGGTCATGGCATCTAATACCCCATGAGAAATAGTTGATAAAAATAAAACAACAGTAAAAATAAATGGCCTAGATTTTCCGAACAAAAAAGTAAGTAATCCAGTCCATAATAAAGCAAACAAAATAGAATGAGTAAAGCCTCGATGGCCTAAAGGATGTAAATAATCTATACCAAATAAAAATCCTAGAACGTCCAAATCTGGCAGTACAGAAGACCCAATGGCTAGAAAAACTAACAACTTACTAGATTTAGAATCTACAACTTTCGCAACGGTATAAGCCACTAAGCTGTGTCCAAAAATTGATGCCATTACGCCTTATCCTTAGTGTCAATTATGATGGTAA
The DNA here is from genome assembly GCF_000425305.1 of Psychroserpens burtonensis DSM 12212. Classification (GTDB taxonomy): domain Bacteria; phylum Bacteroidota; class Bacteroidia; order Flavobacteriales; family Flavobacteriaceae; genus Psychroserpens; species Psychroserpens burtonensis. The sequence goes on from NZ_AUDE01000012.1 coordinate 94,245, forward strand.
CAGGACCATCGTTGAGCATTTCCACTTTCATGTCTGCCCCAAATTGACCCGTTTGCACTTTTTTACTTAAATCTATTTCTAATTGTTGTACAAAGGCTTCATATAGAGGAATAGCTAAATCTGGTTTAGCTGCGTGAATATAACTTGGTCGGTTTCCTTTTTTTGTACTCGCATGAAGTGTGAATTGACTCACAACAATAGCATCACCTTGGGTTTGAAGCAATGATGTATTCATAACACCATCATTATCTGAAAAAATACGAAGATTCGAAATTTTATTAGATAGCCATTTGATATCCTCTTGAGAATCATCACTAACAATCCCAAGAAGCACCAATATACCTGAATTGATATTCGCTACTTTTTGTCCGCCAATAGTTACTGAAGCTTTTAATACGCGCTGAATGACTGCTTTCAAAATAATTAAGATTTAAAATTCAATATTCAGATGTACTGCAAATCAAATACCGCTTGCTATATACTAGTTACTTTTCTTCCCAATTATCAGTCCTATAGTGCTCGTCTTCACCTTCTAAAATTTTAAGATAGCTACGATATCTAGAATATGAAATCTCATCGTCCTCTAATGCGTCTTTCACTGCACATTTAGGCTCTTCTACGTGAAGACAATTATTGAATTTGCAGTGTTGTTTAAGTTTAAAAAATTCTGGAAAGTAATCAGCGACTTCTTCCTTATCTATATCCACAATACCAAAACCTTTAATCCCTGGTGTGTCAATAATTTTAGCATCAAAACTCAAGTCAAACATTTCTGCAAAGGTTGTCGTATGCTGCCCTTGACTGTGTTGAGAGGAAATGGCTTTCGTTTTTAAATCTAATCCAGGTTCAATGGCATTAACCAGTGTTGATTTTCCAACACCAGAGTGGCCAGCAAACATGCTTACCTTGTCTATCATTAATGCTTTGACCTTATCTATGTTTTTTCCTGTTTCCGCAGAAATACCAATGCATTCATATCCTACCTTTCTATATACATGAGCTAAATATTTCACCTCATCTAAAGTCTCTTGACTATACGTATCTACTTTATTAAAAAGCAATACTGTTTTTACATGATAAGCTTCTGCAGTAACCAAAAAACGGTCTATAAAACTTGTGAAAGTTGGCGGATTATCAATGGTAATTAACAAAAACACTTGATCTACATTGGATGCAATAATGTGAGTTTGTTTGGATAGATTAACCGATTTACGAACAATATAATTAGAACGGTCATGAATCTTGTGGATCACGCCTGTTACATCATCATTATTGGTCTCCAATTCAAAATCCACAATATCACCAACCGCAATGGGATTCGTACTTTTAATACCTTTTAATCGGAATTTACCTTTGATTCTGCATTGATAAGTAGCACCAAGATTAGTTTTCACGGTGTACCAGCTTCCTGTAGATTTATAAACGAGTCCTGTCATTAAAACAAAGATGCTAATAATTAGCGTTTAAAACAATAAAAAAAAGGCCATCACTTGATGGTCTTTAATTCTATGTAAATTAAAATGTTAGTTTATGATCATACGACCTAACTTATCTTCAGATTTTCTTGAAGAGTAAATAAGATACTCTTTGTTGCTTTTTATATAATAAACTCCTGGTCTCAAGATTAATTGATCTTCTTGTAATTCTTCTGGGTCAATTCTAGTGATATCGCCATTAACTTTATTAAAAGTGAAGGCTGTTGGTATTGCTTTGTTGTAGTTTCCTAATTTTTTAATCTCTTCAATATCTGTAATACCTATATTTTTTTTGTTGTCATTAAAAACAACTGTAAGCTCCCCATTGGTGTAAATTGGAATAGCTCCTAAATACTCTGGTCCTTTTCCTAAAACCGCCAAAGGGATTGCAATACCTACTCCTACTGAAAAATTAGAACCATTTGAAAACCCATACATACCAATTGACATAGTGGTAAAGCTTGCTCTTTGGTCCTTGGCAATGACATTTGCCCATTCTACAGACCCATCAGCATTTAATGATGTCACAATAATTTCATTGGTGAAAAATGTGATAGGAGTGAAACTAATACCAAGACCTCCAATACCAATACCTGAAGAACTCCCAATGATTGATTGTCTATATTCTGCAAGAAAAATTAAACCTCCATTTTCTTTTTCAATTAAACTATGCGTCGAATAGAAAGGTAGTATATCCTTATTCTTTTTAGCTCTGCGCTCTCCAATGAGTTTAACTTTCGTGTCAAAATCAAAAATATTAAATTTCAAGTTAGTGACTTCGTTTGAAGAGCCGTCTATAGTTGCTGAATAAATACCTTTTAATTTCCAATTTGCTTTTCCGCGCTTATTAACACTAGAATAAAAACCAACTAAATTGAGTGTATTATTTGCGGTCATTAACATTTCACAATTAATAACTTCTTTCCCTGTAAAGTCTATTTTAATAACTTCTTTATTATAGCTACTAGCTCCTTTAAAGGCATGAACTTCAAATTTTTCAATATTCTTTTTTGCTTTTCTATCTCTATAACTTTCATTAATTACAAGAAAGATATCGTCTTCCTGAGTGATATCAAAATCTGAAATTGTAAATTCTAAATCCTTTCTATCTTCAAATGATACTTTTTCTAAATGCGATGTAACGATGTCTAAATTTTCATTAATAAGCTTAATTTCATATTGCATGATTTCCTCTTTATCAAATAGAGATGCATGCATTATTAAAAGTTTATCTAGATTAGGTGAGTATTTAAAATAGAAAGCACCTTTCTCTCTGTTTTTAGTAACCTTGGTTGAAAATAACTTTTTAGTGTTTGTTGTTAACTTTCCATCTTTAGAGATTTCTACAGCCAACAAATTATTAACTTTATTTTTTCTATCATAAACGCTACCAATAATATAAATTCTATTATTTAAAACAGCGATTTCTTCAAAGTTTGGTTCTTTATCAATAAAATCATCCATTTCAATTTCATTAACAGAAATTAAATCCATGTCTACAGAACTAAACACTTTAATATAAAAGTTTTTCCCTTTGGTTGCTAAGGTGTAAATTTTACCATTAGTCTCTCCAGCTATTTTAACAATTTTTTCTTTGTCGGCCTCAATTTCTTTTCCGTGAGTAATTGTAATTGGCCCTAATTGTCCTTGAGCATTTACCGTAGTATAAGACACTAATATCAGTAAAATAAATGTAATTCTTTTAAGCATATAATCTAGATATTGAATTTGAAAGAGAATTCTTTCACGAACAAAAATATACTTTTTATTGACTTTTTAGTTTAGATTGACAGTAATCTACATTCTAATTACTCTTTTAGCAGCAATTCGAACCCCATTAGAAGACACACTAATAATATAAATTCCAGATGATGGACTTGATAAATCAACAATAATATTAGACCTGAGCTTTCCTTCTGTTCCATTTAAAAGAATACGCCCTGTTATATCTGCTCCCATTATATTTACTTCAGAAACATCTTCTAAAAGCTTAATTTTAAAGATACCATCCTTTGATGGGTTTGGGTAGAGTTTAATGATTTCAGACTCGATTTTTCGCACTGAAGCGTCTTGAATAGCACTTACACCACGACGTCCACACCCACATATAAGATAACAACTAACGGTAGTGCAACTTATTGCTCCTGTATGCGCATAAATTAATACTGAATCTAACTCCTCATAGCTATCAAAAACCATATCAATTGTCGTTAGCTCACCTACTAAAACTTCTTTGGTCTTGTAACCTAAATAAGAAAACTGTAAGATATCTGTAGGATTGGCCTCAATCAAAAATTTTCCATCGTCATTTGAAGATGTTCCTGTTTTTGAGTTTTTAATAGTAATATGAGCTAAAGGTAATTGACCTAAATCATCTGAAACTGCACCTTTAATGAGGGCCTGAGCAGATGTTCCTAATGCGATTAATACTGCACATAACACCAGTAATGTTAATTTCATCATATGAGTTTTAAATTATGAATCAAACCTAGATGAAATCTAGAATTTATAAAACCAATAGTGAGTAAAACATACTTTTGGGTGAGTATAACGCATAAAAAAGCCTCAAGTTAATGAGGCTCTAAAATTTATGGATAAAGGACTAACCGTTGATGACTTTTTCTTGATGGTTAATGGACTCTTGATGAATTGCTTTAAACATGCGTAAAATAAATTCTTCACTCAGTCCTTTTTCATCACCATGTAAAACCATTTTACCTAAAATCTCATTCCATCGCTTGCTCTGCAACACTGCAACATTTTTTTGTTTTTTAAGTCCGCCAATACCATCGGCAACCTTCATTCGTTTGCCTAATAATTCTATGATTTGATTATCAACCACATCAATTTGAGCTCTTAAATTATCGAGATCTTTATTAAACGCTGCTTCAGGATCTGATTCTTTTCTAATTTTCAAATCGTCCATGATACGAATTAATGTCTTTGGTGTTACTTGCTGAGCAGCATCACTCCAAGCGTTATCTGGGTCAAAATGAGTTTCTATCATTAAACCGTCAAAATTAAGATCTAATGCCGTTTGAGATACATCAAAAATCATATCTCTCTTACCAGTAATATGCGATGGATCATTGATTAATGGTAAATCTGGAAATTTATTTTGAAACTCAATAGCTATTTGCCATTCAGGAATATTTCTATACTTCGTTTTCTCATAAGTAGAGAACCCTCTGTGAATTGCTCCTAAATTTTTAATTCCTGCAGTATATAACCTTTCAATACCACCTAACCATAAAGCTAAATCTGGATTTACTGGATTTTTCACTAATACTATTTTATCTGTCCCTTTAAGAGCATCTGCAATTTCTTGCATTATAAAAGGACTCACTGTAGAACGCGCACCAATCCATAATAAATCAATATCATGCTCTAGAGCTAATTCTACATGGTTTCTATTGGCCACTTCTGTACAGGTTTTCATCCCTGTTTCTGCTTTTACTTTTTGTAACCATTTTAAACCTAAAGCACCAACACCTTCAAAATTGCCTGGACGTGTTCTTGGTTTCCAGATACCTGCTCTAAAATAATTAACGTCTGTATCCTTAAGCTCATGCGCTATTTTTAAAACTTGTTCTTCAGTCTCTGCACTGCACGGTCCTGCAATAACTAGTGGATGATCTAATCCTAGATTATCTAACCATGTTCTCATTTCTTTTTTATTTTCCATTGCATTTGATCTTTTGGTTCTGTTTCCCTAAGAAAACAAAGTCAATTTAATTTTATTTCTACGTCGTGTTATTATCTTTTAAACCAATCCTTTTAAAATATCTTTGATATGGTTTGTGTTTTTCATTTCATTATAAATGGCATCAAAATCTTCTGCTTCCATCAATGCTTTAAAATGCTTTAAATTATTAATGTATTCATCTAATGTTTCAATAACATTCTCTCTGTTTTGCTTAAATATTGGTGTCCACATTGCTGGTGAACTTTTTGCCAATCGCACTGTACTTTCAAAACCACTTCCTGCCATATCAAAAATATCGCGCTCATTTCTCTCTTTATCTATCACTGTTTTACCTAACATAAATGAGCTAATATGTGATAAATGAGACACATAAGCAATATGCTTATCATGAGCTTCAGGATTCATATAACGTATCCGCATACCTAAGTCTCTAAAAAGCTGTAAAGCTTTCTCTTGAAGTTTAAATGTTGTCTTTTCTACCTCGCAAATGATATTTGTTTTCTTATCAAATAAATGTGCAATAGCCGCTTTTGGACCAGAAAACTCAGTTCCTGCAATGGGATGTGTTGCTAAAAAATGACGTCGGTTTTTATGATTTTCAACAGACTTACAAACTGGGAACTTTGTAGAACCAACATCAATAACTAGAGTTTGCTCGCCTATCCTATCTAAAACCTTCGGCAACTCTATAACCGCTTTATCCACAGGAATTGAAAGTATGACCAAGTCTGCATTATACAAATCATCATAAGTTGCTTTTTCATCAATTAAATTGAGATTTAAAGCCTCATCAAGATGACTCTCATTAGAATCAATACCAAAGATTTTAGCACCTACATAATTAGACTTAATGTCTATTGCTAAACTTCCGCCAATTAATCCAATACCAATGATGTATATGTTATTCATATCTAAATTTCGTTTCTACGGAAATATTATAATTCAGGAGTTGCTATTCTTCCGAAGAAAAATAAATAGTTTCTATGTTAACCTTTCTAGTGCTTCTTCTAATTGATCTATGGAAGCACATAATGAAATTCTTATATAGCCTTTCCCGTTACTCCCAAAAATGGTCCCTGGTGTTATAAAAATTGACTTTTCTTTTAATATCAAATCAATATATGCTTCTGCTTCTATGTGCTCTGGAAACTTAGCCCAAACAAACAATCCTGTTGCACCTTTATTGTAAGTGCAATTCAATGCCTCTGCAATTTTCCAGACGATTTTACGACGTTGCTCATATACACTATTCAAACTTGTGAACCACATGTCTGAACATTTTAAGGCTTCTATAGCTCCTTTTTGAATTCCTAAAAACATCCCAGAATCCATATTACTCTTTACACGTAATACAGCATCTATATAATCATGTCTTCCCAGCAACATGCCTACTCGCCATCCAGCCATATTAAAAGTTTTACTCAAAGAGTTTAACTCTAAACAGACCTCTTTTGCATCCTTATACTTTAAAATACTCCTAGGAAAGCGATTAAGGACAAAACTGTAAGGATTATCATTAACTATTAGAATATTATAGCGTTTGCCAAACTGTATTAATTCTTCAAATAATTTAGCAGATCCATTCTCTCCAGTTGGCATATGCGGATAATTTACCCACATAATTTTCACGTTTTCAACACCTCTTTTTGCTAAAGACACCAAATCTGGACACCAATTAGACTCTGCTTTTAAGTCATAAAAAACGGGAACTGCTCCAACTAAATTAGTTACTGATTTATACGTTGGATAACCAGGGTTTGGAATCAAAACCTCGTCACCTACATTTAAAAACGCCATTGATATATGTAAAATTCCTTCTTTACTTCCCATAAGAGGAAGTACTTCGGTATGCGCACTTATAGATACTTGGAAATGTGTTTTATAAAAATCCGCAATGGCTTCTCTCAATTCAGGAATCCCTTGGTAGCTTTGATATTTGTGCGCTGCATCGTCTTCAAAAGTTTCTACAAGTGCATTGAGTACTGCTTCTGGAGGATCCATATCTGGACTTCCAATCCCCAAATTGATAATTGGCTTGCCTTGAGACATGAGCAGACGCACTTCTCTCAATTTCTTCGAAAAGTAGTATTCTTCTACATTTTGTAAACGTTTAGCAACTTGTATCATAGTCTCGCATTTTTATATTCTCCCAAAACTTTGAAGTCTTGCGTCATAATTTTCAAAATTGATTTGGCTTTATCATAGTCTTTATAAGACTCAAAAGTTATATCGACGAAAAAGGCATATTTCCAAGGGGTTTCTATTTTAGGAAGTGATTGAATCTTGGTTAAATTTAACTTACAATCACTCAATACATTTAAAATAGCCGCTAAACTTCCTCTTTTATGCTCTAATTCAAATTTTATAGAGGCCTTATTAATTTTATTTTCGGGTATTTCAGAATTTTTAGTCTTGACAACAAAGAAACGTGTTTCGTTATGTTTGATTGTTTGAATACTCTCACAAAGTATCTCAAGATCGAATAATTGGGATGCCATACGTGATGCAATAGCGGCAATATTTCTAGTTTTATTATTCTGAATCCTCTGTGCTACTTGAGCGGTATCTATATCCTCTATTAATTTGATGTGTGGATACTGCTTAAAAAACACCTTACACTGCAATAAAGCCATAGGATGCGAGTAGACCTCTTTAATATCCTCTATAGTTTGATCAGGCCATGCCATTAAATGATGTTGGATATCTAAATAATGTTCTCCTACAATATACAAATCATGTGTATCTATGAGTGCATAATTTGGAATAATGGATCCTGCTATAGAATTCTCGATTGCCATTATGGCTGCATCACTTTTACCATTTAAAACACTATCAATTACAGCATCAAACGTCATACACTCATCCACTAAGATAGTCTCGTCAAAATAGTGTTGAGACACAATGTGATGAAAAGAACCCTTCACTCCTTGTATGGCTACTTTTTTAATCAATCTCTTTTAAATTTTCAAATAATTATATAAAAAAAGTCCCGATTTTCATCGAGACTCATATTAAATTTATTTCTAATAAATTATACATACGAGGTCTCTATCTTTTCGTTAAAAAAGAAATAAAACCAGTTATGATATGTATGATTTGTTGTATTCATTTGTGTTACTAATAAAAACAGGCACCTTTATTAAGATGCTAATGTACTTATATTTTTAAGAAATTAAAATTGTAAAACTATTTTTTTAGATTTTACGTTTCATAATTAAAGAATTCATAAATTAAACTATCTCATTAGCAATAATTAGTATTTTTGAATAAATAAATTTATATATGTCTATTGAGGTTGAAAACATTTCAAAAGTTTATGGCGCGCAAAAAGCACTAAACAACATTTCATTTTCTGTAAATACTGGTGAAATTGTGGGTTTTTTAGGGCCTAATGGCGCAGGAAAGTCTACGCTTATGAAAATCCTGACGACTTATATTGACGCCACGCAAGGCATGGCTAAAGTCGGTGGATTTGATGTACAAGCACATAAACAGGATGTACAGAAAAATGTAGGTTACTTACCAGAACATAACCCTTTATATCTAGAGATGTATGTTAAAGAATACCTCACATTTAATGCTGGCATTTATAAAACGCCTAAAACTAGAATAAATGACGTTATTGAGCTCACTGGTTTAACACCTGAGGCTCATAAAAAAATAGGCCAGTTATCAAAAGGCTACAGACAGCGTGTCGGTCTGGCTAATGCTTTACTTCACGATCCATCTGTTTTAATTTTAGATGAACCTACAACAGGATTAGATCCAAATCAATTGGTAGATATTAGACATTTGATTAAGAATATAGGCAAAGACAAAACCGTGTTTTTGTCAACGCATATTATGCAAGAGGTTGAAGCCATTTGTGATCGTGTGATCATTATTAATAAGGGTGAAATCGTTGCCGACAAAAAACTTAAAGACTTGCGTAATGAGAAGGAACAAACAGTCATTGTAGAGTTTGATTATCGTGTTGAAGAGGCTTTTCTAATTAAGCTACCTAATGCGAAAACCGTGACAAATACGCATGATTTCACTTATGAAATTACATTTTCTACTGGACAAGACATGCGTTCTTATGTGTTCGATTTTGCACACGATAATAAACTAAAAATTCTTCAGTTGAATCAAAAAAACGCGAGTTTAGAAACTTTATTTAGGGAATTGACGAGTTGAAAGTTATGATCCACTTCAGAAAATATCATGAATTTAAAAAGAAAGTTAGATCACATCGACTCTGAAATTAAAAACGGAATAAATTAAAAGCAACAAATAGGTTGCGCAACCTAATTCAATAAAACCCAAACGACACTCAGCTAAATAATAAACGTGCTGAATTATATTATGAAAGCGGGTTTTTAGATGCTGCCGGAAAACATTGGGTTTTGTTCCAACCTACTAATGACGGAATTAAAAAATGGGTCGAAATTTATGATAAATCGGTAAATTATTCTGGCCACCAAATTTTAAAGGACATAACTTTTCGAGGAGATGAATCTAAACTTTCTGAATTTGCTAAAAAGAAATTGCCAGAACTAGAATCTCATAGCAAAATAACAACACATCATATTCGCAAATTCAGACCTAAAGGCAACAACTCTAAAAATCAAAAACACAGGCAAACAATTAATGATAAATTAATAGGATATGGAATATTTGGAATGCTTGTGATAGTCCTTATTCTAATTTTAGTTCGATTTATAACGGTTATTGATTGGGTTTTTTAACCATTACTACTTCTAGATTCCTACCTTATTAAAGTAAATTCGAAACAAATCACAGGAATTAATCTTCAAAAATAAGTGCACCAGTATAAAACTGTTCGACATCAACAACCAAAGGAGTATTCACAACAATCACATCGCCTGTGCTCCTAATTTCGCCTGTTAGCGATTGCTGTGCATTTATAATCAGGTCGTTGCTACTGCGTTGAAAGAGATCAACACTCTGCGCTATTAAAAGACGCCCTTCAAAACGCGCATCACCAGAATAATATCCTAAAAATAGGTTGTCAACTTCCCCACTTATAAAAACAGATGATAAGTTATTAACGATTACACTAAGCGTATTGCAATCAATTTCTAATATAAAATTACCATTTGTATTCACCGTATCTTCTTCAGTAAAATCCTCAGAAATCAAAACCAAACTAGAATAATTTAAAACGCCTTGGCTACTCACATTTCCACCTGAGCCATTTCTAATTTCGGTAAGATTAGGTGCACTGACAAATACTTTTGTAATTCCATACTCGCGCGTCAAGTTACACGCATTATTATTGATCAATTTTAAACGACCCTCTTCTACTTTAACCTCAATATCCTCCATTAAATATTCCCCAGTTTGGACAGTTACTTTTTGAATTGGAGCGTCAATTAATATTAACTCTATGCGAGGAAAAACAGTAACCTCAGTAAATACCTCAACGTCATAATCTCTTTGAATGACATCACCAGCATTTTGAAAACAATCTGGCACATTCTCTCCATTACAAGACAATAGAACGATTGCAAACATTATGTACACTATTTTTTTCATAACCTAACTCCTATTCCAAATTCAACTGCTTCTGCTTTTGCACCATGAGATTTAAGCGTTATCGCACCAAATATCTTATCACCAAAATAACGTTTTAAACCAATTCTATTATAAACGCGTCCTTCAAAATCATAAGGGTAATACACGTAATATCCCAATTGGGTTATAAATGACATTTTATTAATAAATAACTCGTGACCTACAAAAACACCAACACGTTTCCAATCTTCATCACCCGTAATATCAAACTCTGGAAAGGCAACAGAATAATACGTAATCAACTCTTCCAAGAATTTTGAAAAGAATACATCTGCACCAAATTGGATGGCACTTTTTCTATTTAATCGCTTGTCTGCATAGGCAGATATGATATAAAAGGGGTATTGTCCAATACCAATCACATCACTTTCATTAACTCCACTTCTAAAAGCAAAATTATATTTTATGTTTTCTTTATATTTTTTTTCTTCGGAAAATGGAATATATTCGGGTTCGTTCTCATAATTAAACAAATAATTAGCGCCAACGTTAAATACAAACGTATTTGTGGACGTATTTGGTGCTCTAAAGTTGGCATTAGAATAATGGATGACTGAAATACCTGCTTGTAATCCTAAACCTTTAAAGATATTCTCTTTTCTATAATTAAGCATTAAGTAGGTGGAACTCATCAAATCTGAACCATAAGCATTGTTCAAAAAGTTAGTATTCTTATCATAAGGATTCGTGGTGTAAGCAATCCCTTGTCCTATTCTAAAGTTAAGATTACGATTTAAAAAATAAAAATTATAATGTGCATACAAGCTGTAATTTTCACCTAAATTTTTATTTTTCATATCCTGATAGATGAATGAAAAACCCCAATCTGGGTAGTTATATCTACTTTCCCAGTCTTTAAATCCGTATGTTTTCTTATTGTAACTTAATATCAATCCGGTAGGATGATCTGTTATTAAATGAGAAATATCTGAATTGTGCTCTAAGATTGTTCCGTAGAATACATTCGCATCTAAAGTAAAGAGATTAGGATCTTCTTCTTGAGCAAAAGCAGGCGCACAAAACACACAGAATAGGTAGGCTAAAAAACGATTCATAAATCTAGTTAGAGCGTAAAAGTATGTAATTAATTTCAACGCTTTAAACTCTATACGCAAAAAACAAAATTTGAGTTTTAAATTATAATAGATTCACCTAAATACACTTTTTCAGAACAGTTTCATAATTACAAGATATTTCAGTTTTAAAAATAGGGGCTAAAAATTTAGACAATTGCCCAAACTCAATTAAAAAAGCATCGTGACCATGAATCGAGTTAATTTCATTTATGGTGACATTATCTTTAATTAATTTTAAATCCACATAGGTTTCCCAGTTCTCATCCGCTTTAAAAAAGAGATCACTATTGATGGTTACAATATGAATATTTGAACTAATTCTTGATGCCACAGCACTAAACGAAGATCGACCTCTAGTAATATCAACAGTTCTTAATACTTGGTTGAGCAGCTTATATGCCGAAACATTAAAACGTTCATTCAATATCTTACCATGGTGATTAAGCCAGCTCTCCACATTAAAAATTGTATTTGTGTTTTCACTTCTTCGAAATTTGCTCGTCAAAGACTCTGGCGTGCGATATAAGGTCATCGCATGCATTCTTGCATCTACTAATGGTTCTCTTGAATTGTTTAACAAAGCATCTTGGATATGACAATTCGCAATTAACCAATCTGTAGATTTCCAATCTGTAGCAATTGGGACCAGATTATGTATCAAATCCGGCTCTAAAGCTGCTAATTCCCATGCAATCGCACCTCCAACAGAACCACCAATAACAGCAAAAAGTTCATGAATTTTTAATAAACTAAGACCTTCCGCAAAGATTCTAGCAATATCTCTAGCGGTGAAATCTTTATAGTTTTCAATGCGATTGCTTTGGTTTTCATCATATCCATTTCCTGGAATATTGAACGCTAAAACCGTGTAAACATTTGTATTTATACATTTATTTTTACCAATTAGATCATTCCACCAACCCTTTTTTCCGCAGACATTAGAATTACCCGTTAAGGCATGATTAACCATTACTATTGGTGCATCATACAGAGGTCGCCCAAATATTTGATACGACAAATTGATGGCTTGTGATTGGCCATTTTCAGTAAAGAAATTAGGAATCACAATATATTTTAAGGATAGCATACGCATAATTTTTAGGCTAAAAGTGCTTGTTTAACTGCTATAAAAGCATTTTTCAAATCGGCTTTCAAATCATCAATATTTTCGATACCAACAGACAGACGAATTAAATCTTTAGTAACACCTGTCGCTTCTTGCGCTTCATTACTTAATTGCTGGTGTGTTGTGCTCGCTGGATGAATAATTAATGATTTGGTATCACCAATATTTGCCAATAATGAAAATAATTTAGTTGTATCTGCTACTTTTTTAGCAGATTCATATCCACCTTCAACCCCAAAAGTCACAATCCCACTTTGTCCATTTGGCAAATATTTTTTAGCTAAATCTTTATATTTACTGGTCGCTAACCCTGGATAATTTACCCAGCTCACTTCTGGTTGTTCTTGTAACCATTTTGCTAATTCTAAAGCATTTTCACTATGCTTTTTAATACGCAATTCTAAAGTTTCTAAACCTTGAATAATTTGAAAAGCATTAAACGGACTCAAAGCTCCTCCATAATCACGCAATCCTTCAATTCTAATTTTTGCTATAAATGCCGCCGGACCAATAGTTTCACTATACACTAATCCGTGATATCCAGCCGATGGCTCAGTGAATTCTGGGAATTTCCCGTTAGTCCAATCAAAAGTTCCTGCATCGACGATAATTCCGCCTAAAGAAGTACCATTACCATTAATGTATTTTGTTAAGGAATGTATGACGATGTTAGCGCCATATTCAATTGGATTTAATAGATAAGGAGTTGCTACTGTGTTATCGACGATCAATGGCACTTTATGTGCTTTAGCTTCTTTAGAAATTGCTTCAATATCTAAGACATCTAATTTTGGGTTTCCTAAAGACTCAACAAAAAAAGCTCTGGTATTTCCTTGAGCTGCTCTCTCAAAATTTTCAGGATTTGAAGGATCCACAAATGTTGTTGTGATACCATGTCGTGGTAAGGTAACACTCAATAGGTTGTAAGTTCCTCCATACAAACTACTTGATGCAACAATATGATCTCCAGCTTTTAAAAGCGTTAATAGTGTTGTTGAAATAGCGGCTGTACCTGATGCAGTTGCGACCGCTGCAATCCCACCTTCAAGGGCTGCGAGACGTTGTTCTAAGACATCGTTGGTTGGGTTATTTAAACGTGTGTAGATAAATCCTGGAACAGATAAATTAAATCGTCCTGCTGCATCATCTGAATCGTCAAACACATAAGCTGTAGTTTGATAAATTGGGACCGCTCGTGTTCCTCCATTTTTACTAACGTCGTGTCCTGCGTGCAACGCTTTGGTTGCGAATTTTTGTGTACTCATTTTTCTAAGTTTTCGAGTTAAAATATATTAATTCAAAAGTCAAATAAGCCTCACTTGCCCTGAACATAGTCTAAGGATGAAGCATACTTAATAGAAAAATGTTATAAGAAAAAAGTAATTACAGATAAGTAATTACAGTTTGGTTATCTATCTAGCATCGATTTATGAATCGAACAACTGAGTAGAATTTAGCACCTTCTTAATAAAATTAAGGGTTGCTAAGGTTTCAAAGGGTCTAATCCCTCCACCTTTCTTGATAACATTTCAATACATGTTTGAACTTTGTTGGGTCAAAGATTGCAAAAAATATAGTTATAATCCAAATTAAATAGAGTAATTTTCTGTTTAACTATCATTTAACCTATTTAAACAGAAAATTTTTCTGTTATATTTAATTATTACAATATTATATTCTGAAATATTAAAATTGGAGATTTTTGCTTTTAAAATAAAAGTCCGTTCTAAAATTCTATTAACATCCAATTAACTTGTAATCGGTTTTCTAGTTTCAATAATAACTGTACTTTTGTAACCAGTTATTAGGGAGGAAAAATTTGTTCTGATTGCAACCTCTGACACTAAAATACATTTAGTGTTATAAAAATGCTAAAGCAGTTAGTTTTCAACTTCTCTAGCGACCAAGCAATCTCAAAATTCCTCACCAAGAATTGTCAAAACAATTCTAACCTCTCCAAAGGAAAGGTGAAAAAATGAAGTTCAATAAATTTAAAAATTTATATGTCATATTTATTTACTTCGGAAAGTGTCTCTGAAGGCCATCCAGATAAAGTAGCAGATCAAATTAGCGATGCTTTAATTGATCATTTTTTAGCTTTTGATAGCGAATCAAAAGTAGCTTGTGAAACCTTAGTTACTACTGGTCAAGTTGTTTTGGCTGGTGAGGTAAAATCGAACGCCTATTTAGATGTTCAAAAAATTGCACGTGATACCATTAACAAAATTGGCTACACAAAAAGCGAATATATGTTTGACGGGAACTCATGTGGTGTGTTTTCGGCAATCCATGAACAATCTGAAGATATCAATCGTGGTGTTGACAGAGCTAGTAAAGAGGAGCAAGGTGCAGGTGACCAAGGAATGATGTTTGGTTATGCAACTCGCGAAACTGACAACTACATGCCTTTAGCATTAGACTTATCTCATAGGATTTTAAAAGAACTCGCCGATTTGAGACGAGAAAATAAAGATATTACCTATATACGTCCAGACTCTAAAAGTCAAGTAACTATTGAGTATAGTGATGATAATATACCGCAACGTATTGATGCTATAGTTGTGTCTACACAGCATGATGATTTTGATGAAGACGAAGTGATGTTAACTAAAATTAGAAAAGATATCGTTTCTATTTTAATCCCAAGAGTGGTTGCTAAATTGCCAGAGCATATTCAAGCCTTATTTAATGACCAAATCACGTATCATATTAATCCAACAGGGAAATTTGTAATTGGAGGACCTCATGGAGATACAGGCTTAACAGGACGAAAAATTATTGTAGATACCTATGGCGGAAAAGGTGGTCATGGTGGTGGTGCTTTCTCAGGAAAAGACCCAAGTAAAGTAGATAGAAGTGCTGCTTATGCTACGAGACATATTGCAAAAAACATGGTGGCAGCCGGTATTTGTGACGAATTATTAGTTCAAGTCAGTTATGCAATTGGTGTCGTAGAACCAACGTCCATTTATGTAGATACTTATGGCACTTGTCCATTTAATATTACAGACGGAGAGATTGCTTCAAAAATCAGAGGTATTTTTGATATGCGACCAGCAGCTATTGAAGAGCGTTTAAAATTACGCCAGCCAATGTATAGTGAAACTGCAGCTTATGGTCACATGGGAAGAAAAAATGAAACTGTAAGCAAAACATTTTCTCAACCTAATGGAGATGATTTAACGATGGATGTAGAATTATTTACATGGGAAAAATTGGATTATGTAGATAAGGTCAAAAAAGCGTTTGATTTATAAAGATTATAAGCTATTAATATTGAAGCCTCTAAATTAAATATTTAGAGGTTTTTTTATTTTTAGAGAATTTATATATGATATCCAAACCATAAATTTTAACATTTATATTCTCAAATATACGTAGATCTACGTATTGACTTCTTCATAATTAAAGATGACTTTTGTTTCAACTAAATTATTAAACCTAAAATTTATGAAACAAAAAGATAAACACCATTTTAGAATTGTTGTAATGCTTCTAGGAATTTTAACTTGCTTTATTAGTTGTCAAAAAGATGACTTTTAAGAAGATTTAAGCGATGACATACAATTTACACTTAAAAAATCGATGAATGTAAATATTAGCAACAACTTTATACTTTCAGAAAAATTAAAGACGATTACTAAGATATCAAAATTAGACAATCCTAATATGGATGCAAGAGACGTATATAACGCTCAATTTGATTTTAATGTAGATACAGATATTGCTAACTATATTGAATATGGCTCTTATCATTCTTATACTTTTCCAATTATTCGTAACATTGATAATGGTTTGATAGAAAACTTATTATTAAGTCTACAGCAGGATGACACGTACAGAGCGTTTTTAATCACTTACGATTTGACCGATAACGAAAGAGAACAAGTTCAAAATGGTATTGAAATTGATTTAGAAGGAAAAATAACCGCATCTATACTGGACGACGAAAATTGGGTAAATGATAACTTTATTGCAAGAGATAATATTGGTGGTGATGGTTCTGGTTGTGTAGAGTTTGTAACAACCACTGGAAATTTTTGCGAAAACGAAGAAGGAGAAAAAATACGTGATAATGGCCAGTTAGGTAATGGTTGTTCTCAAAATTGGACTACCGAAACCGTAACAAACCTTGTTGTAGATGCAAATTGCCTCTCTGGTGGAGGACCTAATAATGGAACAGACAACGGGAACAACAATGGAACAGATACAGGAACAGACTCGGATAATGGAAGTGGTGGAGGCGGTGGCTCAGGTACAGGTAATGGTGACCCAAACAATACTGACGATTGTCAACCAACTATTGACAATCCATGTCCTGATGATATGACAGTAATTATTACTCCTAAGCCACAAAACACAAAAACTACCCATCAAAAAAATTGTGAGGAACTCAATAAATTGACTTCTCCTCCTGCTTATAATATGCCAAATCCATTTTTGGATGATAATCATCCTGGCAATGCTAGTAGTTTAAATACAAATCCACGCCTAGCAATTCTCAACTCAGACCAATCACTAAATAATAGTGTAGAAACGGGTTTTAGTTTAAGAAATGATGGCAACTTCCCACAACATGGACCTTTTGCAAAGCATGTTTCTGCAAATAATCAAACACATGGCGTAGACTTTCCTTTACATCCAAATCAATATGGTACTGTTCATACTCACCCCTTTAATACCACCAACAAAAAATGGATCCCAATGTTTTCTCTTGATGATATATACTCTGTACTTCAAATACGAAACCTTTATACTTCTAGTCCATTTTTAAATAGTAATAATCCTAATGGTGATGCTCTATTTGTATCTGTGTTGATTGCATATCAAGGAGATGCGCCTAAAACCTATGCTATTAAAGTTGATGATATTACTAAATTTCAGAATTTACAGGCTGTATATAATGATATGAACGATGCTAATGGTGACGGTATAGATGAGTACAGAGAAATGAACCAACAATTAGAAGATTTATATATAGAAAACGCAAATGATTCGTCTGGCACAGAAGCGCAGTATCAAAAGGTTTTACTTAAATTTATATCAGACCTAGATATTGGCGCATCTTTATACCAAATGGAACAAACAAATGAAGGCACTTCTCAGGTTCAAGAAACTTGGAAGAAATTAGACATAGGCCTTACTGATAATGTTATTGATTCACAATGTTAAATTTTAAAAAATAATTATAATTATGAAATACTTAATATATACGATACTGTTATTTATATCTATCCTTTCTTGTAAAGCTCAATCTCCAATTGTAGATATAGACGCTCCAAGGTCTAGCACAATTGATGGTGCTTATTTTAAAGACATCAATAATGAATTTAATAAGTTTACTGGAACATGGTTTTTTACTGAAGGTTCAACATCAATAACTTTTGAAATAAAAAAAGTAGAGATGATTTTTAATGGCACAGATTATGAAGACAAATTAGTTGGTGAATATAAATATGTTAGTAATGGACTGATTGTTGTTAACACTTTGGCTAATATTTATAATCAGAATAGTGCTCAAAATAATATTAATGGAAGACGCCTTATTGAAAATGACCAATCTATAATTTGTAACGATTGCTCTCCAAATGAACGGAGAGTTGAATTGACATTTTATGATAGAGATAGATTATATTTATCTCCTTCAATTATACTAAGATATTTATTTAATGAAACTAATCCTGAGAAAATGACTGCAACATTATATCTGAAGAGCAGTTCCCTTTTGCCATATGAAGGCGCACCTACTTCACCACGTGTACCTTATGGTACTTATTTAATGGAGAAACAATAAAAATAAGATTATCAAAACCAACCAAAAACTAAAATACTATTTAGTTTTTGGTTGGTTTTTTTTCTTATACAGAGCTTTTATGTTTTCTGAAATTTAATTATGAAAAACTTATTTTTTACAATATCAGTATTACTTTTAGCTTTATCATGTAAAGCACAAAGCCCAGTTTTAGCTTTAGACACATATTATCACGAAATACCTGACGGAGCATACGTCAAAGATCTAAATAACGAATTAAATAAATTTGTTGGCACATGGCTGTTTACTAATGGTACAACTTCATTTACTTTAGTTTTACAAAAACATGAGCAAACGTTCAATGATGATTATTATCAAGACTATTTAGTTGGAGAGTATGCCTATGTAGGTAATGGGTTAACAATAGTAAATACAATACCTACCTTAAACAACACCCAACTTAGTTTGGATGATAGAAACATTGGAGGGAGATATGTAGTCAAAGGACCAGACCATAATTGTACTGACTGCTTAGCTAATGAAAGACGAATTGATTTATATTTTTCAGACCCAAATCGAGAATATCTATCTACAGGCATTGTTCTTCGTTATTTAGTCAATGAAAATAATCCAGAAAAAATTACTTCGACTATTTATGTTGTTGGCAATGTGATGTTACCTTACGAAGGTGCTTCGTCTTCACCTAGTGTGCCTTATGGCACTTATTTGATGGAGAAACAATAAGTAATTTATATTAATACTCTAAAAACCTCTAAATTTTAATTTGAAGGTTTTTTGTTTTGCATAGAGTTCTTATACTAGTTGACATCTAATTATGAAAAACTTATTTTTTGCCATATTATTCTTACTGCTCGCATTATCATGTAAAGCGCAAAGTCCAATTTTATCTTTGGACACTTATGAACATCAGATACCAGATAATGCTTATGTTAAAGATTTAAATAACGAATTGAACAAATTTGCTGGCACATGGATTTTTAGCCAAAATAACATAACATTTACAATAACTTTACAAAAACAAGAACAAACTTTCAATGGTGATTATTATGAAGATTATATCATTGGAGAATATGCCTATTTGATTAATACTTTAGAGATAATAAATACACTATCTTCTCTACAGGAAGCAAATGCAACGAATAATTCGCAAACTAATGAGAATATAATCGTATATTTAAATATTAGAAATATTGGTGGCAGGTATTTAGAAAACGGACAAGATTCTGGTTGTAATGATTGCTCAGAAAACGAAAGAGTTTTGGAATTATATTTAGTTGATCCAGATCGAAAGTATCTATCAACTTCATTAATTTTACGTTATTTAGTTAATGAAAATAATCCTGAAAAAATGACTGCAACAATTCGTGCAAGAACTGGAGTTGCAGTTCCTATAGATGGCTTCACCTCACCTCGTGTGCCATATGGCACTTATTTAATGGAGAAACAATAAATAAATATTAATTAGAAATTTCAAAACCTCTAAATTTTATTTTAGAGGTTTTTTGTTTTGCATAGAGTTCTTATATTAGTTCACATATAATTATGAAAAACTTATTTTTTACAATATCAGTATTACTTTTAGCTTTATCATGTAAAGCACAAAGTCCAATAGTTCCATTAGACACTTATATTCACGAAATAGCAGATAATTCTTATGTAAAAGATATAGACAATGAATTAAATAAATTTATTGGCACATGGGTTTTTAGTGATGGGAATTCTTCTTTTACTTTAGTGTTACAAAAGCAAATACAAACCTTTAACGATGATTATTACGAAGATTATATGATTGGAGAATACTCATACAGCATAAATGGACTTACAGTTGTTAATACAATCCCATTACTTAATAGTACAAATTTAAATCTGCAAAGAAATATTGGTGGTAGATATGTTGTCAAGGGAGCAGACCATAATTGTCCAGCCTGCCTACCTAACGAAAGACGAATTGACATGTATTTTTCAGATCCAAACCGAAAATATTTATCAACAGGACTAGTGTTACGTTATTTAGTTAATCAAAGTAACCCAGAAAAAATCACTGCAACCATTTACGTTGTTGGTAATGTAATGCTACCTTATGAAGGTGCTTCATCTTCACCTCGTGTCCCTTATGGTACTTATTTAATGGAGAAGCAGTAAGTAAAATTTGGTAACCCATTATTTAATCAACTTAGCTGTGAACCAATTACCCTCGAAGTAGAATTGTTTACATGGGAGAAATTGGATTATGTGGATAAGGTGAAAGCTGCTTTTGATTTGTAAATAAATCAAAAATCTAAACGATATAAGTAGGTTGTCTAAAAAAGACAGCCTCCTGTCATTTTAAGGCCAGTGCAAAAAATTAAAAAATGGATTACTAGTGCATTTCGACTGCGCTCAATGTGACACACGACTCATAAATTGACTTTTTATATATCCACTTTTAAAAAAAACACGATTCTACGCAACCTTTTAATAAAATCACCATCTTTAGTATACAACTCTATATTTAAATCAATTGTCTATGAAAATTTTCAAGTTCGTTTTATTAGTCTCGTTGGTATTTTGCGCAGCCTCTTGCAACAAAGATGACAGTCCTAGTAATACTCAAAATCAAGATCCGAACCCAGACCCAATAGCATTTGCTCAAAATTTTGGGAGTGAAATTTCTAGAACATTTTTAGGCACTGTTGTAGACACTAACAATAATCCTATTGAAAATGTAATGATTAGCATTGGAAGCTCAACTGCAAGTACAGATCCAAATGGTGTATTCATAATTAATAATGCCACGGTTAACGAACGTTTTGGATATGTAAAAGCTGAAAGAGCTGGTTTCATTCATGCATCAAGCGCAGTTGTACCAAGTGAAGGTACAAATAAGGTTCGCATTACCATGTTAGCAGAAACTAGTGCTGGCACAACCTCAAGCGGGACTCAAGAAACCATCAATTTACAAAACGGAGCATCTGTAGCTCTTGAAGGTGATTATATAAAACCAGATGGTTCCTCATACTCTGGCAGTGTGAATGTCATTATGCACCATTTAGATCCTGCTGATGAAAATATGCAAGATCAAATGCCAGGAATGCTCTATGCTGCCAACGCTCAAAATGAAGCGCGTATGCTCCAAACGTTTGGAATGTTGGCTGTTGAGTTGAGAGGTGATAATGGTGAAGATTTGAACTTAGCTGAAGGTTCTAGCGCAGAAATCACTATGCCTTTAGATCCAAGTCTCATAGCAATTGCGCCAAGCTCCATACCGCTTTGGTATTTTGATGAAGTTAACGGGTATTGGATTGAAGATGGTGAAGCAACTTTAGTTGGGAATGCATATGTAGGAAACGTGTCTCACTTTTCATTTTGGAATTGCGATGTACCTGCTGACTATATCGATTTTTGTGTTACTGTAAATGATAGTGTAGGAAATCCACTAGCTAACGCTTATGTTGCGTTAACTAGCAGCAATTTTGGGACAGGCTATGGTTATACCAACGAAAACGGAGAAACTTGCGGATTGGTTCCAGCCAACGAAACTTTAGAAATTAATGTCTATTCTTATGATTTGTGTGGCGGAAGTCCGATTTACACCAATACCGTTGGCCCTTTTACTGAAAATACAAGCATCAATGTTACCATCCAAGAAAACCCCGACCTTATTTCTGAAACTGTGATAGGAACTTTTAATGATTGTGATGGTAACGCGATTACAGATGGCTATGTTCGTTTAAGATATGGTAATGAGTATTTCACAGATCTTGTTACTAATGGAGATTTTGAGATTAACCTTATTAGGTGTGATGTCGATAATACATTCACATTAAAAGCGAGTGACTATGTTAACATCCAAGAAACAGACTCTTTAAGCTATACATTTACAACGCCATTAACTAATTTAGGCACCATTCAATCTTGTAATACTATTGAGGAGTTTATCACGTATCAAGTAAATGACCACCCTCCTATCTCCTACAACTTCAATATTCAAAGTGGACTTGACGGCAACTACCTAACCGTTTCTTATACTTCTGAAAACCAAGAAAGTTACTTCAATTTTTATATAGATGCTTTTAATGGAGCTAACACGTATACCAATGGCTATTTGAATTTCTTTGATGAGAACTTTGATAGCACCACCTTAGAATCTCAATTTATAGGAACCTCTAACGTCACTTATCTTGGCGACGTTGATAATTATATAGATATCAACTTTACGGGTGTTATTACAGATTTCAATAGCTCAGATGAGACACCAATTTCTGGGACTATGCATGTTTTAAGAGATTATTAGATCTACAATTTTCAAGTAAAAAGCCTTCTCAGTTTAATTGAGAAGGCTTTTTTTCTTCGGAAATTGGATAAAATAATTATCCACGTCTACCACCCATACGTTGAGATCTAAATTCTTTCATTTTCTCAACAAGCGTAGCTTGGTAATCTTTCTTATTAATTTCTTTTCCTTTATCTGGTGCCTCTATTTCAATAGTTTCTTCTGGATTGATGACCAATTTAGAACATAACATTGTGGTATCTCCTGCACTTACTTCTAAAATTAATCCTGGAAGCCCCCAATATTCTGATGGTCCATGACTCACAGGTATTTGTGGCGAATACCACGCTTCTACCTCGGTCATTGCAATTTCTGGCTCTATTGTTTCTCCAGTAGCAGTATTAGCAGCTGGAGCACTATTAGGCCAAGAAAAAGAATACCATGTCAATTCATCTGTCGGTATAGATGCTGTGGCTTTAAAACACATGTAACTTCCTATTTGCTTGCTTTCTGATCCTAATTTCCAATCTATAGGTTGTAGGCTATCTTTTACTAAAAAACGTTTGCCATAAAACTCCTGATCTTGAATTTGTGTATTGGTCTTTACATTCTTGTATTGATCTCCTGCTGCAAAGTTTTTCCCCCAAGAATCTGTTGCCCCAGACATCGCATCTAGCTTTTCCTCTTCCGTAAAGTAAGATTCTGACTTATTAAATGTAAGCGTATATGTTTTTTCTAGTCGATTTTTTAATTGTGCCTTCATGGCCTTCTTTTGTTCTTCACTCATTCTTGCTCCCCAAGCCCCAAAGTCTATAGAAGATTTCGCCATGTAAACGGCCTGGCCTTGAAATTCTTTAGCATCTTGCGGATTGTTTGAATTGGTGCTTGTACTTGGATTAATAATCATTAATCCTATGAAAAACAAGGCTGTAAATGTGGTAAGTATAAATTTCATAATTGCAAATAACAGTTAGTTTGTCTAACAAATCTATATAAATATTAAACATTACTAGTGGTTTTATTATAAAATTAACAGCTTAAGGATGTCATAGGCTCTTAATAAAAAAGGCCTTCTTTATATGTAAGTAGGCCTTTTTATCTTTGCGTTAAGAATGGAGTCTTTGATGAAGCTCCCCAAAGAGAGGGACTGCCGAGACATTTATATTCATGAGTTCAATACTATAAAATATAAAACAACGAATAAAACCTGCCCCTTTGTAGTTTTAAACTAAAAAGGATAACATCCAATATATATTACAAGGTATAGATCACTCTAAAGGTCACAAAACGCGGTTGAATAAACGTTTCTGAATTAAATACTGAAATATTACCTGCACTGTTATTTATTCTAGCATCAACATCTAATAGGTTAGATGCTCTCACTTCATATTCCCAATTGGCATCTTTATCTTTTCTATACGCTAAACTCGCATCCCAAGTTTGAAAAGATTGTGAAGGTCTAACACCATCAGCTTGATTGGTATAGGTGAAATCTGTTCTAAAGGTTATCGATTTCCAGATATAAGCATCAAATTCAATTGAAGGTGAATTTGTTACGAATCGTGTTGACGTTGTCCCTTGATCATTACTGTTAATAGAATAATCGTATCGTATGCTCACATTTGGTGCATCTCTAAAATTTGTACGTAATTCTGGAGAATACGTTTGACTAAAGTTTTCACTTACTGTTCGTCTATTTTGAACAAATTGATTTCTTTTAAAGTAGGAGAAACGCACAGCCATTCGTGCTCTAATTTTTTTAAAAGTACGTTCTACACGTCCAAATACATTTGCAGATTCATCTGCAAAATTAGAATTAAAAAATGAACTGGTTTGAATCACATTATCAAAATTTGTTAAACTTCTAATTTGATCGATATTTTTACTATAATTCGCAATAGCAACCACATTCGTATAATTAAAAAGATTAAAACTAAAATATCTCAAACTCAAATTATGTGATAATGAATTTTGTAATTCTGCATTACCAAAGCTAATATTATTAAAACTGTTTAACACCAATCCTTCAGCCAAACTATTAACATCAGTAAAAGAGTTACTCATATTATATCTAAACGTTAACGTCTCACTTTTTTTAAATTGAATTAATGTTTCAAATTCTGGCAAAACTCTAAAGAAATTGTCTTTAAATTCAGTTCCAAATTGCGTGTTCTTATTTCCGTAAGAGTGTAAAGATAGTCCTGGAGTAATTGTAAATTTTCCAGTTTTAAGTCTGTATTTAAATCCTAAATACACATCACTAAAGTTATACTCAGTATCGTTTTCATTTCTCAAAAGAGTACCTTCTCCATCTGTCAATGCTGCAACTGGATCAAATACAGAACCGTTATCTAAAAACTGAAATATATTAGAATTAAATCTTTGGTTACTTAAAATGGTACCTAAGGTTATATTAATATTACTCTTATTATTTAAGATATAATAGTAATCTAATTTGGCATCTAATTGATTCGTTTTGATACGTCTCTCTTGGTTCAGGTTATATCCAAATTGATCTCTGTCAAAACCTAAAGCTAAAGCAGTATTGTCAAAGGCGTCTGGATCATCAAGCGCATCATCTGGATTAACTGGATTGTTATTATTAGTTGGGTCATTACCTAATAGAGCATTGTAGAACGGATCCTCGTCTCTTATTAAATGCTGCGCTTCAAGTGCAAAAATATTTTTTTCATCTAGCGTGTAGTAGTAATTGAAATTTTGATTGATACTAAACGGTTTTACTTCGTTAAATTGACTGGTACTTCCAACTACCGATGACAAGATATCCTGTCGCTCTGAATCTGAAGAAATTCTACCCAAAAGATCGTAATCTAATTGATTATTAAAGTTTGGCTTGTAAGATGCGCTTAATTTTGCTAATCCTTGATTAGTGGCTTCTCTTCCAGTTTGCACGGTCTCTTCATCAGGAATACCCAAATCAGAATTTATATATCTCACAAAACTTTCTTCACGAGTTCTTAAACGACTGCTATTATAAATTAAAAAGCCACTAAAGTCTAGGTTTTTTTGTGGTGCATAACTAAAGTTACCTGCACCCAATTTTGTTACAATCTCTTGGGCATTCCCAATATTGGTTAGGCCTCCAAGACCGTTATCTCCTAAGTTAATACTTGTTCCACTCCCTTGGCTTGGACGTCTAAAACCGCCTCCAAAATTTCTAATATCTCGATTGGTCAAAGCCACTTCCCCAATATTATTCATGTCACCAATAACGTTAATACTGTATTTAGGACTGTAATAAAACAGTTTAGGTTGCACAAGGTATAAATCATCTGTATCTGCCACTCCAGCCCCTAATGTAACGTCTCCAAACCAAAAACTCTCTTTTCCTTCTTTTAGTTTGATATTAATAGCAACATTATCTTGATTATTAGTGACACCTCTTAATTGACCAACTTCAGAATAATTTCGTAACACCTGAATTTTATCAACCGCATTTGAAGGAATATTTTTAGTCGCTAATTTTGTATCGCCATCAAAGAAATCTTTCCCATTGACCATAAGTTTATTTACGACTTTACCTTCGACTTCTATTTGTCCGTCGGCATTAATCTCAACACCTGGCAATTTCTTGAGGACGTCTTCTAGCTTTCGTTCAGAGCCATCCTTAAATGAATCGGCATTATAGATTAATGTATCACCTTTTATGGTCACAGGCATTTCATAAGTAAGCTCTACCGCTGCCAGAGCATTGTCATTTTGGAGCGTAAAATCTTTAGTAATGTCTGCTTCTTTAGTTGAAATCGTTTGAGAAACGGTTTTCATTCCAATATAACTCACTTGTACGGTATACGTTGTGTTTTTGTCTAAATTGAGTTTAAAAAAACCCTTTTCATTGGTAATGGCATACGATGCCATCGCTTTGGTTTCTTTATTGATAGCAATTACGTTTGCCAATTCTAAAGGTGCTCCAATACTATCTTTCACGACACCTTTTGCGGTAACTTGAGCACTAGAAACGCCTGCTATTAAAAGCATTAAAACAACTAATAATTTTTTCATTTGATTGGTTTTTGTTCCTATTTTATTTTCGGAATAATAAAAACGATTTTGGTTAGTAATTTAATTTCTTCGACCGCCTCGACCACCATACATTTCTCTCATCTCGGCAATCTTATCTTTCATGATTTGGTTATACTCCTCACGAGTAACAATGTCTCCTTTTTCTGGTCTATCTATCGCTTCTCTTTCTTGAGGGTTCATTACAATTTTGGTACACAACATGACTGTTTTATCTGCCGTTACTTCAAGAATTAATCCTGGGAGTCCGTGATATTCTCCTGGACCTGTACTCACTGGTATTTGCGGCGTATACCATGCAGTAACAACTACAAATTTTGGCACTTCTAATTCATCAAAAGGATCGTCTGATTCTTTTTTTGTGGAGTCTGCCTTTTCTTCGCCTTCCTTCTTTTCATCATTACCTCTATTTCTTCTTCGCATGCTCATAAAGTCCATGTCATCAACAGGCTTAATTGTAGTAGCCTTGAAACACGTATACTGTCCAATTTGTTTGGT
This sequence comes from Psychroserpens burtonensis DSM 12212, assembly GCF_000425305.1. GTDB lineage: Bacteria > Bacteroidota > Bacteroidia > Flavobacteriales > Flavobacteriaceae > Psychroserpens > Psychroserpens burtonensis. The sequence continues at coordinate 121,769 of NZ_AUDE01000012.1, forward strand.
TTCGCTTCCAAGCTTCCAATCTAAGCTTGATAAAGAATCTTTTACTAGAAATTGTTTGCCAAAGAATTCTTGTTCTTGTAAAATCAAAAATTCTTTCACATTTTTGTATTGCGGTCCACCAGTGAAGCTGCTCATCATTCCTCCCCAACGACTATTATTAGATCCTGGTGCAGCCAATTTTTCTTCTTCTTTATAGGTAGATTCACTTCTATTGAAGTTAAGCACGTAAGTTTTCTCTAACATACTTTTCATTCGATCTGCAATTTGCTTTTTTCGTTGCTCACTCATTTGATCTCCTCCCCAACCACTCATATCCATAGATGTTTTGGTTTGATAAATAGCTTGACCTTGAAAGTCTTGAGCACTTACTTGTAGTGATAGAAACAATAGTAATAGAATGATAGAAAACTTAGGCAAAGGTAGTTGCATTTTGTAGTTGTTGAAATTCATGTTGAGCAAATCTATATAAAGATTAAACAATTGCGTTGTCTTTATAATAACATTAACGCTGCATTTTCGCTTAAACGCAATATTAATACAACGACTAGGACAAGAAAAACACCAAAATGTTTAAACCTCAATTGTTAAACTTTTCTTAATAAATTAACCTCCAATTCTAATTTCTATACGCTCTCCATCCCCTCTTCCATTAGGTCTAAATCGCTCTTGCATGTCTTTCATCTTCTTTATCAAGATCGCATCAAATTCTTCTTGGGTCACTTCTTTACCTTTTGTAGGTTCTATAATTTCATTAGACTTTTTGGGATTAATAATAATCTTACTGCAAATTATAGTTTGACTACCATCATTAGTTTCAAGAATTAATCCAGGAAGTCCATGATATCCAGCTGGACCTGCACTTACCGGAATTTGTGGTGTGTACCAAGCCGTAATAGTAATGGTTTTCATTGGCGCCTCTTTGTCTACTTTTTCATGTGAGTCTTCATCTTTATCTATTGTAAAACCGCTCTTAACCTCTTCAACTTCCCTGGTCATAGTGGCTTTAAAACATGTGTATTCCCCAATATTTTTTGTGTCAGATTCTAAAGTCCATTCATGTTCTTTCAAACCACCTTTAACTAAAAAAAGCTTACTAAACGTTTCTCTCATGTTCGTGTTACGTTTCTCTTTTAGGTTTTTATATAACACATCAGATCCTCCTGCACCTATTATTGTCATTTGCATTCCTTGTGGATTTGGAGCACCAAGTGATTCTTCTTCTATGTAAACAGACTCTTCTTTATTAAACGTAAGGATGTGCGTTTTTTCAAATTGCTTTTTCAACATTTCCATCACCTGCTCTTGCATTCCTGAATACATCTGTGTGCTATCTAACTTAACATCTATTTGTCGTTTAGACTTATATGTTGCTTCACCTATAAATTCTTGAGCGTTGATTGTTCCGCAGAGCAGAAATATGGACACGATAATTAATTTCACGAGTACTTTCATTTGTTTGAATGTATTTAAATGTTGATTTTATAGAAAATGAGCTCTAGAAACAAAGGTTCATTAAGTGTTTTTCAAAGCTCATTTAATGACTACTCTTTATTGTTATAATATGTAATTGCTGCTTTTCTAATTTTATTTATACGCTTCAAAAAAGCATCTTTATCATTTGAATTTCCCGTCACACGATAGGACACTTTTTTTGTAACACCTTCTGATATTTTTTCCCCGTTACACGTAATTTCAAAAGAGATCTCTTCATCGCCTTCGACTTCATTTAATATGCTCTTGATGTCTTTCATATCAAAAGTAGTCTTAACTTCTTCTGCCGAGTCTACTGTTACCGAAACACTCAAATTTGTGATTTTAATGTTTTCTGTGGTCACCTTTCCTTCTAAATTTTGAGCTTGACTAAACGTAACTGTTGCAATTAAAAGTCCTAAAAATGTAAATACTGTTTTCATGATGTTTTATTTTGTGATTAATACACTACAAATATAATTCTGCCTTACATAGATTATAGTTAACCAATGTTAACGTGTGTTAACCGATTAGCTTTTAAAGGTTTTAACATTTACTTTTGGAATATGAACGATACTAAATACAGATCTATACTATATGTTATTGTCATTGTAATACTGTCTACAATAGGGATTCAAGCCTACTGGAATTACAAAAACTATTTATCTAGTAAACAGCAACTTGTCAATGATGTACAAACAAGTTTAGATAAAGCGGTGGATGACTATTATGCTAATTTGGCCGAAAATAGCACCATTGGTTTTAGCTTTCAAGGTATGAATCAAAAAGACTTCCTTAAGAATGGTAGATTTGATAGTATCATGAGCTCTATCACTGAATCTGACACCGATGGGTTTAGTGGTATTGATTCTATTAACCCAAGTTTATTGAATGGTGTTTCTGTAGTTAAAGGACCAAAGGCTGACTCTATTATTAGTCAAATGCAATTAAACGCTACTGTCGATTTTAAGGATTCGCCTTCAAATCGTATTACAAATATTAATGTAGATACGCTTTCCATAGCTTCTACAAATAAAGACACCCTATTTTCAGATAAAAGTTTAAGACAGTTTACATCTAAGATTATAATATCGATGAAAACAGATTCTTTATCGCTAAAAGGCATTGATACGTTATTACAATCTGAACTTCTCAGAAAGGATATAGGTATTAATTATACGATCAAATATAAAGATCCTTCAACCGATATTGATTATTATAACGCGGTTGAAAAAGACATAGAATTTATAGATTCGGTTCAATTAAAATCATTTTTAAGCACCTCTTCTAAATCGGCATTACTACCCAAAAACAGTGAATTAAGCATCTTATTTAATACTATTTCAAATGATGTCTTCAAACGCATCATTTGGGGAATCGTCATTTCAACACTTTTAGTTTTATCTGTCATTAGTTGTCTTTTCTATCTTTTACAGATAATAAAACGTCAAAAACAACTAGCAGAAGTTAAAAATGATCTTATTAGTAATATTACGCATGAGTTCAAAACACCTATTGCTACTATTGGTGTTGCTTTGGAGAGTCTTCAGAATTTCAATATGATTGACAACAAAGAGAAAGCGAAAACCTATTTAGAGATGTCAAGATCTCAATTATCAAAATTAAATACTATGGTTGAAAAGTTGTTGGAGACTGCTTCTCTAAATAGTGATAATTTAGAACTCAATTTTGATACTTATAATATTTCCGAAGTGATTACCACAATCACAGAGAAACATAAATTTAATGATCAAAAAAAAATGATATCTCATGACATTGAAGCTGCTGTTTTTGCACATGTAGATATTTTTCATTTTGAAAATGCCATTAATAATATTCTTGATAATGCTTGTAAATATGGTGGCAACACCATACATATTATTCTAAAACAGACTGTGAATCATATAGACATCTCAATTTCTGATAACGGATCATCGTTAACAAAGGTAGACAAAGACCGAATTTTCGAAAAGTTTTATCGTGTACCAAAAGGAAACACGCATGACGTTAAAGGGTTTGGAATTGGCTTGTATTATGCTAATGAAATTATTAAAAAGCACAATGGATCGATTGATCTTGATCTCAAAAAACAACTAACAACTTTTAAAATCCAACTGTCAAATGTCTAAAACTACTATTTTGCTTGCAGAAGACGAGCCAGCATTAGGACAGATTATCAAGGAAAGCTTAGAGACTAGAGACTTTCATGTTTTGCTTTGTGAGAATGGAAACATCGCTTTTGAGACCTATAAAAAACAAGCTCCAAAAATTTTAGTCCTAGATGTCATGATGCCAAAAAAAGATGGCTTTACACTTGCTAAGGAGATCAGAGCAATTGATGATAGTATTCCTATAATTTTTTTAACAGCAAAGTCACAAACTAGAGATGTGGTTGAAGGTTTTAATATTGGTGGTAACGACTATCTCAAAAAGCCGTTTAGTATGGAAGAACTTATTGTAAGAATCAATAATTTACTCAACCGCACACAAGTCCAAAAAACAGCTGATATTATAAAAGTAGGGCATTACACATTTAATTTTCCTAAGCAAATATTATATTTTGAGTCTAATGAACAACCCTTAACACACCGAGAATCACATTTATTATATCACTTGGTACAAAACAAAAATAAAGTACTTGATCGCTCACTTATACTCAATAAACTGTGGGGAACAGATGATTTTTTTACGGCGCGAAGCATGGATGTCTTTATCACCAAACTGAGAAAGAAACTTAAAAAAGACGATAGCATACAAATTATCAATGTTCGTGGATTTGGATACAAATTGGTATTCTAAATTAAAAAATCACACCATCTACGATCACAATTATAGTTATCTAAATACTGGTTCAATTTTTGTACTTTTCAGTTTTGTAAAACACCTATGGCTTTAATTAGATACATTTTATTGATTTTCACCTCCATGGCTGCTGCTCAATCTCAAATTGGGTTAACTCCTGTTAACGCAATCGCTTTCAAAGCAGATGAAATTATAGCTGTAGATAATTTTGAGACGGTTTATTATACCATTGGCAATATCCTCTATAAAAAATCTTCTGATAAACCAGCTATTAATTACAGCAACGTTCAATTGGGTTTCCCAACGACAGTTAATGCTTTTAATCCATTAAAAATCAACGTGTTTTATCAGGATTTCAATACGATTCTAATTCTCGATAATCGATTAGCCGAAATTTTTAAAGTTGATTTCAATACTAAGCAACCTTATAAAAATGTATCTCATATCTCGACTGGCTATGATAATACACTTTGGATTTTTAATCAAGATCTCCAACAATTAGAACTCTATGATTATAAGACCGACAAGGTGAGAGCTACAACTGTGCCTATACAATCAAATGTTTTAGCATTAGCGAGCGATTATAATTATTGCTGGATGCTCACTGAAAAATATTTGTATCAATATACCTACTTCGGAAGTTTAATCTCGAAACTCGAAAACAAAGGCTACACTTCATTTGCTGCAGATAATGAGAACCTCATTTTAAAAACAGAAACTGATCTTTTTTATAAATCGCAAAAAGCCGAAACTATTCGCCCTATTTCAATGCCAAAATTGTTAATAAATCAGTTTTTACTAACCAATGAAACGGTGTATATTTACGACTCTAAAATACTTCATAAATACCAACTAAAACTCAAATAAATATGCATGTTGCTGTCGCAGGAAATATTGGTGCAGGAAAAACTACACTTACTAAATTACTAGCTAAACACTTCAAATGGGAACCACAATTAGAAGATGTGGTTGACAATCCATATTTAGATGATTTTTACAATCAGATGGAACGTTGGAGTTTTAACCTTCAAGTCTATTTTTTAAATAGTAGGTTTCGTCAAGTGTCTCAAATTCGCAAGAGTGGTAAAGATATCATCCAAGATAGAACCATTTATGAAGATGCGCATATTTTCGCTCCCAATCTGCATGCCATGGGATTAATGACTAACCGTGATTTTGAAAATTACCGTTCTCTTTTTGACCTTATGGAGTCCTTTGTTGAAGGGCCAGATTTATTGATTTACTTGCGTAGTTCTATCCCTAATTTAGTGTCACAAATTCACAAGCGTGGACGCGATTATGAAAATTCTATTAGTATTGATTACCTCAGCAGACTTAACGAACGTTATGAAGCTTGGATTACAACATATGATAAAGGTAATTTATTGATAATAGACGTTGATAATTTAGACTTTGTTGCAAACCCTGAAGATCTTGGTGAAATCATCAATAAGATTGATGCGCAGATAAATGGTTTGTTTTAGGGCGTTACATTTTGCTTATAACTACAAGGTTTCAAAAACCTCGCAGGATCACAAAATGTCAGGCTTTCACTACTCGCTCTCTTCGAGGAGCTCAAACAGACCGTTCAATCCTTAACGCGAGGCTAAATCAAACTTAATTGAGATGACTATTCTAATCTATATTCTTAATGCTTTTGTTTTCACATTGGCCTCTTGGACCATTGGATTATTGCTTAACAATGCTATCAAATCAATGCCTTTTTACTCATTAATTTCTAACTTTAATTTTATAAAAAAAGAATCTACAAATCGAGCCATTGGATTGACAGGTTTCAAATGGCTAGTAAAACATACGTTTTTTAAATATTTTAATCAAAAATTAAAATTTAAAACGCGACCTAGCACTTCAGAATTACAGGACATTAGAACTGAAATGGTCTATGCAGAAATCGGTCATTTTGTGACCTTCATTGCTATTCTTGTAGTGAGCGTTATAAAATTAATAAACGGACTAGCTACTTATGCAGTCATCCTTTTTATATTCAATATAATCTTCAACTTATATCCTTCTTTATTACAACAACAAAATAAAACACGAATTGATAGAATACTTAAGCGATAAAAGAGTGTTCCCTAGCATGCTCAATAGCCTCATCACTACTTTCTACCAATAACACAGGTATTTGATCATAGTTCTTAAATAGAGCTCTTATTCTGAGCATTTTTTTTCTATGCTTGACACTTCGCAAATATATCGCAGTAACTTGTGTTGGAAATTCATCTGCAATTTCTATATAAATATCTGCGTCATGTTCCCCACTATCTCCTATTAAAATGAATTTAAATTTGGGATAAGCTTTCAAAATATTGATAATTTCAATATGCTTTTGAGGCCTATCTCCAGACTTCTTTTTGAATATGTCCTTAAAACTTCTAAGTAGAATAGGACCTTTAGGAAACGTATTCTGTTTCAAAAAGAATTCGAGATAACGGTATAAATTCCACGGGCTATGGCTCACATAAAAAATAGGATTAGCATGCTTACCAGATGAACCTCTATGTAACTTGTGATAAAAATCTGCTGCGCCTTCTAATGGAATCCTACTAGTGGCACTTTTAAAAATACTGTTGATTAAGACTTTCCATTTAAGGGTAGATACTACTCCCGTGTGAATTATTGTATCATCTATATCACTTATGACGCCATATTCAGCCTTAATACCTGGTATTAATAACTCACCGGGAAATCGATTAGAGTTTTGAATACTACGTTTGATATTGACATCATCATAAGCAACCTCAAAACTAAGCCAACCGTCGTCATTCGTTAAAGCACTTAATCCTTCTAATTGGGCATCAATCTTAAAATAACCATGGTCATCTGTTGTAGTTTTTAAAATGGTTCCGTTTGGTAGCGTTATTTTAAGTTCAGTATGTTTGATCTCATCACTTTCAAATCGCTTAAAAGAATTGATCAACAAACCAAACAGTCCCTTCTGTTCCAGATTTATAGTTTCATCCTCTAGAGCACGACCACGCATATAAAAATGAGTATCTGTACCATAACTTTGAAATGTAATAACTTGTAAAGAATCCTTTTTAAACACTAACCTATTGAATTAGACGTTCAAGATACTAAAATCAAGAAAAATAAAATCTTAAATGTTACTGTAATTAACTTCGGTTATGATAAGTTACTCAATATCAGTCTTTATTTTTAATAATAGATTTATAAGTTGTTTGTTTTGAGATTTCAAGAGAAACTCTGATTGTTTTCGTTTATCTTTTACGCAGATAACAAAATTCAACTCATAAACGGCTATATCGTGTTCTAAATTACCAACCTTATGATCAAATCATAAATTTTTATAACCACCGATTTAAACTTATTTTTATAGTCTAAAATTTGCTTCATGCATTGCGGTACAGCTGTTGCCAAATGCTCTAAAACGAGTTCAAAATTGAGATTGACTCCAGAATACGCTCAGCCTAAACCTATATTTCTGTGTGTAGCATCACAGCGTTTAACGCAATCAAAAACAAGCACCTCACCTAATGCATTATGAATTGGATTTCCACCACCATCTGTTAGCACTCTCTCATGATGCATTTGATACTGTACAACCTCAAAGGATTAGATAGTATTTACTATATGTTATTTGCAGCCTCCATTACACAACTAAAAATAAAACATTACAAACAGTTAGCTCTAGGTATAAAAACCTGATTATTAAATACAAAAAAGCCACGATAAACGTGGCTTTTTAATATTTATAATTTTGAAATTAGTAGTTTTACTCAACTTCCTCAGTAATCGTTTTTTTGATTTTCACATCGTCAACACTTTGATTATTGTTTAAAGCTTTTACCTTAGCATGAACCTCCTCTAGTGTTCCTTCAAGAGTTTTTTCTTCTGTAGTTGTTATATTATTTTTAGTACTAACTTTAGTTAAAGTAGCCATCGCTTTACCAACAGTTCCATCTTCATTAATTTCTACAGTTTCAGTTTTAATAATTTCTTCAGTATTAACAGTATTAGTTAACACAGTTTCATCAGCGTGACCTCCTAAAATTGGAGCAATGACTAAACCAATTAAACATGTTAATTTAATTAAAATGTTCATTGATGGTCCAGATGTATCTTTAAATGGATCTCCAACTGTATCTCCAGTTACTGCAGCTTTATGCGCCTCAGAACCTTTGTAAGTCATTTCACCGTTAATCTCTACACCAGCTTCAAAAGATTTCTTAGCGTTATCCCAAGCACCTCCTGCATTGTTTTGAAAGATTGCCCATAACACACCAGATACAGTAACTCCAGCCATATAACCACCTAACATTTCAGCAATAGCAAGATTATCCATACCAAATAACATAGGCACAAATGCAATTACTAATGGAAAACCGATCGTTAATAAACCTGGTAACATCATTTCTTTTAAAGAGGCTTTAGTAGAAATAGCGACACATTTATCGTATTCTGGTTTCCCAGTACCTTCCATAATTCCAGGAATCTCTCTAAATTGACGACGTACTTCTTCTACCATTTCCATAGCCGCTTTACCAACAGCATTCATTGCTAAAGCAGAGAATACTACTGGCACCATTCCACCAACAAATAACATGGCTAATACTGGCGCTTTAAAGATGTTAATTCCATCAATTCCTGTAAACGTTACATACGCAGCAAATAGTGCTAATGATGTTAATGCAGCAGAAGCAATAGCAAATCCTTTTCCGGTTGCTGCTGTTGTATTTCCAACGGCATCTAAAATATCTGTTCTTTCTCTTACGATTGGTTCCTGTTCGCTCATTTCAGCAATACCACCTGCGTTATCAGCAATTGGCCCAAAAGCATCAATTGCTAATTGCATAGCCGTTGTTGCCATCATCGCAGAAGCTGCTAAAGCAACTCCATAAAACCCTGCTAAAGCATAAGAAGACCAAATTGCTCCAGCAAATAATAATACTGATGGGAATGTAGAAATCATACCCGTTGCTAAACCTGCAATAATATTTGTTCCTGCTCCTGTAGAAGATTGTTGTACTATTTTTAAGATAGGAGATTTTCCTAATCCTGTATAATATTCTGTTACAGATGAAATTCCTGCTCCAACGACTAAACCAACAAGTGTTGCATAGAATACACGCATTGAAGAAATCTCTTGCAAACCTTCACCAAAGAAGTTCATTTGCATAGTTTCTGGTAACATCCAAGTGACTAAACCAAAACAGGATATGGCAACTAAACCTATGGATACCCAGTTCCCAACGTTTAAAGCACTCATAACTTGAGATTCTTTAGCATCGTTACTTTTTATTTTTACGAGCATCGTTCCTATTAAAGAAATAATAATTCCAACTCCAGCGATAGACATTGGTAATAAGATTGGACCAATACCACCAAAGGCATCGTCAATAGACCCACCCATATCTTTAATTACATAGTTACCAAGAACCATGGCAGCTAATACAGTTGCAACGTAAGAACCAAATAAATCGGCTCCCATTCCAGCAACATCACCTACATTATCTCCAACGTTATCTGCAATAGTTGCAGGGTTACGAGGATCATCTTCTGGAATACCAGCTTCTACTTTACCAACTAAATCAGCTCCAACATCTGCCGCTTTGGTATATATACCACCGCCAACACGTGCGAATAATGCAATGGACTCAGCTCCTAGCGAGAATCCTGCTAGTGTTTCTAAAACAATCGTCATTTTCTCTACAGAAAAAACCCCTTCTGCTCCACCCATAAAGTATTGGTAGAAAAAGATAAAGAAACCTGTTAAACCTAATACAGCTAAACCAGCAACCCCAAGCCCCATTACAGTTCCACCTCCAAAAGAGACTTTTAATGCATTTGGTAAACTCGTACGAGCAGCTTGTGTTGTTCTAACATTTGTTTTAGTTGCGATTTTCATTCCCATGTTTCCTGCAAATGCAGAAAATATAGCTCCACAAATAAAGGCAATGACAATAAGCCAATGTGTTGTATCTACTAAAAGAGATACTGCAAAAAGTAATATACTTACGATTACAACAAATATTGCTAGTAATCTATATTCAGCGTTTAAGAATGCCAATGCACCTTCGTAGATATGATCTGAAATTTCTTTCATTTTACCATCTCCAGCATCTTGTTTCATAACCCATGCTTTTTTTATAAACATGTAAATTAATCCTAAAAGCGCCAAAGCAATTGGCAGGTAAATCATTAGTGACTCCATATTTTAATTTTATTTTGATTTATTAGTTATACATCCTTTCTGAGTAAACATTTTGTAATAAAGCGACCTTTAATCACTTTCTATCCCAAAACTGAACTGAAATTTGCTGGTCAAAAGTAGTGAAATCTCTTAAAACTAAAAAACCCTTCAATTTTATTGTTGAAGGGTCTAAGATTTTATTGGGATTCAACAATTAAATTGTAAAATTTCCATTGACTTTATGTTCACTATTCTCGTATCTATCAATACATTTATTTAGAATCTCGTACGCTTCCTGTGCATTTCCCCATCCACCAATGTCAACTTTCTTTTTCTCCAAATCCTTATAAACTTGAAAGAAATGAGTGATTTCTTTAATTCTATGCGGATTCAAATCATCAATATCATTATAAATATTCCAGATAGGATCAGTTACTGGGACGCAAATCAACTTCTCATCTGGTCCTTTTTCATCTGCCATATGAAACACGCCTATTGGCTTCACTTCCATCACACACATTGGGAATGTTGGCTCGGTTCCCATGACCAAAACATCTAATGGATCACCATCTAAAGCTAAAGTTTCTGGAATAAATCCATAATCTCCAGGATACATCATTGATGAAAATAACATACGATCAAAACGTATTTTATGAAGATCAAAATCATATTCATATTTGTTACGACTCCCTTTTGGTATTTCTATCAATACATCAAAGGTTAATTTTCCAGTTGCTGTCATGGTCTTTTATTTTTTCTCCTACGGAAATAGGCCTGTTATTCTTTTTTTGGGATGCAAAGATATTATATTGTTTGAGTTTGGCAATATTTTTAGGGTTGTAAAAGTTAAACAGAACACATTTGATAATTGAAATGAATTATAAGTGTTTTGAGCCCTACCATTCAAAAACATGCCACTAGACTTAGAAATAAGATTAGAATACTGGAATACTTTAGCCAATATAACTATTCTGACTAGCGCTTTACTCATTCGCTTTTCTGTTTCAGCAGTCACTAACTTATTAGTTTTTAATAAGAAAGATAAACTGACTGATCTAATTTTAAAGTCTGCAATGACATCTACTGGATATTTTCTAGTGATTATATTTGCCATGACACCCATCTTAATGACGACAACAACAGAGGGCTATTTAAAGCCTTCTGTTATAAATGACTTTTTGATTCACAGCGTCATTGAAATAGTCACTGTTATAATTGGATTGTTATTTTTGGTCGTTATCATTTCATTATCAGGATGGATAGCATTTAATCGTTCAATTACTAAACCTTAAAAATGAAACTCCATAACATCCTCCTATGTTCATTGATAACATTCCTAAGCTTTCAAATGAACGCACAAGACCTTTTAAAACACCAATGGAAAGACAGAGTACTATTAATAGCAACCAATAATACAAACACTCCAAAATTTCAGAATCAACTTAAAACATTACAAAACCAAGAAAAAAATCTTAAATACAGAAAATTGATTATTTATCAAATCACACCAAGTTATTATAGTCAAAGGGTTTCCGAAGAAAATAAATGGACGAAAAGACCTGAACTATACCAAAAGATGAAAACAAATGACAACACATTTGAAGTCATACTTATAGGATTAGATGGTGGCGAAAAACTGAGACAAAACGAACTACTAACGACTAATAAGTTGTTTGCTATAATTGATGGGATGCCAATGCGACGGGCTGAAACGGGAAATAAAAACTAATTATATATGATTGGAGATACAACAGAGGATATTCTTAAATGGTGGGAGCCAAAAAGACTTTGGTTTAATATAGCAGTTAGCTTCTTTAGTGTATTAGCTCTTGTTAGAACTAATCAATTTTCGTTTTTAACTTTAGAATTATTTGGTGTAGTACTTTGGGGACTACTAGCCAATGTATTATTTTCTACAGGAATCATAATTGAGCTTTTAGACGCCTATTATTTTAAAGGAAAATTAAGTGTTAAAAACTTTAGATGGCTTTTCTATATTTCAGGAACATTGCTGTATTGTGCTTGGTCTTTCGTTTATGTCGTCTTTTACTATATGCCAGATTTTTAATTTCTAAAAACTAAACCCAAAACTACCGGTAACACCAAAAGGTCTCGCATCTGGAGTATCTAAGTAATTACCTCTAAAGTTAAAATCAATACGCAGTATTTTAAAAATATTACCAACACCAACGCTATACTCGTAATACATTTGGTCATTTGGTGCAATTAAAGGCGTTTCTACAGGGTTTCCTGTACTATTGAGCGCAATATTATCTGCAGATAAATCTCCCCAAACCCCTCGAATACCGATAATAGCTCTTAAGTTATATTGTTTAAGAAATGGAATTCTAGAGAAAAAGCGTCCATTAAAATTATGCTCTAAATGTAATGAGGCATAGGTGTCTGTTATAAACTCATAGAAATCTAACTGCGGGAACGTATTATAAATAGAGAAATACGATTGGTTTCCTGGAACCACACTTAGCAATGCTAAAGGCACCTCTCCAAATGTTTTACCTGCTTCAATAGTTGTGGTTAAACGACCAAATCCACCAACTTGCCAAGGTTGGATATATGAAAATTGAACTTTTGTATAATTAAAATCACTATTAAAAAAAGCTTGATCTCCACGAGTGACCTGTGCAAATAAACTCGCAAATCCGTCATTAGCTGTGCGACGCTCTACACCATAACCTGTCATTTTCCGATTAGGAAAGTACGATAGTGACAAGGCAGTCTCAAACTGTTTAACTTCCGAAGAAATCCCGGTAGCAGATTCTGGATCATTATAATCCAAACTAAATGTTGGTGAAGCAGAATTTAGAGTTCGATAAGTTCCGCTAGTACGCAACACAAAATTCTTACTAGGTTCAATTTCCACGCCTAACGTTGTTATATTCACACTTGTTAATTTGTCATTAACACTCGTATTTACAACTGCAGAAGACGCTAAATTACGCCCTAAAACATCAGTAGAAGCGGTTAAATTTGCGCCTATTTGCTCAACATCTCGCCTGTTTCCACCAGAAATAATGAGTCGATTCTTTTTATCGATCAACCATTTCCCCGAAATACCATACTTAAACTTGTCATCTCTAAATCCGTAAGCTAAAAACCCCTCTACTCGCCAAAGATCATTGGGTCCAAAATAAGTTCGTCCGCCAGCACGTATTCGAGTTCCTTCAACCTCATTAAACCCAAAAATAGAGAAGATAGGTCCAATATCCATATTAAGACTTGGTACTTCTATATAACCTGAGGCTAGAATACTTCCAACATTATAGAGTCGCTTAAACTTCTTAACTGTTTTTAGGGTGTCTAACATTTTATAGACACCTTTTTCATCTTTGTTTAGAGATTCCATTCGGTTTTGCACCCAAAAATCATCATCGCGATTGTAAGCATCTTCATTGTAGTTATAAACTTCTACATCGTAAAATGCTTCATCCTTGGGCTTATCAAAAACATAATTATCGTATAAAGTTGTCCGTTTCCCATAAACACCACGAGATTTTTCCTTTTTGTTCAAAGCAAAATCAGATAACATATAATCCCGCTTAATCAAAAACAGTGTATCATTTAATACCTCAAATTCCTGCTCTATATAAATTTCTTTGACCCAATTAATATTGGCGCTTTTTGAAGCTTGAAGATTGATATCCTTAATAGCATATGTAGAATCATTAACCCAAAAATCACCTTTAAACGTTAATTCATTTTTACGTCTTGGGTAATACACAATATTATAGCACCATTTATTGTCAATAAAGGCACTATCAGACAAAACATAGTTGTAGGTTTGGACTCCTGTTCTAGATAACGGACTCACAAAACTCTTATCAAAAAACTTTAAATAGTTATCATAGATATTAAAATCTGCGTAGAGATCATCAATAAAATCAATGATCATTTGATTATTACTAAAGCCTGAGTTTTTATTCCCTTTTAGATCGTTCTTTTCCTTTTTTATTAGATTATCGCCATAAACTTTACTTACAGCCTCATTAAGAAATATTGGCAAATAGGTTTTCCCTGTAATACTAGACGTATCTACTTCTTCAAAAACAAACTCCATACCTTTAAAAAGCTTACTTTTAATTAAAGCGCTATCAATCGTATTAAGATCAAATTCTACCTTCTCGTATTTATCATATTCATATTGTTTAAATTGTTGCAATCCGTTTTTTCGTTTGCGTTCCCATATTTTCTTTAAGATTCTAATGGCTGGGTTTTCAGATGCTTTTTTAGATTGCTTTCCTGTAACGATAAGAACAGCGTCCAAAGCTCCCGCCTCTTCCTTTAATATGAATTTTAAATCGTAGTTAACTTTCTGCTCCAGTTTAATTTCTTGACGTTCATAACCCAAAAATGAAACAATAAGGATGTCCCAAGTGTTTTCAGACTCGAGGTAAAAACGCCCATCTTCATTAGAAATGGTTCCTTCTGTAGATCCTTTGAACAAGATATTTGCAAAAGCGACGGGCTCATTGAATTCATCATAGACATAACCACTTACTTTGGTTTGTGCATAAGCGAAGCTTATTCCGAAGAAAAATAATAAAACGAGGAGCTTTTTTTTCATTAGTATAGGTCTCTGCAATGTATACTTTTTTGGGGTTAAAAATTGCAATTCCCAGCTCTTAAACTGGATAATATTTTAAACTAAAAACTTCATCAACGATCGTGCTACAAGTTATCTGCCGATAGTAGATGAAGTTTTAATAACGCAAAAAATTGCGTAATATTTACTTGTACATCACTTTATGTACTCCTTTAATTACCTCTTTGTAGTCAGGCAACCACTCTGCAAATAAAACTGGCGAATACGGTGCAGGCGTATCTGCTGTATTAATTTTCACTACAGGGGCGTCCAAATAGTCAAAAGCTTCAGATTGTACTAAATAGGCAATGTCCGTAGAGATGTTTCCAAAAGGCCATGCTTCTTCAAGAACTACTAATCTATTCGTTTTTTTTACCGATTTTAAAATTGCATCACGATCCATAGGACGAACCGTTCTTAAATCTATAATCTCACAAGAAATACCTTCTTTCTCTAATTCGTCTGCAGCTTTATAAGCCTCTTTTATGATTTTCCCGAAGGACACGATAGTCACATCTGTACCTTCTCTCTTAATTTCAGCGACACCTAATGGAATGGTATATTCACCT
This sequence comes from Psychroserpens burtonensis DSM 12212, assembly GCF_000425305.1. Classification (GTDB taxonomy): domain Bacteria; phylum Bacteroidota; class Bacteroidia; order Flavobacteriales; family Flavobacteriaceae; genus Psychroserpens; species Psychroserpens burtonensis. The sequence continues at coordinate 137,385 of NZ_AUDE01000012.1, forward strand.
TCTGGCACTTCGCCTTTATCACCATACATTTGCTCACTCTCCATAAAAATTACAGGATCGTCATCACGAATCGCAGATTTCAATAATCCCTTAGCATCATACACATTGGAAGGTATGACCACCTTTAAACCAGGTGTATTAGCGAACCAATTCTCGAAAGCTTGAGAATGTGTTGCCCCTAGTTGTCCTGCAGATGCCGTAGGTCCACGAAAAACGATAGGACATTTAAATTGTCCACCAGACATTTGTCTAATTTTCGCAGCATTATTGATGATTTGATCAATCCCAACTAAAGAGAAGTTAAAGGTCATATACTCAACGATAGGACGATTCCCTGTCATTGTAGAGCCAATAGCAATCCCAGCAAAACCAAGCTCTGCGATAGGTGTATCAATCACACGCTTTGCACCAAACTCGTCTAACATTCCTTTTGAGGCCTTGTAAGCTCCATTATACTCTGCAACCTCCTCACCCATTAAATAAACACTCTCATCTCTGCGCATTTCTTCGCTCATGGCTTCGCAGATCGCTTCTCTAAATTGAATTGTTTTCATGTATTTCTTTTTTTAACGAATAGCAAAAGTAATAATTATTGATAATACTATCACATAAAAATAAGCTCGAAAATAGAAATCAAATAACTTCAAGATTATATGTATTACGAATACTCTTGTTCTCCTTCGGAAATGAGCCTTGCTATAAAAAATTATTAGTGTTAATTTTACACATATCTTCTAATAAGACAATAAAACTTATCATATTGACAGCTAAACTATCAATAATCAAATTTTCACAAAATTTTATTATGCACGCATAGTAAAATTTGAAATTTTATAATTATCTTCGTGGTCATTAATTTTTTAACTAAAAAAACTCAAATGAAAAAAAATATACTGCTCATATGTATTGCGTTATTCTTAATTACTAAAGGTTTTGCTCAAGATAAAAAAGTAGCTGTAGTTGGTTTTTATACGGATAAGATTATCAGTTTTAGTGACCTTGATATTGGAAGCGAAGCACTTATTGCGAGTGTTTTAAAGCTTAGAGATAATCCAGATTTTGATCTAACACCAATGTTAGAGCAGTTTCACGAAGAGTTTTTTGGAACATACGCAAAGAAATTCCCTTTCGATTTGCTTCCAGAAGAGGATGTAGCATCAAATCCAGACTATATAGCGTTTACACCTAAATACGATAAAGACGAAGAAGAATTAAAACGCTTTGTTGTTTATGATGGATACAAATATATCCATGAAGGCTTTATGGGTAAAGACAATGAAATAGCTACTGCGAAAATCTTTAGTGACAAAGCCGATGGCGTTATGTTTGTTGAAATCCATTTTGCATTACAAAAAGGGTTTGGTATTGGTGGAACAGCTACGGTGAAAATGAGAGCCTATGCTAGAATTGCACTTTACGACAAGACAGGAAAGAAAGTTTTTGCAATAAGCGAAGGTGAAAATTCTAAAAAAACATCTGTTATGGTCGGTGGAATACCCGTTATGAAAACAGAAAAAATATTACCAATGTGCGAAAGTGCATTACAACAATTGATGAAAGACTTAGAAAAACGTCTTCCAAAAATTATCAAAAAAGCAGATAAATTATAATAAATATACACTCAAAATAATTCGATATGAAAATATTAGTATGTATTAGCCACGTACCTGATACGACTTCAAAAATTAATTTCACTGATGGCGACACAAAATTTGATACCAATGGTGTGCAATTTGTGATCAACCCAAATGATGAGTTTGGTTTAACTCGTGCGATGTGGTTTAAAGAAAAACAAGGTGCTCAAGTCACTGTTGTTAATGTTGGTGGACCAGAAACTGAGCCCACACTTCGCAAAGCTTTAGCTATTGGAGCAGATGCTGCCATTAGAGTTAATACTGAAGCTAAAGACGGTTTTCAAGTTGCCAAAGAATTAGCAAATGTTGTAAAAGACGGTGGTTTTGATTTAGTAATTGCTGGTCGTGAATCTATTGATTACAATGGCGCAATGGTTCCTGGTATGTTAGCAGCTTTAACCAATGCTAATTTTGTAACTAATTGTATCAGCCTAGAAATTGAAGGAACAACTGTTACTGCAATTCGAGAAATTGATGGTGGTAAAGAAACAGTTACAACAAGTTTACCTCTTGTTATTGGCGGCCAAAAAGGATTGGTTGAAGAAAGTGATCTTCGTATTCCTAACATGAGAGGAATTATGATGGCTCGTAAAAAACCATTATCTATCGTTGAACCTACGAATGCTCCTGCCGAAACTAACTCAATAAAGTTTGAGAAACCGGAACCAAAAGGTGCCGTTACTTTAGTAGATGCAGATAATTTAGACGAATTAATTAATTTACTTCACAACGAAGCCAAAGCGATTTAATTAACCCTTAAAAGAAAAAAAACATGTCAGTTTTAGTATATACAGAATCAGAACAAGGAAAATTTAAAAAAACAGCTTTTGAGGTCGCATCTTATGCCAAAGCAATTGCAGACCAAATGGAAACGACTGTGACTGCAATTACAGTAAATGCAGGAGATGTTTCAGAGTTGGGAAACTACGGTGTAGATAAAGTATTAAACGTTAGTAATGGTGATTTAGATAAATTCAATGCCAATGCTTACGCAAGTGCCATAGCTCAAGCCGCTAAGAAAGAAGACGCGAAAGTAGTAGTTGTTAGCGCTAGTGCAGATAGTAAATATTTAGCGCCAATTCTAGCCATTAGTTTAGATGCTGGTTACGCGTCAAATGTTGTAGAAGCACCTTCTAGTATTTCACCTTTTACAGTGAAACGAACAGCCTTTACAAATAAAGCATTTAATATGACTACCATAAATACCGATATTAAAGTTGTTGGAGTCTCTCAAAACTCATATGGATTAGTAGAATCTAGTGGAAATGCGTCTTCGGAAGATTTCTCTCCGTCATTACCAAGTATAGGAGTGAACGTACAATCTGTAGATAAAGCAAAAGATAAAGTTACAATTGCAGACGCTGAAATTGTGGTTTCTGCGGGTCGCGGACTAAAAGGTCCTGAAAACTGGGGAATGATAGAAGAACTAGCAGAAGTTCTTGGAGCAGCGACAGCCTGTTCTAAACCAGTATCAGATCTAGGATGGAGACCTCATGGCGAACACGTTGGTCAAACAGGAAAACCTGTAGCATCAAACCTGTATATTGCTATTGGAATTTCAGGAGCCATACAACATTTAGCCGGTATTAACGCTTCAAAAATAAAAGTAGTCATCAATACAGATCCTGAAGCACCTTTCTTTAAAGCTGCAGACTATGGAGTTGTTGGTGATGCCTTTGTAGTTGTGCCTGCACTGATTGAAAAACTGAAAGCTTTTAAAGCTCAAAACGCATAATTTTTTCTAAATTATAATTGGAAAGGGCTGTTTTGATTTGGTTCTTTAAACATAAATCTGCATTTTGCAGTTGTTAAAGTCCAAATTAAAACAGTTCTTTACGTTTTCCTCACCCGTAGTTCAAAAATTAGAATTACGACCTCTACACACAAGAGGCATGTTGGGACACCTCACCAAAATATGTTGAGGCATTTTTAGATTAAAAATATGAGTCTAGTTAGATTAAATATTAAAGGAATATCATATAGCCAAACTCAAAATGGCGCATATGCTCTAATTCTGAATGAAGTAGATGGTGACCGTAAACTACCAATCGTTATTGGCGCTTTTGAAGCGCAATCCATTGCGATTGCTCTCGAGAAAGAAATTAGACCTCCAAGACCACTTACCCACGACTTATTTAAAAATTTCGCAGATCGTTTTGATATTGTTGTCAAGCAAGTTATTATTCATAAATTAGTTGACGGTGTGTTTTACTCCAGCTTAATTTGTGAACGTGATAAAATAGAAGAAATTATAGATGCAAGAACCAGTGATGCTATTGCTTTAGCGTTGCGTTTTAAAGCACCTATATTTACATACAAAAACATTTTAGACAAGGCTGGCATTTATCTCAAAGTCAATCCTAAAAAAGATGGTGAAGAACAAGATCAAGATTCTATTCTTGTAGATGACATGGTCGCTGAAGAAATAGAAGCAAGTATCCAAGATAATTATTTGGATAAAACACTTCAAGAGCTCAACGCGCTCTTAGACGAAGCTGTCAATAATGAAGATTATGAGAAAGCAGCTAAAATACGAGACGAAATTGATAAACGATAATAAGTTTTTATGAGACATTTTCTACTAGCTATTGCGGCTATTTTTTTTGGAATTACATTGACTTTCGGACAAGAATTAGAAAAAAAATGGCAATTTGAAACTGTAAAAAATGATTCGGGAGTTTCGTTATACAACATTCAAGCATCAGATGAATTTCAATTAAAAGATGGTGAATTCAACTATGCCATAGAAGCAATTGACACGATAGGAGATTTTTCTGGGAACTATATGTTTCAGAATAACCTATTAGTACTCTACTACGATATTCCCTCAGAAAAAATTGAGCGTTATAAAATTTCAGAATTAACAGATTCCACACTAATATTCTCTAATAAATTGAAGAGTTTTAGTTTTAAAACAGCTTCAGAAGCTACTGCTATAGCTCCAAATAACGAGAATCTTACGGGGAGTATCGTTCCCAGCCAAGGCTTCTCTTTTAATAGTTTGTGGCGAGGAGTTCTAGGGATGTTAACCTTATTATGTATCGCGTTTTTATTTAGCAGTAATCGTAAAGGTATTAACTGGAAAACAGTTGGATTAGGCTTAACATTTCAATTAATAATTGCTATTGGCGTTTTAAAAGTAGATTTTATCAAATCAGCATTTGAAATCATAGGAAAAGGATTTATAGCTATTCTTGGATTTACACAAGCTGGAAGTGAGTTTTTATTTGGAGGAATGCTAGATGTTAATTCCTTCGGGTTTATTTTCGCATTTCAAGTACTCCCAACAATCATATTCTTTTCGGCACTAACCTCTGTCCTGTTTTACTTAGGATTAATTCAAAAAGTTGTGAAAGGTATGGGATGGTTGCTTTCTAAGGTTTTAGGGATTTCTGGAGCAGAAAGTTTAAGTGTTGCAGGTAATATTTTCTTAGGGCAAACCGAAGCACCTTTATTGATTAAGGCCTATCTAGAAAAAATGAATAAGTCTGAAATCCTTTTAGTCATGATTGGAGGAATGGCGACTGTTGCAGGTGCCGTTCTTGCTGCATATATTGGGTTTCTTGGTGGAGAAGATGAAGCTTTACAATTATTCTATGCAAAACACTTACTCGCAGCTTCTGTTATGGCAGCGCCAGGAGCTATCGTGATTTCTAAAATATTATTCCCACAAACTGAAGAAATTAATACCGACGTTAACGTCTCTCAAGAAAAAATTGGTTCAAACATATTAGAAGCTATTGCCAATGGAACCACCGAAGGTTTAAGACTTGCTGTTAATGTAGGAGCTATGCTTTTGGTTTTTGTAGCATTTATTGCCATGGCAAATGGTATTCTAGGTGGAATTGCAAGTTTTGATGGATTCACAATAGAAGCCTTAAATATGAACTGGCACTTTACGTCCTTAAATGAAATCATTGCCCAAAACACGCCTTACGATTCATTATCATTAGAGTTTATATTGGGTTACATTTTTGCTCCTTTGATGTGGCTCATTGGTATTGCTACCGAAGACATGGCGCTTATGGGGCAACTATTGGGTATTAAATTAGCAGCTAGTGAATTTATTGGATATATTCAATTAGCAGATCTGAAAAATGCCGCTAATGCAACACACTTAAAATACGAGAAATCAATAATAATGGCGACCTACATGCTTTGTGGTTTTGCAAATTTCGCATCTATTGGTATTCAAATTGGAGGTATTGGCTCTTTAGCTCCAGGACAGCGCAAGCAACTCTCAAAATTTGGAATGAAAGCTTTAATTGGCGGAACTTTGGCGTCATTAATTTCTGCCACGATTGCTGGGATGATCATCGGATAACAAATTCCTGCGAAGGCAGAAACCTAATTGTAGACAGAACTAATATAAAACGCTCACAGCAAGTCATTGTAACGAGTGTTTTTTTTCTGCAATGTAATAAGGCTTTGAACGTTAATAACTTTTAATATTTATCTCATGTCCATTTCACAGAAAACTCTTCTTTTTATTTAAATTCGTATTTGCTTTTAATTACTTGTCACACTGAGCAGAATTGACATCAAAATATATGTTGATTAACAATAGCTTATAAGATAAGTCGAAGTGTCCTATAACGATTAATTGAAGTTTAATTTAAAGAGATTTCCGCTTTCGCGGAAAGTGAACATGAAACAATACCACGACCTAGTAAAACACGTTTTAGAACAAGGAAACGAAAAAGGAGATCGCACAGGAACAGGCACCAAGAGCGTTTTTGGATATCAAATGCGATTTGATTTAAGTGAAGGTTTCCCTATGGTAACTACAAAAAAACTACACTTAAAATCTATCATTTACGAATTACTTTGGTTCTTAAAAGGGGATACAAATATTAAGTATCTAACCGAAAATGGTGTAAAAATCTGGAACTCATGGGCAGATAAAAATGGAGACTTAGGCCCAGTCTATGGTCACCAATGGCGCAACTGGAACAATGACGATATTGACCAAATAAAAGACGTTATAGACACCCTTAAAAACAATCCAAATAGTCGTCGTATGATGGTGTCGGCTTGGAACCCTTCTGTGATGACAGATACTTCAAAATCCTTTGATGAAAATGTGGCTAATGGTAAAGCAGCTTTACCGCCTTGTCATGCATTTTTTCAGTTTTATGTAGCTGATGGAAAATTATCTTGTCAGTTATATCAGCGCAGTGCAGATATATTTTTGGGTGTGCCTTTTAATATTGGTTCTTATGCATTATTCACGATGATGATGGCACAGGTTTGTGGCTATGAAGCTGGAGAGTTCATCCACACCTTTGGAGATGCTCATATTTACAGCAATCATTTCGAACAATTAGAATTACAATTATCTAGAGAGATTAGACCATTGCCAACAATGAAACTCAACCCTGCGGTAACTGATATTTTCGATTTTAAATTTGAAGATTTTACTTTAAAGGATTACAATCCACATCCACATATTAAAGGTGCAGTTGCTGTTTAAATTCATGTTATGAAAGCCTTTTACACAATACTACTTACGCTTATTTTCACTAGGACTTATGCTCAAGATAGTATATCTAAGTCTGAAGCGCAACTAAAACTAATTGAACAAGATGGAAAATTTAAAATAGTCCCTTTTAACATAATTGAAAGGGTACCTGTTTACTCCGGTTGTGATGAACAGCTTTCAAATGAAAAGCTCAAAAAATGCATGAGCGATAAAATCTCATCGTTTGTATTAAAGACATTCGATACAAGAATGGCGAGTTACTTAAAACCATCTGTAACAGACGTAAGAATCACGGTACTCTTCAAAATTGATGAGCATGGCAACATAGGAAATATTATGGCTAGAGGTCCTCATCCTAAGTTAGAACAAGAAGCTATACGAGTTGTAGAAGCTTTACCTGATATGACCAAACCAGGAATGCAAGACGGGAAACCAGCAATTGTGCCGTACATGCTACCAATTCGTTTTGCTATTGAAAAACCATCTAAAAATCAAAGAATTCAAAATTAACAGGAAATTGTTATCTGATTTAAGAAAACAATTTCATTGCTAAATCAACGAAAGAAAGTGCTTTTTCTTTAGATTAAAAACGAGTAACTTTACACTAAGAAATTTTGTTAGTTATGTTCGGAAAAAAGAAAACCATACCTCAAATAGATCAAGAGCAATTGGCTTTAATTAAATATGCTGAAAAACGCATCAAACAAAAGCAACGCGTTTATGTTCATTTCGTTGTTTTTTTAATTGGAGCTGTATTTTTAATCTTAGCAAATACTGTTTTAGGCATTGGTAAGGATTTTACCATTGCTGGACTCAACTGGTTTGTCATTACCATAATTATATGGCTAGCCTTTTTTATATACCATTTTGTGAGCGTATTTATAACTCATAAATTTATGGGTAAGGACTGGGTAGACCAACAACGAAATACACTCGTAGCGAAACAACAAGAACGTATAGAGAAATTAAAACAACAATTCTTAAAAGAAGAAACTGAGATTGCAAAGTCTCTAGCTTTTGATGATACCGTAAACAAAGGTGTTTCAACTCAAAAAAAAAAAACTGAGCTAACGATCATTGTAGCAGCCGATGAAGATAATGCTATTGGTAAAGACAATGATTTAATTTGGCATTTAAGTGATGACCTTAAGCGATTTAAATCTTTAACAAATGGGCACTGTATTATAATGGGGCGCAAAACGTTTGAAAGTTTCCCTAAACCACTCCCTAATCGCACGCACATTGTTGTCACACGTCAAGACAATTATATGGTACCAGATGGTGTTATTGTTGTCAATAATATGGACGATGCTATTGATGCTGCTCGCAAAGACAAGCAACCATTCATTATTGGTGGAGGAGAAATCTATAAACAAGCAATGAGTTTTGCTCATAAAATAGAAATCACTCGTGTACATCACAAGTTTGGAGGTGCTGACACCTTTTTCCCTGAGATTGATGCATCCGTTTGGAAGGAAACGAACAGAAAAGAACATCTTAAGGATGAAAAGCATGAGTTTTCTTTTACTTTTTTAACTTATGAGAGAACCATTTAATTAGTTCCAAAGAAAGATTAGGTTAGGTTAGGTTAGACCTAATAGATATACTCTTAAATAAATCTTTAGCAGAAGATATTTCCGTAGTAAAAACACTTCAAAACTATTAATTTTAGTTCAACCTTTTATTTCAAATTTAATAGTTAAAATTATTAGTTTGGAAGAGTGAGATTATTAATAAACTAAAAAACACCTCATCGATTAAAATCAACTACAGTGTTTTTTATTTTATTAATTACTAATTTTGCAGCATGATATCATCCTTACAATTACGAATTAATTTACATGAAGAAGGAAAACCAGATGGACTGCTTAATAAAGCAGCTTATGATTTGGGTGTAAAATCTTCAGAAATTTCTGGAATTAAAATTCTAAGAAAATCAATTGATGCACGTAAATCCCGCATCATGTTTAACTATAAAATTGAAGTATATAGTAATGAGCCAATGCCTGAAACTTCAGCTCATAATTTTGATTACAAAGATGTTTCCGAAGGAAAACCCATCCACATTATTGGTTTTGGTCCTGCAGGAATGTGGGCCGCTTTGCGGTGTATAGAGCTTGGATTTAAACCTATTGTTTTAGAACGCGGAAAAAATGTACAAGATAGACGACGAGATATAAAAGCCATAAATCAAGATCATATCGTCAACGACGACTCTAACTATTGTTTTGGAGAGGGTGGTGCTGGCACGTATAGCGACGGAAAATTGTATACGAGAAGTCTCAAGCGTGGTGATGTAAGAAAAATATTTGAAAGTCTTGTGTTTCATGGCGCTACAGATCAAATTTTGATTGACGCACATCCACACATCGGAACAAATAAGCTTCCAAAAGTGGTTACGAACATTCGTGAAACCATTTTAAAATTTGGTGGTGAAATACACTTCGAAACACGTGTCATAGATTTCAATATTAAAGACAACCAAATCAAATCTATAATTCTTCACAATGGGAATGAGTTAGATGTCGAAAAGATAATTTTAGCAACTGGACATTCTGCTCGTGATATTTATTATTTACTGAATGAAAAAAATATTCAGTTACAAGCAAAATCGTTCGCAATGGGAGTTCGAGTAGAGCATCCACAACAAATTATTGACGGAATTCAATACCATTGCAAAGGAGAACATCGGGATGCGTTGTTACCCGCTGCATCTTATAGCCTGGTAAATCAAGTTAACGACAGAGGTGTCTATTCCTTTTGTATGTGTCCTGGCGGATTTATAGTGCCTGCAGCAACCACAGACGGTGAAGTCGTAGTTAACGGTATGTCCCCTTCAAAACGAAATAACGCCTTCGCTAATTCGGGAATCGTAGTGGAAATAAACGCAGACAAAGACCTTTATAAATATGAGCATCATGGTGCTCTAAAAGGTTTAGAGTACCAAAAAGACTTAGAGCGTTTGGCATTTACATCTGGAGGAAGAACACAAACAGCACCTGCACAGCGACTTACAGACTTCGTGGAAGGCAAACTATCTACTGATTTAAATCCTACATCATATCAACCAGGATTAAAGTCTGCTCCTATGCACTCCTTATTACCAAAATTGATTGGTAGTTCTCTTCGTAAGGGTTTTAAAGCCTTCGGAGAAAAAATGCACGGCTATTATACGTCAGAAGCCAATATAATAGGTGTAGAATCTAGAACGTCATCACCAGTGAATATTCCAAGAAATGACAATTTAGCCCATCCCGAAATAGCCAATCTTTTTCCTTGTGGAGAAGGTGGTGGTTATGCTGGTGGAATCGTTTCTGCTGCCATGGATGGTGAACGATGTGCAGAAGCTGCATGTGTTTAATTTTTCCACAGAAATAGACCGTTTTCAGTAAAAAAATTATTCCTATTTTTGTCTCTTAAATTTGATTACAATGAACGCATATATATTTCCAGGTCAAGGTGCTCAGTTCTCAGGAATGGGACTTGATTTATACGAAAACTCACCGTTAGCACAGGAGTTATTTGAAAAAGCTAATGATATTTTAGGTTTCCACATCACAGACATCATGTTTGAAGGTTCTGCGGAGGACTTAAAAGAAACAAAGGTCACACAACCTGCTATCTTTTTACACTCTGTTATATTGGCCAAAACTTTAGGCGACAGTTTTAAACCAGATATGGTTGCTGGTCACTCTTTAGGTGAATTTTCTGCATTGGTTGCTGCTGGCGCATTAACTTTTGAAGACGGTTTGAAACTCGTTTCTCAACGTGCCCAAGCGATGCAAAAAGCTTGCGAATTACAACCAAGTACTATGGCAGCTGTTTTAGGGCTGGCTGATGATATCGTAGAAAATATTTGCGCTGACACAGAGGGTATCGTTGTAGCTGCGAATTATAATTGCCCCGGACAATTAGTGATCTCTGGAGACGTCGAAGCCATTAATAAAGCCTGTGAAGCTTTGAAAGACGCAGGTGCACGTCGTGCTTTAGTACTTCCTGTTGGCGGTGCATTTCATTCGCCATTAATGGAGCCAGCGAGAGAAGAATTAGCTGCTGCAATTGAGAATACAACATTTAGCAAGCCTGACTGTCCAATATATCAAAACGTGACCGCTTCTGCGATTACTGATGAAAATGAAATTAAAGCCAATTTAATATTACAATTAACCGCTCCCGTACGTTGGACACAATCTGTACAACAAATGATTACGGATGGTGCATCTCATTTTACTGAGGTTGGCCCAGGAAAAGTCTTGCAAGCATTGGTTAAAAAAATTCATAGAGATACAAAAACGGCGTCAGCTACTTTAGAATCTAATGCTTAGTTTTTTTTTGTAAAACAAGCATCTTAAAAGTACTATCATTTAAAAAAAATGATTAACAGCGAACACCATGTGATCCCAAAACTAATAAAAATAAATACATGAAATTATCTAGAAATGCAGGTGTCATTCTGCTCATTATTTTTAATATAGCTATTGACCAAATTTCAAAAATCATTGTAAGAGATACTATTGATCCAAGTGAACGAATTCAAGTTATTGGTAATTTTTTTCAAATGATGAATGTCGAAAATACTGGTGCCTTTTTAGGCATGGGAAGTGATATGAATCCTACTTTAAAATTAATATTCCTTCTAATTTTACCCATAGCTGTATTAGGCTATTTAGTCTATTATATTATTACTAATAAAGCTTTAGACAAACTTAGTCTAATAGCATTAGCCTTTATCGCTGGAGGGGGAATTGCAAATGTTTATGATAGAATAGTATATGGATCTGTAACAGATTTCTTTTATTTATATATAAATGATACTTTACGAACTGGCATTTTCAACGTTGCAGATATGTCCGTAACCTTTGGAATGCTCGCTCTACTATTCACCACAATATTCAATAATAAAAAGAAAGAAATAGCATAAAAAAACCTCTTCAAAGATGAAGAGGTTTTTTAAAATTATTTTGCTAAACTTATAGTTTCACAATCTTTAATTTTGCCATAGTACGTTTCACGATATTTGTGAATCGTTTTGTAAGGAATACTTAAGAATTGTTTCTTAATATAAGTCACATTAGTTGTCAATTCTCCCATTTTTTTTGTGAACCTAAGTTCAGCTCTTGTTTCTCTTTTAATGCTTATCAGTTTCATTGGATTTCATTTACATTGGCTATAAAGAAACAAAGATATACTGCCAATACCAAATTTAAAATGTTAAATCATTGTTTATCAATTTGTTAAATACAAAACATTTAAAAAACAGTATTAAATATTATCAAATCTATAATTACGAGGGGTGATTATTACGAGATCTACAATTCGCTATTATAGATTTTCTATTCTTTGATTATAAAAATCACTTGTTCCATTTTAGAAATGTTTTTTGTAAGATTGTAGTCTACTGCACTAATATCTGCTATAAATCCATTCCTTAATTTGATCCAATTGATTTTCCAGATCTAGTAACAAGGTATTTGTTATTATAGCACTTTTCAAACAAAACATTGGTGATCATCCAGCGTACACCATATCGCCAAATACTTTTGCGTATTCAGCATAAAGGAATACACGAGCTCAAGTCTATTGGCAATTTCCGCGGTGCATACAGGGGCTTTATCTAGTTACTAAAATTATCAGTCAACGGATGATAAGTTGTCAACCCATCTCATTACATATAGTTTATAAATTTCTAATTTTTTGTTCCCATTTCCATGCAGAATCTATAGCGTCTTCAAGAGAGGATTTAGCCTTCCAGCCTAACACGTTATTCGCTTTCGTAGTGTCTGCATAGGCAGAAATCACATCACCTTCACGTCTTGGAGCAAATTTGTAATTAAGCGATTTATTAGAAACGCTTTCAAAAGCAGTGATAACCTCTAATACAGAACTACCTACTCCTGTTCCTACATTAAAAGTTTCAAAATTTGAGTCATTTTTTTTGTCCAGCAAACGTTGTAAAGCTATAACATGAGCTTTTGCTAAATCTACTACATGAATATAGTCCCTAATACATGTTCCGTCTGGTGTTGGATAATCATTTCCAAAAACAGATAAACGCTCTCGCAATCCCAATCCAGTTTGTGTAATATAGGGTACTAAATTTTGAGGTATTCCAATTGGCAATTCTCCTATTAGAGCACTTGAATGTGCTCCTATAGGGTTGAAATACCGTAATGCAATAGCATTTAAATTCAGATTCACTTTACACGTATCTGTGATGATTTCTTCACCAATTTGCTTGGTGTTGCCATAAGGAGATTCTGCTAGTTTTATAGGAGCATTTTCTGTAATAGGCATTTTATCTGCTTGACCGTAAACTGTACATGAAGAACTGAAAATAAAGTTTGATTCCTGTAAACCAAGAACGTCTTTGAGCATGTAAATAAGTGTATGCAAATTATTTTCGTAATAAAGCAGGGGGTTCTCAACACTTTCACCAACCGCTTTACTCGCTGCAAAATGAATGACACCAGAAATATCGTTATGCTTCTTAAAGAAATTTTCTACGGAAGCTTTTTCCTTTAAATCTAAGTTCTCAAACGTTGGCTTTTTATGAGTAATACCTATAATCCCGTCAAGAACGCTTTCCGAAGAATTTGATAAATCATCAATTATTACGACCTCAAAACCATTGTTTTGAAGCTCAACAACTGTATGAGAACCTATAAAACCAAGTCCTCCAGTAACAAGAATTTTTCTCATATTAAGTGTTAATAAAACTTATGACAGTTGACGTTATAAACTTAATCTGTTCATCATCCAGTTCGGTATGCATAGGCAACGATATGACCTCTTTGACCAATTGATTGGTAACTTTAAAATCGGCTTCATTATAGCGTTCATCTAGATACGCTTTTTGACGATGTAAAGGAATTGGGTAATAGACTCCACAAGGGACACCATTATCATTTAAGTGCTTTACTAGAGCATCTCGATCACTATTTAATAATCGTAAGGTATATTGATGAAATACATGACAATCACAAGCGTTACAAATACCAGAACAGCCATTGTTACCTGTTGGCGTTATTATCTTTGCTTGTCCTTCAAAGGCCTTATTATAAGCTCTTGCGGCATTTTGTCTCGCACTATTATAACTATCTAATCGCTTTAATTTAATATCTAAAACAGCCGCTTGTACAGAATCGAGCCTAGAATTAACGCCTACAACATCATGATGATAGCGTTCGTACATACCATGGTTAACAATACCTCTTATTATATGCGCTAGTTTATCATCGTTAGTGAAAATTGCGCCTCCATCACCATAACATCCTAAATTTTTAGATGGAAAAAATGATGTAGATGCCACATGACCGATGACACCTGCTTTAGTTTTTGTTCCGTTTTTATATGTATCTGTAGCACCAATAGCTTGGGCATTATCTTCAATAACAAATAAATTATGGTCGCTTGCAATTTGCATTATAGCTTCCATATTGGCACACATACCAAATAAGTGTACTGGTACAATGGCCTTTGTTTTAGGTGTAATTGCGTTTTTAATAGCTTCAATATCGATATTGAAACTCACAGGATCTACATCTACCAAAACTGGAGTTAACTGCAAAAGTGCAATTACCTCAACGGTAGCTGCAAATGTAAAATCTGCAGTAATAACTTCATCTCCTGGCTTGAGACCTAAACCCATCATTGCTATTTGCAACGCATCAGTTCCGTTTGCACAAGGAATCACGTGTTTTACACCTAAATAGGATTCTAGATTTTTTTGAAACTCATGAACTTTAGGTCCATTAATGTATGCTGTAGAATCCAAGACCTCTAAAACAGAGTTATCTACCTCTTCCTTTATTTTGCTATATTGACCTTTAAGGTCAACCATTTGAATTTTTTTCATATCTAACGAAATTACGAAATTCATTGACATTAAGCAATGAATTTATTTTAAAGAACAGTATTTTAGCAGGAACAATAGAAATTAAGTTTTGTACAATTTAGGCATATATCTACTTTCATTAATTCTGAAGATTCTCGCACTCTTTAATTCCAAAATTAAATTAGGTGTTGATGGTCGTGAGCAAACCTTCGATATTCTTAATATAAATATTGACAAAACTGACACGACCATCTGGTTTCATTGCTCATCCTTAGGCGAATATGAGCAAGGACTCCCTGTTTTTGAAAAATTAAGAGACCAGTATCCTCGTCATAAAATAATACTGAGTTTTTTCTCACCATCAGGATATGAAATCAGAAAAAACACTACAGTTGCAGATGTGGTTGTTTATCTCCCATTAGACACAAAATTTAATGCAAAACGGTTTATAGATCTTATACATCCGGAGTTTACAGTTTTCGTGAAATATGATATTTGGGCAAATCTGCTTTTAGAGCTAAAAAATCAAAGTAGACGAGCGATTTTGATTTCGGCACTTTTCAGAAAAAATCAGTCGTATTTTAAGTTCTACGGAAATAGGCTGCGTAAAGCATTATTTACTTTTGAGCATATTTTCGTACAAGATAACAACTCTAAAATATTGCTTAATAATATTAGCTATACTGCTGTAACAGTATCTGGAGATACAAGATATGATCGGGTTTCAAATCAATTAGAACAAAATAATCAGCTTGATTTTATTTCAGAATTTAAAAGCGACAGCACTTGTATAGTCATAGGAAGTTCATGGGAAGAAGATGAAGCGCTACTAATTCCTTATATAAATGAAACTGCTACAAAAAATTTAAAATTCATTATCGTACCGCATGAAGTGAATACTAATCATATCAATTCTATTAGTTCAAAACTATCTGCTTCTACGATACTATTCTCTGAAAAAAATAGTAAAAATTTAGAAGATTTTAATGTTTTCATTATTGATACTATTGGATTACTCTCTAAAATTTATAGTTATGCAGATATTGCTTATGTAGGGGGTGCTATGGGTAAAACCGGTTTACATAATATACTAGAACCTTCAACTTTTGGTATCCCTGTAATTATAGGTGAAAATTATAAAAAATTTCCAGAAGCGTTTGCGATGATAAAAAACGCAGGTGTCATTTCGATAACAAATGATAAGGATTTACATCAAACATTGAACACACTCATAACTTCTAACGAAAAACGTGATTCTTTAGGAAATAAAAATCTAAAATTCATAAAAGAAAGCAAAGGTGCAGTAGTCCAAATCATGGATTACATACGTATATAGTACATTGGTTGAAGGTTATCCCTATTTATAAATGTTAAAATATTAACGATATAATTAATTTAAATATTAATTTCGATCAATAACAACAATTAACACTAAAACTATTAAAATGAAAAAATTGATTTTAAACATCGCATTAGTACTGGCACTTGTCGTGTCTGTTGCATCATGCAGAGAAACTAAAGAAGGTGCAAAAGATGCTGCTGATGCAGTAGAAAACGCAGCTGAAGATGCTGCTGATGCAGCTGAAGGTGCATTAGAGAAAGCTGGGAAAGCTATTGATACTGCTGTTGATGAAACTAAAGAAGCTGGCGAAGCCGCAAAGGAAGCTGTAGAAGAAGTTACGAATGATAATGACTAGGTCATTAAGTAAATATAAAAAAAGGGCCTGATTTTCATCAGGCTCTTTTTTATTTGAAACAAATAGAGTTAAAAAAAAATTCAAAGAGCAGTACAAATATATTTGTCATCACAGAATACTGCCACTCAAACTTTCAAAGAACAGCATATCTACCTTTTAACGATCTTAAGAGTTTGAACTGTTGTACCTGTTTTTATTTTTAAAAAATACACTCCAAAACTAATAAAAGAGGTGTCAATTGTAGTATTGTCATTTACTTTAATAGGTATCATTTTCCCTAAACAATCATAAAGCTTTAGGTCTATTAAGTCGGTTTGAGAACTTATTTGTATCTGATCTAAAAAAGGATTTGGAAATACCTCTACTTTAGCGATATCAAAATCGTCTACTGATAATGCACTACAAAGCGGATTAACTCCTACTAAAGATGTAAACACGCCAGTATCAATAGTCCAATTACGCCATTCGCCTCCACTACCAGTTTCCCAATCTGACAAATCGAAATAATTTACACCACTCTCAGTTCCTGGAACTTTATACACTTTAATGGCTTCATTATTTCTGTCCCAAGTCAATGGCGAACCTGAAACACAAGTTTCTGGTTCAAAATCTGTCGTACAATTAGCTTGTATAAAATATGCAAATTCATCATAAGCAGGATATTCTCCATAGACATAAGCTTTACCATCTGGTTCTACACAAACTGCAGTGTATTCGTTACAAGCAATCCCAAAAGAACGTATAGAATAATCTGTTGCAATTCTAGCTAACATGACGCTATGTCTTGCTCTTCTATCTGGATCATCATAATGAGAGTCTGTGATAACATTATTTAAATAAGGAATATCCAAAAAATCATCATGACCTATTGTTACTCTTGGGTGATAAGGATTACTTAAAGCTACTGCATTAGTGAGTGTACCATATTGAGCAGAAAAATAATTACCTCCTAAGATTGCTAAACCAGCACTTGTACCGCCAATAACACCTTGTTTTACATTAACAAAATTATTAAGTGCGTCTTCCATAGCATTATCTTTAAAATAGCTTACATAATCATATTGATCGCCACCTGCAAACCAAATTGCTTCTGCATTTGCCACTCTTTGCAACACGTAAGGATCTGCAGCACCAGCTGCATTATCTATTACAAATGTGGTCACAGAATTAATTGTAACACCCAAATCGGTATAAAAATAATTATTGTAACCATCACTTCCTGAAGCTCTCAACACGACAACATCACCACCGTTTGCTTTGTTTAAAAACCAAATCATGGCATCCTCTTGTTCTGTAGCTCCTCCCATTAGACATACGCCTGGTTGCTGATTAGTGGTCACGTCTGTTGTGCTTCCTGTTTGGTATTCTGTATAATTTTGAGCGAAACAGAATTGGATACTCAAAAATAATAGTAGTGTAATTTTTTTCATAGCTTTCATTTTTTATAATTTGGAATTGACTAACCGGTACATTAATACTGCAGTAATTTTAGCCTGTGTTGCCACTGTATTCAAATTCCCTGTTTCATTTATAGTATGATCTCCACCACCTCCTGTGAGTCCTAGTCCGTCGATTGCCATATCGACATATTCTGAAGTAAACGAAATATCTGCAGCTCCAGCATTTCTAGGGTTTACAGCGGTTACTGATCCAAACCCTAAATCCTGGCTTACAGAATTAAAATATTCTAATAACTTTAAATTCCCCTCTGTTAAGGTTAAAGGCGGATAAGCGCCTTCACCAAAGATAAGCTCTGCGGAGGTTTTAGAATAGTTCTCTGAAACAATTTTTTTCATGGTCGCCTTTGCTTGTATAAGTTGGCTTAAAGACACCGCTCTTAAATCACCTCTAACACTAGCTTCTTGAGACACGACATTAGATTTCCCAAAAGCATGACCTCCAGTGCCGTCTGAACCTGGCTTTAAAGTTGTACCACCAATAATGTAACCTGGATTAAACGTTAAATCTTTCTCTTTAGCGAGTTGCACGTAGAATTCATTCAAAATTCTTGAAGATTCATAGATCGCTCCTGCTCCAATATCTTTAGTAAAAATTTGAGAGGAATGTGCTGGTTCACCTGTCACTTTTAGCTCCCAATCTGCAGAACCTCGTCGAGATGCTACAATGGTTTTTGGATTATTATCACCATTTTCAAAACCTAAAGCGATATCTGCACGCTTAGCCGCATCGATCAAATCTTTTTTAGACAACCCAATTGGATTTCCACTTTTTTCTTCGTCGCCAGTCATTACTATTTCTATAGACATGTCGTCTAAAACACCAGCATCTTTGAGTGCTTGCATTACTAAAATGATGATGACATCACCACCTTTCATATCTGCAACTCCAGGACCTTTCATTATAGAATCATTAAGCATGGTGTATTCTTGTAACGGACTTTCCAACTCAAAAACAGTATCTAAATGACCAATTAAGAGAAATTTTGGACCTTTTTTACCTTTTCTCGTGGCTATTAAATGACCTGCTCTACCATAAGCTTCTCCATTAGTAAGTACTGTTTTAAAACCCAATTTATCGAGTTCCTTTTGAAAAAGACTTCCTACAGCTCTAACCCCTTCAAAATTCATAGTACCACTATTCATATTGACTGCTGTTTTAATGAGCTCAATAGCACTTTCTGTATGCTTGTCTACCGCTTTCACAATGTTGCTCTCCTCTGTATTGTTTTGCGAAAAACCTAAAAGCGAAAAGCAAAAAAGCACTATAAGAACGATACTTTTATTATTAAATTTTAAAATCATCATATTAATCTATTGTAAAGGTTTCTCCTGGCAAATAAATATTCAATAATATACCTTGCGCACCAATTTTATCATTAAAAGTGTTTTTTGACTGTTCTGGATTTTTGAAAACAATCACTTGAGATTCGCCAACGACTTCCATCTGTTTGCCAGATACTAAAACTGCTGTAGACTCGTCTATACCAATACCTACTAATTGAGGATATTCAATTATAGCAGTTAATAAACGATTATACCTGCTTCGTTTTACAAAATGCTGATCTACAATAATGGTCGTTATGAGCCCTAAGCCTGTTTTAGTTTCAATATTTTCAGATTCCAAATGTCTAAAAGTTGAAGCATATTCTGGGTGTTTTAACTCACTTCCTGTAATCATCATTTTACTCATAACTGCCGCTCCTGCGCTTGTTCCAGCGATTAAAGACCCGTTTTTATAAGCGTCGTGAATGGCTTTTTCAATGTCTGTTCCTCCTACAATATCCATAAATCTATTTTGATCCCCTCCAGAAATATAGATCAATTTTGCATTTCTAATAGAATCTAGTTTTGAAGCTTTTAATTCTTCAAGTTTAACAAAATTCAACCCATAGATATTAGTAACACCTTGTTTATAAAATTGACTAGTTGCATAATACGCCGAAGAATCAGGCTCTGAACTTGACATTGGCAAAACAACTCCGTAACCTTCCTTATCAATTCCCGATTCTTTAACCATACGATCTAGCATAGATGCTGGTCTTGAACCACCACCTATAATAAATAGTTTTCCTTTTATGTCAAAATTTTGAGCCGAACTTTGAAATGCAAGCCCAAAAAACAAACTAAATATAATTAACCTTCTCAATATCATACTATTCTAATTCACCGATAACAATTCCTCTAGTATCGGCTGAATGTGTAAACCATGCTTCTGGACTAGAGCCGTCTAAATTTGCTCTCATCATCACATCTGTGCTGCGATCTCCCCAATAAATTTTATTCTCATTGGCATCATAACCTATGCCATAAACCACTCTTCCAATATTCACAGCAATTGTAGAAATATTAGTCCCGTCTAAATCTGCAGATTTTAATCGTACATCTCCAGAAGCGACATACTCATCGTAAAAGATTCGATCACCAATAACCAACATACTTCCTCCTTCAATAACTGGGATCAATTCAGATTCGCCAGTGCCATCTAAATTCTTTACCCAAACGCCTCCATTATAGTTCACCCAATAGAGCTTTCTATTGACTAAATCTATGGAAAGTCCGTCTGGATCATTAGATTGTCCAGTCACAAAATCTTCGACTTGATTCACGTCAGTATCATCAATATTTCCTCTTTGAATTCCTGAACTCGTATCCCAATAAATTTGATTTTCTTCATAGTCAATAGTCATCCCATTTGGTTGATCGACACCTGTTCTAAACTCTTCAAAATTACTACCATCTAAATTAGATCTGTAAATCTTATCTGCACCATAATCACTAATATAAAGTTTGCTATTTACATTATCAATAACCATCCCGTAAGACGATTGTGCTACGACTCCATTTACAGTTGTAAAAATTGGTGCTTGCGTGTTTATAAGTCCTTGATACACTTGTGCGCCATCAGTAAAATAAATAGGAACTCCCGTTGCATTAGGATCTTTAATAACCACTGTTTTTGTGATCTCATTTATTTCTAGAGACTCAGATGTTGTCACTACCAAATTCACGGTGTAAGCCCCTGACTCAGTATATAAATAAGTTGGGTTTTCTTCTGAGGTGGATTCTCCATCACCAAAATTCCAGTAATACGTGGCAGTACCTACATTACCTGGCACAATAGAATTGTTTGTAAACGTAACGGTTGCCGGCGCAAACTCATCATTATCTATTACAAAAGCAAATTCGGGTACTGTACTGGCTGGTGGCACTGGAAAATCATCATCGGAACACGACTGAAACATTCCAACCGTTAACAATATCGCAATTATATAAATTAAATTCTTCATTGTTCTAAACGTTTATTTTATTAAAGCAATTCCCCTTGGGCTTGCTATTCCTGTTCTTAACACTTGTCTGTCTGTACCATCTAAATTAGCACTGTATAATTCTCCCGAGTCACGACCAGACCAATATAATTT
Organism: Psychroserpens burtonensis DSM 12212; assembly: GCF_000425305.1. Lineage (GTDB taxonomy): Bacteria > Bacteroidota > Bacteroidia > Flavobacteriales > Flavobacteriaceae > Psychroserpens > Psychroserpens burtonensis. The sequence continues at coordinate 158,911 of NZ_AUDE01000012.1, forward strand.
GCCAGCTTCATGATCTATTTGCATCCCGTAAATCCGTGTCCCTTCAGCATCAATAGTTTGAATATTAGTACCATCAAGATTAGCTACTTTTAGTAAATCATCATTTTGGTCGTCAAAATAAATTTTGTCATTTACGGTATCCACCAAAAGTGCGTATCCATAATTTCCTGTAATAATAACATTAGGATTTGTACCGTCTAAATTCACTTCATACACCTCTTCAATATTAACATCATAAACGTACATTTTACCATTTTCAACATCTAAAGAAATGGCTCTCCAATTCACACCAGGCACTGAGAAAAACCCTATTTCAGGATTAGAACCATCTAAATTTGCTTTTGATACATTTCCATCATCATCAACCCAGTAAACTTTGTTTCCGTCAACATCTAGAGCAATCGCATAAGGATCACCAATATTTGTTGCAATCGCTTCAATTCCTGTTCCGTCCAGGTTCATTCTCCAGATATTTCCGAAGGGATACGTATCAAAATCACTAAAATATAATTTCTCATTAACGTCGTCATAAGCCATACCAACACCACCTTTACCAACAGCGTTATAAACATCGCTTACAGCTCCTGTTCCGTCTAAAATTAGTTTTCTAACATACTCGTCACCTATGGCCATGTAATATACATTAGCTGGCGCTTCGGGTGCTTCACCGATAATGACATCTTTTGTAAATGTTTGTGAACCAAAAGCACTACTTGCGGTTAAACTTACCGTAAATGTTCCTGCAGTTGCGTAAGTAAACATTGGACTTTCCTCTGTTGATGTCGAGTTATCTGCATCTCCAAATTCCCAAGAATAGGTGTTTGCGCCTGCAGATGTGTTGACAAACTGAACTGGAATCGTTGCAATAAGATCTTCTTCGTTTTCTACGGAAAACGAACTTGCTGGAGTTACCGTAACCTCTAAGTTAGAAATTGTGGACCCTCCAGAACCTGTAGAAACCAAACTCACTAAAAAGACATTACTCGTTGCATATGTTTTTCTTGGTGAGACTTGATTTGACGTTGTACCATCTCCAAAACTCCATGCATAAGCAGTAGCGTTTTCAGAATTATTAGTAAACTGAATCTCCTCACCAACAGCAACTTGAGTTGCACTTGCAGTAAATTCTGCTTGAGATTGCGGTGGTAATACCTCATCTTCTTCACATGTGAAAAATGTAAAAGACAAAATCGCTATAAAAATGTAACTGAAAAATTTAGTGTTCATAAGATGTGTTTTAATCATGATATTTATTTTTAGTATCCTGGATTTTGAACCATTCCTGGACTGTTGTTAGTTTGTATTTCATCTAAAGGAATTGGGAAAAGCGTTTGATTAGGGCTATTGACATTTGGCAACAGGACTATGGCACGATCTGTTCTTACTAAATCAAACCAACGTTGACCTTCAAACGCAAATTCTAGTCGTCTTTCGTCTTCAATAATTCTGATTAATTGCGGGATAGATGATTCCGTGGTTGGTTGCAAGCCTGCTCGCACTCTAATTTGGTTGATATCAAATTGAACCGATCCTGCGTTTGGTGCAGCCAAACTAGCTTCAGCTTCGGCTCTAATAAGATATAGATCTGCTAATCTCAAAATGATATAATTATCAGCTCCAAGACTTAAATCGTCGTATTTAATAGCATAGGCTTTATCACCTTCAAAAGCAATACTGCCTTCAAATCTTTCGTCGTCAGCCTCATAAGCATCCAATAAATCTTGTGAAGGTTCTACTTCACGTCGTCCATTTAATGACTGCGGAAAATTATACTCTGCAATACGGTTTCTTTCCAATTGCGTAAATGCAATTTCGAAAATAGATTCTGAAGATTCGTCATCTGCAAATACATCACTGTAATTTGATGGCAATGTATATCCGCCATTTGTGATCACATCTGAAGCCAATTCAATCGCTAACGCATAGTCTTGTTTGTACAAATATACTTTTGCTAACAATCCCTTAGCAGCAGCATTAGAGGCTCTAATTTTTACTCCTGACACAGGAAGAAATTCTACAGCGAAGTTTAAATCGTTTATGATTTGGCTGTACACCTCTTCAACTGAATTTCGAGGCGCGTCCAAATTTGTAACGCCCACAGTGGGTCCTACTTTAATAGGAACACCTCCAAAATAGTTTAACAGATTAAAATGATTTAAAGCTCTAATGAAATACAATTCTGCTAAGGCTTCATTTCTTTCTTGTTCTGTCATATCTGCAATGGTTGGCACTTTATCAATGACATTATTAGCGACATTAATTCCGTCATACGCTAAACTCCAAATACCATCTACAGACCCATTTTCTGGCAAGATATTGTTATTATTAACTTCTGCATAAGAGCTTGCTGTTGCAGCGAGAGGATGCGATAGATTATCTGCAGCCAAATCTGAAAACAAACCAAACGTTCTTCCGTAGTAACTTAAACTCTGAAACGATGCATAAGCGCCCAAGATACCTTTATCAATATCTTCTTTCGTTTTAAACGCTTCTTCCGCAGAAATAGAATTTTGAGGTTCTACATCTAAAACATCGCACGATAATGCCGTGCATAATATGACCATTATAAAAATTATCTTCTTCATCTTTTTAAAATTTTAAATTAGCACCTAAAGTGATTGTTTGCGCTTGTGGATACGTAAAAAAGTCTGTACCAATAACAGAATTGTCGTCACCTCTATAATTCACTTCTGGATCCAAACCTGTGTACTTTGTAAACGTGAGTAAGTTTTGTGCACTCACATACACACGCACACTAGAAAACATTGTTTTCTCGAGTGTATTGTTACCAATCGTGTAACCTAATGTTACGTTTTTAACCCTCATATAAGAACCGTCTTCTATAAATCGGGACGATACACGTTTATTTTGTGCAGATGCAATTGGATCTGTGGTTGCTCTAGGGATATCTGTAATATCTCCAGGTTGTTGCCAACGTCTTGTTACTGCTGCCAATTGATTATCACCGCCTTGCAAGGATTCTAAGAACAATCTAGAACCATTAAATACATCGTTACCATAAGACCCTTGTAAAAAGATGGTTAAATCAATCCCTTTATAAGTAAAATTATTTGTTAAACCGAATATAAAATCAGGATGCGGATTCCCAACAATCGTTCTATCTGCCGATGTTATTTGTCCGTCAAAATTAGTATCTGCATACACTATATCGCCCGTTGATGGATCCACTCCTAAAGATTCATAGCTGTAGAAAATCCCAATAGGCTGACCTTCCATAATTCTGTTTCCACCACGTCCAATATCATCTATTGGTTGTCCGTTATACAATTCTAATACCTCATTACGGTTACCAGAAATATTGAACTGTGTATTCCAAGTAAAATTATCCCCAATAAAATTTTGTGTTTCTAAAGAGATCTCGATTCCTTTATTTTCAACTTTCCCTACATTTTCGGTAATTGATGAAAAACCAGAACTAGAAGGCAATGGTCTTCTCAGTAATAAATCGTTGGTTTGCTTGTTGTAGTAATCTGCAGTAAGTGTGATACGATCATTAAATAACCCTACGTTAAGCCCAATATTAAGTTGCGTTGTACTTTCCCATTTTAAGTCTGGGTTAGGAATATTACTTGGGAAAATTGCTGGTTGCCCACCGTAAGATCCATTTCCGTAGAGTTCTGAGAATAAAAACGGACTAATATCATCATTACCTGTAATACCATAACTCACTCTCACTTTAAGATCTGAAATGGTTTTTTGATTCTTTAAAAAGTTTTCTTCGGAAACGCGCCATGCCACAGATGCTGCTGGAAAAAATCCAGTTTGGTTATTGGATCCAAATTTTGAAGACGTATCAAAACGACCTGTGATTGACGCGATATACTTATCGTCAAAATTATAATTTAAACGACCTAAATACGAACGTATCCCTTCGTCTGATGCACTTGCACTAGCTGAAACTATTGTTGCTGCAGAGTTGATATACTCTAAATCGTCATCTGCAAAATCCTGACCTCTAATAAAGGATGACCTAAATTGGTATTTTTCAAAGGTGTAACCTACCAATGCATCAATCTTATGTTTGTTGAATTTCTTTTTGTACTTCAATAAGTTATTAGAAACGATATTAGAAACATTAGAGTAGGTTTCAAATCCTAAACCATTGAATTTGGCACCTTGAACAGTTTTAGTAGATTCATAAGCATGTTCTCTAAAATTCAAGAAATCTACTCCCCATTTTGAGGTAAAACTTAGATCCTCTATAATATCCCACTCCAAATAAACATTAGAATTAGTTCTGTATGAAAAATTTTCATTAATAGTTTCATTTGCTATCGACACTGCATTAGAATAAGGACCGTCTTGATTGTAAGCCCCATCTTCATTAAAAACCGGGAAAATTGCAGGTGTCGAAATACCATTTGGCAACGGTCCTTGTAGCGTTTGATCGCCTTCAACGCGATTCGTTTTAGCGTAGGTTAAACCTATACTTGCTCCAATTTTAACCTTGTCAGATAATTGATGATCCAAATTTAACCGCGTACTAATTCTTTCGTAATCCGTACCAATCAAAATACCTTCTTGTTCAAAAAACGTTCCGCTCGCGAAAAACTGTGTTTTTTCAGATCCTCCTCTTGCAGACACTTCATAGCTACTTATTGGAGCTGTTCTAAAAATAACATCTTGCCAATCGGTATCGATTGTGATATTATTCATTTGTTCTTCGGTAAAAACAGTACTATTAGTAAGATCGTTTCTATAATCCATCCATTCCCTTGCGTTCAACATATCTAATTTATTCCAAGCACGTTGCATCCCAGAATAGACGTTAACACTCACCACAGATTTTTGCTGCTTACCACGTTTGGTTGTTATTAATACAATACCATTAGAACCTCTCGCTCCATAAATAGCAGTTGCAGAGGCATCTTTTAATATACTTATAGATTCTATATCACTTGGGTTTAAATCTGAAAGCGCACTTGAGCCTTGACCCGAATAACCTATCTGTGCAAAATCACCTGTTGTCACAGGAATACCATCAATAATATAAAGTGGTTGATTAGAGCCACTAATGGAACTCAAACCACGAATTCTCACTGACATTTCACCACCAGGAGTTCCAGAATTTTGCTGTACTTGCACACCAGCTGCCTGACCTTGAAGAATACCATCTACAGATGACACGGGTAAATCCTTAACTTGATTAGATTTAATAGAAGTTACAGCGTCGCTCAATAAAGCTTTTTTTTCTGTACCATAGCCAATAACTATAATTTCATCTAAGGCCGCATTATCTGTAACCATTTGCACATCTATTGACGTACCAGTTATCTCAACTTCTTGAGGCAAAAAACCCAAATACGAAATGATTAGCGTCGTTGCATCATCAGGAACCGACAATTTATAATTACCATCAAAATCTGTAATAACACCTGTATTAGCTCCTTTAACCATGACTGTTGCCCCTACCAATGGCAGGCCTGTATCGTCCACAACTTTACCGGTAATTATTTTATTCTGCGGAGTACTTTTAGACTTATTAGCTGGTACTATAGGATTGATATTCTCCTTAATAACAACTTGCCTATCATCTACTTTATAAGTTAAATTAGTACCTTCTAATGCAGTATCTAAAATTGTACTAAGTGTTGCGTTTTTAAGATTTAAAGACACGTTATATTTTAACACATTATCTTTGTAAAAAAATATAAATTCGCTTTTACTCTGTATATCTTTAAATAATTCTTCTAAAGTTACATTGTTTACGTTTATATCTATTTTAGTCTGAGCATTTGAAGTATTTGCAAAAGCAGAACTTAAACCAATGGTTATTAATAATAGAAAGATTCTCATAATATTTACCAAATAGTATCTTAAAGACTTTACACTTTTAAAAACGTAAAGATTCCCATATTTATTCATAATTTTGTTTTAGTGGTTAATATTGCTGTTAAATGCAGTTATGTTAATTTTTTAAGCTAGAAGGTGTTGGCGCATCTTCTAGTTTTTTATTACAATTTATTTTGCTTCATATTAGAGCGTTTTATTAATTAATGATTAGCTGATTGTTATCTGTCATTTTATATGTAAACGGAGACGTTTCAGCCTGATTAATGATTTTTAAAACATGATCTAAATCTTCGTTTACGTCTAAATATCCTGAAAACATTTGGTTAGATAAATTTTCATCATTGATAATGATATCTACATTATAATACCTTGATAGTTTTTTCATAATCGTTTTTAAAGCATCATTTTTAAAAACAAAAACACCATCTCGCCATGAAAAATAAATTTCGACATCGACCGTAATTGTGTCGATACGTTTAGCCTTTTTGTTATAAGTAGCTAACGTATTTGGAGCTATTTTTAAATGCTTTTTAGAAGAAATCAGGTTGTCATTCTTATAATGTATTTGAACACTTCCACTTTTAAGCACTGTGAATATAGAGTCGTCATCAGAATAATTACTCACATTAAATATTGTACCTAATACTTCGATATCCTGGTTTTTTGATTTAACTATAAATGATTTTTTCTCATTATGAGTCACTTCAAAAATAGCTTCACCCTCCAGATATACTTCTCTTTTATCCTCTGAAAATATGGCAGGGAATATTAATTTTGAGCCAGAATTTAGCCAAACTTTACTACCATCGGATAAGACAATTTCTGAGCGCTTACCATAAGGAACAATTAATGTATTGTACACCACTTCACTTTGAGTCGAAAGCGCTTGACTTAAAAACTTTGAATTTCCAATAGTTACATTTTGACCATTATTAGAATAGGTTATTGCTGAATCACTTTCTGAAATCTCAACACCTTCCTCGTTATTTAAAATAAGAGTTACCTCATTATGTTCTTCTTGAAGTTGCACTGAATTGACAAAGGTTTTTATTGAAGAAACATCTTGTGTCATGTAATTAAAAATTCCCACTGAAAACAAAAGTACTATTGACGCTGCAGCAAAGCTCATCGCGTACTTTACACGACGTTTTTTTTGCATATAGGTATAAACTGAGTTTGTAATTTTGTGTTTTAATTGAGCTTTCTCTTCTTTAGAGATCTCATCAAAATTCATTTTATGCAAAGAATTATCTTTCATCTATTTCTAAAACTATGTATTAAGAAGCACTGATTTAAAATAAAAAAGACTTAAGGTCTTTTTTATAATAAGTCAAACATGTTGGAGGTATAGACAAAAAAATATGAGGAATTTTAATAAAAAAAATGAACCAGAAAGAACATATGCAATAACATGCTGTTTCTAAGCGACTTAATCGCCCTGTAAATAATAGTTCTTGAGGTTTGCACAGTGACATTCATGATTTTAGCAATGTCTTCGTAATCCTTTTCTTCATTAAATCTTAAAAACAAACCTTGCCTTTGCTTTTTACTTAACAAGTTTATTGATTTAGATAATAGATAAGCCCGTTCATTTTTAATCTCATTAACAATAATCTCTTCTTCTGCAGAAGCACTAAAATCTTTTAAAAAAAGATTATTATCATCAATAGCTTGTATTTGCAACTTCCCTTTACCTTTTTTAAGAATTTGATTTTTCACTGACCGAAGTAAGTAGTACTTGACATTATTTGTACCTGCCAGCTTATTTCTATACTTATAAAGGTTTAGGAATACATCATGAATACTATCCATAACTTCTGTTTTATTGGAACAAAATTGAATACCATATCTAAATAAATCATCAATATAAAGGTCATATAGCTTCCCTAAAGCCTCAATATTTCCGTCTTTGAGTTTTGCCCACAAAAGAAGATCGATACCTTTTTTAGCTTTCAAAGTTATATACGCTTTAGATTAATTAAAAACAGTGGTTTGTAGAATACTAATTGCATCCAAATATATAAATTACAGTAATAATATGGAATAAAAAATGAGATGACGATTATACACCTTGAATATTGATATTTAAATGGATTAAAATCTTTTAGTTTTCAGGTAGGTATTCATTGAAAAGGGACTGACTCGGTACAATCTGTCTGTTTCAAGAAAGGTTCAAATTTCAAGACGTTCAAAAAATAGATAGGCGGAATTGGGGATCATTCCTAAAAGTTGTGTTTGATAATTAAAAATAGATTCCGATTTTTGTTAAAAAGAGTATTTTGGACAACTATCAAGAACTGCTTAAGCTTATTCTTCCTGAATTTTTAATAACCCACTTCGATTTGATTAGCCATACCAAGAAAGATGAAGTAATGCATCTTTATTTTGAAGAACGCAATAGCGCCCCTAAAGAAGAAACTTCCCGAGAATTAATTGCACATGGGTTCCATAAACAAGCCACTATCCAAGACTTTCCATTAAGAGGTAATACCGTCTATTTGCATGTTAAACGACGTAGATGGTTAGATAAAACCACTAA
>NZ_AUDE01000013.1 GCF_000425305.1 Psychroserpens burtonensis DSM 12212
TTGGGTTTCAAACAATGTCTATTAATTGCCTTCTGTTGAGCGTGTTCTGGAATATAACTACCAGCTGTACTTCCTCTACTTGGCGTGTTTCTTTTTAACTCTCTTGATACTGTACTTTTATTGACACCAATAATTATTGCTATTTGTGTAATAGTAATTCCTGTCTCTAATAATGCAGAGATTTGATACCTTTGTGACAAGGTCAATTGTTTATAATGTTTCATTCAAAACGAATATAAATATTGAGCCTAAAATAGATGGGGCTAGCCCCATCTATTTTAAATATTCGTGTTGCACTTATAACTTGAACTTAGATATTTATTAAAACTTCATCAAGTATATTTGGAGATTCTTTTAATAAAATTTATAAATTGAATTGGTGTCATAATCCTTAATAGTTACTTTTTCATAACCAATAAATGAAATAACTAAGTTAGAGCTAATATTTTCGCTTTTTTCTATCTCAAATTTACCTTGATAATTAGTAGAAGTTCCAATAGTGGTATTATCAAAGTAGACAGATGCACTTTCTATGGGTAAGTTGGTTTTTGCATCAAGTATGATACCAGAAATAGATTGTGCATGTATATGGATAGCACTTAAAATAAGAAAGAATTGTAGTATTTTAATCCTCTGTATTTCCATTAGAAAACTTTCGCTCCAACTCTGCTTGAAACTCCTCCATTACTGGTTTTACAGTACTTTCAGGTAAATCTGCAATTTTGATATACATCAAGCCGTCTACCGAGTTATTAAACAAAGGGTCCACATTAAAAGCTACAAGCCTTGCATTTTGCTTGATATATTTTTTTAAAAGTACAGGTAAACGCAATGCTCCTGGTTCAATCTCGTCTATGATTTTATCAAACTTATTTAAATCTGCTTCGGTTTCATCAAAAACAAAATCCTTATCGGCATCTTTAAGTTTAACTTTAAATTCTTTTTTAGGATGAACGTATTGCGCAACATAAGGATCGTAATAATGCGATTTCATAAATTCAATCATGAGAGATTTTGAAAAATTAGAAAACTGGTCACTAATGCTCACACCTCCTATTAAATACTTGTGTTCCGGATAACGCAATGTTGTGTGTACGATACCTTTCCAAAGTAAAAATAAAGGCATTGGTTTTTGTTGGTATTCTTTAATTATAAATGCGCGACCCATTTCTATAGATTCACTCATCATTTTATAAAGCTCTGGCTCAAACCTAAACAAATCTTGAAGATAAAAACCGTCAATACCATAGCGTTCAAAAATTTTAGAACCTAATCCCATTCTATAAGCTCCAACAATTTTTTTGGTGCTAGTATCCCATAAAAACATATGGTGGTAGTAGGTGTCAAAACTATCTAAATCAATAGCTTCGTTTGTTCCTTCTCCAATTTCTCTAAATGTAATTTCACGCAAACGACCAATTTCATGCAGTATGTTTGGGATGAGTTTCGCTTCGGTCAAATAGACCTCGTAATTTTTACTTTCAAGCAATCTAAAATCACCTTCTTTTAACGCGTCTACTTCGCTTGCCATTTTTTCTGCACTTACAGATCCTACGATTCGCTTAGGCGGTTTTGCTGGAGGCTTTAATGTATTAGATATATTGTTTAAAATTTTAGGTTTATCTTCAAAAGAATTTGATAAAATATAGGTTTTTCGTCTTATAAAATGTGAGAAATCAGATAATGATTTATGTTCTTTTTGGTCACTCACTGAAATAGCACGACCAATTCTAACCTTAATAACTCTATTTTTTTGAGTCAGTACTTCCGAAGGTAACTTTGCAGTTCTAAGGGTATCACTAACCTTAGAGAGCTTATAAAATAACCGACTGTTTTTAGCATGGAAATAAATAGGCACAATAGGAACTTCTGCTTTTTGAATCAATTTTATTGCAGCTTCTTCCCATGGTCTATCAACTACGAGTTTTCCATCTTTATAAGTAGAGACTTCTCCTGCAGGAAATATACCCAATGGATGACCATCTCTCAAATGTAAAATCGCATTTTTAAAACCCGTAATACTAGATTTTACATCCTTTCTGTCTTCAAATGGGTTAACAGGCATGATGTAAGGCTTTAAAGGCTCTATTCTATGCAATAAAAAATTGGCTATAATCTTGAAATCTTGACGTTGCTCAATCATAAGTTTGAGCAGTAGAATCCCGTCTATTCCTCCAAGAGGATGATTAGATACCGTAATATAAGCACCATCTTTTGGGAGACGTTTTAAATCTTCTTCAGGAATTTCAAATTTAATTTGAAAATCATCTAGTATGGCATCTAAAAATTCACCATCTCTTAAATGCTTATTGCGTTTGTAAAACCTGTTGATTGTAGATATTTTTAAGACCTTCATCAATAACCACCCAAAAAAAGTGCCTACAAAGCCATACTTGTCGGCATTAATCACTTTTGCGACCTCTTTTGCGGTAACTAATCCTTTATCTTGTTCTTTGGTCATATCTGATTAATAGTAACGGTAAAAATAGTGAATTCTTTATTGAGTTACTATTTGAATTGTCTCGTGTGTTAACTGTTTTAAAAGTAGTTCTTTATCTTTCTCTATGGAAGTAATAGCCTGCTCGTTATAATGTCTCACAGTATAAAGACTAACATTGTCATTAATTGTTACTTTAAATTTTGCTTTAAGATGCTGAAGCAAACGTTCTAAATTATCATATGTATTTTCAAAACATACTGAAAAACTTATCGCAGAATTCTGAATCACATCAACTTTCATTTTATAAAGGTGTAGTAATTTAAATATTTCACTGATATTTTCTTCGACGATATAACTAAAATCTAACGATGATAAAGAAATCAATACTTGATTCTTTTTCACAATGAAGCAGGGCACATTTGGTTCTATGCCTACACCTTTACCCACGCGTGTTCCTGCGTTTATAGGGTTTAAAAACGATTTCACAAACAAAGGAATTTCCTTTTGCTGTAAAGGTTGTAAGGTCTTAGGGTGAATGACTGAAGCGCCATAAAATGCCAATTCTATAGCCTCTCTGTAAGAAATAGTATTAAGTAGTTGTGCGTTTTCAAAATAACGTGGATCGGCATTTAAAATACCTGGTACATCTTTCCAAATAGTGACACTTTCAGCATTTAAACAATAAGCAAAAATAGCGGCTGTATAATCACTTCCTTCTCGTCCTAATGTGGTTGTGAAATTATTGGCATCGCTACCTAAAAATCCTTGAGTTATATTTAGAACCTTAGTATCTAAGTTGGTTTTTATATTGTTTTGTGTTTGTTCCCAATCCACATTAGACCTGCGATAATAATCATCGGTTTTAATAAATTCACGCACATCTAACCACTTGTTTTTTAAACCAACCTCATTAAGATAAGCACTTATAATGGTTGTCGATGTTAATTCCCCAAAACCAATGACTTGGTCATAAACAAAATTATAATCTGGAGATTTATTCCGAAGAAAAAATCCGTCTAAATCTCCAAAAATTGAAGATACTTTTTTAAATGCAGGATGTTGTACATTATTAAAAAGGTCTAATAAAATCTTATTATGGAACTGCTTAACCTCTTGAATTGAGCTTTGTAATTCAGATTTATTTTCAAAATAATTTTTTATAACCAACTCAAGTGCATTAGTTATTTTGCCCATAGCAGAGACAACGACTAATGTGTTTTCATAACCAACTTGCTGTAATACACGAGCTAGGTTTTTTACACCTTCAGCATTTTTAACTGAAGCTCCTCCAAATTTGAATACTTGCATGTTATATATTTGATATATAATTTTTTATGGCGTCTTCATTAAGATGAACAACATCCCAATCACGTTTGACATCTGCGCCTTTCTTTTCGTAAAAAATAATAGCAGGCTCGTTCCAGTCTATAACCTCCCAGCTTATGCGTTTAACGCCTAAATTGTGACCGTATTTTACAACCTCATCTAAAAGTGCAGTGCCTAACCCTGAACCTCTTTTATTTTGGCTCACAATCAAATCTTCTAAATGTAAAATAGATCCTTTCCAAGTAGAAAAACGATTGTAAACCAAAGCAATGCCTTCTATAATACCTTCACTTTCTGCAACAAAACAAACAAACTGTTTTGGATTTTCAAAGGCGCCTTGTTCTAAATCCTCTACAGTAACTTCTACAGCGTCAGGTTCTTTTTCAAAAACTGCTAATTCAACGATGAGTTCTAGTACTCTAGGCAAGTCTTTTTTTGTGGCTTCGCGAATGTAGAAAGGCATAATTTTTCTTTAGCCCAAATATAGCTTAAACTATAGTATTACAGGATACAATAATTACACGAAAACGTTGTAGTTGAACAAAAAAATAAGATATTTGCAAAAAACAACCATATTATATGTCTCGACAAAACCAAACGCTAGGTGAATTCATTATTGAAAATCAATCCTCTTTTAAATATACGTCTGGTGAGTTATCCCGACTTATAAATTCTATTCGTTTAGCGGCAAAAGTTGTTAATCACGAAGTTAATAAAGCAGGACTTGTAGATATAATTGGTGCTGCAGGAGACACAAATATTCAAGGCGAAGACCAACAAAAGTTAGATGTATATGCTAATGAAAAATTCATTCAAACGATGACTAAGCGGAACATTGTCTGCGGGATAGCGAGTGAAGAGGAAGACGATTTTATTGCGATTAACAGCCAAGATGAAAACAATCAAAATAAGTATATTGTTTTAATAGACCCTTTAGATGGTTCGTCAAATATTGATGTGAATGTCTCTGTTGGAACTATTTTTTCAATTTATAGGCGCGTGACTCCTGTTGGTACACCTGTAACTATAGATGATTTCCTTCAAAAAGGGAATCAACAAGTAGCTGCAGGATATATTGTTTACGGGACGTCAACTATGATTGTATATACAACGGGTTATGGCGTTAATGGGTTTACTCTAAATCCAGCTATTGGTACATTTTATTTATCGCATCCAAACATGCGCTTTCCAGACGATGGTAAGATTTACTCAGTAAACGAAGGGAATTATATTCACTTTCCGCAAGGGATAAAAAATTATATCAAATATTGCCAACAAGAGGAAGGTGATCGTCCATATACAAGCCGTTATATTGGGTCTTTAGTATCAGATTTTCATAGAAATATGATTAAAGGCGGTATCTATTTATATCCAAAAAGTTCAACGAATTCTAACGGGAAACTTCGTTTACTCTATGAGTGTAATCCCATGGCATTTATAGCAGAGCAAGCCCAGGGTAAGGCTAGTGACGGCTTTACGAGAATTATGGATATTGAACCTACAGAGCTCCATCAACGTGTCCCATTTATTTGCGGAAGCAAAAACATGGTAGAAAAAGCTGAGGAGTTTATGCGTGATGCAGCGGTTTAAATATTTTTTTTCCCTGCCTTCAGCTAGGTTTGGAAATTAGAGGTCTTACAAGGTTTTGGAGCGTTAAAATGATTTTAGTTTTACACGATATCCTGCTGGCGATGGTCCATGGCCTGTGTTTTTTGAATACTGCATTTAAAGAGTATATTGACAAATCAAATTATATTTCATAAAAAAAACAGCGACTATTCAAGTGGCTGTTTTTTTTATTTAATTTTTAAAATGTTCAATATATAAACAAGTTATTATTGATTCATGGTTTTAATTTCCTCCATAAATGTATCTAAATCTACACCATTACTCACCAAAGTTAAAGCTTTATCAACCACATATTTTACATTTTTCGAAGAAAAACCTAATCCAATAGCAATTTTACATAATACAATCTCTTCGTGGTCCCCTTTAATGTGATCTACATAAACCATACGTGCTAAATCATATAAACGCTCTAAACGGTTATCATAGGATGTTGGTGGATTAACAGGATGTGATTTGTAGTTTTTTAAGATTTCAGCATAATTATTTTCACCAATTTCTAAACGTCTCGCTGTACGGTCTAAAAACGCTTTTTCTTCTTCTGTAATAATTCCATCGTCCATGGCAACTTTAACTATAGAAGCAAAGTGGTCTTCGTTTCTTGTTTTGAATCCGCTATCAAATAAATCTGAAAATGACATAATTTTTTTTTAAAGTGGCACAAATATAGTTTTATTAATACATTTTTACAATGAACTTATCTTGACTTTTTGGATTTAATCAAAAATACAGTAAAATTTTGTCTACATGAGGTGCTTTACGAACGTAAGAGCACATCTATGCTTTAAAAAAAGCAACAAAAAAAGTGCGAATTCTAGCTATTGCTTCCAGCAGGTATAGAAGTTTTAAGAAATAGAAAAAGTCAAGATGAGTTCACTAGGAAGTAAGACAAAAAATTTATCTTTGCACAAAATAAAATGTTTTGAGTAAATCCATTCTCTCGCAAACGTATGTAAAGGCTTTGCAAATGCAAAATCTACGATTTGCTATTGCCAATTCCCAAAACAAAGTACATCTTAAAGGTCTTGTTGGGTCATCATTATCACTGGTTCTAAGCGAAAGTTTTAAATCTGCAGAGCTTCCATTTCTACTTATCTTCAATGATAAAGAAGAGGCTGCTTTTTACCTTAATGATTTAGAAGCGTTATTAAGCGATAAAGATGTGCTTTTTTATCCAGGAAGTTATAGAAGACCATATCAAATAGAACAAACCGATAATGTCAACGTTTTACTAAGAGCAGAGGTGTTAAACCGTATCAATTCACGTAAAAAACCATCAATAATCGTAACCTATCCGGATGCGCTTTTTGAAAAAGTAGTCACGCGTCGTGAGCTAGAAAGGAACACGTTAAAAATTGCAGTTGGTGATGAACTTTCATTAGATTTTGTTAACGAAGTGTTATTTGAGTACAAATTTAAGCGTGTAGATTTTGTAACTGAACCTGGAGAGTTTTCAGTTCGCGGTGGCATTGTAGATGTCTTTTCATTTTCAAATGATGAGCCTTATCGTATTGAGTTTTTTGGTGATGACGTAGATAGTATTAGAACTTTTGACGTAGAGACTCAATTATCGACAGAGCAGATTAAAAAAATAAGTGTTATCCCTAATGTTGCCAATAAGTTTTTGGACGAAAATAGGCAGAGTTTTTTGAAATATATCGCTCAAAAAACGGTGATATTCTCTAAAAATACAGACTTTTTCTTCTCTAGAATTGATGATTTCTTTGGAAAAGCAGAAGACACATTTAAAAACCTCTCTTTAGACATTAAACATGCATCACCAAAAGAACTCTTCTGTAACTCTGAAGAACTAAAACGTCAATTACTGGAGTTTAGTTTGGTTGAATTTGGGACGTCGGCGAATTTCAGTAAAAATAAATCAAATAGTTCTGTCACATCGAGCGAAGTCGATATGCACAACAAAGAGTTTCTCGACTCCGCTCCAAATGACAGTTACGTGATAGCATTCAATACAACTCCTCAACCGTCCTTTAATAAACAGTTCGATTTATTAATTGAAGATCTTAATTTGCATCACGATAGAGGATACACTAATTACATTGCATGCGCAAGTGAGCAACAAGCCAAGCGTTTTCGTGATATTTTTGATGATGTAGAACAAGATGTGAATTACCAAACTATTGTTTTATCCTTATATCAAGGATTTGTAGACCATAATCAAAAAATTACCTGCTATACAGATCATCAAATTTTTGAACGTTACCATAAATTCCATCTTAAAAATGGTTATGCTAAAAAGCAGGCTATTACTCTAAAGGAACTCACTAATCTTGACATTGGAGATTATGTTACGCATATTGATCATGGGATTGGAAAGTTTGGCGGACTCCAAAAAATTGATGTTGAAGGCAAAAAACAGGAAGCCATAAAATTAGTCTATGGAGAGCGTGATGTGTTGTATTTGAGTATTCATTCACTACATAAAATCACTAAATTTAATGGTAAGGATGGGAAACCACCAAAAATTTATAAACTAGGGAGTAAAGCCTGGAAAACTCTTAAGCAAAAAACAAAATCTAGAGTTAAAGAAATTGCTTTTAATTTAATTCAAGTTTATGCTAAACGTAAATTAGAAAAGGGCTATCAATATAAACCAGATAGTTACTTGCAGCATGAATTAGAAGCCTCATTTATCTATGAAGATACTCCAGATCAAATCACGTCTACTGCAGACATAAAAGCAGATATGGAAAGCGAGCGTCCAATGGATCGTCTCGTATGTGGAGATGTAGGTTTTGGTAAGACAGAAGTTGCTATTCGAGCGGCTTTTAAAGCTGTAGATAATGGGAAGCAGGTGGCTGTTTTAGTGCCAACTACTATTTTGGCCTATCAACATCATAAAACGTTTACTGAACGTCTCAAGGATTTCCCAGTAACTGTAGATTACTTAAACCGCTTTAGAACGGCAAAAGAAAAACGAGAAACTCTCGAAAAATTAGAAAAAGGTCACGTAGATATTATCATTGGAACTCATCAATTGGTTAACAAAAATGTCAAATTTAATGACCTTGGGCTGCTTATCGTTGATGAAGAACAAAAGTTTGGCGTAGCAGTAAAAGAGAAACTAAAAACACTTAAAGATAATGTGGATGTGTTGACATTGACTGCAACACCAATTCCAAGAACCTTGCAGTTTAGTTTGATGGCAGCACGTGATCTATCTGTGATTACAACGCCACCTCCAAATCGATATCCTATTGATAGTCATGTGATTAGGTTTGGGGAAGAAATTATTAGAGATGCTGTGAGCTATGAAATTGAGCGAGGCGGACAAATATTCTTTATCCATAATCGCATTGAGAATATAAAAGAGGTTGCTGGTATGATTCAGCGATTAGTACCTGACTCTAAAATTGGGATTGGTCATGGACAATTAGATGGTAAAAAATTAGAAACGCTAATGCTCGCTTTTATGAATGGTGAGTTTGATGTACTTGTAAGTACTACCATTGTAGAAAGTGGATTGGACGTGCCAAATGCGAATACGATTTTTATTAACAATGCAAATAACTTTGGATTGAGTGATTTGCATCAAATGCGTGGACGTGTCGGTAGAAGTAATAAAAAAGCGTTCTGCTATTTTATTACACCTGATTATTCTGCTATGACTGATGATGCAAGAAAGCGTATTACAGCATTAGAACAATTTACTGAATTAGGTAGCGGATTTAATATCGCTATGAAAGATCTCGAAATTAGAGGTGCTGGTGATTTATTAGGAGGTGAACAAAGTGGATTTATCAACGAGATTGGATTTGATACGTATCAAAAAATTCTTAATGAAGCTATCGAAGAGCTCAAAGACAACGAATTTAAAGACCTCTATCAAGATGATGGGAAAGAAAAAGAGTACGTCAAGGACATCACTATTGATACTGATTTTGAATTGCTCTTTCCAGATGACTACGTCAATAATATTAAAGAACGCTTAAATCTGTACACCAAACTCAATACATTCAAAACCGAAGAAGAGCTTCAGAAATTTGAATCTGAAATTATAGATCGTTTTGGAGAATTACCAATCCAAGTGGTTGATTTGTTAAATAGTGTACGTGTTAAATGGATTGCTGCAAAAATAGGGTTAGAGAAAATCATTATGAAGAAAGGGCGTTTTGTAGGCTATTTCATAAATGATCAAAACAGTGCGTTTTATCAAAGTCCTAATTTTACAAAGGTGCTTAAATATGTGCAAACGCATCCTGGGCAATGTAAAATGAAGGAAAAGCAAACGAGGAACGGTTTGCGTTTACTCTTAACATTTGAACAAATTAGGTCTGTCAAACAAGTGCTGAGTAAATTAGAGGGCATATGAAAGATGCACATCTAAAGCATGTGTTATGGTTAACATTAGCCACAATATGTATTAGTACTTCTGGAGCTTTAGGTAAATATATAGACATGCCAACACCAGTTATTATTTGGTGGAGATCTGCTTTTGCAGCTTTGTTTTTGTTCATGTATTGCAAGTTTAAAGGGGTTTCATTGAAGATTAATACAGGTCAGGATAAATTTACGTTCTTTTTATCTGCACTTTTTTTAGGTGCACATTGGATTACTTATTTCTATGCGTTAAAGTTGTCTAGTGTTGCCATTGGCATGTTGTCTCTTTTTACGTTTCCAATAATCACAGCTATTTTGGAACCTTTGTTTTCTAAAGTGAAATTTGATCCTATTCATATTGTTCTCGGAGTTTTAGTATTGGTGGGAATTTATTTTTTAGCACCAGATTTCGATTTAGAAAGTTCTCAGCTTAAAGGCGTTTTGTTTGGATTGTTTTCGGCAATCTGTTATGCTATTAGAACATTGATGTTAAAACAGCATGTTTTAGTATATAATGGCAGTATGCTTATGTTTTATCAGGTTTTAATTTTAGCGGTAGTCCTTTTACCAGCGCTACCAATTCTTGGAACCTCTGAGATTAAAACTCAATTTCCATATGTGATCGTACTTGCATTATTAACGACTGCTATTGGTCATACGATGTTTATTCACAGTCTTAAATACTTTAAAGTAAGTACAGCTAGTATCATAAGTAGCACCCAACCAATTTTTGGAATTATTATAGCGTTTTTATTCTTAAATGAAATCCCAACATGGAATACATTTGTTGGTGGGTCACTTATCATTTCTACGGTAGTTATTGAAAGCATAAGATCAAAAAGTAAATTAAGTACCAAATGAACTTTAAAATAACCCGTATAATTCAAATTATTCATGACTCATTTTAATATTCATTTGGTATCATAGATAAAATTCAGATATTTGAAAACCTATCCTGGAATGTTTTCGACACCTTGTAGGTTTTAAATCTGATATAACCCTTCACCTTGATGAAGATGAAAATAAAATTTTGATGAAAAAAATATTGTTTTTACTTGCCTTAATTCCATCATTTATTGTTGCTCAACATAGCATAGGTGGTACGTTCACTCCTGTAGAAGAGTACTCTTACGCATTTTTATATCAAGCGACTCCAACAGGTTCAAATTATATAGATAGAGCACAATTGGACGAAGATGGAAGTTTTAGCATTCCTTTTGATTCTAAGTCCACACCTGGGATTTATAAGATTGTGTATGCGCTTCCATCAGAAGATAATAACTTCGATTTTATTTATAATGGTAAAGAATCGGTTGTATTCTCGTTTAGTGTAGACCATGGCTTAGAGTTTAAAGATAGTAATGAGAATAAATTGTGGGCCTCTTATATTAAAAGTATGGAAATGGTGAACAGAACCATAAGTAGCTTTTATACTCAAGAGAGTGTCGATAAGAAAGGGTATTTAGAAATTGTCAAAACATTGAGCGACACTCAAATTGCTTATGAGGAGTCTTCAAAAGGGACAGTGTCTTCGGTGTTTATTAAAGCTAATTCACCTTACGTGCCAAAGGGTTTTGAAGATTTGTCAACCTATTCAAAAAATTTAAAATACACGTATTTAGATCATGTTGATTTTGGTAGTCCATTATTACAGAGCTCAGATTTTTTGGTGGATCGTGTTATGGCTTATATCTTCGGAATGTCTGCAAATACTAGTAATGAGGTCTATAAAACCGATGTTGATGGATTAATGACAAGAATTGGTGACGGAAACCCAGAGATAAAAATCTTTTTATTCGAAATGATTTGGAGACGTTTTAAAGAGATGGAGAATCCAGAACTTGCTAATTACGTTACAGATAAATACCTATTAAAATTGACAGAACTCACCAAATATGATGCTCTAAAAGAACAAATACTTATTTATAAAAATAATACAGTTGGTAATACAGCGTCAAATTTTGACTTGTCATATACAAAAGATGGAGAAGTACTTACTTCTACCTTGTATGATCTTAACATTACAGATCAATACTTAGTGATTTTTTGGAGCAGCACCTGTGGACATTGCCTTGAAGAGTTACCTAAGGTGAAACAAATTGTAGAAGAGAAAAAAGAGCTTACAGTTATAGCTATAGGTTTAGAGGATGATGCTGAGAACTGGCAAAAAATGATAGCCAACTATCAAAATTTTATTCATGTTTTAGGATTAGGCAAATGGGAGAACCCAACCTCTGGTGCTTATGGTATAGAATCAACACCTTCCTTTTTCTTATTAGATAAAGACAAGACTATAATTGCAAAACCTTATGATGCTGAAGCTTTAAAAGTAATTTTAAAGTAAGGCATAGACGTTGTTTGAAGCCAGCACATTTCCGAAGTAAACAAATAAAAATCAGACCTTCTAAAATTAGAAAGCCTCGACATATGTCAAGGCTTTCACGCTATTAATCAAACCTCTTATGAAAAGGTCATCTTAAATTTAAGATTCTAGTGATGCTTCATTTTTAGCAACAAGTTCTTTATCACTAAACTTTGTTCGCACCCACATTTTTAGTTTCATGGATAAAAAGAATAAAATAGGAACCACAATCAAGGTTAAGAAGGTCGCTATAAATAATCCATAAATTACGGTCCAAGCTAGAGGCCCCCAAAATATTACATTATCTCCACCCATATAAACATTGGCATCAAAATCTGCAAATAGTGTAAAGAAATTAATGTTAAGTCCAATAGCTAAAGGAATTAATCCTAAAATAGTGGTAATCGCAGTTAATAAAACAGGACGTAAACGTGCTTTTCCAGCTTTGACGATGCTTTCAAAAAGATCTTCATCACTTAGATAATCCTCTTTTTCCAAATTTAAATCATTCTTTTTTCTATCAATTAGTAGTTGTGCATAATCTAAAAGAACCACTCCATTGTTAACGACAATACCTGCGAGGGAAATAATCCCAACCATGGTCATCATAATAACAAACGCACTTCCAGAAATAACGATACCTCCAAAGACACCAATAAAACTTAAAAAAATAGCAATCATGATAATGGTTGGTTTCGAAACCGAATTAAACTGAAATATTAAAATAAAGAAAATCAATCCTAAACCTGTAAAAAAGGCACCTATTAAAAAGGCCATTTGTTTGTTTTGCTCTTCAATTTGTCCCGTATAATCGATATGAATATCCTCAGGTAATCCTTCGTAACTTTTCATTTCATTTTGAACTTGAGTCACAATCGCGCCAGCATCGGTAAAACCAGGAGCTAAAGCAGAATATACGGTTACGACACGCTTGGTTTCTTTATGTTTAATAGCACTAAAACCAGAGTTGTTTTTTTGCTTAGCAACCGTAGACAGAGGGACTTCCTTAATTTGTCCTGTATTATCACGAAACGTAATGTTTTGATTAAATAAGGCGCTGGTATTGTATCTATTCGCTTCATTAAAACGCACATAAATATCATAATCATCACCATCTTCTTTGTAAATACCCGCTTTAGATCCAAAGATAGAATTACGTAATTGCTGTCCAACTTGAGAGGCTGTAATACCTAGCTCTCCAGCTTTTTCCCGATCAACTTCAACTTGCATTGTTGGCTTGCCTTTATTGACATCTATCTTAAGTTCGGCAATACCAGCAATATTTTTAGAATTGATAAATTCACGCATTTTCTCTGCAGTAGCTATCAACGCATTGTAATCTTTTCCTTCAATTTCAATATTAATTGGCGATCCCGCAGGTGGACCTTTAACATCTTTTTCTACGGAAATAAGCACACCCGGGTATATGCCTACCATGGCTTCTTGAACTTTTTGTCTCAAAGCTTCACTATCTTCGCCACGTCTGTACTTATATTCACGCATAGACGCTGTGATTTTTGATTTGTGAGGCATTTCGGCAGCAGAACCACCATCGGTTTGCGGGTTTCCAGCACCCTCACCAACTTGTGATACAGCACTTTCTACTAAGAAATTTCTATCACCATCCATATATTGATCTTGGTTGATGATGTCGTATACACGCTTTTCAATTTTTTTAGTAATAGCGTTTGTTTTTTCGATGGCAGTCCCTTCAGGATATTCTATGTAAACAATAATCTGGTTAGGATTATTATCTGGGAAGAACTCAACTTTTGTTCGTTTCGTATCTAGAGAAATTCCGAAGGCAACAAAAGAAGCAATCAGTAATAAAAACGTACCAATGCTAAATATATAGGGACGGTTTTTAGAAAGAGCTCTTCTCAATTGACGTTCGTACCAATTTTCTAATTTTACTAAGGTGCTGTTTTGAAAATTATTTGCCCATTTTCTAATAAAGAAGCGATAAGCCCAAAGCATAATCGCAGTGAAAATCATAACGGTTCCTAATCCGCGATATGCTCCTCCAAAAATTAGAACAAGTACACCTATGGAAGCCACAATAATAGTGGTTTTAATGATTTGCTTTAAAGGCATATCTTTATCCTCAATGGTCATAAATCGAGAAACTAAAACCGAATTGAAAAATATAGCAACTACCAACGAAGACCCTAATACAATGGATAAAGTGATTGGTAAAATCTTCATAAATTCTCCCATAATCCCTGGCCAAAGTCCCAAAGGCATAAAGGCAGCAACCGTTGTTGCTGTAGATATAATAATAGGGAATGCAATTTCTCCAATACCTTTTTTGGCAGCTTCAATCCTGCTCAAACCTTCATCTTCCATTAATCGGTAAACATTTTCAACAACTACAATACCGTTATCTACAAGCATTCCTAGCCCCATAATTAAACCAAAAAGGACCATAGTATTGAGACTGTAACCTAGGAGGTTTAAAATCATGAGAGACATAAACATTGACATTGGTATAGCAAAACCAACAAATAGGGCGTTTTTAAATCCTAAAAAGAACATCAAAACAGTGACAACCAAGATGACACCAAAGATGATGTTGTTGACCAAATCGTCAACTTGACCAATGGTTTTTTCAGATTGGTCATTAGTGATCGTCACCTCTAGGTCTGCGGGAAATTCATTGGCAATGGCCTTTTCAACAATGATTTGAATTTGCTCAGCAGCATCCACCATATTTTTACCTGCACGTTTTTTAACATCAAGCATCACCACGGGTTTACCAGACTTTCTTGCAAAAGTGGTATGATCTTCTTCTTTAAATGATACGCTTGCAATATCTTTTAGGTAGATGGCATTACCGTTTTCAGCTTTTACGACGAAATTTTCTAATTCTTGAGGATTTTCTATTTCTCCTAATATCCTAATGGTGCGTCGTTGTCCGCTAGTTTTTAAATTACCAGCAGACATCGTTACATTACCGCCATTTATTGCGCCAATAATATCATTGAATGTGACTTTTGAAGACATCATTTTATAGATATCTACAGCAACTTCAACTTCTTTTTCTTGGGCACCTCTAATGTCTGCTTTCTTTATTTCCTGTAGATCTTCAATTTCATCTTGGAGGTATTCTGCATATTCTTTTAATTTACCAACAGGATAATCTCCAGAGATATTAATATTTAATATCGGAATTTCTTCGGAAAGGCTCAGTTCAAAAACATTGGGTTCTACTTTGGCACCATTAAACGTCGGCCAATCTTCACTTGCCGTTTCACTGTCTACCTCGTCCTTTACTTTTTGTTTGGCTTGCTCAACTGTAATATTCTCATCAAACTCTACAATAATCATAGAGTAATCTTCTTGGGATGTTGAGCTGATCTCAACTTTATTACTCACGATATTGAGTTTGTCTTCAAGAGGGTCTGTGACTAGTTTTTCAATGTCTTCTGCAGTGTTTCCAGGATAAATTGTACTTACGTAAATTTTGGTTTCGTTCACCTCAGGGAAATCTTCTCTCGGCATTTCAAAAAAGGCAGAAATACCCAAATAGAAAAATACAGCAATCAAAACATACATAGTTGTTTTGTTGTCAATGGCCCACGATGATAAGCCAAACTCTTTGTCTATGTTTTTTTTCTTTTTACTTTTCATTAACTTTGGTGTCTTCATAATTAATTACCTCAACAGATTGGTCGTCTCTCACACTTCGAGCACCTTCCTTGATGATTTCTGCACCATCCTTCAATCCTTTGAGAACTTCAATAATATCGCCTTGTGTTCTGCCTGTTTCTATAATCATGCGTTTTGCTGTACCAATACCATTGGAGTTTTTATCTATTATAATATAAACATATTGTTCGCCTTCTGCATTTTCTGAAATAACATTCTGTGGAATTAGAAGCGCATTTTCATTGGTGTAATCGTTTATTTTTAGTCGTGCAGTTAAATTTGGTTTAATAGTTTTATCTTTGTTTGGCACCTCAATTTCCGCTTTAAATGTGCGATTGGCAGGATTTATAAAGTCACTGGTTTGACGTACTTTAGCATTGATCGTTTTTCCTAATACAGGAAGATCAACGGATACACTTTTACCTTTAACAACGTTAGAAACATAACGCTCTGGCACTTCGGTCTCAATGTACATGTCATCTAGATTTACAATACGCATTAGTTGAGTTTGACCAGCAGCAACGACACTTCCCTGTTCTGTAATTACATCGTCAATAGTGCCGGTAAAAGGCGCTCTAACAGTTGTTTTAGAAATTTGCTGGTTCATTTGATTGACCGCTTCCTTTTGTGATTCATAAGTTGATTGAGCTTGTAAAAATTGAATTTCACTACCAATCTTTTGATCCCATAGTCTTCTTTGACGTTCAAATGTGGTTTTGGCTAATTCTGCTTGAATTTTAAATTGTGCTAACTGTTGACTCAATCCGCCGTCATCAATTTTAGCTAAAATTTGCCCTTTAGTTACATTTTGGCCATCTTTGACGTATACATTGGTTAAAATTCCATTATACTCTGGAGTGATCGTTAATAAGTTTTTTGTAGTGACATTCCCTTGTAGTTCTAAAACATGTTTAAAGACTGTAGGATTGGCCTTAAATGTTGTGATTAACGGGACATTTTTTGTGGTATCTAGAGTTTTTATTTTTTTATCTAAAAGTTTGATTTGATCATTAAGTGCTTGTTGTGAGTTCACAAGTTCACCACGTTTTTTTCTAATGGTTTCAATATTTTCGCTTTTTAAAGCTCTTTCTACTGAGTTTTTTTTATTTCCAGAACAGGAAACAAGAATAACTGCTATTAATAGGATATGATAGATATATTTCATGTAATCTTATTTTTATTTGTCGATTGGTGTGTTTAGGACGGTTTCAAGTTCTGCTTTAGAATTCACCACATCAAGCATGGCCTGCAATAACTCCTGTTGTGCAGTATATAATTGAGTTTGTGCCTGTCTCAATTCAAAACTAGAACCTATTCCTTCAAAAAATTTAGTTTGATTTTTGTTTTCAATACGCTCTGCAAGTGCTAAGTTTTCTTTCTTATTTTCATAATCTTCAATGGCGAATTGATAATTGCTTTTTGCCGAAGCTATTTGAAGTTTAATTCTTTGTTCGGTCTCTATTAAATCTATTTTTGATTTCTCAAAGTTTATTTTAGCGCGTTGCGTAGCGGCACTTCTCATTCCAGAACTAAAAATCGGAATATTTAAATTGATCCCAATTAGTGAAGATCCAAACCAATCTTGACTACTGTTTGTAAACGTAAATTGGTCACTAAAGGCCGAATAACCTCCATTAATAAAGGCCTCTAAAGTTGGTAATGCCTTGCTTTTTTCAAGTTTCATCATTAAGCCTTTAGCCTCTGTGTCATTTTGTGCAATTTGATAATCGACATTGTTTTGAGGATTCCCTTCTATATCTAATAGACTGAGGGACATATTATTTTGTGCTAATGTTTCTAGAGTATCAGTTAGTAGCAATGGATTATAAACATCTAAGCCTAAAGTGATATTTAGCATCTGATAAGCTAACGTTTTTAACCTACTTGTATTATTAAGCATACTTTGTACACTAGATAAGGTGATTTGGAGTTGCTCAACACTTTCTTCCTCTCCCAAACCATTTTCATAAATTGTGGTAGTTTCGTAAAGGTTTTTTTCTAATACAGCTATGTTTTTTTCTAGTATGATGACACTTTCTTCTGCTAGAAGCACATTTCCGTAGGCGTCAATAACGGCTTTCCGGACTTCTAGATCGGTTTTAGTTTTTGCGTTTTTAGAAATCTCTAAAAACACTTTTGCAGATTGGAGACCAACTAAATAAGAACCATCAAATATTTTTTGATTTAATGTAGCAAAGGCATTAACACTTTGTTGAGTTCCAAAAATAACTTCTGCAAAATCTCCAGGATTACCTCCAAAAAATTCGGCAGGGATCACTTGAACTTGTTGCTTTAAAAAGTTTTGGTAATCAACTTTAGCGCTAATTTGTGGTAAGCCAGAAGCCGTGGTTTCCCACTTTTGTTGTTTTGCAGCCTCTATATCACGTGTTGCATTTTGTGCCTGTCTATTATTCTCTAGAGCATAATCTATAGCTTCTTGCAAACTAAAACTCGATGTTTGCTGTTCTTGAGTAAAGCTAAAACTAAAACTTAAGAGTAATAGTATTAATGAAATTTGTCGCATTTTTAAGATTGATTTTTAATAAAATTATTTAGTATGGTCATCCCTTGGTCAGATACGATAGCGCGCAAATGATATTCTAAGTAACTTTCCATCAAGTATTCCATTTTATAGTTTTCTGGAGGAAAAAACATATTATCTTTAATCCCAGTCATACCTGTAAAGTACATGCGCGAAATAAAATCAACATCAATGGTGTTTCTGAAAACACCAGTTGATACACCATGTTCTAAACTTTCTTGAACAGATTGGTGCATTTTTTCAAACTGTTTAAATTGTAATACACCATATATTTGAGGATAATATTTCTTTAATTGATAATGAGGTGAAGACGTTTCATTTTTTAGGTGATGCATCACAAACATTTTTATGGAATACAGCTCTTCAATAGGATTCGCTGCTTTTTCGCAAATATCATCAATACCAGAGCAGATCGTGTCAAAAAGGTTAAACGTTACCGCTTCTACTAATTTTGTCTTATTAGGAAAATGAACATATATTGTTTTTTTAGAGATAGCCATTTCACTAGCAATATCATCCATGGTGACGCTTTTAAACCCAAGGCTCAAAAATAATTCTGCCGATTTATCTATAATTTTTTTTCTCATAATGAAGTGCAAAAGTACAACAGGAAACTTTAAAAACAAAAATAGTTTCCAAAGTTTTAATGATTTTTTAACATTGCGTTAAAGTGTTGCGGTAGGTTTATTCATTTACATTATTTTTGTACAATGCAACACATTTCATCATATCGAAAGGCATTTGTAGATTATTTGAATGCCTATATAGAACTTAAAGAACCACTAAATCTTTACGAGCCTATTAATTATATTTTACAACTTGGCGGTAAGCGCTTAAGACCTGTCTTAACGCTTATGACTGCAGAGATTTTTGCTTGTGATTATAAAAAAGCGTTAGATGCAGCACTTAGTGTTGAGGTGTTTCATAATTTCTCATTGGTTCATGACGATATTATGGACGATGCACCTTTGCGACGAGGTCAAATAACAGTTCATGAAAAATGGGATATCAATACTGGAATTTTATCTGGTGATGCAATGCTCATTATGGCCTATCAATTATTTGAAAATTATGAGCCTAAGCAATTTTTGGACTTAGCTAAGTTATTTAGCAAAACAGCTTTAGAGGTTTGTGAAGGCCAACAATATGATGTTGATTTTGAGACTCGTGATGATGTGACGATTCCTGAGTATTTAAAAATGATAGAATATAAAACGGCAGTTTTAGTTGGAGCTGCTATGAAAATGGGAGCGATTGTAGCCAACGCGTCGCAAGATTGTCAAGATTCTATTTATAACTTCGGAAAGCATTTAGGAATTGCTTTTCAACTTCAAGATGATTATTTAGATGCTTTCGGGGACCCACAGACTTTTGGTAAACAAGTAGGAGGTGATATTATTGAGAACAAAAAGACCTATTTGTATTTAAAAGCTTTAGAGTTTTCTAACGATGAAGATACATTGCAGCTCGAACGTTTATATAGTGTCAACCCTAATGATCCTAGTGATAAAATTGATACCGTGAAGCAGCTATTTGTAGCTAGCGGTTCGGCAGAAGCCACAAAAAAAGAAATTGAAAATTACACTAAAAAAGCATTTTCGGTCTTGGACTCACTTAAAATTTCAGAAGAAAATAAAAACGAACTGAAAACTTTTGGGAATGATTTAATGAATAGAAATACGTAATGCAAGTACCTGCAAATTTTGAAGAGTTAATCTCGAAAACCGAAGAATTAAAGCTCTATTCAAAGCTGATAATTCAGGTTAATAAAGACTTCTTACTAGCCAATATTGATCTCGCTTTTGATGAGGCTATTTTGCCTTCAAGTTTAAAATACTTACTTCACGAAGTTGTTTTTAAATTGATACAAGAGAAATTTGCGGAGTACTTAAACCTACTTTATATCGTGGATGTTTCCGAAGAAAAAATTAAAAAATTAGATGGTAGTGATACGTTGAAGTTGTCTGAGCAGGTTGCTTTTTTGATTTTACAGCGCGAGTGGCAAAAGGTTTGGTACAGGAATAAATATTCATAAGAAGACACAAATATACACTCCTCTATAGGTGTGAAACTAGTTCCAAAATCTCAAGATAACGGGGTCTAAAAACAGTCTTATTTAGCTGGTCTAAATTAGAAAAACACGGTTATAAAAGGGGAAATAGGATTTGCATAAACACTTTTGTTTTCATTATACAAGACATCATAGCGTAAGCCAAAAACAATATTGTTTGTTCTATACCCTAATCCAATAAAAAGTGCTGGCACCCAATAGCTTAGATCTTGAAATGCACTATCACTAAATTT
The DNA here is from genome assembly GCF_000425305.1 of Psychroserpens burtonensis DSM 12212. Lineage (GTDB taxonomy): Bacteria > Bacteroidota > Bacteroidia > Flavobacteriales > Flavobacteriaceae > Psychroserpens > Psychroserpens burtonensis. The sequence goes on from NZ_AUDE01000013.1 coordinate 20,590, forward strand.
TTGATTTACGTTTGAATATTCAAATTCAACTGATGCTTGAAGTTCATATATCGGGTTAAAGATACTTATTACGCTTGCTCCTAAAACTGTGGAGTCATATGAATTTTTTAGTTTGTTATACGTCCCGTTGACTCTCATTCCTAACCCAAAATCTTCATTAAACTGATATATTGCACCAGGAGCGAGTGTGCCACTAAAGAAGCCATCACCAAAACTTAAGCCAATAGCGCCATTAAATCTCACATGTTTCCAAAATTCATTTTCAGGAGCATCGTCTTGTGAAAATGATTGAAAGGGGCTTGCGGCACAAAGACTTAATATTAGCAGGTATTTAAACTTTAAATGCTTGCAAATTTTCATAATTCTAAATTTGAGTTAAAAAAGGTCCATAAATATACCAAAAACACATCTATTTTTAGTAAATGTTGTATTTTTGAATAAACTTTGTTGAAGCGAAAACGACAGCACCCATTTTATGGATAAATATTCTTTTTTAAACGCAGCACATACGGCATATTTTGCTGATTTATACGACCAATACTTAAAAAATCCCGATTCTGTTGAACCAAGTTGGAGAGCCTTTTTTCAAGGTTACGACTTTGGAAGCGAAAGCTATGGCATGGATGGAGACACTGTAGAAAGTGTTTCTGAACACAAGACGGAGTATGTGCAAAAGGAATTTCAAGTTGTTAAACTAATTGACGGCTATAGAAATCGTGGTCATTTGTTTACCAAAACTAATCCAGTTAGAGATCGTAGAAAATATGAACCAACTCTTGATTTGGTCCATTTTGGTTTATCAGATTCAGATTTAGATGAGACTTTCAGTGCTGGTGAAATTCTAGGGATTGGTAAACAATCACTCAGAGAAATCATTAGGCATTTAAATAGTATTTATTGTGATTCTATTGGTGTTGAATACATGTATATTAGAAAACCTGAAGAAATTCAGTGGATTCAAAATAAGCTTAATGTCAATGATTTTCAGCCTAATTTCTCTTCAGAAGAAAAAAAACATATTCTAAAAAAATTAAACGAAGCAGTCTCTTTTGAGAGCTTTCTTCATACTAAATACGTAGGTCAAAAACGGTTCTCTTTAGAAGGTAACGAGTCGTTGATTCCTGCTTTAGATTCTTTAATTGAAAATGCGGCACAGCATGGTGTTAAAGAATTTGTCATGGGAATGGCGCATCGTGGACGTTTGAGTACGTTGACAAATATATTCGGAAAAAGCGCAAAAGACATATTTAGTGAGTTTGATGGAAAAGATTACGAGCAAGAAGTTTTTGATGGAGATGTAAAATATCACTTAGGTTGGACAAGTAATCGCAACACTGAAGGTGGACATAAAATTAATTTAAGTATTGCTCCAAATCCGTCACACTTAGAAACCGTAGGTGCTGTTGTTGAGGGGATTGTAAGAGCGAAACAGGATGATAAATATCCAGAAAATCCTTCACAAGTATTACCCATAATAGTTCATGGTGATGCCGCAATTGCAGGTCAGGGAATTGTTTATGAAGTTGTGCAAATGGCACAATTAGATGGATACAAAACAAATGGGACAATTCATATTGTAGTGAATAATCAAATTGGTTTTACCACAAATTATTTAGACGCTAGATCAAGTACGTACTGTACAGATGTTGGTAAAGTAACATTGTCACCAGTGCTTCATGTTAATGCAGATGATGCAGAAGCTGTGGTGCATGCGATGTTGTTTGCATTGCATTTTAGAATGAAATTTAAGCGCGATGTATTTATTGATTTGTTAGGGTATAGGAAATATGGCCATAATGAAGGCGATGAGCCTCGCTTTACACAACCAAAATTATATAAAGCTATTGCTAAGCATAATAACCCTAGAGATATTTATGCTGAAAAGTTAATATCAGAGGGCATTATTGACGGTGATTATGTCTCTCAATTAGAGAAACAATACAAAGATAAACTCGAAGAAAACCTTGAGGATTCTCGTAAAACAGATAAAACAATTATCACACCATTTATGGAAGATGAATGGGTAGAGTATCATAATGTGATTGAAGATAAAATGCTTCAAACTATTGATACAACCTATTCAAAGGAGGGATTAGCTAAGATCACAAAAGTGATTTCAAATTTACCAAAGGATAAAAAATTCATTCGTAAAATTGAACGTTTAGTGCAGTCGCGTCAAAAAATGTTTGATGAAGACAAATTGGATTGGGCAATGGCAGAGCACCTTGCTTACGGTACATTGTTAGAAGAAGGTTATGATGTTAGGTTTTCTGGTCAGGATGTGGAGCGTGGAACATTTTCACATAGACATGCCGTAGTAAAAGTTGAAGATAGTGAAGAAGAGATTTTGTTACTTAATGAATTAAGTGATCAACAAGGGAAGTTCTTTATTTATAATTCTTTGCTTTCAGAATATGGTGTAGTTGGTTTTGATTATGGTTATGCTATGGCAAGTCCAAAGACGTTAGTGATTTGGGAGGCACAATTTGGAGATTTTAGTAATGGAGCTCAGGTCATGTTAGACCAATATATTTCGGCAGCAGAAGATAAATGGAAACTTCAAAACGGATTGGTAATGTTATTACCTCATGGTTACGAAGGTCAAGGTGCAGAGCACTCATCTGGTAGAATGGAGCGTTATTTACAACTATGTGCAAAAGATAATATGTTTGTGATGGATTGTACAACGCCTGCCAATATGTATCATTTGCTACGTAAGCAGATGAAGGCACAATTTAGAAAGCCATTAATCGTCTTTACTCCTAAAAGTTTATTACGCCATCCACTAGTCGTGTCATCTGTAGATGAATTTGCTAACGGAAGCTTCCAAATGGTCATTGATGACATTACAGTAAAAGTAGATAAGGTCAAAACTTTAGTATTTGTTACTGGTAAATTTTATTATGACTTATTAGAACAACGCCAACAACTAGAAAGAGATGATGTTGCTTTGGTGCGAGTAGAACAATTATTCCCTGTACCAGAAAAGCAAATAAAAGAAGCTATTGCTAAATATAAAAACGCAGATGATCATGTTTGGGCTCAAGAAGAACCAAGAAATATGGGAGCGTATAGTCACATGCTAATGAATTTAGATGCAGCTAAAACGTTTAGAGCAGCAACACGAAGACCTTATGGGGCACCTGCAGCAGGAAGTAGTGTGCGCTTTAAAAAACGTCATCAAGAAGTTATTGATTTTGTATTTGATAAATCAAAAAATAACCAACGATAAATAAAAGAAGATTACCTTCCTTTAAAGGAAGATTTTATAAGAAATATAAACGGATACAAACGCTTAAAAATAAAATTTCAGAACGATGATTTTAGAAATGAAAGTTCCTTCACCAGGAGAATCAATCACAGAAGTAGAAATTGCAGAATGGTTAGTTGCCGATGGTGATTATGTTGAAAAAGATCAGGCCATTGCAGAAGTTGATAGTGATAAAGCTACATTAGAGTTGCCTGCAGAAGCAAGCGGAACAATCACACTCAAAGCTGAAGAAGGCGATGCTGTTGAGGTTGGAGCTGTAATATGTTTGATTGACACTAGTGCAGAAAAACCAGGAAGTGGAAATGCTAAGCCAGCTAAAGAAGAGAAAGTTTCGACAGACTCAGCTAAAAAAGAAGAAGCTCCAAAAAAGGACGTATCAAAACCTACTGTAACTGAAACTAAAACGTATGCTACAGGTACAGCTAGTCCTGCAGCTAAGAAAATTTTAGATGAAAAAGGAATGGATGCAGCATCTGTTTCTGGAACAGGAAAAGATGGTCGTATTACTAAAGATGATGCTGTAAATGCAAAACCTTCTATGGGAACTCCAACTGGCGCAAACCGCGGAAGTTCACACAGTAAAATGTCAATGTTACGTCGTAAGGTTGCAGAGCGTCTAGTAGAAGCTAAAAATACGACTGCAATGTTAACGACGTTTAACGAGGTTGACATGTCTCCAATTTTTGAACTGCGCAAACAGTATAAGGAAGACTTTAAAGCGAAGCATGGTGTGAGCCTTGGCTTTATGAGTTTCTTTACTTTGGCAGTTGTGAGAGCGCTAAAGATGTATCCAGCTGTGAACTCAATGATTGATGGCAAAGAAATGTTAACTTATGATTTTGTAGATATTTCTATAGCCGTTTCAGGTCCTAAAGGATTAATGGTACCAGTAATGAGAAACGTAGAAAACTTAAGCTTTAGAGGAGTAGAATCTGAAGTAAAACGTTTAGCTATCAGAGCTCGTGACGGACAAATAACCGTTGATGAAATGACAGGTGGAACATTTACGATTTCTAATGGTGGTGTGTTTGGAAGTATGTTATCAACACCAATTATCAATCCACCTCAAAGTGGGATTTTAGGAATGCACAATATTGTTGAGCGTCCCGTAGCCATTAATGGTCATGTAGAAATTAGACCAATTATGTACGTTGCTTTATCTTATGATCATAGAATCATTGATGGTAAAGAATCTGTAGGTTTCTTAGTTGCTGTTAAAGAAGCTTTAGAAAATCCAATAGAATTATTAATGGATAACGATGTGAAGAGAGCATTAGAAATGTAATTGTTTCTTCTTTTCTACGGAAATATTAAAACTCAAAAAGCGCAATCTATAATTTAGATTGCGCTTTTTGGTTGTTTGAGTTTTGATTATTTAACTAAAATTTGATGTGTCTCAATAACTTCATCTAGATAAATCTTGAGGACATAAACGCCAGGATTTAATCTTGAGACATCAAATTGAGCACCATTATGTTGCATCTCAATTTTAAATTTAGATCTACCAAGTACATCTAATAATTCTCCAGTTACTTTAATATCTGTTTTGATTTGTTCTTTTGTATCTTGAATGAAATCAATATTAACAATACCTTTTGATGGGTTTGGATAGACTTTATAACTGTTACTCATTCTAGAAATAACAGGTGGTCCAGACTCTTCTATAGTGAAGTTAATATCAAAAGGTAAGAAGCCACAACTATTAGTAACTCTTGCTTGTGCTATATAATTTCCAGGAGGTGTATCTTCGTCTGCACTTACTACAGCAGAAATACCATTTCCTTGATTTTGAATTGAAAAATACTGTGAGGCATTTGGAATACTATAACTAAAAACTGTCTAATTAATATGAGTCCAAGCATTAATATTTTGAGTACTTACAGAAAACACGATAGCATCTGTTGAGCCTGGATCAAGGCTGCCGCCGCCATTTCCTGTTAGTACAGAACCACTTGTACTAGGACGACCAAAATGTATTGTTTTATTTACAGGTATATTATTACCGCAACGGTCTGAGTCTATCATTGCGTTTAAAGTAACAAAACCACTATAGCCATTTGCAATAGTTGTCTCAATAATTGTAGCAGCAGTATTCAGTTCGTTAATTGTTCTAGCGTTGGCAGGAACAAGAATCCAGTCAACTGACGTTGCAGCATTACTAACTGAGTATATACCACTAGTACAAAGTGTGCTTGATCCAGAAATGGCGTCACCATCATCACAAACAAATGAGCAATCATCTGCCACAGCATTATTACCCTTTAATTCTGCTGCAAACCAATTACCATTCCTAACTTGAAATGAGATATGTTCATTATTTATAACTTGTCCTGGAGCAAAATCAACTCTAAAGTTATCAAATCCGCTAGTAAGTGCAGGCTCAGGAGTTATTCCTCCTGAATATTTTTCTAAATAATCAGGAGGGTTTACATCACCATCATTTCTTTTAATATCTAATGCACTTACTACTTAGCGTTCATTAATAAGAGAATTAGCCGGTAATCTATCGATTAAATCAATATCATTAGGATCATTTGTAGTTAATACGTCTAGAATATCAAAAAATCCTCCAGAATAAGTGTCATAAGGTAACTCACCCCTTGGAGCATCTTTAGCTCTATCTGTTATTGTATGAGAAATAGGTAATAACCATAATAGTTTTTTCTCATAACGTATCTTTCCCCAGTAGACTTCTCTATTAGATTCAAATCTAGATGGATTAGCTTTTAGTTATAAATCAAAAAAGTATTTACTAGATCCTGGTAATATGCCTAAGATTACAAGTTCATATTCTGATGCTATAGCACCAATAAGAGGTGTAACTACTAAATGTAATAAATCACCAAAAAAGTCAGGATTATGATCATCATGTACTTCTAAGAATGGAGCTCTAGGCCCAAAACCATGGTCTACAGCACACTCATTCCCATTACTTATAGCAATATTCCTTGATTGCGTTGGATAACCAATAGCGTCAAGTTCAGACTGCCATTGCTCATTAATAGCTGATATTGGATTACTTAAAATATCAACATAACTATAATTTAATTGTACAGCTGCAGGTGTATCTTGTATTGTTAGCGTTTCTAATGGAGATGCATAAGGAATACTTAAATTATTAAGAGTTAATAATTCTGTGAGACTTATTAGAGTTGGTACGATAACTTCTCCTATACCATAAAGTATTGGTGCATCAACATACTCATCTAAGGCATGACGAGAAAAATATTGAAAACTAAGTGGTGTGTTAGCGCCTTGCATTGGAGAGTCGTGTGCTATAAACAAGCGCACATCATGAGTTTCATTATCTGCCTCCATATCTGCTAAAGCATAACGACCAATAACGCCTCCCATACTTTGTTCTAATAATACATTTGGCTCAGTACTGCCATTGGTTAATTTTTCTTGATTAATAAAATTTAAAACATTTTTTAATACTTCACTATTATCTTTTATATCGGCTGTACCATTTAACTAATCTATATAAATAATATCGTATTCTTGTGATATATCATCCAATAATAAATCACGAAGATCACCAGAATTAAATAAGCTATTTAAAAAATTAGGATCTAATGTTCTATCACCACCTTCTATTTCAGTTGTGGTTAGACTACTAGCATCAAAGCCTTCTGCGATTATAAATGGTCTCATAATAAGTCCTTCACTGCCTGGTGCATAACCAATACGTAATTTTGCACCATTTAAATAAGTTGGAAATGGTGAGTTAGTTGGTCCTGGAATAAATATATTATTTGCAAAACTCATTCTGGCTTGATTGCCACTAGTCTCTACCTCATTAATTTTTACTTTAGTTTGTGAGTATAAAATGTTGCTATTTGTTAACGTTGTTTTAAAAATCCAGTCATAAGTACCATTTGTGCTATAATTAGGTTGTAATGCTTGATCGTATATAACCGTTGTAAGTCCGTTGCCATGGTTAAAGTTAATTTGTATACTTTGTATTTCATTAGCGTTATTAGAATACATTAGATTTAGAGGGAGTATTACATCAAAATTCTTTTTATTATATACACTTATTGGAGTTGTAAAGGCTATAGTTTGCTTAGTTTCATAAGGATTTTGCCATATCCCTTTCTTACTATATTTGTCATAATATTTACCTCTGCGAACAGCAATTTTATTGGTACTTAAAGCATCCTCTTTTAGTTTAGAATATGTATAATACAAACCACTTAGTATAATAGTAGTTTTATCTAGTTGATTATACGCATGTCTTTTTTGTAACCCAATCTTCTGCAATAGTTTCTATTAAAGGAAAATGTTGTGTATTAGGGGTTACTTTTTCCATAAAAAGGGTTTTATAAATATTCCCTAATACTCGAGTATTAACAAAGGTAGAGTCTGTAAGTGTGCCATTATAGGCTTCTACATTGGTAAACTCCATAGCAAAATCTAAAAGCACCTCGTATGGTACAAAGTTTTTATTAAGCCCATTGAAAATAGGATTGATTTGATTTTTCCGTAGCGAGTTGACTTCTTGTTGTGCAAAAGCGTTAAAACAAAGCAATAGTGGGGCTAGAAAAGTAAATTTTCTCATAAATATTAGTTTAATTGGTTAATAAATTATTGTGTAAAAAGTGTATCGAAACGACCTTCTCTTATTTCTACGATTTCTCCTGTGTATGGGTTTTTGAGATCTAACCAAAATATACCAGAAACAATATTATTTTCGAAATCTAGTTTTGTTATTGTTAGTTCTCCAGTGTATTCAATACTTTATAAATACAGCTTGGAATGGGTTATCTTGTCCTGAAAACCCAATACCACCCCAAATATTTCCATCTACATTGTCTAAAAGAATATATGTTGAGCCTTGATTAATAGTTTTATTCTCTGTTCCAAAGTTTATCGATGTCACATCACCCACAATATCTAAACCTTGAATCCCAAAATAATATTTACCATCCACCAATTGATAAAAACAATTAAAATAGCCACCACTAGTATCAATAAAATTTTGACCGTTAACGGTACAGGTAAAAGTGCCTGCTTCAGTTTGTGTTGCTGATGGTAAGGGTTGGTTGTTGTTATCGTCGTCGTTATTACAATTATTCAATAGCAATACTGCTATAAAAAGTAAAATTACTTTTTTCATTTGAGGTTTGATTTGAATAGAAAGTTATAAATTTTTTTTTTAGAAAGAGTGAAAGTGTCGTAAAGTCTATAGAGTTATATCGCACTTTATTAAATTGATAATACAAAAAAGCGCAATTCAAAGACTGAATTGCGCTTTTTCTCCCTAATAAAAATAACTAACTAATAACTAAAAGAAATTTACAAGAATGTTAATTGATATGATTAAAATGGCGCTAAAAATTAAGCCAACAATAAACAGCTTGTTTGTAAGGCTTTGTTTGTTTTTCATTGTTTCCATTATTATATGTTTTTAAACTGTTTACTTAGGTTTTAATAAAGCTCTGAGATTATGAGGAGTCTCAGAGCCTTATATTCCCTAATTAATAGAGTAGTATTAAAAATCCCTATAATCTTAATAACTCTGATGTAAAATTCGTTAATTAAGTCACACCAAACAATACGTAGTTCTACGTATATTTTGATTTTAAAGTGTTAAAGTTTGTGTTTTTAAACATAAAAATCCTGTACATCGAAAAGGCGTATAGCTTTACGATGTTTTATTACAAAATGCAGCTGCTTAACCTTAAGCAAAATTCAGTACGATTTATGTTTTCAGTTAAATAAAAAAAAACTCTAGTTCATGTTGAACTAGAGTTTTTTGATAAATTAAATTCGCCCTATAGAAATTAATAACATCGCAAATGTTTTCATTTAAGCACTAATAGGCTACAGGTGTATAGACCTGTTTTTAATAAAAAACTCTGAATTGATAAACAATCCAGAGTTTAATAACTTAATTCTTCCCTACAAGAATTAATAACTTCACAACTAACAGTGTTAAATTAAAGCGAATAAATACGGAGTTCTGCGTATTTTTTGATTTCAGATTCTTAAATTTTCACTGTTGTGAAACAAAAAAGCTCTAGACCAAAATAGCTCTAGAGCTTTACTCCTTTTTTGCAAAAGGCAATTGATTAATAGCAATGCAAATTTAGATTATTAGGTAATACCAAACAATACGTAGTTATACGTATATTTTGATTTTAAAGTGTTAAAATTTTAATTCTTTTGAATGAATATTAATTACAATAAATGAGGTTAACAGAGTTAATGTTCTGTAAATACAGTAATTGAATGATTATACGCGGTCTTTTAGAATAAAGAGACAGTAGTCTAAAGAAATTTATATTTATGTAAAAAGTCTTTATACTCTTTTGCGAATAGCAGAATGCTATTCGCTTTAGACTCTAATTTGAGCTTATTTCGTATATTACTTTTGTGTTTTTCTACCGTTCTATTAGATATGGACAAGTCTTTTGCAATCTCTTTCGCAGTTTTATTATCTGCGATACCTTTAATTACTTTGATTTCGGAGTCTGTTAAGGTTTTTAATGCCTCAGGCGTTTTCTTAATTTCGATATACTCTATGAGTTCTGGACTAAAATAATGGTATTCTCTTAAAACGCAGGTAATACAATATTCGAGTTCGGCAATAGCAAACTCCTTTAATATGTAGCCATAAATACCTAAAGATTTTGCTTTATTATAAATCTCTTCACTTTTCTCAAAAGTGATAATAATTATTTTGGTATCGAGATTAGCTTCTTTGCATTTTTCAGCAACTTGTAAACCTGTAAGAATAGGCATTTGTATATCTAATATGGCAATATCTGGTTGGTGTGCATTTATTAGTGTGAAGGCTTCTTTACCATTTTTTGCACTTGCCATGACATTAAATCCTTTTTCTAATAAGAAGTCTTTCAGGCCTTTTAAAATAAGCGGATGATCATCTGCTATTATGATTGAAGTTGACATTTTTGCTATTAATAAGGGGATTCAAGTATAAAGATAAGAGAATTTACAATTCTCCTACAATTTTAAATACAAGTATTTTTTTTCATAATCAATAACTGCTTTAGATTTTTTTAGAATGTCTGCTCCAATAATACCATCTACAGGTTTAGCATTATGGGCAGTAAGTGCTGTGTTAACATGAGTAAGATTAAATAAAATTAAGGCAACTTTATTGTTTTTCCATGTTCCAATTTTAACTGTATTTTTTTTAGATACTTTCGTAAGCATATCTATTGCACCAGCTCCAGCTGCTTTAATGGCAGAGTCTTGAGCGATAAGCTTAAATGTTTTAATAGCCTCAAAATCAACACAAGAATTAGATGCGCCAGTATCTAAAATAAACCGTCCTTTCACACCATTTATTGTCGCTTTAATTTCAAAATGATTGGTCTTTGTGAACTTCAATTTGATTTTAGTATAGCCTTTATCTAAAAGGTAGTCTTGTAAAGATTCCATAATGCGGTAATTTCTACAAATATAATCCTATAAATCAAATAATTTTTATGGAACTCATCTTGAGTTTTAGTTTTAAACCGAAAAGTTTGGCTTTTGTACTATAATGAATTTCTTCTTTATCGACATAGCAGCACTACGTTTGTAAAAAAGGATAAAGTTAGAGTGTAAAATGGTAATTTTGCAATGAAACAAAAACTCAAGTCGAGTTCACAATGATAATTACAGATACACATACACATTTATATAGCGAAGCTTTTGATGGCGATAGAAGTCAAATGATAGAACGAGCTCTTTCACAAAACGTTTCTAGGTTTTTTATTCCAGCCATAGATTCTAGTTATACTGAGGCGATGTTACAACTCGAAGTAGATTATCCCGAGCACGTTTATTTGATGATGGGTTTACATCCAACATCTGTAAAAGATAATTATAAAGATGAGTTACAACATGTTGAAGAGTTGTTAGCAAAAAGACATTTTTATGCTGTTGGTGAAATAGGTATTGATCTTTATTGGGACACCTCTTCACTAGCTATTCAACAAGAGTCATTTAGATATCAAATTAATTTGGCTAAACAGTATGGCTTACCAATTGTTATTCATTGTAGAGACGCGTTTGATGAGGTTTTTGAGGTTCTTGAGGAAGCTAAGGATGACAAGCTCTTCGGAATATTTCACTGTTTCACGGGAACTTTGGAGCAAGCACATAAAGCCATATCATATAATATGAAACTAGGTATTGGTGGTGTTGCGACCTTTAAAAACGGAAAAATAGATCAGTTTCTAAAGGCCATTGATTTGAAACATATTGTATTGGAGACAGACGCTCCATATTTAGCACCAAAACCTTATAGAGGAAAGCGTAATGAGAGTAGTTACATTATTAAGGTCGTTGAGAAATTAGCTGAAATTTATAATGTTTCCGAAGAAAAAATTGCCGAAATTACCACAGAAAATTCTAAAGAAATCTTCGGATTATAACTTATGCCAGCAACTCAACCTAATATATTATTGATTTATACAGGAGGTACCATTGGGATGATCAAAGATCCAGAAACTGGTGCTTTAAAATCTTTTGACTTTAATAATCTTCTAAATAATATACCAGAGCTTAAGTTGTTAGATTGCACAATAGAAACAATATCTTTTAAAGATCCTATTGATAGTAGTAATATGAATCCTAAGTATTGGGTTCAAATTGCAGAAATAATTCAACGTAATTATAATGATTTTGATGGTTTCGTAGTGTTACATGGAAGCGATACGATGAGCTACTCTGCTTCTGCATTAAGCTTTATGTTTGAGAACCTTGCAAAACCAATTATATTTACAGGGTCACAATTACCTATTGGAGATTTGAGAACAGATGCTAAAGAGAACTTAATTACCTCAATACAAATGGCATCTTTACAAAAAGGAGGTAGACCAGTTATTAAAGAAGTAGGCTTGTATTTTGAGTATAAGTTGTACCGCGGAAACAGGACCACAAAAATAAACGCTGAACATTTTGAAGCGTTTGAATCTCTAAATTACCCGCATTTAGCAGAATCTGGAGTTCATTTAAAAGTGAAATATGATGATTTGTTTAAACCCAACGCGCGCAAAAAATTAGTAGTACACAAGAATTTTGAAACCGATATATTATTAATTAAGCTATTCCCAGGAATTAGTGAGTCGGTTTTGACACCACTATTTGATAATCATTTTGTGAAGGGAGTTGTTTTAGAAACCTATGGTGCAGGCAATACAACTACAGAGTTGTGGTTTTTAGAGCTGTTAAAAGCGACTATTAAAAGAGACATACCAATTATTAATGTCACACAATGTTCTGGAGGGAGTGTATCAATGGGTCAATATGAAACCAGCACACAATTAAAAACCATAGGTGTTATCTCTGGTAAAGACATTACTACAGAGGCTGCATTAACTAAATTAATGTTTATGTTGGGAGAGAAAGTGTCAATTAAAACATTCAAGACCATTTTTGAAACCTCATTAAGAGGAGAAATGACATAGAAACTCTTAATTCCCTTTTTTTAGTTTGATATGAGTTGTATGTTTGCAAACTCAAAATAGAGAGGTGGCCGAGTGGCTTAAGGCGCACGCTTGGAAAGCGTGTATACTTCACGGTATCGAGGGTTCGAATCCCTTCCTCTCTGCGAAAAGCCTACCAAAAGGCAATAGAAACCCTGTAAGCATTACGTTTATAGGGTTTTTTAGATTTCTACCATGAACTAATTAACCTATAAATACCTTAAATTATAAAATGCGCTATATAAATTGTCAGTATAAAGTAATTGTCACCTTCACCAGTATTTCTGTCTAATAGATGATGTAGTGTTTTTCTGTTAGTAGTAATTTTTACGTCTATAAAAGGTAAGGTTATCGCTTTGTGTTATAGATATACTTAATTAGAAAGTAGCTGTGATTTGAAAAAAGGATATTGAGAAATATTGAATCTATGCATTTTAAATTTAAAGACACTTATTGATGGTAGGATAGGGTTCTGTTAGAAAGGCTTGATTCACCACTATTAACTTTCCATCGCACTTCAATGACTTCATCTGCAGATAAAGTAGTAATCATGGCTTGAAGAAGCACTACCGAACCTAACGAATTAATTGCTCTACTAGAATTGGCGACCTCAATACCATTTTGATAAAGACCGTAAGTGGTAACCGTATTTAAATTAGTCGATGCTGTACCTGCTGGGTATTGTGTCCCAGAATGTGTACCTGCAATGGTCAGGACCCCTAATGCAGTACCAACATCTCCTGTAATAAAAGAGGTTGCAACATCTGTAATCGCACCAGCAGAACTCCACATCGCAAATGTGGAGAGGAAACCTAAGTCAATATAAGAGGTGTCTGACGGTTTTGTAAGAATACAATCAGCAACGATGCTCACCGCTCCTGCTTTTGTAAACATCCTTCCTTCGAGATTTGTAGTTGCTCCCAATGAAATCGCTCCAGAAAGAGAAACTAAGGATCCTTTTAGTTCTGTGCTAGCACCTGTTGAAAGGGCTACGTTAGAAACCCAGAAGATATTATTGGAGCTCGCCCCATTAGTCAAATTTACAATTGTATTAGCTCCTGTAGTAAATGCGCCAGAACCTCTAATAATAAATACAGAATTTGTATCTCCAGCACCATCTAAAGTAAGACTTCCTGCAATCGATGGAGCTCCAGCTAAGTCATAGACTCCTGGAAACAAAATCTCTCCATTACCAAAAACAAGACTGTGCGTTGTGTTGGTGGCCGATATTGCCGTTAGGTCTTGATATATTTTGGCCATATCTATACTGGCTTGGGAAGAACTAAATGTTTGATTAGTTATTTTCTGAGCATTAAATGAAACTTCAAATTTGCCTAAGGGAGGCGAAATGGTCATACCTTGAACCAACGAATTGGTAGTGGATGTGGTACTGATATTATCACCAAAAACAACACAATCTATTTTAGGGTCTTCGTTTCCTTTAATACCTATCCAACTCGGCGTGGAGGGAGTTCCTATATTTAATTGACCATCATTTAATGTTGTGTTATAAATCATTAAGCCTGTTGCTGGAGATGCTATTCCATCTCTCTCTAATGTCGTTAACCTTGGCATTAAAAGTCCTTTACTATTGGACGAAACATCCAAGACAGAAGAAATATCAGGAGTGGTTGTTCCTATACCAACTTGGGCATAAAGACCGCTTGAAGACAATAAAACAAAGGGTATTAAAAAACACTTTAAAGTAGTTTTTATGAGTATTGTTTTTATTTCAATCAAATAATGCCAATTGGTGCGTAATACTATTTTCATGATATCAATTATTTATGACACAAAAATATACTACAATTATAAGTTATTTTCGAATTTTCGATTGATGCACTGCAACTAGCGATGATTAGCGATTTGCTGCCGATGAATAGTTTTTATCTGAAGCATTGGTTCAGGTCGTTTTATTAAAAAAATCAATATACTGGCTGAGAGGTTACTTGGTCATTAATTTATTAAACTAAAACTATTTTGCCGATGCAGCCGTTATTTATGGAAACATTAAACTATCAATATAGGGTCCAAAAATCTGTAAATGAGTTTTTTGCACTCTAAATTGATAGTGGTATATATTTACATTGTCACCAAAATCTTTAATTCAATTCAATTCAATTCAATTCAGTTTTGTTTTTTAAATTATTTGAGAGGTGTTCATGATTTTAAAATTGGCTTTAATAGTTGCCAAATGAAAGGCTAACGGATTGGGTTGATATAAAAACTCACTTGTTTTTAATCTCATACTAATTCTATCTATACTTTTGTATAAATTTAAAATATGCGCAACTGTGTACTGATAGACAAAACCGAATTTATTAGTCTAAAGTATGCGGTAATTAAAATTCAGAGCGAATCAATAATAAGTTTCTATGGTCGAGTGTCGCTTCACCAACATCAACTTTCCAGCGTACTTCAATGACTTCTCCGGCGACTAGTGTAGTAACTTTTGCTTGTAATGATACTACTGAGTTTAGTGAAATAATGGTTCTACTAGAATTAGCTACCTCTGTTCCGTTTTGATAAATACTGTAAGTCGTTGTAGTTTCTTTACTTGATGTTGTCCCAGCAGGATATTCTTCTCCAATATGTGTCGCTGCTATGGCTATAGCACCTAATCCAGTACCAACATCTCCAGTGACCGTAGCGCTTATATCAGCCGAAACTGCACCGCTAGAGGTAAACATTGCAAATGATGAGAGACTCCTTAAGTCAATAGGTGAAATACCCGTAGGGATTGTAAGAATACAGTGTGCTCCTACGCTTAATTCTCCTGCTTTTGTAAATATTCTTCCTTCAATGCTTGTACTCACACCCAATGATACCGCGCCTGCGCGTGAAACCAATGTTCCTTTGAATATTGAGTTCGCGCCTGTAGATATGGGTTTTTCAGATACCCAGAATATATTATTTGAGCTAGCACCATTAGTCAAAGTCACAGTTGTGCCAACTCCCGTGGTAAGTGGACCGGTACTTCTTATGATAAACTCAGAATTTGGGTCTCCACCGCCATCCAATACAAGTGTTCCTGCAATCGATGTTGTTCCAACGAGGTCATACACACCTGGAAGTAAATTCTCTCCATTACCAAAAACAAGAGAGTGAGCTGTATTAGTGGCTGTTATAGACATCAAATCTTGGTATATCAAGTCTGCATCAATGAGACTTTGAATAGTATTAAATGGTTGATCGAAGGCGCTAGTCATATGCTGCCCATTAAATGAAACAGCATAAGTGCCAATTTCAACCGATTTCGTCATGCCTGGCACTAACAAAGTATTAGTCGATATAGTGCTAATATCATCTCCAAAAACGACAGAATCAATCATAGGTTTCTGAGGCCCTTTGATGCCTATCCAATTCGATGTCGAGGGAGTTCCAATGTTTAATTGACCATCATTTAATGTCGTATTATAAATCATTAAGCCCGTAGCTGGCGACACTATTGCGTCCCTTTCTAATGTTGTTAAGCGTGGCATTAAGAGCCCTTTGCTATTAGAGGTGACATCTAGGATAGAAGAAATATCAGGTGTTGTTGTGCCTATACCAACCTGAGCGTAAAGAGTATTTGTAAACAGTATGATAAGTGGTATTGAGAAATATTTTGAAATAATTTTCATAAGTAAGTTTTAATATTTTAGATAGCGCAATGCACATAATAAATGCATTTCGTCTAACTTTTTATACGTTTAATCGATTAAATGTGTAATTATGAATAAAAATGCAACAAAAGGTAAACGTGTTAAAGTGGGATATAGCTACAAAAGAAAACGGACCAAGACCATTGTGTTTTTAAAATTAACAAACAAGTCACTAACTTGAAATGAGATGCTTATTCGTGTCTGTGTAAAAGAGTAAACGAATGGCATAGCTTAATACCTTTTTATTTGTACCTTTCTAATCTTAGTAATAGAGCATTGGTCCTAATGCATTCAAAGCATCTGAAATTATAAACAAAGGCAATAACCTTTTACGAAGCGAATCTACCTAGAGAATTTAGTCCTATCTCTAAACAGGAAAAGGAATAATCATCTAAGTCGATATTGAAGATGTTTTTTACAAGAATAGTAGTCTCTTTTATATCTGTTTCCAGTTTATTGATAACTTTTATATAATGTAATGCATAAATTAATTTTATTAAAGCGATCTTCTGAATCGCTCTTTTATTAGTTTACCAATCTAGATTAGAGATAATTTATTTTCTAGATTACACGAGATTTAGAGCTAATTTGTTTTCTAAAAGGTCTCTGAAGTTTTTCAAACGCTTTTATTTTATCATTAAACAAATATTAGATGTTGGTAATTTTGGACCTGTTTCTAAAGTATTAGTGTGTAATCTTAATTTGATATGTTGATTGTATATAAACAAAGTATTTATACTCTAATAAATACACCGAATTCGTGTTGTTCGTGTTAAAAAAAACACTGCAATAAGTTAAAAGAAGCTCCTGAGGTGTTGCTTTTTAATATTTAAAGCGCTTTTAAATTAGTTTAAATCAATAAGATTGGGTATACTCAAGCTAAAATAAAATATAAATAAAGACGAAATCCGTTTATGAATTTTATTTCAACGGTAATATAAGTAAGAACTATCAATTTACTTGACTAGTATTAAGGGCTAAATAAACTGAAGCTTAATTGTTTGCGAGTTTTAACGTTTCCGTAGAAAGAAACAGATTCATACTAATCAAAAATGGGAATGTACCAACAAACTATAAGTTTTTCATTTTATAGCTAAATAATCCAAAACATTTTATTTAATTTCGTCTTATATTATAAATGTTAATTGATTAAAACAACGTTAAAACGTTACAGTCAATTTGTATTTTTATTTTTTAATTCCATTTTTTTTTTATCTTTAACCCTTTAACTAATAAAATTAAGAACAATCACGATGAAAAGACTTTTTTCAATCTTAGCCATAGTAGGTATCATGGCTTTCGGTACTGTTAATGCAAGTACAAATGCAAACGCAGTTGAGACTGCATCAACAGCAGTTACCACTACATTTCAAGACGATATGGCAGCAGATGCTGACAAATCATTTACTCAAGAGGTAAAAGAACGTTTTATTGAGGGTGGTCCATTTTTTATGGGAATTGTATTATTATGTTTAATTCTAGGTTTAGCGATTGCTATTGAAAGAATTATTTATTTAAATCTTGCAACAACAAATTCTAAGAAATTAACTCAAAATGTAGAGGACGCCCTTAATTCTGGTGGAATTGAAGCAGCTAAGGAAGTTTGTAGAAATACAAAAGGACCTGTTGCATCAATTTTTTATCAAGGCTTGGATCGAGCAGACGAAGATATTGATGCTGCTGAGAAAGCTGTTGTAGCTTATGGTGGTGTTCAAATGGGACAATTAGAGAAAAATGTTTCTTGGATATCTTTATTCATAGCCTTAGCGCCAATGCTTGGTTTCATGGGTACTGTACTTGGTATGATTGATGCTTTTGATAAAATTGAAGCTGCAGGTGATATGAATCCTTCATTAGTGGCAGGTGGTATTAAAGTAGCCTTATTAACGACTGTATTTGGTCTTATTGTTGCTATTATATTACAAATCTTTTATAATTACATTATCTCTAAAATTGATAGTATCGTTAATGATATGGAAGATTCGTCTATTACATTAATAGATTTGTTAGTAAGACACAAGAAATAATAACCTAATTATTAAATCAAACATAACATGAATATTCAAAAAATAGTCAAAATTGTTGCTTTAGTAATAGGTCTAATTGCAGTATTCTTTTTAGTGAGGATAATGATGTTAGGAGATGAGGCTATTAAGACAATTCCTGAAAATCAAGGTATCTTATCTGGATTCGCTAATCTTGCTTATGTAGTCTTAGCAATAACAGCAATTACTGCTATTGTATTTAGTCTGGTTAATTTAGTTAGCCATCCTGATAAACTAAAGAAAGCATTAATGTCTTTAGGCGTTTTTGCTCTTGTATTAGTAGTTGCATGGTTTGCATCTTCTGGACAAGAACGATTACTAAGTGACGGTACAACTTTAACTGCAGGTCAATCTCAAATGATTGAGGCTGGAATCAAGGCATTTTACATCTTAATTTTATTAGCAGCAGGTTTAATGTTGTTTTTTGGAGCTAAGAAGATGCTAAGCAAATAATAATTTAATTATGGCAAAACGATCAGCACCAGAAGTTAATGCAGGTTCTATGGCGGACATAGCATTCCTTCTTCTTATATTTTTCTTAGTAACTACAACGATCCCTAAAGATTCTGGGATCAATCGTAAGCTTCCTCCTATGGAACCGCCTAACGACGATGAAGTTGTTATTAAGCAAAAGAATATTTTTACCGTTTTAATAAATGGTAACGATCAACTATTAGTAGAAGATGAGCTAATGGAGCTCAAGGATTTACGTAAAGCTGCTATTGAGTTTTTAGATAACGGTGGATCAACTGATGCTCAAGGTAATAGTTGTGATTACTGCAAAGGTGCAAGAGATCCTAAGTCATCAGATCATCCTGATAAGGCTATTATTTCTCTAAAGAATGAAAGGGAAACATCTTATGCTACTTATATTTCCGTACAAAATGAATTAGTTGCTGCATATAATGATTTACGTAACATTAGAGCTCTAGAAATAGGATCAAGAAAAGGATTCAGCAACATGGACTTTGTAATGATGGAAAAAAATTATAAGGACACTAATTTCAATGGTAATAAAGAAAAGCTAAAGGCGGTCATAGACCAAATTAGAAAGGAATATCCTGAAAAGCTCTCTGAAGTACAATAAATAAAAACACAAATAACTTATGTCTAAATTTAAAAGTAAAAAAGACAATGCTTTACCGGCGGTAAATACGGCATCATTACCAGATATTGTTTTTATGCTATTGTTTTTCTTTATGGTAGTGACTGTAATGAGAGAAGACACACTCTTAATTGAAAACAGATTGCCGCAAGCAGATCAAGTTGAAAAGCTAGAAAAGAAATATCCTATCAGTTATATTTATGCTGGGAAGCCTGCAAAGGGGTATGAAAAATTTGGTAAAGAAGCTAGGTTACAACTTAATGACAAGTTTGCCGATATTTCGGATATTAGAGCATTTATAAATGCTGAAAGAGCTGGTATTGCGAGAGAAGAATTAGTGGATTTTCTAACAATTTCTCTTAAAGTTGATAGGGATGCTAATATGGGTATCGTTGGAGATATCAAAAAAGAACTTAGAGAGGCAAATGCATTAAAAATTAATTATACGGTTGGTACAGGTAGTGCTTTAGATAATTAATATTTACCCACATTATGTATTATATTTAAAAGCATCCAATTTGGATGCTTTTTTTATGACTTGAAGAGAAATGTTTTAATACGTATTAAGTTATATTTGTATTATGAGGCAACTTATTTTTTTATTTTTCCTAATATTAATGCTTCCTGTTTGGGCACAGAAAGATGAAAAATTCTTTTCTAATAGTAAGGAAAATGATAGTATTAAGGTTTTAGATGACAAATATAGAGAAGATCAATTTTATGTCGCAGTGACTTATAACCTGTTAGGTAATAAGCCAGAAAATGTGTCTCAAAATGGATTCTCAAGCGGGTTTCATTTTGGCTTTATTAGAGATATGCCTCTAAACAAAAAGCGTAATGTAGCTCTTGGAATAGGAGTCGGAGTCTCTAGTAACTCCTACAACCAAACCTTGTTAATTTCTGAAACTAATAACACTTATAATTATACAGTTTTATCAGATGTTTCATTTAGTAAAAATAAGTTTACTACATATTTAGTTGAGTTTCCTTTAGAATTGAGATGGCGAACATCTACGGCTAAAGATTTTGATTTTTGGAGAATATACGCGGGAGTTAAATTCGGCTATGTTATCTATAATACCTCTAAATTTAGAGGTAGCCCTGAGGATATTCTGTTATCCAATATTAGTGACTTTAATAGTTTGCAATATGGTGTAACACTTAGTGCAGGTTATTCTAACGTTAATTTTCATTTCTATTATGCACTTAATACTATTTTTGATACTAATGCTACATTAACGAATAGTGGAGAAAATATAGACATGAATGTTATTAAAATTGGGTTGATTTTTTATATTCTTTAATATTTCAGCTTGATAATAATATCACATCCAGTAATTTAATACTATAACTTGTGGCATCAATCCCACAAGGAAACCAGCGGTGAGTTCAATGGGTGAATGAGCTTTCATGTGAAGCCTTGATGTGGCAATAGCTCCCAAAATGATACACATAAGCGCTATAGTACCGTTAATGTTTATTTTAAAGTGAATTGCTAGAGCCATTGCAAACATAAAAAAACCTGCAGATGCAATCATATGGATACTTGCTTTAAACTTAATGAGTGCTAGTGCAAAACAGGTGATTGTAGATATTAGAATACCTATAAAGAAGAAATATAGTTCTGGGATTTCATTTTTAGGTAATACTCGTATTAAAATAAGAATTATTATAATACTATTTATAAGTAGTGGTATCCTTCGCTCTTTGACTGTTTCGAGATGAAAAGTATCTACTTTATTAATGGTTCTTAATAAGTAAAATAGTAGAATAGGTAATACAATGGTTAAAATTGTAATGGAAAACACTTTGGCTTTCATCACAGATTCTGGAATGAAACGCGGTGTTTTAGAGAAATAGAAGACAACACCAAGTAATGGCATTAGTAAGGGATGGAAAATGTATGATATGCTTTTAAGAAGTTGGTTCATCATATTTTTTTCCTCAATCTAGCCACAGAAATATCCAATTGCTCACGATATTTTGCAACGGTACGTCTAGCAATAGGATAGCCTTTTTCTTTTAAGATTTGAGCTAACTTCTCATCGGTAAGTGGCTTCTTTTTATTTTCTTCTTCTATAACAGTCTCGAGTATTTTTTTGATTTCTCTTGTCGAGACTTCTTCTCCTTGATCGTTAGTCATGGATTCACTAAAGAATTCTTTAATGAGTTTTGTTCCATATGGTGTATCAACATATTTACTATTCGCAACACGAGACACGGTAGAAACATCCATGTCAATCTCATCTGCTATATCTTTTAAAATCATTGGTTTAAGTTTACGCTCATCACCAGATAGGAAATATTCTTTTTGATAGTGCATAATAGAACTCATGGTTACAAAAAGTGTTTGTTGACGCTGTCTGATAGCTTCTATAAACCACTTCGCGGCATCTAATTTTTGTTTGATGAACAAGACCGCATCTTTTTGAGATTTGCTCTTGTCTTTTGCCTCTTTATAGCCTTTCATCATGTTACTATATTCTCTAGACACGTGAAGTTCTGGAGCATTTCTTCCATTTAGAGTAAGATCTAACTCGCCATCCACAATTTTGATTGCAAAATCAGGAACCACATGTTCCACCATTCTATTATTTCCTGCGTAAGAGCCTCCAGGTTTTGGGTTTAAACGTTCAATCTCTTCAATAGCGTCTTTGAGCTGAATTTCAGTAATATCAAACTTTTGAAGTAATTTTTTATAATGCTTTTTCGTAAATTGATCAAATGCTTTGTCAATAATATGGCAAGCCAATTCTACATCTGGATATTTTTCTTTTCTATGCAATTGGATACTTAAACATTCTTGTAGATTTCTAGCGCCAACTCCAGCAGGATCTAATTGATGTACCTTATGAAGCACCGTTTCTATTTTATCTTCTGTAGTAAAAATATTTTGGGTGAATGCTAAATCGTCCATAATATCACTTAGTGTGCGACGTATATAACCACTTTCATCAACACTACCCACTAAAAACTCTGCAATGTCACGTTCTTCGTCATTTAGTCTAAATGTGTTTAATTGGCTGTTTAAGTGTTGTGTAAAGGATGTTCCAGCGGCATAAGGCATTACTTTTTCTTCATCATCGCTGCTATAATTACTTACTTGTGTTCTATAATCTGGAACGTCATCATCACTTAAATACTCGTCAATATTGATATCCTCAGTATTTATTTCTTCATTGTCATTATAGTCGTCTTCAGAATTATCGAACTCATCAAATTGATCCTCATCAGTATCATCCTTTCCAGTATCTAAGGCAGGATTTTCTTCTAATTCTTGCTTAATACGTTGCTCAAATGCTTGCGTAGGCAACTGTATCAACTTCATAAGTTGAATTTGTTGTGGTGACAACTTTTGTGATAATTTAAACTGGAGGTATTGTTTGAGCATGCGTTGTTTAGCTTTAAAGTAAAGTTAACTAAACTATTGATATATGTTTAAAAAAGGTGTCGCTTTTAAGAATAATTTAAAAGAGGCGTGTATCGTTTAGGTTGTTTAAGTAGGAGTACTGGGTATTATAAAAAGATAAGATGTTTTTTCTTCGGAAATAGAAAGACTAGACATTTTGAGAATTAACGATGAGTACTTCACTATTTTAAACAGAAAGACCTGTCAGGTTTTTAAAACTTGACAGGTCTAATAAATTAAATTGCAGTTTTAAAAATCAGCATTTTGAGGTGTTCTAGGGTAAGGTATTACGTCTCTAATATTGCCCATACCAGTAGCAAACATTACTAAACGCTCAAAACCTAATCCAAAACCAGAATGTACTGCCGTACCATATTTTCGTAAATCTAAGTACCACCATAACTCTTCTTCAGAAATATCTAAAGCTTTCATTTTCTCTTTTAAAACATCTAGACGTTCTTCACGCTGTGAACCTCCAACCATTTCTCCAATGCCTGGAAACAAAATATCCATGGCGCGAACGGTCTTTCCATCTTCATTTAAACGCATATAGAAGGCCTTTATATCTGCTGGGTAATCAAACAAAATTACGGGACATTTAAAGTGTTTTTCTACTAAGAAACGTTCATGTTCACTTTGTAAATCTGCTCCCCATTCTTCAATAATATATTTGAATTTCTTTTTCTTATTAGGTTTAGAATTCTTTAATATATCAATTGCTTCGGTATAACTAACACGTTTAAAGTTGTTATCTACAACGAACTTTATTTTATCAATAAGGCTCATTTCAGAGCGTTCTGCTTGAGGTTTTGTTTTGTCTTCATCAAGTAAGCGCTGTTCTAAAAACTCCAAATCTTCACGATTATGTTCTAAAATATAGCTTAAAACAGATTTCATGAAATCTTCTGCCAAATCCATATTACCTGCTAAATCCATAAAAGCAACTTCTGGTTCTATCATCCAGAATTCTGATAAGTGACGCGAGGTGTTAGAGTTTTCGGCTCTAAAAGTTGGTCCAAACGTGTAAACTTTTCCCAAAGACATAGCAAATGTTTCTGCTTCTAACTGACCAGAAACGGTTAGATTTGTCTCTTTTCCGAAAAAATCTTTTTTGTAGTCAATATTTCCGTGGTCATCTAAAGGCGGGTTTTTAGCATCTAATGAGCTCACTCTAAATGTTTCACCAGCACCTTCGGCATCACTTGCTGTGATAATTGGTGTATGCATATAGTAAAAGCCATTGTCGTTAAAATACTTATGAACCGCAAATGATAATGTCGAACGTAAACGCATTATAGCACTAAACGTATTAGTACGTGTGCGTAAATGGGCGTTTTCACGTAAGAATTCCAAAGTGTGTTTTTTAGGCTGAATAGGATACTCTTCAGGATCAGAATCACCAAGAATTTCAATAGATGTGACTTGTATTTCTACGGTTTGACCTTTTCCTTGGCTTTCTACCAATTCACCTTTTATATGAACTGCAGCACCAGTTGTAATGCGCTTTAAAGTTGCGTCGTCTGTGTTTTCAAAATCTACTACACATTGTATATTATTTATGGTAGAACCGTCATTTAATGCAATGAAGCGGTTAGATCTAAATCCTCTTACCCAACCCTTAATTTCTAAAGGTTGAAACGTAATGTCTTGGGTCAATAATTGTGAAACTGTGTAGCTCATTATTTTGAAATTTTATGCAAATATAAATGTTTATGAATTTCTAGTGTCTTTAGGGTCATCATCCTCAACAGGAATAATATTTATGGAGGGTTCACGCATGACTTCCTTATTTGCAATACTGCGCTCTAAGGATAATAATAACGAAGGAAGCAGTAATAAATTAGACAACATTGCAAACAATAACGTTGCAGAAACTAATGCACCTAAAGCTACTGTGCCTCCAAAACTTGATGTTGTAAATACAATAAAACCAAAAAACAATACAATGGATGTATAGAACATACTTACGCCTGTTTCCCGTAATGCAGCATATACCGATTTTCGTATTTTCCAGTGGTTAGCTTGAAGTTCTTGACGGTATTTTGCTAGGAAATGAATAGTATCATCCACAGAAATACCAAAGGCAATACTAAAGACTAAAATAGTAGATGGTTTTATAGGAACTCCTAAATATCCCATTAAACCAGCTGTGATTACTAATGGTAATAGGTTAGGGATTAACGAAACGATTATCATTCTAAACGACCTAAACATATAAGCCATGAATAGCGAGATTAAAAAGATGGCTAATGATAAAGAGATTGCAAGGTTTTTTACCAAGTATTTTGTGCCCTTCTGAAAGACTAAAGCTTTACCAGTCATTGTCACATTATAACGATTTTCTGGCTGGAATACTTTATTTATTTTATTCTGAAGGTCTTCTTCTATACGTTCCATTTTGTCTGTACCAATATCCTTCATGTACGTGGTTATACGAGCATATTGGCCAGTGCTGTCTACGAAATTTTCAAGTAAGTTAGCCTCTGACGACGAATTTTTTGCATACGATAAAATGAAACTATTCTCTTGGCTTGTAGGTAATTGATAAAATTTAGGATTACCATTATAGTAGGCTTGCTTGCTGTATTTCACTAAGCTTACCACAGAGATGGGACGAGACAGTTCAGGAATGTCATCAATAAGATTTTCGAGTTCCTCCATCTTTTTGAGTGTACTCAATTTCATGACACCTTTTTTGCGTTTGGTATCCACCATAATTTCTAATGGCATAATCCCATCAAACTCTTCTTCAAAAAACCGAATATCTTTAAAAAAGGCTTCTTCTTTTGGCATATCTTCAATAAGGCTGCCAGAAATTTTTATTTGATAAATTCCAATTATACTTCCTATAATAAGAATTAATGAGGTCGCGTAGATTGCAATTTGTTGTTCACGAACCATGCGTACGGTCCAATCGACAAAACCACCAATCCATTTTTTATTTAGATGTTCTAAATGCCTTTCCTGTGGATAAGGTAAAAACGTATATATGATTGGAATTACTAAGAGACATAATATAAAAATAGCAAGAATACTAAGCGATGCAACGATTCCGAACTCTTTTAGAAGGGTGCTTTCTGTTAAAATAAAAGTTGCAAAACCAGAAGCTGTTGTCACATTTGTCATCAATGTAGCATTCCCTACTTTAGTAATAACGCGTTGTAATGATTTCACCTTATTACCATGAAGCTTTACTTCGTGCTGGTATTTATTGATAAGGAAGATACAATTTGGAATACCAATAACAATGATCAGTGGTGGGATTAAAGCGGTAAGCACAGTAATTTCATAATTGAGTAACCCTATGATTCCAAAGGTCCACATGACACCTATACAAACAACAATAAGCGAAATAAAAGTGGCTCTAAATGATCTAAAGAACAAAAAGAAGATTAATGAGGTGACTCCAAGTGCTAAGCCTATAAAGAGCCCGATTTCATCAACAATATTCTGTGCGTTTAATGTTCTAATGTAAGGCATTCCTGAAACCCTAACATCTAAATTATTTGCAGTTTCAAAATCTTCAACCTTAGGTATAAAGGTTTC
Organism: Psychroserpens burtonensis DSM 12212; assembly: GCF_000425305.1. Classification (GTDB taxonomy): domain Bacteria; phylum Bacteroidota; class Bacteroidia; order Flavobacteriales; family Flavobacteriaceae; genus Psychroserpens; species Psychroserpens burtonensis. The sequence goes on from NZ_AUDE01000013.1 coordinate 47,053, forward strand.
CATTATAAAGTCTTTTCTAGCAGACGTATTTACAATGTCTTTTTTGATGTAGATGGCAGTTCTAATAGTTCTCGTTTTAGTATTAAACAAGAAATTATCATAAAACGGATACTGCTTAAATAACTCGTCCTGCAGTTTGTTAATTTGTTCAATAGAGGTCACAGAATCCTTAATAAAAGGGACTAAATCAAATTTTTCGGCCTCCTTATTTTTAATGAGCTTTTTAAGGTCGTTAAGAGATACTACAGTTTCAACTTCGTCAAAAGCTTTTAAATCTTCAGATAGTTTGTTCCAGGCATTTAATTTTTCTACAGTAAACAATGTAGAATCTTTTACACCAAGAAGAATTAGATTTCCTTCTTCACCAAAAATATTTAGGAACTCATTATAAGTCACATTGACCTCATGGTCATCTGGTAGTAGATTGGCTTCAGTGTATGAAAAGCGCATGTTTTTCCATTGGGAACTGAAGAAAATGGTCGCCAAAATTATGGCAATTAGAATACCAATCTTGTTGCGTAGAATTAATCGCGCAATAATGGCCCAGAAATTTTTAGAAAATAGTTTAAACATGTGTGTATTAAAACAAAAACAAAGTTAGAAAAAACCAAGGGATAAGGCTATTGAACTTGTTTAAACTTTTTTGATAAAAGTCAAAAAGAGGTGTTTTATTTAAAGATGATGTGTTTTTTAGCTTTATAGCGACATCACTAGAGAAACAAATGATAAAAAAGTAGAATAAAAACGACTTTTTAGCTAATTGAAAAAAGGTTCTTTGAGACCATTAAATTAATGAGATGATGTCTTATTACAAATTGACATTAAACGTAAACTTGGCAGCAATATTATCTGCAAGAGAAGGTAGGTGGTAACCACCATAGCGATAAGCAAAGCTTAAACCAAAACCAAACAGTAATCTATTGATTTCAAAACCAGCTTCAGAGTAGCCTTTTGATAATGTTCCAAATTCGATATTTTGATGGCGATCTATATTTTGCATGTTACCTATAGCCATTCTAGAAATCAGTACCAATTGAGGTCTATAACGCTCAGTAATTTTAAAAGGTTTTACGAAATGTTTAAGCTGAAGTGTGGTAAACCTATCTGAGAAAAACTCATTAAAGTACATCGTCTCAAAACTATTGATACCAGCGACCGAAAATCGTTGGAGGATGGTTTCTTTAGTAATATTATTTGGATAGGCATGATACAAATGCGTTAGCGGTGTTTTACCTGTTGCAATTCCAGTTGTCAAAGTAGCTTCTGTAAACGATTGCTCATTATGGATGAATCTATGTACGGTTCTAAAATCTGTTTTAAAGAAATTAAAGTCACCGGTGATCTTATTTTTAAAACTCTGAGATACTTGTAATGTGAATTGTGGATAGCCTTCTTTGGCTTCGGAAACACCTTTTTCATTTACATCGTTGCTGTTAAAAGGATTCCATTGTAAAGATATTTTTGCACTGGTAATATCAAAACTTCTAAATGACCTGTCATCTACATTGAACGTATAGTCATAAGTAGGTTGTATTTTGCTAGTTGCAAATTCTAATTCAGACAATAAGTTTTCTGAAAATTTATGCTCTATCGATAACGCTTTACTAATATGTTTATGAAATAAATCGATATTCAATAATCGTGGTTCAAAAAACGAAAAGAATCTTTTGTCTGTTAGAAACGTGGAGCTTCCTGTTTCTTGTAAATCATCGGTATAAGATAAATTTATCCAAGTGTCTGTAGATTCACTGACTCTAAACCCACCTCCAATTTTATATTTAAAACGATGGTCTTTAAATCCATAAACGACGTAACTATTTATTCTGTATTGTTTTGAAAATTCATCATTAGTTATGCCGCCAAGTCCCGTTCTTACACCTTCATATTGGTTAAATTTTATAAGGTATCTCAAGTCGATATCTATAAATTTAGTAGGAAAAAAACCATTACCTAACTGTTTAATGAATTCCTTTTTACTCAGTGAATCATTATTAATATTAGCAGAATCATTTTCTGCTTTTGGGGCTTGAGAATATAGTGCACAAGTACAGAGCGTAAATATAATTAAGCAAATAGCCTTGTGCATTTAGTTGTAAATAAATTGTATTAATAAAAAAAACGACATGGAGTTAGTCGCTTTTTGAGTCTATACGGTCATGATCTCTTTTTCCTTAACGTCAAAAATATCGTCTACTTTCTTAACGTAGGTGTTGGTCATTTGTTGCACATCAATTTCTGCATTTTTCTGTTGATCTTCAGAAGCATCGTCAAGACTTTTTATTTCATGATTAGCGTCTTTACGAGCATTTCTGAGACCAATTTTAGCGTCTTCCGCTTCCGCTTTCGCTTGCTTTGATAGATCACGTCTGCGCTCTTCAGTTAAAGGTGGTACATTTATAATAATTGTTTCACCATTATTCATTGGGTTAAATCCTAAATTTGCATAAGCTATTCCACGTTCAATTTCTTGGATCATGTTCTTTTCCCATGGTTGCACTGTAATCGTTCTCCCGTCTGGTGTATTAACGTTAGCTACTTGAGCAAGTGGCGTTTGAGAACCATAATAGTCTACCATAACACTTCCTAACATCGCAGGACTTGCTTTACCTGCTCTAATGTTTGAAAACTGTTTTACTAAATGCTTAAGAGCATCATTCATGGCTTCTTTAGTTGAATCCAGTATAAATTTTATGTCTTCGTTCATTTTTTTAAACTTTAATTTGTAAAATACTTACTAAAAAATAAGCCAAATATTATATATTGACTTTAGTTCCTATATTTTCTCCAGAAACTACTTTCATCAAATTTCCTTTTTTATTCATGTCAAAAACAATAATAGGCAGCCTATTTTCTTGACTTAGAGTAAAAGCTGTGGTGTCCATAACTTTTAAACCTTTTTTCAAAACATCTTCAAATGTAATGTGATCAAATTTTACAGCGTTGGCATCTTTCTCTGGATCTGCATTATAAATACCGTCAACACGAGTCCCTTTTAATATAACGTCAGCTTCAATCTCGATGGCTCTTAATACTGCTGCAGAGTCTGTAGTAAAATACGGGTTTCCAGTACCACCACCAAAAATCACTACACGACCTTTTTTAAGATGACTCATTGCTTTTCGTCTAATAAAAGGCTCAGCAACCTCATTAATTTTAATAGCCGTTTGCAAGCGTGTTTTTACATCTGCATCTTCCAATGCATTTTGTAACGCTAACCCATTTATTACGGTTGCTAACATTCCCATATGATCCCCTTGAACACGATCCATACCTGCCATTGCGCCTGCGACACCTCTAAAAATATTTCCACCACCAATAACAATGGCTACTTCAATACCTAATTCAGTAATTTCTTTAATGTCTTGAGCATATTCTGCTAAACGTTCTGGATCAATTCCATATTGGCGAGAACCCATTAGAGCTTCACCAGATAATTTGAGTAGGATTCTTTTGTATTTCATAGTTAACCGGTTGCTTTTTTTGACATTCCTATTTGAGAAGGAATAATGTTTAGACAAATATATGAATTTAAGATATACTCTTAAAAAAGGTTTTTATTATTTTATCGATTTGATTAAGTCAATATTTTTTCTATTTTTACTATACCTAAATCTATCTAAATGACTGAAAATCCATTTAGTATCCTCCTAATTACTGGAGCTATTCATGGCTTTTTATTTGTTATTATCCCTATATTATTAAAAAAAAGAATAGGTAAGCCGATATGGTTTTTAAACGGACTTGTTTTCTTTATTTCTCTAAATAATCTTCAAGCTTGGTTAACTGATAATAACTATTTTGATTCTTTATTTTATATTAAAAACTTAGTTGTACCATGGTATATGTTAGTAACTCCGTTCTTTTATACGTTTGTTGTTCACTATTTGAATATTCAAGATAAAATCAACAGTTTTTTAAAAATAGCCTTAGTTTTTTTTATAGTGCAGTTTTTTATTAGGGTAACCTTAATTATATTTTGCCAATTACAGGTTTTAGATAATACTCTCATTAATAATTATACTGTTTTTGAAGAGTTTTTTAACATGTTTTTTGCAGTTTTCATTTTTTATAAATGTTTTTTGTTGATATACAGAAAGAAAGAATTACATAGTTACGCATTACCATATACTAGCTTTACGTGGTTAAGACAGTTTATGTTCTTTGGATTAGTGGTTGTTTTATTTTGGCTTTTTGCAATAGTAGCGAATTCTTTTACAGGTAGGATTAATAATGTTTACACATACTATCCATTAAGATTAGCAAGTTCTGTTCTTATTTATTGGGTTGGATATCAAGGTTTAATTAGATATAATTTAATGGTTGATAGAATTTCTCTAAGAAAAGAAATCAATAGAGCTAATATTTCAGAGACTATAAAAACAGAGAAAATCAATCTAAAGGATGATAAGCATTTTAAAACTTTTGAAATTATTGAACTTTATATTACTAAGCATAAAAGGTATTTAGATCCACTTTTCGGGTTACATAATTTGGCTATAGAAATGGATTTGAGCGATAGTCAAATTTCTAAAATCTTAAATACTTATGGTAACTATAATTTTTCAGATTATATTAATAAACTACGAGTTGAATATGCTAAGGGTCTTTTAATTGACAACAATTACAAAGATTATACAATTATAGCAATTGGTTTAGAGTGTGGTTTTAATTCAAAATCTACATTTTATTCTGCATTTAAAAAATTTACTTCGCAAACGCCTACAGCGTATAAGAAAAGGAATATAAAGCATAGATAGACAGATAGTTAAATTGTCCTAATTTATCCAATTTAGATAATTTCGGACTTCTATTTAAAAAAGTAGTTATAAGTTTATAGTGATACTAAAGACTTATGATTATGAAATTAACCGCTTATTTATTTTTTAGCCTTATTTTTTTGACAAGCTGTAATAGTTATAAAAAGATCGACCTATCTGTTGGTGATATTAATTGTCAAAAAACCTATAAAATAACGACAATTGATGGAAAGAAATTTAAGGATAAGAAATGTGAACAGACTCTAACTTCTTTAAATTGTTCTAAAAACATTATACCATTAAATAAAATTGTAGAAATAAAAGAACGGAGATTTTCGTACTTAGAAACATCTGGTATTTTGATACTTACAGGTATAACTGTTGCCGTTATAGTCGCAATTTCAAATATTGGTATTGATGTAAATACTTCATTTTAGTCACCTCAATAAAATTTATAATTAAATAAAACAATGACTATGAAGAGAATAATAACACATTTAATTTTGGGTATTGGATTTACTTTTACCGTTGGATGTTCAAGTGATGAAGATACCGTCCCTTACTACAGGTTTTCAGCGGAAGATGAAACACTTCTAATAAAGTACAATTATATTACAGATCAAGTAATTACCTATGAAAATCAATATAATGAAAAACTTCACTTTAAAGTGGTATCCAACACAAGACAAAAAAGCAGATATTCATTAAATTTTGCTAATGGCATCCTTAATGGAGGAGCATCGTTACAAAATTATTATGATAGTAAAATTATTCGTCTTGAAATATTAGAAAACTCAAGTGTAGGATTTTGTTATAATGTTAATTATGTGTTTTCTAAAAATAGAAATGAATTTAAAAGTGGTATTAATTTCCCACTATGGAATGTTGCATTATATGCATTCATTGATGAAAGTCAGAATGATGTTAATATGGATTTGGGAGACTACTATATGATACCAAGAACACAAATGATTATTAATGGAAAAGAATTTAGTAACATTATAATTATAGACTCCAATAGTATGGATAGTAATGAATTTTGTGGAGGAATAACTCAAAACGTAAATAGTCTTTATTATGACTATGATTTTGGTATAGTACAATTTAATACTACTGATGGAAATGAGTGGAAAGTTATCTATCCAGATTAGAACAACTAATAAACGTTTCAATACATCAAACTTTAATAATAAAAAATAACAACTATGAAAACAACACTAAAAATTTTAGGTCTTAGTATGTTATTAATACTAAGCTGCAATAAAGATGACGACGCTACGGGTTTTACACCAACATTACCTGCAATTACCCAAGTTGGTGCCAATACCTTTGGTTGTTATGCTGGTAATACACTCATTACACCTAGAAATGGTACGGGAACTTTTAATAGTACAGATCGAGGAATGAGATTATGGGGAGGAGGAATATCTCCTGAAATTACATACAATGAAATCGATGTACATGATTATAAAAGTGAGCGCACTTCCAGTGTTTTAATTCATGTTCAAGCTTTACATGCTAATGGGTCAGGAGAATATCCGATTTTGGAGTCAAACGGACAGGCGAATATAGACGGTCCAGATCATACTCACGTTTTTTGTCGCATTTGGAAAAATGAAACAGAAGGCTATCAGTATTATTTATCTATTGCTAATACTGGTAATGTAAATGTAAGTAAATATGATTTTGATGCTGGTATAGTCTCTGGAACATTTTCTTGCGAAGCCCGTAATTTTCAAACACCATACGATACCATTCAAATTACCCAAGGGCGATTTGATATCAATGGATTTACATTACCTGAAAAAATATTTCAATAAAAATAAAAAAAAGTGGCTACGCCAATAGCCACTTCAACAGTTCATAAATTAATACTAACCATTTAAATACATTTCAAAGATGAGAAAATTTTTATTTTGTTTTACCCTTTTTTTAATCAGCTTTTGCGCTCAAGCGCAAAATGAACTAGATATTTTTTTTCAAATTAATTGAACCATATTTTAACTTAAACATGAAATCTAATAGTATTAATCAAAAAATATGTCCCGATTTATGAAATTAGATAATCTCGGACACTTTTAATATTACAAAACATTAGTTTTAACAAACAAAAACAATACTTATGAAAACAATACAAATAATTTTTAGCCTTAGTATTTTTTTAATGCTAAGCTGCAATAAAGATGACGATGCTTCTGGTTTTGTACCAACATTACCTGCAATAACCCAAATTGGCGCCAATACTTTTGGTTGCTCCGCTGGCAACGTATTAATTACACCTAGAAATGGTACAGGGACTTTTAATAGTACAGATGAAGGCATGATTCTTTGGGGAGGTGGAATAACTCCTGAGATAACATATCATGAAATAGATGTACATGACTATAAAAGTGTGCGCACCTCTAGTGTTTTAATTCATATCCAAGCTTTACATGAAAATGGCGAAGGGATTTATCCTATTTTAGAATCTAATGGGCAAAATTCAATAGATGGTCCAGATCATACTCACATTTTTTGTCGCATTTGGAAAAATGAAACAGAAGGCTATCAGTATTATTTATCTATTGCTAATACTGGTAATGTTAATGTAAGTAGATATGATGTTGATGCTGGTATAGTCTCTGGAACATTTTCTTGTGAAGCCCGTAATTTTCAAACACCATACGATACCATTCAAATTACCCAAGGGAGGTTTGATATCAATGGATTTACACTACCCGAAAAAGTTTTTCAATAAATATAAAAAAAAGTGGCTACGCCAATAGCCACTTCAACAGTTCATAAATTAATACTAACCATTTAAATACATTACAAAGATGAGAAATTTTTTATTTTACTCTTTTTTAAGCAGCTTGTATGTTCAAGCGCAAAATGAACTAGATATTTTTTTTCAAATTAATTGAACCATATTTTAACTTAAACATGAAATCTAATAGTATTAATCAAAAAATATGTCCCGATTTATGAAATTAGATAATCTCGGACACTTTTAATATTACAAAACATTAGTTTTAACAAACAAAAACAATACTTATGAAAACAACACTAAAAATTTTAAGTCTTAGTGTTTTTTTAATGCTAAGCTGTAACAAAGATGACGATGCTACTGGTTTTGTACCCACATTACCTGCAATAACTCAAACAGGTGCCAATACTTTTGGTTGCTACGCTGGCAATATATTGATTACACCTAGAAATGGTACAGGGACTTTTAACAGTGAAGATGAAGGCATGATTTTATGGGGTGGCTATCCAAATAATACAGATTATTATGAAATTGATATACATGATTATAAAAGCGAGCGTACTTCAAGTATTTTAATACATGTACAGTCCGCTCATTTAAATGGTATAGGAGATTATATTATAAACGCATCTAATGGATTTAACAGTATAGACGGTCTAGATAATACTTATATAAATTGTAGGGTTTGGCGTGATGAACTAGGAGGTGGCTATTATAATTATGTATCATTTGAAAACTCTGGAACTATAAATATTACGAGATATGATTTTTCGGAACACATTATCTCTGGAACTTTTAGTGCCAACTTAAGGAACTTTAATCATCCTTATGATATTATTGAAATAACCGACGGAAGGTTTGATATAGATTGGGATACAAACACATCTGTGATTTTCCCATAAAAAAAGTGGCTACGCCAATAGCCACTTCAACAGTTCATAAATTAATACTAACCATTTAAATACATTACAAAGATGAGAAAATTTTTATTTTGTTTCCCCCTTTTTTTAAGCAGCTTTTGCGTTCAAGCGCAAAACGAACTAGATGAGCAACTATCGCAAATAGATACATCGTCTATAACCAGTGGCATTCTATATGAGCGTGTCTCTCCATTTGCTAACCTGTATAACTTTAACCAATCAAAAAAATTTAATACCGCTAGCTACTCTTATTTAAGTCAAGCCTTGAGTGAATTGTACAGAGCTAGTAATAAAAAGAGCTTGATCTCTTTAGAGCAGCTAGAGCAGCGCTTAAGTCATGATGAAAAAGATCTTGTAGATTTGGTAATTTTAAATACGCCTTTTCAAATTTTAAACTATAATGAAGCATCTCCCGAAAAAGGAGGATTACTTTTTAACGAGGCAACTAAGACCTATACAGCAATATCAAATAAGCCCTCATTTTATACATTACAAGCTACCTTAGTCGCTCCCACTAAAAAAGCCATTTGAAGGTCAGGTTGCGAGATTTAGATTTAAGCCAGAGCTTTATATTGAAAATGGAGACAATAGGATCAAAAACATGCAAATAGACTTTGGGCAAGGTCTTCTAACAACTGTTATAAATAATTACGTACTCAGAGCGACTACAATAAATGTGTATTATTCAGGTGCTAGTGAGCGTATTTACAATGCTTCTATTACTTATAAAGATGGGAGTCAAGTAATTACTCGAGGAAAAATTTATTTTAAACAGACCGCAAATGAAGGAATGAGTAGGCTGAGTCCAAGCTGTGTTATTGCCGACACAAAAACTAAAAATGTACCAATAATATTTGCCGAAGAAGAATATCAAGGCTATAACAGTGATAATCCTCGTATTATACCTCAAGCAGAATATCGCGTTTTCTATGGTGACAATCAAAATGCTTCAAACCTTAAGCTAGAGAAACCTTTGATTATTTTAGATGGTTTTGACCCTGGCGATAAACGTCAAATACAAGATTGCGACTGTGAAGACGATATAGATTGTGCTAGTGATAATATAACCAATGGTGTTTTTGATTCAGAAGAACATAAATCGATTGCAGAGTTTCAAGCTTATAAGGATGAAGACAATCTTGATGCAAACCTCTTAACCAAATTAAGAAATCAAAACTACGATGTCATCGTCGTCAATCACCCAACCTATACCACAACAAATTTAGATACGGGTCAAGATGTAGAGATAGATGGTGGTGCTTATTATATTGAGAGTAATGCCATGGTATTAGTAGCACTTATTAAGAAAGTTAATCAAGAATTAGTAGACAATGGTGTGACTGATCCAATAGAAGCCATTGTAGGGCCAAGTATGGGTGGACAAATAAGTAGATACGCCTTAAGCTATATGGAAAAAAAGTTTGAAGAAACAGGAGATCCAGAGTGGAAACACAATGTAAAATTATGGATCAGTGTAGATAGTCCACATTTAGGAGCCAATATACCTTTGGGTGTGCAAAGTCTGGTTTATAGATTAGGAGAAGAGCTAGATAATGAAGATGCGAAACGATTTTATGATGATGAATTGGGTTCTCCAGCAGCCAAACAACAATTGATAGAATTATTTAGGGATCCTATAAATTCTTCAACAACTAATCAAGATAATTTAAATGGTAGAGTTGCAGCGCAAGGGTATCCCTCAGATGATGGCTCCTTATTTTATCGCACCTATTACAACAATTTAGAAAGTAATGGACTGTCTGGTTCTCATGGTTATCCACAAAATTTGAGAAAAATAGCTGTTGTTAATGGGTCATTATCGGGAAATAAAATTGTGGCTACACCCGAAGGTAATGTGTTTGATAGCTACGCTAATAGTGGTCAAGATGTACTATCTCTAGATGCATTTAGTAGAATTTGCATTCCTTTAATTGTTGGTTCTTACTGTTTTGATGTAAGACTGGCAAGACTTGGCACCCAATTTATGCCAAACTATGCTAATGGTCATCAAGAAATATCATTTTATAAAAAAGGTGGTGATGATTGGAAAAGATTCTACTCAAACAATATAAATTCTAGAGGTAATATGGACAATGTCCCTGGTGGATTCTAAAATGCACAACAAGAGGTTTATGAAGCAATAACGGGAACTCAGCCTTTAGATGATACTTCGCCAGGAGGTTCATTTTGGGAATATCCTGGAGATAATTTTAATTTGTGGTTTGCTGGTTTAGGAAGCGATTATTGGGAGACACGAGCCTATGAGCCACTTAATTCTTTTATACCTACATTTTCAGCTTTAGCTCATAAAAGTCCAAATCAATCTTGGTCAACTAAATTAAATTATAATTTAATATGTGAAGGAGACACTCCATTTGACAGTTTTTATGGAGAAGAGAATAACACACAACATACGAGCTTCAACGCAAATAGTGTCAATTGGTTGTTTGAAGAATTGGCAGGTAACCCTCAAGAACCTCATTTTCCAATAGATTCAAATGCGCTAACGGTTAACAAAACAATTGTATGTAATGGAGAATCTGCTCAGGTGTCTATTAATTCAATTTGTAAAGTGCCAGGAAATGTGAGTTTTTGGAGCACCTCTTCAAATTTAAATATTTCTAATACAAATGTTAATTCGGTTACAGTCAATTCTTCAGCCGATGCTAGGAGCCAAGGTTGGGTAAGAGCTCATTTTAATAATGGTCAATCTGTTGACAAAGAAATTTGGGTAGGAAAACCAGCAAAACCATCATATTTAAATGGTACTGCTAATCCACCTTATGGCGATATTATAAGTTATATTAGTGCTCCCACAGGTGGTGCAACATCATATAAGTGGTATTTGCCTGGTAATTTTAGAGTATCTCCGTCAAATACTAATAACCCTACAAAGTGGTGGATTACTCAAAGTCAAACAGAAGAAATAGTTTATACCCTAGTTGGACCAGATGATGGATTAGTTGTCGTCAAAGGAGAAAATAGATGTGGAAGAGGAGATTATAAAAATTTAGCGGTTACTGTGAATAATGATGGCAGTGGTGGTGGAGTTTTAATTCTAACTAAAGGTATGAATCAAGAAGAAGTTAGAGTTTTCCCTAATCCTTCTAAAAATAATGTTACAGTTACTTTAAATGATGACTCAAATAAAATAAGTGAGATTGTAATATTTGATTTTAAAATGAATGAAGTAAAGCGCGAAGCTTATAATAATTTGAAAAATAAATCTAAAATTGAAATCTCTCGGTTTTCTTCTGGTATGTATACCATTATGATTTATACTGAGAAAGGTATTTTTACAGAAAAATTGATAAAGGAATAATAAGATGTCTTAGACCAAAAAAAAACCACTACATCTTATTTTTAAGAGTAGTGGTTTTTTATGCTTGTTCTTGTATTCGCTTAGCGACAAAAAAAGAATTTGTTATCCTACTGAAGCACGTTTAAATCCAGTAACAACAACGTCACCATAAGTTTCAACATACTGAGCAACAGTTTGCTTATCATCTTTGATAAATTTTTGATCTAATAAACATTGTTCTTGATCTAAAGTTGTGTTATCAGAAATGAAACGCTCCATTTTACCAGGTAAAATCCTGTCCCATATTTGTTCTGGCTTACCTTCTGCTTTTAATTCTGCTTTTGCAGCATCTTCAGCTTCAGCAATAACTTCTGGAGTTAATTGTGCCATAGAAATATAGCTAGGTACATTTTTCAATGTTTTACCTAAACGTCCTAACTCGATATTATCTTTTTCAATAACTGCAATTCTAGCTTCAGTTTCTGAAGCAACAAAAGCAGGATCGAAATCTTTATATGATAATGAAGATGCTCCCATAGAAGCAACCTGCATTGCCACGTCTTTTACTAAGGTTTCTACATTATCAACTTTGGCAGATAAACCTACTAAAGCAGCAATCTTATTAATATGAACATATTGTCCTACGTAAGGTGCATCTAATTTTTCAAAAGAAGTAATGTCTAATTTCTCACCAATAACTCCAGTTTGTTCAATTAGTTTATCAGCAACTGTCATTCCACCAAAATCAGCAGCTAAAAACGCTTCTTTTGTATCGTGGTGTAATGCGATATCTGCTAAATCGCTAGCTAATGCTACGAAGGTTTCATTTTTTCCAACGAAATCTGTTTCACATCCTAATACGATAGCAACACCAGAAGTGTTGTCATCATTTATTTTTGCTACTGCTGCACCTTCAGATGAATCTCTGTCGGCTCTTTTTTCTGCAACTTTTTGTCCTTTTTTACGAAGTACATCGATCGCTTTGTCGAAATCTCCTTCTGCTTCAACTAAGGCTTTTTTGCAGTCCATCATTCCTGCACCTGTAGCTTGTCTTAATTTATTTACTTCTGCTGCTGTTACTTTTACCATAACTTCAAAATGTTTTAAAATTTAAAAAAGTCGTTTAATTTAAAATTTCCGAAGAAAACAACTAAACGACTTATCTATATTGTATAATTATTGATTTATTCTTCTTCGTTAGATGCAGCTGGTGCTTCTTTTTTAGCTTTTGGTTCAGCTTTTTCCTCAACTTTAGGCTCTGCTTTCACTTCAACTTTAGGTTCTGCTTTAACTTTTGCTTCAGCCTTAGCCTCAACCTTTGGTTCCGCTTTCGCTTCAACCTCTGCGTCATCTTTAGATTCAGCTTTTACTTCTTTTTTAGCTGCTGTTGATTTCTCACTTTTAGCGTCTTTATCAGCTTTGTCAGATTTTCTTTCAGCTAAACCACTTGCAACCGCAGATTCTACTGCAGCCATAATGCATTCAATGGACTTAGAAGCATCATCATTAGCAGGAATTAAGTAATCTACTTCACGAGGATCAGAATTTGTATCGACCATTGCGAAGATTGGAATTTTTAATTTTTGTGCTTCTTTAATCGCGATATGCTCACGCTTAATATCAACAACAAATATAGCGCCAGGTAAACGTGTCATATCAGATATAGAACCTAAATTCTTCTCTAATTTTGCTCTTTGACGATCGACTTGTAAACGTTCTTTTTTAGATAGCGAGTTGAATGTACCATCTTTCTTCATACGATCAATCATAGCCATTTTCTTAACAGCTTTTCTAATGGTGATGAAGTTCGTTAACATTCCACCAGGCCATCTTTCTGTAATGTAAGGCATGTTTACGTTTTCTGCTTTTTCAGCAACGATATCTTTCGCTTGTTTTTTTGTAGCAACAAATAAGATTTTCTTTCCAGAAGCTGCAATCTTGCGAAGTGCTTCTCCAGTTTCTTGAATTTTTGCTTGTGTCTTGTAGAGGTTGATAATATGGATACCATTACGTTCCATATAAATGTAAGGCGCCATGTTTGGATCCCACTTTCTTGTTAGGTGACCAAAGTGCACACCTGCTTCTAATAAGTCTTTAACTTGTACTTGTTCCATGTTGTAATCGTTTACGTTCTGTTAAATTAGCAATGACTAAGTGGTCGCTTGCGCTCGCCTTAATCATTTAGATGCTAAACTTTATCCCGAACTCGTTTCGGGATCTCTTTAATATAATCCTAAATGTATTTCAGGATGTTTACTGTATGCTGAACATAATTGCAGCATTGTTGTAATTTAAAGCTGTTCTGATCGTCGACCAGAACAGCTTTTTAATTTTTTTATATTCCGAAGAAACTCCAGAATAATAAAAAGGAATAGGATTAACGTTTCGAGAATTGGAATTTCTTCCTTGCTTTCTTCTGACCGAACTTCTTACGTTCAACCATACGTGGGTCTCTAGTTAATAATCCTTCTGGCTTTAATATTAGTCTGTGTTCTGCATCAATCTCACACATAGCGCGAGATAATGCTAAACGGATCGCTTCAGCTTGGCCTGTAATGCCACCACCAAAAACGTTTACTGTAATATCAAAGTTGCCATCGTTGTTAGTCATGACTAAAGGTTGGTTTACTTTATACTGCAGTGTTGCAGTCGTAAAATAATCCGCCATGTCTTTTTTGTTTACCGTGATCTTGCCTTTTCCTTCAGCAAGGTACACACGAGCAACAGCCGTCTTTCTACGACCGATTTTGTGAATTACTTCCATTAGTTAACTTTGTTTAAGTCTATTGCTTTTGGCTTTTGAGCTTCATGGGTATGAGCCGCGCCAACAACAACATTTAAATTACGGAATAAAGCTGCACCTAATTTATTTTTAGGGAGCATTCCTTTTACTGATTTTTCCACGATTCTTGCTGGATCTTTTCCAAACAATTCAGTCGCAGTTAAACTTCTCTGACCACCCGGGTAACCTGTGTGACGAATGTACGTTTTGTCATTCCACTTGTTTCCTGATAAGTTGATTTTTTCTGCATTGATAACAATCACGTTATCGCCACAATCAACATGTGGTGTGAAGTTTGTTTTGTGTTTACCTCTTAAAAGTATTGCTACTTTAGAACATAAACGACCTAGCGTTTGATCTGCAGCGTCAACTAAAACCCACTCTTTATTAACAGTAGCCTTGTTTGCTGAAATCGTTTTGTAGCTTATTGTGTCCACACTTATTGATATTAGTTGCCTGTGCACGACAGGCGGTTAAACTTTCTCTCTCGAAAAGAGTTTGCAAATTTACGATTATATATTTGATTACCAAATAGTGTGAACACATATTTTATGGTAAAATATGAATGTGAGTTAAAGTATAACGTTCTATTTTTTTTTGCTCTCTAGTAGGTCTATCGCTTGCATATGATTTTTTATTTTGATTTATGGATGTTTTGGTATTGTAAGCATCTCTATAACTATGGAGTTCGCATAATCAAAGAGCGCTATTAATTTGTTTTGCTTTTACTTCGGAAATATCAACTCTTAAGTTATTTTTTAAAATTGATTTAGATATTTTACTATTTGCGCAATTCTGCTAAGCACTTTTATTAGTTTTACCGCTTTAAATAGTTTTAGATGATTTCAGTAGATAATTTAGCAGTTGAGTTTAGTGGTCAAACACTTTTTAGTGACGTATCATTTACGATTAATGCAGATGATAAAATTGCATTAATGGGAAAAAATGGTGCAGGAAAATCAACAATGATGAAAATTATTGCAGGTGTTCAAAAGGCAACACGCGGAAACGTGAGAACGCCAAAAGATGCCATCATAGCCTATTTGCCGCAGCATTTACTAACTGAAGATGATACAACTGTTTTTGAAGAAGCCTCTAAAGCGTTTCGCCATGTGTTTGAGATGCGTGATGAGATGGACCATCTCAACAAACAGCTCGAAACCCGAACCGATTATGAGTCTGATGAGTACATGAAGATTATTGAGCGTGTATCAGATTTGGGAGAGACCTATTACGCTTTAGAAGATGTAAATTACGATGCTGAAGTTGAAAAAGCACTCAAAGGGTTAGGGTTTAGGCAAACTGATTTTTCAAGACAAACTAATGAGTTTTCAGGAGGTTATCGCATGCGAATTGAACTCGCTAAAATTTTACTTCAAAAGCCAGACTTGATTTTATTAGATGAGCCTACCAATCATATAGATATTGAGTCTGTGATATGGTTAGAGGATTTCTTGGTAAATAAAGCCAATGCAGTCGTGGTGATTTCTCACGATCGCGCCTTTATCGATACCATTACCAATCGTACGATTGAAGTGACAATGGGACGTATTTATGACTATAAAGCGAAGTATACGCATTACTTGCAATTACGTGAAGATAGACGCGTACACCAAATCAAAGCCTACCAAGAGCAACAAAAATTTATTTCCGATAATCAAACGTTTATTGACCGCTTTAAAGGGACCTATTCAAAAACAAACCAAGTGACGTCTCGTGAGCGCATGCTTGAAAAATTACAGATTATTGAAATTGATGATGTGGATACGTCTGCACTCAAATTGCGTTTTCCGCCAACACAGCGTTCTGGTGATTATCCTGTAACCGTAAAAGACGTGTCTAAATCTTATGGCAACCATGCGGTTTTTAAAAATGCTAATATGTCTATTGCCAGAGGTGAGAAAGTTTGTTTTGTAGGACGAAATGGTGAAGGGAAGTCGACAATGATAAAAGCCATTTTAGGTCAAATTGATGTCGATGGCACCTGTGACTTAGGTCATAATGTTAAGGTGGGTTATTTTGCCCAAAACCAAGCTGCCTTGCTAGATGAGGATGTAACGATTTTTCAAACGGTTGATGACGTCGCTAAAGGCGATGTGCGCACACAAATTAAAAATATATTAGGTCGCTTTATGTTTAAAGGCGATGAGATTGATAAAAAAGTAGGGTTACTCTCTGGAGGTGAAAAAACCAGACTAGCGATGGTGAAGTTATTATTGGAGCCGGTAAACTTGCTGATTCTTGATGAGCCCACAAATCACTTAGATTTAAAATCTAAAGATGTCCTTAAAGAAGCGCTTCAAAATTTTGATGGGACGCTTGTTCTAGTCTCTCACGATCGTGATTTTCTACAAGGGCTTTCTAAAAAAGTATTTGAGTTTAAGGAGCAACGTGTGATTGAACATTTTGAAACGATTGATGATTTCTTAATAAGGAATCGTGTAGAAAGTCTAAAAGGTTTGGATTTGTAGTTGGTAGTTTACCAGTTTAAGCGATGTCTTGCGTTAGGGATTACTTACACAGACTATCTAGAAAGAAATCGTGATGACTTCCCAGTTGCAGTGGAAAGCTCACAGCGGAGCACGAGCGAGGACTTGCAACGGAAAGCGCAACCCTTGTGCTAACACCCAAAATAAATTTCCAATATTATATAGAAGCCTATTTTTGATTACTTTTGCAATCTTATGCAAAAAGAATTACAACTTTCAGATTGGTTACCTACCACAAACAAAGAGGTGAAGATACGCGGTTGGGATGCGCTTGACGTCATCCTATTTAGTGGCGATGCTTATGTAGATCATCCTTCGTTTGGTCCTGCTGTTATTGGGCGTATTTTAGAAAGTTATGGATTGCGTGTCGCAATTGTTCCGCAACCTTGTGTGACTGATAATCTTCAGGATTTTGAAAAGCTCGGTATTCCAAAATTATTTTTTGGAGTTACTGGAGGTTGTATGGATCCGATGCTTAGTAATTACAATGCGAACAAGAAGCGAAGAGATAAAGATGCCTATACGCCAAATGGAGAGATTGGGTTTAGACCAGATTACGCCACCACTGTATATTCTAATATTTTAAAAGATAAATTCCCGGATACACCCATTTTAATTGGAGGGATTGAAGCGTCTTTGCGTCGTGTGACGCATTATGATTTTTGGAGTGATACCCTTATGCCAACCATTTTAGAAAGTTCTAAAGCAGACATGTTGGTGTATGGCATGGGAGAACAACCGCTTCGTGAAATTGTGCGTTTGATGCAAAAAGGAGTTCCGTTTTCTAGTATTACAACGGTTAAACAAACCGCAGTTTTATTGAATGCTGATGCAAAAATCCCTAAAAACAGTAATTGGGAAGATGTTGAAATCGCTTCTCATGAAGTGTGTTTAAGTGATAAGAAAAAGTATGCGTCTAACTTTAAAGTTATTGAACAGGAGTCTAATAAGTTAGCTGCACGACGAATTTTTCAGAAGGTAGGTGATAAGACGTTGATGATCAATCCGCCTTGTCCTACAATGACAGAAGCTGAAATTGATGGGTCTTTCGAGTTGCCTTACACACGAATGCCTCACCCAAAATATAATAAGCGTGGACCAATTCCTGCTTATGAAATGATTAAGTTTTCCATCAACATACATCGTGGTTGTTTTGGTGGTTGTAGTTTCTGTACGATATCTGCACATCAAGGTAAATTTATAGCCTCTCGTAGTCAGGAATCTGTATTGCGTGAAGTCGATACGGTTGCAAATATGCCAGATTTTAAAGGGTATTTGTCTGATATTGGAGGTCCAAGTGCCAACATGTATAAGATGAAAGGTAAAGTCCAATCTATTTGCGATAAATGTGTAGCTCCTAGTTGTATTTCGCCAGTAATTTGTAGTAATTTAGATACGTCTCATAAGCCTTTAACCGATTTATATAAAGCGGTTGATAGTCATCCAAAAGTAAAGAAATCATTTATTGGTTCTGGTATTCGTCACGATATGTTAGTGCCAGAGTTTAATAAAAACGCTGACCCAAAAGAGTTAGATGACTATACTGAAGAGGTCATGACTAATCATGTCTCTGGTCGATTGAAAGTAGCTCCAGAACATACGAGTGATCCTGTGTTGAAATTGATGCGTAAACCGTCATTTAGCTATTTCCATAAGTTCAAGGAACGTTTTGATAAGATTAATATTAAGAAGGGTTTAAACTTACAGTTGATTCCGTATTTTATATCAAATCATCCTGCTTGTGAAGTTGAGGATATGGCAAATCTTGCTGCCGAAACTAAAGATATGGGTTTCCAATTAGAGCAAGTACAAGGATTTACACCAACACCTATGACAGTAGCAACTGTTATTTACTATAGTGGTTATCATCCTTACACGCTTAAAAAGGTAAGTACGCCAATATCGCAAAAAGAGAAAGATGAGCAACATCGTTTTTTCTTTTGGTATAAAGAAGAAAATAAAGCGTGGATTAGAAAGACCTTGAACAAATTAGGTCGCGAAGATTTACTCAAAGTTCTTCTTCCAGAAAAAGCGGAAAAATGGCGTAAAAACAAACCTACAGGTGAGGCGAAGAATACCTATAATGATGCGATTCCTTTTAATCAACGAAAGGATAAAGCTAAGTTTAAGAGTCATAAGAAGAGGCGGTAGGTTTTTACGTTTCTGAACGTAAATACATCGTCTTATTTTTTTCTCCTGTCTTTTTAAATAGATTCATTTCGACACCTTTTTTTAAGTCTCGACTTGCAGTTGCTGAAGAAATATCTTTAAAAATTGCCATATAATCTTTTCTTGAAAACTTGGTTTTGTTTAGAGTTACAAAATGTTGCAGTCTATCTTCGGCACTAAAGATTCTATTGGTAAATTCAAGTAAATCATTTATTGACGTATTTATGATGTCTAACATATACTCAATAAATCTGGTTGATTTACCCAACTTATCACATTCTCCTAGAACTTTGTAATAACTTTCTTGGTCTTTACTTATGGAGTTCTCAAAAGGTAAAAACTCGAAAACTGGATATTTATCCATTAATATCAACGTCTGCCACAAACGACTCATGCGACCATTGCCATCAAGAAAAGGATGAATAAACTCTAATTCATAATGAAACACACAACATTTTATCAATTCAATATCGGCATCGTTTTTTAGATAATCGAAAAGATTTTTCATCAGGAACCTTACATTCTCAAAAGGAGGTGCAATACGTTCTACTTTATTGTTTTTTGCTATACCAACACTTTCGGTTCTGTAAGTTCCGGGTTTTTGAACCAAACCTTTCATTAGCGTTTTGTGTGCTTTCAAAAAAGATGCTTCGCTGTTTGGCTTGTAATTCTTTAAATTCTCGTAAACAGAAATAGCGTTTAATACTTCTGCGACATCTTTTTTAGGACCAATCACTTTTTTGTTCTCAAGTAGGGCAGTTATTTGCGCTTCGGTTAAGGTGTTACCCTCTATTTGTAGCGAGGAATGAATGGTTTTTATCCTATTCTGTTTTCTTAGAGTAGGAGAAGGTTTGTTTATATAGTTTGCATTTATCTCACCAATTTTTTCTGAAATTGAAGTGATTAATTTTAGAATTTTAGAAGTAATCTCATATGGTGGCTTTTGCATGATAGTATCATTTGATAGTATCAAAGGTACTATTAATTGATTTAAATAGATAGCCTGTTTAATTTGCAAACGTTACCAAGATTTGGTACATTTGAGTAAAGGGTTTTTAAAATGGGAAAAAATACGTCAATATCATTAGGAGATTATTTTGAAGAATTTATTAGTCACGAAGTGAAATCTGGAAGATATAGTTCTGTAAGTGAGGTTATTCGTTCTGCATTACGATTATTAGAAAGCGAAGAAAAAAAAGAACGAGAACTTATTAAAGCGCTTGAAGTTGGTGAGGAAAGTGGATTTGTTGAAGATTTCAACCCAAAAGAAAATCTAGCCAAACTTCATACTCAAAACTCATGAGTAAAACTAAGTATCGCATAAGTCAACAAGCGATTACTGATTTAAACAACATTTGGATTTACACACTTCACAAATGGTCTAAAAAGCAAGCAGACAGATATTACGCCTTAATTATTGGTGAGATTGAATTTATATCTGAAAATTATTTAAGTGGAAAGTCTGTAGAACAAGCTCGAAAAAATTATCGCGTAACAAAAATAAAATCACACCTCATATTTTATAGAAAAACAGATAATAAATCCATTGAAATTGTTAGAAATCTGCATCAAAGAATGGACGTTAAAAATCGATTGAAGTAAGCTAAAAGCACTTGGAGTGATAATTTAAATTTTTTCATAGTATCATTTGATACTATCATATATGTTTTCCCATTTCCGAAGAAAACCTAAACCCTATTTTCATAATACCCTTCCAAAACAGACGCCATAGTATCCACAACCAACTTCGCATTCGCTTTCGTAAAGCACAAGGGCGGTTTTGTTTTAATTACACTATCATGCGGACCATCGGTACTAATAAGTATGTAGCGATTTCGCAATTCGTTTTTAATGTGATGTGCTAATTCTGTATTGGGTTCTATAGAATTGTCTTGGACGATTTCCACACCAATAAATAATCCAGAACCTCTCACATCACCAATACAATTGTATCTCTCTTTTAGTGTGTTGAAAAGCGATTGGTAATAGTCACCAACTACTTTCGTATTTTGTTGTAATTGACTAGATTCAATTTCTTTGAGAACCGTTAACGCGATTTTACAAGAGACAGGATTACCTCCAAAAGAACTGAAAAACTCAACACCTTTACTAAACGATTCGGCAATGGCTTTTGTGGTGACGACTGCTCCCATGGGATGACCATTAGCGATGGGTTTCCCTAAAATCACAACATCAGGAACCACCTCTTGCGCTTCAAATCCCCAAAAATGATCGCCTAAACGTCCGAAACCTGTTTGCACTTCATCGCTTATACAAATTCCGCCTTGTTGTCTAATTGCTGGATACACATGCTTTAAATAGTCTTTTGCTAAAGGCACTTGTCCGCCACAACCCACAACAGGTTCTGTGATAAAAGCAGCAATTGGTGTGTCGCTGTTTTCAACTTGCTGGATGGCATCTTGCGCATAAGCTTTTCCAGCAGAACCATCATTAGTCGTGTATTGACCTCTGTAGGTGTCAGGAATAGCAGTTTCTATAATATGATGTTTCTGGCCTTGACCTTTCTTATTATTGTATTTGTAATGACTAATATCAATAGACGTTTGCGTGTTGCCATGATACCCATGTTCCATGATCATAATGGTATCGTGTTTGGTGTGCGCATGAGCCAATCGCATTGCTAAATCACTCGCAGCACTTCCAGAATTTACGAAAAACACCGTGTCTAATGCCTCAGGAAATTTAGACAGTAAAGCTTCAGCATAGTCGTAATACGCATCAAAAATATATCTGGTATTCGTGTTTAAGGTTGCGATTTGTTGCGATGCTATTTTCGTAATTTCTGGATGCGCATGTCCAATATGCGGAATATTATTATAAGCATCCAAAAACGTATTCCCATAACCATCATACATATATTGAAACGCAGCACCAACCATATAAATCGGCTCATCGTAGCTTAACGACAAAATAGGACTGGACACTTTATGACGTTTTGCAATGTGGTCGTTTATGGGTTTTGGTGTTTCACTTCGGAAATGTGCTGCCTTCAAGAATTCGCTTTTTGCATGAATTGGGTTAATCGTTAACCAACGAAACAGCATATTCCAGGCATTCTTTTCGCTAACGGAAGCATACACATTATCAGGATCTGTTTTTTTTGCATGTGCCGAATTACAAACACTCGTACACAAGCGACCAGCAATCAAATAATACAGAATCTCTAATTCTTTTGCTTCTAACGGAAGCACCTCATGATAGCCTTTTATGACATGGATTGCCCATTCTAAAGGTTTCGTTTTATCAAAACAGGCATAGGTTATCGCAATAGCTAATTCGTTAATTAATGGTGAATAGGTGACGTCACCAAAATCGATAAGTCCGGAAACGGTGTTGTTTGTTACTAAAACATTCCACTCATTAACATCATTATGAATGACAGATTTCCGTAAATCTGGAAGGATTGGCGTGACGTGCAATTCGTATTGCTGAAAGAAATAAGACACCAAGTGTCTATCGCTTGCCACTTCAATGTCGTGGATGTATTTTTTATTAAGATGTAGGTATTGTAAATCCCACTCCCACGCTCTCGCTTTTAAAACATAATTGTTGATTTCTAATAATTGGAGATCCATCTGTGCAGTAAACCGACCAATAGATTCTAATAACTCAGGCGTATGTGTTGCATCCCCTAAAAAAGTACCCTCCAGAAACGTGAGTAACCTGCAAATCGTTTTTACACCATTAATAGTCGTGATTTTTAAAAAGTCACCAGTTTTAAAAGGGATGGGTTCAGGAAAGGATTGGTCTTTTTTTAGCGTTTGTAATACGCTATTTTCTGCTTCAACTAAAGCCAACATGTCCTCAGAAAATAAGTATGTTTTAAAGATGTAGTTGTCGGTCTCTGTTTTTAATAAATAGTTGACGTTGTCGTAACCGTTGAGTTTTTTAAGTTCTACGATTTCGAAATTGAACCAAGGTTTGATGGTGTTTAGCATTTGGTGGGTTTTGCTCGTGCTAAATTAGGGAAATAAATGAAGATGTATGAAAAATAATTAAGCTCAAAAGTTTACATTTAACGAAACTTTTTATATATTTGATTTTGGCCGGAACGATGATAAAACGATTTGAAACGAAATTACTAGAAGAAGCTTTTGAATTTATTGAGAAACAAAACCTAAAAACTAGAAAGAAATTATTACAAAATATAAGGAGAGCCGAACAACAGTCTGATCCAAAATTTTTCAAGAAATTAAATGACGACATCTGGGAGTTTAGAACTTTATATTCAGGAATTCAATACAGACTTTTAGCTTTTTGGGATAAAGAAAATAAAGCGAAAACATTAGTATTTGCAACTCACGGAATAGTAAAGAAAACCAGTAAAGTCGATAAAAAAGAAATCGATAAGGCAGATAAGATTAGAAAAAAGTATTTTAAGAATAAAGAGACATGAAAAGTTATAATTTAAACCAAGCAGAAGACCTTTTAATTGGAGAGAAGGGAACTAAAGAGAGAGATGAGTATGAATTTGAGTTAAAACTTGAATTAATTGGAGATATGATTAAAAATGCTCGAAAAAAAAGAAACCTAACTCAAGAAGAATTAGGAGCATTAGTTGGTGTTAAAAAATCTCAAATATCAAGATTAGAAAATAGTACTGGAAACGTTACTTTCGAAACGGTAATGCGCATTTTTAATGCTCTAGGAGCGAAATTGAATTTAAAACTTCAAATGTGAGTTTTGGTTAACTTTTTTATTCTGTCATTATCCAAAACTATATAAATAAGTTCGTTTTATTTTGGAGTGAAAAAGCAATGCATTGAAACCAAATCACATTAGGCTTAAAAACTTAACTGAAGCTTAAATTAAGTATTGTATAATCCAAGTTCTTCATCAGACTTCATCATATCTTTAAGCAACTGCTCTTGTTTTAGTTTCATAGCTTTCTTATAATTTATAACATCTTCAAATTTAACACGTCTATGTTTTCCAACCTTGGTAAAAGGAATGTCGCCTTGTTCTAATAATTTTACGAAATGAGGTCTTGAGCAACCAAGTAACTCTGCTGCAGCTTGCGTTGTCATTTCTGTTGCGATAGGCACTACAGAAATAGGCTTACCTTGACTAGTTGCTTTCAAGATTTGTGCTAATAATTTAAGTGCTTTTAAAGGTATTTTTATTTTTTCAGATGTTTCTTCAATCTCTATTTCTGGATTTTCAGAATGCAACCCCTCCAAAGTAGCTGCAAGTGCATTGTATGATGCCATAGCTGCGATTTGTTCTTTTTTGGTGGGTTTTTTTATGTCTTTGTAAAGTTCCATTTGTATTGGTTTCATGTCAGTTGTACAAATATAAACGAAATAAACGAAACGATATTGTGTTTTTAGTTTTTATATGGTTTTGATTTGTAGCTCAAAATTGTTGAAAATAGAGCTCAAATAATTGTAAAATGAGCTACAAATTGATGAAAAATGAGCCTTAATTAGGTTTTGAAGCAGTTGATGGCTTGATTGGTCTTTTTTTAGCGTTTGTAATACGCTGTTTTCTGCTGCAATTAAAGCCAACATATCTTGAGAAAACACATAGGTTTTAAAGATGTAGTTGTCGGTCTCCGTTTTTAAGAGATAGTTGACTTTGTCGTAACCGTTGAGTTTTTTAAGTTCTATGATTTCGAAATTGAACCAAGGTTTGATGGTGTTTAGCATGTTCTAGATTTTGCGGATGCTAAATTAGATTATTAAATTAAGAATTGTGTTGAAACGAAAGCCTAAGGTTGCTTCTGATAGTGTTGTTCCTTTTGGTCGTCAGCGTAAATGCTGCGATGTAATAAATGAGATTAATAAAACAAAATTTAAACGATATTACAGAAGCTTACTCCGAAATAAACTGTGTATAATGCGCATACCGCTCAAAAATTTGATTGACGTAGTTATAAGGTTCTACACCTCTAACATAGCCATATTTTATAATGGGGTCATTGTAGTTTTTAGGATGGCTTAAGGCTAGAATCATATCTTCCACATTATCATCCCAAACCAAAGCGTCTAGACCTCTATCTGTAGCTAATTTTTGAGCATCTTTAACATGGTAAAGTCCGCAATTATAAGATGCCATCGTAAATTTAGTGCGCTGAATGGAGTCTGTGATATTCTCAAAACGCTTCCAAATTTGGTTGAGGTATTTGGTGCCACCTTTTATACTTTGTGTGGGGTCACTGCGATCTACAACGCCTAATTCTTCAGCAGTTTTTGGCATCAGTTGCATTAAGCCTTTAGCATTTGCCCAAGAACTGTTGTTGGGATTAAACCGAGATTCTTGATAAATGAGAGACGCTACAAGACGCCAATCCCAATCTATGTTTTCAGAATGCGTTTGGATTAAGTCATCGTAAGGGCTAATTTCCTCTTTATTCAAACTATAGAAGTCACTTTTAACGCGTCGTCTAAAGTCCTTTTTATTCTTGAAATATTTGTTGTAAATGACATTATAATCAACTTCTGTCTTTATATCCTCTAACCATAGGTTGGTCGCTTTTAATAAGTCGGGTGAATTTTTACGTGTTGCCCATCCAATGCGTTGCGAAAAACTAACAGGTACTTCAATATCTAAAATAGGATAATAGGAGGCCATGATTTTTGCGATGTTATTATCTGCAATGGTATATTTTATATTCCCTTTCGCCACTTGTTTTATAATTTCATCGGTGGCCATTTGTCCTGATAGTGGACTGATCGTAATTGTACCACCCAGTTCTTCACTCAAATTTGTAATGCGCTCGCTGTAAGAGGATCCTTTGCGAATAGAGACCGTGTCTTCTAATAATTCTATAGCATCTTGGATTAGAGAATTCTCTAATGTATGCCAATGCATAGAACGCCAATTATCAGGTTTTTTTTGAACGAGTACTTGTTTGGTGAGGTATAAATAGTTGGTAAAGGTTACGGAGGCTTGACGGTTTTTTGTGATGGCGAGTCCATGAGCTAAAATATCGCCTTCACCATTATTTAATTTTGTGATGAGTTCATCTAAATTATTAACGACTACAATTTCAAGTTCAAGCTCTAAATGTTTGGCAAACCGTTTGAGCAATTCAAACTCATAACCCATAGGTTGTCCTTTGTATAGAAAATAACTTGTACCACTGTAAACGGTAAGTGCTGTGAGTTTGCCATCCTTTTTAATGGCCTCTAAATCACGGTGTAATGTAGGTTTTTCGCTAGTTGTGGTCTGCTCTTTAGAGGGCTCACAACTGGAAATAAAAATGAATAAAAATAAAACGAAGTACTGTATGTTGATAGAGGAGTTCTTTAATAGCATGTAGTAAGTTAGCTTTAAACTTCTGAAAAGACACTAAAAGTAACCCAGTATTTTTTTGTGTTATTACTTAAAAGACACCTAAAGTACTCTGTTTGTGGTGTCTTGGCAGGAAAAGGGTAGGGCGAACATTATCGTTTATAAAACCCTTTCATGTGAACACTTTTAAACAGCTCTATGGAAGTGTAAGCTTCGGGAAATAAATAGGTTTTAAAGATGTAGCTGTCGGTCTTTGTTGTTAATAGATAGTTGACGTTGTCGTAACCTTTGCGTTTTTTTAAGGCTACGATTTCGAATTTGAACCAAGATGTGATGGTGTTTAGCATTTACCAGAATTGTAATTTTTAGTCTTCTGTAATCAAATTTGTTTTCACTTCTATTAACTCAGGTAAGCTAGTAGTAAAAGGTATGGCAGAAGCTCTTCCTGATTTGTATTGTTTTAAGTCTTTAAAATCCCAGGAGATATTTTGAAATTCTTTATCAAAACATTTTTCTACACTAACAACTAAGTAGCTTTTTTGTCTAGGGTTTGGGTAATTTAATCGCTCTAAAGTTGCTTTGTTTGTAACTCTGTATTCAGACTTTTTAATTATATAAAGCTTTGAAGAAGAGGTGTCTCCTTCCATATGAAGTAATAAATATGTTGCATTGAAAGTTTCCATATTTAATTTTAAAGATCCCCTATTACTATCCATTCTAAAATTATAAAGAGATTTGTCATTAATCCATTTCAAATGACTTTCAGATTTACAATAACCAACCAAGACATAGGTTTCATCGGGAATCAGCTTTTTTCCATTGACATATTCAGGAATTGGCTTATTTAAAGGTTTCGATTTTCCGTCTTTTGTGATGCCGTAAGTTTTTGAAGCTATGTTTTCTCTTTGAGATGTTCTATTCAATAGATGGCTAATTATTTTATCTATAAAATCGCTTAGCTCTGCTGTTCCATTATTATTTAAACTAGGCCTCAAGGCAAATGCTCCTAAACCTGGTATTATTTCATGAAATCCACGTTTCATATCTCCTTTATTATTGCCAGGATAAAGGATGTAAGCTCCACCTGTTCTTCTTATAGCATCTTTATAAGCATGCATTTTAAATAAATCTACATTTTTATAATTACCTTTTCTTTCAGATTCTTCCTCTTGTTTTCTTGAATAATCTTTTTTACCTGAATAATTTACTTTGTATTTGGCATCAAAATGAATATGAACTATTAACTCTTCAGCTTCCGCAATATCCTCAGTAATTTCTTCTGGCCAAAAGGATAATGTATAATCAGGATACATAGTTTTTGTGTAACTACCTTGCACTTTTGTAATATGCTTTTTGTTTCCTGAAAATGTTTGGTTGTAAGAAAACTTAACGTTCAATTTCCTGTTTTCAAATTCACTTACTCCACTTAATGCTGTATGAGTTCCAGATTTTATTATAAAATTCAATCCGTTATCACTTTTTGCTATTAAGCTCTTGTATGGTTCTCCATCGTGTTCAATATCGCTTAGATTAAACTTGGTTTTAAACAAGTCGTATAGCATAAAAAACAACCAATATTCATAAAGTTTAGAAATGTCTCTTTTTCCTGCATCATAGACATCATCTCCACCTGTCCAAGTTAACTTTGCTGCTAAATCAAATTTCAACCAAGATTTTAATAACTCTCTATAACCACTTTTCCTTTGAAGCACAGGACTATTGAAATTTAAACTTGTTGGTCTTGAAATTTGTTTAAAAAAGGAATTGTTTAGTTGTTGTTCTAACGTATTAGATAAATGCTTTGCTTCTTTGTGTGCTCTTGTTCCATTTTCAAATCTATTTAAACAGTTTTCGCTAAAATGAAGATACTTTTGTAGCGCATGTTTTATAAATCGGTTTTCTGCATTATCAATAATTTCAATCTTTTTATTATTGATAATATGAGAAGGAATATTTTTAAGTGGATTTTTATATAAAGGATGAGTATCAGGTACAGGTATTCTATTTCCTCTGTTAACTAATTGTTTAATACTACTTCTAGTGAATTTTTTTACACTTCTTATATCTGCTAACTCTTCATTATCTGCCCAATCAGTTTTAGGACTGCTTATTATTTTTTGAATTGCCTCTTCAAAATCCTGACTTCCAATTATAGCATTTATAAAACTAAATTGTTGGTATAAACTTTCACGTTCTTTATTAAAATCAGTTTCAAAGTGTTGTTGAATTGGTGAGTTTACCTGTAGTAGTAATTCCGTACATTTTTCCGTTATGCTTTCGAGCATAAACCTGTAATTTTCTCTATAGCTTTTGTCTAAATCGTTCGAATTAAATTTAGTCGCTAATACTTCTAAATAGGTGTGTTCTCTACTTAAAGTCTTTTTTTTGTGTGTAAGATTTAATTTTAAAGTGCCAACGAAGTAACTCGGGTTTATTCTTCCTGTATATTTTTCTCTATTAGATTGCTTAACAATACTTTTATTGTCGCAACTTAAACGATATCCTTTTTTGTTAAAAGCATACTCATAACTCTGACTTTCTAAAATTTGAAAAGAAACTTCGCCAAATTCATTAGCTTCTGTTTCTTCAATTTTAAAAATTCTACTATAACCTTCAGGAAATATTTTTAATTCTAAATCTTTAGAAATATGCTTTAAAGGGATAGATATGTGTTTTACTTCTGCCATTTATTTTAAGCTTCAGCATAACTAGCAAATCCATTTTCTACAGCATTTTTATACATGCGCATTATTTTTTCGAATGATATTTTGTATTTAATATTGTTATCATTTTCAAAGTCTATTTTCTCGAAATTATTAAAGTAATCGTCGTCAAAAGTATCATCATCTACAGTATCCAAACAAAGTTTTGCTAAGGGTTTTAGGGTACGTGCAAGTTTTGTTCTAGAACCATGAAGTTTAGGCAGCATCTTTTGCATAATAGCAATGTCTGTTTTAACATCATTATTATCTAGACCGAACTCTTTTAACTTAAATATTAGTTTAGAAATTTCGAAAGCAGTCCTATAACCAAACTCAGCTCCAGATTTTTGAAGCTCTTTAAAAAACTTATGAACTTCTTCTTGTTGGTCTACTGATAACTGATAATCTTCTTTTTTGGTTGCAATAGTAACAAAATTTGTAGCCATGGAAGCTCCTGCACTTTCTAACTTATTTAAGTCAATAGCGTTTGGTTTTTCTAAGAAATCTTTAATTTCATCTTCTTTTACTCTAAACTCTATTGTGTTGGCTCTATCTAATACTTTTGGACTAAACATATAAGTAGTCTCATCGATATTTACAGTTCCTACAATAAATAAGTTTTTTGGTAATTTTAATATTGGAGGTACTTTGTTTACTTCATTTTTAATTTTATGTAATGGAATTACATTATCAGATTCCATAGTACTTAAGAAGTCTGCAAAATAGCGTTCTACATGACTTAAGTTCATTTCGTCTAAAATTAAAAAATAAGGTCTTGTTTCATCATCTTTAGCTCTCAATAATAAATCTAAAGCATCATTATCTGGTTTTACATATTCACTGTCTTTTAGTGCATTTGGATATCCTAAAAGTGGTTCTCTATTGGTCCAATCTGCACCAACAGGAATTAAAGCATATTGCTCTTCACTTTTGCATATCCATTTTGCAAAAGCTTCTGCTAATTTGGTTTTACCAGAACCAGATAAACCACTTAATAATACAAATGGTTTTGTAGCTAAGGATGAAATGTATCTTGTGATGAGTTCAGGAGTGTATCTTAGACCAGAAGCTTTACATACTTTCTGAAATTTTTCAGAGAGTTCTAATTGAGTAGTTTTTGGTTTACTATTTTCAATTGTATCAGATTTAGCCTTAAATTTATCTTTGATAAAAGCGAGCAAATTTTTATCGCCTAAGAATGATTTATAAAGGCCATTGCCATTGTCAGGGAATCCTACAATTTCATTTAATTCGTCATGACGCTCAATTAAGTTCTTGTTCGTTTTGTTTAAATGTGTTTTAGAGGCGCTCCATATATTAAAATCATTATATTCTCCCGATTTAATTTTATGAATACTCATTATAAAGGAAATGGTATTAACATAATTATTAGAGTCAATTTCTTGTAATTTACTATTAAAGAATATTCGATCAATGATTTTAAGGTTGTTTTCGAAATCATCGCTAGTAATCAACGATTTAATTGAATTTGCAGCCTTTATTTTACTAGCCTTTAATTTAGATATGAATTCATTTACAATTTTATAGTTGTCCATATTATTTTCTATAGCTATTCCCAGATTTTCATCTAATATTGATTTGTATTGTTTAATATTAATTACATCCTTTATTAAGTATTTGTAATCTCTTGAATCTTTAGTTAATGGTGTGCCAATATTTTTAATGTTCTTTGCTATTTGAATTCCAATTACGCCAAGATATGTGCCAAAATTTAGGTGACGGTTAGTTGATGAAAATGTTCTATAAAATAAACACATAGAATCATATTCGTCATTTTTTGAAAGAACTTCTCGCATGATGTTTTTCCAGTATTTATAATAAATTGGAAATTTATCCGGTCTTTGGCAATGTTTAATAACTGAGTAGATATGAGGGAGAAAGTTGTTTAAGTTGTCATTAAGATTATAGTTAATCTCTTTAAGATTATTAGAAGTTCGAACTGCATTGAAAAAGTGATAGAGACTCAGGGTTTCGTTATTATTTAATGATGTTCCTTCCTTATAGTTGTTTATTCTGTTAGCAATTCTAACTATAGTATTAATTTTACTTACAAAAGTTGACAAGTTACTTGTGTCAGTTTCATTAAAGCTTACGTCATTCTTTAATTTTTTGATTACGTCTTTTATTGCAGTTTCATGTTTTTCATTCTTTAAAAGGTGAAGTTTATCTTCTAGATGGCCCAACCACTCTTTTTCATATTCAAATAAAGAATTGAAATCTGATTTAAAATCAGACTTCAGTTTTTCAAAT
The DNA here is from genome assembly GCF_000425305.1 of Psychroserpens burtonensis DSM 12212. GTDB lineage: Bacteria > Bacteroidota > Bacteroidia > Flavobacteriales > Flavobacteriaceae > Psychroserpens > Psychroserpens burtonensis. Next base: position 78,447 of record NZ_AUDE01000013.1, read on the forward strand.
GGAATATTATATTTTTTTACGTAATCTTTTATATTCATTCAGTTTTTCCTTATTGGTCCTAAACAAAGATAACGTTCCATTTCAGTACTGTAACAAGTTCAGTACAAGCGAACTTTATCGATTGTTAAACGAAGTTATCGTTTTTTTCTGACAAGTTAAAGGCTAAGAAGTAATTATAATTATAAGAAAAAAACTAAATAATGTGGTCATTCCTTTAATAACCAGCGCAACAGTTTGTAGCAATTCATGCGCAATTATAGGGTTGGTCTTTAAATAGCAGTTTTATTCTAGCAATAAAACAAAAGGATGAAGTATATTCTAAAATAATTCGAAAAACTGCCCCTTGCGGTTCGGACATAACGTAGATTTTAGAATGATGACTGGGTTTGTTTTTTAACGTTGATTTATTTTAGATATATTTCATCTCTTACGTAGCTAGCATTTAGCCAAAAACTATGTTTAGTGTAGTGTATTCCTCCAGTAAGTTTGTCGATAACAGGTAATTGATAAGTGTCATCTGTATTTTGAGCATGAGGTCTAACATGACTTATTCTATTTTCTGATTTCTTTGGAAAAAAAGTCTTTCTTATGCCTTTATGTGTAACTTCTTTTACGATTTCCCCAGCCTCAACAGTTTTAACCATTTTATCCCAAACATCCTTAGCTTCAAGAATATCTTTTTGTGACATATTCCAAAACTTAACTTTTCTTAAAAATAGTCTTTCACCTATGAATTGATAAAACACAAAAAAGAATTTGCTTTCTAAAATATTTTTAAAATCTGAATCCTCCCAATTTGTATCAATCAATTCTTGATATTCAAATGTAGGAAACGAAATGTCTTCTTTTGGAAGATTATTCTCTTTTAAACGTATTGTTTTCACTTGAATATCAGCTTTTTCAAACTCTTCTATTTTTTGATCTAGTTTTAAACCTAATATTGAATTGGTTAGATTGGCGAAATAACTTTTTGCTTTTTGGTTCAAATCTAAACCTAACTCTTGTTCAATTTGATTTGCAGACTTATTATAAAATGATTGAAACTTTGTAACAACAAATTCTTCAATAGTTAGAGCTTTATCTAAAACTTCAGGATGTGTAATTATTTTACCATAAGTGGCTGTTTCTTCTCGAGCGATATTTGCGATAATATGATTCACATAGCCACCCTTTAAAGAATATGCTCTTTGTTTTGCTTGTTCCTTATTAAATGGTTGATTGCGAAATGACTTTAAAGCTGTTGACCCTTTTGTGCATGCACCAAGATAGAAGGTGTCGCCTTCTGAAAGCTCATGAGCTTTTCCTTCTTTAATTTTTTGATTGATAAATTCCCAATCACGTTTTATGATTTCCAAATCTTCTTTGGGATACTTCCAACCATCAACTAATTTAATAATGTAATCTAGTAAATCAGTTTCTTTTTCATGTAAGTAAAATACTAAAAGTAAGTGAGCATTTTTTTTCCAAAATGAACTGTTTTCAAAATCCTCTTTATGAACTTCTAAATAATTTATGATATTTAAAACAAGTCTTTCTTTGGAACGAAATTCTCCGTTTTTTAAAGTTTTTAGTGGACTAGATTTTAATTCTAATCCTGCTTCTAGAAAATCAGGTTCTGAATCTGAATTTGGTTCATAGCCGAAGTAATATTTTTCTAATATTTGTCCAAAATTACCCTTTCCTTTATAACCATGTTTTTCAATTTCAATTCCACAAGCTTTTCTTAGGCTTTGGTCTTTTAATTGTTTTGCAAAATCAATAATCGAATCAGCCGAGTTGATATCAAACATTTTATATTTAGTTTATCTGATTATAGAGCTCTTCACCAATTTTCTCAATGACACCAACAACCAAAGCATTTCCCATAAAAAAAGCTCGTTTTGTATCAGTAATACCATCAAGTTTAGTATGATTATCGGGAAACATATTTAGTCTTTCTAATTCGATTGGTGTCAGCCTTCTTAAACCTCTATCTGAAACAATCACGTGTTTAAATCTTGAAGCAGATTTCCCGCCTTCACCTGTTATTATTGTTCTTGATGCATTATCTAACGCATCAGGATAAATCATTCCGCCTTCACTATAGTTGTATTCAAAACCTTCTTTTGTTGTTCTCTTCTCTTTTTTAGCTCCTTTTAAATATTCCCATTTAGGCATATCATTTTTATCAATAAAAAATTCAGGTGTAACTTCCCCGTTTTGTAAGACATTACCAAGTACAGTTTTTGGTCCATCATAGTTTGGTAAAGTTTTAGTAGTATAAACTTTGCCTTTAATTAGCATTCCTGTGTTTAAAAAAGGTGATAATTTTCCGTCTTTATTAAAATCATTAGTTATTTCAACTAAGTCACCTTTTAACTCAATTTCTTTTAAAGAGATTGTCTTTGCTACAGGGAAAGCTTTTGCTATTGTTCCCTCTTCTGTTAGCCAATCTATTTTATTAGCTTTTTGTAGTCTTTTATATGCATCTGTTGACTTATGATAACCAATAAAGAAAACCCTACGTCTTCTTTGCGGCATTCCATATTCAGCAGCATTAATTACTCTCCATTCTACTGCGTAACCTAAATCGTTTAAACTTTGTAACATTACAGCAAAATCACGTCCTCTTTGTTTAGCAGGAGATTTCAAAAGTCGATCTACATTTTCTAAAAACAAATATTTTGGTTTCTTCTTTTTATTTTCTAAAATGCTATGAATTGACCACCAAAGCACTCCTTTTTTTCCTTTTAATCCTTTTGAATTGTGTAAAGTGGTTGCAACAGAATAATCTTGGCAAGGGAATCCGCCAACAAGTAAATCGTGATCAGGAATTTCTTCGACATCTCTAGTTACAACTTCATTAATATCTTCGTTTGAATGATTCTCTTTTCCAAAATTTGCTTCATATACCTTAGATGCATGTTGCAGTTTTGTTGAAGGTTCCCATTGATTACTCCATACAATTTCATATTCGTTTTTTTCTAAACCAAGACGAAATCCACCAACTCCAGCAAATAGTTCTGCTACTTTTATTTTCTTATTTACCATTGTTATGAGTTTTATAGTAATTAATTTTTTCTTCTGCCACTTTTAATATTTCTGATGTCGATTCGGAGTATTTCAAATCTTCTGCAATTTTTTCTGAATACCAACTTATTATTAAGTCTTTATGAGAAAGATTATAAAAATCAGCGAGTCTTATTAATTGCTCTTTTGTGGGTTTTCTTTCGTTTTTTTCAAACTTACTTATGAGAGATTGATCAATATCAACTTCTGCTGACACCTTCCTTAGAATTAAATTAATTCCATCCCGAGCTTCTTTAAGAGTATCTCCTAATGTTTTCATTGGACAAATAAGTTTTAGACAATATTTGTCCAAATATAATTATATTTATTTGATTGACAATTTTTTTCTACAATTTAATGCGCTTCCAACCAATTATCACCAATATCCATTTCAACATCTAAAGGCACCTCCATTTTAAAAGCGCCTTCCATTTCGGTTTTAATCATGGTTTTCATAGCTTCGAGTTCTGGTTTATAGACATCAAAGACCAATTCATCATGAACTTGCAAGAGCATCTTGGTTTTAAAATTTCCGAGGGATAATTTATGATGAATATTAATCATGGCAATTTTAATAATATCTGCTGCACTCCCTTGAATGGGCGCATTCACAGCATTACGCTCTGCAGCGCCACGCACAATAGCGTTGGCACTATTAATATCTTTGAGATAACGACGTCTATCTAAAACGGTTTTTACATAACCATGATCGCGCGCAAAATCAACTTGTGCGCTCATGTATTTTTTAAGCTTTGGATAGGTCTCATAATAGGTGTCAATCAACTCTTTGGCTTCACCACGCGATAAATCGGTTTGGTTGCTCAGACCAAAAGCAGAGACGCCATAGATGATCCCAAAATTAACAGTTTTCGCATTGCTACGTTGCTCTCTTGTCACTTCAGCAATTGGAACACCAAACACTTTTGAAGCGGTTGAGGCATGAATGTCTTCTCCATTTTTAAAGGCTTCAATCATGGTTTCCTCGTTACTCAAAGCGGCGATGATACGCAGTTCTATTTGCGAATAATCTGCTGCAAGTAGGGTGTAATTCTCATCCCTTGGCACGAAGGCTTTACGCACTTGACGACCACGTTCTGTACGAATTGGAATGTTCTGTAAATTAGGATTATTAGAACTCAAACGTCCTGTAGCTGCAACGGTTTGCATATAATCGGTGTGCACACGATTGGTTGACGGTTCTACTTGTAAGGGTAGCGCATCCACATAGGTGCTTTTTAGTTTTGCGAGACCTCTATAGTCTAAAACCTGTTTTATAATCTTATGATCTTTGGCTAAGTATGATAAAATATCCTCGCCTGTTTTATACTGTCCGGTTTTTGTTTTTTTAGGCTTGTCAACCAAGTTTAGTTTTTCAAATAAAATGATTCCTAATTGTTTTGGCGAGGCGATATTAAATTCTTCTCCTGCAGCCTCGTAAATAGCTTTTTCTAGGGTGTCGATATCGCTATTTAATTGCTCTGATAAGGAGTTTAAAAAGCTGGTGTCTAGATTAATCCCTTCCAATTCCATGGCTGCTAACACACGTAGCAAAGGCACTTCTATATCGGTGAATAATTTTTGCGTGTTGGCATCTCCTAATTCTTTTTCGAAATGTTCTTTTAGTTGTAAGGTGATATCGGCATCTTCAACAGCATATTCGGTTTGTTTCTCTAAGGGAACATCACGCATTGACAATTGATTCTTGCCTTTTTTACCAATCAACTCTGTGATAGACACTGGTGTGTAATTGAGATAGGTTTCTGCCAAAATATCCATATTGTGACGCATATCTGGATTGATGAGGTAGTGCGCCAACATGGTATCAAAGAGTTTGCCTTTAACCTCCACATTATATTTTGCGAGGACTTTAATGTCGTATTTTAAATTTTGACCAATTTTTTCAATGGCTTCGTTTTCAAAAAACGGTCTTAGTAGTTCGATGAGGTGTTGTGCGTCTTCTTTGTCCTCCGGAAATGGGATATAAAACCCTTTTCCGGCGTCCCATGAAAATGCGATGCCGACGAGCTTTGCGATCAACGGATTTAAGCCCGTGGTTTCTGTATCAAAACAGACGGAGGTTTGATTTAGAAGATTTTTTACGAATAATGTCGTTGCCATTCCTGGAGCGATACTTTGGTAAAAGTGGGATGTGTTGTCTATGGTGTTGCGCTCAAATTCTGATGTTGTTTCAGTTTTGGTACTTTCTGATGGTGAACCACCAAATAGAGAGAATTGGCCTTCACCAGCGCTTGAAGATGAAGACGACGTTGAAACTGAATTTGAACTTGAAGTGGCATCTGAATTTGAAGTCGAGGTTGAATTGGAAGGTGCCTTGCTTTGGTCGGTCGCTTCGTTTACAGAAGCAAATGTTTTTAAGAAATTATCTGTTAATCGCCTAAACTCTAGGCCTTGGAAGATTTCTGTGACCTTAGGAATATCGGGTTGAGACATTTCAAAATCTTTGGCATCAAAGTCCACTGGAACATCCAGCATAATGGTGGCTAGTTTCTTTGAGAGTAAACCCAATGCTCCATTGGCTTCAATCTTCTCTTTCATTTTCCCTTTAAGCTCATGAGTATTGGCTAATAGATTTTCCATAGACCCGTAAGTTGCTAGAAACTTCTTAGCGGTTTTTTCTCCAACACCTGGTAATCCAGGAATATTATCACTGGCATCTCCCATCATGCCTAAAAAGTCAATGACTTGCAAGGGATCTGTAATTTCAAATTTCTTTTGTACTTCTGGAATTCCCCATGTTTCATAACCACCTCCAAACATAGGTCTGTACATGAATATGTTTTCAGATACGAGCTGCGCAAAATCCTTATCTGGTGTGACCATAAAGGTTTTATAGCCTTCTTTTTCGGCTTTTTTGGCTAAGGTTCCAATAACATCATCGGCTTCATAGCCTTCTTTAACCATAATTGGAATGTGCATGGCTTTTAAAATCTCATAGATGTATGGGATTGCGGTTTTAATGCCGTCTGGAGTAGCATCACGATTGGCTTTGTACTCTGTATATAGTTCTACTCTGTCTGCGCTACCACCTTTGTCAAAACACACGGCCAAGTGATCTGGTCGCTCGCGTTTGATGACATCTAATAAAGAGTTCATAAAACCCATTATTGCTGAGGTGTCTTCGCCTTTAGAGTTGATTCTTGGGTTTTTTATAAAAGCGTAATACCCACGGAAAATTAAAGCGTAAGCATCAACGAGAAAAAGGCGTTTTTGATCTGACATTTGAAAGGTTTAAAATGTGAAGCGGTATGTCACCTGGAGCGCAGTCGAAATACATGGTCTCTTGATATTTGAAACGTCTCGACTATGCTCAAAATGTGAGTATAACACTGTTTATGATTTACTACAATGAACAGCATGCAAATTACGAAAACTTATGCGTTTATATAGAACAAATTAATCTACAATTTGTAATTTTCCGAAGTAAAAAAAATAGCAATGAATACATTTTCAATAGCCATACATGGAGGCGCAGGAACACTGGTAAAAGGGATGATGACTTCAGAATTAGAAGCCACATATCGAGCCCATTTAAAAAACGCTTTAGATCAAGGTTACGCACTCCTTGAAAATGGAGGGACAGCGGTTGATGCTGTTGAAAAAGCGGTTCAGGTCTTAGAAGATTCTCCGTTATTTAATGCAGGAAAAGGCGCTGTATTTACGGCGACAGGATCTCATGAAATGGATGCCAGCATCATGGACGGGAAAACGTTAAATGCTGGTGGTGTGAGTTTGATCACAGGGATTAAAAACCCGGTTAGTCTTGCAAAAGCTATTATGGAAAAAAGTGAGCACGTGTTTCTCGCAGGAGAAGGTGCAATGCAATTTGCTAAAGAATTGGAGTATAAACTCGAAGATGCTAGTTATTTTTATGATGAATTGCGTCACCAACAATGGGTAGACATTAAGGATACCGATAGTTTTCAATTAGATCACGCCACAAAGAAAGATTCTAAATTTGGGACGGTTGGCGCAGTAGCTTGTGACCAAAACGGAAATATTGCAGCAGCCACCTCTACTGGTGGTATGACCAATAAAAAATGGGGACGTGTTGGTGATTCTCCGATGATTGGTGCAGGAAATTATGCCAATAATAAAACCTGTGCTATTTCCTGTACAGGAAGTGGTGAGTTTTTTATTCGTGGTGTTGTCGCTTATGATGTGGCTTGTTTGATGGAACACAAAAACATGAGCGTAAAAGAGGCTTCCGAAGAAGTCATTCATAAACGTATTCTAGAAATTGGTGGTGATGGTGGTTTGATCGCTGTAGATGCTAAGGGGAATATTGCCATGCCTTTTAATACGGAAGGAATGTATCGTGCAAGTAAGTCATCACAGGGGGACGCAGAAATTTCTATTTATAAATAGTTTTTAGACGTTACCAAGTCATGCCAGAAAGTATGCTTTTGTCAAGCTGTCCATTATTTTTTTAAAAAATAAAAAGGCAAAAACTATATACAAATATATGGTCTTCATGTTCTTAACGCATAGATATCGAGGTTTTGAACATTAGCCTAAGTTGGTAAAGAAAAGCCTTCTAAGTATTTCTAATAGTAGCTGTTGAGGGCAATAAAATTCAAAAAAAAACAGACATTATAAGTATTAAAAGCAACATTTGGCTCCTCCCTTGGAAGTGAAGGGAGGACAATTCAGCGACGCTGAATAGGAGGGTTTTTAAATATAACAGTGCGCTATAAAGCATTTCTGAAGAAAAGAATAAATTGCTTCATTCTCCATATAAAGCGTCCAATACTTAAAAATTTCTCTGAATTCTCAAGCATAGTATTCGTCAGTTGTGACTGGCGACATAACAAATTTTTAAAAAATGATCATGCTGTGCGTTAGGGATGGAAACGACATACTTTTTTATTTTCAAAAAAGATATAGTGGACAGCGCGACCTTTTTAGGTAACGCCCAAAAAAAAATAAAATGAAGCCACTCCCAAGCCCTATTTTTTATAGGAATTTTCTAAATAAAAGGCGCTTCTATAGGTAATACCTTTACCTTTTTCTTATCAATATGAAAACGGTCGCCATTAGATAAAATATGAGTGCGCATACCAGTTAAAGACATTGGTGTGCCTTCTTCTAGAATTTTGTGGTTATTGTGTCTTAGGCGTCTGCCATCAAAAATAATAACCATACCCGAGCCAATAACACGACACTTATTATTTTTAATAATCATACCCGTATCTTCAGCTAATCCAATACCAATCAATTCTGGAAATTGAGCAACAGCCTCAGAAATTCTACCAAAACGACCACGTTTAATAAAGTGCGTATCGATAATTAATCCTGGAACTAAACCGAGACCTTTATACATGGTTACTGCGCCTTTAATAAAGGCTTCTGTAGCACTCCCACCAGCAATCATTTCTTGAGACATCATCATTGCACCAGCACTTGTACCAGCAACAACAAAGCCTTTTTCATTTTTATAACGGTGCTTTATAATCTCGTGAATTTCTGTTCCACCAATCTTGTTAGTAATTTTAGATTGGTCTCCACCAGAAAACATAATGCAATTAGCCGCTTTTATTAAATTTATAGAGGCTTGCTTTTCAGAGTCCTCTTTGCTTCTAATATCTAAAACTGTAACATTTTTGCAACCTAGAGTAGAAAATGCTTCTAGATAATTTTCTCCAACTTCTACAGGGATACTTGACGCTGTTGGGATGACAACAATGTTTGCGTCTGTTCCTCCAGCTTCTCTTACAACATGAAATAAAATACCGTCATCAATAAACTCTAAAGTGTATTGTTCATTATCTTCTATTCCTTTGTCTTCATTTCCACCAATAGGAATTAGTGTTCCTTTATTCGTCAGCATAAAATCTTTCTGTAGTTTAGATATTGAGCAAAAATAAACTAAATTTTCTATTGAAAAATGTTATATTTATAATCTTTCTCATTAACTAACCGAAAAATATATTCATATGAAAATACGCGAAATAAATGCCATGAGAGGTCCAAACTATTGGTCAATAAGAAGACATAAACTTATTGTGATGGTTTTGGATTTAGAAGATATGGAAGAAAAACCAACGAATAAAGTCGAGGGTTTTTCTGAACGTTTAAAGGCCATGTTTCCGACCATGTTTTCTCACCGTTGTTCTGAAGGTTGTGAAGGTGGTTTTTTTATGCGTGTCGATGATGGGACTTGGATGGGACATGTTATAGAACATATTGCACTCGAGACTCAAACGTTGGCTGGAATGGATACAGGTTTTGGGAGAACACGTGGTTATGGAGAAGAAGGCGTTTACAATGTGGTCTTCTCTTACATGGAAGAAAGTGTTGGACGCTATGCAGCAAAATCAGCAGTTAGAATTTGCGAAGCGCTCATAAGTGGAGAAAAATATGATTTGACTGATGACATTCAAGAAATGCGTGAGTTGCGTGAAGCCGATAGATTAGGTCCAAGTACGGGATCAATAGTTGAAGAGGCTGAGGCTAGAGGGATTCCTTGGATTAGATTAAACAAATATTCTTTATGTCAATTAGGGTATGGCGCTAATCAAAAACGTATTCAAGCCACTGTTACCAGTGAAACGAGTAGTATTGGTGTAGAACTAGCATGCGATAAAGAAGATACAAAATACCTTTTAGAGCAAGCTGAAATTCAAGTTCCCAAAGGCGATATTATTAAACGTGAACGCAGTCTTGCAGAAGCCTGTAGTTATGTTGGTTACCCTTTGGTTATTAAGCCTGTAGATGGAAATCACGGAAGAGGTATTACTGTAGATATCCAAAATTATGACGAAGCATTAGTAGCGTTTAACCATGCTAAAGATAGCTCACGATGTGGTTCTATAATCGTAGAAAAGTTTATCACTGGAGAAGATTATAGATTATTAGTAATCAATAATGTGCTAGTCGCTGGAGCTGTTAGAACGCCTGCTCATGTTATTGGTGACGGAAAATCTACCGTTCAAGAACTTATAGAGATAGTAAATAGTGATCCACGACGTGGTTTTGGACATGAAAACGTGTTGACAAAAATTACAACAAATGAACTAACTCAAACCATTATTAAAGATGCTGGTTATACTTTAGAGTCCGTTATTCCAGTAGGTGAAAGACTCATTTTAAAGGATACAGCCAATTTAAGTACTGGCGGCACAGCTGCAGATATTACAGATATTATACATCCTGCAAACGTGAGTATGGCAGAGCGTATTTCAAAAATTATCGATTTAGATATTTGCGGCATTGATATTATGACCACAGATATTTCCAAACCATTGTCTGAAACTGGAGGCGCAGTTCTTGAAGTGAACGCTGGACCAGGATTTAGAATGCACTTAGCACCAACAAGCGGATTACCGCGTAATGTCGCTGCTCCAGTAATTGATAAGTTATTTCCAACAAAAGGAGAAACAGGACGTATTCCTATTATTGCAATTTCAGGTACTAACGGGAAAACAACAACAACTAGATTGATTGCTCATATTGCAAAAATGAAAGGGCATCGTGTTGGTTACACGACTAGTGATGGAGTTTACATACAAAACAGATTACTCATGACAGGTGATTGTACAGGTCCTGCCAGTACAGAATTTGTTCTTAAAGATCCAACCGTGAATTTTGCGGTATTAGAATGTGCAAGAGGTGGATTATTACGTGCTGGACTAGGATTTAAAAAATGTGATGTTGCTGTCGTTACTAATGTAGAAGCAGATCATCTAGGTTTAAAAGGAATTCATACAATAGAACAGCTCGCTAAAGTTAAGGCAGTGGTACCAGAAACGGTCTTGCCAGATGGTTATGCAATTTTAAATGCAGATGATGATTTGGTTTATGAAATGCGACGCAACGTAGACTGTCATATCGCCTTATTCTCTATGGATGAAAACAATCCAAGAATAAAGGCATTACAGAGACTTAACGGTGTTACCGCAGTTTATGAAAATGGATATGTTACTATTTGTAGAGGGGAATGGAAAATGCGCGTAATGAAAGCAGAACACATTCCATTAACGTATGGAGGGAAAGCTAAATTTATGATTCAAAATGTATTGGGTGCTGTCCTTGCTGGACACGTACAAGGCATTAGTATTGAAGATATGAAAGCGGCTTTAGAAACTTTTATTCCTTCAGCGTCACAAACGCCAGGACGGTTAAATATGTTTGAGTTTAAAGATTTTACGATTCTTTTAGACTATGCTCATAACCCAGCAGGAATGAGAGCACTTCAAAAATTTACAGATGAATTAGAAGCGACAGTTAAAGTTGGAATTATTGCAGGAATAGGTGATAGGCGTGAAGAAGATAATAAAGAAATGGGAGCTATTGCTGCTGAGATGTTTGATGAGATTATCATTCGTCAGGATAAACGTTTAAGAGGTAAAACAGAAGAGCAACTTATTAATATGCTTAATGATGGTATTAAGAAGAAAGATCCAAATAAGAAAACAACGATCATTCCTTCTGAGAAAGAAGCAATTACTTACGCCGTGAAAAATGCAGTTAAAGGATCTCTAATAATATTATGTAGTGATGTGATTCCTGATGCTTTAGAATTAGTTCAAGAGTTTAAAGAATTAGAAGCTAGAGGAGAGTTGACGTTTGATTAGTGAGGTTAATGTTTAAATAATGATATAAAAAAAAGCCGAAACATCTGTTTCGGCTTTTTTTTATATTTTATGATTTGACTAGCAAAGTTTAATAGTCTTTACTTTTATTTGTAAACTTTTTCTATAAGCTTTAATACTAATGATTTCAGAACTTTTCTTTCTGTTTAGTTTTAAAACTTTAGCTTTCATTGTAGAACTAGAAACCGTCTCTTGTTTGATCCCGTTAGTTTCTAATGTTTTTTCGATGACAGTTTCTATAGTATCGTTATTTTTGATATCTTCATTAACTTCCTGTCCTATTGAAAGGAAAGGTAATAATGTAAAAGCTAAAATTGTTAATACTTTTTTCATAATCGCTGAGTAATTTTACTATTAAACTCATGTCAAAGAAACACAACCTTACAGTAGATGATTAATATATTAGTTGAAAACGGCTGATTACTAGTTGAGATGAAAGTGTTCGTAAAAAGCATCGATGAAATACACGAAAATGGCTGGAAGGCCAATAAAAACGTTCAGGATTAAATGACAGATTATTCAGATAACAGGTATTCAAAACTTTTTGATAAGCAAAAGTCGCAACAATTAGCCATTGGTAGAACGACCTATAAGGAACGCATCAAAAAATTGAAAGCTTTACAAACGGCTTTAGAGAATACTTATCAGCAAGCTTTACGGGATGCCTTATTTAAAGACTTTAAAAAACCACAATTAGAAGTTGATCTTTCTGAGATTTATCCTGTGGTAGATGAAATTAAGTTTGTGAGTAAACATTTGAAATCTTGGCTCGGTAAACAAAAAGTAGATACTCCAATAACTTTGCTGGGAAGTACGTCATGGATTAAAAATGAATCTAAAGGTGTTTGTTTGATCATTTCGCCATGGAATTATCCAATCAATCTCACATTCGGTCCTTTAGTGTCTGCAATTGCAGCAGGTAACACCGTTATTTTGAAACCTAGTGAGATGACACCGCACACGTCTAAAGTAATGTGCGATATCGTTAATGATCTGTTTGAAGAACATGAAGTGGCACTTATAGAAGGTGAAGTTGAGGTATCAACTGAGTTACTCAAGCTTCCATTTAATCATATATTTTTTACAGGTTCGCCACAAGTTGGCAAGATTGTTATGAAGGCAGCGTCAGAGCATTTGACTTCCGTAACCTTAGAATTGGGAGGTAAGTCTCCAGTTATTATCGATGATTCCTCAAATCTTGATAAAGCGGTTAAGAAAATTGTCTTTGGAAAGTTCTTAAACGTAGGACAAACATGTATTGCTCCAGATTATGTATTCATTAACGAATCGCTAAAATCAGCGTTTATTGAAAGCTTTAAAAAGCACCTTAAAATTTTTTTTACTGAAAATCCTTCGCATTCAGATTCCTACGGAAGGATTGTGAATCAAAAACATTTTGAGCGATTAAAAGGGTATTTGGAAGACGCTATCTCTAGAAACGCAACCATTGCTATTGGCGGAGCTTCCGAAGAAAAAGAAAATTATATAGAACCTACAGTAGTATTTGATCTTCCCGAAGACAGTGAACTGATGCAATATGAAATATTTGGACCAATTCTTCCAGTGAAAACATACACCTCTATGTCTGAAGTGCTAGAGTATATCAACTCAAAAGAAAAACCTTTGGCGCTTTATATTTTTAGTAAAAACAAAAAACGTATCAATGACATTATTAATAATACGAGGGCAGGAGGTACTTGTATTAATCATAATCTACTTCAATTTCAAAACCATAACTTACCTTTTGGAGGTTCTAATAATAGCGGTATTGGAAAGTCTCACGGCTATTTTGGATTCTTGGAATTTACCAATCAACGCTCGGTTCTAAAACAGCATACTCTTGGAGCTATTGATTTATTAACACCTCCTTATACTGACTTTAAGCAGAAGTTGGTAGATGTAACTATGAAGTGGTTTTAAGCTTTATTAAAATAATCAGAATGTATGTTTTCATTAACCTTATTTTGATACTTCATGTATGTAAACCCTTCATGGATACAATATGATCCAGTTTCCCCAGCTTTGTTTATGGCTATGTAAGCGATTTGAAAATCTTTATAGCGATCGTTTTTACTCGTAATACGACTCACAGCCTCTTCACAGGCTTTCTGAGGAGACATGCCATTTCGCATTAATTCTACAATTAGAAAACTCCCTACAGTTTTTAGAACTTCTTCACCCATACCTGTAGCTACAGCACCTCCAACGGTATTGTCTATAAATAAACCAGAACCAATAATTGGAGAATCTCCAACACGACCTTTCATTTTGTACGAGAGTCCAGAAGTGGTGCAAGCACCAGCAATATCACCATCTTTGTCCATGCAAAGCATGCCAATGGTATCGTGGTTTTCAATATTAATTAAGGGTTTGTACTCAGGAGATTTTAACCATTCTTCCCATGCTTTTTTAGAGTCTTCGGTTAAAAGATTCTCTTTTTTAAATCCTTGTATATATGCAAATTCTTCAGCGCCTTTTGCAGCTAAAATAACATGAGGTGTCTCTGTCATAACACGTTTTGCCAGTTCAGCAACATTGGTGATATTCTCCACGCATAACACAGAGCCACAATCTCCATTGCTATCCATAACGCAAGCATCAAGAGTCACGTTTCCTTGTCTATCAGGAGCGCCTCCTTTGCCTACTGTCGTATTTTTTAAGTTTTCCTCTTCAACTTCTACTCCTGAAATGGCAGCGTCTAGTGCTTTAACTCCTTTATTCAGTTCTTCACCAGATTTAGCAGTAGCGCCAGCAAAAGCCCATGTGCAAATGGCAATAGGTAGTTTATTTTCAATAGTCATCATAGATTCTTTTTTTGTTTTTTCTGAAGTCTCTTCCATACAACTCAAAACCGAACCTCCAACAGCTAGTCCAACACTAGTAATCGATGCGTTTTTAATAAATTGTCTTCTTTTCATATGTATTGTCCACCAAAGTGGATACCTGTTAGTTTTTGCCTCCAGAAAAATGGAAGTCTGTGTTAATACGTAACACCTTGTTTATCTAAAACAGTCTTTGTTCTAAAAGCATAAAATAATAAATACCCAAAACAAGCAACTGCCATCCAGTACGAGGATTGAATACTAAATACATCTGCCAATTTTCCTTGTAATGGCGGAATAATCGCGCCACCTAGAATCATCATGACTAAAAATGCTGACCCTTGAGATGTGTATTTGCCTAAACCGGCAATACTTAAAGTGAAAATACAAGGCCACATTATAGAGCAGAATAATCCGCCAGATAGGAAGGCAAATAAGGCTACATTTCCAGTTGTAAATAGACCTACTAACATAGCTAAAACACCTAAGAAAGCAAATATTTTTAATGTCTTTACCGGGTTATCCTTAGCTAAAAAGAAACCGCCAATTTGAACAGCCACACAAATACCGAAAAACAATATTTCATTTGTAGAAAATGTTTTTCCAGCTATGCCATTAAGTAATAGAACAACTCCAAAAGCAACATAAGGCACAAGGATAAGTAACCATTTTTTTAAACCTTTACTTGGATTAAAAACGGTAATGGCACCAACCCAACGACCAATCATCAATCCGCCCCAATATAAGGAGATAAACGGTGCAATTCCGGCATCGTTAAGCACAGGCAATCCCAACGGATTTAAATTTGCGGCTTTATCTGCAACTTGCTTTAATAGTTCACCTAAATTACTCCCTATGGTGACCTCTACACCAACGTAGGTGAATATAGCCAACATCCCTAAAACCAATTGTGGATATTTCATGGCTCCCCAACCTTCTGCTTTTTTAGACGCACTAGTATTAGCTATAACTATTGTCGATACTACTGCAAGTAATGCGATAAACAATAATATTAATCGGGTTTTTTCTAGACTATCGGTGGCAACTGCATCTCCAGAATAGGTGCTAAAAATGTAACCAAAGCATCCTAAAATAACAACAGTTAAAATAATCAATAAATTCCGTGCTTTATTAGCGGGTTCAAAAACCGTTTCAGATTTTAATGCTGGTAATTTTTTAGAGAAATGGAATAAAGCTGCAGCTAATAAAAATAACACACCAACACCCAAATACAAGAATTGTACAGTGCTTAGCGTGATTTCATTGTTTTTAATCATTCTCACTAATTCCTCCGGACTAACAGAAGATGTTCCAAAAATGACTAATGCGACTACAATGGGTCCAATGGTAGTTCCTAAAGAATTAACACCTCCAGCTAAGTTTAAACGGTGTGAACCAGTTTCTGGGTCACCAAGTGCAATAGCAAAAGGGTTTGCTGTAGTTTGCTGTAATGAAAAACCTAAACCAACAATAAATAAGGCGACTAATACAAAGTAGAACACATTAGTGTCTCCTTGTACTGCTCCAGCTGTTGCAGGATACATTATAAAAGCACCAACAGCCGACAAGAGTAAGCCATATATGATACCTTTTTTGTAGCCCCAAGAATTAATTATATCCTTTTTAATAGAACTTGATATGATAAAAAGTGACAGTGCGCCAATAAAATAAGCACCATAAAATGCAAATTCTACGAGCTGAGATTGAAATTGATCTATTTCAAAGTAGGTTTTACAAAATGGGATAAATACACTATTGGAGGCTGCTATAAATCCCCAGAAAAAGAAGACCGTCACTAAAGTTGTTAATGCCGATTTGTTGTTTTGATTTGCCATGTGTTAGTTAGTTATCCAATTATTAAGTTCCTTCTAAGGGATATTTGGTATTAGTGTCTAAATATAGTATAATCCTCTATTTGATTGATATTTCATCTGCAAAAATCCAGCTTCTGCCATCGTGAGGGTATCCTAAATGCCATTTAGGTAATTCGCCCATTTTTTTAGCTACAATTTTGACGTAGCGATAACTCCCTGGAGGAATACTAAAAGAGGTCGTATTAAGAAGTACATTTGCGTTTTTAAATGCTGCGTCTATGCTGATGGTTTTAATAGACGTAAATGTTTTGCCATCCTTTGAAACGAGACATTCTACTTGGGTTGGATAAAAAATCCAAGCCCCTTGATCTTGTAAAAAATTAATCCCAACAGTACTAATGGGCTTCATACTTCCTAAATCAACCGTTGCAACAACATCTTCATCCCAATACCCTTGCCAAGTTCCAGTTCTATAATCTTGTGTACCCATAATACCATCTATCAACGCATCGTCGCCTCCAGCATTGTATTGGTTGGCGTATTTTGTATCTAATGTTATGGAGAGGTTTGGATCTATTTTATAGAATTTAGTGTCTACGGTTGGGCTTGTATTCCCATCATTATCTGCAGCATATACTTTTAAGGTTATGGCTTCGGAAATTTTAAAAGGCACAGTATATAGCTTGAATTTTGAATCATTTAGACTGTAAAAAATTGCTGTTTCAGAGTTTACAATCCCAAGACTAACTTCAGTCTCTACTTTAAAAGCAACGTCTCCTTTTGCAATAAAAGGCACTGGAATAATGACATGGTCATTGATTTCTGTTAGGGGCTCTTGTCCGTCACGACTTCCCCAAATGGCAGGATTATCAGTCATTTTAAATTCTAATGTTCCACCAGCCATGAGATCTTCATGTGCTATAAATGATTGGTCTAAGGCTTTCCCGTTGAGGTACACATATTCTACATAAATGTTAGTATCGCTTAAGTTATTGGTAGCGATTGTAAATTGTTTTCCGCTTTCTAAATTAATTGTCGCTTTATCAAATAAAGGCGTTCCTATAATGTATTGATTACTTCCTGGAGTTACAGGATAGAAACCCATAGATGAGAATACGAACCATGCGCTCATTTGTCCGCAGTCTTCATTTCCGGAAATACCGTCAGGCTCGTTGGTATATAACTCCGTTAAAATTTGATGTACACGCTCCTGTGTTTTATGAGGTTTGTTAACGAAATTGTAGAGGTATGCCATGTGATGACTTGGTTCATTTCCGTGAGCATATTGTCCAATCAAACCCGTAATATCTACTTGTTGGCGACCAGAAGTTTGGTCTTCCGCAGTAAATAATTTATCTAATTGGGCTTCTAGTTGATCTTTTCCGCCGAGAAGAGTCATAAATCCAGAAACATCTTGAGGCACATAAAAACTGTATTGCCAGGAGTTGGCTTCTGTATAATTGAAATTCACTTCATAAGGATCAAAAGGTGCAAACCATGTATTTCTAAAACGTCCTCTCATAAATTTTGTTTCAGGATCGTAAATATTCTTATAGTACTGCGCTCTTTGGGTATATAATCTATAGTCGTCATCCTTTCCCATCGCTTTTGCCATTTGTGCAATCGTCCAATCGTCATAGGCATATTCTAAAGTTTTGGAAACGGATTCACTTTCTTCTTCCACAGGAATAAATCCAAACTCTTTATAAGACTCTAAACCCAATTTATCTCTCGTCGCTGAATGTTTCATGGCGCTGAGTGCTTTTTCTACGTCATAATCTCTTATGCCTTTCATGTAAGCATCTGAAATTACAGGAACCGCATGGTAGCCAATCATGCAGCCCGTATAATTAGCACTTAAATCCCAAATTGGCATGATGCCACCTTCATCATATTTTGCTAGAAATGTTTTGATAAAATCATTTGTTCTGTCTTGTTCAATAATAGTATACAACGGATGAGCAGCACGATACGTGTCCCACAGTGAGAACACCGTATAATATTCAAAATCTTTAGTTTCGGTTATTTCTAAGTCCATCCCACGATAACGGCCATCAACATCTTGATACAAATTAGGGGCTAACATGGTGTGATATAATGCCGTGTAGAAATTTGTTTTGTAATCGTCATTTGGCGATTCCACAACGATTTTGTTGAGTTGAGTTTCCCAAACGTTTTGTGCTTCTTTCTTGATTTGATCAAATGATTTGTTACCTATTTCTTCTTGTAAGTTTTTTGCTGCACCAGCGTCATCAACGGCAGAAATACCAATTTTAATATAAACTGGATTGTTGTTAGGGTTGTCAAATTCAATAGCTGCTTTTTTACTTTGGTATTTATAATTTTTAGAAATAGGAGTTCCATTTTCTTCGTAGGTGATATTTTTTATGGGTAGAGAAAATTGAATGGTATAAAATAAACGTTGGTCTGTTGCCCAAGCTTTAGAATGTCTAAAACCAGAAATAGTCGAGTCGTTGACTTTTTGAATCTTATACTCTAAAACCTGATCGCGATGTTCTAAATCTAAGATGAGGAACTGATTTTGTTCCGAAGGGAATTGATATTTATGAATTCCGCTACGCTTTGATACGGTCAATTCTACATCTATTTCTGTTGAATCTAAATATACTTTGTAATATCCAGGTTGCGCTATTTCATTGTCATGAGAAAAATGAGCACGATAGCCTGATTTACCAGCACTGCCATTATTGAAATGTATACTATTAGTTGGCATTAAAAGGATATCGCCATAGTCACTTACACCCGTTCCGCTCAAGTGTGTGTGTGAAAAGCCGTAGATATACGAATCACTATAATGATAACCAGAACAACCATCCCAACCATCGAGTCTTGTATCTGGGCTTAGTTGCATCATACCAAAAGGCATTGTTGCACCAGGATAGGTGTGACCATGTCCACCAGTTCCAATGAACGGATTCACATATTCAATAAGTGGTTTATCTTTTTTTGCAATTTCTATTGGTGGTTCTGTTGTGCAATTTGTTAGAATTAGAGCTGTTAAAACAATAGAAAAAATAGATCTCATAGAAGGGTATTTAAATCGAATGAAAAGATACTAATTCTTAACGTATCGTTAAAAATATTTTGAAAGGTTAATTTAGTTTTGGAATCGGTTACCTTTGAAAAAACTTCTTCATATGTTGCGTTGGATTATATTCATTTTAATCTATTGTATTTTTTCAGTTTACGGATATCAGGCTATTAAAACAGTGACTAAAGCGAGTTGGTTTCATTATTTGTTTATCATAGTGGCACTGGTTATTGCAGGAAATTTTATATATCAATTTTCTTTAGGATCAGAGGGTAGAGTTTTAAACCCAGCAAAGAGTTATGCTTTTGGATGTCTATTGGCTTTTATGTCTTTAAATCTTGTGATTGTTCCTATCTTACTTGGAGAAGATGTTATTAGAGCTTTTGTAGGGGTATACGATAAGTTCATAAGCAAAGAAGCGTTTAATATGTCTTCTAGGCGTAAATTCATTAGCCAAATAGCTTTAGGTTTGGCAGCTATTCCATTTACCTCATTGCTCTACGGGATGTATAAAGGAAAATACAAATTTAGAGTTTTAGAATATGTGCTTTATTTTGAAGACTTGCCAGAGGCGTTTGATGGCTACCGCATTACTCAGATAAGCGATATTCACTCTGGTAGTTTTGATAATTTTCAAAAGATTAAATATGGTGTGGACCTAGTAAATGAGCAAAAATCTGATGTGATTTTGTTTACAGGAGATTTGGTCAATAACAAAGCCTCTGAGATGATACCTTGGAAAGATCTCTTTGGCACTTTGAAGGCGAAAGATGGTGTGTTTTCTGTTTTAGGAAATCATGATTATGGTGACTATGTGGATTGGGATTCACCCGCTGCTAAAGAAAAAAACCTTGATGATCTCAAGCAGATTCAAAAGGAGATGGGCTATGATTTATTGCTCAATGAAAGTCGATTTATTGAAAGAGAAGGTCAACGTATTGCATTAGTTGGTGTTGAGAATTGGGGAAAAGGTGGATTCAAAAAATCTGGTGATCTAAGAAAGGCTAGTGAACATATAGATTTAAATGATTTTAAGATTTTAATGAGTCACGATCCTAGTCATTGGGAAGAGCAAGTTATTAATGATGACTATCATTACCATTTGACATTAAGTGGTCATACACATGGGATGCAATTTGGGATTGAAATTCCTGGTTGGATTAAGTGGAGTCCAGTAAAATGGCGTTATAAACATTGGGCAGGAATATATAAAGAACTAGGTCAATATATAAATGTCAATAGAGGTTTTGGGTTTTTGGCATATCCTGGACGTGTTGGGATTTGGCCTGAAGTCTCAGTCATTACACTTAAAAAAGGTACTAATGACGCATAATATTGTAGAAATGTTATATTTACTCTTTAATTGTTTATTTTTATGAATATTTAAGAGTGAACCTATTGATTTTTAGAACCTGAAGTATTATCTAAATTGTAAGTAGGTTTATATATACATGTCTGATTTAAAAGTTTAAATGTATGTCAAAATTTGGGGAACTTATAGATGTAGATATTCCTGTCTTGTTAGATTTCTTTACAGAATGGAATGAACAATCTACCGCAATGCATCCGGTAATGAGAGATGTAGCGGCAGCTCTTGGTGATAAAGCAAAAGTCATTAAAATTGACGTCGATAAAAACAAAGAATTAGCTGAGGCACTTCGTGTTAAGGGTCTGCCAACACTTATCATTTATAAGAATGGTGAGATGAAATGGCGTCATAGTGGAGAGCAAGATGCTAATACACTGATTGGTATCGTGCAAGAATATATCTAATATTTTTGAGAGAGAGATTTAAATACATATCCCTTTTTGCTAAAGGTGTCTAATACCTTTGGAAGCGCGTACATCATATTCTTTGATGCCTTTACACTATCGTGAAAAACGATAATACTTCCCGCTTTGCTTTTTGATATTACATTTTCTAAACATTTTTCTTCGGAAACATCGTGCTCCCAATCAAAAGACAATACATCCCACATAACGATTTGATAGCCTATCTTCATTAGTTTTTTACCTTGTTTAGGTGTGATTTGTCCATAAGGAGGACGGAAAAAAGTAACGTTTGAAGCCTTAAAGTTTTCTAAATTAGAATTAATGGTGGTTTGAGCCTCTATAGCGTCCTTCAAATAATCTTTAGTTTTTGTTTTCCAACCTTTGATGTGATTTTGGGTATGGTTGCCAATAGTATGACCTTCTTTAATGATGCTCTTAAAAATATTTGGATGCTTCTCAACATTATTTCCAATACAAAAGAAAGTGGCTTTTGCGTTGTAGTGCTTTAAGATGTCTAATGTCCATTTGGTGATTTCCGGAGTTGGACCATCATCAAAAGTTAAATACAACTCTTTATTAGTAGTTGCTATGTCCCAAACGTAATTTGAGAACATTTTTTTTGCAACTACTGGTGTTTTTACTGGAGCTATTTTCACAGTCTTCTTAGTCTTGAATACCTAGTATTTTGTCTATAGTATCTTTTGGGAAATCTCGTTCTTCTCTTACTGGAGGTTTTGAGTCCTCCTCATCTTCTCCAGTGAAGTGCTTGAAAAGTTTAAGATAATTATTAAACTTCTCTGTTTCTTGCATAGCAAAATCTGTGTCCTTATAAATAACGAGGATATCTACAAGGCTTCTATAGCGTTCAATATCTGTTACAATTTCATCTAAGTAACGCGTTTGGTTTTCTATTGTCAATCCACTCCAATAGGTTAAGTTTTCCTGATATTTTCTAGTCACATCAGTGTATACTTTTCTAGCTTTATCCTTTTTATCAATTTCATAGTAACCACTAATATAAGGTTCTAAAAGCGTGTAAAAACCAAACTTATCTACAGGCATTTTTTCCATAGCTAAATCAGCAATATTCTCTGCTTTATCTAGCTTGTCTTCGTTAATTAATTGTTCTAAAAGCCTAGCAAGATTACCTCTGTAAGTGATGCCGTTTTTACGAGTTTCAACATCGTGATAAATTTTATTGCTACCGCTATTTCCCCAATCCCAAGACATGACTTTATCATACATAAGCTCGGAGTCAACACGACCCATATCAAAAGGATTAGCTCTATCAATTTCTGTTTTTATCGGGACTAGTTTATAACACAATCCATCCAGTTGTAAATAATCTTTCATCCAGATATAATCGTCATCACTAAACGCTCCACCTGTAAAATAAATAGGACGTTTCCAATCATTATTAGCGATGATATCTAGCATTAGCAATCTGTTTTTATACAAGGCGCTTCCAGAAATAGTAATATCAATGTAAGGTTCTATTTTATCGGCATCTTTTTCTTTTACAATACCATATTTTAAGACATTGGCCTTATCGACAGGAACTCTGACATGAGAGGTTGGTAAATAGTTTGAGTTTTGTAATTGAATAGGATAGCCATTAGGATCTTCTCCTCTGCGTTGCATAGCATATTTAAGGCTGTATTTTGGATCATCATTAGATATGAAATCCATAAACTCTTTAATATCCATAGTATCTTTCGTAATCTCATATTTCATGATATAATCACGGGTTCCATACTTATATTGATCATGAGTTAATTGTGACGGGATAGGATCGCTTTCATAGGCTTTTCGCTTCATTTGATCGATATACCAATCGGTTTGAAATAAACTAGTATTAACGACACGAACGTCTGTTCTCACGCCTTCAATTTCTTGCAAATACCATAACGGGAATGTATCATTATCTCCAATAGTAAATAGTATGGCGTTTGGTGCACAAGATTCGAGATATTTTCGAGCCATAGCCTGTGCAGTATATTTTTCTGATCGGTCATGATCGTCCCAATTTTCGGCAGCTAAGATTCCAGGAACTAGGATTAAGCAGACTACAGTTATTGCAGGTGCTAAGAATTTGGAGTTGTAGAATTTCCGAAGTCTATCAAAAATAGCATAGACACCAAAACCAATCCATATCGCAAATACATAAAAGGAACCTACCACAGAGTAATCTCGTTCTCGAGGTTCAAAAGGTCTCACATTGGTATAGAATTGAATAGCTAGTCCTGTAAATAGAAAGAAAACAAGTAATACCCAAAAGCGTTTGGGGTCTCGTCCTAATAAGAATATAAACCCAATGATACCTAAAACTAATGGTAGCATATAATAGGTGTTTCTTGATTTATTATCTGCTACATCACTAGGGAGATTGTCCTGAGACATGCCTAATCGTGTTTCATCAATAAAGTCAATTCCGCTAATCCAATTACCGTGTAAATCATCATATTTACCTTGAATATCATCTTGTCGTCCAGAGAAATTCCACATAAAATAACGCCAATACATGTATCCTAATTGGTAATCTATCATATAGTAGAGATTGTCACCAATTGAGGGCTTTTCTATAATTAAAAAGTCTCTGCCAAATTGTTTTAAGAAATTATGATAGTCTTCATAATCGACTTTGCCTTGAGCGACTTCATTTTTAAATTCATTGACCAGTTGTCGAACTTGATTTTCCATTTGATAATCTGGGTGGATTCTAAAATCTAACAACCCCGTGAACATCATATAGTTTTCAGCATGCTCTGTGCTCCACATTCTAGGCAGAACAGCAGCATGTTTTGAGTTGTAGCGTTGTTCGGCGTTTTTCCAATCATTAACAATGACATACTCTCCTTTGTCATAATCTTTTTCATATTTAGGTTTAGCATCTTTATACGGATTGTTTTTATCTAAACCAGAATACTGATCTGTGAACAATGGGCCATAGAACAAGTGTGTTTCTGGATATTGCTCAAGATTATAGTAGGCTAATAATTCTCGTGCGCTTGACGGATTATTCTCATTTATAACCACATTAGCATTCGCACGAATTGGTAACATGACCCACGAGGAGAAACCAATAAAAATAAAAATTAAGCAAAGCGTTAAGGTGTTTGCATATTTGTATCCTTTATCACGTGTGTATTTTAATCCGAAATAGAACGCGGTAACTAATAGTATTCCAGTAATTATAGATCCAGAATTAAAAGGTAAGCCAATGGTGTTGACGAAGAAAATTTCCGAAGCACTAAAAAGTAAAAGGGCATTTGGAAGCAATAATTTAAATATGAATAGTAGTATGGCTGCTGCTGCGACATTAGCAATAATGAAATTAACTACAGTAATTTTTTTGTAATTTTTGAAATAATAGATAAGACCTAATGCTGGAATAGTTAATAATCCCATAAAGTGAACTCCAAATGATAATCCAATCACGAATGCTATTAGAATTAACCATCTGTGGCCTCTAGACTTGTGCATATCTTCTTCCCATCGCAATCCTAAATAGAATAAGATGGCCATAATTAAAGTGGCCATGGCATAAACTTCAGTTTCTACTGCATTAAACCAAAACGAATCTGTGAATGTGAATGCTAAACTTCCAACTAAGGCACTCCCTAGGATTGCAATATATTGGTTTTTTGATAAGCTTGCATAAGATGTATTTTTTGGGTCTTCTTGTTTTGGGTTTGCTACTCTGGCTAATTTTGTCAATAAAATAGTCATAGTCCAAAACATAAATAATATGGTAAATGCACTTGATACAGCACTCATCATATTTAACATGGCACCAATTTGAGCAGGTTCTAAGGCAAACATAGAAAAGAATGCTCCTAGCATTTGAAATAGAGGCGCTCCCGGTGGGTGACCTACCTGTAATTTTGATGAGGTGAGGATATATTCTCCTGCATCCCAAAAGCTAACTGTAGGCTCTATAGTTAGTCCGAAGGTTATTAACGCTACGGTAAAAGCAAACCATCCTAAAATGGTATTCCATTTCTTGAAGTTGAAATGTGTCATAAAACAAGTCTTTTTGATGCGAGCGAAATTAACAATAAATATCAAAAGCACTACTCATTTTAAGTAAACGTTACCATTTTTTGATTTTTTATAAAAAATTGTTTGTACAAATGAAACTTTGTATTAAATTTGCACCCTCGTTAAGATATTGGCCTATGGTGTAACTGGAAACACATTGGTTTTTGGTACCAAAGAGTCTAGGTTCGATCCCTAGTGGGCCAACTGAAAACGGAAAAGTCCTTACTATTTAAGTAAGGGCTTTTTTTTATTCGAAATCTCAACAATTATATTTTAAAAGTAATCACGGGTCTATTGGCGTGATTTACAAGATCTTCACTAATGCTACCATTGAGGAAATGCGCAATACCTTGTCTGCCATGAGTACTAATCCCAATAAGATCTGCATCAATATGTTTGGAGAAGTTAAGAACGCCTTTTTCTACAGATTCGTCATTATAGATATTTAAAGTGAAGTTTTGAAAGCTGCAATCACTTATAAATTCATTAATTCTATCATTAGCTTTTTTGGTTGTTGTAAAATTACTAGCAGTATTTACCATTAGTAAATGCAATTTAGCATCAAAAGTAGTGGCAAACTCTGTGGCCTGACGATAGGTTTCTTTATTGTCATTTTTAAAATCTGAGGCAAAAACAATGTCATCGATACTGAAATTATCATGCTCATTTTTAATTACAAGAACAGGAACATCAGAATGTCTAACTGCTTTTTCTGCATTAGAACCTATAAACATTTCTTTAATACCATTTGATCCGTGAGAACCCATTATAATCATGGTGATGCCATGTTCTTTGCAGATTTCTGAAATGCCATTAAATGAGCCATCAGGTTTAACAATTTCATGAACGGTAAGACCGTCTAAATAGCTGCTATTCATAATGTCTTCAAATTTTTGATGAGCCATCTTCATAAAAAACATAACTTCAGGCACATCTGTATAGGTGCTTACAGCATCAATTTCTTGCATTGGGATTTCTAACATATGCAATAAATAAATCTCGCTATTGTGTTTTTTTGCTATTTGTGCAGCAACTTTTAAAGCATTTTCTGCTTCTGTAGAAAAATCGGTAGGAACTAATATTTTTTTCATCTTGGTGAGCTGATTATAATTATATAAATTTAAGAATAAAAAACGAGACTTGATCACTTGTGAAAATCAATAAAAATATTGTATATTTGCAGCGTTGTTTGAAGAAAAAAGAATAATGAGCGGACGGAAAGTCCGCTCTTTTTATACTAAAAATGTTCAGAGATACTGTAAAAAATTTATTAGACGAAGGATTAAACCAACGAGAAGACCTGTTTTTAATCAGTTTTGATGTATTGCCAGACGATACAATAAAAATTATTATTGATGGAGACAACGGAGTTCTAGTTGAAGATTGTATCTTTATCAGTCGCGCCATTGAAAACAATTTGGATAGAGAAGAGCAAGATTTTTCTCTAGAAGTGCTGTCTTCTGGGGCTACAGAGCCTTTAGTAAATATAAGACAGTATAAAAAAAATATTGGTAGAACACTAAGTGTGAAAACCAAAGAAAATGAAACGATAGAAGGAGTATTAACTCAGGCAAACGAGGATACTATTCTTTTAGAGTGGAAATCAAGAGAGCCTAAGCCCGTTGGTAAAGGTAAAGTAACAGTAAAAAAGCAAGTTGAAATGGCGTACGATGCTATTTTAAAAGCTCAAGTGGTAATAAAATTTTAATTCATAATTATGGAAAATATTGCGTTAATTGACTCGTTTTCAGAATTTAAGGACGATAAATTAATTGATCGTGTAACGCTAATGGCCATCTTGGAAGATGTATTGAGAAATGCGTTGAAGAAAAAATATGGTGATGACGATAATTTTGATATTATTATAAATCCAGATAAAGGAGATTTAGAGATTTGGAGAAATAGGATTGTAGTTGCAGATGACGAAGTTGAGGAACCAAATCAAGAAATTGCACTTTCTGAAGCTCAAAAAATTGAACCAGATTTTGAAGTTGGTGAAGATGTAGCAGAAGAGGTGAAGCTTATAGATTTAGGGCGTCGTTCAATTTTAGCATTACGTCAAAACTTGATTTCTAAAATTCACGAACACGATAATACAAATATATATAAGCAGTTTAAGGAACTTGAAGGAGAGATTTATTCTGCTGAAGTTCATCATATTCGACATAGAGCCATTATTCTATTAGATGATGAGGGTAATGAAATCATCCTTCCAAAGGATAAGCAAATACCATCAGACTTTTTTAGAAAGGGAGAGAATGTAAGAGGTATTATTGAAAGCGTTGAATTAAAAGGAAATAAGCCTGCTATTATAATGTCTAGAACCTCACCAGCGTTTTTAGAGAAATTGTTTGAACAAGAAATTCCTGAAGTATTTGATGGTTTGATTACCATTAAACACGTGGTAAGAATACCTGGTGAAAAAGCAAAAGTAGCGGTAGATTCTTACGATGATAGAATTGACCCTGTTGGTGCTTGTGTAGGTATGAAAGGATCAAGAATTCACGGGATTGTTCGTGAGTTAGGTAACGAGAATATTGACGTTATAAATTATACCACTAACCTACAACTATTTATTACAAGAGCACTAAGTCCTGCTAGAGTTACCTCTGTTAAAATAGATGAGGAAAATAAACGTGCTGAGGTGCTTTTAAAACCTGAAGAGGTTTCTAAGGCCATTGGTAGAGGAGGTCACAATATTAGATTAGCTGGTAAATTAACTGGTTATGAAATAGATGTATTTAGAGAAGGCGCAGAGGAAGATGTAGAATTATCAGAATTCTCAGATGAAATCGAAGGATGGGTGATTGCAGAATTTAGTAAAGCAGGTTTAGATACTGCGAAAAGTATCTTAGAACAAGACGTTGTTGATCTTGTAAAAAGGACTGATTTAGAAGAAGAAACGATTATTGATGTTATAAGAATTCTGAAAGAAGAATTCGAAGATTAATGCCAGGTAGCCGGAGTTAGGTGGTTTTGGTAGAATAGATTTTTAAGTTATATTACAAACAAT
The DNA here is from genome assembly GCF_000425305.1 of Psychroserpens burtonensis DSM 12212. Classification (GTDB taxonomy): domain Bacteria; phylum Bacteroidota; class Bacteroidia; order Flavobacteriales; family Flavobacteriaceae; genus Psychroserpens; species Psychroserpens burtonensis. The sequence goes on from NZ_AUDE01000013.1 coordinate 106,622, forward strand.
TTATGGCTCAAGTTAGATTAAATAAAGTACTAAGGGAATTGAATATATCTATAGATCGCGCTGTTGATTTTTTAGAATCAAAAGGTGTTGAAATAGAGAAAAGCCCTAATACAAAAATATCAGAAGAGGTTTATGGAATCCTTTCAGGTGAATTCCAAACTGATGCTAATAAAAAAGTAGCTTCTTTAGAGGTTAGCGAAGCAAAGCTAAAGGAAAAGGAGGAGTTACGTGAGCAGCGTGAGCGTGAGTTGGAAGAAAAAGCTGTTAGAGAAGCTAAGAGTCGCGAGGTTGTTAAAGCTAGAGCAGAGCTTAGTGGTCCTAAACAAGTTGGTAAAATAGACTTAAATAAGGATAAAACATCTCAAATGGAAGTCCCTAAAGTTGACGCTCCTAAACAAGAAGCACCTAAAACTGATGCTCCTAAGGCGGATGTTTCAAAAGAGGAAACTCCTAAAGAAACTTCTAAGAAAGAGTCTCTAAAAGCAGACTCTCCTGTAGTAGAGGCTTCAAAAGTAGAAACTTCAAAAGAAGAAACTTCAAAAGAAATTATAAAAGATGCGTCTCCAGTTGTAGAGAAAACAACTGAAAAAGAAGAAATACCTGTAAAAAAGGATTTCAAAAAAGCGACTCCACCAAAAGCTATTGAGAAAATTGATAATAAGGTAGTTGCAGAGCCAGCAGCACCAGAGAGTCCCGCTGAAGAAACTTTAAAAACACAATACAAGAAACTTTCGGGGCCTAAGATTGCAGGTGAAAAAATTGATTTATCTCAGTTTAAAAAGCCTAAAAAGAAAGAAGATAAAAAAGCGTCTGATACAGATAAAAAGAAGAGACGAAGAATAAGTAAAGGACCGTCAACTACTTCTACTACTGGTGATAGATCTAATAACAGAGGTCCTAATCAGAGAGGTGGTTACAAGGGTAAAATTCAACCTGGTAAAAGAACGATTTCTGTTAAAGCCGAGCCCAGTGCAGAAGATGTACAAAAACAAGTACGTGAAACTTTAGAGAAACTTCAAGGAAAATCTAGTAAAGGAAAAGGTGCTAAATACAGAAGAGAAAAAAGAGAACAACACAGGGAGCAGTCAGAAATTGATCAACAAATTGAGGCCGCTGAAAGCAAAATTCTTAAAGTTACAGAGTTTGTAACGTCTACAGAGGTTGCTACGATGATGAATGTTCCGGTAACTGAAATTATATCAGCATGTATGTCTCTGGGTATGATGGTGACAATGAATCAACGTTTAGATGCTGAAACTTTATCTGTTGTTGCAGAAGAGTTTGGTTATAAGGTAGATTTTGTTACCGCAGATACAGAAGAAGCAAAAGAAATAGTTCAAGATAATCCAGAAGATTTGGAGCCTCGTGCCCCAATTATTACAGTAATGGGTCATGTAGATCATGGTAAAACTTCATTATTAGATTACATACGTAAAGAAAACGTAATCGCAGGAGAATCTGGTGGAATTACTCAGCACATTGGTGCTTACGGAGTGACATTAGATAACGGTCAAAAAATAGCGTTCCTTGATACACCAGGTCACGAAGCTTTTACAGCGATGCGTGCTCGTGGTGCTCAAGTAACAGATTTAGCTATTATCGTAGTTGCTGCAGATGATTCTATAATGCCACAAACTAAAGAAGCTATTGCTCATGCTCAAGCAGCAGGAGTTCCAATTATTTTTGCAATAAATAAGATTGATAAAGTTGGTGCCAACCCCGAAAAAGTAAAAGAAGGATTAGCACAAATGAATTTATTAGTTGAAGATTGGGGTGGGAAAATTCAGTCTCATGATATCTCGGCTAAAAATGGTACAGGGGTCAAAGAGCTTTTAGAAAAAGTGTTATTAGAAGCTGAATTATTAGACCTCAAAGCAAACCCAAATAAGCGAGCTAGCGGAACTGTCGTAGAGGCATTCTTGGATAAAGGTCGTGGTTATGTATCAACTATTTTGGTGCAAGGCGGAACTTTAAAAGTTGGAGATTATGTTCTAGCTGGCAAAAACAGTGGAAAAGTTAAAGCCATGCATGATGAACGTGGACATGAGGTGAAAGCTGCTGGACCATCAATTCCTGTGTCTATATTAGGATTGGATGGAGCGCCTCAAGCTGGAGATAAATTTAATGTATATGAGGATGAGCGTGAAGCAAAACAAATTGCAACCAAACGTATGCAGTTGCAACGTGAGCAGGATGTTCGTACAACAAAAACATTAACTCTTGCAGAAATTGGTCGTCGTATTGCTTTAGGTACATTTAAAGAATTAAACATTATTATTAAAGGAGATGTAGATGGTTCTGTTGAAGCATTAACAGATTCTTTCCAGAAATTATCTACTGAAGAAATACAAGTTAATATTATACATAAAGGTGTTGGTGCCATCACAGAAAGTGATGTGTTATTGGCTACAGCGTCAGATGCTATTATTATTGGGTTTAACGTAAGGCCAATGGGTAATGCACGTCAAATCGCTGATAAGGAAGAAATCGATATTCGTATGTACTCCATCATCTATGATGCTATTAATGATCTTAAAGATGCAATGGAAGGTATGTTGTCTCCAGAAATTAAAGAGGAGATTACGGGTACTGCCGAGATTAGAGAATCATTCAAAATTTCTAAAATTGGTACGATTGCAGGTTGTATGGTTGTCAGTGGAAAAATATATAGAAGCTCTGGTATTCGTTTAATTAGAGATGGAGTTGTTATTCATACAGGAGAACTAACATCGTTAAAACGATTTAAGGATGATGTCAAGGAAGTAGCGAAAGGTTATGATTGTGGTATCCAATTAAAGAGTTATAACGATATTCAAATTGATGATGTTATAGAAGCCTTTCAAGAAGTAGAAGTTAAGAAGAAACTTAAAAGTAAATAGTGTTTCAATTGGTTCTGATTTTTTTCTTCGGAATTTTATCGAGATGTACACAAAAAAAATGCGACTCCATGGAGTCGCATTTTTTTGTTATGAAAAGTTAATCTAAAACAACTAATCCTCTTTTTTAGGCTCAAAAACCATGGCCTTAGAAAACTTCTTTTTGATTTCTAATAAAGCGATGTCGGCTTCTAAACGCGTGCTAAAATTCCCTACCCAGACTTTATAATTAGGAGTTTCATAGACCATTTCTGAAGGCCATTCGGCAAATGTGTTTTGAAATTTTATCTTCAGTGATTCTGCTTCAGATCGTGATCCAAAATCTAATTGAATTTTATATAAATCTACTGTTTTTACATCTTTTTTGTATTCTAATAGTTTGTTGATATCACTATGTTGTTCTATTGTAACAATGCCTTCTTGTGCACTGAGTTGAGTTGAAAACACTCCTAAAAGTAGGAACGACATAGATGTTTTTCTAATAATTAGTTTCATATAGTTTAAAAATTTAGTACAAAGAAAACGTTTTTTTTTATGAGTTGTTTTACTGAATCAAAATTTTAATATAATTGTACTCCGAAATGTTATTTAGAATCCTTATAAATTGGGAACTATCACTTCTGTAACATATAAAAAATGGAGTATAAGTATTAAATTTGCAAGAGATTTTACAATCGGATTTTCAAGAGTATTAATGAAAAAACCGTACCAAAGTTTAGAAGAAAATTCAACTAATAATATGAAACAAGTGATTTACCGACATTTAGCCTCAAAGATTCCTTACTTAGGATTGGTTATTTTACTTACGTTTTCTACGTCACTTAATGCTCAAGAGGGTAATCCTGACAAGGGGAAAACTATATTCAACGTTAACTGTGCTTCATGTCATGCTTTAGATAGAAAGATGACTGGGCCAATGCTGCGTAATGTTGAGACACGTTTAGCGGAAGAAGAAGGTTTGGACCGTGAGTGGTTAAACACATGGATTCGTAACAGTGCAGGAATGATTAAATCTGGAGATGCTTACGCAAACAAGATTTATAACGAATACAACGGGACAGCAATGACTGCATTCCCTCAATTGTCAGATCAAGATATTACCGATATTTTAGCTTATACTGCTCAGCCTGCAAAGGTAGTGGTTGTAGATCAGCCTGTTGGTGGTTCTGGTGGTGGAGAGGCTGCGGGAAGTGTTCCAAATAAATTGATTCTTGGTGCTTTAGCAATTTTATTCGCACTATTAGCTGGTGCTCTTGTTCTCGTAAGAAAAACATTAAATCGTTTTGCTGAAGAAAAAGGTATTGAAGCTGTTAAGAAGGATAAGAGATTACCAATTTGGAAGGCATTTGTTCAGAACCAATTTTTAGTGTTGGTCACCGTCATATTCTTTTTATTAGCAAGTGCATACTTTGTTTACGGTTATTTGTCACAAGTTGGAGTTGATCAGGGTTACATGCCAGTTCAGCCAATTCACTACTCGCATAGAATTCACGCAGGTGAAAGTGGTATTGATTGTAAGTACTGTCACTCTTCTGCAAGGGTTAGCAAGCACTCAGGTATTCCTTCGTTGAACATCTGTATGAATTGTCATAAGTCAATTTATCAGGTCGCAGAGAAAACACAGCAAGAAGGGATTAAGGAATATGGTGTTGATTACAATGCTGAAATTCAAAAGTTATACAAGGCTGTTGGATGGGATGAAGCTGAGCAATCGTATACGGGAGTAACCGAGCCAGTAAAATGGATTAGAATACATAATCTTCCTGATTTTGCTTATTTTAATCATTCGCAACACGTTACAGTAGCAGGTATAGATTGTCAAACATGTCATGGTCCTGTTGAGGAAATGGAAGTGATGTATCAGCATTCACCGTTAACTATGGGATGGTGTATTAACTGTCACCGAGAAACTAATGTTAATGTTGAGGGTAATGAGTACTATACAAAAATACACGACGAGTTATCTAAAAAATATGGTGTAGATAAATTGACGGCTGCTCAAATGGGCGGATTAGAATGTGGTAAGTGTCACTACTAAAAACAGTGCTTAGTAGTTTCCATGAAAATGGAAATCTCAAAAAGGGATTTAAAACGATAATAATAAATAAGAAGTAATTCAATTATATAATATGTCATCAAACAAGAAATACTGGAAAAGTGTTGAAGAGCTAAAAGTTAATAGCCCTATTGTTGAGACGCTTAAACAAAACGAATTTGTAAGTGATATCCCTACGAGTGAGTTTTTAGGAGATAAAGAGACTTTAGAGTCTTCATCTACTACGCGTCGTGACTTTTTAAAGTATGTTGGTTTTAGTACTGCAGCAGCGTCACTCGCCGCCTGTGAAGGACCAGTAATTAAATCAATTCCTTACGTTATTCAGCCAGAATCTATAATTCCTGGTGTTGCTAATTATTATGCAACTACAATCGCCAATGGTTTTGATTTTGCAAGTGTTTTAGTTAAAACACGTGAAGGGCGTCCTATCCAAATTAAAAACAATGACTTAGCAAAAACACACAACAGTGCCAATGCAAGAGTTAACGCTTCTGTTTTAGGTTTATATGATAGTATGAGAGTTAAAAGTGCCATGAAAGGTGGTCAAGAGATCTTATGGTCTGCTTTTGATTCTGAAACTAATCAGAAACTAACAGAATTAAAGACTGCTGGAAAAGAGATTGTGTTATTCACACAAACTTATGCTAGTCCGTCAACGTCAAGGTTGATTTCAGAATTTAAGTCTAAATATGAAAACGTACGTCACGTTGTTTATGATGCGGTTTCAGAATCTGCAGCTTTAGACGCTTTTGAAGGAAGTTACGGAACTCGTGGATTAGCGAGTTATGATTTCTCTAAAGCAATGACTATTGTTTCAGTTGGAGCAGATTTCTTAGGGGATTGGCAAGGTGGTGGATTTGATTCAGGATATGCTAAAGGACGTGTTCCTAGGAATGGAAAAATGTCAAGACATATTCAATTTGAATCAAATATGTCCTTATCTGGAGCTAATGCAGACAAACGTGTGCCATTAACGCCAAGTCAACAAAAGCAAGTATTATCCAAATTATATAGTTTAGTAGTGGGTGGTTCTGTTTCTACAGATTTACCAGAAAACATAAATAGAGCAGTTCAAAGTGCTGCTTCAGAATTAAAGAGAGCGGGAAGTAATGCGGTTTTGGTTACTGGAATTCAAGATGTCAATGCTCAAATTTTGGCATTTGCAATCAACGAAAAACTAAACAGTAAAGCTTTTGATACTTCCACGCCTATTTTAACAAGACAAGGTAATAATGCAGCCGTTACTAAATTGGTAGCAGATATGAAAGCTGGCAGCGTTGGTGGGATTATCATGAGTGGTGTCAATCCAATGTACACATTGCCAAATGCATCAGAATTTGCTGAAGGTCTTGCAAAAACAGAATTATCTATCGCTTTCTCTATGAAAGCTGATGAAACGGCTATAAATGCGCAGTACATTGCTGCTACACCTCATTACTTAGAGTCTTGGGGAGACGTAGAAATAAAGAAAGGACATTTCAGCTTAATGCAACCAACTATTCGTCCGTTGTTTGATACACGTCAATTCCAACAAGCACTATTAATTTGGACAGGAAGTGATCAAACGTATAGAGAATATATAAAGTCAGGGTGGTCTGGTGGTTCTTTCAATGAGGCATTGCAAGACGGTGTTTATGTGTCAGGAGTGCTTTCTAGTGCGCCAGATGGATCATCTACGATTACGACAGATTCAATTTCGGGTTCTGATTCAGCTATTGCTGGTTTATCAGAAAATGTTGAATCAACAATAGGTTCAGCAGGAAGTGCGGCAAGAAGTTTGGCGTCTTCTGCTAAGTCGGAAGGAATGGAGCTGTCATTATATACCAAAGTTGGTATGGGTGATGGTCAAGATGCTAATAACCCGTGGTTGCAAGAATTTCCAGATCCTATTACAAGAACATCTTGGGATAATTACTTAACGATTTCGGCTACTGATGCAAAAGGATTAGGATTAGAAAATAATCATGTCGCAACTGGAGCTTTAGATGGTAGTTATGCAGATGTGACTGTAAATGGAGTAACTGTTAAAAATGTACCTGTAATTATTCAACCAGGACAGGCTAAAGGAGCTATAGGTTTATCTTTAGGATACGGTAGAACTGCTGGCTTAAAAGAAGAAATGATGACTGGTGTTAACGCTTACCCGTTATACCAAAATTTTAATACATCTCAAAACGTTACTGTTAAGAAAGCAGCGGGAATACATGAATTTGCATGTGTACAGTTGCAGAATACGTTAATGGGTCGTGGAGATATTATAAAGGAAACAACTTTAGAAATTTTTAATACTAAAGATAGAACGGTCTGGAATAAAGTCCCAACAGTATCTTTAAATCATGAGGAAGTTGAAGTAACTTCTCCAGAAGTTGATTTATGGGATGAGTTTGATCGTTCAATTGGACATCACTTTAATTTGTCTATTGATTTAAATTCTTGTACAGGATGTGGAGCGTGTGTAATTGCATGTCACGCGGAAAATAATGTACCAGTCGTTGGTAAAGAAGAAATTAGACGTAGTCGTGATATGCACTGGTTACGTATTGATAGGTATTATTCTTCGGAAGATACGTTTGCTGAAGATGATACTAAAAAAGATGAGTTTTCTGGACTTTGGGGAGATAAAGGATCATTAAGTGGATTCGGAGAATTAGAAGATCCTGCTGATAATCCACAAGTCGCTTTCCAACCAGTAATGTGTCAGCATTGTAATCATGCGCCTTGTGAAACAGTTTGTCCTGTTGCCGCATCGTCACATGGTCGTCAAGGTCAAAATCACATGGCGTACAACCGTTGTGTAGGTACACGATACTGTGCAAACAACTGTCCTTATAAAGTACGTCGTTTCAACTGGTTCCTATATAATAAGAATGATGAGTTTGACTATCATATGAATGATGATTTAGGTCGTATGGTATTAAATCCAGATGTGACAGTACGTTCTCGTGGTGTGATGGAAAAATGTTCTATGTGTATTCAAATGACACAGAAAACAATTCTTGATGCAAAACGTGATGGTCGTGTTATCAAAGATGGTGAATTCCAAACAGCTTGTTCTTCTGCATGTAGTGGAGGTTCAATTAAATTTGGGGATATTAACGATACGGAAAGCGAAGTTGCAAAACTTATGGAAGATGACCGTATGTATCACTTGTTAGAAAGTGTTGGTACTAAGCCTAATGTGCAGTATCATACTAAAGTGAGAAATATTACAGAAGCATAGAAATTAATTAAGAAACAATTATAATAGATTATGGCGTCTCATTACGAAGCACCTATTAGAAGGCCCTTAGTTACAGGAGGAAAATCATATCACGATGTATCGGTTGATGTGGCTAGACCTGTTGAAGGAAAAGCAAACAAAGCTTGGTGGATTGTCTTTTCAATCGCACTTGTCGCATTCCTTTGGGGAATTGGGTGTATTATCTATACAGTATCAACAGGTATAGGTACCTGGGGATTAAACAAGACCGTAGGATGGGCTTGGGATATTACTAACTTTGTTTGGTGGGTTGGTATTGGCCACGCAGGGACATTAATCTCTGCTGTACTATTATTATTCCGTCAAAAATGGAGAATGGCAATTAACCGTTCTGCAGAAGCAATGACAATATTCTCAGTAATCCAAGCGGGTTTGTTTCCAATTATTCACATGGGTCGTCCTTGGTTGGCATATTGGGTATTGCCTATTCCGAATCAATTTGGTTCACTATGGGTAAATTTTAATTCACCATTACTTTGGGATGTATTTGCAATCTCTACCTATTTATCAGTATCATTAGTTTTCTGGTGGACTGGATTATTGCCTGATTTTGCAATGTTACGTGACCGTGCGGTTAAACCTTTTCAGAAGAAAATATATGCATTATTAAGTTTTGGATGGTCAGGGCGCGCTAAAGATTGGCAACGTTTTGAAGAAGTGTCTTTAGTCCTTGCAGGATTAGCTACACCATTAGTACTATCTGTACATACTATTGTATCATTTGATTTTGCAACCTCTGTAATTCCTGGTTGGCATACAACCATTTTCCCTCCTTATTTTGTTGCTGGTGCGGTATTCTCAGGTTTTGCTATGGTAAACACACTGCTTATTATCATGAGAAAAGTATGTAGCCTTGAAGATTATATTACTGTGCAACATATTGAATTAATGAATATTGTAATCATGATTACGGGTTCAATAGTTGGAGTGGCTTACATAACTGAATTATTTATTGCTTGGTATTCTGGTGTAGAGTACGAACAATACGCATTCTTAAACAGAGCAACAGGACCATATTGGTGGGCGTATTGGTCAATGATGACCTGTAATGTGTTTTCACCACAATTTATGTGGTTTAAGAAACTGAGAACGAGTATCATGTTTTCATTTGCAATTTCAATTGTTGTAAATATCGGAATGTGGTTTGAGCGTTTTGTAATAATCGTAACGTCATTACATAGAGATTATTTACCATCATCATGGACTATGTTTTCACCAACCTTTGTGGATATTGGAATTTTTATAGGGACCATTGGATTCTTTTTCGTGTTATTTTTGCTGTATGCCAGAACATTCCCTGTTATTGCGCAAGCGGAAGTTAAGACGATTTTAAAATCTTCAGGTGATCGATATAAAACAATAAGAGAACGAGGAGATAGTTTAGTAGGAACTGGTGCTGATAAAAGAACTTCAATGTTAAAAGTTGAAGAAGAGACTATTGTTATCAAGTCTAAACAAGATAAGACTGAAAAGTTAGATAACTTACTAAAAGGTGTTGGAACATTTGATGCTACGAGTGAAACCGCAGATGATTTAAAAGTGATCAATGGTATTGGTCCAAAAATGGAGGAGTTACTTAATAGTATTGGAATATTCACTTACGCTCAAGTAAGTAAAATGACAAAAGTAGAATATGACTTACTAGATCAAATCACAGAATCCTTCCCTGGAAGAGCAGAGCGTGACGATTGGTCTGGACAAGCTAAAAAATTAATAAACTAAAATAGTACATGGAAGCTTCGAAAGTAATTCACGCTATTTATACGGATGATGACGTCTTAATGAATGCTGTCAAAAAAGTGAAGGCAGCAAGACATCATATTGAAGAAATATACACGCCTTTTCCAGTTCACGGACTAGACAAAGCGATGGGACTTGCGCCGACAAGATTAGCTATTACATCATTTTTGTATGGTTGTGTTGGTTTAACTGTTTCTATTGTCATGATGAATTTCATTATGATAGAAGATTGGCCTCAAGATATTGGTGGCAAACCAAGCTTTAGCTATATCGAGAATATGCCTGCATTCGTGCCTATCATGTTTGAGCTAACTGTGTTTTTTGCAGCCCATTTAATGGTTATTACGTTTTATTTAAGAAGTAGAATGTGGCCATTTAAAAAAGCTGAGAATCCTGATCCAAGGACTACAGATGACCATTTTTTAATGGAAATTGCTGTTCATGGAGACGAAAATGAATTGACAAATTTATTGAAAGAAACTGGGGCAGTAGAAATTAATTTAATTGATAAAACGCATTAATTGATACAGATGAAAAGTGTTTTTAAAATAGTAGTAGTATTAATGGTATTTGCAAGTGTTGTTTCTTGTAAAAAGAATTCAAGACGTAATTATCAATATATGCCAAATATGTATGAGTCTATCGGTTACGAAGCTTATCAGGAATCTGATGCTTTTCCGGGGGGAGTAGAGGCTCAGTTGCCTGCGGAAGGTTCAATTCCTAGAGGAGATCACATGCCTTTTGAAATTGAAAATTCTAATGATGGGTATTTATTTGCGAAAGCAAACTTGCTAAGTCCATTAGATTCCACGCAAGTTGATGGTAATAGAGGTGGTGAGTTATACGATATTTATTGTGGTATTTGCCATGGTAGTAAAGGAGCAGGTCAGGGTAAACTGGTCAAAATGGAAAAGATTTTAGGGGTACCGAGTTATGGCGATGTAGCTAGAGCAATTACAGAAGGTAGCATTTATCATACTATATACTACGGAAAAAATGCAATGGGTGGTTATTTAAATCAGCTAGATGAGGAAGAACGTTGGCAAGTTGTTAATTACGTACTGACCTTAAAGGCAGAGCTCGATAAAAAATAAGATAGATAAAGATTATATATAATTATGTATACATTTTCAAGTAAATTAAAATCAGTTGCTTTAGGCCTAATGATCGTTGGATTAATTGGTGTTGCGTATGGTTTTTTCTCATCTAACAAAGATTTTACGGAAGTAGAAACAATGTTGGCGAGCGAAACTCATTATGGTGAAGGTCATGAGTCTGCATCAGCCGATGAACACGCAGTAAAAGTTGACGATTCTCACGCTACTGGCACTCACGCGGAAACTGCTGGTAATGATTCTGAAGAAGTACATGGACACGCGGAAGTTGATGAGCACACTAAACATGTTAATCATGTAATGCATGCTATGCATAAAAGACCCTGGGCAGCATTGTATGTTGCAGCGTTTTTCTTTTTTATGATTGCACTAGGTGTTCTAGCATTTTATGCTGTTCAATTCGCATCACAAGCTGGCTGGTCTCCTTTATTGTTAAGAGTAATGGAAGGTATAACGGCTTATATGATGCCTGGAGCTGTAATCGTTTTATGTATCGCTCTGGCATCCGGGTTAATTGGTCATTACGGATTATTTATTTGGATGGATCCAGAGGTGGTGGCTCACGATAAGTTAATTCAAGGTAAGACAGATTGGTTGAACATCACTTGGTTTGGAATAAGAGGATTTATATTTATAGCGGGATGGTATTTATATAGATTTTTCTCACGCAAATATTCTATAGCTCAAGACGAAGCAGATGATAATAAGAATTTTATAAAGACATTTCGTATTTCAGCGGCATTTCTGGTATTCTTTTTGTATACAGAATCTATGATGTCTTGGGATTGGATTATGAGTGTAGATCCTCACTGGTTTTCAACATTATTTGGATGGTATGTGTTAGCTGGGATGATGGTTTGTGGAATCACAGTTATTTCTATGGTTACGATATACTTAAAGTCTAGGGGCTTTTTACCAAAAGTAAATGATAGTCACATCCATGATTTAGCTAAATTCATGTTTGGGTTTAGTATATTTTGGACGTATTTATGGTTCTCACAATTTATGTTAATCTGGTATTCAAATATTCCTGAAGAAGTAACATATTTCGTAACACGCTTTCAAGACTATTTAGTTCCGTTTTTAGGGATGGTTGCAATGAATTTTGTATTTCCATTATTGGTCTTAATGAATAGTGACTATAAACGTATTCCTTGGTTTGTTGTTATGGCAGGTGTTGTAATTTTATGTGGTCACTACATTGATGTTTATGTAATGATTATGCCAGCAACAGTAGGTGATCAGTGGTATATAGGGATTCCAGAAATATCGTCTATGTTATTCTTTACGGGATTGTTTATTTATATCGTCTTTAATGCATTAACAAAACATCCTTTAGAGCCAAAACGTAACCCTTTCATCAAAGAAAGTGAACATTTTCATTATTAATAAATTACATAAAGAACAGAAACGACAATGACTGCTTTTTTAACACTTATAATAGTACTTTTTATACTAGTTGCAATTTGGCAAATGGTCAAAATTTTTGATCTTGCTCAGGTGGGTTCCTCGGATAGCCAAGTAGCTACAGATAAAGACAATAAAATTAATGGTTACATGATGATGGGATTTTTGGTCTTCATTTATGCTATTACCATACTGAGTTTTTGGTATTTAGGAGACTTGCCTTTAACATCTAATGCAGCCTCCGAACACGGAACTGAAATAGATAAGTTGATGATTATATCAATGATTGTTATCTTTATTGTTCAGACTATTACACAATTTTTATTACATTATTTTGCCTTTAAGTATAAAGGGGAAAAAGGACGTAAGGCGTTATTCTATGCGGATAATAATACATTGGAAGCTATTTGGACGTTCATACCTGTGATTGTTTTGGCAGGTTTAATTATCTATGGTTTATTTACTTGGACAAGTATCATGAACGTGGACGAAACCGATGATCCTTTAATTGTTGAGTTATATGCGCAGCAATTTAATTGGAAAGCTCGCTATGGTGGTGAAGATAATACTCTAGGACTAGCAAATGTAAGATTGATCGATATTGATCGTGCTAATATTTTAGGTGTAGATGAATCTGATCCATACGCACAAGATGATGTTATCACTCAAGAGCTTCATTTACCTGTTGGTAGACCTGTACTATTTAAAATGCGTTCACAAGACGTGTTGCACTCGGCATATATGCCACATTTTAGAGCGCAAATGAATTGCGTCCCTGGTATGATTACTCAGTTTGGATTTACACCTTCTGTGACTACGGCAGATATGCGCCAAAACCCAGACATTCAGGAAAAAGTTGAGAATATCAACAATATAAGGCTGGCAAATAGTGTTGAAATAGAGGCCAAAGGGCAAGAATTACTTTACGAGTTTGACTATTTATTATTATGTAATAAGATTTGTGGAAAATCACATTACAACATGCAAATGAAGATTATAGTGGAAACTCAAGAGGAATATGATGCTTGGATGAAAGAGCAAAAAGTATTCAAGAATTCTTTAATAAACAACTAAAAAAAAAAGAAATTATATTATGTCAGCAAACGCAGATACTCATTCACACGACGATCACGGGCATCATCACAAGGAGACATTTGTAACTAAATATATATTTAGTCAAGACCATAAGATGATTGCCAAGCAATACCTTATAACCGGTATTCTTATGGGAGTTGTCGGGGTTTTAATGTCTATATTGATGCGTATGCAAATTGCATGGCCAGAGCAACCTAATGCACTTTTTGAAGCATTACTAGGTAAGTGGGCGCCAGATGGTGTTATGGATGCGGATATTTATTTGGCATTGGTAACAATACATGGTACCATTATGGTATTCTTTGTGTTAACCGCTGGTTTAAGTGGTACGTTTAGTAATCTTTTAATTCCGTTGCAAATTGGAGCGCGTGATATGGCATCAGGTTTCTTAAACATGGTTTCATATTGGTTGTTTTTTACGTCAAGTGTGATTATGATCTCATCATTCTTTGTTGAGTTTGGACCAGCGGCAGCAGGTTGGACAATTTATCCTCCTCTAAGTGCTTTACCAATGGCCCAAGGTGGCTCTGGTATGGGTATGACTTTATGGTTGGTGTCTATGGCAATATTTATTGCGTCTTCATTGTTAGGATCTCTAAATTATGTAGTAACCGTATTGAACTTGCGTACAAAAGGGATGTCTATGACAAGATTGCCTTTAACAATTTGGGCGTTTTTTGTAACAGCTATTATTGGTGTGGTATCTTTTCCAGTACTATTAGCTGCGGTATTATTATTAATAATGGATAGAAGTTTTGGAACTTCATTTTTCCTTTCAGATATATTTATACAAGGTGAGGTGTTACACTATCAAGGTGGTTCTCCTGTGTTATTTGAGCATTTATTTTGGTTTCTTGGACATCCAGAGGTCTATATTGTGCTTTTGCCAGCATTGGGTATATCTTCAGAAGTTATTGCAACAAATTCACGTAAACCTATTTTCGGTTATCGAGCAATGGTTATGTCAATTTTGGCAATCGCTTTTCTATCAACCATTGTTTGGGGTCACCATATGTTTGTTTCAGGAATGAACCCATTCTTAGGGTCGGTATTTACGTTTACGACTTTATTAATTGCCATTCCTTCAGCGGTAAAAGCATTCAATTATATAACCACACTATGGAAAGGTAACCTCCAAATGAACCCGGCAATGCTGTTCTCAATTGGATTAGTGTCTACTTTTATTACTGGTGGTTTAACTGGAATAATTTTGGGTGATAGTGCACTAGATATTAACGTGCATGACACCTATTTTGTTGTAGCTCATTTCCATTTAGTAATGGGTATTTCAGCATTGTATGGCTTTTTTGCAGGAGTCTACCATTGGTTCCCAAAAATGTTTGGTCGCATGATGAACAAAAACTTAGGTTATTTACATTTCTGGGTGACTGCAATTTGTGCTTATGGGGTGTTTTTTCCAATGCACTTTATAGGAATGGCCGGTCTTCCTAGACGATATTATACAAATACTAATTTTCCTTTGTTTGATGACTTAGCAAATACAAATGTTATTATTACGATGTTTGCAATCGTAGGAGCTATTTTCCAATTCGTCTTCTTATACAATTTCTTTGCTTCTATTTTCTTCGGAAAGAAGGCAGAGCAGAATCCATGGAGATCAAACACACTGGAATGGACTACCCCAGTTGAGCATATTCATGGTAATTGGCCAGGAGAATTACCTCACGTACACCGTTGGTCTTATGACTATAGTAAACCCGGTCATGAGGAGGATTTTGTACCTCAAAATGTTCCATTATATGATGGTGAAGAAGAATTACAACATTAGGTAAATTCCTTTTAAAAGGAATCCTATAATAAATTATCAAGGACCTTTAGATTGAGCAATCATTCTAAAGGTCTTTTTATTTAGACTGAAATCTAAAATCTTATTAGTTATTCTATTCTTTTGTAATACTATAAAATCTATATGACGTAGAGAGCTTAATTAGGTCTGCGTTGACAAATACGCATTCAAAAATTATAATTTTAAATTTGGAGGTAGATTGGAAATACCTAAACAGATTGATGTATTATTTGAGTAATCAATTTGCCTTCGTTATTCATTTTATTATTTGTTAAGAGTAGTATTCTAGTTGCCTATAAATGAATTTATGAATAGATTTTCTTATTGCTAATTGAGACCAGTAGTGATTTCTGAATATTTTGGGTATTCATTAAAAAATAAAGAAGCGGAGCTTAAGGTATTAAATGCCTAAGGTGGGTTTAAAAGGAGTCTCTTTTGGAGTTTACGAAGATGTTTCCATTTAAAAAATATCAATAATGTAATTTCTAATCGTTAACTTTGAATTATATAATTACTAAAGATTCCCGCTTTCGTGGGAAACGCTATGAACGAAAACCTAGACCCAACAGACGAGAATTTTACACCCGAAGAATTAGATGTTGAAAAAAAGTTAAGACCTTTATCTTTTGATGATTTTACGGGCCAGGATCAGGTCTTAGAAAATCTTAAAATTTTTGTCCAGGCTGCTAATGGAAGAGAGGAAGCTTTAGATCATACCTTATTTCATGGACCTCCAGGATTAGGTAAAACAACCTTGGCACATATCTTAGCTAGTGAACTTAATGTGAGTATTAAAGTGACTTCTGGTCCTGTATTGGATAAGCCAGGTGATTTAGCAGGACTACTTACAAATCTTGATGAACGTGATGTGTTGTTTATTGACGAAATTCATCGATTGAGCCCTATTGTAGAAGAGTACTTATATTCGGCAATGGAAGACTATAAAATTGATATCATGATTGAGTCAGGGCCTAATGCAAGAACGGTCCAAATCAATTTAAATCCGTTCACGTTAATTGGAGCAACTACGCGCTCAGGATTATTAACGTCTCCAATGCGAGCACGTTTTGGGATTCAAAGTAGACTTCAGTATTACAATACAGAATTATTAACCACAATCGTTCAGCGTAGTTCCTCTATTTTGGGGGTGCCAACTTCAATGGAAGCGGCTGTAGAAATTGCAGGGAGAAGTCGCGGTACTCCAAGAATTGCAAATGCGTTGTTAAGGCGTGTTCGAGATTTTGCTCAAATTAAAGGTACTGGTAGTATTGATATTAAAATTGCAAAGTTTGCGCTAGAGGCGCTTAATGTTGATGCACACGGTTTGGATGAAATGGATAATAAAATTTTGTCAACTATAATTGATAAATTTAAAGGCGGACCTGTTGGAATTACAACAATTGCGACTGCTGTAAGTGAAAGTGCCGAAACTATCGAAGAAGTTTATGAGCCATTTTTAATTCAGCAAGGCTTTTTAATGCGCACTCCTCGTGGTCGTGAAGTGACTGAGCAAGCCTATAAACATTTAGGTAAAATCAAAGGTCCAGCCCAAGGCGGACTATTTTAGTAACTAATCAAAAGATCACGCTGAGCTTGTTATTTGAGCATAGTCGTAGTTTATTAAAAGACAAATCTTAATTGTGAGTATAAATAAACGAATCCCAGAAGTTCCCCTTTTAAAATTTATTAGGCATTCTTTAGAAATTCTTAAAAACCCATTACCATTTCACAATACTAATTTCAAAGAACAAGGCGATGTTTTTAGATTGAAAATTGGGTTCAATAATAGTGTCGTTTTTTGTAGAGATGCTGCTTTTGCCGTATATGTGCTTCAGAAGAATCAAAAGAACTATAAGAAATCTAAAATTCAAACCGTAGACTTAGTCAAATATGTAGGTGAAGGTTTATTGACTTCCGAAGGAGAAAAATGGAAGAAGCAACGTAAAATGATGCAACCTGCTTTTCATAAAAAGCAACTCGAGAATTTGTTAAGTGGAATGCAAGATACTATAGTTTCAGAATTTAAAAATATTGAAACAAATAAGGTTATCGATGTGTTTCCTATCCTTAACGACTTGGCATTTCAAACGGTCGTGAAGTCCTTATTTACTAAAGCAGCAAAAGCAAAAGATATGGAAAGGCTTCAGTTTGTAACCGAGGCGAATCAAAGAATGTTAGTCAAAGAACTGCGCCAGCCTTATTTAGCGTGGTGGTTCAAAATAAGTGGAACGCTAGACAAATATGTTGAGCTATCAAAAGAAGCAAGAACTATTCTAAAAGGCATCGTTGAACAAAGAAAAGCCCCAGGTAAACGTTACGATGATTTATTGGATATGCTTTTAGAGACGAAGTATGACGATGGTAAGGGAATGAGCGAAGAACAGCTTATCGATGAAATCTTAATTATTTTTACTGCTGGACATGAAACAACATCTAATGCATTAACTTTTACGTTTCAATTATTGGCTAAACATCCTGAATGGCAAGATAAAATTCATGAAGAATGGTTAAAATTAGGTGGAGACGATACAGATTTAATGTCTCGAGTTTCAACATCTAAAGTTTGTCAACAGGTATTGGAAGAGTCTATGCGACTGTATCCACCAGCTTACTTTATTGACCGTGTCAATATAGAGGCAGATCAATTTAATGATATGGATTTTGAGCCGGGTTGTAATTTGTTGTTTTCGGTTTATGAGATCCATAGGCATCCAAAATTATGGAAGCAACCAAGTGTTTTTATGCCTGAGCGCTTCGCTGAAGGCTCTCGACCATTTTCGTCTCAATATTTTCCTTTTGGTGCAGGACCAAGGAAGTGTATTGGTAATAATTTTGCGATGTTTGAAATGATTATTGCTGTGACTGAGTTAATTTCAAAATTTAAGATACATGCAGAGTTTGACGACATTGATATTACTCCTTTAATTACATTGAAACCAAAAAATGCTTTTTTAAGATTTGAAGAGAGAGTATAGTTTTTAAGGTTTATTTCGTCTAATAAAGGCAGTACTTTAGCTTAGATTAAATGACATGACCTAATAAATATAACTTTTATCTATTTTATTCGTCCACGGTTTTAATTTGATTTACTTTTCCGTCGCTATTAAATCAATTAAAATGAAAAGATTACGAAACCGAGTTTTCGTCATTACGGGAGTTATGACAGTATTAATGTCATGTGCATCAGATAATGATAACTATGAACCAATTCCTTCTCAAGGAATCTTAGAGAGCAGAATAATTGAACTTTATGGCTCTAAGGAGGCTTTAATTCAACCATTATCTACAGATTTTAACTTAATCCCTAACGACCCTAATAATCCAATTACTGAGGCAAAAGTAGCCTTAGGTCAAATGCTTTTTCACGAAACAGGAATCGCAATGAATCCAAATATGGATGAAAGTATGCAAATGTACTCTTGTGCAAGTTGTCATCATGCTAAAGCAGGTTTTCAAAGTGGAATTTTACAAGGTATTGGAGAAGGTGGAAATGGTTTTGGTATCAAGGGTGAAGGTCGATTTAAAAATGCTTTATATGCAGAGTCAGACTTAGATGTTCAACCCATTAGAACACCTTCGGTATTAAACGTTGCTTATCAAGATGTAATGCTATGGAATGGTCAATTTGGTGCTACAGGAACAAATCAAGGCACAGAAGCTAATTGGACTATTGGAACACCAAAAGAAGTTAATACTCTTGGTTTTGAAGGTGTAGAAACTCAAGCTATTGCGGGTTTAGATGTTCACAGGTTATTAATAGATGAAGACTTTATTATAAACTCCGCTTACAAAAATATGTTTGACGAAGCATTTCCAAATGTTGACGAGTCACAACGCTATTCAAAATTAAATGGTGGTTTAGCTATTGCAGCTTATGAGCGCACATTATTGCCTAATCAAGCGCCTTTTCAACAATGGCTAAACGGAAACGAGAATGCTATGAATGAACAAGAAACAGAAGGAGCGCTCTTGTTTTTTGATGATGCTAAGTGTTTTTCATGTCATTCGGGCCCAGCTTTAAACGGTATGGATTTTTACGCCTTAGGTATGAAAGATCTATCAGGAGACGATGTGTTGACTGTAATAGATGATGGTACAAAACGAGGTAGAGGCGGTTTTACTAATAATCCAGAAGACGATTATAAGTTTAAAACACCTCAGTTATACAATTTAAAAGATGTCACGTTCTTTGGTCATGGAGGCAGTTTTCAATCTATAGAAGCTATTGTTCGCTATAAAAATAATGCTGAAGTCGAGAATCAAGAAGTGCCATCAGGTCAGATTTCATCGTTGTTTACATCGCTTAATCTTACAGATGATGACATCGATGCGATTACTGCCTTTCTAGAAAACGCACTTTACGATAGTAATTTACAACGTTATGTGCCAGAAGAACTACCAACGGGTTATTGTTTCCCTAATGCAGATCCAATGTCATCTCAAGATATGGGTTGTGACTAATTTATTACATTTTAGAGCGTCATAAAACACTTAAGTCTACTTTAGATGTTTAAATTTGGAGGTGAATAAAACGCAACACTCTCAATTTATTAAAACAGAAGCCAAACGTCTTGGCTTTTTGTCTTGTGGAATCAGTAAAGCTGGATTTTTAGAAGAAGAAGCGCCTAGACTAGAAAAATGGTTAAAAAATAATGCGCATGGAGAAATGCGTTACATGGAAAATCATTTTGATAAACGCCTCGATCCTACAAAATTGGTTGAAGGTTCAAAAAGTGTTATCTCTCTACTCTTAAATTATTATCCTTCGGAAATGCAAAACCCCGAAAGCTATCAACTTTCTAAATATGCTTATGGCACCGATTATCATTTTGTCATCAAGGATAAACTGAAAGAATTATTACAATCCATCCAAGATGAAATTGGTGATGTTCATGGACGAGCGTTTGTCGATTCTGCACCTGTTTTGGATAAAGCTTGGGCAGCAAAATCGGGTTTGGGATGGATTGGTAAACACAGTAACTTATTAACCCAACAAATTGGCTCCTTCTATTTTATTGCAGAGCTTATTATCGATTTAGACTTAGAATATGATTATGCAACCACAGATCATTGCGGAACCTGTACTGCGTGTATTGATGCCTGTCCAACAGAAGCCATTACAGAGCCTTATGTAGTAGATGGGAGTAAGTGTATTTCCTATTTCACCATAGAACTTAAGGAAAATATTCCATTAGATTTTAAAGGTCAGTTTGATGATTGGATGTTTGGTTGTGATATTTGCCAAGATGTATGCCCTTGGAATAAATTTTCAAAAGCACACAGTGAACCATTATTTAATCCACATCCAGAATTGTTGGATATGACCAAAAAAGATTGGGAAGAGATTACAAAAGACACCTTCAATAAAGTCTTTAAAAAGAGTGCGGTTAAGCGCACTAAGTTTGACGGGTTAGAACGAAATATTAAGTTTTTGAAAGAGTAAATTTCCGAAGAAAACCAAACACTTCCTCTTTTAAGTTCCTCGTAAAACACGTACATTTGTAATTCGGTTTGTCATCAACTATAATTACAAATTGATTAATCCACACATTTATGAGCAAGGAAAGTAAACGCAGAGAAGCTTTAGTGTATCACGCAAAACCAAGACCAGGAAAAATACAAGTAGTTCCTACAAAAAAATATGCAACACAAAGAGATTTGTCTCTTGCGTATTCACCAGGAGTTGCAGAGCCTTGTTTAGAAAATGAAAAAGACAAAAAAAACGTATATAAATATACTGCTAAAGGTAATTTAGTGGCCGTTATCTCTAATGGTACAGCTGTTTTAGGTTTAGGGAATATTGGTCCGGAAGCGTCTAAACCTGTAATGGAAGGGAAGGGCTTACTATTTAAAATATTCGCAGATATCGACGTGTTTGATATTGAAGTTGATACAGAAAATGTTGAAGAATTCATTCAAACAGTAAAGATGATTGCTCCAACTTTTGGAGGTATTAATCTAGAGGATATTAAAGCTCCTGAAGCTTTTGAAATTGAGCGTCGTTTAAAAGAGGAGTTAGATATTCCTGTGATGCATGATGACCAACACGGTACTGCTATTATTTCTGCGGCTGCATTATTAAATGCTTTAGAAATTGCAGAAAAGAAAATTGAAGACGTGCAAATTGTCATTAGTGGAGCAGGTGCAGCAGCTATTTCTTGTTCTCGATTATATCAAGCATGTGGAGCCAAGCGTAAAAATATGGTGATGTGTGATAGTAAAGGTGTGATTAGAGATGATCGCGATACCTTATCTAAAGAAAAGGCAGAATTTGCAACCCATCGTAAAATCGACACACTAAGGGAAGCCATGCAAGATGCAGATGTTTTTATTGGGTTATCAATGGCAGATATTGTAGATCAAGCAATGTTAAAAACAATGGCGAGCAATCCAATTGTGTTTGCTATGGCAAATCCAAATCCAGAAATAAAATACCAATTGGCGATAGATGCTCGTGATGATATTATCATGGCGACAGGACGAAGTGATAATCCAAATCAAGTAAATAACGTCCTGGGTTTTCCTTTTATATTTAGAGGCGCTTTAGACGTGCGAGCGACAAAAATTAATGAAGCTATGAAAATGGCTGCAGTTTTTGCGTTGGCAAAATTAGCGAAAGAGCCAGTGCCAGAGCAAGTAAATATAGCCTATGGTGAAACGCGTTTAACATTTGGTAGAGATTATATAATTCCTAAACCCTTTGATCCTAGATTGATTGCAGAAGTACCTCCAGCGGTTGCTAAGGCTGCCATGGAAAGTGGTGTTGCTACAGAGCCAATTGAAGATTGGGAAAAGTATAAAGATGAGTTGTTAGAGCGATTAGGCTCTGATAATAAAGTGGTTAGATTATTAATAAATAGAGCTAAACTCAATCCAAAACGCGTGGTTTTTGCAGAGGCAGATCATTTAGATGTTTTAAAAGCGGCACAAATTGTTTATGATGAAGGGATTGCAACACCAATACTTTTAGGAAGAAAAGAGACCATTTTAAAACTCATGGAGGAGATTGAGTTTGACGCTGATATAGAAATTATTGATCCAAAATCTGACGAAGAAGAAGAACGAAAAAATAAGTATGCTAAAGTCTATTGGGAACAGCGCAAACGTAAAGGTGTGACCTTGTTTTCCGCAGAAAAATTAATGCGAGAGCGTAATTATTTTGCTGCTATGATGGTGAATGAAGGCGATACAGATGCTTTAATTTCTGGGTATTCTAGAAGTTACCCAGTGGTTGTTAAACCTATGTTAGAATTAATTGGTTTAGCTCCAGGTTCTACAAGGATAGCGACCACCAATGTCATGATGACACAACGCGGACCGATGTTTTTGAGCGATACCTCAATAAATATTAATCCGTCAGCAAATGATTTAACAAGAATTGCTCAAATGACAGCCGGAGTTGTCAAAATGTTTGGGATGGAACCTGTTATGGCGATGATATCTTATTCTAATTTTGGGTCTTCAAAAAATCAAACGGCTGTAAAAGTTAGAGAAGCTGTTGAGTATTTGCATAAAAGACACCCAGATTTAGTTGTAGATGGTGAGTTACAAACCGATTTTGCATTAAACAAAGAGATGCTTCAGGATACATTTCCATTTTCTAAGTTAGCGGGTAAAAAAGTAAATACGCTGATTTTTCCAAATTTAGAATCTGCAAATATCACGTATAAATTACTTAAAGAATTGAATAAAGCAGATTCGATTGGTCCAATAATGATGGGAATGAAAAAGCCTGTTCATATTCTACAGTTAGATGCAAGTGTTGACGAAATAGTAAACATGACTGCCATTGCTGTGATCGATGCGCAACAAAAGGAAAAACAAGCAGCACGACTACAGAGTGCTTTACCCAACTAATCGACTTTGAAATGTAAATAATTTTATTACATTTGATTTTTAAATCCGAATTAAGAAATAGAACTTCATTATGAAGGTTAAAGCGGCAAAAAATTATAACTTATTTTAAGTTTAAGCACATAATTTTATGTTTAAATATTTAGGTGTAGTATAGGTGTTGCAAGTAGTTTTTAAATGTAATAGATTTTCTGTTTTTTAATTTGGAGGTAACCCAAGTGAAAAATGATTACACACATACAAGGTAAATTGGTAGAAAAAAACCCAACAGATGTCGTTATCGATTGTAATGGTGTTGGTTATCTTTTGAATATTTCATTACATACATTTTCTCAAATTCCAGACCAAGAGGCTCTTAAGTTATATACACATTTAATTGTACGTGAGGATTCTCATACACTGTTTGGTTTTTCATCTGTTTCTGAACGTGAAATTTTTAAGCTTCTATTATCGGTAAGTGGTATTGGAGCTAGTACTGCTCGTATGATGCTGTCGTCATTAACACCACAACAGGTTAAAGAGGGTATTGCACTTGGTGATGTTGCGTTAATTCAGTCTATTAAAGGTATTGGAGCAAAGACTGCAGCACGTGTGATATTAGATTTAAAGGATAAAGTGCTTAAAGTTTATGATATTGACGAAGTTTCTGTTAGTATGAGCAATACCAATAAAGATGAAGCGTTATCTGCTTTAGAAGTTTTAGGATTTACTAAAAAGCAATCTGAGCGCGTTGTAGACAAAATTGTATCTCAACACCCAGACGCAACTGTAGAAAATATAATTAAAGACGCTTTAAAAAATTTATAGAAATTTGAGTACAACTAACTTTACTTTTTCGAAATTATATCGACTACTATTTATTATTGCTTTAGTATTGTTTAGTGGGTCAGCTTATGCTCAAACTAATCCTATAGATCAAGATTCTACAAGAACAGGTTTTTCCTTAGGACGATTAAGTATCCCAAACCCTCAAAGTATAGTTTCAAAATATACTTACGATCCTATTACAGACAGATATATTTACACAGAAACCGTAGGGAAGTTTAACATTAATTATCCCATAATTTTAACACCAGCAGAATTTCAAAGACTCGTATTACTCGAGCAACAACAAAAATATTATAAGCAAAAAATTGATGCTGCTGCTGGACAAAAAGAAGGTTCGGAGGAAGAGCAAAAAAACTTATTGCCAGAATTTTATATCAACTCAGGATTTTTTGAAACTATTTTCGGAGGAAATACGATTGAAGTGATTCCTCAAGGTTCTGCAGAAGTAGATTTAGGAATCTTATTTACTAAACAAGATAATCCAACATTCTCGCCTAGAAACCGAAGTAATTTCACCTTTGATTTTGATCAGCGTATCAGTTTAAGTTTATTGGGTAAGGTAGGGACACGTTTGCAAGTCACTGTTAATTACGATACGGAGTCTACATTTGATTTTCAGCAATTAACTAAATTAGAATACACACCAACAGAAGATGATATCATTAGAAAGATTGAAGTAGGTAATGTGAACATGCCGCTTAACAGTTCTTTAATAACTGGTGCACAGAGTTTATTTGGTGTTAAAACCGAGTTACAATTTGGAAAGACGAGAGTCACAGCTATTTTCTCAGAACAACAATCACAGTCGCAGTCTGTAGTTGCACAAGGTGGAGGAACTGTAGAAGAATTTGAGTTTTTTGCAAGAGACTATGATGAAAACAGACACTATTTTTTAGCACACTATTTTAGAGATACTTATGACGAATCGATGTTGCGATATCCCTTTATTGCTAATAATGTTCAGATTACTAGACTTGAGGTGTGGGTTACCAATAGGAGTAATCAGACCGACAACGTAAGAAACGTCGTCGCACTGCAAGATTTGGGGGAATCAGATTATAACCCTGCTGACACCGCAAATGATAATATTGGTTTAGATAATCCACCAGCTGGATTTATCAACGCTCCAACAGGGTCGTTTCCAGATAATGGGAATAATGATTTCGACCCAACAAATATTGGAGGAGCCGGTTCATTATTATCAACAGCAGTGAGAGATATTACGACTGCAGAGCAAGGCATATTGGTTCCTGCGAATGAAGGTTTTGACTTTGGTAAACTAGAGAATGCAAGAAAATTAGAACAAGGTAGAGATTACGCGTTAAGTCAGCAATTAGGTTATATTTCCTTAAATCAAAGATTACTCAATGACGAGATTCTAGCCGTTGCATTTCAATATACTATTGGTGGTGAAGTGTTTCAAGTTGGTGAATTTGCTAATGACGGTGTGAATTCTACAGCCTCAGGAAATGATACGGATAGTGATAATATTCCAGATTCTATTGATGCCGATGTGAATGGCGATGGTACAGTAGATAATGGACCTGATACTGATAATGATGGAATAAACGATACTGGTGATGCTGATATTAACGGCGACGGAACAATAGACAATGGTCCTGATATTAATTTTGATGGTGTTAATGATAATTTTATAACTGTTCAAGAAGGTTCCACACAAAGTTTAATAGTTAAAATGCTTAAAAGTCCAATCACAGATGTGAATCAACCTATTTGGGATTTAATGATGAAAAACATTTATGACACAGGCGCTTTTCAGCTAGATAGAGAAGATTTTAGGCTTAATATTTTTTATACGGAAGCGTCGCCTTTAAACTATATTTCACCTGTTGATGGCACTCCATTTCCTGTGTTTGGAAATAATACTCCTTTTGATACATCAGATGATGGAGAAATTATAGATACACCATTAATTAGACTATTTCATTTAGATAGATTAAATTTTAACAATGATCCGCAGGCTGGTGGTGACGGGTTCTTTGATTTTGTTCAAGGTATGACTGTTTTGACTCAAAACGGAAAAATTATATTCACAAAAACAGAACCTTTTGGTCGTTACCTCTTTGATATTCTTGATGATGATGGTAATGGGATTGATAATGAAGCAGATTATAATTATGATGGTCCAATAATGGGTAGTCCATATAATCCTAATCAAGAAAAGTATGTTTATGATATTCTCTATAAGCAAACAAAAACGGCTGCTTTAGATGAAGCAGAGAAAAATAAATTTCAAATAAAAGGACGTTACAAGTCTTCTGGAGGCGATGGGATTCCGTTAGGGGCATTTAATGTTCCTAGAGGATCAGTGATTGTTACTGCTGGAGGACGAACCTTAGTTGAGGGCCAAGACTATACCGTGAATTATCAAATTGGGCGTGTTTATATTATTGATGAAGCTTTAAAGTCCTCCAATATTCCTATCAATGTTGCTGTAGAAAATAATGCCGTATTTGGACAACAGACAAGACGTTTTACAGGTGTTAATGTAGAACATCAGTTTAATGAAAACTTTGTATTGGGTGCGACGCTTTTAAATTTAAATGAACGTCCAATTACACAAAAAGCTAACTTTAATACAGAGCCAATTAATAATACAATATTTGGTTTTAATGGTAATTTCTCAACAGAGGTGCCTTTCTTTACAAGATTGGTTAATAAATTGCCAAATATAGATACAGATGCACCCTCAAATTTATCCGTTAGAGGTGAGTTTGCTTATCTCGCACCAGGGGCTCCAAAGGGAACAGACTTTAATAATGAAGCGACTGCTTACATAGACGATTTTGAAGGCACTCAAGGATCCATAGATTTGTTATCACCACAATCTTGGTTCTTAGCAAGTAGACCAAGAGGTTTGGGTAAAGTATATGTAGGTTTTGGCGGTGAGGATGAAAATGGTATTCAAAATGGTTTCGATAGAGCACTATTAAATTGGTACACTATTGATCCTATTTTTTACAGTAACCAACGTCCAGATGAAATTAGTGATGATGATGTTTCAGATGTATACACAAGACGTGTATTTATTGATGAAGTCTTTCCTCAGTTAGATATCGCTCAAGGACAAAGTACAGTAATCAATACTTTAGATTTAGTGTATTATCCTTCGGAAAGAGGACCTTACAACTTTGACCAAGACGCCGTTGGAGATAATTTAAATACAGATGATAGTTGGGCAGGAATCACGAGACAAATTACCTCTACAGATTTTGAACAAGCCAATGTAGAATATATTGAATTTTGGGTTCAAGATCCATTCTTAAATAATCCAAATGCTGGTCAATCTGGAAAGTTGTTTATCAATTTAGGTAATATTTCTGAAGATGTATTAAAAGATGGTAAGAAACAATATGAAAATGGATTGCCAGAAGATGGTGATATCACTCCAATATTACCGGTAACCTCTTTTCAAACGGTTGTGCCTCGAAATCAATCATTAATTTATACGTTTTCTACAGGCGGAGAGGAGCGTAACAATCAAGATGTAGGTTATGATGGTTATGATGATGCCGAAGAATTAGCACAATTTGGTGGTGCATTTGGTGACGACCCTTCAAAAGATAATTATTCCTATTATTTAAATACTGAAGGAAATATTTTTGATCGTTATAAAAATTATAATGGTCAACAAGGGAATTCTCCAGATGTGTTCACAGATACCAATAGAGGGTCTACGCCACAACCAGATGTGGAAGATATCAATAGAGATAATACCATGAATACGATTGATAGCTATTTTCAATATGAGATAGAGATTAGTCCTGGTTTATTAAACGATAATAACCCGTTAATTAATGATATTAAGCCTCGTACAGTAACCTTACCAAATGGTTCAACTGAAAATGTTACATGGTATCAATTTAGAGTTCCAATAGGAGACGGTCCCAGTAGAACGGCTGTTGGAGGTATTTCAGATATTAGATCGGTACGTTTTGCACGTTTATTTTTAACAGATTTTGATGAAACAACAGTATTACGTTTTGCGACTCTTGATTTAGTACGTAGTGATTGGAGACGATACAATTTGACATTAGATGAAGATCCTAATAATGACAATGACGATACAGATTTTACCGTAGGTGTTGTTGGTCTTCAGCAAAATGAAGGTAATTATGATTTGCCACCAGGAGTCGTATTAGAACAATTAAATAATAACAACAATATTATTAGACAAAATGAGCAGTCCTTGCAATTGGAGGTTTGTGATTTAGAGCCACAAGATTCCCGTGGTGTGTTTAAAAATATTAATGTAGACATGCGACAGTATAACAAATTACGTATGTTTATTCATGCCGATGCAGGAGAATCTGCGACCACGGTTAGCGATGGTGATTTAGTTGGTTTTATTCGTATGGGTAATGACTTCACTCAAAATTACTATCAAATTGAAGTGCCTTTACAAATTTCGTCAGGCATGTCCTCACAAGAATCTATTTGGCCCGAGGTAAATGAGATTAATATTGATTTAGATATATTAGAACAAATAAAATCTATAGGTATTGCAAATGGTTCTCTAGCAGATTTAGAACCAAACTTTTATAATGTTATTGGAGGTGAAGTCACAGAAGCATTAGAGTTTGATCCTCCTATTATTGGCCAGCAAAGAGTCGCTATCATAGGAAATCCTAATTTTGGAGATGTAAGAGTCTTAATGGTAGGTGTTAAAAACTCTGGTCAAAGTGGGATGGACACCTGCGGTGAGATTTGGTTCAATGAACTGCGCTTGTCCGATTTAGATAATGAAGGCGGATGGGCTGCAGTAGCAGGATTGGATGCTAACTTTGCAGACTTCGCAAATGTTAGTGCTACAGGACGTATAAGTACAATTGGTTTTGGCTCAGTAGAGCAAAGACCAAATGAACGAAGTAGGGAGGATGTTGAGCAATATGACGTTGTTACTAATTTAAATTTAGGACAATTATTACCTAAAAAATGGGGAATCCAATTACCATTTAATTATGCTGTAGGTGAGCAAGTTATCACACCAGAGTATGACGAGTTTTATAGGGACATAAAATTACAGACACAATTAGATAATACGACGAATCGTGATTCGATTTTAAAGGTTAATGAGAACTACACAAAACGTAAAAGTATTAACTTTATAGGGGTTAGAAAAAATAGAACTGGAGACGCTAAACCACGTTTCTATGATGTAGAAAACTTAACGCTTAATTACTCCTATAATAAAGAAGAGCGTCGTGATTTTGAAATTGAAAGTTCTTTAAGTCAACAAATAAGGGCTGGAGTTAACTATACTTATAGTTTTGATTCCAAGCCTATTGAACCCTTTAAGAAAAACGATTCTTTGTTTAGGAATAAATACTGGAAAATCTTAAAAGACTTTAATTTTAACCCAATACCAACAAATTTTTCAGTAAATACTGATATTATTCGTCAGTTTAATAAGCAAAAATTTAGGGAAGTTGATTTAGCCGGAGATAATATTGGTTTAGAAGAATTATTCCGAAGAAATTACAATTTTAATACGCAATATGCGATCAACTATAACTTGACAAAAGCATTGAGTCTAAACTTTACAGCTGCAAATACAAATATTGTTAGAAATTATTTTGTTGATGACGTTATAAACGGGAGACAAAATCCAAACTTAGATGTGTGGGATGGCTTTTTCGATTTAGGTGATCCAAATATTCAAAATCAGCAATTACAGATTAATTACGAGATTCCTTTATATAAGATTCCTACGTTGAGTTTTATGCGTGCAACATATTCTTATACGGGAGATTTTCAATGGCAAAAAGGATCAGATTTAAACAATAATCTACCTATTCAAAATGAAGATGACTCATTTACTACTTACAATTTAGGTAACTCTATTCAAAATGCGAATACACATAATATCAACTCGACGTTTAACATGGAGACTTTATATAAGCATATAGGCCTTACCAAAAAGAAAAAGAGAGGACCTAGAAGAAGCCAACGAGCTACTCCTGGTGCTTTAGATAAAGACGGTAATAAGATTGAAACACCAGTTGCACAAAATGGTGCAAGTAAAAAAGGTGTAGGCTCAAAAATATTAGATGGATTTATAGATGCAGTAACGGCTGTAAAACGGATTCAAATCAATTATACTGAGAATAATGGTTCATTTTTACCAGGTTATTTACGAACTCCCGGTATCATTGGGACACTTAAACCTACTTTGGGTTACACATTTGGTAGTCAAAGTGATATAAGGGATTTAGCTGCTAGAAATGGTTGGTTAACTGTATTCCCAGATTTTAATCAACAATATAGCGAGACTACAAATCGTATTTTAGATATCTCTGCAGATATAGAATTGATTAAAGATTTAAATATAGATTTAACAGGTGGCCGTACATACTCAGAAAGTATGACGCAAAACTTTAGAGTTGAAGATTTTATAGATGCCAATGGTAATCCAGGTTCAGATGGTGTATTAGATTATAATCCGCTAATCACTAATTCCTTCGGAAACTTTAATATATCAACCGCTTTAATTAAAACATCCTTCGATAAGAGCGACGAAAATCAATCTGCAGCATTTGACGATTTTAGAACAAATAGGTTGGTAGTCGCTAGACGTTTGGCAAGAGAGTTTTACGGTAATGATAACTTTGCTTTGGATAGTGAAGGCTATCCTTTAGGTTTTGGTAAAAATAGTCAAGCGGTTTTGTTGCCTTCATTTTTAGCAGCATACAAAGGGACAAATCCAGATAAAATTAGCTTATCTGCTTTTAGAGATATTCCAATTCCAAATTGGCAATTGAAATATACGGGTTTCATGAAAATGAAATGGTTTAAAAAGAACTTTAAACGTTTTTCTATTACCCATGGTTATCGTTCTAGTTATACGATTAATCAATTTAGAACAAACTTAGATTTAAAACTAGGCGATTTACAACCAGGAGTTGCCTATGAAGATCAGGCTAATTTAAGTGACGT
The DNA here is from genome assembly GCF_000425305.1 of Psychroserpens burtonensis DSM 12212. GTDB lineage: Bacteria > Bacteroidota > Bacteroidia > Flavobacteriales > Flavobacteriaceae > Psychroserpens > Psychroserpens burtonensis. The sequence goes on from NZ_AUDE01000013.1 coordinate 137,616, forward strand.
TGTAGATCAATCTGGTAATTTTAAAAATCAAACTATTTTTAGTAATGTCAATTTAGAAGAACAATTTAGTCCGCTATTTAGACTTGATTTTGAGATGAAAAACTCAGTTAAGATTTTGGCAGAGATGAGAAAAGATAGAATTTTATCGATGTCATTTGATAATAACTTATTGACTGAAATACAAGGTAAAGAGTACATCTTAGGTTTAGGTTATCGTATTAAAGATCTTCGTATTCGTTCTAAACTAGCTGGACCCAAACAGATTATTAAGAGTGATTTGAATATGAGAGCTGATGTTTCGGTAAGAAATAATAAAACGATTATTAGATACTTGGATATCGTGAATAACCAAATTACACAAGGACAAACAGTATATGGTGTAAAATATACCGCAGATTATGCGTTCTCTAAAAACTTGACTGCGATATTCTACTTTGATTACACATTCTCTGAATACGAAATATCTACTGCATTTCCGCAAACGACGATTAGATCAGGATTTACTTTACGTTACAATTTTGGAAATTAAGTAGTAAATAATATTAAAAAAAATTACATTTGTAATAATATAAAATAGTACAATATAACATGAATATACCATCAGATTTAAAATACACCAAAGACCATGAATGGATCAAAATTGAAGGTGATACAGCTACAGTAGGTATAACAGATTTTGCGCAAGGAGAACTTGGTGATATCGTATATGTAGAAGTAGAAACTCTGGATGAAACTTTAAATGTCGAAGAGGTTTTCGGTACTGTTGAGGCAGTTAAAACGGTATCAGATTTATTCTTACCATTGTCTGGGGAGATATCTGAGTTTAATGAGAGTTTAGAAGACGAGCCAGAAAAAGTAAATACAGATCCTTATGGTGACGGTTGGATGATTAAAATTAAATTTTCTGATGCTTCAGAAATTGATAATCTCTTATCTGCCGATGATTACAAGGCTCTTACTGGCGCTTAAAAAATGGGCTCTGCCTATTTTAGTTTTGTATGCGCTTGCATTAACCATTGGTAGTTTAGCCCACATAGGTGATATTCCAAGTTTAGGATCTTCTTTTGATGATAAAATTTACCACGTTATAGCTTATTTTTTTTTTACTGTTTTAGTGTATAATTCTTATAAAAAAAGAAAAGTAGCTTACGCAATACTTATTTCAGCAATATGTGTTATCATTTATGGCATTGTTATTGAAGTTTTACAACAAGTATTGACATCGTATCGAACTTTAGATATATATGATGCTTTTGCAAATGCTTTAGGAGTTGTCTTTGCTGCCCTAATCATAAGATTTAAAAATAAACTAAAGTTAAAATGAATTAATAGCTTGCTTTTTTAACAAATATTTGGTTAATTTAGCATTCAGAAAACCTTTTAAACACATGGAACCCAAAAAGAATATTAAATCAGATGTAAGTAGAAACAGTTCGCTGTATTTTGCAGTGGGTATGGCCCTTATGTTGGCGCTAACGTATATAACTATCAATTATAAGACTTTTGAGAAAGAAGCTATTGATATTGGACAGTTAGATTTAGATGCTCTTGAAGAAGAGGATATTCCAATTACAGATCAAAAAATAGTTCCACCACCACCACCACCACCACCACCAGTTGTACCTGAGGAAATCGAAATTGTGGAAGATGAAAAGGAAATTGAAGAAACAGTAATCGAATCTACTGAAACAGATCAACAAGAAGAAATCGTTGAGGTTGAGGAAATTGAGGTTGAAGAGGTAGAGGAAGATATAGATGTCCCTTTTAACGTTATTGAAAACGTACCCGTTTTTCCAGGTTGTGAAAACGAAAAAGGAAACAACGCTAAAAAGCAATGTATGTCTGATAAGATTGCAAAATTTGTAAACAGAAAATTTAATACAGACTTAGCTGCTGATTTAGGATTATCTGGAAGACAACGTATCAACGTCATCTTTAAAATTGATAAAACTGGTAATATTGTAGGTGTTCAGGCAAGAGCTCCACATCCAGGTCTTGAGAAAGAGGCTAAGAGAGTTATCAGGTTATTACCAAAAATGAAGCCAGGTAAGCAAAGAGGAAAGCCAGTAAATGTTCCTTACTCCTTACCAATTTTATTCCAAGTACAAGACTAAATATAATAAAACATATCATAAAATTTCAAAATCCCATCTAATTAATTAGATGGGATTTTTACTTTGGTATGCTTATTGCGATTTCATCATAATATTAACATTATAAATCAAATATTATGAAAGATTTTAAAAAATTGCACGATATTGCTGGTCAGAGCAATAAAAAAGTGAAAAAATCACAAAAACACGATGCGAATTTACGAAAAAATTCATCGTTGTATTTTCAAATTGGACTCATTCTTTGTCTTTTAGGGACTTATGGGATGTTTGAGATGCAGTTTGAGACTAGAAATAGTGACCAAGCTATTCTAGAGCCCCTTAGCCTTGACAACTCCGCGTTTATTATGCCTGCTTATGTTGTAGAGCCAGATGCTCCAGTACAAAAACCTATTAAAAGAAAGAAGCAACAAATTATCACTAACAAAATTAAAATTGTTAAGAATAATGTGAATGTTCCGTTGGTAGATATTGTGACCACACCTGTTGTTATCTCACAGCCTATAGATTCTAATTCTTTAGTAAAGAATGAAAAACCAGAGGATATTATCCCGGATATTTTTAATATGAATGGCGTTGAAATCGTGCCAGTATATCCAGGATGTGAACAAATGATAACAAACAATGAGCGAGTCAAATGCATGAATGAAAAGATTACGAAATTGGTACAACGTAAATTTGATACTGATTTGGCTGGTGAACTTGGATTGTCTGGAACGCAACGTATTAATGTGCAATTTAAAATTGATCAAAATGGTAATATTACAGATATTTTAACCAGAGCACCGCATCCAGGCTTAGAAAAAGAAGCAGAACGTGTGACTAATAAAATCCCTCAAATGAAACCTGGTCTTCAAAGAGAAAAGCCAGTTTCGGTTCTGTATAATTTACCAATTGTATTTAGAGTGAATTAAAACGTTACATTTCCGAAGTAAAAACAGAAAGCGGTCAAGGACTATTCATAGTTTAAGACCGCTTTTATTTAATCTCTATTTTGAAAAAAATAGTATCTTTCGGCAACTAATGTTGTATTTACTTTATGAAGAATCGTTTCTTACTTGTGTTTTTATTTGTTTTTGGTTTTATAACTGCGCAAGAAGCTTCAAGTTTTGAGAAATCACCAATATTTCCTGAGTGCGAAGCACAACCTATTGACGAATTGAAAACATGTTTTAATAATAAAATCAATGCCTATATTTTTAAAGCGTTTAAGGTTCCTCAAATAGTTAATGATGATAGCTATAAAGGTGAAATCAAAGTGCTTTTTGAAGTTGATAAAGAAGGTGAGATTTCAGTACTTTATATAGATGCAGTTTATGACGAGCTCAAAGAAGAAACAAAGCGTATTTTTGATTCATTGCCAAAAGTAACTCCGGGGACATACAACGGGAAGCCTACATTTTATCAGTACTCAATAGGTATAAAAATACCTTTAGTAGGTTTATTGGAAATTCAAACCCAACAAGCAAAAGTGAATACTATAAAACTTATTGAAGCTACAGATATTAATACAGATATAAGCGATGAATATAAAAGTGTCACTGATAGTATCGTTACATACGAAAAGCTAGAATACAGCAGTCAGTTAAATATTCCATTTACACATAACTATTATGCTAGGTTTGACCAAGAAATGAATGGTCTAGGAACCAATAGCCATACAGCAGCGAAACCATTTACTTATGATGAAGTTTCAGTTTATTATGATTTTAAAGCCGAAAAAGAAGGGTTGGTAAAAGGCAGTGAGGGATGGTGGAGTAAAAAATTATGGAATGAGCATTTAGTTGAAGTTCAAGGGAAAGACTATTGGTTTACAGTAGATCCTATTTTTGATTTACAAGTAGGTAAAGATACCGAAGCAGATTTTAGTTCTACCTACAATAATACAAGAGGAATTTTTATTCAAGGAGGCTTGGGTAAGAAGTTTAATTTCACAACCTCTATTTATGAAAGTCAAGGTCGTTTTGCACAGTACTTTAATGAGTATGCTTTAAGCTTACAAGCTGAAGGAGGTGAGGCAATCGTGCCAGGAAGAGGTTTATCTAAACTTTTTAAAGATGGCGGCTTTGATTACCCAGTTGCAGAAGCTTACATATCGTACTCACCAGCAAAATTTATCAATGTTCAATTTGGGCACGGTAAAAACTTTATAGGTGATGGTTATAGATCATTATTTCAAGGAGATGCTACGAGTCCGTATCCGTTTTTTAAACTCAATACCAAATTTTGGAAAATCAAATATACTAATACTTGGATGTGGCTTAGAGATGTAAGAGGAGAAGTCACAGAGGATGGTGCCTTTTTAACTAAATATATGGCAAACCACTATTTGAGTTGGAATGTCACCAAGCGATTAAATATTGGTTTATTTGAATCTGTACTTTGGGCAAATGATAATAATAGGGGATTTGATATTAATTATTTAAATCCGGTTATTTTTTACAGAGCTATTGAGTTTTCTACAGGACAGGATGCTGGTAATGCTATTCTAGGAGCATCTGCAAAATATAAGTGGAACAACAAAATAAATCTCTATGGACAGTTTATACTAGATGAATTTGCTATCAACGATGTCACAGCAGGTGATAAGAGTTGGAGAAATAAGTTTGGCTACCAATTAGGGATTAAATATTTTGATGCTTTTAAGGTAGATAATTTATTGCTTCAATTTGAATACAATAGAGTGCGACCATATACCTACTCGCATAATTCTATCGTGTTAAACTATGCGCATAACAATCAGCCAATGGCGCATCTTTGGGGAGCGAATTTTAGTGAAGCTATTCTAATAAGTCGTTACAATTACAAACGTTGGTTTGGTGATGCTAAATTTATCTTCGGAAAGCGAGGTTTTGATTTCAATGAAGGTGATGATTTTTCAAATTACGGAAGCAATATTTACAGAAGTGAAGTAGATCGTAATGCCAATACAGGAATATCTGTTGGACAAGGAAACACAACAGATGTCTTTCAAGCAGATTTAGGTGGTGGTTATATCATCAATCCGGCCACTAACTTGAGATTATTTACCAATATCACCTTTAGAAATTACAATCCAGAAGCAGATACTGCAGCGGCCTTAAATACAAGTACAACTTGGTTTACGGTTGGAGTAAGAACCGATTTGTTTAATTGGTATAATGATTTTTAGGAGTTAGTCCTTCAAACTCAAATAAAAAGTCCTCCTAATCTTTTTAGAATTAATAAACCCAGTTCCATAATCTAAAGCGTCATATGTTTTGGTAAACACTTCGGTTTTACCCGCTTTTATTTCTTCGGAAATTTTAGATCTTAGGTCCTCTAGCATTTTTAGAAAGCTTTGATCCTCTTCTTTATGAGACAACTTTCTATGACCAGGAATCACTTTAGTATCATGATCAATGGGTTGAAGACCTAGTTTTACAGCATTGATATAACCGTTAATACTGCCTCCAGAGTCTAAATCTATATAGGGATAGCGTTCTTTAGAGTAGGTGCCCCCTGTGTGCAGCACATTGCTTTTAGTGAAATATAGAAGTGCGTCACCATCTGTATGCGCATGTCCTATATGAAACATACCAATTTTCTCTCCGTTTATAAATAGGTTGAGTTCATCGTTAAAGGTGATAATTGGCAAAGCTGCTTTAGCTTCCGAAGAACCGTCACGCTTTGGTGTCGATTGCATATGTTGTCTCACATTATCATGAGCAATAATTATTGCACTTAGCTTTCGCCTATTTTCGTTTCCACCTGTATGGTCACCATGATGATGCGTGTTGACTAAAAATTTGATGTCTTTATCGCTTAACGCTTTGATAGCAGTGTGGATTTTTTCTGAAAGCGGTGCAAATTGGTTTCAATTATAAAAACACTATCTTCTCCTATGGAAACCCCAATGTTTCCCCAGCACCTAAGAGCATATACACGTGGTCTGAAAATTTTATAGTCTCCATTTCAACGTTATCAAAACGTTGTACGTTCCCGAAATTTACGAATAGAAAAAAATAATAATTATAAGCACAGATAAATATTTCATGAATATTTTTAAAAAAAAGAGTCTTATAAAGATAGATCAACTTAAAGAGATTAATGCGACGTGGAATTATAAGTGTGTTTTGAAAATCAGGTTGCTTTTAACTCAATAGAGTCTTATATATTAATCAATTTAAGGCGATTTCTGAAAAAGTATATAGTACAAGTTTTGATTCTAATATTTAAAATTAAATGAAGTTCGGTTGGTCAAAGTAAGCAGTTATTTTTCTTAACAGTATTTAATTATGTTTTGAATTGTCCAAAAGCTTTTTTCAGAGTATCTTTGCAAACGCAATAAAACCTCTTGTATTGAGTACTGGTAAATCATCTGTGAATCAAGTGTCATTAATTTCTGATTTTAAGGAAATCACGAAAATGAGACTGTCTATAAGTGTCGTGTTTTCTGCACTTGCAGGTTACCTTCTTGGTGTTGTTGGTCAGGTTGATTTTTACACGCTAACGCTATTAGCTTTTGGTGGTTATTTTATGGTTGGTGCCTCCAATGCCTTTAATCAAATTATTGAAAAGGACTTAGATGTGTTAATGGATCGCACTAAAAACCGCCCAGTTCCTGCAGGTAGAATGAGTGTTAGATCTGCATTTATTATAGCAACAGTTTTCACTCTTTTAGGGATCACTGTACTTTATATTATTAATGAGCGTACAGCGATGTATGGGGCAATTTCTATTTTTCTTTATACTTGCGTATATACACCTTTAAAAACCAAAACACCGTTGGCTGTTTTTGTGGGAGCTATTCCTGGAGCCATCCCGTTTATGTTAGGTTGGGTAGCTGCAAGAAATGATTTTGGCATTGAATCTGGAACCTTATTCGCATTACAGTTTTTTTGGCAATTCCCTCATTTTTGGGCTATTGGGTGGTTTTTATTTGACGATTACGAAAAAGGTGGCTTCTATATGTTACCCACAAGAAAACGAGATAAAGGAACAGCAGTGCAAATTATTATGTATACTATTTGGACGATACTTATATCTATCGTGCCTGTTTTTAATGTGACTGGTGATTTAAAACTGTCTGTGGTGGCAGCAGTTATCGTCTTTTTAATAGGCTTAGTAATGCTCTATTATGCATTTGAATTATTTAAAAAAAGAACAACAAAAGCAGCAAAACAATTGATGCTTTCTAGCGTGATTTATATTACACTATTACAAATTGTTTACGTTGCAGATAAATTTATAAGATAAAATGGATTTAACACAAGGAACATTAAAAGAAAAGAATGATAGAGCCAAACGTATGATGCTTTGGTTTGGAATAGGATCTTTAATCATGTCGTTTGCAGGTTTAACAAGTGCTGTTTTAGTAAGCAGAAAACGTGAAGACTGGATGACCGATTTTACTATGCCAAAAGCATTTTTTATAAGTTGCGTGCTCATCTTGATAAGTAGTCTAAGCTTTGTTGTGGCAAAAAGAGCTTTGAAAAATAATAATAGGAGCCTTACAACAGCAATGTTGGTGTTGACTTTTGTTTTAGGTATAGGCTTCATAATGAGTCAGTATGCAGGTTTTAATCAAATTGTAGCCTCTGGCTATTACTTTACAGGACAAGCGTCTAATGTGACGATGAGTTTTATATACGTGATTGCTTTTTTGCATATTTTGCATGTTGCAGCGGGATTAATCTCATTATTAGTTGTTATTTATAATCATTTTAAACAAAAATATACTGCTACCGAAATGCTAGGTGTGGAGCTTTCGGCAACCTTTTGGCATTTTGTAGATATACTGTGGTTATTCTTGTTTTTATTTTTAACATTTATAGTTTAATTTTTCAATCATTTTTATAAGCAAGAACTTGTGATTTAGTCTAGTATAGACCTCTGGTTTTAAAATTTAGAATCGGATGTTTTTTTAGATAGATAAAATGATTATTTTTGTGCAACTTTTAATAATTAAATGCTTTATATGGATACTACAGTAGCGAATACTGGAACAGAAGGCAAAAGCTGGGGTGGAGGAAAAGAGCCACTCAAGTCTAGTTATGGTAAAATGATGATGTGGTTTTTTATCGTATCTGATGCCTTAACGTTTTCGGGTTTTTTAGCAGCTTATGGATTTTCACGTTTTAAGTTTATGGGCTCGTGGCCTATAGCTGACGAGGTGTTTACGCACGTTCCGTTTTTTCATGGGAATTATCCAATGATTTATGTTGCTTTTATGACATTTGTTTTAATTATGTCGTCTGTAACAATGGTATTAGCTGTTGATGCTGGTCATCACATGAAGAAATCAAAAGTAACATGGTATATGTTCTTAACCATTATTGGTGGTCTAATTTTCGTTGGCTCACAAGCTTGGGAATGGGGAACATTTATTAAAGGTGAGTATGGTGCAGTACAAACAAAAGGAGGCAATATTCTTCAATTTGTTGATTCAGACGGGAAAAGAGTGGCTGTAAGTGAAATGGCAATCTCTGTGGAAGATGAGAGAGTTAGGCATTTGAGAAAAAACGGACTTTGGTTCGTAGAAGAAGGTCCTTTGCCAGTATATACAGTTCAAGAGGTTTATAATGGGTTAGTTGCGCATCCAAATGTGCATATACGAACGCAAGATCTTAATGAGGAAGGTGAAAAAACAATCCTATCTAGAGAGGAGTCACTCACTAAATTAAAGAGAGAAGGGACGCTTGTTGTTCATGGAGCCAACTTAGAGGTTAATGAATATGGAGCTTCACTATTCGCAGATTTCTTTTTCTTCATTACAGGATTTCACGGTTTCCATGTATTCTCTGGAGTTGTAATTAATATTATTATTTTCTTCAATGTTATCCTTGGAACTTATGAGAGGAGAGGTAGCTATGAAATGGTAGAAAAAGTTGGATTGTATTGGCACTTTGTCGATTTAGTATGGGTATTCGTATTTACATTCTTCTACCTAGTATAATAAAGAATAAAAGTTAAAAAATGGCACAAGAACATAAATTAGAAATATTTAGAGGCACTCTTAAGTTTAAATCTAACACTCAAAAAATTTGGGGTGTTTTAATTTTCTTAACTTTAGTGACCATAGTGGAAGTTGTTTTGGGGATTTACAAACCAGAATCCTTAATGCATGCATGGATAGCACCTTTTGAAGGTGGGCTTTTAGCAACGTTAGGAAACTTATTTTTGTCTCCAATTATTTATATGAAGCCATTAAATTTAATATTCATTGTATTAACAATTGTTAAGGCATATTATATTACTTGGGACTTCATGCATATGAGAGACGAGACAGGAGCATTAAGACGTATGGTCGTTTGGACTGGTGTTTTCTTAGTATGCTACTTAATTTTCATCTTATTACAAGAGGGTGGTTACATTCAAGGTGTCTATGAAAATGGTTTTATTAAAACAGATTTTTAACATAGTATTATCATTATAAAGTATAGTAAAAGACGGTTTTTTAAACCGTCTTTTTTTATTTTTGCAGTATGGAAAAAAGCAATATCAAACGGAATCTTGTATTAAGCATATTATTCTTTTTACCTGTAGCATTCTTATTGATGCTGTATCCTTCTACACATAACTATGACCCCTTAGAAATAGTAGGTGATAATGTCTCAGATTTAGAATTATTCACTTCAGATTCTGAAGCCGAAATCCTCCTTAAAGACCACATTACTATTGTTGGCTTCCTCGGAAATGATCCACAAAGTCACCTCATAGCTGCTTCAAATCTTAAAGAGTTAGTCTATGATAAGTTTTTAGGATTTAAGAAATTTCAAGTGGTTATTGTTTTACCGAAAGGAACTGAATCTGAGGCGGAAAAATTTCATAGAGAAATCGACAACTATGCAGATATGCGCTTTTGGCATTATGTCTTTGGACAGCCAAATGATATTAAAAAAATATTTGATAGCCTCAAAACAGAAGAACCTTTAGATGGTAATTTGTTTACAGATCACGTATTTGTCATCGATAAGGATTTAAGCCAACGTGGACGTTTAGATGATAGAAAGGATAAGGAGAAAGAAAAGAAAGAAATAATTTATCCTTTGTATTCTTATGACTGTATTGAGATTGACGAAATTAAGAACAAAATGAGTGATGATCTGAGGATTTTATTTACCGAGTATCGCCAAAAACGTAAGGGTAAATTTGATTCATCATCGCGACGAGCAGAAGATTTAAATGCTAACGATAAATAAATTATTATGAGCACAAAAAAAACAAATTATTCTTATATAGGTATCGCTTTTATTCTTTTAGTCTTCGGAATTATTTTTGTTCCAAAGATTATAAATAGAGTAAAAGGTGGAGATATCGTAAGATCTGAAAGTAGATCAAAAGAGGTGTCATCAGATGCTGAAGGTTTTGTGTCTGATTTAATGTTCTTAGAGATTAACGGTATACCTAAAAAAGTTCCACCATTCTCTTTTGTTAATCAGGATGGAAAAAACATCACAAATAAAGATTATGAAGGTAAGGTGTACTTAGTAGAGTTTTTCTTTACAACGTGTGGTTCAATTTGTCCTAGAATGAATAGAAACTTAGTAGAGATTCAAAACACATTTTCTGATTTTGAGAATTTTGGAGTGGCTTCATTTACTATAAATCCAGAATATGACACGCAGGAGGTTTTAAAAGCATATGCTGAAAATTACGGGATTACTAACCCAAACTGGCATTTTATGACTGGAAATCAAGATACTATTTATGATTTAGCAAATATTGGTTTCAATATTTATGCGGGAGAAAATCCAAATGTTGATGATGGCTTTGAGCATTCAGGAAACTTTGCGCTCATAGATAAAGACGGTTTTATGCGCTCTAGAAAAGACAACTTCGAAAACCCTAAAATTTTCTATAAAGGCATTATTAGTGAAGAAGAGAAAGTTGATGATGATGGAGAAACCGAAGAAATAAGTATGCTTAAAGAAGATATCGCTAAACTATTAAAAGAAGATTAATTGAAATGAATACTGTAGAAAACCCTTCCGAAGAAAAAAAATACAACAAATGGATCGTTCTTTTGGCTGTTGTGATTCCTGTTGTAGTTGCAGTTCTTTCAAGGTTGAAATTACAAGATTTTGGCATTGAAGTAGAACCACTATCATTTTTGCCTCCAATTTATGCTACAATTAATGGGTTAACTGCATTTGTTTTAATTTTTGCATTGGTCGCAATTAAAAACAAAAACAGAAAACTTCACGAGCGTTTAATGAAGTTTGCAATCACATTATCGGTTGCGTTTTTAGTGATGTACGTCGCGTATCACATGACTAGTGATTCAACAAAATTTGGCGGAGAAGGTGCTATAAAATATGTATACTACTTTATCCTGATTACACATATATTATTGTCAATTATAATCATTCCTTTCGTATTGATTACTTATGTAAGAGCCATTACTCATAATTTTGAGCGTCACAAGAAAATAGCAAAAATCACATTTCCATTATGGCTATATGTTGCTGTAACTGGAGTTGTAGTGTATGCTATGATTTCACCATATTATATTTAAATTATGAAGCAAAAGATTCTCTTTTTTCTTTTTTCATGTTTCTTTTTTCTAGAGGGCAATGCGCAATGCGCAATGTGCAGGGCTGTATTAGAAAGTGAAGAAGGCCAAACGACGGCTGAAGGTGTTAATGATGGCATCATGTATTTAATGGTAGTTCCATATCTATTAGTTGCAGGTATTGCATTTATAATCTATTGGGAGTTCTTTCGAGAACGAAAAGAAATACAATAACATTTGAAACCATTGTAACATTCTTGATATTTATAAGTCTTATAAATATTAATGAATAATTTAATTCTTAACAAATACTTAGCACAATTGGTTTTCGATTTTGTGTAATATTGTAAGAATTAATATATCATATTTATGATTCAAATCAAGGATTTACACAAGTCTTACCAAATGGGGAGCAACTCGCTTCATGTTTTAAAGGGTATTAATTTTGATGTAAAAGAGGGTGAACTAGTCTCTATTATGGGGTCTTCGGGATCTGGTAAGTCTACTTTACTAAATGTTTTAGGGATGTTAGACGAGGCAGATGAAGGAAGCTATATATTAGATGGTGTGCCTATCAGGAATCTTAATGAAAAGGTAGCGGCACGTTATAGAAATAAATTTCTAGGCTTTATTTTCCAATCCTTCAATCTTATTAATTATAAATCTGCTTTAGACAATGTTGCATTGCCATTATATTATCAAGGAATGAAACGTCATGAGCGTATTGAAAAAGCGGAGTATTACTTAGAAAAAGTAGGATTAGCTGAATGGTCTCATCATTTACCAAATGAGCTATCTGGTGGTCAAAAACAACGAGTAGCGATTGCAAGAGCGCTAGCAAGTGAGCCTAAAGTGCTTTTGGCAGATGAACCAACTGGAGCCTTGGATTCTGTAACCTCATATGAGGTAATGGATTTAATACAAGGTATCAATGACGAGGGTAAAACAATTCTTATTGTCACACACGAACCAGATATTGCACAGATGACAAAACGCATTGTGAATTTAAAGGATGGTATAATTATCGATGATAGTCCAGTAAAACAAATTAGAGCAAAAGTTCATGTTTAATATAGAGCGTTGGCAAGAAATATTTCAGACTTTAAGCAAAAACAAGTTGAGAACTGTCTTAACAGGTATCTCAGTGGCTTCAGGTATTTTTATTTTTATAGTCCTTTTGGGCTTTAGTTCTGGAGTTCAAAATGGTGTTAAAGCACAGTTTGCTGGAGATGCTACTAATAAAATTAGTGTAAGAACTCGTGTTACAACTAAACAGTATAAAGGTTTAAATCCCAATAGAAGAATTCAATTAAAGAATGAAGACTTTGAGAATATCTCCAATATTTATGGTGACTATTTGGAGTATAAGTCTGGCGGATACTCTAATTGGGGCGCACAATTAGTTTATAAAAAACAATCTGGAAATTTCAGTGTAAGAGGTGTTCATCCAGATTTTCAATTCATTGAAAATGCTATAATTTCAGAAGGTCGTTTTGTTAACCAAGGGGATATTGAAGACTCAAGAAAAGTTATTGTTGTTAGCAATAAAGCTAAAACAGAACTATTTAAAGGTAAAAATCCTATTGGGGAAATGGTCTCTATTTATGGTATCAATTTTAAGGTGGTGGGGGTTTATGCAGATCCCGGTGGCGAACGAGAGGAGAGTCAAGTCTATATTCCAATTAGTTCAGCTCAAATTGCGTTTAATGGTGCAGATAATTTGAGAGATATGTCTTTTACGGTGGCTATGTCTGATGATTTTGATGAAGCTGTTGAACTGTCGAAAAATTTAATTGCGAGTATCGATAATGATATAAAAACGAAGTATACCATAGCGCCAAATGATAGAGCTGCAGTACGTATAGACAATACGCTAGAAAAAGCGCAAAAAATATATTCTTTAAGTAATATAATCGAGGCGGTATTTTGGTTTGTAGGTATAGGCACTATTATAGCTGGTATTGTAAGTGTGGGTAATATTATGATAATTATAGTTAAGGAACGTACAAAGGAAATTGGGATAAGAAAAGCCTTAGGCGCAGAGCCACTATCCATTATCTTTATGATTCTTCAAGAATCTATTTTTGTGACTATGTTCTCTGGATTATTTGGTTTAATAATGGGATTGGGGTTATTAGAATTTATCGGGCCAACTATTGAAAATGAATTTATTAAATATCCGCAAGTAGATTTTAACACAGCTCTGATAACGGTATTTATACTAGTTGCTGCGGGAACCTTAGCAGGTTTTATTCCTGCATATCGCGCAGCAAAAATCAAACCTATTGTAGCTCTAAGAGACGAATAAGATGTTTAATAAAGATCGTTGGAACGAAATATTAGAAGCACTAACCGCTAACAAGTTTAGAACTCTGTTAACGGCCTTTGGTGTGTTTTGGGGAATTACCATTTTGGTTTTACTACTCGCTTTAACCAATGGTCTTAAGAATGGCGCAACGGTTGAGTTTAATGATTTTGCCACGAATTCTATTCTCACATGGTCGCAAGGCACTTCAATGGCGTATAAAGGTTTGCCAAGGCGCAGACGTTTTAGCTACAAGTTAAATGATATTGAAGCTCTAAAAACCGAATTTCCTGAAATAAAATATGCCTCTCCAAGAAATAAGCTTGGTGGCTATCGTGGAGAGAATAATGTAATACGGGGAACCAAAATTGGTGCTTTTGGAATTTATGGTGATTATCCAGATTATATTAATCAAGAACCAATGGATATTCTTGAAGGCAGATTTGTGAGTTATTCTGATATAGAAGCTAAGCGAAAAGTCTGCGTTATTGGTATCGACGTGATTACAGGTTTATACGATAAGGATGAACCAGTCATAGGCTCTTATATTGAAATAAATGGTGTTAATTTCATGGTAGTTGGAACATTTAAGAAGCCTAATAGTCAGGGAGATGCCGAGGAAGACGCCAATACTATAATTATTCCTTTTACGACTTTCAATCAAGCGTTTAATCAAGGAGATCGCATCTATTATATGGTTATAACTGCGTATGATGCCTATGATATTACAGAGCTTAAAGAATCCATATTTGGTTTTCTTAAAGTGAGACATACCGTCCACCCTAATGATATGAGTGCTTTAGGACATCGCGATCAGTCTTTAGATTTTAAAAAGATGTCAGGTCTTTTTCAGATCCTGTCAGTCGTTGGATATTTTGTGGGAGCACTTATTTTATTATCGGGTATCATCGGAATTAGTAATATTATGCTAATTTCTGTAAAAGAACGCACAAAAGAAATAGGAGTAAGACGAGCATTAGGCGCCACGCCTTGGGAAATCAAATCTCAAATATTACAAGAGAGTTTAATTCTCACTATTATTTCTGGAATGACTGGAGTTGCATTTTCGGCAGGTATTATTTGGTTAATGAATTATGTTTTAAATGAGAACGGGCCAGTACAGAACTTTGCAAATCCTAGTGTAGGTTTACAAGTCGTGTTTATTGCGTTTTCCATATTAGTAGTATCGGGCTTATTAGCAGGTCTTATTCCAGCAAATAGCGCTACAAAGATGAAGCCTGTTGACGCCTTAAGAATAGAATAAAAACAGAATAAAAATAATAAATAAATAACACCCAATGAAACGCACAACTACAGTTATTATACTTTTGGTTATAGTCGCAGCCTTTGCAAGTGCTTTGATTTATCTTTGGCAGAAAAACCAAGAAGATCCTATTACTTATGCCACACAGATGGCCTCAAATCAAACAATAGTTGTAAAAACTATGGCTACTGGTAGTATCGTCCCGAAAGAGGAAGTACTCATAAAGTCAAATATCTCTGGAGTTATTGAGGAGATCTTTATTGAGGCTGGAGAATATGTAAAGCAAGGTGATTTGATAGCTCAAATTAGAGTAATACCTAACGTATCAAATTTAACGAGTGCAAAAAATAATATTGCATCCAATAGGAACGCTTTACAAACTGCCGAAATCAATTTTAAAACCCAGAAATCTATCTATGATAGACAAAAAGAATTATTTGATAACGGTGTTATTTCTACAAATGATTTTGATCAAGTAAACAATACATATTTACAAGCAAAACAGCGTGTAGAACAATCTAGAATTGATGTTACACAGTCGCGTCAAAATTATGATATCATTAAGACTGGAACAACATCTGGTTTAGGTAGTGTAGCACAAACACAGGTGAGAGCAACAGTTTCTGGGATGGTTTTAGACGTCCCCGTAAGAGCAGGTAATCAAGTTATTGAGGCAAATAATTTTAATGAAGGCACCTCTATAGCATCTCTTGCTGATGTTAGGCAAATGATTTTTGAAGGTAAGGTTGATGAGAGTGAAGTTGGAAAGATTAAAGAAGGCTTACCGTTGGAAATTACTGTTGGAGCTATTGAGAATCTAAAGTTTGATGCTGTATTAGATTATATAGCGCCAAAGGGTGTAGCAGAGAATGGCGCAATTCAATTTGAAATCAAAGGATCTCTTAAAAAGATAGATTCTACTTTTATCAGAGCTGGGTTGAGCGCTAATGCATCTATTATATTAGAAAAAGCAGAGAATGTTTTAGCAATTGAGGAAGCGCTCGTTCAATATGATAGAGAGACAAAGAAGCCTTACGTAGAAATTGAAATTGGTGATCAAGAATATGAAAGAAAGGATGTAGAATTAGGAATTAGTGATGGCATTTTTGTAGAGATAAAAAACGGTATTACTAAAGACGATAAAATTAAAGTTTGGAATCAAATTCAAGGGATTTCTAAATACGCTCAATAAAAATTCATCATTTAGTGTAACACTTTAAGAATTATAGATACTTATAGAATACTTATGAAAAAAATAATCAGTATATTAATTGTTTTAATAACAATAAGCTCGCAAGCTCAAAATAAAAAATGGACACTTATTGAGTGCGTTCAGTATGCTTTAGAAAATAACATTTCAGTAAAGCAAAGTGAATTAGATATAGCAACTGCAGATATAGATAGGCTTACAGCAATAGGTAATTTTCTTCCAAGTTTAAATGCTGGTAGTAGTGTTTCTGAAAACACAGGGCTTAGTTTTAACCCCTTGACTAACAATGCACAAACGACTACATTTCTTTCTGTTAATGGAAATATAAATGTCGGCTATACTTTGTTTGATGGTCTTAGAAATATTAGAACGCTCCAACGTGCTAAAATCTCTAAATTGGCAAGTCAATACCGTTTAGATAAGATGAAAGATGATATTTCACTTTTTGTAGCCAATGGATATCTTCAAGTTATTTTGAATAAAGCCAATTTGAACGTCTTGCAATCTCAGAATGAAGTGACACAAGAACAAATAGAAAGAACAGAGCAATTAGTAGAAGTTGGTCAGTTACCAAGAGGTGATTTACTTGAAATTAAAGCGGTTAACGCAAGTGAACAGCAATCTATTATAAATGCAGAAAATAGTATTCAAATATCTTTAATAGGACTAGCTCAATTGTTATTAATTAAAGATTACGAGACGTTTGACATTGAGGATGAAGGTTATGATATTGTTGATAGCGGTATAGTAAATAAAGATATCACAGAAATTTTAGCGAAATCAAAAGAAACCAGATCTGAAATCAAAATAGCAGAGCAAAATGTTGAATTAGCTAAAAAAGATGTGCAAATAGCAAAAGGTGCTAATTTACCAACGCTTTCTGCATTTTTTGGCTACAATACTAGGTTTGTAAATACAACATCTTTTAATCAACAAGTAGATCCTGATAATCCATTTTTAACACAACAAATTGGAGTTGTTGAAGGTACTGGTCAATCTGTGGTAGGTCAATTTCCTAATACGATAGTACAGGAGGTCGCTGCAGATCCATTTATTAACCAATTGTATCAAAATGATGGTATAGGCTATGGTCTTAGTTTAAATATTCCTATTTTCAATGGATTCGCAACAAAAGGGAATATTAAACGAAGTAAAATAAATTTAGAGCGTAGTAAATTTCAACTAGAGCAAACAGAGCTAGATTTAGAGTCTACTGTGTATCAAGCTTATGTTGATGCTAAGGGTTCTTTTAAATCTTATGAAGCAGCAAAATCAGCTTTAGAATCTCAAGAACTAGCCTATGAATATGCTAAAGAACGGTATGATGTAGGATTAACAAATGCTTTTGATTTTAGCCAGTCTAAATTAAGGTTTGATAATGCTAAAATCGAAGTCAATCGTGCTAAATACGATTATATATTTAAGTTGAAGGTTCTCGAATTATATTTTGGCATACCTGCAACAGAATTAAAGTTTTAAACCATGACTAAACAAACTAAAATTATTATTACAGTTATCGCAGTAATCCTGTTAGCATTAATTGCAGGAAAATCTATGGGACTGTTTGGTAAAAAAGGAGATTTCAAAGAAGTAGAAGTTAAAAAAGTTGCTCTTCTAGATATTACTGAGACAGTTTCTGCAACTGGAAAAATACAGCCTGAAGTGGAGGTTAAAATATCGAGTGAAGTTTCTGGTGAGATTTTGGATCTTCCATATAAAGAAGGCCAGCAGGTTAAAAAAGGAGATCTTTTAGTTCGTGTTAATCCAGATCTAATTCAGTCTGCTGTGAATAGATCTCAAGCATCATATCAAAATGTGAGAGCTGGATTAGAGCAGGCAGATGCATCATTAAAAGAGGCAAAGGCAAATTATGATAGAAGTAAATCACTTTTTGAAAGAGGTGTTATTTCAAAAGCAGATTGGGATAGAGCAATTGCAGCTTTTGAAACTGCAACAGCGTCGAGGAGCTCAGCTTACTATAGTGTACAGAGTGCAGCTGCAACGGTTAATGAAGCTAAAGATAATTTGGGGAGAACAACAATTTATGCTCCTATGAGCGGAACAATCTCATTACTCAATGTAGAATTAGGAGAACGCGTCGTTGGTACACAGCAAATGGCAGGAACCGAAATTTTAAGAGTAGCTAATCTTAACAATATGGAAGTTGAGGTTGATGTTAACGAGAATGATATTGTGAAAGTTCAAATCGGCGACTCTACCTTAGTAGAAGTTGACGCCTATTTAAAAAAGGAATTTAAGGGTGTTGTGACAGAAATAGCAAACTCTGCTGCCGGTGCTTTAGCAGCAGATCAAGTTACAAACTTTAGAGTTAAAGTAAGAATTCTAGAAGAGTCTTATGCTGATTTAGTTGAAGGTAAGCCCGACACCTATTCACCCTTTAGGCCAGGAATGACTGCTACAGTAGATATTATTACTAACAAAAGCAATAATTCAATTGCTGTGCCTATTAGTTCTATTGTGATCAAAACAGAGTCTGAAATGACTAAAAGTGAAAAAGATAGGAGAGTCTCAGGTTACGAAGTAATGCAAACTGAAGATGAAGAGAAATATGAATGTGTTTTCGTTAATGATAATGGTGTAGCTAAGTTAGAAAAAGTCAAAACAGGTATTCAAGACGATACAAATATTGAAATTGTATCTGGTTTAAGTGAAGGTGCCGAAATTATTACAGGACCATATAATATAGTTTCTAAAACCCTCAAACCTGGTGATAAAATTGAGAAAAAAGGAAGTCAAATAAAAAAAGAAGAATCGCCAAAAGAGTAAGATTAGTAATATTAATTAAATTATCTTAATGTCTATAATATTAAGTATAGAAACATCTACTAAAAACTGTTCAGTCTCTCTTTCAAAACAAGGAGAGACTTTAGTTTTAAAGGAAGACTATAATATCAATTATTCACATGCAGAATTATTGCATGTGTTTATTGATGATGTTTTAAAAACCGCCAATATAAAGAAAATAGAGATTGATGCTATAGCGGTGAGCAAAGGACCTGGTTCATATACTGGTTTGCGAATTGGTGTGTCTGCAGCAAAGGGTCTGTGTTACGCGTTAGATAAGCCATTAATTTCTGTATCCACGCTGCATGCTTTGGTAAGACAGCTTGATACACAAGAAGGCGTTATTGTACCTATGTTAGATGCACGACGTATGGAGGTGTATTCAGCGATTTACGATTATGAGTTTAATTTAATTAGAAAAATTGAGGCGCAAATACTTGACGAATTATCTTTTAAAGAAGAATTAAATAACGGTAAAGTGTTTTTTATCGGAAATGGAACAGAAAAAACAAAAGCTCTACTATCTCACGATAATGCTGTCTATATAGATAACAAATTACCATCGTCTAATGAGATGAGTGCTTTGGCTTATAACAAATATATAATAGGCGACACCGAAGATGTCGCCTATTTTGAGCCTTTTTATTTAAAAGATTTTATAGCATTAAAACCTAAAAAAGCTTAACCTTTTTTCTGTATTTCAACAGTATGTGGATAAGGTATTTCTATGCCTGCAGCATCAAAGGCTTCTTTGGTTCTCTCAATCAAATCAAATTTGACTGCCCAATAATTTTCTTTTTTAACCCAAACTCTAGTGAAAAAATTGATTGAGCTATCTGCTAATTCAGATACATTTATGGCTGGTGCAGGATCTTTCAAAGCAAATTCGTTGGTGTTAATAACATCTAAAATGACATCTTTGGTCTGTTTAATATTAGAGTCATAACCAACGCCAAAGGTAATATCTACACGACGCAAATCTTCCGTAGTATAATTAACAATATTACCATTTGAGAGGCTTCCGTTTGGTATAATGACCTCTTTGTTATCTGGAGTGGTCAACTTTGTTGTAAATATTTCAATTTCTTTTACAGTTCCAGACTGTCCTTGTGCTTCAATGAAATCGCCAATTTTAATAGGTTTGAAAATCATAAGTAATACTCCTCCCGCAAAATTAGCAAGTGAACCTTGTAATGCTAGTCCTATTGCTAAACCTGCAGCAGCTAAGATGGCAGCAAATGAAGTTGTTTCAATACCAACAGTGCCTAAAACAACTACGATTAAAATGATTTTTAATAACCAACCAATTAGATTTAAAAGGAATTTTTGAAGACTTGGATCAAATTCTCTTATATCCATTGTTTTTCTAATGCCTTTGATTAAAGTTTTAATAATCCATGAGCCAATAATCCAAATAGCAATAGCCGCTAATACTTTTGGGCCAAAATCAACTATGAGTTCATAAGCCTTATCCATCCAATTTTGTAAATCCATAATACAGTTTTTAATGAGGATATAATATTAATAAAAAAACCCGAACGATAAATTAAATCGTTCGGGTTTTGAGTTTAGTTTTTTCTACTAAAGCGAATTAATGTAGTTGATTAAGTTTATTAAGTCTGCTTCACGAGATGTCTTTATTTTATTCTTTTTGATAAAATTTAAGATCTCATCTGAGCTTTCCGGAAACAGTTTAGCTAAGTCTTTTTTCTTAGTTGGCAATTCACGAGCATAAGCACCACCTATAGAAACATAATAGGTGTCATCAATGTTTTTGAACTCTGCAGGCTTGTCTTTGTCATAACTGCTTACCGCTGGTTTAGCTTCGTAATATTTTACTTCTTTTTTAGAAAATAGCTTAACGTTTTGATTGGTCTCAGTAAATGAAACAAAGTAGCCTCTTTGTAAACCATCATCTGAGTTGATATAGTTTAATGTTGTAAAGTTTAAGTCATCAATTAGAAATGTTATTATAACATTACTGATGCTTTTATTAAAGTTTTGAATCTTACCGTCACTTACTTTGATTTCAATCTCATCGGTAAATACATTATATCTAATATCATATATTTCAGTTGGGCGAGCAGATATTTTTCCTTTCGTAAAATTTTCATAAAGATAAGGTGAGCCAATTGCTTTTTTATCTTTGTCATCCATAGTAACAATAAAAGCTCCTCCACCTTCCATTAAAGCTTGGTTAGATCCATTATCTTGTGCTTGGGCATGGTTGAAACTTGAAGTTATTAAAAGTCCTAGAGTTGCAAATAGTAATGTTGGTTTTTTCATAATATTTTTTTAGTTAGATGTCAAAAACTATGCCTTTTTTTGTTGGGTAACTATTTTGTAAATAAAACGTTAGCTAATTATTTTTTTAAATTAACCCTGAATCTGGTTATGTAATCGTCCTTAACCATTGCAATTTGCTCTTACATACATATTTAAGTTGGATACTTTTTATGCCTGCTCAACTACTTTTCTAGTAGCATCTTCGTAATTTTAACTCGAGTTTGATACTACTTTAATAGACTGTAATACGGAAATAGGCTTTAACTATAACTTCTTTAAAGGTATGAAATTATCCGTTTATCGCTTCAACCGTTTCGACTTTATCTTTCATCATTTCTTTAAGCATATTTTCAATCCCACTCTTAAGCGTATACGTAGAAGATGGGCAACCACTGCAAGCTCCTTGTAGAATTACTTTTACCTTTTTTTCTACGGGATCGTAAGATTGAAATTCAATATTTCCGCCATCACTAGCAACTGCTGGCTTAACGTACTCTTCTAAAATATTTATTATTTCTTTTGAAATATCATCTCTAGATTCATAGTCATTATCTAATTGATCAATTTGCTTTGATTTGGTTTCAGGAGCATTAGGGTCTATAATGGTTTTTCCGTTTTCAACATAACTTCTTATAAACTCTCTGAGTTCCATTGTAATCTCACTCCACTCCGCAATATCAAATTTTGTAATTGAAATAAAGTTTTCATCAATAAAGACACTTTTTACAAATGGGAAATGAAAAAGCTCAGCAGCCATTGGCGCAAATTTGGTGTCATCGATAGACGTGAACTCATGCGTGGTTGTAGCCAGTTTTTTATTAGCAACAAATTTTAATACTGATGGATTTGGCGTGCTCTCAGCATAAATAGTTACTGGTGTTTTCTTTTTTTCTTCGGAAGCTTCAACAATTACATCACCCGAGTTTAAATAGGTCACAATTTGCTCAGCAACTTCGTTCTGTACATCTGCCCATTCAACGATGCTAAATTTTTCAATAGCAATAAAGTTACTTGAGATATATACTTTTTTAACAAATGGTAAATAAAATAATTGTTGAGCGATTGGAGAAGATTTTGCCTCATCTATATTGTTGAATTCAAAACTCTCATGCTGTGTAATAAATTGATTAGTTTCAAATTTGATAATTGAAGGATTGGTAGTCTCTTTTATGGAGATAGAATACGTGTTCATAGCTTTTGTTTGTGCAAAAATAGGTAACTTGAATTTCAAATAATACTATTTTAAGAATAACATAACTTTTTTAAATTGGCTATTGTGTTAAAATAAAAATCGAGATCATGAGTTGTTTTACAGCGAGTGCTGGGGAATTAAAGTGTTAAACTGTTACTATTATAACGATTTAACAATCGCGATTCCTTAATTTTTTATTAAATTTCGCTCTTATTATGAAGCCTTCTTACCATAACTGGAAATCTTATTGCTTGTTATAGTGATTTTATTCAAAGTCGTGTATTAAACCTATTTGAATAAAAAGAGGTGATTGAATGTTAAATAATAAGTTTAAAACCATTTTAAAAGCTATGAAAAAGCTCTGCTTACTATTTTTCTTACTTTCTTATGTCTCTTTCGCTCAGGATTTAAACATGCAAAGTGGCAGTTTTGATAGATGTGCACCAGATAAGTTTTATGATTCTGGAGGATCTGGAGGCGCTTACGGTAGTGATGAGAACTTGACTACTACAATCTGTTCTTTAAATGCAGGAGAGTTTATTATCCTTGATTTTTTAGCTTTTAGTACACAGCTCAATGTCGACATATTAACTATTTATGATGGTGATGATAATACCGCACCAATTATTGGAACTTATAATGGTGCTAATACTCCAGGGACAGTAACTGCATCAGGTACTAATGCAAGTGGTTGTATAACTATAGAATTTGTTTCAAATGGATCAGGAACGACTACAGGTTGGGAAGCAGATATTATTTGTGCAGTACCTTGTCAAACGATAACACCTTCAATAGATAGTACAGTTCCAGCAATTAACTCCTCGGGCTCAGTACAAGCAAATATTGGTGAGTCTATTACCTTTAATGGGAGTGCTATGTTTTCTGCTGATGGGACAGGTGCAACTTATCAGTGGAATTTTGGAGATACAAATACAGATACAGGAAATACAGTCACAAATACATATACTGCTCCAGGAAATTATACAGTTACTTTAATAGTCACAGATGCTAATCCTGTGGGATGCGTTGAGACTACAACTATTTCTGTATTTATTGTAGGCGAGAATGTCGTTGTAGATCAAACGACATATACTGTAGAAGAACTCGTAGAGGATATACTCATAAATAGTGAGTGTGCTCAAATTAGTAATATCACATTCTCAACAGGAACAAATTTTGGTGAAGATAATGGTATAGGATACTTTATAAATGATGGTTCATTATTCCCTTTTACAGACGGAATATTATTAACCTCTGGAGATGCAAGTAAAGTTAGAGGGCCCAATGATAATGCTATGAGTGACGGTAGTCTTAATTGGCCTGGTGATGCAGAGTTAGATACAGCTGTAGGGATCAATTCAAACAATGCATCAATAATAGAATTTGATTTTGTGCCTTTGGCAGACAATATCAGTTTTGATTTTTTAATGGCTTCGGAAGAATATAATGGTTCAACAGGGGGAACTTTTGAATGTACATTTTCAGATGCCTTTGCATTTTTGTTAACGGATGCTGCAGGGAATATTACAAATTTAGCAGTATTGCCTGGAACAACAACTCCAATTTTGGTAACGAATATACATCCTCTAAATCCTGGTTGCGCTGCCATTAATGAACAGTTTTTTGGTGGCTATACTAATCAAGATGCGCCTCCAATGAGTTTTGACGGAAGAACTACGGTATTTACTGCTCAGTCTTCAGTAATTCCAGGAGACACTTACCGTATTAAATTAGTGATTGCAGATGCTGGTGATGCGTCTTTAGATTCCGGTGTGTTTTTAAAAGCAGGAAGTTTTGACTTAGGTGGTGACTTAGGTGATGATATTACTATTGCTGCAGGTACTGCAGAATGTAATGGAGCCTTAACAGTCTTAGATACTCAAACACCAACTGCAGCCCACGTGTGGTATAAAGATGGTGTTGAAATAACAGGAGAAACGGGATCTATACTTAACGTTAGCGAATCTGGAGTGTATTCAGTAGATGTCGTATTTTCAGGGATTTGCCAAGCAAGTGATTCGGTAGTTGTAGAATTTAAACCAAATCCTGTTGCAAATACACCTCCAAATCTAGCCATATGTAGTACTTCTGGTACTGGTGAATTTGCGCTTACTGATAATGATGCTGAAATTTTAGGGACTCAAGATCCAGCAGATTTTGTAATTAGTTATCACCTTATAGAACAAGATGCGATTGATAATGTCAACCCTCAAACAAGTCCATATACCAACACTGCTAACCCTCAAACAATTTTTGCTCGTCTGGCAGAATTAACTCAAGAGTGTTTTGATACAACATCTTTTGATTTAGAATTCACAAATTTGAATATTAATACAATGCTAACGCCTCTGCAAGAGTGCGATGATAATAATGATGGTTTTGCAGTGTTTATGCTAACAGATACTAATCTAGAAGTTATAGATGTAATAGATCCTGCAACAGTTTCTGTATCTTATCATTTTTCTTTAGCAGAAGCTGAAAGTGGCATCAATCCATTACCAGTGCCTTACACAAATGTTGTGATAGATAATCAAACTGTTTTTGTAAGAGTCCAAGCTAACAGCAGTGTTGATTGCTATAATATAACGACCTTAGATTTAGTAGTGAATGCTTTACCTGTTCCGTTGGCTCCAACACCTTTTGAAGTTTGTGATGATGATAACGATGGATTCTCCATGTTTGATTTGACTTCAAAAGATATCGAAATATTGGGTGCTCAAATAGGGATGACAGTCACGTATCACGAAACGCTTATCGAAGCTATTGACGGTGTTAATGCCCAATCTAGCCCATATAGTAATATCTCCGGAGGTTCTCAAACGTTGGTGGTTAGAATCACTGATGATTTAACGGGTTGTTCCGATACAGTGGAGCTTCAATTATTTGTGAATCCAATTCCATCTGTCGGTGTAATTTCAGATTATCAACTTTGTGATGATAATCTGCCAGGAGATGAAATCGAAATGTTTGATCTTTCAACTAAAGACACAGAAGCAATTGATAGCCAAACAGGAGTTGCAGTCTCATACCATGAAACACTTTCTGATGCTGTTGACGGAATAAGCCCACTTGCTAATCTTTATAGTAATACTAGTAATCCTCAAACTATTTTTGTTAATATAACCAATTCAACCAGTGGTTGTGTGAATGTTGGAAGTTTTGATTTAATTGTAAACCCTTTGCCAGCATTAGTCGCTCCAACTGCTTTAGAAGTTTGTGACGATGGCACACCAGATGGAATAACGAGTATCGATTTAACATTAAAAAACATAGAAGTCACTGGTAACGATCCAAATTACTCAGTAAGTTACCATATTAGTCTAATAGATGCAGATAACAATGTAGATCCATTACCAATCCCATATACAAATACAGCCAATGGGCAAATTGTATTCGTAAGAGCACAAGATATCAATACAGGTTGTTATGATACGACCACATTAGAATTAGTTGTACAGCAAGCACCAATCGCCAACCCACCGTCACCATTAGAAGATTGTGATCCAGACAGTGATGGTTTTGGGGTATTTGATTTAGGGAGTATGGATAATGAAATTACAGGAGGCGATCCCAGTTTAACGGTAAGTTACCATGAGACTATGGCAGATGCAAATAACAATGTGAACCCATTAGCGAGTCCATACAATAATATTGTAGAAGACCAACAAACGATTTATGTGCGTGTAGAAAGCTCAACGATAGCGACTAACTGCGCAACGATTGTAGAATTAATACTAGAGGTTAATCCAACACCACAATTAGGGGCATCACCAACGCCATTGGAGGTCTGTGATGATTTATTGGCAGATGGTTTTGCGCAA
>NZ_AUDE01000014.1 GCF_000425305.1 Psychroserpens burtonensis DSM 12212
CGTGGCAGTAAAACAAAATCTAATGTTATGATTATGGCAGAAAGTACAATTCTTGAAAATATAGAATCAGGGAAAGCAGAAAGACAATGTCGTTATTTTAAGGCTAAAGTTTTAGAAGACCATAAAGCGGGTGCAACGGATATAACCTTTCAAAATGCAATTGATAAAGAACAAACCATAGTATTTACTGATAAAAGCACATCTTATGTGAATATTGCTGATTATGTGGAGCTGCATATCAGTGAAAAATCTGATGAAACAACTACTACAGAAACCTTGAAATGGGTACATATTACCATTAGTAATGTAAAACGAAACTTTGTAGGAACTAACCATAAAATAAAGAAGAAATATTTGCAATTATATCTAAATGAATTTTTGTACAAACTGAATCGCAGATACTTTGGTGATAAAATATTTGATAGGCTTGTAATTGCTAATATTACTGGATTATGATGTTTTACGGATATACAGTACTTTTTTATATCATGCACAACGCAACAAATTTACAACTCAAAACTCAAAACTTTGCATCTTTACAACTTCACAACACACCTCTTCACAGCATCCCAAACACTTTTAAAATACTCTTAGCACCTAAAAACAGGGCTATTCCGAAGATAAGAACTCCAAAAATATTTTGAATTGCAGAGTTTTTATAAATCCCAAGAATAGATGTTTTATTCATTATCCAAAGTAAGAATCCAGCAATTAACGGTAATAATAGCCCATTTGCTATCTGAGCAAATTTGATAATCTCAATCGATTTAAAACCAATTGATGAAAATAAAACACCCAAACCTAAAATAAGCATCCAAACCAATCTAAAATTTAAAGATTTCATATTTGAACTCCAGCCTAGGCAACCTGTAGCCACATATGCTGCGGCCAAAGGTGCTGTAATAGCGCTTGTAATTCCTGCAGCGAATAGACCAATGGATAGAAAGTATTTAGCATAGTTACCAAATAAAGGCTCTAATCCTCTCGCCAAATCTGCGGCATTACTCACTTGACCATCTTTAATTGCAGCTGCCGAAATAATGATACACATAGACACAATACCTCCTAAAACAACAGCAATAATGGTATCTTTTCTCGCGTGTTTCAAATCTGATGTGTCTTTCCATTTTTCTTTCACCAAAGACGCATGCAAAAATAAATTATAAGGCACAACCGTAGTTCCTACTAATGCAATCACTGTTAGTATAGTATTATTAGAGAAATCTGGAGTAAACAAACCTTTAAATACTAATACTAGATCTGGCTTTGTCAATATCGCTGTAATTAGGAATGCCAAACTCATCAAAATAACCAATATGATCAATGCTTTTTCCAACACTTTGTAATTCCCTATAAACAACAAAACAAAGGCAACAAAACCTATTACAAGACTCCATAGGGAACTAGAACCACTTGCGTTTCCAGCTAAGCTCTCCAAACCCAAGACACCTCCACTAATGTTTCCTGCTTCATAGGCAGCATTGCCAATAACAATAGCAGACAGAATCAGTATAATAGACAAGGCTTTAAAAAACGGATTAGAAATTTCCGTTCTAATCACTTCAGATAACCCCTTTTGAGACACAATCCCTAGTCGCGCAGACATTTCTTGCAATACAGCGGTTGCCACAATAGACAATAACATAGCCCAAAGCAACGTAAAGCCATGAGTCACACCAGCAATAGTACACACCGTAACAGTTCCTGGACCTATAAAAGCTGCAGCAACAAGAGGACCTGGACCTATATTTTTAAACCCGTTTTTAATCAAAAAATTATAATTGTTTTAGTAAGGTCTCAACTGCTTTTTTCAATTGCGTATCATGACCTTTAGATTTATCATCTGGATTATTATTTACTAAGACATCTGGAACAGCAGGACCAAACTCCATATTCTTTTTATTCTCCTTAACATACCACCCTCTAAAAGGCATTCTCACAAACGAACCATCAATAAGCCTTACTCCTCCTGTAGAAATGACCGCTCCAAATGTTGGCTCACCAACTAATGTTCCTATTCCCAAAGCCTTGTAAGCGTGTGAAAATATTTCAGCATTAGAATAACTTGTGCTATTACAAAGTGCAACCGATGGCTTTGTCCAAGACGCCAGGGGTAAACGCTCGCTAAACGGATAATTATTTACGAATTTTAGTTTATCCTTTTCTAAATTTTCAGAGGCTCCTCGAGGAATAGTAAAAGCGTGTTGTTGGACATTTAAAACCGCCATTAAATAATCTGTCGTCCATCCACCTCCATTAAATCTCACATCGATAACTAAACCTTCTTTTCCCAAGCCAGCTGCAGTCAATTCTCTTTCAAAATTCTCAAAACTTTGCCAATTCATGCCTTGAATATGAATATACCCTAATCTTCCGCCGGAAAATTTTTCTGTTAAACGCTTACGCTCTTTAACCCAAGCTCTATAATTTTCATTACGATTATTTGCAACTGGTCTAATAACAACTTCAAGATCAGTGTTACCTCGTTTGACTTCCAAATATATTTTTTCATTTGAGGTCCCTTCTAATAAACTATAAAAATTAAGATTTTTTGTAAGTTCTGTGCCGCTAACAGCAGTAATAATGTCTCCAACTTCAATTCTACTGGTTCTTTTATCTGCTGGCATATTCGCTACGACAGTAACAACTTCAAGACTTCCAGAGCTAGTTGACTCTACCTCAATACCTAACAAACCCGTAAGATCTCGTTGTAGGTCATCCCGATATTCACCAACTCTAAAACCCATATGACTTGCATTAACTTGACCCAACATCCAATTGAATATGTCTTGGAAATCTATTCTTGTTGAAGCTTTCATTGCTAGTGGCTTATAGGTCTTTTTTAAAGCTCCCCAATCTTGACCATGAAAATTTGGATCATAAAACCCGTCATTAATAGCTGACCATGCTTCTTCAAAAATTTGATTAGACTCTTCAAAATAATCAACATCCATTTTAGCAGTAATGGATAAGGATTCTAATTTATCATCTGATAAGTTGAGCGTTGACAGACTTCCAGAACCCTTTGTCATTATAAATTTTATTCCATTTGTATCTGCAATAATATTTGAAGGCCTTGAATTATTTGTTGTTATCGCCTTGTTATCTTTTCCATCCCAAGATATTTTATATAAGTCAGAATCAACTTCAGCATCGCCTCTACTGCCATTACCTGTCGTATAATATATCTTTTCACCATCTTTAGATATAAACTGACCAAATTCACCACCTACAGAAGACGTCACCTGTACTTGCCTTTCATAAATATCTTCAAAGTCTATAACAATAACTTCTACAGCCTCTTTAGAGGTATTGTCCTTTTCGTCTTTCTCTGTATCATTCTTCTTATCCTTCTTCTCATCCTTGTGTTTTTCATCTTCCCAATCCTGAGGTGTTTTTTCCCAATCTTCTTTATTTAACCAGGTAAACCATACGTCATAATCACCATTATTTCGATTTGAACTGAACATTAATTTTTTACCATCACCACTCCAAATAGGACCTTCATCTTGCTTGGGGTGCATAGAAATATTTACGGGATCTTGAGTATTATCTGCTTTATGAATATATATTTCATTATTAAAGTCTAAATCTCTTAAACTATAGGCTAACCAATTTGAATCTGGGGACCAAGACACATCACTTGCACTAGCCCAACCATTTAACAATACGTTTTCGCTTGAAAGCTTTCCATTTTCATCAATTTTAGCGACAACCAATCCCCCTCTACCTCTGTTGTACGCTATAGATTGACCATCAGGAGACAGCACTGGGTCTTGTTCATTTTCTTTTGTTTCGGTTAACCGAAGTACCTTGTGTTTTAATGTATTTAATAAGCTAGACTCTTTAGCGTCATCAGACCTCAAAAGATATAAATCGTTTTGACCATCTCTATCTGAAACAAAAATGATTGTGCTATCGTTAAACCACACTGGCATCCTGTCTCTATAAGATGATTTAGAAATATTTACTGTTTTTTTATTATCCTTATCAGTAGATCTTATAAACAATTCACCTCTAATCACTAAGGCTGATTGGTTCCCGTTTGGAGATAGCGCAATACCGTCAATACCATCAGTGAAGGTTCTATGTTCGGTAGGATCAAATCTATAATCTGAACTTATATTCAGTTTCACTTCTTTTGGGGCACTTGACGCTGTATTTAGAACAAATAATTTATCGCCTTGCACCATGACTAAATCTTTACCATTTGCACTTAATCTGAACGAAAAAATACCCATGTCTTTAAAAAATGTGACCGACTCTATTTGACCTGTTTTTTTTCCTGAACCATCAATATTGAGCTTGTGTACATTATATTTCCCACTTCGTGAAGACTGAAAGTAAATGGTAGAATCATCACTCCATTGCGGGTAAAAATCATTCCCATCGTAAGTCGTGAGCTGTGTATACTCATCTTTATCAATGTTGTACAACCAAACATCTCTGTTTGCTGCCCCTTGATAAGATTCTCTAGCAATTCTACAAGCCCCTTTTACAAAAGCGATAAATTTTCCGTTAGGCGACAATGTAGCATTAAACCCAACAGACGTCATGAACCTTGAAGGCGTACCACCTATATCATTAACGGAATGTATTTCAAACTCTCTTTCTACTTGAGCGAAATCACGTCGTGTTTGAAATATAATCGTACCATTTTTAGTATAATCGCTTAGAAAATCGGTCGCTGAATGAAAAGTGATTCGTTTTGGTAATCCTCCTTGTGATGAAACGACATAAATATCATTATTACTATATCTATCACTTTCAAAAGCAATAGAAGCACCATCATGGCTCCACATCGGATTAGTGTCGTAAGCCTCGTGAACTGTTATGCGTTTCAAATTCTTTCCATCCATCGTGGAGGTCCAAATATCGCCTTGATAATTGAAGGCAATGTTTTGACCATCTGGACTTAGAGACGGCATATTGACGAGCGGATTTTGCGCGAAAACATTGAGTGAAAAAGCGATGACTAAAATTACTAAAAGCTTAGATACTGATTTCATTATAATGGCTGGTTTTAAATTTTGTTTTAAAAATAATGGTAAAAGTCAAGACCATGAACTTTGCCTTAACATTTAAAATGTTTTAACATCAAAAACTATTAGTTATCTATAGAGTTTAGTGCATAAATAGCAAAACTACCTAACCAATGGCCCCCTTCATAACTATCACCTACAATATTAGGTAATGAATAATTAATATGCTGATTTGCAATATTTTTAAGATGCTTATATTCTGGTAAATCTTTTGCGATTTCATTTAAACTCCATGCTCTAGAGAAGTTCACACCATCTAGATGTACGAGCTTCCCATCACTCCTATCACTTACTTTACCAGTTTCTAAAGTAAAATTTTTATCTTTTAACTGCGGAAGGAAATCGCTGAGCCACTTTTTAAAGTCGTCTATTGGCAACACGCGCTTCATCAATGCAGCTTCTTCAAAACAAGGTGATAGAAAATCAAATCCGCTAGGCTCCCAACTCAAGGGACAACCAGCATCAGTCATATAAAAATCTCTTGCGCGTTTCTCTATTAATAATTGTAACTGCTCATTCCCTAAAGTTTTTGCATAATCATAGGCAAATGAGAGTCCGAAAGCGGTATTAGGATGCTCTCCCACTCGTATTGGATAATTTAACTTTGGCAAAAACGCGATGTATTTCTCTACGATTAAATCTGTTAGCGGTTGTAAGTTAGATTCTAACTCTTTAGAAATAGGATCATTCCACTTATGGAGTTCTTCCGTTAATTTCAGTAACCAAGCCCAACCGTAAGTGCGCTCGTAGGTTGCGTTATATGTTCCGAAGAAATAATCGACTTCTGCCTTCATATGTTCTTGTGATAAGTTTTCAAGCAACATTCTTTTAATGTCTACCGCATTTTCAAGCTCTGGATATTGCCTCAATAAACGCACTAAACTCCAATGTCCATGAACCGCAGAATGCCAATCAAAGCATCCATAAAACGCAGGATGTAAGTCTTTAGGCGACTTTAAGTCATCTTCACTACCGATAGTTTGATTCAGTTTATTTGGATACTCAGTTTGAATACAATGAATAGGCAATTGCGCTAATCGGTTTGCTTCCTCTAAATTGATTGTAGGTATTTTAGCTTGTTCTACTTCAATTTTTTGTTGAACACTTGTTTTTTTATTTTCTTCGGAAGTATTGCAGGCTAAAAGACAAAGTGAAATTAAAAATAGTACGCTTTTTTTCATTTTTAGATGGTTGTGATATTTCAAGTTTTAGACAGATTATAGGCTTAAAAAAAACCTATGTTTATTATTTATTTTCATGTGTCGTGTAATTGCCTATCAATTGTAAGATTTCTGAGTTCTCAGAAATTGGTGATTAGCCCAACCAACCTTCACGATCCATACTTCGATACTGTATGGCTTCAGACAAATGAGAACCATTAATTACTTCTAAGCCTTCCAAATCAGCAATCGTTCTTGATACTTTCAAAATTCTATCATAAGCTCTAGCAGATAAATTTAAACGTTCCATTGCCGTTTTTAAAAGCTGCATTGATGCCTCGTCCAACTTACAGTGTTGTCGCAAGAATTTGGTATTCATTTGCGCATTATAATGTACTTTCTCAGATTCCTTAAAACGTTCTGTCTGTATCTCTCGTGCCGCTGTTACTCGTTTTCTTATTTCTACTGAGGTTTCTCCTTTACGCTCATCTGCCAATTTCTCAAAAGGCACAGGAGTGACTTCTATATGGATATCAATACGATCTAATAACGGTCCAGAGATTTTACTTAAATAGCGTTGCATTTCTGCTGGAGAAGAGGTCACAGGTGCATTAGGATCATTAAAATAACCACTAGGACTTGGATTCATACTTGCCACCAGCATAAATGACGATGGATACGTCACTGTGAACTTTGCTCTAGAAATCGTGACTTCGCGATCTTCTAATGGCTGCCGCATCACTTCTAAAACTTCACGTTTAAATTCTGGAAGTTCATCCAAGAATAAAACACCGTTGTGAGACAAGGAGATTTCTCCAGGTTGCGGATAACTTCCACCTCCAACTAAGGCGACGTTGCTTATCGTATGATGAGGACTCCTAAATGGCCTCTGAGCCATCAACCCTGTGTGTTCTTGAACTCTACCAACAACAGAATGTATCTTCGTCGTCTCTAAAGCTTCTTGTAAAGTCATTGGCGGCAAAATACTCGGTAATCGTTTTGCTAACATTGTTTTTCCTGCTCCTGGTGGACCAATCAATATAACATTATGACCTCCTGCAGCTGCTATTTCCATACAACGCTTGATACTTTCTTGACCTTTAACGTCACTAAAATCAAACTCTGGGAAATCTAGATTTTTATAAAATTCTTCTCTTGTATTTATGATCGTTTGCTCTAAAGGTTCTCCAACATCAAAAAATTTAATAACTTGTGATATATTATCGACACCAAAAACTTCTAACCCATCCACAATGGCTGCTTCTTTAGCATTTTGTTTTGGGAGGATAAAGCCTTTAAAACCTTCTTCTCTAGCTTTTACTGCAATGGGAAGAGCTCCTCTCATAGGCTGCAAATTTCCGTCGAGAGATAATTCACCCATTATGAGATACTTATCAATATCGTCTCCGTTAATCTGGTTGGTAGCAACTAAGATCCCAATCGCTAACGTGAGATCGTATGAGGATCCTTCTTTGCGTAAATCGGCTGGCGACATATTGATAATGATCTTCTTCCCTGGGATTTTATAACCGTTATTTTGAAGTGCTGCAGCGATGCGAAAATTACTCTCTTTTATCGCGTTATCTGGAAGACCCACGAGATGGTAACCAATTCCTGAATCTACGTTAACCTCAACAGTAATTGTTGTTGCCTCAACGCCAAAAACAGCACTTCCAAAAACTTTTTTGAGCATAATTAGTTGGTTTGCTTAAATATAGGCAATTTGAATGAGCATTATGTTTGTTTTAAATTCTTTTCTACCATGTTTCCTCTCCTACGAGTTTAGGACTAATTCTAATTCGCATCCAAGGTCTATTTTATATATCATCCTTAAATAACCACTGTAATCACCGTATTTAAAATTGTTTTAATAATTTTATTTTTCAAATGACCTAATCTTAATTTTGAAACTCCAGCTTGATTTAAAGCATTCATAATCTGTAGGCGTTAAACCTCCCGTTTGCAAGAGGTTTGTCCATCGTTCTAACTTGACCTTAGAGCGTGTTAAAAAAGATTCGATATCTTCTTTAGTTTCCGTTTTGTAATCTGCATAACTCTCACCCAAAACTTTGAGTAATTCCTTTTTAAGTGATTTTATAAGTGTTTCTATATCCATGGTTTCTAATTTAATTACTACCTAAAAAATTAAGTATCTTAGACTCATTAGCTCTACTTTTCTTAGCTTCATATTGAATTATTAAATCCAAGGCTTCAGCCACTTGAACTTTAGCTTCTCTTGTAAACCCTTCAGAAAGCTGCTTATCTTCCTGCCACCGCCTAAAAAATCCAGCTAGTAAATTTTTATCTTTATTGGCAATGAGATTCCACATTGCATAACTCACTTCGTTATTAGGTTTATTTTTTTCGTATTCTACCATTTTTTGAAGCTCTAGCAGCAACGCCTCGACCTCCATTTCATAAGTGTTATAAGATTGCGTTGCTTCATCCATTAAATTTAAACTCTCCACTTTTATAGATATTGCTTGCTGATATGAATATTGATCAAAAACGGCTGTTTTTAGACTTTGACAACCTAGCATCAAAAGCGAGAGAAGTGTGACTACAAGATATTTCCGGAGTAAAAAAAAAGAGACTATTTTTAAATTGGTTTTGAGTACATTTATCATAGGGCACAATTTAAGAAGTGAGTATTTTATCAATTGTGGCTTCTAAATTATGACTATCTGTCATTGTATTGAGCCTATTGAATACCTCTTCCACTAACCTACTGGTTTGTCTTCCCCAAATACCGTCGATGATAAGCGATTTTCCGTAGATATACTGTAACACTAATTGGACATACAGTGTTTCAGATTTTGCGTTTGTATTATAATCTACAGAGACACTGCTGTCTAAATGCCAATGATCGGCATGATTTGGGTAAAAATGATTGAGTACGATTCCAAAATACTTCCTAAGAAAAGATTCTATACCTAAATACAATAGGTTTTGATGCACAACATTGTTGGTTACCAAACTGTGATTATCCCAAAAAATAGCATCGAGGTCAAAGGCTTTCCCTTGACGATGCTGAACAGGTTTCCCAACCTCAATTCCTGCTGTAGTAATCACGTTTGGCTTGCCTAAAGGACAATGATCAAAAACGTCTTTTAGAGCCGCTTTTAGAATGATTAAAAACCCATCATCAATCTCAAAAGATCTTTGAACTCCAATGGCTCCATAAGGATGGTCGGTCGTTCTAGCATAATGCAGATCGATCCCGTAAATGGCATTAATAGTGTTCATATGTTTACATTTATTATTCTTGAACGGTCACATACTGTTCTCTTTTAATCATCTTTTAAATGACAAAACTGCTACCACGCTTGTTTCATAAAACTTAATTTAAAGTTTAATAGCGCTATTAATTCTATTAGGTAGTACTTAAATTTACGAAAAGTTTTACGAAAAGTTTTACAAAATCTAACTGAAATCATAACGCATCTCATAAATTTTATTTTGAAGTAATCTCAGTTCAAACTTCCTTAAATGTATATCTTAGTGCTACTAAATTTTTATGTATGACCCTCACTAAACGCATTGGTCTTGTTTTGGGACCAGCGCTTTTTATTTTAATTTTGTTGTTTTTTAAACCCGAAGGTTTATCAACTCAAGCCAATGCAATACTAGCTTCAACTGCTTGGATTGCCGTTTGGTGGATTACTGAGGCTGTTCCAATTGCAGTCACCGCTTTACTCCCAATTGTATTGTTTCCGTTATCTGGAGGATTAGATTTAGCAACAACCACGAGTTCATTTGGTCATAAATATGTATTTCTCTATTTGGGCGGATTCATCATTGCCATTGCCATAGAAAAGTGGAATCTCCACAAACGAATCGCCTTAAACATCATTACTGTTATTGGGAGTGATGTTAAAAAAATAATTCTGGGTTTTATGATTGCCACAGCCTTTTTATCAATGTGGATTTCAAATACCGCGACTTCTGTTATGATGCTTCCTATTGGGATCGCGATCATCAAACAACTCAAGGATAATCCCAATACCATTGAAAATGAAAATAATATCTTCGGAAAAGCACTCATGCTCGCCATCGCTTATAGCGCCTCCATTGGAGGTATCGGAACGTTAATTGGCACGCCACCAAATTTGGTTTTGGCTGGTGTCGTCTCAGATATTTATGGCTATGAGATTACGTTTTCACAGTGGTTTATATTTGGATTCCCGATAGCATTAGTTCTATTATTTATTTGTTGGCAATATCTCACACGTTTTGCGTTTACATTTAAACAAACCGAATTTCCTGGCGGAAAACAAGAAATCAAACGCCTCCTTAAAACTCTTGGACCTATCAGTTACGAAGAAAAAGTAGTTGCCCTCGTTTTTGCAATTACAGCATTCTGTTGGATTACGCGCTCCTTTTTATTAAAAGAGATCTTACCTGCATTAGATGATACCATAATTGCTGTGTTTTTTGCCATCCTATTATTTCTAATTCCAGCTAAAAACAAAAAAGAGCAACTTATCAATTGGGAAGAGGCTACTAAATTACCTTGGGGAATTATTCTCCTTTTTGGAGGCGGAATGGCTTTAGCACAAGGATTTCAAGTTAGCGGACTAGCAGAATGGATTGGTAGTCAGATGACACTTTTTGCAGGAGTCACCACCCTAATTCTTATAGTGCTACTGGTTGCCACTGTCAATTTTTTAACCGAAATCACGTCAAACCTTGCGACAACAGCGATGTTGTTGCCTGTTTTAGCGCCTATGGCTATAACCGTAGACATTCATCCGTTTGTTTTGATGGTTGGTGCTGCAGTTGCTGCGTCTTGCGCATTTATGCTTCCTGTGGCAACACCTCCTAACGCTGTGGTTTTTGGCTCTGGCTATTTACGAATCCCAGATATGGTAAGCAAAGGGATTGTAATGAATGTGATTTCTATAATTGTGGTGACGCTGTTTGTTTATTTTGTGCTTCCAGAAGTTTGGGGAATTGTGGTTGATGGGTTTCCTACGGAAATGAGAAATTAAGTCAAGCTCGTTATTACTGAGAAAGCAGACCTCTACTTTTTTGAATCTAAGTGGATTCCTGCCTTGTTAAGAATAACAAGATCTAT
Organism: Psychroserpens burtonensis DSM 12212; assembly: GCF_000425305.1. Taxonomy (GTDB): domain Bacteria; phylum Bacteroidota; class Bacteroidia; order Flavobacteriales; family Flavobacteriaceae; genus Psychroserpens; species Psychroserpens burtonensis. Next base: position 11,280 of record NZ_AUDE01000014.1, read on the forward strand.
TTTATTGCTAGCTAGTTTTTTTTTCATTTCAAGCACAAATGGTAATTCCGTCATTACGAAATACATCTTTCGGTCTTTTTCAGAGATTTGAATTCCCATTAATTGATATTTATCAGTATCCTTATTTTTCCATTTCTGAATAATTATTTCAGTTTTATCTGAATTCCATTTCCAATGAACGTTTTTCATCATTTCATCAAGTTCTTTCATAAAATCAATATTTAAATTGAATCTATTATTTTCTTTAAATTCAAATGTAGAGTTTATAAATGCAGATTTTAAATCGTCCATTATTTTCTACTGTTCATCAGGTATTTTCGGAAAGTCTCCAATTATCTTTTCTACTTTCCAAATTCCTATTAATTTTTCTTTATTTAATGTTTGCCCATAAGCAATAGAACTTAATAAAGTTAGAATTAAAATTATGTTTTTTTTCGTTTTTTATTCTTTTTGAGTTTTTTTTTGGTAATTAGCTTCAATGCTTAGCATACGTTTGGTTTCGGTAGTTCGATGCGTGGCCAAGCAACTAATTTAGAACATAAAACCCGAATAGAAAGTCTTCTAGGGTTTTTGTAAGTGGGCTAAAACTAGTAATAAATCATATATGATGTTGTGTATGTAAAATTACTTGATTGCGTAAGGAACCTTTCAAATAAAATTAGCGGTAGCGAACATTCAACGACCTTTAAATTTAACTTAAAATAGCAATTTTTTATATTCGGTATTGTGAGTATGTTTTATTGTTTTGTATAAGTAAATGTTGCATCTTCTAGAACTAAATCATAGCCACCAATATTAAAAATTATTGGAACTTGAAAACTGTTTTCCAAAAAAAACTGATAACTCATTACCACTTAGTAATAGCATATTAGTCTCACTTGCGGATATTACTGTAATAGTGTTTTCTTGCTGTGTCCAAGTGATGTCAAATGTTAATTCTGGACCTGACACACAATTTGTAATATATTCTAAATTACCAGATACCGATGGATCAATAAAGTCTGCATCTAATTCTATCAATTCTGAATCTGAAACGATCTGACCTGAGCCATCGGCATAAAAGATAAAACCATCGCCTCGAGAACAATTGGCTATTTCATTAAATATATTGTTTGAGGATTCTCCATCGCCATTAAAATCTCGTATACTTTCTACTTCTAACTTACTTACTAACCATGTACCCACTATACTTTGATTTAATGCACTATTACCATCATTATCAATATACTAACAAGTAGTACTAAACTCCTAAATCTTTTAATCACTTTAATTATTGTTTTTCTTAATTTTTAATTCTGTTTGAATACATAAAAGTATGGACGCAAAAATAATAAGTGACGATAAAATTAAAGACCAATACTCTTTTGGTTGCGAGATATTTGAAAAATTAATATTTAGGATACTCCAAACACAAGAGCATATTATAAATAGTAACACCCAATTTCTTTTTAGCATTTTTTTTTGAATTATTTATGCTAGGAGTTTCCTAAGCAGGCTAAAACTAGCCATGTTTGCTTCTCGACGATACCTTCGCTAGTTTTTTGCAAAAGATTCACTTAGGTAGTATACAATGTTGTAACCCGTTTATCTCTTATGACATTTAGTTTTGACTTTCTGCTAACATTTTAAAAAAGTCACCACTCATTTGATCAACATAGTCATTTGAAATTAAATGTCCAGCTTGGTTAATCCATACTTTTTTAGAGCCTTCAATTTTATCAGCATACTTTTTGGCCAATTCAAAACTTAATATTGGATCTTTCTTTCCGTGTACAATCAAGGCTGGAATTGTAATTGCTTATAAATAGGCTCAGAGGCGAGAATTGCTTTCACCTGATGTTCTCCAGCTTTTATGTTGAACCCTCGTCTATTGTGAAGTTCATAAAGCCCGCGTTCACCAATAGATGTAAGATTCATAGCATACGAATCATTACCGTTAGTATTTTGCATGGCCTTGAAATAATACTTGAGAAACGAGGTATCATCCTTAAGTAACATAGATCTCAAAAATAGTTTAACCATTGGTGCTGGTGTCCAATTAAATTCTGGATGGTCATCTTTTAAGTCTGCTGTGGATGATAATGAGGTTAATGATAGGACTCTATTAGGGTATTTAAGAGCTATTCTTTGTGCAATATAGCCACCCATAGAATATCCTAGGACATGAATTTTATCAATTCCATTCTTGTCAAGAACTGCAATGGCATCATCCATCATATCTTCTATAGTATAGGTTTTTGGATGTTCATTATCTGACCAATCTTACAACCCTACATCTCTTTGGTCAAACCTAAGGACTTGATACCCATTACCTGTTATAGCTTTTATTAAATATGGATTCCATAGTGTTGATGGCTCTGTAAATCCATTAACAAGTAAGACGGCACCTTTTGTGTCACTTGATGTATTCTTTAGTTCATACCATATTTTAGTCGATCCTGAATTGGCATAACCTGTATCACCATCTATTAATTCTGTAATTTTTTGCTGGTTATATCAGTAATCACTTCGTCTGTTTGATTAGGTAACTCTGGGTCTACAAAGAGGTATATGGTAGCCACACTAATTAGTCCCAAGAGTACAAACAAGAAAATTTTTAATATTTTTTTCATTAGTTTATTTTTAAAAATTGGCATTAACTTTTGTTATTTGGTTTATTGTGAATTAAAGCAACTAATTAAGTAAACAAATCACAGATAGAAAATTCCAGAAATCCCGAAAGCTATAGGTATTTGTAACCAGCTTTGATTAATCAAGTATATAAATAATTAAAATTGGTCTGACTTTCAGCTATGTAAACATATGAAATTCGATACTTTAATACGCCATTATCTAAAACATCTAGAAAAAACACGTATTGATAATTTATTATTCCAATAATATCAGAATTATATTCCAAAATATCATCAAATTCATTACTATCGGGATTATCATCTTCTTCAATGAATTGGCTTTGAGTTATTCCAAAACTTAAATTTGGTTCGATAAATTCAAATAATTGAGATGTGTTTTCCGATTGTAAGTTCGGCTAAGATTTTTAATTTAAAAGGTTCGCTGTAACGTCTAATTACTTTGTCATTTCTATACATAATGTTTAAAATTATGTAGCCTTATTTCAGGACGGGTCAGAATGTTTACCAACGTCTTATGTATGTTTAGTTGCATTGGTTAGCAACTAAATTAGTAAAAGAAACCGAACCATAGGGAAATCCGCTAGGATTTTCCGAGTACACACCAACCAAGCACTTAATTATACACGTTGTGCTTTAGTTATTGTTCTACAATTTCTTTATCAATTAAATCTAATATTTCATTCATCCTTTAAACCCCTTATAAATCAGCTTAAATAAGCAAAAAATCGCTTAAAGAGCAATATGATTAGTTAACGTCGACTTTATTATATTTAAACTACCTTTAACGTAAATTACTAAAGAATAAGCATGTTAAAATTATAAAACATTATGAAATTTAATAAAAAAATTCCAATCCTAGCGATGCTGTTTATTGGATTAATGTCAAGCTGTAGTTCAGAGACGGAATCCTTAGAATTTGAGGAAGCAAATTTAATTAGTAAGCAATCTAAATCTTTAATATTACCAGTTAATCTTCGTGTTGCTGGAAATTTTGCGATTCTTTCAAAATCAGGAATCACTAATGTGTCTCCATCTGTCATTACGGGTAATGTAGGAACAAGTCCAATAACGGGTGCTGCTCTTTTATTAACATGTCCCCAAGTTACTGGCAACATATATACAGTTGATGCAGCAGGTCCACTTCCTTGTAAAATAACTAATGCTACTGGACTTACGACAGCTGTGTTTGATATGCAAACTGCATATACAGATGCAGCAGGACGCTCTAACCCAGGTTATTTAAACGAAGGAGCTGGAATTATAGGAGGACTTATGCTAAAACCAGGGCTTCATAAATGGACAAGTACACTTTTAATACCGACAGACATAGAACTTGACGGTGGTGAGGATGATGTATGGATATTTCAAGTTGCAGGAACGCTTACGATGAGTTCTGCAGTTAGAATGAATTTATCTGGAGGGGCACAAGCAAAAAACATTTTTTGGCAAGTATCAGGCGCTGTTACACTAGGAACCACAAGTCATTTTGAAGGAAATATATTAGGTGCAACCTCAATAGCTGTACAAACAGGAGCCACAATAAACGGAAGGTTGTTAGCACAAACAGCGGTAACTTTACAAATGAATACGGTTACGGTACCAGTGAAAATTCCGGAGGAAGCATTTAGATAAGTACTAGCGAAAGCAATTAATTATAAACCGTATTGTAAGCAGTTTTTTACGTTTAATTCAAATACGCAACAACTTTAAAGACAGCCTCATTAAACACATAAAGATATTAGTATCCAATATTCAGACACGAATCAAGATGTTCTCTGTCCAGAATTTCTTGACCTATAACTCTGTTTCACAATTATCAATTTTTGCTAATTGAAATAAAGGATATCACACAAATTAATAAAAAAGATATAATTTTCATATTGTTTTTTTTTGACAAAAAAAATTGATGACTCAATTCTAAAACCTCCTTACTACATTAAATTATTGAATTCGGATTGTTTTTATTATATTTCTTACAACTCGCTATATAACTATAAAAATATCATCACCTCTTTTTTACAGACAGGATAACACCACAACGCTACTCTTTTTAAACCCTACAATGTTAATCAACACAGCGCATATATCTATACGTAGTTCTACGTATATTTTAATTTATACCTGTTAAGTAGGAACCTTACAAAATTAGAAATTGTTTATTAGAAATTATTAGGAAAACCCGCAATCAACACTAAATAGATTCTATTTAGAAGCTATAAATTAGACATTATAATATGGAGTAGCAGACTTAGTTAAGAGCATTTACAAGGTTTTATGAGACTAGCTCTTATTATGAATATTCACAAACTCCAAAGCCCTCATTTCGTTATAATACACACCGCCTTTTTGAATAAACCCAACATGACCACCATAATCTGGCATTTCTAAGTATAAGTTTTCATTCTGCTTGGCTTCTTTTACAGAATAGCATTTTGCAGATAAAAAGGTATCGTTTAAAGCGTTGATGATTTACAAACTCCCTTGTCACATGATAATGTCAAAAACGCAAAATAATATCTAAGCATACTAATTAGTTCTTAATGAACTTTAAAGTCTGCTCTGTGTTTGCTGCTTTAATCTTTAAAAAATAAATACCATTAGCAAAATCTTCTACGTTAATAAACATATTTAATTCTCTATTCTTATTTGAAACCATATTTAAAATTCTACCATTGATATCTATAATTGTCAAACTATCAAAACCATATGTACTGTTTACAGTCAATTCTGAATTTGTTGGATTAGGATACACAGAAAACAAATTACTCTCAAAATCATCTACAGAAAGCGTTTCTACAATTTCAGTAGTCACCGTATTTGTAATTATTGGCGGGTTGAAATCAAAATAAATAGCTGCTGTACTTGAAAACACATCACCCAAAACCACATCATCTTTTGGTTTTATCTTGTAAGCAATAAAACCGTGAGAATTTGGTTCGTCGCTTGTGCTATCTGCCAAATTGATATTATTAAAGATAAAACTCACATCTGTTTGATCTATAATTTCTACACGACCATCATGACTCAAGCTTTCTAATTGCATCGTTGTCCAATCTAGTTTATCATCTAAAACATTTTCAACTCTTACATTTATAGCACTTGCTGTTCCTGTATTTTGAAAACGGATTAAATAGTGTAGGTGTTTATCTGCATCTTCTAGTAAGATTTGGTCGCCTTCTAAAACTGTGATGTCGTTTGGGTCGTAAGAACCGATTAAGGTTTGGTCTAAAGTAAACACATTATCCTCTTCTGTTTCATCACCTGATACTGGATTTATTGTTGCTGTTGCACTAAGCTCATCACCATTATTGTTTGTTGGTGGTGGGAGTACGTTGAATTTTAAAAATATGGTTCTTGTTTCAAAGGGGATTAAGTCTACAAAATCAAAAACCAAAGTGTTAGAAGTTTGACTAGCGATAGTTTGATTAGTTTGTAACAACTGCAATTTACTTTCGTCAAATTCAAAAATCACATCACCTGATAAATTAGTTGTTCCTATATTTCGATAGACCACTAAATACCAGGTATTAAATCCTGGTCTAGGGTCTATAATTGCGGGATAAATTGCAATTTCAAGATCGGTTACAGTCGCTATTGGTTCGATACAAAAATCTATTGAATTTAGACCTCCAACATTATCAAAGGTTGAAGAAAAAGAATTTGGATTTGACACATAATAATTAGGAATTGAAGAACTAATACTCGTTGTAAACTCACCAGAACCAACAAAAATTTGATAAAACCCTGTAAACTCATTGTCCAAAGTGTAGGTTGAATATGAAACATCTTCCATTACAGTAGTGACCATAAGATTAGAAACACCTAGATTAACTGAACTACATTCATCATTTGTAGTATTTAATCGCACATATCCAGAAATTTCATTGGAAACAATTCCAATATTATCATGCCAAAATATTTTATCACTTCCTCTAGAAGACGAAAGAATATCTTTATCACCATCATTATCCATATCTGTTATAAATATACTGAGAGGCCAATAATTCTCTATGGAAATAATTTTTGGTGGATCAAATGTTGCTAATCCGTTTATATTTTCAATCCATAAAATTTCGTCGGGTTCTGAACCTCCAAAAGCTGATCTCGATGAAGTTACTATATCTTGATCTCCATCATTATCTAAATCTTCTGATGATATTGCAGTACTTCCATTGACGCCAATTTCAGAAGATATTAAAATTCGATCTCCAAAATTTCCTAAACCGTTAAGGTTTTCATGCCAAAAAATGGAATCATCATTTTCATTAGACATATACATGACATCGATATCACCATCACTATCTAGATCTGTTGCATGCGCTTCATTAACTGACAGCGCATTATTGCTAATTATAATTGGCGAACTAAAATTACCGTTGCCATCAACATGTTCTAACCAACTCACACTATCATCTAATCGAGAATATGACAAAATATCTTGATCACCATCACCATCTAAATCAAAATTTTTGATTTCACTTTGCTCACCAATGTTTAATTGAATTGATTGTTTACTACCAAAATCACCAGAGCCATTCGTGTTTTCATACCAATAGAGTTCATCACCATCGAAAGCTGTTATATAGAGCACACATACATCTTGATCTCCATCATTATCCATATCAAATACAGCTAAACTATAAGGCTCGTCAAATGGGTCAAATTCAATATAATCTGGAGATGCAAAATTTCCTAACCCATCTAGATTTTCAATCCACATTACCTTACCTTCTTGACCTTGATACTGTGTACCAGGAGTAATTGCTACTAAATCTTGATCACCATCATTATCTATATCAGCTGTTATAATATTTTTTGGTATTCCTGGTTCAGTAAAGATAATTTGTTGTGGTCCAAATAATTGGTCTCCTCCAAGATTCTCGTACCATCCAATAACATTTTCACTTAGTGAAGAAAATATGACGTCCTTATTTCCATCACCATTTAAATCAGCTGCAATAACATACTCCGAGAAACCTACATCAGATGTGATTATTGAACGATCACTAAAATTTTGATTTCCTATGTTTTCCAGTAAAGATAAAGTTCTTGATCTTGAAAGAATAATTACATCTTGATTTCCATTATTTGTAAGATCAGTTGATTTTACGTTATTTAAAACAATAAAATCCTCAGCAATAAGATTTATATTTGAAAAACTATTTGAGTTGTTTATATTTTCTGAAAAATATAAATCTTCATTTATAGTTAACAAAATATCCAAATCCATATCATTATCAATATCAGATAATTCTATTGATTTATTTTCTGTAGAATTTGCTGTAGTTGAAACTGTTGCTGTCATACTCAGATTACCACTGCCATCATTAGTATAAATACGTAAACTACCAGAAGATAATTCACTATAAAATACAATATCATAGTCTCCATCATTATCAATATCATCAAAATCTAAATCACGGACATTTGCATTACTAATCAAAAATATTCTTGAATTAAATACGCCTGCACCAATATTTTCATACCAGTAAAACCCACTATATGAAAAACCCACAAGATCAGAGTCTCCATCATTATCTAAATCTAAACTAGAGCCAAATTCATTAACATTAGGTAAATCCTGCTCATTGGTGAAATTTCCAACTGAAGATTGTGTATTCTCTAGCCAAATTGTTGTGCTTCCACTTTGATGTATTAAATCTAAATCATTATCGTTGTCAACATCTACAGCATAAACAAATCCAATTGAACTAGTTGAAATAGTTATTAATTGCTGTGGTCCAAATGTGCCTAAACCATTTGTGTTCTCATACCAAGCTAATTTGTTATCAAATTGAGACGCAGAAACGATGTCATCATCTCCATCATTATCAAAATCTAAAATTGCAATAGAATAGGTTCCATAAACCTCTTCGGTTATTACCTTTTTTCTTAAAAATACTACATTAATTCCAGAATTCTCATACCAATCTATTGAGTAAATTCCATAAGTAACAATATCCACTTGACCATCAAAATTTATATCTGCAAACAAATATGAATTCATAGAATCTGTAAAGTCAGTAACTTCTAGATCCTCAAACCCAATCTGTCCAAAACAAAACTGCAAACCAAAAACTAAAACAAGCGTTGCGTATAAATTCTTTATATGTTATTTTTCTTACGTGAATTAACTACTTTTCAACGACTTCACAAACTCCAAAGCCCTCATTTCGTTATAATACACACCGCCTTTTTGAATAAACCCAACGTGACCCCCATAATCGGGCATTTCTAAATATAAATTGGCATTCTGTTTGGCTTCCTTTACAGGATAGCATTTTGCAGATAAAAAGGTATCGTTTAAGGCGTTGATCACTAAGGTTGGGACTTTGATATCTTTTGCAAATTGCAGACTGCTGCATTGGGTGTAATAGTCCATCGCATCCTTAAAACCGTGGGCTTTTGAGGTATAGAAATCATCAAATTCTCTTAGGGTTTTAATATCACTTAGTTTTTTATCGCTGAGGAGTTCTGGGAATTGCTGTTGTTTGATGCGCAATTTATCGAGCAGGTGTTTTCTAAACCGAATAGCAAAGGGTCTATTGATGAGTTTCTGTAACTCGGTAGAGGAGCCATCTAAATAGGCAGGCACCGAAATACCAATCGCTGCTTTAACCTCATCAGGCACCTGTCGCTCTTCACCGACATATTTAAGCACCACATTACCACCTAAACTAATGCCTTGTAAATAGATTTTAGAATACTTTTTGTTATGAATACAGTGCTGGATCACATCGTCTAAGTCATTGGTAGCTCCAGAATGATAACTCCTATAAAACCGATTATCGGTACCGCTACACCCTCTAAAATTCATGCACAGGGCATCCATTCCGTTTTCGTTAAACAGTTTAGCGGTTCCGGTGACATAAGGGCGTTGCGCGTGGCCTTCTAAGCCATGAAGCAAAATAATAACGGCGTCTGATTTCGCTTTGGCATAACTCCAATCTAAGTCTAAAAAATCACCGTCTCGCGTGTCCATACGTTCACGCGTTTGTTGGAGTTTTACGGTTCTAATTATCCCTGAATACACAGTGGCTATAAATCCGTTTTTGAATTGAAATCGGGGTTTGAAGGTGGATTGTAGGATGGGCATCTTATCAGTTTGCAGTTGGCAGTTGGCAGTATTGTGGGGTCTAAAGGTATTGTTTTTAATTGTGCTTACTCGGTTATTTTTTTCTCACAGAGGCGCAAAGACGCAAGGCTCAATGTGATCACTCTTGTGGTCCTCCCTTAATCCCTCCTAAGGAGGGAAACGAATGTGTGATTACTCTTGCAGATTCTCATGTTTTAATTTTTTGAAATATGTCTCTGTGAAACTTTGGGTAAACGTCGTGCATCTCTTGTGTAATAGCCTTCTAAAATCTCACTTAATTATCAAGTCTGTAAATTTAAAGTCTTTTCCGTTAAACAAGCCTTTATCGCTCAATTTTAACGACGGTATAACCAACAGTGCCATAAACGACAAGGTCATATAAGGTGCATTTAGTGGACTTCCCATTTGCTTTGCCATATTATCAAGCGCTGCATACGCTTTACCAATAGTGTCGCCATCTTGATCACTCATGATTCCTGCCACAGGAAGCGGAACGATTTTGTCTTCAAAAGCTGTTACTGCACAAATACCCCCTTTATTTTCAATGATGAGATTTACGGCTTTGCAAATCATCGCGTCACTCACGCCTACGGCAATGATATTATGAGAATCATGACCTACAGAAGAGGCTATGGCGCCTTCTTGGAGTCCGAAATTTTTAATAAATGCCAGTGCTGGCTGGTCATTATTATAGCGATTTACGACGGTCATTTTAAGCGTATCAGTTTCGGTATTTGAGACTAGGTTTCCATTATCTATCGTCGCTTCTTCTATGATTTGGTTCGTCACTAACTGCCCTTCTAAGGCTTCTATCACTCGGATTTGCTTTTTTAACGAGGCGCTTTCCGAAGAACGTTCCGAAGCAATTCTAAAATCGGATACGTTTTTCTTTGACGTATTAAAATTATTTAAATTTTTGAACGCAACGGTTTGGAGTTTAGAAGTTCCGCAGTCACTCACCAACTCCCCATTAATATAAGTTTGACGGACTTTAAAATCTTTCAAATCTTCAACAATAATACAATCGGCAGCATCCCCTTTTTGCAATACGCCAACATCCAAATTATAATGCACTACAGGGTTTATACAAGCCACTTGCAATACTTTGAAGACATCCATGCCTTTAGCCACTGCCCTAGCGCATAATTTATTAATGTGATCCACGATTAAATCATCGGGATGTTTGTCATCACTGCAAAACATCATATTATTATAATGTTCTGGTAGTAAATCAATCAAGGCCTCAAAATTTTTGGCTGCACTCCCCTCTCTAATCAGAATTTTCATGCCTTTTTGGAGTTTTTCTAAGCCTTCTTCATAGGTGAAACACTCGTGATCTGTAGAAATTCCTGCATTGATATATTTTGTAATGTCATCGCCAACAACGCCTGGAGCGTGACCATCAATAGGTTTCTTATAGTGTTTTGCCCATTCTAATTTTTGGAGCACCTCTGGATCATCAAACAACACGCCTGGATAATTCATCATCTCAGCCAAATACTTGATCTCTGGATTTGCCATGAGCTCTTTAATCCCATCAGCATCGATAACCGCTCCAGCAGATTCAAAACTCGTTGCAGGCACGCAAGATGGTGCACCAAAATTGAACTTAAAAGGGGTTTGCTTCCCATTGTCTATCATGAAGTTCACACCTTCAATCCCGAGTACATTAGCGATTTCATGAGGATCAGAAACGGTTGCCACTGTACCATGAGTCACCGCTATTTTTGCAAACTCTGTGGGCACGAGCATGGAGCTTTCTATGTGAATGTGTGCATCTACAAATCCAGGAAGGATGTACTGATTGACATTATGTTCCTTCTCCTCTATGTTGAGAATTTTCCCTTCGGAAATGGTAACTTCTCCATTGAAAATGCGTTTATTTTTGATGTCTACTATTTGACCTTGTAGTGTTTTCATTCTTGTCTATACTTGAGACTTCTCTCCAAAGGAAAGACGTTAGTCCGTTTAATTAATTAGTGTCACTATTTGATTTGTTAGCTACATGTACTCGACTTTGCTCGAACTGACAGAAAGCGTAATCTTTAAAATATGAGTTGTGCTTTCAGTAACTTTAAAACGCTCATCTGCTCGCCTATCAATAACCCAAACCATTTTTTCTTCGGAAATGAGCAACCACACATGTTCTTTATCTACCAGTGATAATTTCTCGTCTTTAAAGTATTTACTGAGTTTCTTTTTACCTTTCATACCCAATGGATAAAAGACATCACCTTCTTGCCATTGTCGCAGTGACAAAGGAAATTTCAATTTAGATTTATCCACAAAAACCACACGGCTTTGGTTTCCGACAACAGCATCTACTTCATCAAAAGATAAGGTTCCTGCTGGTGTTTGGGTTTTATCTTCTAATGTATGTATTATAAAGGTGTCTTTTAAAGCACTTCGACTGCACTCAGTGTGAGCCTCGTCTTCTTGAGTATTTCGATGTGTTAAAATTAGATGCGCTCTGTCTTTTACAAGTCGATACCTGTCTGACAGTATTTGCTTTCCAGACTGTGCCTCTAATAAACCAACCATATCATCCCATGCTGTGAATCCATAATCTTTAAACATCTCATAAAGGTATGCCTTGGGATTGTTCGCCTTTTTAAATGGCAGTACATCCAATACCATCTTATGTTCATCTATATCGATTATGGCGCGTTTAGCGACTGCTCTCAAACTTTCTTCTACAATGTCTGAGGTATCGTTTAAATGATCTAAAGTCGTTTTAAAGTTTTGAAGCAGGTTTACATTCGTCTCTTTTAAAACGGGAATAACATGATGACGTAATTTATTCCTGAGGTATTTATCTGAGGCATTGCTGCTATCTTCCCGCCATTTAATATTGTGCTTAGTTGCATAAAATTCTAGTTCTTGTCTAGAAAAAGACAATAAGGGTCTCACGATGTTGTCATTAATTTCAGGAATTCCCGTCAACCCGCTTAATCCTGTACCTCTGGTGAGATTTATTAAAAACGTTTCTAGATTATCATCTGCATGATGTGCGGTTAAAATATAATCGAAGTGTAAACTTTCGGCTAACTCAGAAAACCAATTGTAGCGTAAGTCTCTGGCTGCCATTTGCGTTGATAGCTTTTGGTCTTTCGCAAATTCTTCAGTTGAAAAGCGTTCTATGAATACTTCTAAATCTAAGTTTTCTGCTAATTCTAAAACAAAATCCTCATCATCGTCACTTTCTTTTCCACGTAAATTGAAGTTGCAATGTGCGAGGGAGATATCAAGCTTCAATTCGTGGCATAAATGCGTTAGAATAACGCTGTCTAATCCTCCAGAAATAGCAATAAGGAGTTTACTTTCTTTTAGGAACGATAGATTACTGGTAATATGGTAGTCGAATGTATTAAACAAGGTTTGAGGGATTAGGGATTAGAGATTGGCTGATTAGAACATTGCGCATTTTTTTAACTTCAACAGATAAACTTTTTATTGTGGTCAAATCACTCTCATAGCGAAAATTTAAATTTAATGCGATTTGTAATTGAGTTTGCATTTCAAATAAAGCACCTCTTACTATCTTTGAAAATAGCGCATAATCCTTAGTGTAATGTCTACCATAACCTTCGGCACTATTAGTCGAAATTGAAATCGAACTTCTTTTTATCTGCGATGCTAATCCAAGTTTCTCATCACTAGGTGATTTTTTTACCTCGATATGAACTAGAGCCACCATTTTAAATGATTTTTGCCAAACGATTACATCTCTAGAACTGTCCATACTGCAAATTTAGAGTTTTTTATTCAGACCTTTTTCTAATTACATATGCCTTTTAATGCATCACTGCGTTTTCCAAAACCTCACGCATCGCCTTAGCCTTAACCAAACACTCCTCATATTCTCTCAACGGATCACTTTTAGCAGTAATGGCACCACCTACAGAATACGACACGTATTTATTAGTCTCATTGTAAAGAATACTTCGTATCACCACGTTAAAATCAAAATCATTATCTGGCGTAAAATAACCGACAGCACCTGAGTAGAGTCCGCGTTTTGTCTCCTCCAGCACTTCGATAATTTTCATTGCCGAAATTTTTGGAGCACCTGTCATGCTCCCCATTGGGAACGTTGTTCTAATAATTTCTATGGGATGTGTTGCATCACTAACTTGTGACGTTACCGTAGAAATCATATGGTGGACTTGATCAAACGTATAGACTTTACAGAGTTCTTCTACGATTACGCTACCTTTAATAGCTGTTTTTGAAAGATCATTTCTTACCAGATCTACAATCATCACATTTTCACTGCGTTCTTTAATGTCTTCGGAAAGGTTCTTAATCAAAGCCTCGTCTTCTGTTTTATTTTTAGAGCGTTTAGCAGTTCCTTTTATAGGCTGGGAGGTTATTTTCAAACCTTCTTTTTTAATATAGCGTTCTGGTGAAGCCGATAACAAGTATTTGTCGTAGATCTTTAAAAACGTAGCGAAAGGCGGTTTTGAAATCGCATTGAGCTGCTGGTAGGTCTCTAGCGGATTAATTATAGTGTCTTCTGCATAAAACTCCTGACAAAAATTAGCTTCATAAATATCGCCTCTGTAAATGCGTGACAATAAATTATTGAGTTTCTTAAAATACTCGTCTTTATGGATTCTCAGTTTTATTTTAATGTTGTTTTCATGAGTCTCGACTCCACTCGAAGTGACCGTTGATTTAATGTCACTTAAATCCTCTTCTAACTCATCATCAACGAGATTCAAATAGTGCGTTTCTAGCACATTTCCTTTTAATAAAAATATTTTTTTGGGCTGAAAAAATAAAAGATCTGGAAATTCTAATTCGTCATGATTTTTTGATGACAAGCGTTCCACGTCATTTTTAAGGTCATAAGATAGATACCCAAAAAGCCAATCTTTGGTAGTCGTTTGATATTCTTTGAGCTGGTTAAAAGCATCAAAAGAATCGGTTTGAAAAACGGTAAAGGCCTCAACCGCTAAAACCGCATCATAAGAAGACTCTTTTTGTGCATAGTCATTACTATCTAACCAAATGACTTCATCAAATTGTTGGCTCCAATTAAGGAGTTGTTTTTTAAACGCTTCGGGATTAGAAATGTGTTGGGTTTTTACCTGTCTCAATATCGATTTTTATAAAAAACAAATTTCCGAATTAATGTGGTCACTGACAAGTATATTATTCCGAAGTAAAAAATTATCTTTGCACCATGGATCAAAGAACGACTTTTACAGATTTAAATTTAAATACACCTTTATATAATGCCTTAGGCGATTTAGGTTTTGAGTACCCAACACCTATTCAAGAACAAGCATTTAACATTGTATCTTCTGGAAAGGATGTGGTTGGTATTGCTCAAACCGGTACTGGCAAGACGTTTGCTTATATGCTGCCAATTTTGCGTCATTTAAAATTTTCTACTCAGGAGAATCCTAGAGTTTTAGTTTTAGTGCCTACTCGGGAACTGGTTGTGCAGGTTGTTGACGAAATAGAAAAATTAGCGGCGTACACTAATGTTAGAGTTTTAGGGGTTTATGGAGGTACGAATATCAACACCCAAAAACAAGCAGTCGCCGCAGGTCAGGATATTATTGTTGCGACTCCAGGTCGTCTTTTTGATTTAGCGGTTAGTCATGTGCTCCACTTAAAATCCATACAAAAATTAGTGATTGATGAAGTTGATGTGATGCTAGATTTAGGGTTTAGACATCAACTATTAAACATTTTTGATATTTTACCACCGCGTCGTCAAAATATCATGTTTTCTGCAACAATGACTCAGGATGTTGACGATTTAATTGTAGATTTTTTCACCAAACCAGAAAAAGTAACGATTGCTGTTTCTGGAACTCCTTTAGATAATATTGAGCAAGAACGCTATGACGTTGCTAATTTTTATACGAAAGTAAATTTATTAGAACAGTTGCTTAATGACAAACAAACGTATCACAAAGTGCTCATTTTTGTTGCTTTTAAACGTATGGCAGATTTATTATTTGAACAACTAGAAGAACTGTTCCCTGAACAATCTTGTGTGATTCATTCTAATAAAACTCAGAATTACAGGTTGCGTAGTATTGAGCAATTTAGAGCTGGTGAGAATAGAATTTTAATTGCTACAGATGTCATGGCTCGTGGATTGGATATCGAGAATATAAGTCAGGTGATTAATTTTGACACGCCTAAATATGCTGAAAATTACATGCATAGAATTGGTAGAACAGGTCGTGCAGAGCAACCAGGTCATGCCATTTCTTTTTCTACGGAAAAAGAGCAAGAGTCCATTGTAGACATTGAAGCTTACATGGATATGAAAATAACATTGCTTGATTTCCCTGAAGATGTAACACGTTCTCAAGAGTTAATTGAAGAGGAAAGACCACAAATAAGAGAACATAACAATCCAATCAAACAAAGAGACTTAGATGCTCCTGGACCTGCTTTTCACGAAAAGAAAGACAAGAACAAAAAGGAAAATCTGGGTGGTTCTTATAAATTCAAAATTGCTGCAAAATATAAAAAGCCTAAAACTAGAGGTGATAAGAATTATAATAAACGGAATAAGAAATAAGTTGACAGTCGTCAGTTTGCAGTGCTTACTCTAATGGTGAAAAAAGTTCGCAACACTTACTGTTGCTGTGAAAAAAGTTTTCAGTATCCGTTTTTAATTATGACTCTAATAACAACTTCAATTTTCAATATTCACCCTTTTAAAAATCATATTAAATCTTTCAACTTACTATCATGAAGTATTCTTTTTTATTCCTATTACTCTTGTTATCCACTTTCAGTTTAAATGCAGAAACGCCTCCTATTTGGGGACAAACTGGTCATCGCGTGGTTGGAGCTATCGCAGATAATTATTTAAAGAGTAGCACCAAGCGTAAAATTAAAAAGCTCTTAAACTATGAATCACTTGCTCTAGCTTCTACATTTGCTGATGAAATTAAATCAGATGCTCGATATAACAAATTTAAAACTTGGCACTATCTCAACATGCCTTTGGATGAGACTTATGAAACGTCTGAGAAAAACCCTGAAGGTGATTTAGTTACAGGAATCGCTTACTGTAAAACCCTGATTATCAAAGACAACACAACTGATGACGACAAAGCGTTTTACCTAAAAATGCTTATTCATCTTATTGGGGACTTACACCAACCTATGCATTTGGGATTACAAGAAGATCGTGGCGGTAATGACTTTAAATTACAATGGAATTACAAAGACACTAATATGCATAGAGTTTGGGATACACAAATGATTGAATCTTTTGGGATGAGTTTTTCTGAGCTAGCAGACAATGCTGCTTTCCTATCTAAAGAAGAGGTAAAGACCATTAAAGAAGGAACTGTTGTAGATTGGATTACAGAAACTCATATCTTGACAAATGACATCTACAAATCGGCAGAACAAGGAGAGAACTTACGTGGTAGATATTCTTATAAATATCTAAATATTGCTAGATCACAAATGCAAAAAGCTGGGATTAGATTGGCTACCGTTTTAAATGATATCTTATAAATAGCAGACACTGTGTGTCAAGTTATAATATTTCCGTAGAAAAATCCCTTCTCAAATTAATGAGAAGGGCTTATAAGAAACCTCGGAGTGAACTAAGTCGTTATACTTAATAATCTATGTCCTTAGAATTACTTCTAGGCCACCACTTTAATATGGCTTTCGACTATATCCTTAATTGGTATGATGAGTTTTGCTTCTGTATTTTTTAATACCTTAGAGATATTATTAATCGCCTCTACTTCATACGCTTTGCCAGCAAACTCTATTTTCTTTCCTACTTCAAATATTTTTCTTTTATAAAACGTTTTCAATAAATCTCCAACGAGCTCTATAGTTCCTAACCCAAAAGGGAGCTAATATTATAGTTATATTACTGGTGATAATATCTGTATTTACTCCAGTTTGATTTAATACTGTAATAGTAATAAATATGATTAATTAGAAAAACACGATTTGTCTTAACATTTTACCTCCAGACAAATCCATAGTATTTATTATATACAAATTAGGAAAAACGATTATACAATACTTCAAAAAGTATTGCATTGTTATCTTTTACAATAGCACTCAACGGATCTCCATCTGATAATTTTAAAAGGTCACCAGAGGGTTGCAAATAATAAAAGTTTGTTTAATTGTTTATTAGGACACTCAAATTATGGGTAAGTCACATTAATTACATATCAAAAAGTTAAAATTATAAAATTGAATAATTGCTAGAAATATAAATTGATAAAAAAAGCAAACTCATCTGAGTTCACTTGACTTAAATATGTGATTTTTTTTATTCTGAAACATCTTCTGCTGGCAACATAAGCCTTAAAATAAAAATTCCTATTCTAGCGACAACAAATGTAAATAGCCCGAAAGTAGCTGTAAGCAATGAAATTTTAAGTCCGCCAGCAAAAACTGCGGGATCAACATTACCTATAGCTTCTAAAGAATCAAATGCAGAAATCAATCCAAGAATAGAGGCTAAAAAACCCATAACTAAGCCAAGCAAACTAAAATCTGTTGCTAATTTTAAAGATTTGTTTGCTATAGCAACCGATTTTTTTACATTTATAAAACCTCTAATAATAAAAAACAAAGCGGCTAATAAACACATTAAAATAAGAGACATGAATAGTGTTCCGCCATCTGTAAAAATGTTTGCGACTATGGTTTGACTGTAAAAACCATTTAATGTAATTGTTACTGTATTCATAGTTATAAATTTAGTTAAACATGCTCAAACTTAAAAATTAAGAACATTAGTTTTCTTTTATTGCGACTAACAACCGTTTTTATCTGGGATATGACCTCCTTGTCAAAACCCTCACTAAATTGGTAGTTCGTCTCTATTTCACGTTTATCAGTAAAAAAAAATATTATCATTGTATTGAGAATACCTAATATGTTTACAAAGTCATTTTTTATAAAAAAAATAAGTCAAATAATTTCACACCTTCTCTTTTGGAGTGCTGTACTGGCTTTCTTTACCTATTTTTTTGGTGTAAATAGCGCTCGGTTTAATGATACCTTTCTCTTTTCTCTTTGTTTAATGCCTACAACTATTGCGACCACTTATGTATCAACCTATAAATTAATTCCAGATTATTTAATCACCAAACAGTATTGGCGATTTGTACTTTACAGCTTATATACACTTATCGTGTCTGTCTATCTATTAATGGTTTCCATTTTTTTTAGCCTCATTTATATTTCGAATTTCGAATATGACGCCATGAATCCTGCGACCAAGAATATTATATTTATAAGTACCGCTGTTTATTTAGTTGTTATCATTGTTAGTGCTTTTAAACTACTAAAACTAAATTTAGAGCAAGCTTCAAAAACAAAGTTATTAGAAACTAAAATACTAGATGCTCAACTAAAACTTAAAGAGCAGGAGCTTAATTATTTGAAGATGCAAATACATCCTCATTTTTTATTTAATACGCTTAATACCATGTATGGATTTGCTTTAAAAAAGGCAAATGAAACACCCGATATGATATTAAAACTATCTAACTTATTGGACTATCTTTTATATCAAGTTGAAAAACCTTTTGTTTTACTATCTGAAGAAATCGAGCATGTCAACGATTATATAGCGCTTGAAAAAATGCGATTTAATAACACACTCAAGGTTCAAATAAACATTTCTAAAACTTCAGAAGCTATTACGATTGCTCCAATGCTATTGATTCCTTTTATTGAAAATAGCTTCAAACATGGCAGTATTCAAAAGGGTACTCTAAAAATTGACGTTCAACTGACGGCTAGTTTGGATCATATCCATTTCCGAATAAAAAATTCAAATTCTGAAAGCACATCCACCCAACATGGAATTGGTCTTGAAAACATTAAAAAGCGACTAGAGTTGTTGTATCCTAATAAACATGAATTAGCAATAGATGACAAAACAGATACTTTTGAAGTAGAATTAAAACTAAATACGACTGGCAATGCATAAAACAAAGACAATATCTTGCTTAATTATAGATGATGAAGCCATTGCGCGAGAAATTATTGAAACACATTTATCTAAAATTGAAAACATTCATGTTATAGCGAGTTGTAGTAATGCCATTGAAGCTTTTCATTACATTAGCAATCACGATATTGACTTGGTGTTTTTGGATATTAATATGCCTGAGATTTCTGGAATATCATTCGCAAAGTCTATAAACGATAGCGTCAAAGTTATTTTTACAACAGCCTATAGAGATTACGCTGTAGAAGGTTTTGAGCTTAAAGCTGTAGATTACCTACTCAAACCTATTTCATTTGAAAGGTTACAAAAAGCATTAGACACCTATTTTGATATCTACGGAAATGTAACAGAAACAGATACTTCAGTCCATAAGGTTTCAGACTTTATGTTTGTACGTTCAGAACGTAAAATGATAAAAATAGATTATAGTGCTATACACTATATCGAAAGTTATAGCGATTATCTCAAAATACATACAGAGAACGACACTATCGTAACCAGAGAGACTATAACTGCAATTGAAGCAAAAATGCCTAAACAACAATTTTTAAGAATTCATCGATCATATATTATTTCAATACATTTCATTCAATCCTTTACAAACGAGTATATCACAATAAACAGGCAGGCTTTACCAATGAGTAGGTCTTATAAAAAAGAGGTGCTAAAACAACTTGAAAAATTTTGAGGATTATTCAATAAAAATACATTTAATTCGTTGTTTTATTAATCACTATTTTTGTAAAAAAATCCTGCTTATCGATGGAAGAATACCTAAACGACGCTATTCCTAATTTAAAACCTTTTAACCATACGCTTCATTATGACACATTATTCATAAATAAAGACTGGGTTTTGGTAAATGATATCTCTAAAAAAAAATCAACATACACATTTAAAGATGATAATATTTTAGAAATCTCAAGGAAAGATCATACTATTAAAACCACTTGGTCAATAGACATTCAAAACATATTCTCTATTGAAACAGAAGATGGCATGATTACCGTAAAAGTCTATTTTAAAGACGATGATGTCCTAGTCCTTAATCATCAAAACAAAGAGAAATTCGCTCTTTTTATCAATACTACAAATTATACGCAAGACTTAGAAACTGTAGAGGATATAAAGCTATTTCTAAAAGAAAAGTACAAGCAAAAGGTCACAAACTTAATTTACGATCATGAGTTTTACTACATTGAAAAATCAAAAGAGTTTGGACCATTTACAGTAGAAGAATTGTCTAATAAAGTAAAGAAAGAACACATCAGTGCATATTGCTTTGTAAGGGATGTTAATGCCTATGATTATAGTAATCGTTTAAGAATTTTTGATTTGATTAAGGAGTTATGAACCACTATTTATTTCTTCAAAGGCTTTTTTATATCATCAAGATGTAAAATCAATGCTCTCGCATAAACCTGTGTTTCTCTAATTAATAATACTCATGACACCATTAATAAAATAAGCGTTGCACCAAACACCTATTGGTATAGGCCAACATAGTTAAAGAAATAGCAGAAAACAAAAGTACTGGTGTTGTAAGTGTAAATTGCTCCACCGAGAAAAACATCATTTAGCCTTTAAGGTCATTACAAAGTTATAACTTTCATTAAAAAAATCTATTAAAAGCTATGCTTTAGTATAGGCATTGTTTGAAGTATTTACCTGTTTTGTTCCAGAAAGTTTTTTGTAATATGTCTGAATAATTTCATCATTTAAATTAGAATTTGATTGATTAAGGCCACAATAAAAATACTTAATAAAAACCAACCTAAGAAACCTTGAAAAATACAAATATATTTAGCAAGTCCTTTCGTGGGTATCGTTCCAAACCCTAGTGTTACAAAACTATTGACACTTAAAGTAATGGCATTAAAAAAGCTGTAAAGCACCCCCTTAACAAGGGATAAAAATGGTCTAAAATAACCTTTATCATTTTTTTCGGTAAACGCTTTAAAATTTTTAATAAGCTTCGATTTTGAAGAGGCATCCCAATCGGATGGAAAAAAGAAATAAATAAGGCTAAAAAATATTATTATCCAAAGGGAGGCAGTCATAGCCTGAGCAGGATCTGTCCCGTGACGTGTATAGATCTTTAATAGCTTATTTAAATACAACTGAAAGAAATTTGTCGTTCCTCCCTCTGTTCGGTACAGATATTCATAACGTTTTAAATGTAGTGCTTTCATATCTAGAAATACGTCATTGGCATCGTCTAGATTGCCATACCCTTTGTAGACTTCTAATAGTCTACTATAACCTGCTACCAATTTAAAAAACTGTTGAGAATTAGCGAGATCCTCATCAGTTTCCCCGTAATAAGCAGGTAATTCTTCATGCTTTTGATAATACAGTTTTCCTTTAATGTCCTGCCAATCTATACTTACCTCGTTTTGAGGTGTCGCTGGTATTGCTGCATCCATACTAATAGAATGAAAATTATTATCCTCGATAATAAATTTTCCAGAAACTGAAGGCGCCATGATTACAGGTGTTTCAAAAGTATTGCCAGAAACCTCCATGCTTATCGAATTCTGACTAAAAATAACAAGATTAGAATGTGTTGGATCTAAAAAAGAGTTCCCAATAATTTCTAATTCTGAAACCACCCGATTTAAACTATTCATTTGAAATAGAACCTTACCACTAATATCATTATATGAATATAAAGAATCTTCTGAAAGTTTATCGAGTGCAACTAAGCGCTGAGCCCTACGTGAATTAATATAAGATTTCCAATATTTCCTCCCAATTATTTCTTCTTGAGAATAGTTAGCAGTGCCTATACCAGAAATTCTATTTTTTAGAAGTTTTAAGTTTCTAAAAGAGGATAGGTCAATTTCCACATAGCCTATTTGATTTTTAGCAATGGTTACGATACCTGGTGTTGCCGTCCAAAAATGGAAATACCCTATCGTATTATTTTCAATAACGACACTAGGGGATGTCACCGTTTCATTAATAATACTAAGCTCGTTGAAGCTGTTGTCTCTAAAATCAAGATTAAAATTACTAAACCACGTAAGAAATAAATCATCAAACACACAATGTCTAATTCTCAAAACGGATGCGTTAAAAATTTCACTTTCAAGCTCTCCATAAAGCGATAAATTTAAGAGTACATTTTTTTTAAAATGAAAATTTTCAATTATAATACGACTATCTAGTTTCGATAGGTCTTCTATAAAACCCTGAATTACTACGCCAGAATTAATGGTCATTATAGAATCATTTAGCATGTACTTCTTAGTATCTGGATAGCGTTCTATAAGCACTCTGGGGTTTATTATTTCTCCCTCATAATTTACTAAGCTAATTTCTGTAAATTTACTAGCATCGTCATTTCTAGTGTCATCTTCTTTAATTATTGCCTGATAAAACAAGTCTATTAGCTGTGTTTTTTCTTGACCTTGAACAACAGTACTAAAGGATGTCACAAAACATAAGCCAATGACACAGGATTTAATGGTATTCATTTTAGTAAGAATTTGGTATTGATTTAGTAAAAAATTAATCATATTCTATTGTCTTTTAAGCTACTTAATTATAGTTTTAGATGCACGCTCTACTTCTAAACATTCGTAAATACTTCCTGTGGTCTGAATCTTAGAAGTTACCATATGGCTAAAAGAAATATTATTTTTTAGAAATTATTCTATATCGTATGCCTTAAAATTAGATTCTGTATTATCAAAAGTTACGTTTTATAAAATTTTGGATGAAAGCTGAAATTATAAAACTCTAAATTGGACATCAAATAAATAGAAGCCAAGAAGGGTAAAACCACCATTTATGAATAGTTTAATGCTACATGTCTTCATCTTTGAGGTTATTTACAACATCTAACCAAACAGTACTTAAATTTCGTTATTCAGAATTTAAAATCAAACTCAGGTTTCCATCAAACTCTACTTCCAAACCAATCAAAATAGCCTTCTCTTTTTTTTTTATCCAAACGATTTAAGTTCCAATTATTAATTTGCATCACAATTAGAATACTTGTACCCAAAAAGATAATTTCGCCAATGATATATTTAAAGGACCTGCCTCACAGCAAGGCAAGTTTACTTTTTTTGTTTTCTATAATTAGGTTTTAGCAGGTTTTAGAAAATACTTAATCAAAACTATTCAACATTTTTTTCATTTTTTTGTTCTTTCAAATAACGTGCTGTAAACTTAATAACGACTCTCAATATTAAAACTGCTGCAACTAAATAAATAATGGTTGTTGTTTCCATAAAACTTAATAATATAAGAGCTTTTAAAAGTTAGTTTTTAATTGCTTTTACGTCATAAAGACCTTTGGAGGCTTTTTCATATTTGTCGCCAGAGTTCCAAACAGGAGTTACAGGATCATTAGCAATCTTGCGACCTGCTAGTACATAAGATTTAAAAAATTTTAATAAATAATCATAATCTAACGTGTGCGCTTCATCTCCTGGTCTGTGGTAATATTTAGTAACATCACCATCAAATGATGTAAAGCCTAAAGAGAATGTTGGAGCAGGAATTCCTTTTTTAGCAAAGTTTACGTTATCACTTCGGTCAAATAAACCTTGTTCTTTAGCTGGATCTTCAATAGCTTTTAACCCAAACGTTTCGGCTGCACTAAAAATATTATTTTCAGCAGTCGTTCTAGTCAACCCTATAATTGAGATCAAAGAGGTATCATTATAACCTGCATTATCACTATTAAAACAATACACCATTTGGTTTAAAGGTAATACCGGATTTTCAACATAATAACTACTTCCTAACAAACCTTTTTCTTCTCCAGTAAAGAGAATAAATAATGCAGAACGTTTTGTTGGATATTTTGCTAAGTTTTCAGCCATACTCAATACCGTAGTTGTGCCAACGGCATTGTCTCTTGCTCCATTATAAATGGTATCTCCTGTCTCGTCTGGTTCACCAATACCAACATGGTCGTAATGTGCAGAATAAATAATATATTCATTTTTAAGCGTTTCGTCTGTGCCTTCAACAACACCAATAACATTTTGTGAAATCACAGCTTCTTCTTGTTTATCTCCAATAGCTATTTTAGAACTTATCGTTGTGACAGCACTTAGTTGCTCTGCCATTTTTCCTTCTCTATCTAAAACCCAAACATAGGCTATGTCGCTACCGTCACTTTTGTCGTCCTCACCTAAGTCCACCGTTAGGCTTGGTTCATTAAAATTATGATCAATAAAACCCCACATTTTATCGTCTGTTTTTAATAACTCAATAATAGCCATTACACCATTGTCTTTGGCTAATTTTTCCTTAGAACCTCGCAATTCAAATACAGCCCTTGTATCACTAGTTTCTGGACTTCCCGCTTTTACAATAATAACTTTACCTTTTACATCCTTACCCATATAATCGTCAGCTAACCCATAATTTAAAAAGATAGCGTCTTGATTTGATGTCACTGCAGCAGCGTTAAGAAATGCATAATCTGTAATAACTTGGCTATTTATTTCAATAGATACATGCTTAGGAGGAGATACACTTTTAAGCGTTACCGCTTGATAGTAGGTTCCTGTTTTTGGATTTGGTTTTACACCATAACGACGAAAGGTATTGGCTAAATAAGACGCTGCAATTTTAAGTTCAGGAGAACCTGTTGCTCGTCCTTTTAAAACATCGTCAGCCAAAAAATAGATATGACCTTCAATATCTGATTTACTTATTGTCTCTTTTACTTTTTCAATTTCGGTTTGCGCTGTTACTGTAAAAACACTAGCAAGCGTTAACAATAATAGTCGTTTTTTCATTTTAATAGTCTTAATGTTATGTGTTAATTCAATTAGGTTTATCCCATTTTACCATCGCCATCGATATCTTTCACCAAATGGGTTTCAAGCGCAACTAATGTTTTGTTAAGTAATATTCGTGTTGCTGCTAATTCAGATTCAAGTCGTTCAACCCTCTCTTCTAAACTATTGGCTTTCTCTTCTTGCTTTTGTAATTCGTCTTGTTGGATTAAATCCCAAAATATCCCCATGGTTTCTATCTGTTTTAGTTTGTATTAAATGTACTGTATTGATTGTAATTTATAACTTATTATCATTGTGAACTAATTTACTTTATTTTATAAATTACATGGTGCTTCTATTTATGCTTCCATAATTTGTAATGCTATACGACCACCGTTTCTAATACTATTCTTTTAGAACAAGGCCATAACAGCAGTATTACTAATTCTTATGGTATTCTAGTTACTCCTCTGCAACACAATAAAAGGCGCATACCCTCAAGAACAGTTTGACCAATGGCATATCGCAAGTTTTTGACAATTTCTAGAGCCATTCTGAGCTTTTGCAGAAATTGTATTTTACATTGGATATGATTTAGGGATGTGACAAAAATATTTAATCATTCATTGCCTGAGAGTTATTAATGATAGCCGTAATAGTGTAGATAAGGTATTTCGGAAATATATTTTCCAAAAGGAATCGATGCCTAAATCGGCGAAAAAGTGTAAACATTTACTTTCTAATGAAAGCAAATCAAATTAGTGGTTGTAGTTGAGGCTAGTTAACTATATGCGTTTAAAGATATTAAATTGTTACATATAAAATACTACAACATAAAAATAGAATACTTCGACAGCATTTTTACTGCATTCAATATCACAGCAAGCGTCTATGATTTAAAGGAGTATTAATGCTATATATTAATTCTGAAATACATACATTTTATAGGTTCTTGTCTGCATGGAAATTACAAAACTAAAAAAGCGAACCTATTCACTGAGTATATTCAAAGTGTGGTTCGCTTTTTAATTATTATGAGATTAACTTCGCTGAATCTTCGATTTTCTGACAACACAGGAGTCTATTTACACATGTAAAGCTCGATCTTCAGTCGCTGCCAATGCCGCTTCTTTCATCGCTTCAGCATATGTTGGGTGTGCGTGAGACATGCGAGAGATATCTTCGGCAGATGCTCTATATTCCATGGCAACCACTGCTTCAGCAATTAAATCGGCACAACGTGCTCCAATCATATGAATTCCTAAAACTTCATCTGTTTTTTTATCTGCTAGGATTTTTACAAATCCGTCCAAATCTCCTCCTGCTCTTGCACGACCTAATGCTCTAAACGGAAATTGTCCAGCTTTATACTCGACTCCTGCTTCTTTTAATTCTTCTTCCGTTTTTCCTACAGCAGCAACTTCTGGCCAGGTGTAAACAACGCCTGGAATTAAATTATAATTAATATGCGGTTTCTGACCTGCTAACGTTTCAGCAACAAAAACACCTTCTTCTTCAGCTTTATGAGCCAACATAGCACCTCTTACAACATCACCAATCGCATAAATATTCTTTACGTTTGTTTGTAAATGCTCATTGACTTCAACTTGTCCTCTATCGCTTATTTTCACACCTGCTGCATCCGCATTTAAGCCTGCTGTATTCGGTTTTCTTCCTACCGAAACTAAACAGTAATCCCCTTTAAATTCTACAATCTCACCTTTCTTGTTTTCGGCTTTTACGATGACTTCGTCACCTTTGCGCTCAACCGCTTGTACTTTGTGGGACATCATCATTTTAAACTTAGCTTTCTTAAATACCTTGTTTAGTTCTTTAGATAGGCCAGCATCCATAGTTGGCAAAATGCGATCCATATATTCAATAACCGTCACCTCAGCACCTAAACGTTTGTACACTTGACCGAGTTCTAAACCAATAACACCACCTCCAATCACAATCATGTGCTTTGGGATTTCTTTAAGTTTTAAGGCTTCTGTAGACGTAATAACGCGTTCTTTGTCTAAGATAATGAAAGGTAAGTTTCCAGGTTTTGAACCAGTAGCAATAATGATGTTTTTTGCTTCAATTTCTTGAGCATCTTTTCCTTCAATTTTAATATGTGTGGCATCTTTGAAACTTCCAAGACCCTCAAAAACATCAATATTATTTTTTTTCATTAAGAAGTCAATTCCACCAGTTGTTTGATCAACAACGGATTGCTTGCGACCAATCATCTTTTCTAGATTTACTCTGATTTCACCAGGAATTTCGATTCCGTGGTCTTCAAAGTGCTTCGTTGCTTCTTCATAGTGATGTGAAGAGGCTAATAAGGCTTTACTTGGTATGCAACCTACATTTAAGCAGGTCCCTCCAAGTGTAGCATATTTTTCAATAATTGCGGTTTTCATACCTAACTGTGAACAACGAATTGCTGCTACATATCCTCCAGGACCAGACCCTATTATTGCTACGTCGTATGATTTCATAAGAAACTATTTATCTATTTTTTAATACTAAGATTCCCATTGTCATGGAAACCGTTGCACAAAAATACGACTTTGATTAAAGATTTACGAATTTTTAAAACCTATAATTAGCAACAATACAGTTTACTTTTGGGTTTCAATATCTTTTAAAATCCAGTCTAATTCCGGATCAATATTATTGAGTCGATCTTGATACGTTGGTAAAATTTCAACGTCTGGTTTAATGCCATAACCGTCTATATCTGTTTTTTGTTTGGTATCTAATTGCAGTAACCCTATTCTTACTTGTACTTTTGTGTGAGGTAATTGATAAATTTTGAATAGTCCAGCTACTGTACCATTATAAGCACCTCCAGTTTCTTCGCCTACAAACGTAGCGCGGCTTGTACCGTGTAATTGCGATGACAACACCGATGATGCCGAGAATGAATTACCATTAATTAAGACATAAACTTTTCCTTTAAAATTCAATAGTTTAGGCTCCTGCTCTTTTGAAGAATTAAAACTACGATATAGCTTTCCATCTTTTTTACTCACTCTAAGAATATCTGCAATTGCTAATCCAGGTGATAATAAACCTACAAATACTTTAGTACCCAAAGAGTTTGAATTGCTCATCAAACTTTTTAAAATAGGAAATCTAGTATTACTTTCACTTTTATTTATAAAGGTGTAGTTCTCATCTGTGAGATACGAGTACAGATAATCAATCTCTTCTAAACGCCCACCAAAATTATTTCTTAAATCAATTATTAATGTTTGGGTTTTTAATGAATCTACGATTGTAAAAGTATCATCATAAAAATCTTCAAATTTACCATTCTGAAATCCTTTAATCTTAACAATTGCAACGGTACTATCCTTACCAATAAAATTCAAACTCCTCGTATAGTTTTTTACTTCTGGCATGTGCTGTGTTGGTACAAAGCCGTATTTACTATTTCGTTTACGTTTGGCTTTTTGCTCTATTTTTTTTGCTTTACGTTCTGCCTTGGTTCGTTTTACTTTTGTTTTCTGTACCACTTTTAATGAATCTCTTTTAATAGAATCCATTTGTATTTGAAGGCTATCTCTCAAAGGTCGTCGCACATATTTTTTAATAAAAGTAGAATCCGCATTTTTTAATGTTAACGAAATACTATCAAAACGCCCCTTATCATAAGTATAGTATCTCATAAAACGCGTACCAACAACACGATTATGAAATGTGGTATTATACCCATCTGCAGTAATTAAATTTTTATACTTCTTAATTAAGTCTTGAGGTATTTCGTTTTCAATTTTTAAAACTTCTGCATTAATTAAAACAGAATCTTTACCCACAGCATCAGTAACTATAAGGGTATCATCTAAATACTCGAAACTTAGATAATTAATATCAAACCGCCACACGACTTGCTCATTACGGTCTTCTTTATTTAATTTTACACTTGGTGGTGAAATTGACAAATGACCTTGACCGACATGTTTTGTAACTGTTGCTAACTGTTTATAAAAGGTACGACTATCCATAGGTTTGTTGATTGCCTTTTTAAGACTATCAAACTTAAAGTCTAGAACCCCCTTAGAAGTGAACTGATATAAACGTGGATGATGACGCTGCAACTGCTTATAGGCTTTATCGATATCTTCATGTAAATTTTCTACAGAGTGAAGTTGCGTAACCTGTAGGTTATGTTTTTCTATGCTAGCACAAGACACTAACAAGATTGTAATCCCGAACGTTAATATTAATTTTTTACTCATATAAAATGTATGTAATTTATTGCATTCATAAAGCGTCGATGTCGTGTAATTATAATTTTTAAATAAAGGCTTACACCTAATAGACGCAAAAAAACATAAAATGGTTGCTTTTACCCTAATTTTTTTTCCTTCGGAAATGTCTACGATAGAAAACCAAGCCACTTCCCCGTCACAACTGTGAATACCCAATAACCATAAATAGCGTGGTCAGCAGTAACTAATGGCTCTACCTTTGTCTTTTAGGATGTTGAAGCAAAACATAATCATCCAACGAACGTTAAGATCATGACTCGCTCATTTCCGAAGAACAAATGTACCAAAGAAAACAATAGTGTATGGTTAATAACGCGTAAGGGTTTGTTTTTAAACAACGACTGATACCATTGAAAAAAAGATCTGCACCTCCATTTTTGAATGACTATTGAAAACATACTTTAGAAAATTAAAATAATTAAACAACATCTAAAACAACTAAACATTGCTTGCAGGGTCTAAAAAGGACATATAAAAAGCGACAATCACAACTATTTGAATATAGGTTTTTTAAACAAAGACCAATTCACGTAATATAAGTACACACTCGTTGTTTTCTATTTGTAACACCACCAATAGACTATAACGAAAACTGAAAACACAAATTAGAATTTTGACTCCACTGAAAGAATCTATTACAAAACCCATTGGGTAATTCTGTATATAAGAAAAGTGCCTACTCGAATCGATAAGAATTCTTCTGTAGACACTTTATCTTAATTCCCTACGAATTAATTAATAGCATAAAACAAAGGTCTTATAAAAAGAAATGCGCCGCAATACTCAAATTGAGTAATTTGAATTGTTTGTATTTAAATCAAATATTGATTCATTTTCAGCATACCAATAAGTTCGCCTGTAGAAGATATATTCAATTTTTTTAATATATTTCTACGATGCGTATCTACCGTATGAGGGCTTATATTGAGCTTTTGAGAAATCTCTTTACTACTAAAATCTAAAACTAATAATCTAATGACATCTCTTTCTCTGTTACTAATCCCTTCACTTAATAATTTTTTCCCGTAATTATTAAAATAAAGCGTCTCATATTCATTCTGATTATTTAATAATTTAGCAGATGCAGTTATGTCCATTTTTATTTTAGAATGAAGAACCGTGTAATGCGCAAGCCCAATAATAGGTTTTCCTTGGCTATCAAAAGCTAAAGGTGTTGTATTTTGAATTAAATTCACATAAACATTTTCAGCATTTTTAAACCTATAATTCCATGTATAGTTTACTTTGTAACGGTCTTCTTCATTAATATTTCCCAAAGTAAATGTCATTAATTCATTTAGTGCTTTAAGCCATTTCTCAAGATCACTAGGATGAATTCTACTCCAAAAATAACGCATACCTTGAGTTTTTAATTCATTAGAATCCAATCCAAGGCAAGCTTTAAAATTTTTGCTTATATACTCAAATTCTAAGCTTTGTGTATTCGTGATACAGAAAAATGTGGAGCTATAAGGCAAATAGCTATCCAAGTCCATAATTTTTTTGATGTGTGTTTCTAAGGAAGGTTTCTCGTAAGACTTAAAAATAGACGTATACAAATCCTTAATCTGGTAGTATTTCATAGAATAACAATCTTCTTTATGCTAAATTAAAAAAAAATACTAATGTGGAAATCCTAACATTTCTCCCATTCCAACTGTAAACAACCAACAGCCATAAATAGCATGCTCAATGGTTACTAATAATGTTGATTTTGTATTTCTATAGGTTAGAGCAAAAAGAATTCCTCCAAAGAACGTTAGAATCATGACAAGCCCATTTCTGAAGAAAATATGAGCTAATGAAAATAAGGCTGCATTGACAATAATAAAAAGTGTTTTGTTTTTAAACAGCGATTGATAACGCTGAAAAAAAAAGGTTCTATAAATCAACTCTTGAGGATATACAGAGAAAAAACTGTAAAGAAATAAAATCGTCAACCAAAGTAATGGCTTATTCAAAACGACAACATAGAGGTTAGATGAATCTACAAACCATACATAGCTGGTTGTGAGAATAGCAATACCAATCAATTGCAGAGATGTTCGTTTAATAAAAGATGACCAATCTAGATTTTGAGCAATTCTGAACTTATTTTTCTCAACTCGTAAAAGCACAAAAAGGATGTATAAAAATCCCAATAGTCCAATAATTATTTTAATCCAAATAGGATACTCAATTGCGAAACTGACTGGAACTAAAATAAAGGCGATAAAGAATTCTGATAATTTATAAGCGGATGATTGCATAAGTTAAAGGTAGCCAATTAATGCTAAACACTAATCGCAGTGGTATGTTTTACTTCGCTAATCATAAAAGCACTATGGGTACTTGCAATATGACTGATTGAAGTTAATTTTTTAACCATAAATTCTCTAAACTCGTCCATATCTGCAACAATAACTTTAAGCAGATAATCATAATCTCCACTTATATTGTAACATTCTAAAACCTCTTCTATCTCCTTCACCTCCTTTTCAAATTGGACCACATAATCATTGGTGTGCTGCATTAATTTAATACTACAAAACGTCACGAAAGATCTATCTACAGATTTCTTATCAACTAGAGCGACATACTTTGAAATAATACCTTCACGTTCTAATTTTTTAATACGCTCATAAACTGCTGTCACAGAAAGATTTAATTTACCAGAGAGTTCTTTATTTGTTTGCTTACTATCTATTTGGAGAAAATGAAGTAACTTTTTATCTATGGCATCTAGTTGAATCATGAGTTTGAAAGATTTTCAGTTTATGATATTGAATACTAATATTTTAAACAAATATAACTAGAAATTCATTCTTATATAGTTTTATTTTCTAAATAAACTACAAATGTTTGTTTTATAATCTAAATAAGCTGAAATTTGAAGCATGACAGACTTTATAATTATTGGAGCTGGACAGGCAGGGTTATCAATGGCTTACCAACTTACTAAATTAAAAAAAGATTTCTTAATTCTTGATGCTAACAGTGAAACTGGAGCACCATGGCTAAAACGTTGGGATTCATTAAAATTATTTACACCAACAGAGTTTAACCATTTACCGGGAATGGACTTCCCTACAAAAAAAGGCTATTATCCAGATAAATATGAGGTTGCAGCTTATTTGAAATCCTATGTTACGAAATTCAAAATACCAATTACTTTTAATCAAAAGATTAAAGGTTTAAAAAAGGAAGATGATCATTTTGTTTTAAAAAGTGAATCAGAAACCTTTAAAGCGAAAAATGTTGTAGTGGCAACAGGTCCGTTTCACAAACCGTTTACGCCACCTTTCCACTCTAAAATTTCAAAAGACATTATCCAAATACATAGTGAGCATTATAAAAACCCCGACCAGCTTCAAAAAGGAGACACATTAGTCGTTGGTGCAGGGGATTCTGGAGTTCAAATTCTTAATGAAATTTCGAACACTGATCGCAATGTCTATTTTTCTGGAGATACTAATATTACCTCAATTCCTCAAGAAATATTGGGAAAAACAATATGGTGGTGGTTTAAGAAGATTGGATTTCTATCGGTTAGCAAGTTTTCTTATATAGGAAAAAAACTAAGTAAAGGTGGTCAACCTGTTATTGGAACAGATGTAAAATCACTCTTAAAAAAAGACAATGTAATTTGTGTTGGGCGGACTTTAGATGCCAATGAAACCGAATTATATTTTGAAGAAGGACATTACCAAAACATAAAAAACATTGTTTGGGCAACGGGTTTTAAACCCAATTTTGAATGGATTGAAGGGGTCACTCTAAACGATTATAAATACCCAAAAAACTATAGAGGTGTTAGTGCTTTAGAAGGGCTCTACTTTTTAGGGCTTCCCTGGTTATTCACTAGAGGCTCTGCAACCTTGGGTGGTGTAAAAAAAGATGCTAAATTTTTAAGTGATTATATTGAAAAATCAAAAGAAGAACCTGCTTACTCTAATATGGTTTTAAAAAAACAATTTGCATAATCCATGCCAAATGAATTTTAAGTTTATTTGGTCTTAATCCTTTAATAAATGAAAAAAAGTTATCAAGGTATTGAACAAAAAAGAGCCCATGGTGATGTTTGGTTTAATGATCTTAAACGCAAACGATCTCAAGGTCCTACATTGAGCACCAATAGATACGAAAATTACAAGGAGTCCACTAAATCCATTCACGCTGGACAATATGACGATCCAACAACTGGAGCACTGGGAACTCCAATTTTTCAATGTTCAACGTTTTACCTCAATGAATCTTCTTATGAAGCTATTGAAGAAGGACGTGGACGCGATGAAATGATTTATACGCGCTACGGAAATCCGTCGCAATGGAGCGTTCAAGAAAA
Organism: Psychroserpens burtonensis DSM 12212; assembly: GCF_000425305.1. Taxonomy (GTDB): domain Bacteria; phylum Bacteroidota; class Bacteroidia; order Flavobacteriales; family Flavobacteriaceae; genus Psychroserpens; species Psychroserpens burtonensis. The sequence continues at coordinate 45,327 of NZ_AUDE01000014.1, forward strand.
ATTATCTGCTTTAGAAAATGCGGAGAGTTCTATTGTATTTTCTTCTGGAATGGCAGCCATCTCCACAGCAATTCTTGGCATGCTAGATAAAGGAAGTCATGTGGTGTCTTCTAGAGATATTTATGGTGGTACTTATAATTTTCTATATGAAGATTTAGATAAATATGGCATGTCTGTAACCTTCACATCCCCTACAGATATTGAAGAGATTGAAGCAGCAATTCAAGATAATACCAAAATATTATATTTTGAATCCCTGACGAATCCCTTATTAAAAATCGTACCAATTGAAGCGATTGTCGCCCTAAGTAAAAAATATGGTTTGAGAGTTATTATTGACAATACATTCTTAACGCCTTACAATGTTAAACCTTTAGATTTAGGTGTGGATTTGGTTGTAAATTCTGCCACAAAATACTTGAATGGTCATTCAGATTTAATTGGAGGAACAGTTTCTGGGTCTAGAAAATTAGTAGACCGTTTATGGCCCCAAATGCTAAAAAATGGTGGCTCAATGGATCCACATGCTTGTTTTTTATTAGAACGCAGTCTAAAAACGTTTGCTTTACGCATGCGCACACATAATAGCAATGCTCTAGAATTAGCTACTTATCTAGAAAATCATCCCAATATCAAAAAAGTATACTATCCTGGATTAGCATCCCATGATCAGCATGCATTAGCTAAAACTCAATTAAAAGGAAAAAATTCTGGGATGATAAGTTTTGAAATTAAAGGTGGTGACAAAAATGCGCATTCCCTTTTAAAGCTATTAAAATTGCCTAAAGAAGCGACAAGTCTTGGTGGTGTAGAAAGTCTTATTTCTTTACCATACAATACATCACAAGCATCACTAACCAAAGAACAACAAAAAGCCATTGGTATTAATGACGGGCTTATACGTCTTTCTGTTGGTGTAGAAGATATTGAAGATTTAACATCAGATTTTGAACAAGCATTACATTACATTTTTAAAAAACAACCTAACTATGCTTAATAATATAAATATTGCAGGCTTAAGCGAATATGCAAACGAGGTAAAAGAACAAAACATCGAAGGCAAAGCATCTTATGGTGTAAAACTCAACTGGGAAAGCGGTACAAAAACAACAGTATCAACAAAAAACATGGTACTTGGAGAACATAAACTTATTCGTGATTTTAAGTTCACTATTGATGAGCCTAATGAATTATTGGGAGTTAACTGTGCACCAAATCCAGCGGAATACATGCTTGGTGGTATGGCTGGTTGTATGGCTGTGACATTTATGGCTGGTGCAACAGCTATGAATATTGAAATTAATCAATTACAACTTGAAATTGATGGCGAATTAGATTTACGAGGGTTCTTAGGTCTAAATCCTGATGTTAATCCTGGTTTTCCGGAGCTAAAATTTATTTTCTACGTCGAAGGAAACGGTACACAAGAACAATATGAGAAATTAATGGAGCGTGTGACTATGCATTCACCAAACTACAATACCATCAAAAATGAAGTAAAGCTCATTGGTAAACTACAATCTTGATATTAGAGATTAATTAATGCTTCCAGTCAAAAGTCCAAAGCCATGCAATGTAAACTTAAAAACATTTATTTCTAGGGCACATGCTGTCATATCCAAACGATTATTTGATTTATAGCGTTAGCTATTAAAAAGGACGTTGTAACGGTCTCACATTTCTACTAGAGGGTAACGTTACTCTTTACAAAAAAACACCCATACTACTTAATATCAGCCGCATAATACTCATTTCGAAGTCATAATAAATCGTTTGTGTATTAATAATCAATAGATTTAAACCTCTTTTATTTGGAAATTTCTGCCATCCAAAAAACCGTTCTGATCTATTCAATACGGAATACTAACCAACCCAGTCATGTACTCTCGGTTTCTGCGATACGATACCACAATAGGTATTCAGAATAGAAGGTTGTGAGCAAAATATGTTGTAATTAATGCGTTTTAACTACATGATCACTAGGAAGCTTCTTAAAATAAAAAACATTAAATATACTGAGTTTGCACCGACCCCAATTTTTTAAACATACGGAACAATTGCTGTTTTATAGGTAGCACCATAGCGCCTAACCATGCTCGTCAAAAAAGAAACTGTATACTAGGGGGTTTACAACTGCGCTGTTATTAAAAGCGACCCGATAATTTTAGAATGGTGCTAAATAACTGTGTGCTGTACAGTGTAATGCAGTCTAAAAAGAAGATGCTCAAGAAGACATTAGGAAAACAGCTGAACCTAGTCTCATTAATCGAATGATTGTAAACACCTTACGCTGTTGTACAATTTATAAACCCGCCAACCGAGTACAAATGCTACCAAAACAGAAAACAAAATAGCGTATATACTCCCTCAATGAAATAGCGTGATGTGAATTTCATAAGCCTAAAATAATCATCCGAAGAAGACATCTAAATCAGGAATCGTTCCTCCAATAGCTCCAAATAATAACGCTTTATTACCTATTTTACTACCTAGAACAGCTTCACCACAAGCAGCACCTAAAATAATTTGAGTTAAGGAATCCATTACTATTTTTAAAATTGAAATGTAAAAGTACGCAACAATTTTGATTTGCAAAATAGCCAACATTATTGTAACATTACCATAGAAAACCGTCAAAATAATCACATGAGCGAAGACAATAACATTTCAGAATTTAAAGCTAAAGATCAAAACATCGTTGATAATAAGGAACTTAATTTCTTTGAAGCGTTAATTCCTGTCATTATTTTAATGGGAATGTTAGCTTATAATATCTTTTTTGTTGACGATCAAGAGTGGTTTGGAGGTTATACTAATCAAATCATACTATTACTTGGAGGTATCGTAGCTGCTATTGTAGGCTTTTTTAATAAAGTCTCTTTGGGATTAATGCTCAGAGAGATTTGGGAGAATATTAGAAGTGTTTTTGTGCCTATAATGATTTTATTTTTGGTTGGTGCGCTTGCTGGCACTTGGTTGATTAGTGGCGTGATTCCTGCTATGGTTTATTACGGTTTACAAGTTTTGAGTCCAGAGATATTTTTACCAGCGTCTGTGATTATTGCCGCAGTTATTTCTATTGCTACGGGAAGCTCGTGGACCACCTCGGCAACCGTAGGGATTGCGTTGGTTGGTATTGGTACAGCTTTAGGCATCAATCCTGGAATGATTGCTGGCGCCGTAATTTCGGGAGCTTATTTTGGAGATAAAATGTCACCTTTAAGCGATACCACAAACCTTGCTCCTGCAATGGCTGGAACCGATTTATTTACCCATATCAAATATATGGCATATACAACCGTACCAACCATCATTGTAACATTGATTGTCTTTGCTATCATAAGTGCCTCAATAGACACCACAGGAAATGCAGATATTTCTCAAATACTCGAAACTATTGATGCTACTTTTAATATCACCCCTTGGTTATTTGCAGTACCTGTCGCCGTTGTTGGTTTAATTTTATTAAAAACAAAACCATTAGTCGCCTTAGGGACTGGAGTTATTTTGGCTATTATTTTCGCAGTTGTTTTCCAACCTAATGTCTTAGAAAACGTCACCGGGTCAAAAACTAAAACTATAGTAAATTCAATATTTACAGATACTAATATCCCTATTGATGATTCGACTTACATGGCAAACCTCAACACGCAGGATGTAAAAGCCATAAATAATAACGAAAATCTAGAACCTCTGTTTACTGATGGCGGAATTGAGAAAAACTTTTCAAATGAAGAATTACAACACATTTTTGACAATGCAAACTATGATAAAAACACATTAGACCTAAAAACAGAAAGCCTAAGCAGACTCTTAACTATTGATAAACTCAAACAACTTTTTGGTGCTGGAGGAATGAACGGAATGCTATGGACTATTTATCTCATAATGTGTGCTATGGTTTTTGGAGGTATTATGGATGCTATAGGTGCCTTATCTAGAATTACCAAAGCACTACTCTCTATTGCCACGACAGTTTTTGGATTGTTTGCGAGTACAGTTGTAAGTTGCTTAGGACTAAATATTATTGCCTCAGACCAATATCTCGCCTTAGTAATCCCAGGAAAGATGTTCAAGAAAGCTTACCAAGATAGAGGCCTTGCTCCAGAAAACTTATCTAGAACTTTAGAGGACTCTGGTACTGTTACATCTGTGTTAATTCCTTGGAATACTTGTGGAGCATACCAATCTGGTGTGTTAGGTGTTGGTGTTAGCGAGTATTTTATATATGCTATTTTTAATTGGCTAAGTCCTTTTACAACCCTAGTATTCGCTGCTTTCTCAATAAAAATTCGAGAGTTAAAAAATAAGTAAAAATAATATTTTATTATTATGAGCTCATAATTGCATACTTGACAGTTTTAACACTCATTATTTATCAAATTAATACATTTTTACCTGCTTTAACTAAGCCATAACCAAATACTATCATTTCATAGTTTCTTATAATTAATATCTATATTAATTACCTATTCTATTCTTTAGTTTTGCACTAAAATATAACAACAAAATAAAAATATAGATATGGCTTTAGTAGGGAAAAAATTTCCAGATTTAAACGTAAATGCAATGAATGATATGGGTGACACTTTCAAACTCAACGTTCTTGAAGAAGCAAAAAACAACAACAAAAAAGTAGTTTTATTTTGGTACCCTAAAGATTTTACTTTTGTGTGTCCAACTGAATTACATGCATTTCAAGCTGCACAAGCAGAATTTGAAAAAAGAAACACAATCGTGATCGGAGCGTCTTGTGATACTGCAGAAGTGCATTTTGCTTGGTTGAGCACAGCTAAAGACAACGGAGGGATTGAAGGTGTAACGTATCCAATATTAGCAGATTCGAATAGAAACTTAGCAACTGCTCTTGATATTTTAGATATTTCTGAAGCTAATTTTAACGAAGAAACTGGGTTATATACCGTTGAAGGTGATAATGTAACATATAGAGCGACTTACATCATTGACGAAGAAGGAACCATCCAACACGAAAGCGTTAACAACATGCCATTAGGTAGAAACGTAAATGAATATTTAAGAATCATTGATGCTTTAACGCACGTTCAAGAAAAAGGAGAAGTTTGTCCTGCAAACTGGGAAGAAGGAAAAGATGCCATGCAGGCGAATGCTAAAGGTACTGCAGCGTATTTAAAAGCACAGATGAACTAAACATAACATTCAAATTCTAAATTCCAATGTTTAAATCGTTTGGTTTAGATATTGGAATTTTAATATTAATCAAAATTATGGTCAAAGAATTAGAACACGATAATTTATCTGAATTAATTTCAGAAAACGAAACGGTAATTGTACAATATTCTGCTACTTGGTGTGGCAACTGTAGAATCATGAAGCCAAAATTCAAAAAGTTAGCTTCGGAAAATGAAAACATCACATTCGTAATGGCTGATGCAGAACAATTTCCAGAATCTAGAAAATTAGCGACTGTTGATAATTTACCAACATTTGCGACATTTAAAAACGGAACTTTTGTCAATCAAACGCAAACCAACAAGTTTGATGTTTTGAAGGAATTGGTTGAAGGCGTAAAGTAAATTGTATAATCTTTAAGAGTTTTCCGCTATCGCGGACATTAAAAATAAATTTCCCATGAAGTTACCTGTAATTAAACATTTATCTCAATTTATTGAAGACAACGACGAAGATTATGTTGTTGAAACCATTGAAACACTTGAGAATCTTACTGAAGTGCCTTCTTTGAAAGATGAAGAACTAGATGTTATTGGAGAACTAATCTCTAACATGTATGGTGCTTTAGAAGTCCAAAAGATGATCAAGTCGGGAACACCTAAAAAAGAAGCGTTGAATACTTTTATGAAACGTGTTATGGGTTCTATTGATACCTAGAAAGAAGAAAAATTAGTAGTATTTAAAAGTCACTTTGCGAAAGCAAGGTGATTTTTTTGTTTAAATCAAAACTTAACGTTGTACAAATTTCCTACTACCTTCGTTTAACAACTGATAAAATTCATTGAAACGGAACTTTATCTTTGCATGGCAAACAATTTAAAATCAAAAATGAGAAAATACATTATTATAATAATTACAATATTAACTTTTTCAACCAGCTTTGCTCAATATGACTGGACTCGTGGTAAACTATATTTAAAAAATGGAGAAGTTTTAAAAGGGTATATCAAAATCCCAACAACTTCAATTCCTATAACACCTATTTCCTTTGGAAAATCTAAACTAAAATATAGACCTGAATTAAGAAGTAGGACGAAAAAATTTGACCAAACACAAGTTGACAAGGTGTATTTTGGAACTTCTAATCCAAATCTTGGCTATTATGAATATATACCAATAACTAGAAATAAAATGTTAATATTTAAATTAATAAGAAATGGAAAAGTAAAACTTTAAACCAGAACAATTAAAAGACATGTACGTAGAGATTTTTCAAATCAAAATAGATTATATAGTACAAAGGAAATAAAAGTAAAACAATACTTTTTAATACGTGAAAACGAACTTATTGCAACTCAAGTCCTATACAACGCTGGTCTTCGATTCTTTAAAAACTCCATGAAAAATTATTTCTCTGACTGTGAAGATGTTGTTTCTTTTATTCAAGATGGTATTTATGAAAAATATGATATTACTCAAATAATTGAAGATTATAATCTTATCTGTGAATAAAAACTATTTACAACAACAACAACAACAACAACAACAACAACAACAACAACAACAACAACAACAACAACAACAACAACAACAACAACAACAACAACAACAACATGCATAGTCAATTGCTTGTTATGTGTGTACTCGAAAATCCTGCGGATTTTATTCTGGTTCGTTTCCCTTTACTAATTTAGTTGCTAGCCAAGACGCAACAATTTAAACGAACATATAAAAACTACTTCAAGAGGTCAACAATTGATTGGAAGCCTTTTTCCGAAGCATAATTTAATGCTATTTTACTTTCGTTATCCTGAATGGTTTTATCTGCACCTTTTTCCAAAAGTAGTCTCACACAACTTTCTTTATTATACATTGTTGCAAAAATTAAAGGTGTTGTCCCTAAATTATTATGAGCATTTATATGTGCTCCATTCTCAATTAATAGCCTTGCTAACTTTTCGTTGCCTTTAAAACAAACTCCAATCAAAGCTGTATTTCCAGTTCCATCTTTGGCATCAATAGCTGCTTTGTGTTCAATTACAACTTTGGCTGCAACTTCATTATCAAAATAAGTTGCAAAAATCAAGGGTGTAAAACCTCTAGAATCTTTGTTGTTTACTAATTTTGGATTAGCAACTAAAAGTCTTTTTAGGGTATCATGGTCTTTTATACGAATAGCTTCGAAGAATAATTCAACATCTTTCATAAACATATTATTTTCATAAACATATTATTATTTTGATTGGATGTTCAACGAATCATCCTTTGTAAATCTCCCAATTTAAAGCAGAAAGAAGCGAGTTTAATACACTCGCTCCTTCTCTCTTTTCTATTTTCTTCTGAAAATTACTTCAAATCAAAACGATCTAAGTTCATTACTTTAGTCCATGCTTTAACGAAGTGATTAATAAACATGTCCTCACCATCATTGGCACCATAGACTTCACAAATAGCACGTAATTCAGAATTTGAACCAAAAATCAAATCAGCTCGCGTTCCATAAAATTTAACGTCACCTGTTTTGCGATTACTCCCTTCAAAGTATTTGTCATCATCCGAAGTTGCTTTCCAAGTATAATTTAAATCTAAAATAGCTTTAAAAAAGTCGTTGCTTAATGCCCCAACACTTTCAGTAAAAACACCATGATTAGAACCATCATAATTAGCTCCTAAAACTTTTAAACCACCAGCTAAAACTGTCATTTCAGGAATAGTTAATGTCAATAAATTAGCACGATCAATTAATAGATCTTCCGCAGCTAATTTGACATTAGGTTTGATGTAATTTCTAAAACCGTCTGCCAAAGGCTCTAAATAACAAAATGAATCGATATCTGTTTGCTCTTGAGTAGCATCTCCTCTACCCTGATTAAAATCTACTACAACTGTATGTCCCGCCTTTTTAGCAGCTAATTCAACACCTATATTTCCTGCTAAAACAATTAAATCTGCCATGGAAATATCGCCATTGAATTGAGTTTGGATGTCTTCCAATTTATGGAGAACAATTTGCAGAGCCATAGGGTTATTAACCTCCCAATTTTTTTGGGGTTCTAATCGTATACGTGCACCATTTGCTCCACCACGTTTATCTGAACCTCTGTAAGTAGAAGCAGACGCCCAAGCAGTCGTTACCATTTGTGATATTGAAAGACCTGAATCTCTTATGATTTGTTTTAGTGAACTCATATCTCCATCACTTAAAGTATAGTCAACTTTTGGTACTGGGTCTTGCCATAATAATTCTTCTTTAGGAACTTCTGGACCTAAGTAACGGTCAATTGGTCCCATGTCACGATGCGTTAATTTGTACCACGCACGTGCAAAAGCATCTTCAAAAGCTTTGTGATCTTTATGAAAATGCTTAGAAATTTTCAAATAGTCTGGATCTATCTTTAGTGCTATATCTGCGGTTGTCATCATCAATGCTTGCTTGCCATTAGCATCTCCAGCTCTTGGGGCCATTCTCGCATTTGATGCTGCTGTTGGAGTCCATTGGTGTGCACCTGCTGGACTTTTCGTTAATTCCCAATCATAATTCAATAACACTTCAAAATAATCATGATCCCATTGGGTTGGGTTAGGCGTCCATGCACCTTCAATACCACTTGTAATTGTATCCTCTAAAACTCCGGTACCAAAACTGTTTTTCCAACCCGTACTCATCTCTTGTAGTGTTGCACCAGCTGGTTCTGTACTGACATACTTATCGGGTTCTGCGGCACCGTGAGCTTTCCCAAAAGTATGACCGCCAGCGACCAAGGCAACGGTTTCTTCATCATTCATGGCCATACGACCAAAGGTCTCTCTAACATTCTTAGCAGAACCCATTGGGTCTGGATTACCATTTGGCCCTTCTGGATTGACATAAATCCATCCCATCATTACTGCTCCTAATGGATCTTCTAATTCTCCATTTTCATAGCGTTCATCATTTGCACCCCATTCCGTCTCACTTCCCCAATATGCATCTTGTTCTGGCTCAAAGATATCTTCTCGACCTCCAGCAAATCCAAAGGTTTTAAAACCCATAGATTCTAAAGCACAATTACCTGCAAGTATCATTAAATCTGCCCAAGAAATACTTTGTCCGTATTTTTGCTTAATAGGCCATAATAATAATCGCGCTTTATCAAGGTTTCCATTATCTGGCCAACTGTTTATTGGTGCAAACCTTTGGTTTCCTCCACCTGCTCCTCCTCGACCATCACCAATTCTATAAGTTCCTGCGCTATGCCATGCTAAACGAATCATAAGGCCACCATAGTGACCGTAATCTGCAGGCCACCAATCTTGAGAATCTGTCATCAAATTTAAAACTTCTCTTTTCAACGCACTAAAATCTAACTTTTGAAATGCTTTTGAATAATCAAAATCTTTATCCATTGGACTAGATTCTGGAGCGTGTTGTCTCAAAATATTAAGGCGAAGTTCATTTGGCCACCAATCGCGATTTGTAGTTCCACCTCCTGAGGTCTTATTATTTGTTCCACTTAAAAAAGGGCAATTTGCAGCGGAAGAATTATTAATTCCGAAGGCTTCAGTGTTTTTATTATCCATGGTAAATGTTTTATTTTATTGATCGCTTAAAGTTAGAAAAATTAAACACTTTAATACTATAGATATTTATTATTATAAATTATATTAAGATTGAAGAAACCTATAGAGGTGTAATTATTACAGACAGAATAGTTAATTATTAGCGCTTATTCGTTAAAAACTAGATATAACAGTAAAAAGCCATATCCTTGCGAATATGGCTTTTCAACAACCTAACTAAATCAATCAAAATATTACCCATGACAGATAATTACTGAATTTGTTTAACAAAAATACAAAATGATTAAACATTATTTTAGTTTATTATAGAAATTTTAACGTTCGTACAGATTTTATGAAACAACAAATAAAGTGGTACATTTTTTGTAACTTAGGGTTCATGTAATATTACATGCTCATTACATATTAATCCTAAATTTAAAACTATGTCAGATAGCTTATACACTAAAATATTCTCAGGAAGTTTCATCATTGTTCAATTGGCTTTAGATAGACTTAAAGGCGCAGGAATAAACGCTATTATCAAAGACGAATCTGAATCAGGAAGACTTGCAGGTTTTGGAGCCTCTATACAAGGATACCAAGAGCTTTACGTTAGTAATGAAGAACTATTAGAAGCTAAAACAATTATAGCAAGTGTTCAGGATGAGTTAGAGTCTTAGAGTTTTTCTATTTCCGAAGAAAAAAAATATAGGAGACTATACTGTTACTGCATACATTTTTTCTCTCATCTCTTTAATATTTTTATCGCTCATATAGTCATCAAATGTCATGTAACGATCTATAACGCCACTTGGTGTTAATTCGATAACACGATTAGCCACTGTCTGAGCAAATTCGTGATCATGAGTTGTAAACATGATTGTCCCTTTGAAATTTTTAAGCGAATTATTGAATGCGGTAATACTCTCTAAATCTAAATGATTTGTTGGTTCATCAAGCATTAATACATTTGCTCTTACCATCATCATACGACTTAACATACAACGTACTTTTTCTCCTCCAGAAAGCACATTTGAGGTTTTTAAAGCTTCTTCTCCACTAAAAATCATTTTACCAAGAAATCCTCTAATAAAAACTTCTTCTCGTTCCTCTTCTGTTGTTGCCCATTGACGCAACCAGTCTACAAGTGAAAGGTTATTATCAAAATACTCGCTATTATCTAAAGGCAAATAGGACTGTGTCGTAGTAACTCCCCAAGCAAACTTACCTGAATCTGCCACTTCCTTACCATTTATAATTTGATAGAAAGCTGATGTTGCTCTAGAATCTTTAGAGAATAGTACTACTTTTTCTCCTTTATTAAGATTAATATCTATATTACTAAATAAAACTTGGCCTTCTAATGATTTTGATAATCCTTCAATATTTAAAATCTGATCTCCCGCCTCACGGTCACGATCAAAAATAATAGCAGGATAGCGACGACTAGAGCGTCTAATATCTCCTATATTTAATTTTTCAATCATTTTCTTTCTACTTGTTGCTTGCTTTGATTTTGCAACATTAGCAGAGAAACGTCTAATAAATTCTTCTAGTTCTTTTTTCTTGTCTTCTGCTTTTTTATTTTGTTGTGCATGTTGTCTTGCGGCTAATTGTGAAGACTCATACCAAAACGTATAGTTTCCAGAAAAATGGTTGATTTTACTAAAATCAATATCCGAAATATGTGTACAAACGGCATCTAAAAAGTGTCTATCGTGAGATACCACAATAACACAATTATCATAGTTAGCTAAAAAGTTTTCTAACCAAGAAATCGTTTCGTAATCTAAATCATTTGTAGGCTCATCCATAATTAATAAATCTGGACTTCCAAAAAGGGCTTGTGCTAATAAGACACGTACTTTTTGTTTACCATCTAAATCTCTCATTAATGTATAATGATATTCTTCTTTAATACCAAGGTTTGAAAGCATAGCTGCTGCATCACTATCTGCATTCCAGCCATTCATTTCTTCAAACTGCACTTGAAGTTCTCCTATTTTTTCAGCATTTTCATCTGTATAATCAGCGTAAAGTGCATCAATTTCAGACTTCAACTTAAATAAAGGTTTGTTACCCATAATGATGGTTTCTAAAACAGTGTGCTCATCATATAAGTTATGATTTTGTTCTAAAACCGACATACGTTTACCTGGCTCTAAATGGACATGTCCCGAAGTAGGATCTTGTTTTCCTGCAATAATATTTAGAAATGTAGATTTCCCTGCGCCATTTGCCCCAATGATTCCATAAATATTTCCATTATTAAAGGTTGTATTTACTTCGTCAAAAAGGATTCTTTTTCCGAATTGTACCGAAAGATTTGATACTGATAACATACTGTATTTATTTAAGTTACAACTTTTACCGCTTTAGAATTTCCGAAGAAACATAAGCACCTAAAGTTTCAGGGTGCAAAAGTAAAAAATTCTAACGATTGTATGAAACTAAACGGGCTTATTTTTAGCTCCGGTACAACCTCTTATCTTAGTAAAATCAACATTTAACAACCTATTAACATCAGTTAGAGTTCGCAACCTTTATTTTTGTTTGGAATAATTACCCACGACTTAAATTTTCTATGAAACTAATTATAGCTAGCATATTAACAAGTTTCTTATTTACATGTTGCAATTCTAAACCCAAAACCGCTGATACAGCTTATTTTGGCGGAGAAATTGTCAATCCTAATAACAATTATATCACCATCTACAGTAATGAAACTGAGCGAGATACTATTCGTCTAGACGCACAAAATAGGTTTGTCTATAAAATCAATGATTTGAAGGCTGGTTTATATTATTTTACCCATGGAGGTGAATATCAAACGCTTCTTATTGAGCCTAATGATAGCATCATGCTTAGATTAAACAGTAGTGATTTTGATGAGTCTTTAGTATATACTGGAATTGGTTCCAAAAAGAATAATTTTCTCATAAAAGCATTTTTAAATGATGAAGTAGTTAGCAAAAAGTTCTATGAACTACAACATTTAGAACCAGAAGAATTTGAAAAACACATCAATAAAGCAAGGCAGCAGCGATTAGAAAATTTAGAGCGTTTTGTAGTTAAACAAGAAACGTCATTATTATTTAAGAAAATTGCTGAGGCTGGAATTAATTACAGCTACTATACGTATAAAGAAAAATATCCTTTTGGTTACTTCGGAAATAATAAGTTGATACATTATAAGGATCTTCCTGACGGTTTTTATGATTATAGGACAGATGTTAATTTTAATGATGTGTCTCTAAGTGGTGTTTATTCGTATAATAAGTTTATGGATTGGTATTTTCATAATACTGCCTTAAAAGAATATTATCATGATGGAAGTCATCATAAATTTGATAGACAAGCTCTAGATTATAATCTAGAAAAATTAAGATTAATTGATAGTGTTATTGATAATAAAACAATAAAAGACTATGTGTTAAAACATGCTACTAGAGTATTTGTATATAATAGTTCTAGCGCAGAGCAATCTAAAAGTATGCTCGACTCTTACCTAAAAAAGAGCACTAATGAATTTGACAAAACCTACATTAAAAATTTGGTTAATTCTACTTTAAGCTTGTATCCTGGAAATAAGGTGCCTAATATTGATATTGTAGATTTTAATAGTAATGTGATAGATCTACATGATGTTATTAAAGCACCAACGGTAATTTACTGCTGGTCATCAAATTTTAAATTTAGTTATACAAATAATCATTATATGATGAAAAATTTAAAAGTTAAATATCCTAACATGGATTTTATTGCCATCAATATCAATGATATGAACACGAGTTCGTGGAAAAAGACATTAAATTTATTAAAGTATCCTACTGAGAATGAATACATGTTTAAAAACCCTAATGAAGCTATACAAAAGTTCGCTATAGCTAATTCACAAAAGGTATTAATCGTTGATAATAATGGATATATAATTAAATCAAATACCGATTTATTTAGCACTGATATTGACGAGCTTATTGAGGCTACTTTAGCCCAAACGCATTAAATAAACTAAACTTAAATTCCTAAAAGCAAAAAACTCCTGAATATATATTCAAGAGTTTTTTGCTTTTGGGAATTTCAAAACAGTATTTAGTTCCCTTTGTTGTAATCTGCTAGGAATTTCTCTAAACCTATGTCTGTTAAAGGATGTTTTAATAATCCTGTAATAGAGCTTAAAGGACCTGTCATAACATCTGCTCCTAATTTAGCACAATCAATAACGTGCATGGTATGACGAATTGAAGCTGCAAGAATTTCTGTTTCAAAACCGTAGTTATCGTAGATCATTCTAATTTCTGCAATAAGGTTTAACCCATCTGTAGAAATATCATCTAAACGACCAATAAATGGAGACACATAAGTTGCACCTGCTTTTGCTGCCAATAATGCTTGACCAGCAGAAAACACTAAAGTTAGATTCGTTTTAATACCTTTATCTGTAAAATACTTACAGGCTTTAATACCATCTTTAATCATTGGTAACTTGACAACGATTTGTTCATGTAAATCGGCAAGCGCCTCACCTTCCCTTACCATGCCTTCAAAATCTGTAGAAATCACTTCTGCAGACACATCACCATCTACAATATTACAGATGTTGACATAATGTTTCATAATGTTATCATGACCTGTAATACCTTCTTTTGCCATTAATGACGGGTTGGTAGTTACACCATCTAAAATACCAAGATCTTGAGCTTCTTTTATTTGGTCTAGGTTAGCTGTATCAATAAAAAATTTCATGTGTTGTTATGTTATAGTTGTGATTAAAATTATGATCACGAATTTACAATTTTATGACGCTTTCCATAGAACATATTATCAAATGATATTAACAATAAATTGCTTACTCCTAGTTAATAATAATTATATAATCCTTGAAAGTTAATCTAGAACACAAATTAACCTCATATTCTCTTAAGTATTCATCATAATCTCTTGGAGATAATACATCTAAAAATACAGTAAATTTAAAAGCACTCGAAATTTGAGTAATACCTTCAATTAAAACTGTTCTATCATCAAAATTAATAACAGAGTTAATAGCTGTGTCATATTATTAGTTATTTACAAATAAGTCAGCAAAAAAAATATAGAAACTTATAATTTATAATGATTCAGCAACATTTTCTCATACATCTTATCAGGTAAAATTCTTTTCAAAATAATAGAAAACTTTTGCATAAATGCACCTACTTTATAATGTATTCTAGGATTTGGAGTTGTAATAATTTTATGAATCATATGAGACACAATGATAGGATCATTGCCTTTATTGACATCCTCGTCAATAGCTTTCAAAACTTGACCATATTTTTCTTCATAAGGTGAACCCTTAATCACAGGAGCATGAAAACGACCCGCAGCAATATTAGTCGCAAAATCACCAGGAGCCACATTCGTCATATGGATATTAAAATCTTTAATTTCCATTCTAAAGGCCTCTGTAATCAACTCTAATGCACCTTTACTTGCGCTGTAAATTCCGCGATATGGTAATCCCATATAACCAGCAATCGATGTGACGTTTATTATAAGCCCGGAGTTTTGTTTACGCATTTGAGGCAACACTGCTTTTATAACATTGATAGGTCCAAAGAGATTAGTCTCAAAATTACGCTTGATTTCTTCGTTAGGAATATCTTCAATAGGCCCAGTAATTCCTGCTCCTGCATTATTAATGACCACATCTATACGTCCAGCTTCATGAGCTACAGTTGCAATTGCTTTTTCTACAGAAAGTACATCTGCCACATCCAATGCTACCAATTTGATTTTAGAATCTGGATAGCGTTCAGGTGACCTACTTGTTCCATAAACCGTAAATCCTTTTTGAGATAAAAACTCGCCAATTGATTTACCAATTCCTGAAGATCCTCCTGTAATTAAAACAACTTTAGACATATTATTTATAAATTTCAAATACCAAAATACAACATTTCAAAATACCGTATTTCATAATGAGATCCCGATGACCGCTGAGAGTATTAAAAACTAAAAAATCCTGATTCGCCAAGGCTTTCAAGATTTGAGTTTATGGTACAAAAAAAGGCAAGCTACCTACATCACACTGCTACGACCATTTACCTTTGCTTCGTTCCCGACCTGGAGGATTCAACAGGAGCTAGTTGTGTAGGACTTGCCAGCAGCAAAGATACAATCTTTTAATTCTTTTGCAATGATTTTAAACTGAATTTTATTTGATTTTTTAAACTGAATTTTATTAAATAACTTGCACCTAAATATCTACAAAAATGTATTCAATTAAAGCTTTCATAATCACAATCTTAAGTGTTACTATTATTTCCTGCGGAAATTCTACACCTCAAAAACCGAGTCTTTCCATTACAACAAATGCTAAGAGTAATGTTGCAACGCTAGGAGAAACTATAAATCTTTCAATTAAAAACCCAAAAGGGATTGAAATATCAACAATTAGCTACACCTTAAATGGGGAACCGGTTGATGCGTCTTTAAAATTGGATAATGTTCTTTTAGGAATTCAAACAGTCAAGGCTAAGGTTAGTATAGGAGATGCTTCCGAAGTTATAGAAACTAAGATCACCATTTTAAACAACCAATCTCCTAAGGTTTACGGTTATAAAATCATAAACGAGTATCCTCATGATATCACCTCTTACACGCAGGGTTTAGAATTTCATAATGGAGAATTATACGAGAGCACTGGACAATATGGTGAATCTAAATTGAGAAAAGTAGATTACAAAACGGGTGAAGTACTTCAAAATAAAGCTATTGGAAATCAATATTTTGGAGAAGGCCTAACCATCATGAATGATCATATTTACCACTTGACGTGGCAAGAAAACATTGGTTTTGTGTACGATGTCAATACGTTTGAAAAGAAAAGTAGTTTTACCTACGGAAAAAGTAAAGAAGGTTGGGGGATTTGTAACGATGGGACAAACATTTACAAATCTGATGGTACTGAACAAATCTGGTTACTAAATCCTGAAACTTTAGTCGAAGATTCTAAACTTCAAGTGTACACCAATAAAGGAAAAATAATTGGCATGAATGAGTTAGAATATGTTAACGGTAAAATTTATGCTAATCGTTATCAAAAAAATGGAGTGGCCATTATAAACCCTAAAAATGGGGCTATCGAAGGTGTTATTGATTTTTCTCCATTGCATAATCTAGTGAAGCAACATCCAGGTTTAGATGTACTCAATGGTATTGCTTACAATCCTGATACAAAAACACTTTTCGTCACAGGAAAACGTTGGGATAAACTATTTGAGGTTGAAGTTTTTGAGAAATAGGCCAAACGTTTATTTCACTCACTTATAAGTACTGTTCACTCATTCTTACTTTCAAAATGATCTCTTCTTTTAGTTCTTTGAATCATGAGAACGACACTAATCATAAATATTCCTAAACCTTGTCACGAAGACTGGAATCAAATGACAACACAACAAAAAGGTCGTCATTGCTCATCTTGCGAGAAAACTGTTATTGATTTTACTTCTAAAACAAATGAGCAAATTGTTAAAATATTTCTAACGTAAGGCAACCTTTGTGGACGATTTAAATCCATACAACTCAATAGAGAACTAGTCTTAAATCGGAAAGAAAAAAACAACTATTTAAGTTATGTTGCTTCTACCCTATTCGCTTTCTTGAGTTTTGGCACGGAAGATATCCAAGCCCAAGGCAAATCAAGAATCGTAACAGTGGATTCTTTACAACTTCAAATGGTTAATTAGAAAACTGCGCCTTCAATTTTAAATGAACAACTAATAAAAGCCAGTATTATAGCAAAAATTGACGGATTACCATTGCCAGGAATTACCATAACCAATTTACGTTCAGAAATAAAAACCGAGTCAGACTTTGATGGCAACTTTTCAATGAAAGCAAAAACGGGAGACACTATAAACATGAAATTTATTGGTATGTCTGATTATGATCTCTTCATAAATCAAAGTAGCGTTTACAAAATAGAACTTGACAAATATCCTAATGATTGTGGTGAAAATTTAATATATGCAGGTGTTCCAGATTTCTATGAGATGAATAAATGTTTGAGACGTAAAGTAAAAAAAGAAGAACGCGAAAACATCAAAAACTGAGAATTAGAGCGTACATTAATAGGTGAATTGTTATATAACATCTCCAATATTTTCAGAAAGAAAGAATAATCCATACTTTTAAATTTTTATTCTAGAAATTAAAAAGTATGCAAATCTACGAGCAAGAACTCACGGTTACAAAAGACCAGTTAGACTTATTAAATCATGTCAATAATATAGAATATGTACGTTGGGTTCAAGATATTGCTGCGGCACATTGGACTTTAAAATCCACTCAAGAGATAAGACTAAAATACTTCTGGGTGATGATGAGCCATCACATTCAATATAAAGGAGAAGCGCTTTTAGGTGACACTCTTTTATTAAAAACATTCATACTACACTCTAAAGGCGCAAAATCCACTCGAGCAGTAGAGATATTCAATAAAACTACAGGAAAACTACTCACAACCTCAGAAACAGTCTGGTGTTTCATGTCTAGTGACACTAATAAACCAGCACGAATCCCAGAAGACGTTGCCAATTTATTCAGTTAAAGAAACTCTAAAAGAGCTATTAAACTCTCTTAAATCTAATTTTATTCTCTTCGAAAATGTCTTAATTTGAGATATCGACCAATGATTTCATCCGATTGAAGTATTTAACAATTCTACTATTTACAGCCTCGTTTACCTCTAACGCTCAAACCATTAGTGGTTTTATCTACGATCATGAATCTACAATAAAAGGGGTCAAACTTATAAACATAACTCAAAATATTTTAACATACTCTAACGAGAGCGGCCAATTTAAAATAGGAGTTAAACATAAAGACACACTTACTATCAGTTCTTATTTTCATTCGCAACAAACCATCATACTATCACAGGACTATTTTGAAGAGGAAATCGTTATCGAACTTCAAAAAACCACTAATGCATTGGATGAAGTAAAAGTTACTAAAATTTTGGAAAAGAAATTTGATTCTATTGTCTTAACAACTGAGATTAAAAATCAACTCCCTAATGATATAAAAGCAGACCTTATCTATACGGAATTCAACCCAGTAGCAATATAGATTTTATAGCTATTGGAAAACTTATTGGTAGTCTGTTTAAAAAGAAAAACAAAACTCCTGAAATCGTTTATATCCAAATAGAAGATTTGATCACCTTATTTGAAAACAATAGGCTTTTTAATCAATCCTTGCTCATCTCAGAATTAAAAATACCGGCAGAATTACAGTATTTGTTTTTTGAATATTGTAGTGCTCAAAACATAAATAAGACCCTTATTATGGAACATCGAGAGATTGAATTATTAGACTATTTAATTATTTCTAGCGAAGCATTCAACTCACTTTTAGCCAGACAAGTAGACGATTAAATCAACAATATTACATATAGTAAGGCCGTTAAACTCTCTTAATATCTATTTTTATTCCTCTAAAATTTCTTAATTTTAAAATTCAATTAACAACCACGGTTTTGAAACATCTAAAATTACTTATTGTGCTTCTTTTACCCTTATTTACTGGAGCGCAATCTATAAAAGGTTTTATCTATGACAACGAAGCACCAATAATAGGCGCTAAAATCATTAATAGAACACAAAACATCTTAAGCTATTCTGATGATAAAGGCGTTTTCCAAATTGAGGCTCAGGCAAATGATGTGCTGGTAATTAACTCTTATTTTCATAGTCAAAAATTTATAAGTATTAATGCCTCTCATTTTGAAGAAGATATGGTTATCGAGCTCAAAAAAATCACGAATGAATTAGATCCAGTTGAAGTTAATCAGATTAAAGAAAAAATGTTTGATTCAATTGGATTAAGCACGAATACGGCAAAGCAAGGACAAATAGCATTCAAAAAACGAACCTTTGGAAGTGGAGAAAACCTCCAACCTACTTTAGACCTTATTGCAGTTGCTAAATTAATAGGAAACCTCTTTAAAAAGAAAAAAAGTGAACCTGATGTGGTTTATTTAGCTCCAGAGGACTTTATTATTCTTTTTGAAACGAATACCTACTTCAATCAGAAGTATTTAACTATTCAATTAGATATCCCAAAACCATATCAACAATTATTTTTTGATTATTGCAGCGCGCAACAATTGAATGCTACAATACTTAAAAAAGAAAATGAGTTTATGTTGGTTGACGCACTTTTAACGCACAGTGAAGCCTTTAAAAAAATACTTGAAGCTCATACTAAGAATTAGATTTAAAACATTTTGTAGACAACCATAATAAAAGTTAACTACAAAAGTTATATTTGAGGTGTCTAAGGCACGTTTGATTATTTACTCAAACGCACTAGGTTTAGATTATTTTTTTATGAAACGAATTATATACTTTCTATTTACAATTGGCATATTAATGTTCTGGAGCTCATGCAGAAAAGATTTTGATTTTGCGCCAAGTACGGGTAATCTAGAATTTTCTAAAGACACCATCTATTTAGATACCATTTTTTCAAATATAGGATCAAGTACGTATAACCTAAAAGTCTATAACCGTAGTAATGATGATATTTCTATTCCTACAGTACGTTTAAGCCAAGGTGAAAGTTCAAATTACAGATTAAATGTTGATGGTCTCCCTGGAAAAGAATTTGAAAACGTAGAGCTTTTAGCCAATGATAGTCTGTTTATTTTTGTAGAAACTACAGCAGATATTCAAGCGCTCGCGCTAAACAGTTTAGAGTTTCTGTATACCGATGCTATTGAGTTTGATACTGGTACTAATTCCCAAAAAGTAGAATTGGTAACCCTTATAAAAGACGCAGTATTTATCTATCCAGATAGAGATAATACTACTGGTATCGTTGAAACCTTAACGTTTGATGTAGATGGTAACGGTACGCAAGATGAAACAACACTTCAAGGTCGCTTTCTAGAAAATAACGAACTCACATTCACAAACGAAAAACCCTATGTTATTTATGGTTACGCAGCGGTCGGTGATGGAGATGTTTTAACTATTGAAGCTGGAGCACGTGTGCATTTCCATGCTAATTCTGGTTTATTGGTGACTAATAATGCGTCATTAAAAGTTAATGGTGCTTTGAGCGCTGACCAAGAGCTTTTAGAAAGTGAAGTTATCTTTGAAGGTGACAGATTAGAACCACTTTTTGCTGATGTTCCTGGACAATGGGGAACGATATGGTTGTTTAATGGTAGTGTAGATAATGATATTAATTATGCGACTATTAAAAATGGTACGGTTGGGATTTTAAGTGAGGGCAACCAAAATGCCATAGATGATAAATTAACGATAACAAACTCACAGATTTATAATTCTAGTAACTTCGGAATATTGGGTCGTGCGAGTTCTATTTCTGCAGAAAACGTGGTAATTAATGCTAGTGGACAATCCTCTTTTGCTGGAACTTTAGGCGGAAAGTACAGTTTCACACATTGCACAATCGCTAACTATTGGAATAATAGTTTTAGACAATTCCCAGCAGTATTTTTAAACAATTATGTTACTGATGAAAACAATATGAATATTGGTAATGATTTAATGGAAGCTAACTTCAACAACTGTATCATCTTTGGAAATGATAATCCAGAGATTGGTTTTGATAATATTTCTGACAACCTTTTCAATTTCAAGTTCACCAATTGCTTAATCCGTTTTCAGGACACTAGTGGTAACTTCTCGAGTAATGCCAACTATCTTATAAGTAATACAGATTTATACGAGGACTGTATTTTTAATAGCGATCCAGATTTCAAACTCCCGTTTGAAAACATGTTGATGATTGGTGAGAATTCTGCAGCTAATGGCGCTGGAAGCACGAGTTTTGAAATAACTAATGATATTTTAGGTGCAACAAGACCATCTCCTCCAGATCTTGGCGCTTACAAGAGTACTCCTTTTACTGAGGACTGATTTATTCCAATTTATGACTAAAAAGAATCGATTTAATCTTTGTTGGTGTTTTTTACCGACAAGGCTAGAACTACTCTATACTACTGTTATAACTTAAAATTTTAGAAGCATACCGGAAGTCCTTAATAAGTCATATAATGAGATTTCTCCTTTCGTCGAAATGGCATTATACAAAAAAGACCCCATAGGTTTTAAAAGCCTATGAGGTCCAATTATAAATATCTACTTTAAAACTTAAAGGTTGTTTCTGTTGTTTTAAGCAAACAATGGCTTCCCGCCCATCATCTCATTCACTTGTAATGCAATCGCTTCTAGCTTTACATCATCTTCATAATTAGTAATCGCTTGATCAATAAAATCAACAATCGATTCCATATCGCCTTCCTGTAAGCCTCTAGTAGTAATTGCTGCTGTACCGACTCTAATTCCTGAGGTCACGAACGGACTCTTATCATCAAATGGCACCATGTTTTTATTCACTGTAATATCTGCTTTACCTAGAGCTTCTTCTGCAGCTTTACCTGTAATATCCTTATTTCTTAAATCAATAAGCATCATATGGTTATCTGTACCTCCAGAAATAATATGATAATCTCTATCTACAAATGCTTTTGCCATGGCTGCTGCATTATTTTTTACCTGCAACATGTAATGCATAAATTCATCAGTAAGCGCTTCACCAAATGCGATAGCTTTAGCAGCAATGATATGCATCAATGGTCCACCTTGATTACCTGGAAATACAGACGAATTTAACAACGAAGACATTTTTTTAAGATTTCCGTTTTTCAGTTTTAAACCAAAAGGATTATCAAAATCTTGTCCCATCATTATTAAGCCACCTCTTGGCCCTCTTAATGTTTTGTGAGTTGTAGTTGTTATAATATGACAATGAGGTAACGGATCGTTTAAAATGCCTTTAGCTATTAAGCCTGATGGATGCGAAATATCTCCTAACAATAATGCACCAACACTATCTGCAATAACACGAAAACGCTTAAAATCAATATCACGAGAATAAGCAGAGGCTCCTGCAATAATCATTTGAGGTTTTTCACGAGATGCAATCTCTTGAATTTTATCGTAGTTTAAAACACCTGTCTCCTCTTCTACTCCGTAAAATGTTGGGTTATATAATTTACCAGAAAAGTTTACCGGAGATCCATGGGTTAAATGTCCACCATGCGACAAATCAAATCCTAAAATTTTATCTCCCGGATTTAAACAAGCTGAAAAAACTGCAGTATTTGCTTGACTTCCAGAGTGTGGTTGTACATTAGCATACACAGCACCAAATAAAGTTTTGGCTCTATCAATAGCAAGTTGCTCTACTTCATCAACGATTTCACAACCACCGTAATAACGTTTACCTGGATAACCTTCGGCATATTTATTCGTTAGTACAGAACCTGCAGCTTCCATGACTTGGTCGCTTGCAAAATTCTCTGAAGCAATAAGCTCTAAACCGTTTATTTGTCTGCTTTTTTCAGCATCTATAAGCTCAAAAATCTGTGAATCACGTTGCATATCTAAAGTTTAAATTAAGTTTCACAAAAGTAAGAAATCATGCTCTTAAAAGAGTTCAAATAAACAGATTTATAACAAACTTTTATGAGCATGTTATTAACAGTTAAATTATCCCTATTTTTTATACTTTTATGAGATTAAAATAAAAAAATTATGTAGGTTTGAATAGAAAATAAAATATAATAAAACTGTTATACATGCCATTATCTGCAAATAATCCTGACCGTTCTTCGTGGTTGCACGTTGGAAAAAACTCTGATTTCCCAATTCAAAACATTCCGTTTGGAGTATTCTTAACTCGTGATGACATCATTACTATTGGAACTAGAATAGGAGACACAGCCATTGACCTTGGTGCTTTACATCAACTTGGTTATTTTGAAGGAATCCCTTTAACAGATGATATTTTTCTTCAAGACACCTTGAATGACTTTATTGCAGATGGTAGAAAAACGTGGCGTTTAGTTCGTAATCGCATCGCTAAAATTTTTGATAACGAAAACGAAACACTTAAAAACAACAATCCACATAAAGAAATTGTGTTATTTCGTTTAGATGAAATTGAAATGCAATTACCTGTTCAGGTTGGTGATTATACCGATTTTTATGCTAGTAAAGAACATGCAACCAATGTAGGCACCATGTTTAGAGATCCTGACAATGCGTTATTACCAAATTGGGTCCACATGCCTGTTGGTTATCATGGTCGTAGTTCGTCTATTATTCCGTCGGGAATTCCTATTCATCGTCCGCAAGGGCAAACGATGCCAGAAGGTGCAAAAACTCCTGTTTTTGGTCCCTCTAAATTAGTTGATTTTGAATTAGAAATGGCCTTCATTACAACAGATGCAAATGACTTGGGTGAACCAATTCCTATCGCTGAAGCTGAAGAATACATCTTTGGACTAGTGTTATTTAATGACTGGTCTGCACGTGATATTCAAAAATGGGAATATGTACCATTAGGACCATTTTTAGGTAAGAGTTTTGCCTCTTCAATGTCGCCCTGGATTGTAACGCTTGATGCTCTAGAACCCTTTAGAGTTGAGAGCCCAAAACAAAATCCTAAACCACTTGAGTATTTGCAAACTAAGGGTAAAAAGAGTTTTGATATCAACTTAGAAGTTGGTATCAGACCAAAAGGTGCTAAGGAAACGACTGTTACTAAATCAAACTTTAAGTACATGTACTGGAATATGTCACAGCAGTTAGCGCATCACACTGTAAATGGGTGTCCTGTGAATTCTGGAGATATGATGGGAAGTGGTACAATTTCTGGACCCACGCCAGATTCTTACGGATCTATGTTAGAGTTATCATGGAAGGGCACAAAACCAGTAACAATGAAAGATGGTAGTGAGCGTAAATTCATAAATGATCATGATACAGTAATCATGAGAGGGTATTGTGAAAATGACGGTACACGTATTGGATTTGGATCTGTGAAAACAGAATTATTACCTGTTTTTAATCCGAAGAAAAAGAAGTAGTAGAAAAAATACAAAACTAGAACATGGAAGCTTGAAGTTAGAAGGATATCCCTTTTAATTTCAAGCTTTTTATTTTATATGTTCTTCGGAATTTATAAAATATAAATGTTGCTTTTTTAGTATGGCACGTAATTTGGAATTACGAGTTTAAGATCCCGAAACGAGTTCGGGATTAGTTCAACTAACTATGTTGCTAAATCCTAAAGGATTTGCAACATAGAGTTTCACTAAAATCTAGAATTATGAAGCAATTACTACTCACAACAGTACTTCTTCTGGTACTAACATCATGTAGCGGAAGAAAACAAATTGAAAGCGCCATTAATCATGGTAACTATGACCAAGCCATCAATGATGCGTTAAAAAAACTCGAAAACAACAAAGACAAAAAGCGTAAGCAGGACTATATCGTTATGCTTGAAGATGCTTACTACAAAGTTTTAGAGGGAGATTTACTAGATGTTGTACATTTAAAAAAGGATGGAAATCCTGAGCAATACAAAACGATTTACGAAACTTATTTAGACCTAGAAGCAAGACAAAATGCGATTAAGCGCGTCATGCCCTTACAAATAAATGGTAGAAATCTTGATTTAAAATTCAATGATTATACCTTGGAAATCATCGACTACAGACATAAGACTTCAGAGTATTTAATTGGCCAAGGAATCATGCTTTTAGATTCTGAAGATAAGCACAAGGCTAGACAAGCATACGATATCTTTAGTTATATAGAACGTATCAATCCAAATTTTGAGGATACTCGAAGTCTTATGACCGAAGCTCACAATAAAGGCACCGATTATGTTATGGTTTCTATTGAAAACCAAACAAGACAAATCATTCCGCAGCAATTAGAGGCCGATTTATTGAACTTTGACACGTACGGATTAAATCAATTTTGGACGGTTTATCACGCTCAGCACATTTCCGAAGTCAACTATGATTTTGCAATGCAATTGCAATTAAAGCGCATTAATATTTCGCCAGAGCAAGTAAACTCTAGACAAGTATTAAAGCAAAAAAACATAGTTGATGGTTGGGAATATCAAACAGATACTCATGGTAATGTGATGGTGGATAGTCTAGGCAACAAAATAAAGATTGATAAGATTGTTACTATTAGAGCGCGATACTTTGAGGTTAATCAATTTAAATCAACGCAAGTTATTGCCGATGTGGTGTATACAAATTTAAGAACAAACCAAACCTTAGATGCTTTTGCTATTGATAGTGAGTTTGTATTTGAACATTTCTATGCAACTGTTAGAGGTGACCGAAGAGCTTTGAACAGACAAGAACATGCGTTAACTAGAAATAGAAGACTCCTGTTCCCTAGCGATGCACAAATGGTGCATGACACTGGTGAAGATATCAAGTTAAAATTGAAAGATATTATTAGCTCTTATAGAATGAGAAGAGGCTAAAGTTAGTATAACAAACTCTCAAAGTAATTGCTTTGGGAGTTTGTTATAAGAATGACAATCTAAAGATTAAATCTTAAAATAAATGCTAAAGAGTTCTAAACTATTAAAGGTTATTCTATTTTTACCTAAAATTCTGAACTAGCCAGATCTAAATGAAAAAATTTCTACTTTTAATTACGATAGCAACTGTAATAGTGGCCTGTAATACTACCAAGAGCATTGAAAAACAAGTTAATAATGGCAACTATGATATTGCCATAAATGATGCTTTGAGAAAATTGAGTAACAACAAGTCTAAAAAAAGCAAACAAGCCTCTATATTATTATTAAAAAACGCATTTAATAAAGCAACTAAGAGAGATTTAGATCGAATTTCATATTTAAAAAAAGATGCAAACCCAGAGAATTTTGAAGATATTTATGGACTATTCCAAAATTTAAATAACCGTCAGGAACAGATTAAGCCGATACTTCCACTCTATTATAATGGTAAGGAGGTTAAGTTTCAGTTTAGTGATTACAATACACAGATTATTAAATACAAAGAGGAAACGACTAATTACCTATATGGCAAAGCTATAATTTTACTAGAGACTGATGATAAGTTGAATGCAAGACAGGCTTATGATGATTTTAAATATATAGATAAAATAAACCCTAATTATAAAGATGTAAATGCACTCACAAATGATGCGTTATACAAAGGTCAGGATATTATACTTATAACTCTCAAAAACAATACAGAGCAAATAATACCACAACGATTAGAAACAGATTTACTAAACATAAGTACATATGGATTAAATGATTTATGGACTGTTTATCACAATGAAAAAGTAGCCGATTTAAATTATGACTATAATTTATCTTTAATTTTTAAAGATATTATAATGTCCCCAGAACAAATAAAAGAGCGACAAATTATTCAAGAAAAACTCGTGAAAGACGGTTTTAAATATGTCTTAGACCGCAATGGCAACGTAAAAAAAGATTCTTTGGGTAATGATATAAAAGAAGATAAATTCACAAAAGTCACATGTGAGTATCTAGAGACTCGTCAATTTAAAACATCGACTATAGTTGCAACTGCAGAATATACAGATACAAAAACGAAGCAGCTGATAGACCGCTTTCCTATAGAAAGTACATTTTTATTTGAACATTTTTTCGCCACATATCAAGGGGACAAAAGAGCCATAGACGGTGTGTATTTAGATTATATCACTAATAGAGTTGTACCGTTTCCAAATACAGAACAAATGATTTTTGATACAGGCGAAGATTTAAAACTCAGACTAAAAGAAATTATTACTAGATATAATTTTAAAGGTTAAAAAAAGTGCTAGAATTGGCACATTTTCTAATGTTCACTTTACTTTAAAAATCATACAATGTTGCCAAGGTAAGTTATCAATATTGTTTTCTAAGACAAAACCAGCAACTGCAAACTCTGTTATAGCTTGTTTTTCTGTCATTTTATGAATGGATTTAATGGGAACGTTACCATCTTCACCACGATACTCGATTAAAAATATTCTACCATTGGGTTTTAATGCTTTTTTGATGGATGCCAACATTTCTGCAGGATAATTAAACTCATGATACACGTCTACCATAAGTACTTTATCGATAGAATTTTCTGGAAGATTTTCACTTTGCTCACCACCTTTTATAGTTTCCACATTTTTAATATTGTCAGCATTTATTTTATAATCCATAGCCACTAACATTTCTGGTTGAATATCAATAGCATAGATCAATCCTTTAGAAGCCATTTGCGCCATTTTAAAGACGTGATAACCAGAGCCAGCGCCAATATCTGCAATAACATCTGTAGAATGAATGTTCATATTGCTTAGTAATTTTGCAGTCTTTTCTTCCTCTTCGCGCTCTGTACGCTCCAACCATCCAATCCCTTGATACCCCATAACATAGGCGATTTCTCGTCCCATATACCATTTACCAATACCATTGGGATTATCTTTTTTGTAAGTATACCTATGTTTAGCTTCACGGTCTTGAGCATATGAGTTGAAATACGCCAGCAGCATTATTATCAAAAAAATAAAGTAAGTTGTTTTTTTCATCCTAAATCTTATAACTAATGAATCGTCTAACGAAATTAACCCATTAACTATTTGAAAAAAAATCCTTTAACGTTGCTATAACAAAATGTAAATTAACTAAGCTTCATAAAATCAAAATCTTCAATTTAACTATAAGCTGATTGAACTGTTAAAGTATCATTTTATGAATTATTCAACTTTAGCCACATAGTACACCTTATCTAATACTCTTGAAATAGCCATAGCTTCGTTCACAATTTCTTTAGGGTAATCATTGATATCAAGGACTCTAATGACATTAAGTCCAACAGCGCGAATAAAAGAGGTCTTACCAGACATATTAGAACCCGTGAGCAACACGGACTTATCAGTTATTGTAATACTATTGGGAGTGCAGTCATAAATTAACGCGTGTCTCATTTTATGAGCTATAATTCCGTTACCACTTATAACAGTGGGTTTACAAGACGAATCAATACCTGCTCTCAAAGAAGCAATAGAAATGAGCATATCAACATGACCAACAAATTCGAAAACGTTCTCTATGTCCTCTCTCTTGGTATCCAATCGTCTCAAAACTCCAAATAAAAACAAAGGTTCTATTAGAAATAATGTTTTAAATATTTCAAAGAGAAACCAAAATATGATTTGAAAATCTCCTTGTAATTTTGCTTCATGCTGAAAGAGAGACATTCTACTTTTTACTTGATTTATTAATTTAATTGACGTCGGTAATTTTATATTTAAATCTTTAAATAAAGGAATACTATATAACGAAGTTGCTACTTTATTAAGATTTAATAATTGGGGAATAGAACTTACATATTGAAATAAGTTGTTTTTGTTCCAAAAGTGAATGACACAATTCACACAAAACACAACAAGTAAAATAATAAAAAATAATGGATTGATAAATGAAAGAATCAATGGAACTAAGCTTATAAAGGATAATAGTTTCATTACAAAAAACCACTTTGATGGCTTCACATGCGCATCTTAAAAAAGTGAAATCACATGATTAGCATCCTTATGATTTAGTTTTTCTATCTTTTTTTGAACAGATATTCTAAATTCCGAATCTCTAGTTAACACATCAATGATAGTCTCGTCCAATTTCGTTTGTTCTTCATTACGTTGAATGGCACGACGTTTATTATACAGGTATTGCTGACCTATTTTTGAATGTGTTCGATCTAAAAACGCATACAAATCTTCAAAACCCAGGTCATTACACGTTTTATCTGACAGAACCTGATACGCTTTAGAATTGTCTTTATTTCTAAAATACTTACTGATTATATCAAAGTCAAAGGACTTATCTTTGGGTTGACTAAAAGAGGATGTTAATCTTTTATCGATTCCTTTTTTTCCACTCAAGGTAAATTTAGAAAACTCGTGCTTTATTCGAAATAGAATATCTCGTGTCATTGACTAGTTAGTATCATAATTCACTCGCATGTTACAAAGTAGTCATTTAAAAAGTTTAAACAAAGGTCTCTAAATCCAATTCACCAATCGCACCATGAGATGCGTGTCCAACTGTAGTTCCGTTTTTTATGATAACTAATTGAGGAGATTGATGAATCACTTGAAATTTGTAACCAACTTCATTAGACACCTCTCTGTAACTCAACAAGTCTAAATAATGGAGATCTAAATTAGCATCCAAATTATAAGCACTAACAAATTGTTTCATTGCCATTTTACTAATTCCGCACGTTGTTGAATGTTTAAATATCACTTGCGTTTTAGTTTGTGATTGCTTTTCTATTTCTGCCAACTGCGCAACTTCAGTTAACGCTTGCCAAGGCAATACTTTTTCTTCTTTAGGCTCTGAAGAACCAAATACATTTTTAAATAACCCCATCTATAACTAGTTTATAATTCCCATAAAAACGGAAAGCTCATTATTAATTCTATTACTGTAAGTCGTACCCAATCTCGAATCTTACAAGCTGTCGTTTTATAAATTTTAAATTACAAAATTACTGCTTTATAAATTTAAAGGTTTGGCTAATTCCATTACCAAAAGACAAAGTTATAAAATAAACACCTGTATTGAGAGATGAAGCATCGTAAATAAGATTTTCATTATCTATTAAATACTGTGTTTTAAAAATAATGCAACCACTTATATCTGCCACCTGCAAATTGGTTTTTGTGTTTGTAAATTGACTAGATTGAATATGTAAATTATCTTGAACTGGATTTGGATAGAAACTCACTTTATTATCCTCAATGTCTGATATAGTTAATGTTGTTTCTTGATATACTCTAACGTAATCTATTTCCATAGCATCTTGATTAAATCCAGGTTGTATATCACCTCCTAAACTACCTCCCATCGCAACATTAAGTAAAATATAAAACTCCTGATTAAATGGATTCACCGAATCCATTTGGTTCACCAAAACATCATCCATATAAATCTTCATATTATCTTCATTCCATTCTAAAGCATAAACATGCCAATTTTGAGAGGTATCTGTATTTGTTGAAGCTATGCTGCTACTATTGTACTCGTAGCCATTACCATTGTCCCAATGCCATGTTGCTAAAATTTGAGTCTTTGGAACATTTGGCTCCATAATATCAATTTCCCCACACGAAGGCCATGAGGTATCTCCAAACCCTTCATTATCCCAATGACCACCATCTTCATTTATATTTTTTCCTAACAACCAAATAGCTGGCCAAGTACCAGCAATTGCGGGTAATTTAGCGCGCACTTCAACACGACCGTACTGAAAAGAAAATTTAGAATTTAATCTGGCAGACGTATATTGTTTCGTAACACCTTGATCATTGAATGCTTCACCTTTTGCTAAAACTTTCAAACTACCATTATCCACAAATGAATTATCTAGTCTATTCGTATAATGTTGTTGTTCACCATTTGCCCAACTATCTCCAGCAATTAATTGAGTCTGCTGAAACCATTTAGAACCGTCAATAGCACCAGTTCCATCAAATTCATCAGACCATACTAAGTGATCATAAACAGGGTCATTAGATACAGTATCAAAATGTAGTACATCATCTAAATAAGCTAGAACATAATCGTTATTGTTTTCTCCATTAACTTGAATGACGACCCTATTAAAATCGGTTCTTTGAATTGGTGGAAGAGCGTTAGGATCTAGATTTAGATAATTATCGTTTTCAAAGTCAAAAGTAACCTCTTGCCATTCATTTAAAAGTAGGGGTTTTATAATTTCACTTTGAGTCATCCACGGCGCTCCTTGATTTTTATCTTGAAGCTTTAGTGAAATTTGATTAATTTGATTTCCTGTTAAACCATTTGAAGGCACATATACTTTTAAACTGAAACTGTTTTTAGTTGATAAATCAAAATTCGTGTTTACATCAAACTGCACATTAGCATATTGTCCACCAATATCATGATATTCTAAAACAGTACTAGACATATTAATTCCTTGTTGGTACAAATTTGAAAAATTAATATTCATATTACAATTATCACCATACCATGATGAAATGGTTCCAGAACCTTCAAAGTCATCTTCAACTACTTGAGCATGCACTTGGAATGTAAAGACTATAAATAGGAGGTAGAAATAACGCATAATTACTTTTTTTCAAAAATATTACTAACGTTTTAAATTCATCAATATTCTAACCATACAAAACCTATACACAATGAGCATATTATGTTAAAAACACGAGCCAACAGACAAAATGTCCTACAAGTCAATAGTTTAAATGACTTTTTGTCGCTTAAATCTTACATTTCACTATTGGTAAGATTATTGACTTAGAGATATTATAAAACTGAAATAAATGATTAATATCATTCCTAATCATAACTAAGAGTCTTAATTTAGATTCCTAAATTAAGACGAAATGATAGTCGCTAAAAACCACATATATAATGAACTTTAATAATTATACCATAAAATCGCAAGAGGCCATACAGCAAGCCCAGCAGCTTGCTCAAAGCTTAGGACACCAACAAATAGAAAACGAGCACATTATAAAAGCCATTTTTGAAGTTGACGAAAATGTATTACCATTCATTCTTAAAAAACTGAATGTCAATATTGATATTTTAAAATTAGCTTTAGACAAACAAATAGAAAGTTTTTCAAAAGTTTCAGGAGGTGAATTAAATATCTCCAGAGAGGCCAGTAAGACACTTAACGAAGCATCAATCATCGCTAAAAAAATGAATGATGATTATGTTTCCATAGAACACCTAATATTGGCTATTTTTAAGTCTAAGAGTAAGATTGCACAAATGTTAAAAGATCAAGGTGTTACCGAGAAACACCTAAATGCAGCAATTGAAGAACTGCGAAAAGGTGATCGCGTCACCTCTCAAAGCCAAGAAGAGACCTACAATTCACTTAATAAATATGCAAAAAATTTAAATCAGTTAGCAAAAGACGGAAAACTAGACCCTGTGATTGGTCGCGATGAAGAGATTCGACGAATTCTTCAAATTTTGTCTCGTAGAACCAAAAACAATCCAATTTTAGTGGGAGAACCTGGAACTGGTAAAACTGCTATTGCTGAAGGTTTAGCACATAGAATTGTAGATGGCGATATTCCAGAGAATTTAGCAGATAAGCAAATCTTTGCACTTGATCTGGGAGCATTGATTGCAGGTGCAAAATTTAAGGGTGAATTTGAAGAACGCCTAAAAGCGGTCATAAAAGAAGTCACAGACAGTGATGGAGACATCGTTCTCTTTATTGATGAAATACATACTCTTGTTGGTGCGGGTGGCGGTCAAGGCGCCATGGATGCAGCGAATATATTAAAACCAGCTTTAGCTCGTGGCGAATTACGTGCTATTGGTGCAACGACTTTAGACGAATATCAAAAATATTTTGAAAAGGACAAAGCTCTAGAGCGTCGTTTCCAAAAAGTGATGGTTAATGAACCAGATACTGAAAGTGCTATTTCTATTCTCCGCGGCATTAAAGAAAAATATGAAACGCATCACAAGGTTCGCATTAAAGACGAAGCAATTATTGGTGCTGTAGAATTATCTGAGCGTTATATCACCAACCGTTTCCTACCAGATAAAGCTATCGATTTAATGGATGAAGCTGCTGCTAAATTGCGTATGGAGATCAACTCCAAACCAGAAGAACTCGATGTTTTGGATCGTAAAGTTATGCAACTAGAAATTGAGATTGAGGCTATTAAACGCGAGAAAGATGAACCGAAATTAAAATCTTTACGTGCCGATTTAGCAAATCTTAAAGAGGAACGTAATGAGTTAAATGCAAAATGGAAAAGTGAAAAAGAAGTCGTTGATAACATTCAATCAATAAAAGCAGATATCGAAGACTATAAGCTAGAAGCAGAACGTGCTGAGCGTGAAGGTAACTATGGAAAAGTTGCAGAAATACGCTACGGAAAAATTAAAGAGTCTCAAGAAGCCCTTGAGAAATACCAGAATGAATTAAAAGAAAACAAAAGTGAAAACTCTCTTATTAAAGAGGAAGTTACTTACGAAGATATTGCTGAAGTTGTCGCGAAATGGACAGGTATACCTGTGACCAAAATGTTACAGAGTGATCGCGAGAAACTCCTAAAACTAGAAGACGAACTCCATAAGCGTGTGGTTGGACAAGAAGAAGCAATTACCGCTGTAAGTGATGCTGTGAGACGCTCTCGAGCAGGCTTACAAAATCCAGCAAAACCAGTAGGAACCTTTCTTTTCTTGGGGACGACAGGTGTTGGTAAAACAGAACTTGCAAAAGCTTTGGCAGAATATCTATTTGATGATGAAAATGCGATGACTAGAATAGATATGAGTGAGTATCAAGAAAGCCATAGTGTAAGTCGTTTAGTCGGAGCTCCTCCAGGGTATGTTGGTTATGATGAAGGCGGACAATTAACCGAAGCGGTTAGGCGTAAACCCTATTCTGTAGTGTTACTAGATGAAATTGAAAAAGCGCATCAAGATACTTTCAATATTTTATTACAAGTATTAGATGAAGGTCGATTGACAGACAATAAAGGACGTGTTGCCGATTTCAGAAACACCATAATTATTATGACCTCAAATTTAGGAAGTCAAATCATACAAGAGCGTTTTGAAGCAACAAAAGATGTTAAGTCGGCAATTGAAGCTGCAAAAGTCGATGTTCTAGGCTTATTAAAACAAAGTGTTCGTCCAGAGTTTTTAAATAGGATTGATGATACCATTATGTTTACACCTTTAACAAAAGGTAATATTAAAGATATTGTTGGTTTACAATTAAAAGGTCTACAAAAAATGCTTGTAAAACAAGGAATCACTTTTGACGCAACACCAGAGGCTATTTCTTATTTAGCTGAAAAAGGCTACGACCCAGAATATGGAGCGAGACCTGTAAAGCGAGTCATTCAAAAAGAAGTACTCAATGAATTAAGTAAAGAAATATTATCAGGTACAATAACAACAGATAGTATTATTCTGCTCGATGCTTTTGATAATAAATTAGTATTTAGAAATGAAACAAGTGTTGTTGCTGAAGAATATTAAAATAATGCTGTAACATTTTTACAATATTACAGTCTTTTAAGTGGTTGGTTAGTTGAAAAGCAACGTGAATTTTAGAAATAAAATGAGCGTTGCTTTTCTGTTTTAAATACTCGTTTTGTATCGACTAGTTTTGTATATTACTCGTAACAACCAAACTTAACAATCTATGGGAATGTTTCACTATTATGATATTGGTCACGCAGAAGTTTTTATTTTCGATGACTTTTTAATTAAACAAGTTCGAGAAGGAGAATTAGTGGACAAAGAAGAGACACTAGAATTTAAGGTTATTTTAAACGAGCATTTTAAAGGTAAAAACATGGCCTATATTTCAAATAGAGTTTTTTCATATTCTGTCAATCCTTTAGTTTATAAAGAAGCCGAAAAAATACCTAATTTAGTTGCCATAGCTGTTATTCCATCAAACGACAAAACACGCGCTAGTGCTCAATATGAAAGTCAGTTTTATGACCGCCCATTTGGGATTTTTAAAAACTTAAGTGACGCTATTCAATGGGTCCATAAAATTATAGAAAGAGAAAATAGCGAATTGAATATTAAAACTATGTAGCCATCAATACTAAAATAGTGAAACAAAAAAAAAGGCCACAACGCTATGACCTTTTAATTTCAAGAGTATAATTTTAATTAAAACTTAAATCCTGCACCAAAACCTACTAACAATGGGTTAATTTCTACCTCTGCTTTATTTGCCGAATCATTATTAAGCGTTACATCTGTTTTTAAGAATAATTTCTTAATATCAAAGTTTAAAAACCATTTATCATTTAAGTTGTAATCCACTCCAGCCTGAAATGAAAAACCAAAAGCGTTATCATAGTCAATATCATCAATATCTCCGGCGTCTTCACCATAAAAAATTGTATAGTTTATACCAGCTCCTACATAAGGTTTAAATTTATCTGCGTAGAAATGGTATTGTAAATTAAGTGATGGTGGTAATAACCAAACATATCCTAAATCTGCTCCATTTTCTATTTCAACTTCATGCTTGGTCGTTGCTAAAATTAATTCGGCTGCTAGATTTTTATTAAAAAAATAGGTAAAGTCTACTTCAGGAACTAAAGTTGTCGAAATATCTACGTTGGCACCATCAATATCATCCTCGGGAGAAGGCACTACAGCTATTACTCTAAAGCGTGCCTGCCATTTACTATAAGTTGTATCATCTGTTGTATTTGCGTCTTGTGCGTTAACATTAGTTAAAGAAAAAAGACCTGTCATTAGTAATCCAAAAATTAATTTTTTCATAATACTTCGTTTAATATTTACACAAATTTAGAATTAAATCACAAGGAAAATCATGACAAAAATCATAGTCTATTTTTTGTTTTATTCAGGTTTATTTCATAGCAAAAAAAATCAATACAATTAACGAAGCAAATCAAAATATTTACAAGAATTAGAGTAAAAGTGTCTGATGTATAAAAAACAAAATTTCGTGAAATAGTATTAAGAATTGACTATAGTTTTAATCGCTCTGCACAAATTTTAAGTTGTGTTTTAAATCACTTTTTATTAATTTCAATATTAGATGTTGGAACAATATCTATAAATAGAGCCTTATCCTTTTCAGAATTCAGTAGTTCTGGAAACGCTTTACCCAAGATGCTTAACATCACGTGAGTTGCTGTTGATGCACCTGAAGAGGCACCTAATAGACAAGCTACACTTCTATTTTTACTACTCACGACTTCTGTGCCAAATTGAAGTTCACCTTTTTCAAAATCATTTTTCTTTATAATCTGAACGCGTTGTCCTGCGATCAAAATTTCCCATTTATCACTTTTTGCGT
Source organism: Psychroserpens burtonensis DSM 12212 (assembly GCF_000425305.1). Classification (GTDB taxonomy): domain Bacteria; phylum Bacteroidota; class Bacteroidia; order Flavobacteriales; family Flavobacteriaceae; genus Psychroserpens; species Psychroserpens burtonensis. Next base: position 81,787 of record NZ_AUDE01000014.1, read on the forward strand.
CTTCATAAAATTTCCGAAGATCATTCATTCGATCCTCATGAGACATTGCTAACTGCTCAATTAAATATTTTATTAAGGGAAGATTTTGCCAAAACGCACCTAACATGGGTGAAATATTATCCAGATTTATAGATTTAAATAAATCAAGAAAAGATCCTTCTTTTAGAAATTTCGGACTAAAACCAGCAAATGACCCAAACAATAATTCACGTTTTCCATCAATATATCGAGTGTCTAGACGAGGTTTTGACATTGCTGGAGCATCGGGTCCAGTTTTACTATAGACTTTAGCGTTCTACTAATTAATGATGTCCTCATTTTTGCAAACCAACAATTCACCACTTACTGGAAATCTACCACAACCTTCTTTTTAATCAATCTCTACTTTCTGCAATAACAACAGACTTCCGCCTCCTGCTCCAATAAACACATGGTGTGCGTCACAATATTTTTTTTGATGCGTTTCCAACTATAGACCATTCGATATTGTCATAAGGATCAATATCTAAAACCTCATGACAACATTGAACTTTAGTATTATATTCTATTTCTAAGATCTTAAATAGTTGACGTGTTAAACTTCCGAAGTTTACCTCAGTACCTCTATTTATTCTGCTAGCTACTATTTTTTCTTCGGAAGTTCTAACGTTAGCAATTAAAGGGAATCAATCTTTCCTTTTTTAAATACGCTCTGTGTATGCTATAGAACCAAACATAAAATATGTTTTTATTACCTCAAAACGTTTCTTAAGGTACTTGACATTATCGTCACCAAATACACAGCTATGATCTGGCACATGTGTTATAAAATCTTCTGGAGATTCAATTAAACCTTGAGCAACTAAGTAGGACCAAAATTGCTTAGACACTTCAAACTGATTTCAAATATCAGTAGCATTTTTTATGGATACATCTCCATTCTCTTTCGTAGTGCAATAATTCAACTCACACAACGCATAATGACCTGTTCCTGAATTATTCCAAGCAGCAGAACTTTCTAATGCAACATCATCTAATCGTTCTAATATTAAAGCCTTAATCGTTGGGTCAAAAAGTTTTGCCATCAATGCTAAGGTCGCACTCATAATACCGGCACCAACACAAATTAAATCGTAGTCTTTTTCAATATGAATAGATGATGTATTTATAAAAATAATTTTTACCGAATTTAATTAAGTTTTTGTAACATTTAAAATTAAAATAGCACTAATAGCTAAAATTAAAAAACTATGAAAATATCTATTTTACTTTTATTATTACACTATGTACTGCTTTTAGTTTACATGCTCAAGACCTCGAAAAATCACTGCTTTGGAAAATCTCTGATAATGGCTTAACAGAAACGTCATATCTCTATGGAACGATACACATGACTTGTGATGCCTCCTTAGATGCAAATGTAAAAAGCGCCTTAGATGAGACTCAACTTCTTGTTTTAGAAATAGATATGGACGACCCTTCTATGCAAGCATCTATGATGAAAGGGATTTATATGAAAGACAATACAACCCTAAAAGATTTAGTAACTAATGACGAATATGTATTGATTTCAAAATTCATAAAAAAACAAATGGGAATGCCTCTAGAGGCACTTGCCACTATGAAACCCTTTTTCTTAACGGCTATGTTTTACCCTAAATTATTAGGATGTCCTGTACAATCCTATGAAGAGGCATTGATGAAAGTAGCTCACGAACAAGGTGAAGAAGTACTAGGCTTAGAGACCGTTGAGGAGCAACTAAATGTGTTTGATGAGATTCCCTACAAGGATCAAGCAATAGATTTGTTGCGCTCTGCTAAAGACGAACTAGCTTATGATAAAGAATCATTTGATAAACTTATGCCGTATTATAATAGTAAAGACATTGAGGGCATGATTACAATGATGGAAGAAGACAAAAATCTAAGCACATCAAAGCATATACACAAAATACTAAACAACAGAAATAAAAATTGGATTTCTAAAATTAGTGATCACGCAAAAAAACAACCCACCTTTTTTGGTGTTGGCGCTGCGCATCTTGCTGGAGACAGTGGCGTGATAAAACGCCTTATAAAAGCTGGTTATACTGTTAACGCAGTTTTATAGAATTAGTAAAAAAAGACACTTAAGCCTCTCAATCAGAGGCTTTTTTGTTTAAAATATTTTTTAATCCATGATTCACACAATAAAACTTTAGTCATTATGGTTATGAATATTGGATTTAATGACTAACTTTGGAAGCTATTAATTCCCAAATTTACAATTATTGCAATACTATTGATTCTTCTTCAAATCAAGAATCAATACTAATTACACCTACTTGAACATGAATATTAATTCACATATTGACCATACGCTTTTAAGCGCTACAGCTACTGAACGAGACATTATTGATCATTGCAATCAAGCTAAGAAACATCAATTTTATTCCGTTTGTATTAATAGCTGCTATATACCTCTTGCTAAACAATTACTCAATGGCTCTAATGTAAAAATATGCACTGTGGTTGGTTTTCCGCTCGGGGCAACAGCAACTTCATCGAAAGTTTCTGAAGCAAAACAAGCTATAAATGATGGCGCTCATGAGATAGACATGGTCATGAACTTAGGTTTTTTTAAAAGCAAAAATTATGTTGAAGTTTTTAAAGATATTAAAGACGTAAAATCTGCTATAGGCAAAATACCACTTAAAGTCATTCTTGAGATAAGTGAATTATCAAAAAACGGAATTGTGAAAGCATCTGAAATTTGTTTAGACGCCAAAGTAGATTTCATTAAGACTTCCACAGGGTTTACTAAAAGTGGAGCTACACTTACCGCAGTAAAAATCATTAGAAAGACAGTTAGAAAAAATTGTAAAATTAAAGCCTCTGGAGGCATTGGTGATTACGAAACTGCTAGGAAATATATTGATATTGGTGTGGAGCGCATAGGAACTTCAAAAGGAGTTGCTATTTCTAATGGAGAATTGTCTTGTGCAGACCACTAAATTTCGCTAGCCTTTAGTGGTATTCTAATAAAGAGTTTTTATATTTGGTAACATTAAATCATCAAATTATGAAGTCTCTTTTCACAGTACTACTAATCATTACGTTTTGCTTACCTAGTTGGTCACAAGAAGACACGAGGACTAATGAAACAACAACATATTACTTTATTCGTCACGCAGAAAAGGACAGAAGCGATAAAACCAATAGAAACCCAGATCTTAATAAATTAGGAAAAAAACGAGCTAAGAAATGGGCCAAATATTTTAACAAAATCAACATTGATGCTATTTATTCTACCAACTACAACCGCACTCAGCAAACCGCTCAACCCACAGCAAAAAATAAAAAACTAGAAGTTTCAGATTATGATCCTAGAGCTTTATATTCAGAAGAATTTATTAAAGCCACTAAAGGAAAAAGAGTGCTAGTTGTTGGTCACAGCAACACAACACCAGCATTTGTAAATATAATTTTAGGGAATAAAAAACACGAAAATATTGATGATCATGATAATAGCAAATTATTTCTTGTTACTATTTCTGGAGAAAAAATCACAGATAAAGTGCTTACGATTAATTAAGCTGCACTGCGATATTCTCTAATTCTATTTTAGAGATCATTTTTAGTTTTCCTTTTTCAAATAATTGAGGTAAACTTATCAGTGAAATAGAGCTATCTGCTGGCTTATAATTATTATAATCTACAAATCGTAGTCCGTTTACATAACGTTCATTATAAGCTTCCCTAAAACGAATTCCTTTCCCATCACTTTCATTGTAAGAGTACGCTAAATAATCGACCTTATTCGTTTCTTTATTTACCCAATACATAAAAACATCTTCAAAATCTTCTCCTCCACCATCTTGATTAAACGTCACTTTAACAGCATAATAGCTATTATTTTTTACTAAAACATCTTCTAATAACGTCTTTTTAACTGCAAGGTCATTAAGTCCGTAAGGCAACACCGCAAAATAATGTACAGAATTCACAGAAGCTGAATATTTCACAGCCATAGAATCAGGAACTGATATTGGAAAGTCGTTTATAAAACGTTGAAATTCACCGCTACTTAAAACATCCTTCACGGAGTCGTTGTTTTCATTTATCATATACCTACTTAAAACTCGACTGTCAAAATCACGAATAGAAGTATATTTAGTCGCTCTAAAAGTAAATTCTATGGCTGATTTATCAAACTTATTCCCTCCTGAAACCTCAATCGTTTTATCAATAATGGATTGCACTTTCTGAGTTTCTGCGGAAACATCTTGCTTCACGTCTTTACAGTTCAGAAGAAAAAAGGCACCTAATGCGAGTATGGTGTATTTCATTTTTAATATAATTTATAAGTCATTATGACACGAAATCTATGTCGGAAGTTATGATTTTTACTTTCATGTATTCAAGAATAATTTAATAATTTAAATTGTCGACACTTGTGATTTTACAAAATTACGAGAATCGCTATTTAATATTCTTTAAATTGACGATTGATTCAAACCATAGCTATTATTCTATCAAAATTCTATAACTTTGTAACCTATGCAAAAACCAGTAAACATAAAGAATAAAAAGGCAAAGTTTGAGTATGAGATTCTCGATACTTATACTGCTGGAATTGTATTAACTGGAACTGAAATTAAATCAATTAGAGACAGTAAAGCTTCTATAGCCGAAGGTTTTTGTGAGTTTAACGATCGTAGTGAGTTATTTGTCATCAATATGACCATACAAGAGTATGTATTTGGTAATTACTACAATCACAAACCTAAAGCAGAGCGCAAACTGCTACTCAATAAAAGGGAACTTAAAAAACTAGAAAAAGAGGTTAATATCAAGGGTAATTCTATTATTCCGCTTCGACTATTTGTCAATGAGAAAGGATTGGCAAAGCTTGATATTGCTTTAGGGAAAGGTAAAAAACTCTTCGATAAACGCGACAGTATAAAAGACCGTGACAACAAGCGAGATTTAGATCGCATAAAGAAAATCTACAATTAGTTTATGAGTTGGCATTAAAATTGTTGTAGAGAAACATTGAACAAAACTATTCGTTTTATTTATGATTGTTTAACAATTGACATTTAATTAAATGTCTAATTTTGACAACGCTAGGCAACCCTTTTTCAATAAAAGTGCGGCTCTATATATAAAACTATCAATCAACACAAATAAAAAGAGTATGCTAAAAATTGTTATCGTTTTAAAAAACGAATCCTAGCGAACAGCATGGGACCTATAAACAAGAATAAACACACCACCACATGAAAAACAAACTACTCTCTACACTTACACTTTTGTGCGTATTCGCTTCATTTGCTCAAATTAAAGGAACCGTTACAGATGACAAAAATCAACCGTTACCCTTCGTAAATATTTATCTCGAAAACACCTACACTGGAACAACTAGTAACGAAGATGGCAATTATGAACTCAATGTCACCGAAATTAAAAATCATACCGTTGTATTTCAGTATTTAGGTTATAAGACCGTTAAGAAAAATGTAGACATTCAATCCTTTCCATTTAGGTTAGATGCTGTTCTTTTAGAAGAAGAAGTGTCTCTTGATGAGGTTGTCATAAATTCCGAAGAAAATCCGGCTAATAAAATAATTCGTGCAGCTATTGCCAAACGAAAAGAGAATCTTGAGAAGATTAATAGTTATAAAGCTGATTTCTATTCTCGTGGATTAATTAGAATTAAGGAAGCACCAGAAAAAATATTAGGACAGGAAATCGAAATTGATGGTCTAGATTCTACAAGAAGTGGTGTCATCTATCTTTCAGAAACGGTTTCTAAATTAGAATATTTACGTCCCAATAAACTTAAAGAAAAAATCTTGGCTTCTAAAGTTAGCGGCGATAGCAAAGGCTTTAGTTTTAATAATGCTATTGATGTAGAATTTGATTTGTATGAGAATACGATTGAACTGGGCAACCAAATCATCTCTCCTATTGCCAATAATGCTTTTGGGTATTATCGTTATAAACTAGAAGGTGTTTTTTATGATGATAGAGGCAACCTCATCAACAAAATCAAAGCAACACCTAAAAGAAAAAACGATCCAGTTTTTGAAGGATTTATTTATATAGTTGAAGATCAATGGACCATTTATGCTGCAGAATTAGATATCTCAGGAACGCAAGCCAGACTTCCTGCAGTAGAAAAAATCACAATTACTCAAAACTATACGTTCTCAGAAAACGATAATATATGGGCTAAAATATCTCAAAATATAGATTTTAAATATGGTCTCTTCGGGATCAAAGGAGATGGTCGTTTCACTGCTGTTTTTAGTAATTATGAATTTAATCCTGGCTTAACTAGGAAAGATTTTTCTAGAGAAATCGTGTCCTTTGCAGATGAAGCTAACAAAAAAGATTCCACATTTTGGAACACTATTAGACCCGTTCCTTTGACCACAGAAGAAATCACAGATTATATCAAAAAAGATAGCATTCAAATTGTAAAAGATTCTAAAGTCTATAACGATTCGGTAGATACGGTTAAAAATAAATTTAAGCTAGGAGATATTATTGGAGGCTATAACTATACCAATACATTTAAAAACTGGAGTGCAGGAATTAATTCTCCTATTGAAGCTATCAGTTTTAATACCGTACAGGGTTGGAATGCTAATTTAGGTGCCTATTACACAAAAAGCTTTAACGATAACGAACGTTATTTATCTATTGGTGGAAATCTAAATTACGGCTTTAGTGATGACCGTTTAAGAGGAACACTTTATGCGCAATATAAATTTAACAACAAAAGCAAACCCTATTTAACACTTGCAGGTGGTGTGACAACTCAGCAATTTAATTCTAGTGAGCCCATATCTAAATTGATTAACACTTCCTTTTCTTTATTTTCTGAACAGAATTTCATGAAAATTTATGAAAATAGTTACGTCCAAGCCTCCTACTCCAATGAGCTTTTTAATGGTTTTAGACTCAATACTAGCTTGAGTTATCAACGTCGACAAGCCTTATTCAATACCACAGATCAAGCTTGGTATCCAAAAGACGATAGAGCATATACCAGCAATAATCCACTAGATGAATCTGCTTTTGGAATTGCTCCTTTTGCAACGCATAACATCATGAAATTTGCAGTAGATGCTCGTATTAATTTTGCACAAGATTACTTGAGCTATCCTGACGGAAAATATAATGTTTCAAGCGGAAAATATCCAACACTAAGAGTTGGGTATGAAAAAGGTTTTTCGTCAACAGTTGATGATTATAATTTTGATCAAGTAAAAATTCGTATCTCTCAAGGTTTGAATATTGCAGATAAAGGTCGTTTTGACTACAATATTAAAGCCGGTAAATTCTTTAATGGAGATGATATTGCTTTTGTGGATTACCAGCATTTTAATGGTAATCAAACACAAATTGGTCAAGGTTCATACCTCGACGTTTTTAATAATTTGCCTTACTATGCAGCGAGTACTAATGATTCTTATTTAGAGATGCATGCAGAACATGATTTTAATGGTTTTCTCCTCGGAAAAGTGCCATTATTAAAAAAGCTCAACTTTAATTTGGTCGTTGGCGCTCATGCATTAGCAACTCCAGATAACAATCCTTATCAAGAATACACGATTGGTTTAGATAATATTGGCTGGGGAAAATTTAGATTCTTAAGATTAGATTACGTGCGTTCGTATCAAAGCGGATTTCAAAGCGACGCCATTTTGTTTGGTTTGAAGTTTTTTTAAGATTATTTACTCAATTTTAATATTCTCAAAGCACCTTGAACAACTAAAGCAAAAACAACAGTTCCTATGATTAAATCTGGTTTGTTGGAGTCTAATACTTGTACTAGAATTCCAGCTAAAATAACGCCGCAATTAATAATAACGTCATTAGAAGTAAAAATCATACTTGCTTTCATGTGCGCTTCATTATTACTTTTAGATTTCTGTAAAATGTAGAGACAAACACCATTTGCTATGAGCGCTAAAACTGAAATCACAATCATTGTAGAAAAGTTTGGTAATTCTTCAGCACCAAAAAAGCGCCTTAAGACTTCCAGAAAACCAAAAACAGCCAATATAATTTGAAAAACACCTGCAAGCTTAGCAATTTCCTTTTTCTTGACTACTGTTCCTCCAACGGCTAAAAGACTTATCGCATAAACAAAAGAATCTGCTAGCATATCAAGACTATCTGCAACCAATCCCATGGATTTTGAAATCAGTCCTGTAGTCATTTCTATGATAAAGAACACGAAGTTTATAATGAGAACTGTCCAAAGTAATTGTCTTTGATTGGTATCCTCCTCAAAATCGGTTTGGTCTGTGTCCTCTGTTGAGACTTTTTTGGAGCCTAACTTTAACTCGGTAAGTAAATTTTCAATGGTATCAATACTGCCAACATGAAATACCGACAATCTTCTATTCGCGATATCAAATTCGAGATTTTTAATATTAGTAATCCCATCCAATTTCATACGAATCAAATTTTCTTCGGAAGGACAATCCATTTTAGATATTTCAAAAATAGATTTTTGCATGGTGTATTATTTTTTTATCAACTTTAAAGTTTCCTGTAACCTTTCCGAAGACACCTTATCCTGAGGTAAGCTTAGACGTTTCTATTTGAGATTGATTAGTGTAGTGAGCCACCTGCTTTCCGAAGAGATTATAAACTCTAACTTCAAAACTGGCTAACTGAGAGTCAATCCTAATCACGTCTTTAAACGGGTTTGGACCTACAGAAATATCTAACATTTCATTTTCGGTAACACTCAGCAAATCACATTCTGGATTTACCGTTGATGACGCAGAAAACGAACCATTAATAACCGTCCAATTTTCCCAAATAACGCCTTGAGAATTTGACCAATCTGTTAAGTCGATATAATTTTCAGCACTGTAGAGTCCGGGGATTTTAGCTACTTTAATCGCTTCTCCCCCTTGGTCCCATACTAATGGCTGGCCGTCAATACAAGTTTCTGGCATAAAATCGCCAACACAATTAGCCTGTAAGAAGAATGCAAATTCAGGATAATCTGGATATTCTCCAAAAACATAAGCACGTCCTGCGTCGTGGATACAAACTGCTGTGTATTCGTTACAAGCAATCCCAAAAGCACGCGTGTTATTATCGATTGAATAACGCGCTAAAAAAGCGGCGTGTCTTGCTCGTCTATCTGGATCATCATAATGTGTATCTGTAATCACATGTTCAAAAAAAGGAATATCTAAAAAATCATTATAGCCCAAAGTCATCCGATTATGATAAGGGTTTGATAAGGCTTGTGCGTTTGTAACTGTTCCATTTTCTGCAGAAAAATAACCTCCTCCTAAAATGGCCATTCCAGCGCTCGTTCCTCCAATCACACCTTGTTTTGTGTTGATGAATGCATTAAGCACATCTTCCATAGCATTGTCTTTAAAGTAGCTCACATAATCATATTGATCACCTCCAGCAAACCAAATAGCTTCGGCATTTTCTACTTTTTGAAGCACGTCAGGATCTAGTGCTCCTACTTCATTATTAAAAACAAAAGTCGTCACAGAGTTGATACTTACGCCTAATCCTGAATACATGTAATTGTTATATCCATCACTTCCAGAAGCTCTTAAAACAACAACGTCTCCTCCATTAGCTTTTTCTAAAAACCAAATCATAGCATCATTATTTTCACTAGCTCCACCCATCATACAAACTCCAAATTGATGATTTGTTGTGATATCTGTCACACTTCCTGTTGCGTATTCTGTATAGTTTTGTGCAACTAGTAGTTGTGTGAATAGTATAAATAGTAGTGTGATTTTTTTCATTATATTTTCTATTTCTCTCTCAAAGTCTCAGAGACACACAGGTTTACTCATATGTTCAACTCATTGCTATATTTTATTTAAAAATAGAAATTATTTTTATTTTGAATAAGAGTAATCACAAAACGCTTTGCGTCTTTGCAGCTCTTCTAGAACCCTAATTCTTATCCTCTAACAATGGTACAAACCTAAACTCACCAAACTCATGTTGTTCAAAATCCTTTGGTCCTTTTCTAATAAATAGGGTCATCATTTGCACGTCACCACCAACAGGAATAACCAAGCGACCACCAATTTTCAACTGACTTAACAACGGCTTAGGCACAAAAGGTGCTCCAGCGGTAACAATAATACTATCAAAAGGTGCTTCGGTCTCTAACCCTATATATCCATCCCCAAAAACAAGTCTCTTAGCACGATAACCCAATTTAGGCAAAAACTTACTTGTTTTTTTATAGAGTTCGTTTTGACGTTCTATACTGAATACCTTTGCTCCTAACAAACATAGTACAGCGGTTTGATACCCACTTCCTGTGCCGATTTCTAGAACGGTATCTCCTTGTTTAATTTGCATTAATTCTGTTTGAAATGCTACTGTATATGGTTGTGATATGGTTTGGTCGGCAGCAATAGGAAAGGCTTTGTCTTGATATGCATGGTCTAGAAAGCTAGAATCCATAAATAAATGCCTCGGAATTTTACCAATAGCAAGTAATACTTTCTCATCCGTTATTCCTTTCGTTTTTAGAATATCAACCAATTTTTGTCTTAGGCCTTGATGTTTTAATGTGTCTTTCAAAGTAGTTAGGTTTGCTTTATAGTGTCTGGTCGCAAACACGATGTAAAAATAACTGAAACATTTTTATACTGAAAGTTAAATGTAATCGAATTATCAACTAAGTATATTAGGTATATTTTTATCATTAATTTCACATAATTACACTATGAAAATCTTATTTTTGATAAAAATCATAAAACAATGCTAAAAGCTGGTGTACTTGGTGCTGGTCATCTAGGAAAAATTCATTTAAGACTCCTAAATCAATCTGATAAATATGACCTTGTTGGGTTTTATGATGCAGACGAAATTAACGGAAAAAAGGTGGAAGAAGAATTTGGTTATAAATATTTCAAAACCATGGACGCACTCATTGAAGCCGTTGATATGGTTGATATCGTAACACCAACATTATCACATTATGAGTGTGCTAAAAAGGCCATTTCCTTTGGTAAACATATTTTTATAGAAAAGCCAATTACAAATACCATTGAAGAAGCTGAGCATATTAGAGAATTATTGGCTGAGCATGATATTCGCGGACAAGTAGGACATGTAGAGCGTTTTAATCCAGCGTTTATAGCGGTAAAAGAACAAATCAAAAATCCCATGTTTATTGAAACTCATCGTTTAGCAGAATTTAACCCTCGTGGCACAGACGTGCCTGTAGTTTTGGACTTAATGATTCACGATATTGATATTATCCTTAGTGTCGTTGCATCTAAAGTTAAAAATGTCTCTGCAAGTGGTGTTTCGGTTATTAGTGATACACCAGATATTGCAAATGCTCGTATAGAATTTGAAAATGGTTGTGTCGCGAATCTTACTGCTAGTCGTATTTCATTAAAGAATATGAGAAAAACACGTTTCTTTCAAAAAGATGCTTACATCTCTGTAGATTTTCTAGAGAAAAAATGCGAAGTGGTTAAAATGAAAGATGCACCTACAAGTCCTGGTGATTTTGATATGATTCTTCAAAATGCAGAAGGCATTAAAAAGCAAATCTATTTTGACAACCCAGAAGTCGCTAATAACAATGCTATTCTAGATGAACTAGAAACGTTTGCCGATGCCATAAATAATAACACGACACCAATTGTAACACTTCACGATGGCACAGAAGCTTTGCGTGTGGCGACTATGATTATTAATCAATTTTAAACACTTACATTATGATGCAACTAATTACAGCACTGTCAATATTAGTTTTAGGTTTAATTTATGTCTTTTCAATACGGAAGGATAAAAACAAAAATCCTGAAAACTAATAATTACTAGTGAAATTCACTTTTTTTAAGGGAAAGAAAAATGAAACAATAGATTCCTATAGAGACGGGAATGAAAATCGGATGTGAAACTTAATTAATGAAAAAAAATAATGTACCAGCTGTTTTAATTACTGCTAGTATCCTTTTAATAGTGGTCAATGTTGCAACAACCAATGAATTCGATAATGGCTTTTGGATGCAAACTTTATCTAGTGTCCTATTGATATTAGCAATGCTGCTAACAATTCGCAATAGAAATAAAACAAATTAATAAATAAAAGTTCCTCTTTACTATTGATAGGATTAATTGAAATAAATGACTCCCATCATCATGGGAACAACAAATTAAAATTTTTTATGAAAAACATAGCAGTTATAGGAGCAGGAACAATGGGAAACGGAATTGCCCACACCTTCGCTCAATCTGGATTTAAAGTACAATTAATAGACATTAGTGAAGCTTCTCTTAAACGAGGTATGGATACTATTACTAAAAATTTGGATAGAATGGTGTCTAAGGAGAAAATTTCCGAAGATGATAAAAAAGCAACACTTGATAATATTACAACATATACAGATATTACTGCTGGTGTTGAATATGCGAGTTTAGTTGTTGAAGCTGCTACAGAAAACATTGATTTAAAGCTTAAAATATTTAAACAATTAGACGACGCGTGTAGCGAAGACGCCATATTGGCATCAAACACCTCTTCTATCTCAATTACGCAAATTGGTGCTGTGACCTCAAGACCCGATAAAGTCATTGGTATGCACTTTATGAATCCTGTACCCATTATGAAATTGGTTGAGATTATTCGTGGTTATAGCACAAGTGACGAAGTAACAAATACCATTATGGAGTTATCTAAAACATTAGGCAAAGTCCCAACAGAGGTTAACGATTATCCTGGATTTGTAGCGAATCGTATTTTAATGCCAATGATCAATGAGGCTATTGAAACGCTATACAATGGCGTTGCTGGAGTTGAAGAAATTGACACCGTTATGAAATTAGGAATGGCACACCCTATGGGACCTTTGCAATTAGCAGATTTTATTGGTCTTGATGTGTGTCTTTCGATTTTAAATGTGATGTACGACGGATTCAAAAACCCAAAATACGCTCCCTGTCCGCTTTTAGTAAATATGGTAAGAGCTGGTAAATTAGGATCTAAATCAGGAGAAGGGTTCTATGATTATTCTGAAAGCAGAAAGGCGGAGCATGTTGCTGATCAGTTTAAGAAGTAGTCATACTAAGCGTTGTTTTACAGCAGCATAATACAATTTCTATTTATGATAAAAACGAAACCTTACAATTTAACAAAAGAAAAATACACAAATATTGTTGTTAAAAAAAGGTTTAAAAAATCTTGGTGGCTTTATCTTTTAATGCTTCTTATATCGATATTCAATTTTAATAAATTTGGTCAAGATAACTTCACAACATTTACGGTTATTTTTGGTTTCACTTATCCAATAATTATCTTTATGTATCTTTACTTTTGGTCAAGATCTAAAAATCATGATACGCTTTTTGAGACCATGAACATGTCATTTGATAATTCCAATCTTTATTTTGAAAGAAGTGGAAATGAAACTAAAATCCCTTCTGCTAATATAGAGAAGGTGATTTCTGAAAAAGACTTTTGGCTGTTATATCTCCAACAAAAAGGAAGCTTTATATATATTCAAAAAGATATTTTTTATTTAAAAACTGATATGAATGATTTTAACAATCTATTAATGATTGAAGAATAATATGATGCGTTTTTTTGTGTTTTACTGTCTTTTAAGTACAGTTTTCTCTTGCAAACAAAAAGATAACACTGCAAAGAGCCTTACATATCCTTCTGAGGAAAACGCTATAATAATCGAGTCTTTGGAGATTTTTAATCTGCCAAGCCGTAATGCAGAAGAAAAGACAGATTACATCAAACTCTTTAAAGATAATCCAGAGTTTGTCTCTAATGGATTTGATTTCCCCATAGGAAAACCGGATGCTCACGGTTGTTATAACGCACAAAAACTCAAAGTAAACGATCATTTAGGTGATGATTGGAATGGCGTTGGTGGTAGAAACAGTGATTTAGGCGACCCCATTTATATGCTAGCAAATGGTTATATTAGTGAGGTAAAAGATTATAAAGGTGGATGGGGAAATGTGGCGAGAATTGTTCATCTCCACGATAAGAAACTATACGAATCATGATATACACATTGCGATACTATTTTTAGTAACTCCAAATACCTTCATAAAAAAAGGCGAACAGATAGCCACCATAGGGAATTGTGATGGCACATATCTAGCACATTTACATCTAGAAATCAGAAATGAAATAGATATAGAAATTGGTGCAGGATATTCAGTAAATATAACTGGCTATTTGAACCCTACAAATTTTATAAATAAAAACAGAAATTAATTGGCAAAAATTCTACCATTTAAAGCAGTACGTCCAACCCGTGACAAAGTAAGTCTTGTGGCAGCACGTTCCTATCAAAGTTATACAATCGAGCAACGCGAGGCACGTTTGCGTGATAATCCATTTTCATTTTTACATATCGTTAATCCAGGTTATAAATACGATAAAGACATTTCTGGTAAGGATCGTTACGATTTAGTTAGAAACCGCTATTTAGAATTTAAAGAAGATTCAATTTTTGTTCATGATGAAAAACCAAGCTATTATATTTATAAAATTGTAAATAGAGATCAGCAAGTTTTCAATGGTATTGTCGCTGCAGCAAGTGCTGAAGATTATGAAAATGACATTATCAAAAAACATGAAGACACTATAGAATATCGTGAGCGCATTTTTAAGGATTATTTAAAAACTGTGGGTTTTAATGCAGAGCCTGTACTCCTCACCTACCCAGATAATCAAGTGATTTCAAACATTATTAAAGAGACACAAAAAGAGCGTGCAGAGTTTGAATTCACGACCACATACCGTGACACTCATTATCTGTGGAAATTAGAAAACCCCAGTATAATTGCCTCTATACAAAAAGAATTTGAACAGATGCCAACCATTTATATTGCAGATGGTCACCATCGTTCTGCGTCTTCCTATTTACTATATAAAGAAGAAAAGGAGCAAAATCCTAATCATACTGGTCTTGAATCTTATAATAAATTTATGACATTTCTAATTCCAGAGTCTGAATTATGCATTCACGAATTTAATAGATTAGTTAAAGATTTAAATGGATTATCTAAAGAAGAATTCTTAATACAATTAGATACAATTTTTAGAATTGAAAACAGAGGGGTTATGCTATATAAACCCTCAAAGAAACATCATTTTAGTATGTACTTAGATGGCGAGTTTTACTCTTTATATCTGCGGAAGACCTTGTACAACTTCAAAACAGCGTTAGAGGCATTAGACGCTCAAATCTTATACAACACTATTTTACAACCCATATTGGGAATTGAAGATTTACGTAATGATGATCGCATCAATTATATCAACGGAAAGAAAGATGTTATCAACGTAAAAAGCGCTATTGATTCTGGTGATTTTGCTGTTGGTTTTGGCATGGTTCCTGTTGATATTACTGAGATCAAACAAATCGCAAACGAAGGACTTAAAATGCCTCCAAAGAGCACATTTATAGAGCCTAAACTGAGAAGTGGTGTCACTATTTATGAGTTTTAACCTAATTCATGCGAAGGTAGAAATCTCTTATTCAAAATGACCAGCAATTATTTAGCTCCCAAATTAAAAATAACACAGAATGAAATACAATATTTTTTATATTATATCATTTTCTATTGTACTCTATTCATGTAAAACACAAAAAATAGAAGAACCTGAAAAAATAAGTTGTAGAACTTATCAAATTGAAGATCTAAATCAGGTAAGTTATCATGAGAGGTTTATTGAGGATATTTTTAATAAATCTTTTAATGAAGTTCGGTTTTGTAATTACCATCCAAGTATAGTAGCTGAAATAACTTATGAAAAATCTGGTAGATGGAATAAAATTATAAGAACAGTTAAAAAGAAACCTTCAATTTTACTATGGAATAACATTTATATTGAAGGCATTGTTAAACCTCTGAATTTTGCAACCACAACTTATGACGATAAATTTTCAGCAGTTATGATTTTTGATGATGAAGGAAACGACATGTTATCCTACACTTCTGGCAAAAAAGTTTTCTTAATAAATTATTTAATTTATGAAATAAATAGTTATGATAAAATACATAAATCAGATTACAGTAAAGAAAGTTGAAAGGCTATAAATCCTAAATCATATAAAAAACATCATTTCAAAGACAATTATATAGACTAGTAACTAAAACAACTTCACAACAAACAACATATGAACATAAAAGAAAGCCTAAACAACATAAAATCACAAATCCCTGAAAAAGTCGCACTAGTTGCAGTTTCAAAGACCAAACCCGTAAGTGATTTAATGGAAGCTTACAATGCTGGTCAACGCATTTTTGGAGAAAATAAAATCCAGGAAATGGCAGACAAGTATGAAGAAATGCCTAAAGACATTAAATGGCACATGATTGGTCATGTACAGCGTAACAAAGTTAAATACATGACTGAGTTTGTGACTTTAATTCATGGGGTAGATAGCTTTAAATTACTTAACGAAATTAATAAACAAGCATTAAAGTATAATAGAGTTGTCAATTGCTTACTTCAAATTAAAATCGCCGAAGAAGATAGCAAATTTGGAATGTCAGCTCAAGATGCTAAAGAACTATTGATTTCCGAAGAGTTTAAAAAATTAAAAAACATCAAAATTACGGGTCTCATGGGAATGGCAACATTTACTGATGACAGCAACCAAGTAGAACAAGAATTTAAAAAGCTAAAAACCACATTCGACGATTTAAAACCATTACAACTTGCTAACTGTGAACTAGAAATTATTTCTATGGGAATGAGTGGTGATTTTAAATTAGCAATTGACTGCGGAAGTAACATGATTAGAGTTGGAAGTAGTATATTTGGCGCACGTAATTAGAGTCATAAAAACACATTAAGAGTATTAACTTATTGCTTTGGCATTTGTGCCTTTGCAACGAAAAAAAAACAAGAAACATCTACGCAATACTAGACATAGAAACTACTGGAGGAAAGTACAATGAAGAAGGCATAACAGAAATTGCTATCTATAAATTTGATGGACATCAAGTCGTGGATACATTTATAAGTCTCGTAAATCCAGAACGGGACATACAACCTTTTGTCGTTAACCTTACAGGTATTAACAGCAAAATGCTCAAAAGTGCTCCTAAATTTTATGAGGTCGCTAAGCGCATTGTAGAAATCACAGAAGATTGCATCATTGTAGCACATAATTCGCAATTTGACTATAGAATTTTACGTACCGAATTTAAAAGATTAGGTTTTGGTTTTGTACGTAAAACACTTTGTACGGTGGAGCTTTCAAAACAATTAATTCCCGACCAAGCATCATATAGTTTAGGTAAATTAACACGTGCTCTAGGGATTCCTGTAAGTGACAGACACCGTGCTAATGGGGATGCTATGGCTACTGTAAAATTGTTTAAAATACTACTATCTAAGGATATAGAAAAGCAGATTATTAAAGATAATGTTAAGCTCGATATAACCAAAAGATTACATAATACTCATAAAACCATAATTGATGGCTTACCTTCAATTACTGGAGTTTATTATATACATGATGACGAAGGAGATATTATTTATATTGGGAAGAGTAAAAACATAAAACACCGTATCAATCAACATTTGACGAACACCAGTTCTAAATCTAAGAAGATTCAATTACTGGCAAAGACGGTCACCTACGAAGCTACAGGAAGTGAATTAATTGCTTTATTAAAGGAAAGTGAAGAAATTAAACGCAATAAACCTAAGTTTAATAGGACTTTAAAACAAACTGTATTTACTCATGGCCTTTATAGCCATACAGATAACGACGGTTATATACATTTAAATATTGCGAGAGTACACAGTGAAGATATACCTATCACTACATTTAGTAATCTTCAAAGTGCTAAAAGTTTTATTCATCGTGTGGTAGAAGAGTATCATCTATGTCAAAAACTAACAGGTATAAGCACATCAAAAAATGGCTGTTTTGATTATACCATAAAAAATTGTGCAGGTGCTTGCGTACTAGAAGAATCATCAACAGAGTATAATTTAAGGGTGAATCAACTCATTGCTAAAAACAGTTATGCCAATCAAAACATGATCATTATAGATCAAGGCCGGGAAATAGACGAAAAAAGTGTGATTTATATAGAAAACGGAACTTTCAAGGGGCTTGGTTTTTATGATCTTAATCATCAAATTAATAATACAAAAGTCTTAGAATCTATTATAACACCTATGGAAAACAATAGGGATACTCAACATATTATCCAAAGTTATTTGAGACGTAATAAGAAAGTTAAAACTCAAATAATCTAATACATGAAGGACCTTTTAAGATTCATCATTATCTTTATTACAATAAACTTACATGCGCAATCTGGGTTTAATTCTGGAGGTTTTGAAGTCACTAAACAAGATGTAGAACTACATTCCTACGATAGAGATTCTACAGCTAATGCTATAGTTATTTATGAGATGGGTAATAGTTATGTGGATCGATATAGTTACAGACTCACAACAGAAATAAAACGTAAAATAAAAATTCTAAATCGCAATGGCTTTGAAAAGGGATTGGTTTCGATATTTATTTATAATAGAGGAAAAGAAAATAGGGAGGAAGTAGATGAAATCAATGCTACCGTTTATAACATAGAAAACGGAAAAGTAGTTAAGACAATACTCGAAAATTCAGCCATTTTTAAAGAAGATTATAATGAAAATTATACTTTAGTAAAATTTGCATTACCAAATATTAAAGTGGGATCTGTAATTACCTATAGCTATACCGTAGCGTCACCTTTTATGTTTAAATATAGAAGCTGGTATTTTCAGGATGACATTCCTAAACTCCACAGTGAATATAATGCAAGCATTCCTGGTAATTGGGAGTACAATATAAAACTGGTTGGAGGACAAAAACTAACAACGAACGATTCTTCAGTTAAGAAAAACTGTTTGCAAATATCGAGTGGAGCTAATTCTAGTTGTGGTATTTACAAGTATGTAATGAAAGATATTCCTGCATTTATTGAAGAAGAATATATGACTACGAGACTTAACTATTTATCAAGAATTGAATATGAACTAAAGGTGTTTCGAAGTTTTAATGGCTCCGTTGACAACATCACTAAATACTGGAAATCAATAGATAATGATTTAAAAAGAGATACAGATTTAGGCAAACAACTTAGAAGAAACAGCGTTGTTAAAAAGCTACTTAATGACACTATCACGTCAGAAAACGACAAGTTAATTAAAGCAAAAAAGATATTAGAATTTGTTCAAAACGAATATACTTGGAATAAAGAATTCAATGTCCTTGAAAATGTTTCTATAAAAGATTTAATCAACAAGAAATCTGGAAATGTTGGTGAAATAAATGCCTTACTTTATAATCTTTTGGTTACCAATAATATTGAGGCAACGCCAATTCTGTTATCAACAAGAAATAACGGTTTTATAACACAAGTATTCCCTGTGATTTCAGATTTTAACTATCTAATTATTAAAGTAAACATTAATGGAGAAGTATATTTACTTGATGCTACAGATGATTATTTGACTTTTGGTCAAATACCGTTTAGATGCCTTAATTCACATGGTCGATTAATAGATTTAGATAAAGAAAGTGAATGGTATCCTATCAGTGTCGATGATTACAGTGTAAAGCAGTATAGATATAATTTAGATTTTGATGAGAATCAAATCTTAAAAGGTGATGTGAATTATTTATCTAAAGGTTATCACTCACTTAATGATCGTGAGCGTTATTTCACAAATAGTGAAACCTTTATAAATGATTATATAAATGATTATATAAATGATTACAACTCAGTAGAGTTCTCAGATTTTGAGATTATTGATACGCAAAAAACAAGCGACGATTTTAATTTTAAATTCAGTATTAAAAGTTCTCCAGATCTTGTAGGTAACACAGTGTACGTTAACCCATTTTTAATTAAGTTTTTTGATAACAACCCCTTTCAACTACAAGAACGCAGTTATCCTATAGATTTTGGCTTTAAAGATACTTACACGTATGCAATAAAAATTAATATCGATGATTCTTTTGACATCAAATCTCTTCCAGAATCAATAAATTTAGGACTACCAAATAATAAAGGATCATTTCTATTCTCTGCAAAACAGGAAGAAAATTCGGTTATTATTTATTTTAAATTAGCGTTTAAAGAGGCTATTTATGATCCAGCATATTATGACGGTTTGAAAAAACTGCTTGCTCAGGTTTTAGATACTCAAAACAACTCTCTAATTGTCTTAGAGAAAAAACAATAAAGTTTTAGTACATTTGATAGAATGAGTAGTAACGACAGACACCCCAATTGGAAAGAAAAACTTCATGAAGTTATTTATGAAGCAGATACTCTTGCAGGGAAAATATTTGATATTGTTTTACTGATATTTATCATTGCAAGTATAGCACTAGTAATGCTCGAGAGTATTAGTACAATTGACAATAAATATCACGATATTTTATATTATGGCGAGTGGGTGATAACTATTCTATTTTCTATAGAGTATATTGCTCGAGTCATTACCGTTCGTAAACCATGGAAATATATTTTTAGTTTCTACGGAATTATTGATTTCCTCTCGACCATCCCCATGTATGTATCCTTTGTTTTAGTGGGATCACAGGCCCTACTCAGTCTTAGAGCTCTAAGACTACTTCGCATCTTTAGAATTTTAAAAATTGCTCGTTATTTAGGAGCTTCCAATCAATTAAAAGATTCACTAATTGCTAGTCGTGTTAAAATTCTTGTCTTCTTATTTGGAGTCATCGTATCATCCATCATTTTTGGTACAATTATGTATTTGGTTGAAGGTGAAGAAAACGGGTTTACAAATATCCCAAAAAGTGTGTATTGGTGTATTGTAACGTTGACTACTGTTGGGTTTGGTGATATTGCACCACAAACTGCACTTGGCCAGTTTATAACTTCTATTATTATGATTTTAGGATATGGTATTATTGCTGTTCCTACGGGAATAGTATCGGCAGAATACGTAAAAAGTAGTAATAAAGATGAAAAATTAAAAGAAGCCATTGTAGAGTCAAAGTCTTTAGATCTCAATTCTCAAGTTTGCCGCAATTGTAATGCCTCAGATCACAAAGACACAGCAGACTACTGCCATGCCTGCGGACAAAAACTCCACCTTTAAAACAAACGATAATCACTAAAAAAACACCAATATTAATATCTATAGTTGGACCTACTGCCATTGGAAAAACAGCACTCAGTATTAAACTTGCTAAGTATTTTAATACTGAAATTATTTCGGCAGATTCAAGACAGTTTTATCAAGAAATGCAAATTGGAACCGCGGCACCTACTCTCGCAGAGCTTGCTGCAGTACCCCACCATTTCATAAAGCAAATATCTGTTGACAGCTATTATAATGTTGGTGCATTTGAAAAAGATGCCATCTCTTTACTTACAGAGCTATATATAAAACATGATATCGTTATTATGGTTGGTGGTTCTGGTCTATATGTCAATGCAGTCACAAAAGGATTAGACGAATTTCCAGAAGTAAATCCTGATATAAGGGACGTCCTCAATAGTCGGTTTAAAAATGACGGACTTGAAGGTTTACAATTTCAGCTAAAAGAATTGGACCCAAAAGCATATAATAAAATTGCGATTGATAATCCACAACGTTTAATCAGAGCACTAGAAGTTTGTTTATCAAGCGGAAAGCCATATTCCTCTTTCTTAACTTCGGAAAACAAGAAAAGAGATTTTGAAACAATCACCATAGGAATCACTGCTGATAGAGAGATCATTTATGACCGAATTAATAGACGCGTAGATCTCATGATTGAAGATGGTTTATTGGGAGAGGTTGAGGATTTACTTCCAAAGAAACACCAAAACGCATTAAATACCGTTGGCTATAAAGAATTATTTAATGTGTTGGAGAAGCAATGGACCTTAGCCTTTGCAATTTCTGAAATTAAGAAAAATACCAGACGTTTTGCAAAACGACAATTGACATGGTTTAAAAAAAATGAAGAAACCATATGGTTTGATTATGAAGTAGACCTAAAAACAATTATTGAGTATATCAATAAGAGGGTTAACACTTTAGATCATAGTTAGTTTTTAAATAAAAAAACAAAAAACTCTTTTTTTTACCATAAAATAATATTATATTTGCGACTTAATATAATTTAATATACATTATGAGTAAAGGTACAGTAAAATTCTTCAACGATTCTAAAGGATTTGGTTTTATTACAGAAGAAGGAAATGACAAAGAACACTTTGTACACATTTCAGGTTTAATCGATGAGGTTAGAGAAGGAGATGCAGTTGAATTCGATTTAACAGAAGGAAAAAAAGGATTGAACGCAGTAAACGTAAAAGTTATCTAATATTTCGATATTTTTTAATAAAAAAGCCAATCTTAACGATTGGCTTTTTTTATATCTATAATTTGGAGTTAAACATCTTGATTAACTACTAGTCGAAATCCTTCACCGTGTATATTTAATATTTCAACATTAGGATCTAGCTTTAAATATTTTCTAAGTTTAGCGATATAAACATCCATACTTCTAGAAGTAAAGTAATTATCATCTCTCCAAATTTTAGTCAAAGCTAACTCTCTTGGCATCAAATCATTTTCATGAAGTGCTAACATACGCAACAATTCATTTTCTTTAGGAGACAACTTAATGGGATCTTTTCCATCACACTTCAAGAAGCGTAGCTTAGAGTTTAAATCAAACCTACCTATTTTAAATTCAAATTGTTTGCTATCTGCTATAGTATCTGTTGCCTTACGCTGTATGATAGCTTTAATTTTCATTAAAAGCACTTCACTATCAAATGGCTTATTTAAATAATCATCAGCACCAACCTTGTAACCTTTAAGCACATCTTCTTTCATTGCTTTAGCAGTCAAGAAAATAATTGGAACATCAGTATTTTTCTCTCTAATTTCTTTTGCTAGAGTAAAACCGTCCTTATAAGGCATCATGACATCTAAAATACACAAGTCATAATCGTCTTTTTTGAATTTCTCGAAACCTTCCATTCCGTTTTTTGCATGAACAACATCATAATCGTTCATGTTTAAATAGTCTTTTAAAACCGTTCCAAAATTTGGATCGTCTTCAACCAAAAGTATTTTCTTATTTTGCTCTTCCATAATTTTATGATATTAATGGCAGTTTTATTGTAAATATACTGCCTTTTCCTTTTTCACTTTCTAATGATATATAACCTTGATGGTCATCAACTATTCTTTTTACATAAGCCAAGCCTAAACCATGACCTTTTACATTGTGTACATTTCCTGTATGTTCTCGATAAAATTTCTCGAACACTCTTTTTTGAACTTGCTTCGACATCCCATTTCCTTGATCTGAAATTCTAATTAAAATACTGTTTCCAACATTCTCTGTGAAAACATCTATTTTAGGTTCATCCTCACTATATTTAATCGCATTATCTAAAATATTTACAATTACATTAGTAAAGTGAGTTTCATTGGCTAAAACAGAAGCCTTATCTGCATTTAAATGCGTTTTCACATAGCCATTACGATCTTCCACCAATAATTCAACATGAGTTATTGCATCTTCAATTAACTCGTTAAGCTCTACTCTTTCCTTGCTTATATTAAGCTCGTTTTTTTCTAACTTCGAAATACGTAATACATTTTCAACTTGAGCATGCATTCGTTTGTTCTCATCTTTAATCATCTTTAAATAACGCATCACCTTTTCTTGATCACCTATTATTTTTGGATTTCTAATAGAATCTATAGCTAAATTAATTGTCGCAATAGGAGTTTTAAACTCATGAGTCATATTATTGATAAAATCTGTCTTAATCTGTGAGATTTGACGTTGTTTAATTAATTGATAAATAGCACTAGAATATGCTAAAATTATAATAAACGTAAAGACTACAGATAATACAATCATACTTAAAATAGAGGACAACAAATACTTTTTACGTTGTGGAAAATCAACATATAAAGAAAAGCTGCTTCTACTTTCATTATCTAAAAAAACAGGAATTCCTATTGTTGTTTTAGGAGTTAACTCAAAATTATCTGATCGTATTTTTGTAGATAAATCTTTATCATAAATAGCGTACTCAAAGGCAGTTTTAATACCACTTACATAAAATTGAGATTTTAATAACTCTAGAACCTCTTCGTTAGAAATTCGTTTATAAACTGGGTAATTTTTATATACTGCTCGATAATTTTGTTTATAAAAAGTACGGCTCAGCTCATCCATTGTGCTATAATCTCTGATCGTTTGAATGGGTTGCATATTAACTTCACCATCAATAGGAGTAGCATCCCATACATTAGTTTCACTTCGGCTCGTGAATTTTTTAATATCTATACTGTCTGTACCAATGTCAAAGAACAAGGATGGAACTTTAAAGCTTTCTTCAGATATAATATTTTTAAAACGTGTCGCTTGATTTGTGTCTTTATTGAAAGAATCATAAATCAAAAGTTGTTTAATTTCAATACTATCTGGTGTTCTTCCAGTTTTTGTAACTTCTCTGTAAAGTTTATCAAAACTAAGAAGCTCTTTATCCTCAATAGCTTTTGAAACTAAACTAAGGGAACGAAATACATCTGAAGTGAATTGTTTTTCTTCGTTATTCAATGCGTTATTAATAAAAAATGCCTGAACGAAGATAATACCAATGAGCGATAAACTCATTAAAATCACCAATGCAACGAATAGCCTTTTGCCCATCATCCAAATCTAATATTTTAACATTTAGAATGATTACTGTTTAACCTTACATTAACACAACTGTTAATTTTTAAGTTTTTTGATATGTTTCAAAATAGATTGATGGATTTTTATAACTTGATTCTCAGTATCCGCTAAATTATCATTAGTGATTACAAAATGAGATTTTTTGATTTTCTCTTCATCACTCATTTGATTTTTTATAATAGTTTCTATTTTTGATTTACTAGAGTGATCTCTTTTAATAACGCGACTAATACGTACGTCCATATTGGCAATAACCGTAATTATAAAGTCATAATTAGCCTCTTTATTATGTTCAAAAATAATAGCTGCTTCCTTAATGACATATAAAGATTCCTGCTTTTCAACCCATCGCTTAAAGTGAGAAGCTACTTTTGGATGAATAATAGCATTCATCTTTTTAAGATAGGCTTTATCATTAAAAATTTTAGAAGCTAGAAGCGGTTTATTGAGTGCGTCATCAATGTAAGCATCCTCACCAAATAAAGCCGTTAATTTTCTTTTAATGACTTTAGATTTTGCCATTAATCGTTTAGCTTCATCATCTGCAATATAGATTGGTATATCCAACGCTTTAAAAAAGTTAGCGACTATAGTTTTTCCGCTACCAATTCCTCCTGTGAGTCCTACGATAATCATTTAATAATGTATTCTACTTTATTTTGTTTCATTCTAGCAGATTTTACTTGACCTGAATTTACGATAAGTTTTGGATTAAAATACGATTTTCCAGATTTTAGAACATCTCTATAGTCACATTCTATGATAAAATCTGAAAGGTTAACTTCTCTATAATCCCTTAAACTTAAGTAGTATGATACCTTAATATACTTTGGAAAGTAATTAATCTCTATATTATTTGGAACATTTAAAATTGTAATAGGAACATCAAACGTCCCTTCTGTAAACTTCTCTACACTAGCGGTTATATTTATATTTTCTTCTGAAAGTTTTAACCGCTTAGAAGAATTTGGAAGTTCTAAACCTAAATTTGTGTTGATGTTCATCTTAATGTTTTCTAAACTTAAAAGTTGTGTTTCTACAAAATCAACATTGTCGATCTCCTCTTTTGCACCAATAACATTAACTGAGTCGGGTTTTATTTCTATACCATCTAACGTATCAAAACCTGAAGCAAAATTAATTTTAGACTTTAAAACAACGGGGACCCTTTTCATACTTAACGTCCCAAAGGGTAATATTAAAGTATCAGGTTTCACCGCAATTATATCTACATTTTTACCTAAAAGTTTTTTAAAATCGTAAATTCCTTTATCTGCTAACCACACATAATTATTACCCTTTATATAGGTGCTCTTTTTAAAATCTAATTGGAAGTTTTTGTCATAGAAATAATAGGATAGTAAATTAAACCCATGGGTTGAAACTGTGACATTAACTTTAGGAATACTATCTAACGTAATGATATTTTTCTCTGGAAGGTTTCTATATTCAATATTAAATGGAATCGTTTCCACATAAGTTTCTGAAAGTTTAGTTACCACTAATATCAAAAAAGCCAACAAAAAGAAAAGCCCAAAAACATTAAGCTTTTTGCTTTTTAATGATCTAACTAATTTTGTTTTTATGTTATTTAACATCTTTAAAGAATAATTTCGGAAAGTGTTTTTCAGGATTTTTATTCAAAATTTCGATTGCTAGAGTAGACTTAAGAAAGCCATACCCATATCCAAAGAATTGAATAAAAATAGCTAATATAGATTGAACTGCGACACTTATACTTTTATTAGCGACTAATGACAATGTAAATGCTAAGAACAGATAACATCCATAGAGAAGTAATGGTATTTTAAAGTCAAATAAAGCACATACGACCGCTATTATAAAACCTATTGAAAATAGAGCTGGAAACCAATACGTTAAACGTTTTGTTTGAGTATGCCACTTATTTAGTATAGGTCTAACCATACCAAATTTATGAACTTGCTGGTAAAATTTCATCCATGAAATACGACGTTTGTGATACACAAAGGCTTCTTTAATTAATATCGTTTCATAACCCAGCGTATTAAGTCTTATAGATAAATCTGGATCTTCTCCAGGATGAATTAATCCAAAACCTCCAGACGCCTCAAAAGCTGTCTTAGACAAGCCCATATTAAAACTTCTTGGTTGAAATTTATCACCAGAAATCTGACCTCCTCTAATTCCTCCTGTTGTAATAAAAGAAGTCATAGCAAAGTTAATGGCTTTTTGAAGATTTGTGAAAGAATCATGAGCGGCATCGGGACCTCCAAAACAATCTATATAATTGGAAAACAAATATGAATTAACTATTGTCAAATAATGCTTTGGCACTAAACAATCTGAGTCTAAAATAATAAAGTAGTTCCCTTTAGCCTTAGACATACCAAAATTTCTAGAATCACCCGGTCCTGAATTAGGTTTAACATAATATGATATCTCTAAATTGGATGAGAACTCATCAATTATAGATTTACAATCTATAGTTGATCCATCTTCAACAATAACAATTTCAAAAGTAAAATCACCTTCTAAAGTTGTAAAGCTTTTTAAAAGCTCTTCTATTTCATCTGGTCTGTTATATACAGGGACTATAAAAGAAAAATGTAATGCAGTCATACCCTACAAAGGTAAGTAAAGAAAATACAAAAGCCACCTAAACGGTGGCTTTTGAAAAACTATGTAAACTAAGCTTATTGCTTAATAACTCTTACTGTTTCTATAACATTACCAATAGTAACTTGCACAAAGTAAGCACCTTGGCTTAATTCATTCATATTGATAATACTACCTGTAGCATTAGGAGCCGTTCTAAGAACTTCTTGACCTAACAGATTAAAAATAGATACATTTTGAATATCCTTTTGAGCATTCAATGTTAACTCATTTTTAACTGGGTTAGGAAAATATGTAAATGCATTTTCATTTTGAAGTGAATCCACAGATAACGTTGCATCAGCAACTATTGTAAATGTCCCTTCAGTACGGCCTCCACTTGGTGGTGCTGGTGCAACGCCGTCACTCCATACACGAATTAAATACGTAGTTCCTGCAGTACCTCCTATAGTTAAAGTTTCTCCTGAAAAACCTCCTGATTCATCACAAGCTAATTGATTAACTTGTAAAATGGTACAATCATTTGAATAGATCGCTAAGTTAGCTTCTGAAGAACCTCCACCAGATACAGTAGTTATGACATTTAATGTATTTGTTCCAGTAGGAAGTGTTACAGTATACCAAACATCTGCAATAGTTCCAAATTCATCACAACCTGGTTTCTCATTTGCTACATTTTCAACCGCTCCAACTGTAGTACCGTTTTCTGCTACAGTTAACGTTAAAGCAATTGCATCTCCACACAAATCATTTGCAGGTGGAGGCGTTGGAGCAGCACAAGTAATCGTCAAAGTAAAAGCACCCTCAACAGTTGCATACCCTTCAACAGCTATATAATATGTTGACATTCCATCTGCAACAAAAGTAGCTACAGATCTTGTACCACAAGAATCATCATTATTTGTAATCTCTATACCACCACAAGAATCAAAAATTCTTATGTTCGTATCGTAAGAAGAATCACATAAACTAGCAGTAATATCACCAGCAGCTCCAGAGTAAGAATACCATAAATCTGCAGAAGCGTTACCTACTGTATTTGTAACTGTAGGGTCTGAAGTATCCCCAAAAACCGTTTCATCACATGCTAAAGGAATTGCATCTGCACACAAATCATTTGCAGGAGGACAAAGAAAAATTAAACCAGCGATTGTAACATCACATCCAGAATCTTCATCATCAACAAATGTGATATCAAATACTGTGTCTGTTGGAAAACCAACTAAAGTGACAATACCTGTCGCTGTAACCGATGTAGGTGGTAAACCAGCAGTATTCGTAATCGTAACAGAGGTAGCGCCTCCTAAATTTGTAATATCAACATCAAAATCAAATGTTTGAGCGACACAGTCGTCATTAGAAACTACTCCTATGGCACCAGCAGGTGGTGTACAAACCGCACAACTTACGGTAATATCTGTCGTTATACTTGCCTGAGCTCCAGATCCAACTGCTATACTATTAGCACTCAGTATTCTGTAAGATGTTTCACCACCAAATGTTCCTCCTCCATTCCAAAGTGTCGTAATTTGATCACCGTCAGTAACTGCGAAAGCAATTATAAATTGTTCTCCTACGGGAGTTCCTTCCGTTTCGTCAAAAGTAACATCGTCTAAAACTGTAACACCGTTTACAAGAACGTCTATTGTGTTGCCATTCCACCCATCTCCAAAGGAGTCATTCATCTCCAAGGTATAGTCACATTGTGCATTAGCAGAAAAGCCAAAACATAAAATAACCATAGCAAAAAGTAATAAAGTAATTTTTTTCATATTAGTTGAATTTATTAATTAAGTGTTAAAAATATAATAATTCTTCTATCCTCCACATTGAAATAATGAATAATCGATAAAAAGTTAATAATAACGACTAAAGACTTTAATGTTTTCAATCTCAGGACTTTAAAATCATCCTCTATTGTATGTGATTTTCATTATACAAATCGTCATAATATTTCATGTAAATAACTATCATAAACTGCGTTTTTATTTAAAAAAAAGAGGTCTATAAAGACCTCTTTTAAAATGCTATAAGAAAAACGCTCTCTTACTGTTTTATAACTCTTACTGTTTGTAGTACAGAATTGATTGTTACTCTTACGAAATATATCCCTGTTTGTAACGAAGACATATCTATTACTGAATTGATAGTGTTTGGAGAAGTTCTTAACACTTCTTGCCCTAACATATTAATTACTGTAATATTATCGATTTCATTTTGTGCATTTAATGTCAATGTATTTTTAACTGGGTTAGGAAAATACGTAAACGCAGACTGATTTTCAACATCGTCAACAGATAATGTTGCATCCACTGTAACCGTATAATCCTCTGTTTCTCCTCTTCCAGATCCAAATGAACATGGTGCATCATCTCCCGGGTTTGAATCATTCCAGTCAATCATAACTCTCATTCTATAATTTCCATCTGGAGTAGCATCAGGAATAGTGACTGTGCCTGTAAATGGACCACTACCATAACTTGTTGTACTAAAAGACACTTCAGAAACATCAAATATGAAATCGTTATTCCAATCTACCCAAACAGCACAACCAACAGTACCACTAACAATATCAACTTCAAAATCAAAAGTTCCGTTTGAAGCTTGACTAACTGACATTGTACCAGAATTATTTTCATAATTACCTGTAGTCAAACCAGATGTTAAGTTAGATATATTGACTGCTCCTCCTGTTGTTGAAAAATTATCAATATAAGTATTTGTATTTGTTCCTGAAGGAATACAATAACCAGCATTAAAACTAAAAGGTGCTGACCATGAACTCAAATCTCCTGTTCCACAATTAGATTGAACGCGTAAATCATATAACGTATCCAAAGTTAAACCAGTAGCTGTAGCAAATAAATCGGTAGTCGTGCCACTAGATACAGCTCCATCTCCTTGAGCATTTCCTTGTGGCACTACTTCCCAATTATAATCAGAAGGCACCGTTCCATCTGTTGGAGTAACCCAAGATAAATCTGCAGAGTTTGGAGCAACGAAAGCTGCTGCCAAGTCTTCAGGAACAAAACATGTTGGCTCTAAATACAAACAGAGATCGAACTCAACATAACTGGAAGATGACGAACTTCTTATATTTACAAAATATGTATTACCAGCAACTGTAGGAATAATTAAATCTCCCGAAAAGAAACAAGTAGTACTGCTTCCTATTTGTGTAAGGCCACCGCAACTTCCCTCGTAAGCTGAAATATAAGTTGACGAAAATCCTGAATCAAAAGTTTCAGTTTCTGAAGCAATATAATTTCCATCTACGACAGCTGTGAAACTATACCAAACATCTCTACCACCTGTACAACCAGACCCACTAGGCGTGGCACTTTGCGTAGTTCCAGAAACAGCATTTTCACATGTAGGTCCACTAGAAGTATTCAATACAATAGCCCCTGAACACTCATCATTCGAAGGTGGTGCAAGAGGCGTTCCTATACAAATATCAAAATTATTATATTGGATAGATGAAGACCATCCATAAACTCGCACATAATAAGTATTACCTATAGTTAAACCAGACAATGAAAGCGTATCAGGATCACTTTCCCCAACTTCGTTAACATCAGTCATATTGCATCCAGCAGCAGCATCAAAAACACTCATACCCATATCAGTACTTGTTGATGTTCCTCCACCTTGGTTAACTACATTTGATATAACTATGTTATTGTTTACTGCTGTTGCTACAAAAGTAAACCAAACATCTGTATTTGGTGTTCCAGTAGCATCATCAGGCTGTGCAGAAGCAGTAGCAAATTGAGTCGTTGCAGAAGTAATTTCGGCACAATCCGTATCCGCATTTACAGTTAAAGCTATTGCAGCATCACATTCATCGTTAGCAGGTGGACACCCGACCTGAGTCTGAGCTTCACTGGCTATTGTACAACTATCATCATCATCATCTTGATCGTCTACTGTAATAATCACATCTGTTGCATTTACAAAAGGACCAAATTGAACTGTCTCTGCTACCGTTACAGTAAACGTATCAGCATTTTGATCATTAGATACTAAAAGTGTACTAGCAGTACCTAAATCTGTGATTTCTACATCTATAACGAACCCTCCTGAAACATCACAGTCACTAACTACTGCATAAGTCACAGTTGCATCAGTACACGTATTTTCAAAAATATCTAAAGCGTAGTCGACAGTTTGCGGAAAAGCAAATGTTGAAATAACTATATAGTAAGTTGTACCATTAATTACATCTAAATCAATTTCTCTAATATCTGAATTTGAACTTCCAACTCCTGCAACACAAGACGTTCCTATATCAGAACAATTTGTATAAACAAAAACACCAGACCAAGTTCCTTCAGGATCTAAATCAATACTAATCTGAGTATCAGAAATCGCTGTGTAAGAATATACTATATCATCACCATTGAGATACGAGCTGGTTGTACCACAACCACTAGCTCCAGGAGAACCTGCATAGTCATCTCCAAACCCTGCAGTAGTTCCTGCTGCTTCACTATACGGTAAAGTAACATCTATCGCAACCTCGCAAATTTCTCCAGGTATATAAGTTTTTGTTATAAATGTTTGCTCGGCACATCCCGTTGCGCTCCCATTATCATTGTATGGCGTGATAGTAACAAAGTAGGTTGTGTTTTCTAGCAAGCCGCCCAAACTAAAAGTAGTCAATGCGCCATTATCCACATTATCGGCTAGGTCTGTTCCACCAGATGTAGTTCCTGCTGTTACAAAATATCCTGTTGGAATACCCGTAGCACTGCTCCAAGAAATTTCTCCATCAATAGACACATCTGCAGTCTCTGCCAATATGGCGTCACAATTTGGAGGGTTTGATACTACTTGCGCAGCATTGAAATTATCTACATGAAAATCATAATCTCCAGATACCCATGTATTAAAAATTCTCAATTTAACATCTGAACCTGTTGGTAATGAAGCAGCTGGTATTACTGCCATCATTGTTGCACATGTATTCGCAATAACATGATTGTTATCATCAATAATTAATACTGTTGTCCATACACCGCCGTCATCAGTAGAATATTGTAATTCCGCTGTTCCCCATCCTGAACCTGCAGCGTTTTGTGAATTCCAATCTTCAATTTTATAATCAAAAGATATTGTAAGGTCAGTTCCATTAGAACCTGCCGCAAAATTTGGAGATGTTAAATTTCCTGAATTAGAAGATGCATATAAATTACCTCTTTCTGTATTTCCTTCACAAGCATCTGTTGCATTATTTTGATAGGTATCAGTCCAGCCAGCAGGCGTTCCGGCGTTAAAATCCTCACTAATCCCAACCTGTGCATGAGTCAAACTAAGCACAAATAGAGTAAGTAATAAAGTAATTTTTTTCATAAATTCTAGTTTTAGTTATTTAAATTTAAAAATATAATAAATCACTTAGCTTATCTTAATAAACCAGCTTAATCGTTTAAAAGTACTTATCACCGACAAAACACATCTAAAACCCTAACATTTGATCTTAAATAATTAAGTTAACTTTAATACTTTCATGATAGACAAACAAAAGAAACCTTGCTAGCAAAATGCACCTAGATACTAGTAGTAGATATGGAGAATGATTGTTAACAGTTCTATGTAATTATTAGCAGATGCGTTTTTAAGCAATTATCTCAATTATTAAGGAGAAAATCAATAATTTGTAATCCCATCTACTTATGTAAATCTAAATTTCAAAGTAATCATAACTAGTAATTCAGGGTGTGACGTATAATATATAAAAGAATGAAACAAAAAAAGCCGCTGTTTTCACATCGGCTTTTTTTGTTGTAATATTTTAATTACTTTACTGGTTATCAACAAAGGTTTCCATAACCGCATCACTCACGCCCATATTACTAAAACCACCGTCATTATACAGGTTTTGGAGTGTCACACGCTTCGTTAAATCACTAAATAAGGTCACCGTATAATTTGCGCAATCCAAAGCAGTCGCATTTCCTAAGGGAGACATTTTTTCTGCATACGCAATAAAACCATCAAAGCCTTTAACACCAGAACCGGCTGTTGTTGGTGTTGGTGATTGTGAAATTGTATTCACACGTACGTTTTTATCTCTACCAAAGAAATAACCAAAACTACGAGCGATACTTTCTAAATAGGCTTTATTATCTGCCATATCATTATAATCAGGAAAAACTCGCTGTGCAGCCATATAGGTTAAAGCAACGATACTTCCCCATTCATTCATTGCATCTTGCTTATATAAAGTTTGCATGACTTTATGAAAAGACATTGCAGAAACATCTGTTCCCTTTTGAGTCCAAGCGTAATTTTGATCTGTATATGACTTCCCTTTTCTTACATTGATAGACATCCCTATAGAATGTAAAACGAAATCTATTTTGCCTCCCAAAATCTCCATAGATTGCGCTACCAGATTTTGAATATCTTCTTCAGAGGTTGCGTCAGCAGGAATAACTTGAGAACCTGTTTGTTCAGCAAGTTCATTTATTTGTCCCATTCTCATCGCCACTGGTGCGTTTGTTAAAACAAATGTACCGCCTTCTTCATGTACACGTACAGCTGTTTTCCAAGCTATAGAATTTGCATCTAATGCTCCAAAAATAATTCCTCGTTTTCCTTTTAGTAAATTGTAAGACATGCTTTTATAATTAAGTTATTTAGTTGTTGTTTTTTATATGCTCAAATATAGTATTAATTGAGTAATTGCTTGGCATGTTCCATAGCAGAGCTAGAAACATTAGTACCCCCAAGCATTTGAGCAATTTCTACGATACGCTCTTCTGGTGTCAATTTTTTAAGTTGTGTTTGAGTTAAATCATTAACATCTTCTTTAAACACTTTGAAGTGATGATCTCCTTTAGCAGCAATTTGAGGAAGATGCGTTATGGTAAATACTTGCATTGCTTTACTCATCTCTTGCATTATAATTGCCATCTTATTTGAAATTTCACCAGAAACCCCAGTATCTATCTCATCAAACATGATGGTTGGCAACTGTGTGTAATTTGATAAAATATGCTTTATAGCGAGCATAATACGGGATAACTCTCCACCAGATGCCGACTTTTTTAAATCGTTAAATTGACCGCCTTTATTGGCCGAAAATAAAAACTGTAATTCATCACTTCCATTAGAAAGGAAAGTTACTGATGTTTTCAAATCTATATTAAACTTAGCATTTGGCATTCCTAGCGTTACTAAAATGGACTCTAATTGTTTTATTAACTTCGGAATAACTTTATTCCTATTAGAGTGAATTGTTTGTGCGACCAGCACTAATTTATTTTTAAACAGCTCTTTTTGATTCTCTTTTTCTGAAATGTGAGCATCTAAATTTTCTGTTTCTAAAACTTTATTTGATAAGTCTTCTCTTATATGAATAAGCTCTTTAACGCAAGACACTGAATGCTTTTGCATTAAATTATGAAGTGTCTGTAGTTTTGTGTTCACCACGTCTAAGCGATTAGGATTTGCTTCAAGCTGATCTTCTAAGTTTTCAATTTCAGAAAAAACATCATCCAATTCAATTAAACTACTATCTATACGATCATAAATGGATTGATATTGCGCACCAAAACCTACCAACTTAGACAGATGTTGTTTTATGTCTCTTAAATTTGATGCAATACCCACGTCTTCGTCACTTAACAATTGATGAGATTGACCTAGTTTATCTTTGATCTCTTCTACGTTATTAAGTGTTTCATATTCGATTTCAAGCGTTTCCAATTCGCCGTCCACTAACTTCGCTTCTTCTAATTCTTTTAATAAGAACAAATTATAATCAAGCTCTTTAAGAGCTTCTACCTTTTGATTTTGGAGTATTTTAATTTCCGAAGTGATACTTTTAAACCCTTTTAATTCTGAAATGTACTGACTCAAATTCTCGTCATTATTGGCTAAGGCATCAATAATTTGAAACTGAAAATCATCATTAGTTAGTTGTAATGTCTGGTGTTGTGAATGGATGTCTAATAAGTGCTCGCCTAATACTTGTAGATCATCTAATTTAACTGGAGTATCGTTTATAAAAGCTCTCGACTTTCCTGACGGGAGTATCTCTCTCCTTAAGATAGTAACCGATTCGTAATCCAAATCTCGATTTTGAAATAATGGCTTTAGCTTGTATTTAGCAATATCAAAAACACCTTCAATAACACATTTTTTTGATGAATCTTTAACACTAGCTAAATCTGCCCTTTTACCTAATATAAGTGACAAACCCCCTAAAAGAATAGATTTCCCTGCTCCTGTTTCTCCTGTAATAATAGTAAGTCCATTATTAAAGCTTACTTGAAGTTCATCAATAAGTGCGTAATTTTTTATGGTAAGTTGTGTAAGCATAAAGTTCTTTAATGTAAAGTAAAATTAACCAAAATACTTATGGTAATAACTAAAAGCTTAGAAATTTATATCGCGCCACTTTGAGGCATGCATTGGTGCTATTTTGGTTAATGTAGATATCAAATCAGATACATTAACAGATGGTCCTCCACTAAATATTTGTTGTATTTCATCAGATTTTGTATCAAAAAATACACGCATCAAAAAAGAATTGGGCCTCTTATTGTTCATGCTTTGCAAGCTTCTTATCGTCTTAGCTATTGCCTCTTTAGCTTCTTTAGGATTGGTATTCATTTGATCCATACCTTCTCTGTGATACGAATACAGCACCTCTCTATACTCTTTAAATGTCGGTGATAATATATTATCAATTAATATAAAACGGGTTTGTCTTCCATCTTCAAGCTTCCAACCTTTAGCACTATTTTGTTGCGAGTAATTTAAAATAGTTTGTGCTTGTTGAAAATACTCATCACCACCATTTGGGCTAAACGTATCTGCATCTAAACCTAAAATCATATACATATGAAACGAAAGAACCGATATTAAATTAGATTCAAATTGTGTTGGATTGTATACAAAATTCTGAAATTCTAAATATTGAAAATCAAAATCTTGATCGTTAAAATTATAGGTAGGTGTTCCATACGTTGATCCAAAAACTGGTCTCGACGCTTGCACTTGAAGAGTCGCTTGAAATCTATCTGTATCATAATCGACTATTGTCACGACCATAGTACAATCTATACGCTCTTGATTTTTGTATGATTTATTAGTCCATTGTGTATTATTCACAAATTCTCTAAGTTGACGCTCTAAGGTTTTGAAAACTTGGACATTTTCATTACCTGTTTGTTGTGCATTTACAACCACATTACAATTCAACTCTTGAGACCAAGACATCGTAACTACTAATATTAAAAAAATATATAAATACTTATGCATGTGTTTGTTTTAAAATTTGTTGCATTAAATCTTGTGCTACTTCTGTCTTAGACTTTAACTCATGAGCAATAATTTCATGAGATGCAGTTATAAAAGTAACTTTATTTGTTGAACCTCCAAAACCTGCTCCTATATCATTTAATGAATTCAACACAATTAAGTCTAAATTTTTAGATACTAATTTCCCTTTAGCGTGTTCCAATTCGTTATTAGTTTCTAATGCAAAGCCGACTAAGAACTGCTGTTTTTTAATCGCTCCCAAGGACTTTAGTATATCTTTAGTTTTTTCTAACTCAATAGTAAACGTTGATTCCTTCTTTTTTATTTTTTGCTCTGCAATATTTTTTGGTCTATAATCTGCAACTGCTGCAGACAACACAGCGATATCTACATTTTTAAAATAATTATGACATGCCTCATACATCTGTTGAGCACTTGTTACACGAATTACATTGATGAGACTGTGAGCTACAGTTTGATGAGATGGTCCAGAAACCAATATCACCTCAGCGCCTAAATTCGCAGCTGCTTTAGCGATTTCAAAACCCATTTTACCACTAGAATGATTTCCAACAAATCGTACAGGATCTATCGATTCGTAAGTTGGGCCCGCTGTGATTAATACTTTTTTATGGCGCAGTGGTAATTTCCCTAGAATATCATTTTCAATAAAGGTAACAATATCTTCAGGTTCAGCCATACGACCTTCTCCAACAAGACCACTTGCTAATTCTCCAGAAGTTGCTGGAATCATGATATTTCCGAAGGTATTTAATTTTTCAAAAGAATTTTTAGTAGATTGGTGTTTGTACATATCCAAATCCATTGCTGGAGCAAAATATACTGGACATTTCGCCGAGAGATACGTCGCCATCAACAAATTATCAGAAGTACCATTTGCCATTTTAGACAGGGTATTTGCTGTAGCTGGAGCGATAACAAAGACATCTGCCCAAAGCCCTAATTCTACATGATTATTCCACATAGCATTATCATCATCTTCATTAGTAAAGGAAGAATATACTGAATTTTTGGATAATGTAGATAATGTTAAAGGGGTAATGAAGTCTTTAGAAGCAGGCGTCATAACGACCTTTACGTTTGCGCCTGCTTTTATAAAAAGCCTAACTAGGCCAGCCGTCTTGTAAGCAGCAATACCAGCAGTAATGCCTAGTAATATGTTTTTGCCGCTTAATATTGAAGACATGCTTATATTATTCCTGAACGTCGTCGTCAGTATTTCTGTAATAGATTTTGTCATCTAACCATTCTTGAACTGCTAAAGCATGTGGCTTTGGCAATTTCTCGTAGAATTTAGACACTTCAATTTGCTCTTTGTTTTCAAAGATTTCTTCAAGGCTGTCATTGTAAGTTGCAAATTCTTCTAATTTGTCAACTAACTCACGTCTAATGTCTGTGTTAATCTGTTCTGCCCTTTTAGCGATTACAGAAATTGCTTCATAGATATTATCTGTGGTAGCATCGATAATATTTCTATCGTACGTTTCTGTTGATACAGGAGCATGTGTCTTCTTTAAATCCATGGTATGTGTAAATTAACTTTTTGTATTATATTGTTCAAATGCAGTGGTCATTTCTTCATTCATTTTATCTGCTTCTAAAATTAATTCAGAATTTGGATAAAACTTTTTGAACGTCGTGTAATAATTAATTGCAATATTTAATCGTT
Organism: Psychroserpens burtonensis DSM 12212; assembly: GCF_000425305.1. Taxonomy (GTDB): domain Bacteria; phylum Bacteroidota; class Bacteroidia; order Flavobacteriales; family Flavobacteriaceae; genus Psychroserpens; species Psychroserpens burtonensis. The sequence goes on from NZ_AUDE01000014.1 coordinate 120,070, forward strand.
CTTCTTGTTTTGCATTGATACTATTGATTCCCAGTTTATAAGCCGAATCTAATCTGTAAAACATGGCTTGCTCTCTAAAACTTGTTCCTGGAAAATCTGCTAGAAAATTGTCAAATGCTTTTATCGCAGCCAGATAATCTGAAGATTCGAAATAAGCTATATAATTATATTGTTTAGCAATTTCAAATGCCTTACGCTCCAATTTGTAATCTAATTCTTTGATTAATACATTCGCTTGAGGTAACAACTCTGAGTCTGGGTATTTATTTACAAACAATTGAAATCTTTCTAGTGCATGAACAGTTTCTTGTTGATCTTTGCTATACACAGGTGACACCTGGTAAAAACTTTTTGCTGCTAAAAACGACGCTTCTTGTACTTTTTCACTTGTTGGATAACTACTTTCAAAACGGTTTAATTGATACCCAGCAGTAACGTAATCTCCCATTTCATAAAATGATCTAGCATACATGTACATTAATTTTTCGGCTTGAGGTTTCCCTCTATATTTTGGAACTATTTGTGTAAAAAGTCTATTAGCTTTAGACCATTTTCCTGCGTCAAACAATTCTGTCCCCAAACTAAACTTGGTCGCAGTATCCTCAGATTTAAGTGCTTTTTGAAATTCACTACAGGAACTCAAGACAATCGATATGGCTAATAAATAAAATAATTTCTTCATAAATAAAAAACAGGTTGCAAAAGTACGTATTTATAACGTATAATAAAAACAAATATTCTATACTAAGTAATAACCAAAAATAGCCCATGAATTTAGGCTCTCATTATGATTAAGTAATTTTTAACTTTTAAATTAAGATTCAATTTCTTGAAGCGCCAATTTTATATTTTGTTTAAGTTGATTTGAAGCTTCGACCAAAGGTAATCTCACGATAGCTTTTGATAGTTTCAAAGCTTCTAAAACGGCCTTAATACCAGCAGGATTATTTTCAGAAAATATAAGAGCCGTCATGTCCATTAATTTAAAATGAATCTTATAAGCTTCTTTTGCATTCCCTTTTAGTCCTAAATTAATCATTTTAGTAAATTCTTTAGGAATTGCTTGTCCTAAAACAGAGATAACTCCTGCTCCACCGGCCAAAATAATACCTAAAACAAGATCGTCATCTCCAGAAATAATCAAGAAATCTTCTGGTTTATCACGAAGTAATTTTAAATATTGATGCACATTATTACCTGCTTCTTTTACTGCTATTATATTTTGAAAATCCTTTGCCAAACGTAATGTGGTTTCTGTAGACATATTAGAAGAGGTACGTCCAGGTACATTGTACAAAATAATATCTATAGGTGATGCGTCTGAAACCGCTTTAAAATGCTGATAAATCCCCTCTTGTTGTGGTTTACTATAGTATGGTGAGACTGACAAAAGTGCATCTATTTCGGATAAATCTGTTGCTTTAATTTCATCTACTACACTTACGGTATTATTACCTCCAATACCCAAAACCAAAGGTACTCTACCGTTATTTACTCTAGTAATTGTTTTTATAATAGCTTTCTTTTCAGCCTGGGTAATCGTTACACTCTCTCCAGTTGTACCACTAATAACAATATAGTTTGTACCGTTGTCAATATTAAAATTCACCAAGTTTGCCAATGCGATATGGTCTATGGTTAAATCTTCGTTAAATGGAGTAATAATGGCGATACCTGTACCATGAAATTTTGTCATTTATAATTTATTTAAAACTGTTAAATATTTTTTTAGTTCGTCTTTAAAAACTGAAAACTCTTTGGGTTTTACATCTATCATTAAATCAAATAAGCGCTCATCTTCATTTGTTAACCCTACTTTGAAATTAGCCTTTGAAGATGCCGTAATTAAGTTAAGTTCAAGATGATTTTCTTTGTAATAACTAATTAAAACATCAAATTTTGTATCCACAAAAATTTGTAAGTCAATATTATTAATTTTTCCTTTCCAACCGAAATCTTTTGGATTAAAATACGTATCCCAAAGCTCATTTGAATCTTTTGTGTCTTCAACAAAAGCTATAATTTTTGTTTTCGCTGCCTGAATTCCTAGGGACTTAAAAAACAACCTAAAGGACTCAAAATCAGAAAATTCACTGACACTCAAGATAACACCAACGGTATTCATTTTATTATTACTAACTGCAACTTGTCGTGCACTTAACAATTTGTTGATATATTTTTGATTTGATTTTTCTTTAAATACCTTTAAAATCATTTATCTTTATGCTTTATACAAATGTAATAAAAACACCTAGTAAGACATTCTAAACATCATATAATAAAGTTCATGAATTATAAACATGTAATACTCTTATTTTCAATTTTAATTTTAAGTGCTTGTAAAAAACAAGACGTTTATCTAAATAAAATTGAAGGCAGACAGATTAACATTTCTGATAGCCTAAAAATTGACCAAAACATAGAAGACTTCGTTAAACCGTATCGCAAGCGTGTTAACGCGGACTTGGATAGTGTGCTTGCTTACGCTGTTGACACGTATTCAAAAAATGATGGCGATTACAATACCGCAATTGGAAACATGTTGGCAGATGCCGTTTATGAACAATCTAACCCTATCTTTAAAAGTAGAACTGGAGAGACTATTGATTTTGTATTACTTAACCATGGAGGTATTAGATCCATAATCTCTAAAGGCGACATTACTACGAGGACTGCTTATGAAGTAATGCCTTTTGATAATTCTGCTGTGGTGGTAAAATTAAAAGGAACTCAAGTTAAAGAGCTTGTTGAATACTTAGCTAAAGGCAAACGTGCTCATCCTATTTCACGACTTAATATTGTTTTAGATGCCGACGGAAATCTTAAATCTGCAACACTAGATGGCACACCACTAGATTTTAGCAAAACATACAATGTAGCTACCAATGATTACCTATATAATGGAGGTGATCGTATGGACTTTTTTAAGACTAATGATAGTTTATATGTGCTAGATTATAAAGTTAGGAATGTACTTATTGATTATTTCTCCAAAATTGACACCCTTAATCCGGTCATTGACAACCGATTTATTAAGCTTAAAAAATAATTATGCAAAGAAGACAATTTTTACAACAAACAGCAGCTGCTTCAGCATTAGTAGGACTTAGCGGATTAGGTTTAACATCCTTCACTCCTGCAACAACTAAAAAAATAACCATATTACATACCAATGATGTGCATAGTCACATTGATGCTTTTGGACCTGATGACGGAAGAAACCCTAATCAAGGAGGTGTAGCTAGGCGTGCAAGTTTGGTTGAATCTATTAGAAAAGAAAACCCAAATACTTTATTACTAGACGCTGGTGATATTTTTCAAGGCACACCTTACTTCAACTATTATGGTGGAGAATTAGAGTTTAAACTCATGAGTATGCTTAAATATGATGTTGCAACTATTGGAAATCATGATTTTGATAATAGCATAGAAGGACTTTACGCTCAATTACCACATGCTAAATTTGATTTTGTATCTGCTAATTATGATTTTTCAAATACAGTAATGGATACACACGTAAAACCTTATCGTATTATCATTAAAGATGGTATAAAAGTTGGGGTTTTTGGATTAGGTATTGAACTCAACGGTTTGGTAGAAAAACGCATGTATAAAGAAACAGTCTATTTAGATCCTACAGAAGCTACTCAAGAAATGACGAGAATTCTAAAAGAGGACGAAAAGTGTGATCTAATTATCTGTTTATCTCACTTAGGATATAACTACAGAGAACCTTCTCAAAAAATATCTGATTTGAAACTTGCAAAAACCACTAAAGACATTGACCTTATTATAGGTGGTCATACGCACACATTTTTGAAAAAACCAACGGTTGTAAAAAATTCCGAAGGAAAAAACGTACTCGTTAATCAAGTTGGTTGTTACGGAATTAACCTAGGGAAAATAGATTTCTATTTTGATAGCGATAAAAATAAAGCAGCAAACGGTACGTCTATTATTGTCTAAATAACTCACTTTTTTTTAACATAAAAGCTATTACAAAAATATAGCCTTATAAATTCAAAGTTATTTGACGTAAATGTTCTCTAGTGGAAATGACATATTTGCTACAACTACTTACATAAAAAAGACACTCAAAATAGGTGTTAGTAGAAACACCAGGCTAATTGACTTTCTAAATGAGGAGTTTAAATTAAAGGAAATGCTGGACTTTTATTTTATGCTACTTTCACAACGGTTATATTGCCATTAATAATAGTGCTACTTTAGACCACGGAAAAGAGATTTGAATAATCAAAAAGAGATTAAATCTTCAACTCTTGATGCCTCTCATAAAGAGGATTATACTCGGCCTTTAATTTGGATTGAATATAAAAGAAAACAAAAGCTCCAACTAAAAAGAAAGAATACGTAACATTAAGAGCATTGTCGAGATCTGAAATATAAAAATAGGCTATTTGAGTCACCTCAGAAAACACAATACATATAGATCCAACAAGAATATTCATTGACTTCTTAGTATCATTATACATGCAATTAATCAAAGCTAAACACATTAAAAACATAATAACCGAATTATATATGAGCTCTACAGAATGCGTATAATTGAGAAACAATCGGGTCTCCGATAAATCTGTTATCATATAAACAACAAAAAATCCTAAGATAAAAAGTAATACTGTTTGAAAAGGAAATCTAGAAACAGCTTTCTTAAAGTTCATTATTGAAAAGATTCGTGAAATTAAAAATACATATGCTAAAATATAAAACGCATTTCCAATCAAATAGTGTGGGTCGTATACAGCGCCTGCTGGTGGAATTATATCGTAGGTAATATAATTATGGACTTCGGCAGCAGAATAACTTACCAAAAACAATATAAATAACATATGCTTTTTCTTTACTCCAATACAATACAATACAACTAAAAGAGACATACCTAACGCTTTTACACCAAAAGCCTCAAGCTGCTGTCCTAGATACTGCAGCCCCAGAAATAGCACACTCAATAGTATGAGAACACTACTTAAAATTTTACTTATGTTCATACATCATTTATTAAAACAAGACAAATATATAAAATAATTGCACTTAAACGTATAAAAACGTATTTAATCGATAAAATAAGAGGTTTTGTAAGAATTTTATCTAAGTTTTAATAAAAAGTCATTTTCCGAAATTATCTCTACTCCCAGTGTTTCTGCCTTGGCCAGTTTACTTGGGCCCATTTTATCACCTGCAACTAAAAAATTGGTCTTCGAAGATATTGAAGACGACACCTTTCCGCCATTATCTTCAATCATTTTTTTGAGCTCTGTTCTAGAAATCGTTTCAAAAACTCCAGAAACCACTATCGATTGTCCTTTTAGCTTATCGGTTTGATTGGCTAACTTTTCGGCAGAGATAGCAAGCTGAAGTCCAAAACTTTTCAACTTCTCTATATTTTCTTTATTGTCTTCAGAAGAAAAGAAAGCCACAACACTCTCAGCAATACGATCTCCAATCTCATCAACAGCTATCAAATCCTCAACCGATGCATTTGCAATAGCATCACTACTTTTATAATGCTTAGCTAGTTTTTTAGCTACGGTTTCACCCACATATCTAATCCCAATGGCGAATAAAACCCGCTCAAATGGTATTTGCTTTGAAGTCTCAACGCCATTTATCAAATTCTCAGCACTTTTCTCGGCCATACGTTCTAATGGCAATACCTGCTCTTTAGTTAATGTATATAAATCTGAATAGTTTGAAATCAAACCTTCATTAACTAAAAGCGCAATAGTCTCACCTCCTAAACCCTCTATATCCATGGCTTTTCTAGAAATATAATGCTGGATACGTCCAATAATTTGCACATTACACCCATTATAATTAGGACAATAATGTTTCGCATCACCCTCCTGTCTCACCAATTCGGTTTGACACTCTGGACATTGCGTAATATATTGAGTAGACAAAGAATCTACTGGTCGTTTGCTAAAATCAACAGCTATGATCTTTGGGATAATTTCTCCGCCTTTTTCTACATAAACGGTATCACCTTCTCTAACATCAAGTTTTTCAATTTGATCTGCGTTATGTAATGATGCACGTTTTACAGTCGTACCTGCTAATTCTACAGGTTCCAAATTAGCGACAGGTGTAATAGCTCCAGTGCGCCCCACTTGATAGGTGATTTCATTTAAACGCGTGGAAACCTGCTCAGCTTTAAACTTATATGCCATTGCCCAACGTGGCGCTTTCGCTGTATAGCCCAATTCTTCTTGCTGCTGTAGATTATTAACCTTAATCACAACACCATCGGTTTCATAAGGCAGATCATGACGATGCTCATCCCAATACTCCACAAACTCAAAAATAGCATCTACAGAACTCACTAATTTTGCAGCACTTGGAACTTTGAAACCCATTTGTCTCGCTTTTTCCAAACCTTCAAATTGAGTATCAAACCCTAAATTAGGTCCCGTAATATTATATAGCAAACATTCTAAAGGTCGTTTTGCAACCTCAGCGCTATCTTGTAGTTTTAAACTTCCAGACGCCGTATTTCTTGGGTTTCTGTAAGGTTCCTCTCCTGCTTCCAATCGCTCTTCATTCATTTTAATGAACCCTTCAAAGGGCAATACGATTTCTCCTCTAATATCAAATATCGCCGGAAAATCGCCTTTCAACTGTAATGGAACAGATTTTATGGTTTTTATATTAGCGGTCACCTCATCACCTTGCGTACCATCACCTCGTGTTACTGCTCTTAATAAACTTCCGTTTTCATAAGTCAAACTAATAGAGGCGCCATCATACTTTAATTCACAGGTATAATGAACCTCACCGTCAACCATTTTTTTAATACGTTTTTCCCAATCCAATAAATCGTCCTTAGAATAGGAGTTATCTAACGAATACATACGATGCTCATGAACAACGGTATTAAAATTTTTAGTCACCTCACCTCCTACTCGCAACGTTGGCGAATTAGCATCGTAAAATTCTGGATGCATTTCTTCCAAAGCCTGAAGCTCCTTTAATTTGAAATCAAAATCATAATCACTAATCGTTGGATTATCTAATACATAATAATTATAGTTATGCTCGCGAAGTTCATTGCGAAGACCTTCTATATTTTGTTGAATGCTCATTAAAATCGTAGTAAAAAAAAGTTATCTTTAAAGCATCTAATATAGTAAAATGTCATTCAAAAAAATTGTAGTCCTCTTTGTTTTTATAACCTTTTTATCCAATTGCAAAACAGAAGATTATGCCACTGAAATTCCGCAAATTATTCCTGCACCCAATACCCTAACAATTAATGAAGGGTATTTCTTATTAGATAGCACTATAGGAATCGCTTACGATGACAACTTTAAAATTTCTGGAGATTTTCTTCGGAAATATCTGCAGAAAGGAAGTACAATCGAATTAACTGACAGTAACGATATCCAATTCAAATTAGACGATACCATTGAAAACCCTGAAGGCTACCAACTCGACATTCAACCTTCGGCTATAATAATCAAGGCAAAAACAGACCAAGGTGCTTTTTATGCAGTGCAGACCTTACGTCAATTATTACCTCCAGAATTTGAAAACGGTTCATTTTCCGAAGAAAACCTAAGTATTCAATGCATAACCATTACAGATGCTCCGGAATTTCAATATCGCGGGATGCACTTAGATGTTGGTCGTCATATGTTCTCTGTAGATTTTATTAAACAGTATATTGATGCGCTTGCGCTCTTAAAAATGAACACCTTTCACTGGCATTTAACCGAAGACCAAGGTTGGCGTATTGAAATCAAAAAATATCCAAAGCTTCAAGACATCGCAGCGTATAGAAACGAGACATTGATTGGCCATTACAGTGACCAACCACATCAATTTGATGGGAAACGTTATGGTGGATTTTACACACAAGAGGAAGTCAAAGCTATTGTGGCTTATGCGCAAGCACGACATGTGACTGTTATTCCTGAAATTGAATTACCTGGACATGCTCAAGCAGCAATTAGCGCTTATCCTAATTTAGGGTGCACTGGAGAGCAAGTTAACGTCGCCACAAAATGGGGCGTTTTTGAGCATATCTATTGTTCTAAAGAGGAGACTTTTGAATTTCTTGAAGATGTTCTTGACGAAGTCGTCACTTTGTTTCCTAGTGAATACATTCATATTGGTGGAGACGAAGCCCCAAAAACAAACTGGAAAACATGTGATCAATGTCAGAACCGAATTAAAGAAGAAGGTTTAAAAGACGAGCACGAACTTCAAAACTATTTCATTACTCGAATAGAAAAACACCTCAACTCCAAAGGCAAAAAAATTATTGGTTGGGATGAAATTCTAGAAGGTGGTCTAGCTCCTAATGCAACAGTAATGTCTTGGAGAGGAACTAAAGGTGCAATTGAAGCTGCAAAACAAAAACACAATGTGATTATGACACCAACATCACATTGCTATTTTGATTATTATCAATCCACGAATCCTAATGAACCAACAGCAATTGGCGGATTCCTACCCTTGGAAAAAGTATATAATTTCAATCCTATTCCTTCGGAATTATCTGTGCGAGCATCCAAATATATTCTTGGCGCTCAAGGAAACATCTGGACTGAATACATGCCAACAGAGGATCAAGTTGAATACATGGCTTTCCCGAGAATGTTCGCTATGAGCGAAGTAGTTTGGTCTCAAAACGAGAATAAAGACTATCCAGATTTCATAAAACGCGTAGAACATTTTAATAAGCGTTTAGATGTTTTAGACATCAATTATGCGAATCATTTGTATGAGATTGAAGGCAAGCTCATTTCCAAAAACAATAAAAACTATTATCAATTGTCTACAACCTTAGCCGATAAAATAATATATTATACAACAGATGGAAGTCCGGTGAATCTATTATCATCGGTTTACGATAAGCCAATACCTATTAAGGAAAACACTAAAATCATAGCTGCAGTTTTTGATACTGAAAAACGTCTTGGTTCTGTTTTTTATGAAACGATAAATTATCATAAAGCGGTTGGCGCAACAATAACGATTAACAAAACAGCACACAAGTCCTATTCAGGAAGTGGACCAGAAGGATTGATTAATGGAATTTTGGGAAGTGATTCTCGTTATGGTGATCACCAATGGTTAGGATTTTGGGGAGAGGATATTGAGATTACGATTGATTTGGTTGAAGAAATAGAAGTGAAATCGATTGAGACTAGATTCTATAATGGGAATGGTCAATGGATTTATGCTCCAAATGAAGTAGATATTGAATTTATACTGGATGATGGAAGTCGAGTAACAGATAAAATAAAGGTAGAAAATCAAGAAAACAAGACGCTAGCAAACATAAATTACAAATTTGTGACGCCAAAAAAGTTAGATATCAAAGTCAAGACAATAATTTTAAACATCCCAAACTACGGCATTATTCCAGATGGTAAACAAGGTGCAGGACAAAAAGCTTGGACGTTTATTGATGAAATCATTCTAAACTAATATCTTGTTGTCATTTCGTACATGATGAGGAACCCACTTTTAACTAAAAATTAATAAGATTCCTACCTTCGCAGGAATGACAGTAAATATGACACTAGAAATCTGCACCAACTCATACCAATCTGCAAAAAATGCTCAAATCGCTGGAGCAAAACGCATCGAACTCTGTAGCGAATTATCTGTTGGTGGCATCACACCTAGTTATGGATTGATACATCAAATCATTGAGGAATTAGATATTGAAACCTTTGTGCTCATTAGACCCAGAAGTGGTAACTTTCAGTATTCTGAAGCTGAGTTTGACATCATCAAAAAAGATATTCAAATCTGTAAAGACTTGGGCTGTCACGGGATTGTCTCTGGTGTTTTAAATGAAGATAACACTATCGATATCAAAAGAACTCAAGACCTTATAGCATTATCAAAACCACTACCATTTACATTTCATCGCGCCTTTGATGTTGTGCCAAATCCAGAAAAAGCTTTAGAACAACTCATCAAATTAGGTGTCCATAGAATTTTAACCTCTGGACAACATCCAAAAGCTATTGATGGCATAGAAAACTTAAAGGCACTAAAAGAGCAAGCTAAAAACAGAATTATACTATTAGCTGGAAGTGGTATTAATTCTCAAAATGCTAAACTATTCAAAGATGCTGGTTTTGAAGAACTACACGCATCAGCTTCGGAAGTAATACATACAGTATCTTCAGTATATTTTGGAAACACACCTCAAACGGTTTCCAGTATTACAGAAATTAAAGCCATTTTAAAAACGATTGACAATGAAGTATAGTGTTTTAGTAATTATTCTTTTGACACTAATGAGTTGTCAGCCAAAGCATGATCTTCCTGTGACTGTTGATTTACATAAAGATTGGCAATTTAAAGCCTTAACAGATTCTATATGGCAAGCAGCAACTGTTCCAGGGAATGTGCATTCAGATTTGTTGGATAATAAACGTATTGAACATCCATTTATTGGCGCTAATGAAGATGGTTTACAATGGATCACCGCAACCAATTGGGAATATAAAACCACATTTTTTGTGGACAAAGAAACGTTTCTAAAGAAATACATAGAACTCAATTTTGAAGGCTTAGATACCTACGCATCTGTGTTTTTAAATGACAGTTTAATTTTGGAGACGAATAATGCGTTCCGTCAATTTTCAGTGGATGTCAAACCTACTCTAAAACTTCAAAACGAGCTAAGAATCATATTTGAGAGAACGTCTATTTCCGAAGAAAACAAAAAGGCAAAACTAAATTACCAACTACCTGAAGGTAATCGCATTTTTACACGCAAAGCACAATTTCAATATGGCTGGGATTGGGGACCAAAACTCAATACGAGTGGAATTTGGAGACCTGTAACTTTGAGTGCCTGGAATGATTTTAAGATCAAAGAATTTTATGTGGAACAACTCGAACTAAACAAGGAATTTGCTCATATGGTAATTAACTTAAAAAATGCGAGTACTATTGAGAACAATTCAGATTATGATATTTATATAAACGATCATCTCTATAAAACCTATAAAAATAAAGAAGGTAGTAAAGAACGTCATTCTAAACCTTTAATGGTTACTATTGAAAACCCAAAATTGTGGTGGCCACATAATTTAGGAGAATCTTATTTGTACGATATAAAAGTTGTTGTTCGGGATGACAAAACCATTCTCGATAGCATTTCTGTAAAAAAAGGATTGCGGACTATTGAATTGGTGACAGACAAAGACAGTATTGGTGAATCATTTTACTTTAAAATAAATGACGTACCTGTGTATATGAAAGGTGCCAATTACATTCCGCAAAATAGTATGCAAAATCAAGTTACAGATGCACATTATGAAAAACTTTTAGACGATGTCGTGGATGCTAATATGAATATGTTGCGTGTTTGGGGAGGAGGGATTTATGAAAATGATATTTTCTATGACCTATGTGACGAAAAAGGCATTTTAATTTGGCAAGATTTTATGTTTGCTTGCGCTATGTATCCTGGAGATAATGACTTTTTAGAAAACGTAGAAAAAGAGGCGATACAAAACGTAAAACGCTTACAAAACCATGCCTCTATCGCACTTTGGTGTGGTAATAATGAAAGTTCTGAAGGTTGGAATCGTTGGGGCTGGCAAGCCAATAGAAGTGATAATGAGAAAGATGAGATTTGGAATAACTACTTAAAGATATTTGATTCCATCCTACCAAATACGGTTAGTAAACTTACAGAAACTCCATATTGGCAATCGTCTCCACGTTATGGAAGAGGCAATCCAAGCTATAAAACCGAAGGCGATGCACACGATTGGTGGATTTGGCATGATGCCTACCCTTTTGAGCATCTAGAAGAAAATGTACCCCGATTTATGAGTGAGTTTGGGTTTCAGTCGTTACCTAGTTATGAAACGATTAGATATATCAACCAAAATGATTCTATCGAGATGTCATCTGCTGGTTTTAAAAATCATCAAAAACATGCTCGCGGATTCCAACTCATTGACGAGTATATGCAACGTGATTTCCCGGTTCCAAACAATGCAGAAGATTATGTGTATGTGAGTCAGTTATTACAAGCCTACGGAATTGCAAAAGGCATCGAAGCACATCGTCGCGCCAAACCTTATAATATGGGCACGCTATACTGGCAATTAAACGATTGCTGGCCTGCGGTGTCTTGGTCGAGTATTGATTACTTCGGAAATTGGAAAGCTTTGCATTATCAGGCTAAAAAGAGTTTTGAGAATGTTTTGATATCTGCTGTTATTGAGGATAATCGTGTAAAGATTCATATTGTTAACGATCACCCAGAATCAGTTTCGGGTCAACTAAAAGTAACATTAATAGATTTCAAAGGCAACAATAGCTTTGCGTATATTAAGGAGCAAACAACAGTTTCTAGATTGTCAAGTGCTCTTGTTTTTAATGAAGAACTCACTATTAAAGATAAATCAACATCGTTTTTAAGGGTTACTTTTGATAATAAAACGCGATTGTTTTATTTTAATAAACCCAAAAATCTAAAATTAGATAAAGCACCAATCGAAAAAACAATAACGAAAACGACCAAAGGGTTTCAAATCACTTTAAGAAGTACAACGTTACAGAAAAATGTATTTCTACACACTAAAGCAAAAGGTCATTTTAGTGATAACTATTTTGATTTAATGCCTAATGAAACCATAGTAATTAAGCTTAAAACTGAAGCTGAAATTGAAAAACTCGTTGATTTGAAGATTAAGACTTTGAATGATTTAGTACAATAACCCTATTGTTATAAAAATTCCATTAAACTCTCCTCGTTTTCTTAAGGAGCAGTGGCTTCATAGCTAGTAAAGGCGATGAAAGCGAGGTGGTTACTTCACACCTTTGACCATCCTGTCTTTCCCATATAGATCTTTCTTTAGTTCAATGTTTTTAAAACCATAGCCTTCTAACAATGCAATCATCTCCGCTCCTAGATATTCGTTGATTTCAAAATATAACATCCCATTGGCTTTGAGGTTGATTTGTGCAAATTCACAAATAGCTTTATAAAACTGTAATGGATTCTCATCATCCACAAATAAGGCCAAATGCGGTTCGTTATCGAGAACATTGGGTTGTATTTCAGCTTTTTCAAGGTTGCGAACGTATGGTGGATTTGAAACAATAACATCATACTTATGAAATACTGAAACAAGTTCTGTTTGACGCGAATTCAAAATGTCATCATGAATAAACTCAACATTAACTACATTCAATTCTGCATTTTGTTGAGCTATTACTAATGCTTCTTCGGAAACGTCTAAGGCAGAAACTTTGGTATTTAAAAGGTGTTTTGCTAATGAAATAGCAATACATCCTGTTCCTGTTCCTATATCTAGAATTTTGGTTTGAGGTTCTTTGCTTACAATTTGACTGCGCTCAGTGTGACAATTAATTATCCAGTCAACGAGTTCTTCCGTTTCAGGTCTTGGTATTAATGTATGCTCATTCACTTTAAATAGTAATCCGTAGAATTCGGTTTCACCCAAAATATACTGGATAGGTTTTTGTGATTTTAAATGTGTTAAGGCTTCAAAAAGTGGTTTTTCTTCCTCTTTTGTGATCATATATTGAGGATCTAAAACCAAATGAATGCGTTTTAGATTCAGATAGTGTTCTATCAACACGTTGAAAAAGGAATCTACTTCCTCTTTTCCGAAGAGAGCATCTAACTCACTATGGTATATGTTACGTATGTCTTTTAAAATCATAATACTTTTTCCATCCAAATACCACAAGAATAATGACCTGTATTCCCTAAAGGCTCTGTTCTATGGGTAAACCCATGAGTTTCATAAATATAAATTGCTGCCTTAAGTTCTGGAATCGTTTCTAAATAACAGGTATCATAACCAAAATTTTTAGCAGCCTCTAAGCATTTACCAATGAGTTTCTTACCATAACCTTTTCCTCTAATCTCTGAAGAAAAATACATTTTTTGCAACTCACAAACATTACCGTTGTAGTCCTTAAGATGTTTTATTCCTGCACCTCCAAGAACTTGAGTAGCGTTGGCAACCACGAAGTAAACCGATTTTTCTTCACGATACGCCTCATACATAAAAGGCGTTTCGGCGTCTTCATAAGCAGTGCCAGTTAAAGGCAGTTTAAAGTCTAAAAAACAAGCTTTTATAACTGCTTCTGTTTGCAGATTATCATCTGCTCTAATTTCTCTAATTACAATCTCCTCTTCACTCACTTTATTATCCTATTTTTGCGCTGTGAAGATACAGATAAATCTATTTTAAGACCATGGGCAAACTCATTTTATTATTAATAGTCACCATGAGCATACTGAGCTGTGCCGTAAAAGAAAAACCAATTTTTAAAGGCATTGAAGATATCAAAGTTGTAGATTCTAACTCCAGATTAATTACCCTTACAGCGACTGTGCTTTTTGAAAACCCTAATGACCTCGGCGGAAGTTTAAAGAGCGATGCAATTTCCATTTATGTGAATGATATTAAATTAGCGAAACTGTCGTCGGAAAGTTTTGATGTTCCTGAAAGAAAGGAGTTTACGATTCCATTAAAAGTAGATATTAGTACCGATAGTATTTTAAAAATGAGAGGAACAGATGCTATTGGCTCATTATTAAACAGTTTAATTAACAAACAAATTAAGGTGCAATATAAAGGAGACCTTATTTATAAAACATTTGGATTTTCATACACCTACCCTATTGATGAAACCGAAATGGTCAAACTTAACTATTGAGAACACACGCAACCTATATAAAACGCTGTATTGAAATCGCCAAAAAAGGCTTAGGCACAACTGCTCCAAACCCAATGGTTGGGAGTATAATTGTGCATAACGACGAAATTATTGGTGAAGGCTACACGAGTGCTTATGGTGGTAATCACGCGGAAGTGAACGCCATAAATTCCGTAGAAAATAAAGAATTACTTAAAGACGCAACACTTTACGTGACATTAGAGCCTTGTTCTCACTTCGGAAAAACACCGCCTTGTAGTGATTTGATTATTAAGCATCAAATTGCGAATGTCGTGATTGGTTGTATTGATGATAATCCTGAAGTTTCAGGAAAAGGAATCGCAAAACTTATAGCTGCTGGACGCCATGTCACTGTTGGTGTTCTAGAAACCGAATGCAAACGACATCACAAACGCTTTTTTATATTTCATAACAAAAAGCGTCCTTATATTATATTAAAATGGGCAGAAACTGCAGATGGGTTTGTAGCGCCTTTACAAAAGGATGAAAAAAAACCCGTTTGGATTACCAATAAATTTTCTAGGCAATTGGTTCATAAATGGCGCGCTGAGGAACAGGCTATTTTGATTGGCACAAATACGGTTTTAGAAGATAACCCAAGTTTAACAGCTAGAGAATGGACTGGAAAGAACCCTACTCGTGTTGTTATAGATCAGGAATTGAAATTATCAAAAGAACATTCGGTTTTTAATACTGATGCTGAAACATTAGTAATTTCTGACCAAAATGTTGATTTCAAAAACCCTCTAGCGAAACAGATTGCTACACTGTTGCATTCTAAAGCTATAAACTCTGTCATTATAGAGGGAGGTGCTAAAACACTTCAAACCTTTATTGATGAAAATCTTTGGGATGAAGCACGCGTATTTGCAGGACCTACAACTTTTAAAAACGGAATAAAAGCGCCCGAGTTTATAGGTAAGCTCATTTCCGAAGAAAAAATAATAGACGATACACTACATATATATGTCAACAATTAAAACATTAATATTTGATTTTGGTGATGTATTCATCAATTTAGATAAGCAAGGTGCTATGAAAAATGCTCTTGAGTTATTTGAGTTGGATGAATTGCATGAGGACTTAATCGCCATCAACACCTTATATGAACAAGGTTTAATTTCTACAGAAGAATTTACAGAGTTTTATACAGATAATTTCCCTGAGTTATCTAAAAAAGAAATTATAGACACCTGGAATTATATCCTCAAAGATTTTCCTGAGCACAGATTAGAATTCATAAAAAAACTTGCGAAAGAGGGAAAATACAAGCTTATATTATTGAGTAACACCAACGAATTACATATTAGTTGGATTGCAGATAATATATCATTTTACGAAGATTTCAAATCATGTTTCGACACATTCTATTTATCGCACGAAATTAAGTTAAGAAAACCAAATGCCGATATTTACGAGTTTGTAGTCCAAGAAAACAAACTGAAATATGAAGAGTGTTTCTTTGTAGATGACACCAAGGAGAATACTGATACCGCAGCGTCTCTGGGGATACATGTTTGGAATATTGACGAAAACAAACAGGATATCGTAGAATTATTCGTTATAAATAAAGACTTATTTTGATCTATCTATTACTAAGTATTGTTGCCTCTACGTGTATATTCATCATTTTTAAATTATTTGATAAATACAAAATCAATACACTTCAAGCCATTGTCGTTAACTACTTCATTGCCTGTTTATTTGGATTATGGATGTACGATAAGCCCATAGCTATAGGTGATATTATAGGATCAAAATGGATTTATGGAGCAATTGGTTTAGGGTTTTTGTTTATCGCCATCTTTAATGTTATGGCTTTGACTGCTCAACGCAAAGGGCTTTCGGTCGCTTCTGTTGCTTCCAAAATGAGCGTAATCATTCCTGTAATTTTCGGGATTTATATTTACAATGAAGGAGTAGGCGTTCAAAAAGTTATTGGGATTTTATTGGCATTAGTATCGGTATATCTGAGTTCTGTCAAGTCCAAAACTATTAATAATCCAACCAAAGGCCTATGGTTGCCCATCTTATTGTTTTTTGGATCTGGTATTATTGATACTTCGATAAAATATATAGAAACCACGTATCTGCCTGAGAATAGTATTCCTATTTTTTCGGCTAGCATTTTTGCCTTTGCTTTTATCATTGGTGCTAGTATTTTAATTGTAAAAGCAATACGACAACCTTATAAATTCCCAGCTAAATCAGTAATTGGCGGCATAATCTTAGGAATGGTAAATTACTTTTCAATCTACTATCTATTAAAAGCTCTCAATCACGAAAGCTTAGAGAGTTCGACCTTGTTCACCGTAAATAATGTGGCCATAGTGATGGTATCAACGCTTTTAGGCTTGCTCTTTTTTAAAGAGAAGATCTCTAAAATTAATTGGATGGGAATTATACTAGCAATTATTTCTATTGTTATTGTTACCTTAGCGTAAATGGAAGCAACCGATATTTATAAAACAATAACGAAACCATCTCCAGAGGCTTTATTTAAAGATAGAAACAGCAAGTTTTTTGGTTATGCGTTTCCTATTACTTCAGAAAACGAAGTCAAACATCACATTGAAGATCTAAAAAAGCAGCATCATCAAGCAAGACATTGGTGTTATGCCTACCAATTTGGCAAACAAGAGAAAGACTTTGTATTTAGAGCGAATGATGATGGTGAACCAAATAATAGCGCCGGAATGCCCATTTACGGTCAAATACAATCCTTTGAAGTCACCAACCTACTCATTGTGGTAGTTCGTTATTTTGGAGGTACAAAACTTGGTGTTGGCGGATTAATAAATGCTTACAGAACTGGAGCTCAAATGGCTTTAGAGGTCTCTAAAATTGTAACTAGAACCGTAAATATCGAATACCGCATCACTTTTGACTACAAAAACATGAATACTGTGATGAGAATTATTAAAGAGAAAAACTTAAAAATAATTAAACAGACTTTAGAATTAAGTTGTGAACTTATAATTTCAGTAAGATTAAAAGATGCTTCTTCAATATTTGAGATTTTTGATACACTTTACGAAATAAATATAAAGGATTTAAACGATTAATCTTGCAGTTTATCTAAAATATAATCCGGACATTTTGTAGGCCTATTCTTCTTTATATCAATAAAGACTAAAACGGAATTTCCAGTCGTTAAAATTTCATTATTTTCATTTACTATTTCATAATCAAATTCAATTTTTGCAGTTGGCAATTTCACAAGTCTAGTTTTTACTTTAATGAGGTCATCATAACGTGCTGATTTTTTGTAATTTAACATTAAAGAAATTACTGGCAACATGATACCACCCTCCTCTATTGCTCTATAAGAAAAACCTATTTCTCTTAGCCAATCAGTCCTTCCCATTTCAAAATACTGAGCATAATTGCCATGATATACAACTCCCATTTGATCTGTTTCACTATAACGAACTCTAAATTCTATTTCTGTTGTTTTAGTAAGATTCCCCATAAGTTTTGATATTTTTTTTGTAATTTCGAGTCGAGTTAAACATGAGGAAAAATTTCTAATTAATCAACAGCTTTTGATTTTTTTATTAAGAAATTTGTTCACATATTTGCCGCCTAGAATTATTGGAGAGAAATTCACATTTCTCTTTTTTTTGCTAACTAATTATCAACATAAAAATTAACTTAGAGAATGGATGTAACTGCGCAATCGGTTTGGGATAACTGTCTTTCATTTATAAAAGACAATATACAACCACAAGCCTACAAAACTTGGTTTGAACCTATAGTAGCAGTTAAGCTTACAGATAATGCATTGAGCATTCAAGTCCCTAGTAAATTTTTCTACGAGTGGTTAGAAGAACACTATGTTAAAATTTTAAAAGTAGCCCTTACTAAGCAAATTGGCGAATCTGCAAAATTAGTTTATGTTATCAAAATGGAAAATACCTATGGTAACAAACAACCATTTACTGAAAAGATTCCAAGTTCTAATCGCGGGGCTTTAAAATCTCAAGAGGTAGATGTTCCTTTAAACAACAGAAGTCCTGAGTTAAAAAACCCATTTGTGATTCCTGGAATTAGAAATGTGAAAATTGAATCTCAGCTTAATCCTAATTATAGTTTTGAAAATTTCCTTGAAGGAGACGCGAACCGTTTAGCAAGAAATGCTGGTTTAGCAGTTGCTAACAAGCCAGGAGGAACTTCATTTAATCCACTCCTTATTTTTGGCGGTGTAGGTTTAGGAAAAACACATTTAGCACATGCAATTGGTGTTGATATAAAAGATAAATATCCAGAGAAAACAGTATTATATATTTCTGCGGAAAAATTCACACAGCAATATATTGATTCTGTAAAAAAGAATAATAGGAACGACTTCATTCACTTCTATCAAATCATAGATGTTTTGATTATTGATGATGTTCAGTTTTTATCTGGAAAGTCGGGAACACAAGATGTATTCTTCCACATCTTTAATCACTTACATCAAAACGGAAAGCAAGTGATACTAACGAGTGACAAAGCTCCTGTTGACATGCAAGACATTGAACAACGTTTGTTATCTCGCTTTAAATGGGGACTTTCTGCCGAATTGCAAAGCCCAGATTTTGAAACAAGAGTTTCTATCCTTAAAAATAAGTTATATCGGGATGGTGTAGAAATGGAAGACGACATTATTGAATATGTTGCTAAACATATTAAAACTAATGTACGCGAATTAGAAGGTGCAATCATCTCATTAATTGCTCAATCTTCTTTCAATAAAAAAGAAATCACGATTAATCTTGCTAAAGAAATTGTTGAGAAGTTCGTTAAAAATACAAAACGAGAAGTGTCAATAGATTACATTCAAAAAGTAGTATCAGATTATTTTCAAATGGATGTCAGTACACTACAATCTAAAACGAGAAAACGACACATCGTGCAAGCCAGGCAGCTAGCTATGTTTTTTGCTAAAAAATATACTAAAGCCTCATTAGCAAGTATTGGTTCTCAAATAGGAAAGCGAGATCATGCTACGGTACTTCACGCATGTAAAACAGTAGACAATTTGTCTTCCACAGACAAACAGTTTAGGAAATACGTGGAAGACCTTTCAAAAAAACTATCTCTATAAACTCATAGTAATGATAAGTATACTAATGGTTTGTTTAGGCAATATCTGTCGCTCTCCATTGGCACATGGTATCTTAGAATCTAAACTTCCTCCTGATTCTTTTTGTGTAGATTCTGCAGGGACCGCAAATTATCATATTGGGAGCTTACCAGATCAACGCTCTATAGCAGTTGCTAATACTCACGGAATAGATATTTCTAATCAACGTGGACGACAATTTGAAGTTTCAGATTTTGATACGTTTGATTATATTTACGTAATGGATCATTCTAATTTTGAAAATGTTTTAAAACTCGCAAGAAACATATACGATATTGCGAAAGTCAAACTCATACTAGAAGTTGATACAACTTCTATAGTTAAGGAAGTTCCCGATCCTTACTATGATGAAATCTCAGGATTTGAGACTGTTTTCGAGCTTTTAGATCATGCTACCGATTTTATTGCTAATCAACTTTTGAGATAGTTCACAATGTGATTAAAAACAATATTGCATCTTTTTGTCGTATTTTGTAAAAAAATCCTTAGATCTTAGAAAAATGAAAAAAATTACATTTCTTATAACCTGCTGTTTTGTGTCCTTAACTTTTGCCCAAGACATCTCTTTAGAACCTTTTGCAACTGGCCTTTCAAATCCCGTGAATATTAAGCATGCTGGAGATGACAGACTTTTTGTTGCTGAGAGAGATGGTAGAATAAAAGTGATGAATACAGATGGCTCTATAAACCCAACTAACTTTTTGGACATTGATGGTAGAGTAACAGATTTTGGAGGAGAACAAGGCTTACTCGCCATGGCTTTTCACCCCAATTATGCTAGCAATGGTTACTTTTACGTTAACTATATAGATAATAATGGAGACACTGTGATTGCTAGATTTACGCGAAGTTCTGCTGATATCGCAGATCCAAACTCAGAAGTAGTTCTTTTAAGCGTTGTACAACCATTTGGTAATCACAATGGTGGTGATATGCACTTTGGTCCAGAGGGCTACCTCTATATCTCTTTAGGTGATGGTGGTGCAGCAGATGACCCTGGTAATAGAGCCCAAAGTTTAAACACCTTACTAGGAAAAATGCTTAGAATTGATGTGGACGCAACAGATATGGGGAATTATGGTATTCCAGCGGACAATCCTTTTGTTGAAAACTCTGCTGCTTTAAATGAAATATGGTCTTATGGGTTAAGAAATACTTGGAAATTTTCTTTCGATAAAACTACAGGTGATTTATGGACCGCAGATGTAGGACAAAATCAAATTGAAGAGATTAACAAAGCACTCGCATCTTCAACCGGTGGAGAGAATTATGGCTGGAAATGCTTTGAAGGAAATTCTATCTTTAGTAGTCAAACAAGTTGTAATACAATAACGCATGAAGCACCAGTAGCACAATATACTCATAGTAGTACTGGTGGATGTTCAATTACTGGAGGCTATGTTTACAGAGGCACCACAAAAATCACTTTACAAGGCCTTTATTTCTTCGCAGACTTTTGTAGTGACGATATTGGATATGTGCAGGAAACAACACCAGGCAATTATGACATCTCTTTTATAGAAGACCTGTCTGGTCTTGGTATTTCTGCTTTTGGAGAAGATTTTGATGGAGAACTATATGTCGTTAGTTTGTTTCAAGGCGCTATTTTTAAATTAAACGAAGTAGATTTAAGTATAGACAATCAATCCATCAGCAACATAAAGATGTATCCTAATCCAGCAAAAACTATTTTGACTTTTGCTTCATCAAACGCATCAAATCAAATAGAGTCAATTACTATTCATGATACACAAGGACAATTAATTGTAAGCCATTCAAATTTTGAAAAGCACTTAATCACTATTCCCACAGAATTTTTAACTATTGGAGTTTACATCGTACAGATTAGTAATAAGCGAGGTGACAGAAGTGTTCGTAAACTTATAGTTGAGTAATTATGACAAATAACTTCGGAATACTATATCTTATCCCAACCCGTCTTGGCGATAATCCACCTTTAGAAGTCTTGCCTATTTCAGTAAAAAAAATCATTGAAATAGTGGATGACTATATTGTAGAGAACGAAAAAACTGCTAGAGGATTTATAAAAAAAATTGATTCACGTAAACAACAATCGTCTTTAAATTTCAAGGTTTTAAATAAATACACGCAACCCGAAGAAACTCAAAATTTTCTTGATGATTGTAAAAATGGAAAGTCAATGGGCTTACTATCCGAAGCTGGCTGTCCTGGAATTGCAGATCCTGGTGCAGATATTGTGAAATTGGCTCATGAATACAATATTCAAGTTGTCCCTTTAGTAGGTCCTTCATCTATTGTCTTGGCTTTAATGAGTTCTGGAATGAACGGACAGTCATTCGCATTTAATGGATATATTCCCATAGACAAATCTGAACGTAAAGCAACACTTAAACGATTAGAGCGCTTATCTTTTGAACAAAACCAAACACAATTGTTCATTGAGACGCCTTATCGCAATAATAAAATCTTAGAAGATATTTGTGCAATACTCCATCCAAATACTAGAGTTTGTATTGCTTGTGATATCACATTACCTACAGAGTATATTAAAACAATGACCGTAGGTGAATGGAAACACTCTAAAGTTGATTTACACAAGCGTCCAGCTATTTTTATAATTCATAAGGATTAACAAAATGATTTATATGATATTAAAATTTTTACTTTTCACTACATTTTAATGGCTAATTTTCAATTTAAAAAACTAATTTCGACTTCGCTCAAAATAAGAAAAACAATAAATTACTAGTATTAGGTCTGTTGACAATTCTTAAACAAAATGATTAGATTAATTACAGTTGATGATATAATTGATACTTTTTTAAAAGGAAAACAAAGAGGTTGGGAATTTATAATTTCTAAATTCACCTTCTCTAGTTCATCAAGAACAAAAAGTGCTTTTAACAAGACTTCAAAGTTGAGTTCTAATTGGTGGATAATCCCATCTGTTCAAGCCAGGAGAAATTTAAAAATAACCGGAAACCCTAAAGTTAATTATAAGCAATTTTTAATGCAAGACATTCTAAAAGACAGGACTAACTTAAAGTTACTTTCTTTGGGAAGTGGAACATGTAGACACGAAATGGAATTGGCTTGTTATGAGAATTTTGAAAAAATAACCTGTGTTGATTTATCAAAAGAAAGAATTGATGGCGCTATTAAACATGCAAAATCTAAAAATCTAAACAACATTGAATTTCTCTGTTCAAACATCGATAAATTTGAATTTAAAAACAATTATTACGATGTTGTCCTCTTTAATTCGTCGCTTCATCATTTTAAAGATGTCAAACATTTATTAACTCAAAAAATTAATAAGTGTTTAAATGATTCTGGCTTATTGGTTATCAATGAATACATTGGACCTAATAGATTACAATTCCCTAAGCATCAAACTAAAGCGATTAATAATGCTCTTAATATAATTCCAAAAAAATTTAAAAAACGTTATAACTCGACGATAATAAAGGACAACTTTTACGGTTCTGGAGTTTTAAGAATGATAATAGCAGACCCTTCGGAATGTGTAGACTCAGCAAATATAAAGCCAACTATTCATAATAATTTTGATACGATTATCGAAAAACCTTATGGTGGCAATATATTAATGAACGTTCTAAAAGATATATCTCATCATTTTTTGGATTTAAATGATGAAAAGCGCGAACTACTGCATAATCTATTCCAATTTGAGGATGACTATTTAGACACTAACTCTTCAGATTTTTTATTTGGTGTTTATAAAAAACAATAGTTTAAAAAAAAGCAGAACAACTAAGTTATTAGATGTTCTGCTTTTTTTTTAATGACTTAAATCTTTCTCTACAAAATAGCCTTCGCTCTCTTATCTGCTTCAATAAAAGACGTATCATATCCTGAAAATTTCTTCATATAATATCGTACTGAAGAGCCATATGCATCAGATACATTTTTAATTCCATAGCTTCTTAAAAACTTCTTTACACTTCCAGGACCCGCCAAATGAGCAGCTGCCAGAATTCCTGACTCTGTAATCTCAATACCGCTAATTTTTTTACCTTCAAAACGTTTGATATCCTTTCTTAGAATCCATTTATTACGCTCTGCATTTGCTAAGAACGCTTTTTCTTGAAGTTTAGGGTTGTATAAAAACTTTGTAGGATTATAAATCCCTATAAGTTTCAAAGTTTCTGCCCCAAATTGATATTTACCTAAGTAACCTAATGTGTTTACTGTAAAATAATTACCTCTAGACTCTTTGAAAGCTAAGGCCTCTTTAAAACCAACATAAGATTTCCCTAAATTGGGAAAATAAACAGGAGATGATTGAAATGGATTTGACAATTGGGTTTGTTCAAAATTATGCGCCTCGTCAAGATGAGCCATATCATAATTTAACTCTATACCTTCGGTTGAATAATCATCAAAATTCAATGATTCTTGAGGTTTAAGTGCCATAGAAAGAGTGGCACAAATAGCTAATGAAATAACGAAATAATTACTTACTTTTTTTATCATAGAAGCTAACTTTCTTTAAGACATATTGTTTATTAAACTGTCCCAAAATTTCAGCATGCAAATATACGCTTTTTATTAAACTATTGAAAATTAGGTGTTAAACTGTTGTTAAAAGTAGATATAGTGTAGCTTAACGCCATTTTCTCGGTCAAACGAAATCGTTGGAGCTGGTACTTTTATTGCGTTCAAAACGTCAAGTAAAGTTCTCAAAACGCGCGACTTTGTCTGTATTCTAGTCAAATCTACATCAAAACTGAGATAAAATTGTCGCCTCCTATTTTGATTTATTAATAGGTTATCAACATCTTCTGTTCTTCCAGACAACATCCCTTCTGCTCCGTAACCAAATGCAACGTTAAACCACTTAGGTATTTTACTCTCTTTAAAAAAAGAATTGACGTTTGCACTTAACCAGTATGTTTGTCCGTTATAATCTTTTAGAATCTCCTCTAAGAAGCCATCTCCTAATTTATCTGGACGCTGATTTGCGAATTGCGTTTGATGAAATGAGTATTTAAGTGTGATACGTTGCTCATCCCATAATAATTCTTGTCCAATATAAAGTCCAGTTCCCGCAGCGTTAGCTGCCATATCAGACCACGAGAAACCCCACTCTTGAGAATAGCCATCAAATATCTCAACTGCCGTTAAAAACCCAAAACCTAGAGTTGCGCCATAAATAAGTTGATCTCTTTTATTAACTCCAGCCCAATTAAGAACGTTAGCTCCTACTCTTCCTAATTGATAAGCAGAAAATACATGTCCAAACTTATCCATCTGCAACCACTCATCAGAATCATTTACCGTTTTAAATTTAGAACGCTCAAAATCTGAGTACCATAACTGGTCCAAACCAATTAAGGTAAGAGACGCCAATGACACTTCAGCAATAGCAATAGTATTTCTCCGTGACTTGTGGAATGTGTCACTTGGTTTAAAAAAGGAATCAAATTTGAATTGAGACTGTGCTTGAGAGTTAGCAAATAGTGTCACAACACAACATAGAAAAAGAAGTATGTAACGGTTCATAGCATTATTTATTAATCCCTTGAGACGATAAATAATTATGATATTCTCTAGCATTAGCATTATGCTGGCTCAATGTCTTAGAAAACTTATGAAAACCCAACTTTTTTGCATTTGCTGCAAAATACAAGTAATTATGTTTTTCATAATTAAGTACAGCACCAATAGCAGAAACATCTGGCATAGCAATTAAACCAGGAGGTAAACCAGCATTCAAATAAGTATTATAAGGCGATTTAATCTCCTTATGCTTATTAAGCACACGTTTAATTATGGTATTCTGATATTCTGGTAATTGGTAAGCCGCAAATTTTAGTGTTGGATCTGCTTGTAATGGCATACCAATTCTAATTCTATTCATATATACACCAGCAATTCTAGGTTGCTCACTAGCTTGCTTTGATTCTTCGTGAACAATAGAGGCAAGTGTCATAATCTGATCTCTTGTTAGACCAAGAGCTTTTGCTTTCGCCTTTCTGTTATCATTCCAAAAGCGATTATATTCTTTTAACATGCGATTTCTAAATCCTTCCGCAGAGGTATTCCAGAAAAACTCATAGCTATTGGGTATATACATCCCAAGTGCTGTTTTTGAAGTAAATCCGCTAGCTTTCAAAAACTCTGGATCAATCATAGACTTTAAAATCGACAAGCTATCTGCTTCAATTTGAGTACTAATGCGACTAGCTAATTTTGATAATTTCTCTTGATTGTTAAAGGCTATTTTAAGCGGTATATTATTACTACGAATTGAATTTATAATATCATTATTACTCATTCCCTTTTTAATTATAAATCGTCCAGCCTTAAGATTGGTCGTG
The DNA here is from genome assembly GCF_000425305.1 of Psychroserpens burtonensis DSM 12212. Taxonomy (GTDB): domain Bacteria; phylum Bacteroidota; class Bacteroidia; order Flavobacteriales; family Flavobacteriaceae; genus Psychroserpens; species Psychroserpens burtonensis. The sequence continues at coordinate 146,245 of NZ_AUDE01000014.1, forward strand.
TATTTTTTTTGATTTGCCAAGGCATCAAAAGAATCAATATCTGTTAAAAGAGGTTCTAATTGCGATCTTACCTCAGCGTAACTAGCATTAGATGGAACAAATATATAAGCTTCGTCATTATTGAACGTTGTATTTGGCGCAAGCATGGCACCATAAATATAATAGCCAAAAATTCCAACTGCGATTAAACCAATGATGGCAATAGCCCAAAGTATTTTTTTAATGTACATTTAATATAGATTGTAATAAGTATTCATTTTTATAAGAACCGTTAACGTAGTTCCAGCCTTTTTTTAGTCCGATAATTTCAAAACCTTGATTCTTAAAAAGCTTTAAGCTTTTTTCATTCTCTTCAGAAATATTACAATACAACTGATGTAAATCTAATTGGGATTTACAATAGCCTGTTAATAATTGTAGTGCTTCTTTTCCGTAGCCTTTTTGTCTGTTGACCGAATCCTTTATCAAAATCCCAACCCCAGCACGTCTATTTTTAAAATCGAAATCGAACAAATCTATCATCCCAAGAGCGACATCCTCAAAATCGCAAATTACCAATCTCAATTGCTTTACTTCGTAAATATCTTTATGTGCCTGTTCCAGATATTGCTTTATTAAAAACTTAGAATATGGCGTAATAGTATTACTGATCTCCCAAATGTCCTGATTGTTTTCAATCTCATGGATAAGGTCGAGGTCTTCAGGCTCTAAAGCTCTCAAATAAATATGTTCCCCTTTGAGTGTTATCATTATATAGTACCTTTAAAAACCTGAGTTGCTGGACCAATGAGCCAAATATTTTTATAGCCTTTATCTAACTTTTCAAAAGCTACTTGTAAATCACCACCCTCTGTTTGAAGCGTAATGTGATTTTTTTTAGTTTCTCCAATATAATTCATTGCTAAAGCTACAGCTGTAACTCCTGTTCCGCAAGATAACGTTTCATCTTCAACACCTCTTTCATAAGTTCTTACTGCAAATTTTTCTTCGGAAATTTTAGACACAAAATTAATATTGCTACCGCTTTCGTTATAAGGAGCAGCAAAACGAATCTGTCTCCCAACAGTTTTCACATCAAAATGCGATAGATGATCTTCCATTTGAACATGATGCGGAGAACCTGTATCTAAAAACACATGCGTTTTGTGATCTTCAATGCCCTTCACATTTTGCATTTGTAAACTTACCAATCCTTTACTAATAGTCGCTTTGTGTAAACCATCAATGGCTTCAAAGGTTGCCTCATCATTAATGACTCCTATAAAGTTAGCAAAAGCTGTAATACAACGACCACCATTCCCACACATAGAACTTTCGTTTCCATCAGCATTAAAATACACCATCTTAAAATCAAAGGTATCATGGTTTTCAAGCAAAATTAAACCGTCTGCCCCAACACCAAATCGCCTATCGCATAAAAACGCGATAAGCTTAATATTGGTTTTATCAAAAAGCTCTTGACGGTTGTCAATCATCACAAAGTCATTTCCTGTTCCCTGATATTTATAAAAAGTTAGATTCATATGCCTTGCAAATATAGGAATTATGAATCAAAAACAGGACTGTTAAATGAGCGTTAATAGGGACGTTAAAAATCGTTAAAGTTGAATCTCAAACTCAATAAATAGTTAAATTTAAGCGTTAATTATTTTATATAACAACAAAAACTAATATCTAATGAAAAAGATTTTAACCCTAGTATTTATCTCTATGTTAGGTGGAATAATAGCACTATCTGCCTATACTCTCTTTTTAGAAAAAGAGCAAATTGTAAAATTTGAAGGCGAGCAAGAGCAACCGCAGTTCTTGAATGCAAACTATAATGCAAAAACAACAAACGTATTAAATACAAACGCACCTGATTTCACAGTAGCAGCAGAAAACACAATTAACTCTGTAGTACATGTCAAAAACACTGCTTTAGTCTCTAGAGCTGCGTCGTTTGAAGACCTGTTTTATGGTCGTCAATCTCAACAAAGAACTCAAGTAGGAACAGGAAGTGGTGTTATCATCTCTCCAGACGGTTATATCATCACCAACAACCATGTGATTACTGGATCTAATACAATTTCAATCACGCTTAACGATAATCGTGTTTTTGATGCCATATTAATAGGTACTGATGAAAAAACAGACATTGCACTTTTAAAAATTGAATCAGAAGATGATTTACCAGCAATCGAGTTTGGCGATTCAGACACTGCTAAAGTTGGCGAATGGGTTTTAGCTGTCGGTAATCCTTTTAATTTAACCTCAACAGTAACTGCAGGAATTATTAGCGCAAAAGCTCGTGATTTATCTGGTAAAAACTCTCAGTCATTTATTCAAACCGATGCTGCTATAAATCCAGGGAACTCTGGTGGAGCATTAGTAAATTCTACTGGACAACTTATTGGAATAAATACAGCTATTTCTTCACAAACAGGTTCTTATATTGGATATTCATTTGCAGTACCTAGTAATATTGCTAAAAAAGTAATCCAAGACATTATAGAATATGGTGATGTACAAGAAAGTATTTTAGGAGTTTCTGGTGGAGCATTGTCAAGTCGAGCTGCTCAAGAATTTGGAGTCAACGCTACTCAGGGGTTTTTCGTAAAAGATGTTGAAGACAATACTGGTGCCAAAAAAGCAGGAATTAAAAGTGGTGATATCATTACTAAACTTGACAATATAGAGATCTCTAAATTTTCAGATTTAAGTGGTTACTTAAAAACCAAGCGTCCAAATGATGTGGTTAATGTGGAAATTCTCAGAGACCGCGAAATAAAATCTATACCAGTGACGCTTTCTAAAAGTGATATTGTAAGTGTTGATTTTATTGATATGGAATTACGCAACCTTCCGCAGAGATTTAAAAAGAAAACAGATATCACTGAAGGAGTCGTGGTACAATCTAATAAAAACAAGTACTTATATACAAAGTTAGGGATTAGACCAGGATATATTATTACTGGTATTAACGATATCCCAATTAAGACGATTGAAGATATTCAAGAATTTGTTGCGAAATATGGTAGCAATGCTCAGGATACAATTTTTAAACTAGAATATATGAATACAAATTTAGAACGAAAAGAAGTACTATTTAGATAGTTGTAGTTGGTTAGTGATAAAACCCTTAAGAATATTGAATTCTAAAGGGTTTTTAATTTTCAATAAATACACTCCGAAAACGTTTGAAATATAGTATTTTTGCCAAAATTTTAAACAACACAACACTAAATTAAATACAATGGGTTTGAACGGAACTTATGAAAAAGAACTCGCTTTTCAAGCAGACCGGAGACGAGCTACAGTCGAATTTATTAAAATTGTTAGCGACCTTTGGTATGACAAATCAATAGAATTAGTACTCTTTAGAAACCAGTTAATTGATCGTAATGTCAGCGAAATTTTAAATCTCCATGAATATGCTGGAGAATTCGTACAAAAACCAATCTCTATTTTTGATTCGGTAGAAATTGCTCAAGCTATTTTGGTTTTAGACATGCCTCCATCCAAACTAGATATTGGAAAGTTAACTTATGAATTTCATTTAGAAGACGAAACGTATAGTAATGCTACAGCTTTTGTTGCTGCTAAACTAAAAGACGCAAAGAAAAATAAAGCTATTGAGCCAAAGGACGTTGTCCTTTATGGTTTTGGTAGAATTGGTCGTTTAGTTGCTAGGGAGTTAATGACTAAAACTGGCAAAGGTAGCCAGCTAAGATTAAGAGCTATCGTGACTCGAGGTACTATTGACAAAACCGTTTTAGAAAAACGAGCATCGTTATTACGTAATGATTCTGTTCATGGCGATTTCTCTGGAACTGTAACTGCAGATGTAAAAAACAATGTTTTAATTATTAATGGAACTACTGTAAATATTATTTCTGCAAACGCTCCCGAAGATATAGATTACACAAAATACGGCATCAAAAACGCATTAGTTATTGATAATACTGGTGCCTTTAGAGATGACAAAGCCTTAAAAAGACATTTGAAGTCTAAAGGTGTAGATAAAATATTATTAACTGCTCCAGGAAAAGGAGTACCCAATATTGTTCATGGTGTCAATCATTTAGAATACAACCCTGATAAGGTTCATATATTTTCTGCTGCATCATGCACAACAAATGCCATTACACCTGTACTAAAAGTTATGGAAGATGCATTTGGTGTCATAAGCGGACATTTAGAAACGATTCATGCCTACACAAATGATCAAAACTTAGTTGATAATTTCCACGGGAAATATCGTCGTGGTAGAGCTGCGGCACTCAATATGGTAATTACAGAGACTGGAGCAGGTCAAGCTGTCACTAAGGCACTGCCCTCTTTTGAAGGCAAACTAACATCTAATGCTATTAGAGTCCCTGTCCCAAACGGATCTTTAGCAATACTTAATTTAGAATTAGATAAAGAAACTTCAATAGAAGGAATTAACACCGTCATTAAAAAACATGCACTAGAAGGTAATCTTGTAGAGCAAATTAAATATGAAATGAACGATGAGTTGGTTTCTAGTGATATTGTTGGTTGCTCTGCTCCTGCGATTTATGATAGTAAGGCAACAATTGTTCGCACAGATGGCAAAAATGCGATCCTATATATATGGTATGATAATGAATATGGCTATAGCCATCAAGTAATTAGATTGGCAAAATATATTGCCAAAGTAAGACGTTTTACGTATTATTAATCTAGAGTATACAGAGATAAAAAAATCCCATTTGCTAAAAACGGGATTTTTTTTATGTTTTGAAGCAACCTTTTACCAATTATAGCATCTACCTATTGTAATTAGAAAACAATCACTATGAAATTAAAAGCCGTTGTAGTATTACTAATATGCTGTAGTCTATTTTTTCAATCTTGTTGGCTCACAGATACAGAAGATGACGTCCTGCCGCAAATTCAAGAATATTATGAACCTGTGACGATGCAACGTTCAGAATTTAATGCAACAACCATATTGCAAACCACAGCAGAAGTGATCGTAAACTCGGGAAAGATTTATGTTAAAGATAATTTTATATTTATTAATGAGTGCAATAAAGGATTCCATATTATTGACAATACAGATCCTACAAACCCACAAAATATCGCTTTTCTTAACGTATTAGGGTCTTCAGATTTGACGATAAAGGGGAATTCAGTTTATGTAAATAATGCAACAGATTTATTAGCGATCACACTAAATCCGCAATTAGGCATTATGGAGATTACCAAGCGTGTGCCGAATGCTTTTCCGCAGATAACTTCACCATTTGGGAACATATACTATGGCGCCAATGAGGACGAAGTGGTTGTAGATTGGATTTTCAACGGAAACATCAACTAACCAATAAATTGAGCTCAAAAATGAAAACATATATACTTATACTTTTAGTACTTATGATGTTTGGTTGCGATTCAGACTCTGCTTCTGGATTATCTCAGAACACTAATGACATTGGAAAAGCAGGTTCACTTGCCCGTTTTACCACTTACGACGATCATTTGTACTCGGTTGATAACTCAACCCTTAATGTCTTTAGTATTGTTGATAGAGAAAATCCAGTTAAAGTCAATGAAGTTTTTATTGGTTTTAATATTGAAACCTTATTTAATTTTAAAGAGTTTCTATACGTAGGATCACAAAACGGAATGTACATTTACAGTATCCAAAATCCTGAGGAACCCTTATATCTTTCTGAAGTTCAACATTTCACGGCTTGTGATCCTGTTGTTGCTAATGCAACTCACGCGTTTGTGACCTTACATGCCGATATTGGCTGCGGAACAAACATCAACGTACTAGAAATCTATGACGTTAATGATGTCGTTAACCCTATTTTTATCTCTAGAAGACATTTAACCAAGCCTATTGGCCTAGGTTTATATGGTGATTATTTAATCGTTTGTGATGATGAAGTCAAGATTTTTGACATCTCAGATATAGAAAACACATCGCTTATACATTCTATAAATGGAGATGCTTTTGATGTTATTGTAAATAATGACACACTCATCCTAATTGGAGAAAACGGATTGTATCAATATAGTCTCAACCCAAACAGTATTCAAAACACCGAACAATTAAGCACGATTAACATCTAAAAACTAATTTCATTCGTATATCATAATATTAAATAGCCTTGCATTTTGTGAGGCTAAATTATATACTTTTTACGCTATAAATTATTATATTGCCAATTATTAATTAGCTATTAATTTTCAACCAAACCAAAATGAAATTTCTTAAAACGCTTTTATTTTCAGCATTAACCCTTTTATTATTCTCTACCGCAAACGCTCAAAACTCAAGTGATGACGAAAAACTATCACTAAATAGTGGCACAATAGACAATCAGTTTGAATACGTCATTAGACGTTCAAACAGCTGGCAAGATTACAAAACAGTAAAAAAAACGTGGTTATATGCCCTTAAAGCACATACTATAGATTCTCTTAAAGCGGTACATGATGATTTGAAAGCGACCCAAGTTATAGTGCAATCTCAATCAAATGAAATTAAAGTTTTAAAAAATAATTTATCTAATACTAAAACGAGTTTAGACAACACCATTATTGAAAAAGATAATATGGAGTTATTTGGAATGCCAATGACAAAACCAAATTACAGTCTAACGCTTTGGAGTATTGTTGGTATTTTATCTGCGTTGTTATTACTCTTTATTTATAAATACAAAAGCAGTAATTCTATTACTAAGCTAGCCAATACAAGTTTAGCAGAAATAGAAGAAGAATTTGAAGAGCACAGACGTAATGCTTTAGAACGCGAACAAAAAGTAAGACGACAGCTACAAGACATGATTAACGAGCAGAAAAAATCCTAGTTAATTAACTGTCATTACTAAGACGCCACCCCAAATCGTTTTTTAGCGATGAAAGAATCTAATAATATCAATAAAAATCTGTAATTTTAATTATAGATTTTTTTATGACTATAACTCACGCAAAACTTAAAGACTTAGACTCTTTAGCATCGCTTTTTGATAGCTATCGTGTATTCTACAATCAAGACTCTAACATAGAAGTTGCAAAACGCTTTTTAAAACAGCGCATGATTAGAGATGATTCCATCATCTATATCGCCAATGATAATGATAAAGCTATTGGCTTTGCACAACTGTATCCTTTGTTCTCGTCGGTTTCTATGCAACCTATGTATTTACTAAATGATTTGTTCGTGAGTTCAAAACATCGCAGTCAAGGCATTGGAGAAGCATTGGTTAATCGCGCTAAACATTTATGTGTGTCAGAAAACAACAAAGGTCTAGCTATTCAGACTGCTTTTAATAATCCTGCGCAACATTTATATAAGCGATTGGGGTTCATAAAAGATACTAATTTACAGTTTTTTTTGGAGTACTAAATAAAATAACACCTATGAAATTTAAACACCTTTATCTCCTACTCGCTATTTTAGGATTGATTTACACCTGGTATTTCAATATTCAATTTTACCTAACGGAAACAGATACGTCCGTAACAAATTTTATAGCCTTAACCAAAACGACACTTCCAGCGCAATCTATCATTGCAGATATTACAATCGTTGTTATCACTTTTTTAGTCTGGATAATTTACGAATCCATAAAACTGAAAATTAAGTTTTGGTGGATTGTAATTCCACTCACCTTCTTGGTGGCTATAGCTTTTAGCTTTCCTTTGTTTCTATATATGAGAGCTAATCGATTAGAGAGGATTGCTATTGATAAGAGTTCGAACATGTCGAATAACGGCTAATTACAACACGCAACGTGATCCATTATCCTCAACCTAAAAATGATTGAGGAATCAATCAATTACCAAACTAATAAAAGAATGATATGAACATAAAAGACGACACAATTAGCAAAGGTTTTATTATCGCTGGATTAATGAATATGTCTGTACTCGTGTTTTCTAAATTCTTCACTAATCCTGTTATTCCTCAGTCTGATCCTGATGTAATGTCAAATTTTGGGCTACTAATGATTCTTATTTGGGGCTTGGCTTATATTTCAGTCGCAAAAACATATCATAATATCAAATGGCTAGTTTTGGTATTTGCAATCGAAAAATTGATCTACGGACTTGTTTGGAGTCAATGGATGTTTAATAATTCTGTGTCAGATGTTTTTGATAGAGATGCAATGGCTGGGATATTCTTTTCTGTTTACGGTATTAATGATTGGGCATTTTGCATATTCTTTATACTCGTATTCTTCCGTTTAAATTCACATAAAAATAAAGTACATCAATAGGTTTGAAATGCGATTACTTGCTGAGTCTTCATATTTACGAAGAAAACATTATACAACAGGCTCAAAAAAACAATTCATCAAATACCTCAATTAACTCTATCTTTGCATTCCAAAATCAATTACAATGCGAATAGATATCATAACTGTATTACCAGAATTGCTCAAAAGCCCTTTTGAAGCTTCTATCTTAAAGCGCGCTATTGAAGCCAAATTGGTAAGTGTACATTTTCACAACTTAAGAGATTTTGCAACTGGCGGCTACAAAGCCATTGACGACACACAATTTGGAGGTGGTGCTGGTATGGTCATGATGATAGAACCGATAGATAAGTGTATCACTAAATTACAAAGTGAACGCGACTACGATGAGATTATTTATATGACGCCCGATGGTGAACGTCTTAATCAAGGTATTGCTAATCAAGTATCACTCAAGGAAAATATTATTATTCTCTGCGGGCATTATAAAGGTGTTGATCAACGTGTTCGCGATAAATTTATGACCAGAGAAATTTCTATTGGTGATTATGTCTTGTCTGGTGGCGAATTAGGTGCTGCAGTTTTGTGTGATGCTATTATAAGATTAATACCTGGTGTTTTAGGTAATGAGACTTCTGCGTTGACAGATTCTTTCCAAGATGGATTACTAGCTCCTCCAATTTACACTAAACCAAGAGAGTATGATGGTATGAAAGTTCCTTCCGTCTTATTTAGCGGAAATTTTCCCGAAATAGAAAAATGGCGTGAGGAGCAAGCTTACGATAGAACTAAAAGGCTTCGTCCCGATTTATTAGACGATTAATAAATAATTATAAAGATCTCATGATTGTTTGGCCATTGCAGCCTTATGTAGCAACTCGCTTAGAGCAACTGCGGAAAACAAGCCTAAACTTTTATTTAACACTGCAACTCAGATTAGAGACTTGCCAATCTTAGAAAAAGTAACATCAAAAAATATAAAGTAATAATTGTCCATTATTAATTATTAACTATCTTTGCACCCACTTTTAGATTAACCTCTGGCGAGAATCGTGAATGTTGATTTGAAACAATCATTATAAATAGTATAAAATGAGTTCTTTAGTAAAATTTGTACAAGACGAGTTTGTAACAAAAAAAGATTTTCCAGCATTTGGAGCTGGTGATACATTAACAGTGTATTACGAAATTAGAGAAGGAGAAAAAGTACGAACACAGTTTTTTAAAGGTGTGGTATTACAGGTTAAAGGATCTGGTTCTTCTCAAACATTCACAATTAGAAAAATGTCTGGTACAGTTGGTGTTGAACGTATCTTCCCAATTAATTTACCTGCACTTCAAAAAATTGAAGTTAATAAGAAAGGTAAAGTTAGAAGAGCAAGAATCTTTTACTTTAGAGGCCTTACTGGTAAGAAAGCAAGAATTAAAGAGGTTAGAAGAAAATAACCTTCAACCACATAAGTTTTATAAAGCCTTGACAATTAATTGTCAAGGCTTTATTTATTTATCAACGTTATCAACAAAAGTTAATAAGTGTAGTTGATAAAATGTGAATATCTAAATCCCTTATAAATTTGAAATTATTAAACAAAAACATATATTTATAGAACAATTAACAACAAACCGCGTTTGTTTTTGAATTAACTTTCAAATTAGTGTTAAATTGTAATAAATAAATGTTCTTTATTTTAGATACCGTTTTTTGAGGTTTTAGAAAAATCATGAAGCTTAAAAAGTACATTAATTGTGTAAACAAGTAATCACTGTTTAAGTGGAAAGCTTCTAAAAAGTAGCAGAATCGAAAGTGAATGCGAAAATAAAAAGCAATGTCTACTCAAGTATCCAACACAAATGTGAAAGATACAAGACATCAAGAAAAACAATCTAAACGAAGCCAAGTAGTGACAAGTCAATACCTTTTGATAGTTATGAACCGTTTCATTGATTTAGTGATGCTTGAATTGAAAAAGACACAAGAACAGTAGTTTAATTGTCTTGATTTTAACAGCAATGTTAAATAGATCATGTTAAGCTATTTCAAAAAAGCCATATCAACGTAGTAAAATACAGTGATATGGCTTTTGTTTTTTAGTGAGGTATGGTTTTAAATTATACTCTCATAAAAGTCATCCTGAGATTACCGAAGGAACTCAGATATTCGCAGAGCATTTCGTAAAAACAAAGTAATATTGTCCGCTATTTTAAGATAAACTATTCATGAACAATACACCAATAAATTATACATCAGTACGCCTCAGTGCGATTTTTACGAAATATCGTATAAAAAACCCTTAAACCTATCCCAAACCTCGTTTATAAAATCATTCAATTTTCGTATATTCGCCCAGCTTAAATTCTAAGCATTTTAATACACTAAATTCTAAATACTTTATGGAAAACACTCCTACAATCATTTATACAAAAACAGATGAAGCTCCTGCATTAGCAACACGTTCACTGTTACCAATTATAAAATCGTTTACAAAATCTTCAAATATTAATATAGAAAGTAGAGATATTTCTCTTGCCGCGCGTCTTTTGGCAAACTTTCCAGATTATTTAACAGAGTCACAACGGGTGCCAGATGCGTTAGCAGAATTAGGAGAATTAGTAAAAAGACCGGATGCAAATATCATTAAGCTTCCTAATATTAGTGCTTCGGCCCCCCAGTTAAAAGCTGCAATCACAGAATTACAAGAACAAGGTTATGCATTGCCTGATTATCCAGATGAGCCTTCAAACGATGACGAAAAAGCACGAAGAAAGCGTTATGATAAAATTAAAGGTAGTGCAGTAAATCCTGTGCTTCGAGAAGGAAACTCAGATAGACGTGCACCAAAAGCTGTAAAGAATTTTGCTAAAATGCATCCGCATTCTATGGGAGTATGGTCTAAAGACTCTAAAACTCATGTGTCCACAATGACTCATGGTGATTTTGCACATAATGAAGTTTCTGTTACTCTAGAAGAAGCAACCACAATTAAAATTGTTCACACAGATAAGTCTGGCAAAGCAACAGTTTTAAAAGAGGGTTTATCATTACTTCAGGGAGAAATCATTGATACCACAATCATGAGCAAAAAAGCATTACTTGAGTTTTTAGACGAACAAGTAGAAGATGCTTTAGACAAAAGTGTATTGTTTTCATTACACATGAAAGCAACGATGATGAAAGTTTCAGATCCCATTATTTTTGGTCATGCAGTTCGTATATTCTTTAAAGATTTATTTAAAAAACATGGTAGCACTTTTGAAAAAATAGGTGTTGATGTGAATAATGGTTTTGGAAACCTGTTAGAGAAATTAAGTGAACTTTCAGAAGATAAGCGTGAAGAAATTAGAGACGATATTAGATTTGCTCTAGATCATGGTCCAGATTTAGCAATGGTAAATAGTGATCGCGGTATTACAAATTTACATGTGCCTAGTGATGTTATTATTGATGCATCTATGCCAGCAATGATTCGGACATCTGGACAGATGTGGAATGCAGATGGAAAACTGCAAGACACAAAAGCAGTTATTCCAGATAGTAGTTATGCTGGAATTTACTCTGCAACTATAAATTTCTGTAAAAAACATGGTGCTTTTGATCCTACAACTATGGGAACAGTTCCTAATGTTGGACTAATGGCTCAAAAAGCAGAAGAATATGGTTCTCATGATAAGACGTTTGAAATATCCTCAAAAGGAAAAGTAGAAGTTATTGATGCTTCTGGAAACATTTTAACATCTCACAAAGTTGAGGCTGGTGATATCTGGAGAATGTGTCAGGTTAAGGATGCACCAATTCAAGATTGGGTAAAATTAGCAGTGACTCGTGCTAGGGCTTCACAAACTCCTGCTGTTTTCTGGTTGGATAAAAAGAGAGCTCATGATGCAGAATTAATCAAAAAAGTAAATACCTATTTACAAGATTACGATACTTCTGGTTTAGATATTAGAATTCTATCTCCTATCAAAGCGACTGAGTTTACGCTCGAAAGAATCAAAGATGGAAAAGATACAATTTCTGTTTCAGGAAACGTATTACGTGATTACTTGACCGATTTATTTCCTATTCTAGAACTAGGTACTAGCGCAAAAATGCTGTCAATTGTTCCTTTAATGAATGGTGGTGGCTTATTTGAAACTGGTGCTGGAGGGTCTGCTCCTAAACACGTGCAACAATTTACTCAAGAAAACCATTTACGTTGGGATTCTCTAGGTGAGTTTTTAGCACTAGCGGTCTCTTTAGAGCACTTCGGAAATGTAAATAATAACAAAAAAGCAATCATTTTGTCTCAAACTCTAGATGACGCAACAGATAAATTATTAGCAAATGGAAAATCACCCTCTAGAAAAGTTAATAAATTAGACAACAGAGGAAGTCACTTCTATCTATCTTTATTTTGGGCAGAAGCTCTAGCCAATCAAACTAAAGATGAGGAATTAAAGCACGAGTTTGCTAAAGTATTTAAAGATCTACAAGCTCATGAAGTTAAAATTGTTGAAGAATTGATTACTGTACAAGGAGAAGCCATAGATATAAAAGGATATTATGAGCCAAATGAAGACATAACTTCTAGAGCGATGAGGCCAAGTGAAACTCTTAATAAAATAATAGGTTAACAATTAGACTATTTTTAACATTAAAAAGCTCCACTTCAAAATGGAGCTTTTGTACTTTTGTAGAAATTTTCTTTAAATGAAGCAAAGCCTCCGTTCTTTCTTAACCACAATAGTCTTCCTAATTACATATTTGAGTTATTCACAAGACAATTTCACGTTAAGTGGTACCATTATAGATTCTGGTAGTAATGAAACTCTAATTGGTGTTAATATTATATTTCCTGCGTTACAAACTGGTACCATGACTAATGAATATGGCTTTTACTCTATTTCTTTACCAGAAGGAACTTATAAAATGCTAATAAGTTACTTAGGATATACTACTGTTACTGAAACCATAATATTTTCCGAAGATAAAACAGTTAATTATAAATTATTAGAAAGCACAGAAAGTCTTAATGAGGTCATAATTAAACAAGATATTGAAAAATTAAACATCAAAAAACCTCAAATGAGTGTTAACGCTTTATCTATTAGCACAATAAAGCAAATGCCAGTGGTTTTAGGAGAAGTAGATATTATAAAATCAATTACACTTTTACCAGGTGTAACGAGTGCTGGTGAAGGATCTTCTGGCTTTAATGTTAGAGGTGGTGCTGCAGATCAAAACCTTATTTTACTTGATGAAGCTACTATTTTTAATTCATCACATTTATTTGGTTTCTTTTCGGTCTTTAATCCTGATGCAATAAAAGATATTAAATTATACAAGGGTGGAATTCCTGCAAAATACGGTGGACGGGTATCTTCCGTTTTAGACATCTATCAAAAAGACGGTAACAGTAATGAGTTTCATATGAATGGTGGAATTGGTATTGTATCTAGCAGACTACTAGCAGAAGGACCAATTAAAAAAGAAAAAGGGTCGTTCTTAATTGCTGGAAGAAGTAGTTACGCACATCTCTTTTTACCATTATTCGATATAGATAATATTGCTTATTTCTACGATTTAAATGCAAAATTAAGCTATCGCCTAAATGATAATAATAGTATCTATCTCTCTGGTTATTTTGGAAGAGATGTCTTTAATATTTCAGATAGTTTTGAAAATACATATGGTAATACAGTTGTAAATTTTAGGTGGAACCATCTATTCTCAGATAAATTATTTTCAAATATGTCTGCTATTTATTCAGATTACTATTACGGTTTAAACTTAAACTTTGTAGGATTTGATTGGAATTCAGGAATTCAAAATTTTAATTTTAAATACGACTTAAAACATTATCTCAGTAACAATCTAAAATTAGAGTATGGTTTAAACAGTATTTATTACAAATTTAATCCAGGGGATATTAAGCCATCTACAGAGTCTTCTGGAATTAATCCATTCAAATTAACAGATAAGTTTGCCTTTGAAAATGCAATTTATATAGACGCAGAACATCAAGTTTCAGATAAATTAGCACTATCCTATGGTTTTAGAGTAAGTTCATTTTTGAGACTAGGCCAAGATGAACTTAATGTTTATGAAAATGACAATCCGTTAATCTTTAATAACGATCTTCAAATTTATGAAAAAGCAAATCCTATTGGGACAGAACAATCTGAGAGAACTGATATTATAAAATCTTTCGCAAATATTGAACCTAGGTTTTCATTAGCTTACCAATTAAATGAAAAATCATCTATAAAAGCTAGTTATAATAGAATGACGCAATATTTGCATCTCTTATCAAATACAACCTCCCCAACACCCTTAGATATTTGGACTCCAAGTGGAAAATACGCTAAACCACAATTATTAGATCAAGTCGCTGTAGGTTACTTTAGAACATTTAAGGACAATTTATTTTCTTTAGAAGTAGAAAGTTTCTATAAAAAAATACAAAATAGAATCGACTATGTTGACGGTGCAGATTTAATTGCTAATAACGCTATAGAACAAGTTATTTTAAACGGCAGAGCAAGAGCTTATGGTCTAGAAATTTTGTTTAGAAAAAATGAAGGAAAATTCAAAGGCTGGCTAGCCTATACATTATCAAAATCTGAGCAGCAAACACCTGGCAGAAATTCAAATGAAGCAGGAATAAATAACGGTCAATGGTATGATACCCCGTTTGACAAAACACACGACATATCATTAACAGCAAGTTATGAATTTAATGAGAAATGGACATTTGGTAGTAATTTTATTTTTCAAACAGGACAACCTAGTACATTTCCAAATGGCCAATATGAATATAACGGTATAACGATACCAAATTATGAAGCTCGAAACTTAAGTAGGTTACCCACGTATCATAGATTAGATCTCTCTGCTACTTATAACCCCAATACTAATTCAAAAAAACAATTGAAAGGTGAATGGGTTTTCAGTATTTATAATCTTTATAACAGACGAAACGCAGCTTCAATTAATTTTGGTCAAAATAGAATCACAGGTCAAAATGAAGCGACTAGATTAGCAATTTTTGGTGTGATTCCATCAGTTTCATATAATTTTAAGTTTTAAATCATGAAAAAATATCTATATATATTAGTAGCCTTATTAATCTGTTCCTGTGAAGACGTTATCGATGTAGATTTGAATACTATAGAACCCAAATTAGTAATCGATGCCTCAATAAATTGGTTCAAAGATACTCCAGGAAATGAACAAGAAATAAAGCTAACGTTAACAGCTCCCTATTTTGCCAATGAAATTCAACCAGCTACTGGAGCACAAGTTACGGTATCAAAAGCTGGGGATGATATATTTGTGTTCACAGAAGATAGTAATACGGGAATTTACAGAAACAACGCGTTTATTCCACAAATTAATGAAACCTATAGTTTAAAAATTAGATATCAAGATCAAATATACTCAGCCACAGAGACACTAAAGTCTGTTGTTGATATTGATTTTGTAGAACAAAATGATGAAGGCGGTTTTAGCGGAGATGAAACAGAACTCAAGGCTTTTTATACAGATCCAATTAATGAAGAGAATTACTATTTCTTTGAGTTCCTGAATGATCTTCCAGATATTCCAACTCTAGAAGTCTATGACGACAATTTTACAAATGGTAATCAAATTTTCGGCTTCTATACAGAAGAAGAACTAGAAGCTGGTGATCTTGTTACTATAAGAAATTATGGGGTTTCAGAGCGTTTCTATGAGTTTATGTTTATACTTCTTCAGCAAAATGCACAAGAAGGTGGCGGGCCTTTCGAGACACAACCTGCAACCGTTCGAGGTAATTGTATCAACGAAACCAATCCAAAAAATTTTCCTCTTGGATATTTTAGATTGTCAGAAGTTGCAGAATTAATTTATACGGTTGAGTAAAATATTTTGGACGTTACCCTTTAAAGTGAAACTTTAAAGCGTCGTGTTATCCGTTATATCTTTTTGTAAAAAACACAAAAAGGATGTCACTGCTACCACTAACGCAAAAAAAATGAGCTACTTTTACAATATGACGTTTATAAAAACTACTGAGCAAGACTCCTATTATAATCATTTAGAGAAAATGACTATTAATGAACTGCTAACACATATGAACAACGAAGATAAGTCTGTTCCTCTAGCTGTAGAAAAAGCCATCCCTCAAATCGAGATAATCGTAGAAAAAATAGTTGAAAAATTAAAAGTTGGTGGCCGACTATTTTATATTGGCGCAGGCACTAGCGGACGATTAGGCATTCTTGATGCATCAGAATGTCCACCAACTTTCGGAATCTCACATGATGTAGTTATTGGACTTATCGCAGGAGGAGATATAGCCATAAGAAAGGCTGTAGAAAATGCTGAAGATTCAACAACACAAGGCTGGAAAGACTTACAAACATGTAACATTTCACATAATGATATTGTCATTGGAATTGCAGCTTCAGGCACTACACCGTACGTCATAGCTGCCTTAAATCAATGCAACTCAAAAGGGATCATTACCGGTTGTATTACTTGTAATAAAAATAGCCCGCTATCCAATGTATCACAGTATCCAATAGAGGTTGTTGTCGGTCCAGAATTTGTCACCGGTAGTTCTCGTATGAAAGCAGGTACTGCACAAAAATTAGTATTAAATATGCTTACGACTTCTACCATGATTAAACTCAACAAGATAAAAGGAAATAAAATGGTAGACATGCAACTAAGTAATAATAAGCTTGTTGATCGAGGAATCAAAATGCTTATAAAAGAACTTAGCATTAGTTTTGAAGAAGCACAGAGTTTAATAAAAAAACACAAAAACGTTAGAACAGCAATACAAAACTATACCAATGGAAACTAAAAGAACAAACAAAGATGTTTTAGTAAAAGGCATGAAAACAATGGGTATTACTGCTATACTTATGTTCTTAGGACCTACACTCGTTTACGTCGGACTAAGTAATCCAGATAAACCCCTGTATATTCCAATTCTGATTGCGGCAGCTATCATCTGCATTCTAGCCATCTACTTTGCCTTTAAAGGATTAAAAACAATTATGGATAGTATGTTTAAAAAATAATATTTCTTCGTACAACTTCGAATACTGACTAAAAAAGCCTATATAATACAAGACTGATAAACTTTAAATTTAATGTTTACGTTATCTAGACGTCAATCAAACATCTTTTAAAATATTTCACTTATGTGTTAACGTTATGGATTTAATAACTATTGAATCAACGCATTAAACTGCGGTTTCTGTAAGTATTGACACATTATGCAATGATTACTATAATGGTTTGAAAGAAAATAAATAAATGTTAAAATTTATAGCATCGCATGGTATGATAATACTGACTGCTCATTTAATTCAAATCTCATAATTGAAAACGTCATTTATACTAAACTTCAAGCAAATAAAATAGGTATTGGATCAGATATGATGATATCACTTACAACGAAAACAATCTAAAATAATAGACTCCCAAACACTATTATTTAAGTTCAGTAATAATTAGGACATAACCAAATAACAACAAGCCAGCTTTAATCTTAAAGCTGGCT
>NZ_KE384348.1:0-80324 GCF_000425305.1 Psychroserpens burtonensis DSM 12212
TGGGATGATTACCAATTCAGCAACACGTCTTGTGCTTGGGAGAATCAAGGATCACAACCTTCAGAACCTACAGCAACGAACTGTTGGGATAATTACCAGTTCAACACCACATCTTGTACTTGGGAAAATATAGGAACTCAAGATACCGAGCCTACTCCAATGAATTGTTGGGATGATTACCAATTCAACACCACATCTTGTACTTGGGAAAATATAGGAACTCAAGATTCGGAGCCTACGACAGAATGCTATGAAACAGCAGCATTTAATAGTACATCATGTGCTTGGGAAATAACCAATAATGGTTCAGGTATAACGTATTATGCCGATACAGATAATGATGGGTTTGGAGATCCTGCCAATTCAATTATTGCCTGCTCATTACCGACTGGGTTTGTAATTGACAATACGGATTGTGATGATACTAATAATTCAACCTACCCCGGAGCAACAGAAATACCCAATAATGGTATCGATGAAAACTGCGATGGTACGGATGATAGTACATTAGGAAATGAAGAAATTAATGACCGAGATATTGCTATTAGACCAAATCCTTTTAATTCAGTAATAACAATTCACCTACCACTAAGTTTCAATGGTAGTGAATTTGAAATTAATATTTATGATCTAAATGGAAGAGTTGTATACAAGAACAGGAATTCTAGTATCAATGGTTCTATAATTATAAATGAATTAGATAATTTAGAAGTAGCTCCCTATTTTATTAAAATTTCTAGTACTAATAATGGTATAACTGTTATCAAGAAACTAATAAAATATTAGATATAAAAAGGTTGGATGTAATAACCCAACCTTTTTTTATCCGATTTAAAAATAAAATCATGAATAATAGTCTATTTCTGTAATAATTAGTCTTAAATATATTTTTTTTTAAAAACCTGATTATCAAATATTTAATAAATAACATATGTATTTCGTCGATTATATTCGCCTTTCACAGAGTTATTATATACATTTGAACATAATTTTATTAGTCCCAAACTAAAATTTAACCGCTTATGAAAATATCTACACTTTTGCTAAGAAAGTATACTATGGTATTTAGTATATTTTTATTGTCAGCTATCGCTTTTTCTCAAACTGCAGATTTCAATGTACAACATGTTCAAGATGATATCGGAAATACTGGAGGAACAAATACAAGTTTCGCCGAAGTATCCTCTATCAATAGTGCATTTGCCTTAGCCAATAACAACCGTAAATCAAATGCTGGCTCTGAGGAATCAGGTGGTAATTTAGATGGTGATGATGTCTCTGGAGCTAGAGTATTAACTGCTAACGGTACATTATCTTATTACAGAGAGTCTGGTTCATCTAGTACAGACATGAGATTCAATACCTCTATTTGGGAGTATATGGGTGCACCAGGTGGAGATAATGAAATGATTATTCGTGGCCGTTATGTTGTGAGTTTAAACGGAACTAACAACAGTACAACTGAAGCGCTAACCGGAATAACAAATGCCAATAACTGTATCCCATTTATTACAGGGATTAGAAATGATGCTACTGATCAAGATTCAGATTCTGGAACCGCTATCGCTTATTTAGAAAACGCTAGTACCCTAAGAATTCAAAAGGGCTCCAATGCAAATCAAGTAGTGGTGTATATCACTCTTGTAGAGTTTACAGGAAGTAACTGGAATGTACTTCATGGAGATTCTGGAAATGCAGCAGATGATACTGGTATAATAACATTAAGAAATGGGTCTGATGGCACAGGAACAGCCACAAACGTAAGCAACTGGAATGATGCTGTTATTTTTGGACAACATAGAGGTGATATGACAAGTAGTGGCGTAAATGACGCTTTAGCAGATAATTGGCCAGTTTTTGATCCTGGTTCTAATAACCAAAGAGTTGATTGGGCTTTTGATTCAAATCATGACTCAGATGCTTCAAATAGTAATAGACATTTTGTGCATGTGTTAGTTAACGATGATATGAATGTTACCCGTTATCAAGATACAAATAATGATGCTGGAGAGACAACACTTAATATAGCAAGCGCTGGTCTATCTAGTGCTAACGAAGCCCTAATTGTAGGATCTTCGATAACATCTGGTGGTGGTCAAGCCTATGCCAGAGGATGGAGAAACTATTACATAAAATCAGAGACTCAAGCAGCTCATTGGTCTCATAGAAGTGGAAACTCTATGAGTCATGAAATTCAAATCGTCGATTTGTCTGGATTAACATCTACTAACTATTGTAGTTCATGGGGCACAACTACTTATGATACTGGGATTACTAATGTAACTTTTAACACAATTAATAATTCAGATGGATCTCCAAAAGATAACGGTTACGAAGATTTCACGTCCATATCAACGAGTGTAGCTCAAAGCACTTCTCATAATTTATCGGTTAGTGTGGATACTGATGGAGGTTATCAAGTGCACACATTTGCATGGATAGATTGGAATCAGGATTCAGACTTTCTGGATGCTGGTGAAATTTATGATTTAGGGAATACTAATGTGGATGGTCCAATTGCTGCATTTCCAATTACGATTCCTGGAACTGCATCATTAGGTTCTACACGAATGCGTATTTCAACAAAATATAATAGCGACCCATCAAGTTGTGATACAGATATTGATGGAGAAGTTGAAGATTATACAGTTAATATAACTGGTGGTTCTCCAATTCCAGAAATTAATGTTCAAGGAAATGCTGTAACTATAAACGATGGTGATACAACACCCGCTATCGCAGATGACACTGATTTTGGAACCGTAAACACAACAGGTGCGACTAATGTTGAACAGACATTCACCATTCAAAATACAGGTAGTGCCGCTCTTTCTATTGGTAGTATTACAATAGGTGGTGCACATTCTGGAGATTTTACTCTAACCACGTCACCTGCAACTTCAGTAGCGGCTTCTGGAAGCACAACTTTCGTTATAAGATTTAATCCTAGTGCAGATGCCCTAAGAACTGCGTCTGTAAGTATTGTTAATGGCGACAGTGATGAAAACCCGTATAATTTTAATATACAAGGAACGGGTTCAACACCTGCACCAGAAATAAATATTCTAGGAAATTCTACTACTATTGTAGATGGTGATACAACTCCAGACTTTTCTGATGATACAGATTTTGGAACTGTTGATATTACTGACGGAACTAATGTAAATATATTCATTATCCAAAATAATGGGACACTTGATTTAACATTATCAGGAGGTTTTCCTTATGTTACTATTGATGGAACACATAGTGCAGATTTTACACTAACGACTATTCCTTCTAGTGTAATTAATCCTAGTGGAAATACTACTTTTGCTATTACATTCAATCCAAGTGCCCTTGGACTTAGAACAGCTAACATTACTATTGCAAAGAATGATAATGATGGAGCCCCATATAACTTTAATATTCAAGGTACCGGCTACGTGGCACCTCCTTGTGGATCTTCGGTCTTGCATAGTGCTACATTTGAAAGTGGTTTAGAAGGATGGACATCTGGTGGTGGTGACGCTGTAAGAGTTAATAATACGACTTGGGCATTCAACGGTGCTTATAGCTTAAGAGTAAGAGACGATGATGCTGCAGGTAATGCCTCTTCATTTTCATCTCCTCTATTTGATATTTCATCTTACGACAAAATAGACTTTAAATTCTTTTTCAAACCTGACGGAATGGAAACAAGCGAAGATTTCTTTATTGAATACAGTAGTGATAGTGGTTCAAATTGGTCAATTATAGGAACTTTTGTAAGTGGAATTGTCGCAAATAAAAATGCTGATTTTGAAGCAACAACTACTCCTATTGGCTATAGTAAAACGGTGACCTTATTTAGAACAGATCATACGTTTCCTGCTGGTAACAACGCACAATTTAGAGTACGTTGTGATGCCAATGAAAATGATGATATGATTTATCTAGACGATATAACAATTTCTGCAACGTCATTTTGTACACCTACAGAAGCTCCTGGTGGAGTTGCATCTGATTTAGATTTATGGTTAAAAGCAGACCAAGTAGATGGAATTACGTATGCTGCAGATGGCTCTGCCGTAAGTCAATGGGCTGATAATGGCAAAGGAAATAACGCTAATGTTGTTGTTACTGGCCAAGCACCTGTTTATAGAAACAGTATTGCTAGAAATATCAATTTTAATCCTGTAATTGATTTTACAAACGATAATACTACTGCTAATCGTGATATGACTTATGTCATAAACGATGGAAGTAGACAAGAACTTCAAGGAACAGGTGGATTTAATACCAATGACATATTTATAGTATTAATGCCAGACCCAACGATTACGACGACTATGATTCCTTTGGATACGTTTACAAGTAGAGATCCAGATGGTCAAACATATACTGAAGATGTTACAGGATTGGGATATGGTGCGTATACGGGAAGGTTTAGTAATGAAAGACTGACATATTGCATTGCCACTACAAATGAAAATTCAACTACTTCTCCTGAGAATGGATATGGAAGAGCAGATACAAACTCAGGTACAGATTACAACCAAATACAGATTGTAAATATTAGACAAAATACTGCAGATACTGATATGGAATTATATTTCAATGCCAATCAAGTTGGTAATGAGACTAATGATATTTCAAAATATAAAATGATTAATAATGGTCGTTTCTGGCTGGGACGTAGTCAATATTGGAATGGCAGTTTTGATGGCCGTATTGCTGAGGTAATTACTTATGGAGCAAGACAATCAGATGTGAATTTAACACAAGAAAGAAATAGAGTTCAATCTTATTTAGCTATAAAATACGGAATTACTCTAGGCGTTAACGGTACAACTCAAGATTATGTTAATAGTGATGGTAATGTCATCTGGGATCAATCAACAGATAGTGGTGTCTACAACTATGATATTGCTGGAATTGGAAGAGATGACTCTTCAGAATTAAACCAAAAACAATCTAGAAGTGTTAACGATGATTTTGATGGTGCAGACCCTATTACTAGCAGAACACAAGGAATCCTAACAATGGGATTAAACGATATTTACAATACTAATAGAGACCATATTTCTTCAAACCCAACAACTTTTGATGATAAACAGTTTTTAGTTTGGGGTAATAATGGTGCTAACTTAAACTTAGCGGCCTCAGTGGTTTCTGTTAATATGAGTGCTGGCATCTCGCCTGCCCTTACAACTAATGTATCTTTTACAGCGATGCAACGTGTTTGGAAGGTTGAAGAAACTGGTGGAGATATCCCCTCTGTTAAAGTAAGAATACCACAAAGTGCTATAAGAAATATTACACCTCCAGGAAGCTTCTATATGTTTATATCCAGCACCGGTGTATTTGATCCAACTGCAGATTATAAAGTGATGACAGCCGATGGAAATGGTAATTTAGAAACTAACTATGATTTTGATGGCACAAAATACGTCACTTTTGGATATGCTCCTCAAGTATTGGTTGAACGTTCTGTTTATTTTGATGGTAATACGGATTACATCGATGTGGAAAATAAATTAAATCTTAATTCTTCTGGTTTCACAATTTCAGCATGGATAAAGAGAGACGCTGCAGATAGCGGAACTAAATCTATTGTATCTAAAAGAGATGTTTCATTTTCTACTGGATATGACTTTAGAATTTTAAATAATAATGTATTAAACATTACATGGAAAAATCCGAGTAGTAGAACACTCACCTCTGCGACTTCAATTCCAGATGATGAATGGCATCATGTTGCTGCAATTTATGATGGATCTACTGTAAAACTTTATATTGATGGTGTTGAAGATGCTTCAGCAAATTTAACAGCTCCATTAGACACTAATGACTCCTTTTTTATTGCAGCTGCTGGAAAAAACAGTCCGTCGCAACACTTTAGAGGAAATATTGATGAAGTGCGTGTTTGGGATACAGAGTTAACGCCCACACAGCTCAGATTTATGATGAATCAAGAAATTGAGGACAACTCTAATTTTATTAGTGGTAAATCATTACCAACAACAATAACAAAAAATGACGTGGCTCTTATTCCATGGTCTCAATTAGCAGGATATTACCCAATGTCTGTGTATACCTATACCAATACTGAAGATGCTTCAGGTCATGGTAATCAAGGTGCGTTAAGAAATCTAAATACTTTAGATAGACAAACAGCTCCATTACCATATGTCTCGCAAACCGATGGAGATTGGTCCAATGATGCTACTTGGTTAAATGGTGCAGTCCAAGCATTGCCTAATGAATTATCTATTGTAGATGGATTAACACCCATTGATTGGAACATCATTCGCCTAAGTCATAATATTACAATTGATACTGAAATTGTTTTAGGAAGAGACAGACAAGTCTTAGGACTCTATGTCGATGCTGGAGAATTAACAGTTAATGGTAATAACACAGATGCTTTAGCCGGTAACGGATTAACAGTATCTCACTATTTAAAACTAGATGGTAAAATTGATCTTGAAGGACAATCTCAACTAGTGCAAGGCATTGGAAGTGATCTAGACCCAACATCATCAGGTACATTAGAAAAGGATCAACAAGGTACTGCAGATGTGCATACATACAACTACTGGTCTTCACCAGTAGGTGACACCAATGCCACTACAAACAATAATTCATACTCCGTTACAGATGTTATGTATGACGGTGTAAACCCAATCAACTTTATTACTGCAGGATATGACGGGTCTGATGGTTCAACAATCACTATTGCTGATTACTGGATTTGGAAGTTTGCCAATCAACCAGATGGCGATTATTCTGCATGGCAACATGTGAGAAGAAATGGTACATTACTAGTAGGTGAAGGGTTTACTATGAAAGGTCCAGGATCTGGAACTATTACAGATCAGCAAAACTATGTTTTCCAAGGCAAACCAAATAACGGCGATATCAACTTAACACTCAACGCTGGTAACGATTACCTCATTGGTAACCCCTATCCTTCTGCCATTAATGCGAATACATTTATTACAGATAACGGACCAACCATTGCAGGCTCTGGGGCAGATCCATTAATTAGTGGAACCCTTTACTTCTGGGAACATTGGGGAGGCGGAAGTCATAACCTGTCTGAATATCAAGGGGGTTATGCAACGTATAACTTCTCTGGTGGTGTTGCGGCTCCTTCGTTAGGAACCAACGACCCAAATGTAGGGACAGGTGGTACGCCTACAAAAATTCCAGGTCTTTATATTCCTGTGAGTCAAGGTTTCTTTGTTATTGGAGAAACTACAGGCAACATTAATTTCAATAATGGACAACGTGCCTACCAAAAGGAAAAATCTACAGGTGCAGATAGCTCTATATCTATAAGAAGCTCTGATGGTACAGCTACTGCCAATGATGACAATGAAGCCATTGATGAACGTATGAAATTTAGAATTGGATTCAACTCCATAAACACCATTCATAGACAACTATTATTAACCATTGATGAGGCAACCACAACCGGTTATGATTGGTCTTATGACGCGATGACTTACGATAACCAAATGGATGATTTGTATTGGATGATTGATGACCAGCAGTATACGATTCAAGCAAGTAATGTAGCAGAACCTGATACTGTATATCCACTTGGAATTAACACAGAAGATGATGGATTAAATACAATCACTATTGATGCCTTAGAGAATGTACCACAAAGTATAGGTGTTTTCATTCATGATCTAGAAGATGATACTTATCATAATCTTAGAGCAAATGATTTCCAATTCTTCTTAGCTGCAGGTGAGTATTCAAACAGGTTTGAATTGACCTTTAGTGATGCCAATGCAGATACGCTTGAAGTTGATGAATTACTACTTAATACCATTGATGCGTTCTATAATATAGAAACAGAGAGCGTAGCCTTATACAACCCTAATTTTGTAAATGTAAAGTCTATAGAATTATACAACCTTATGGGCCAACAAATAACAAAAATCAAAGATATTTCAGAACTGAACTATTCTGAATATGAAGTTAAGAACCTAAGCACTGGAACTTATATTATTAAGATAGATACTTTAAACGGCCTACTATCTAAGAAAGTTTTAGTAAAGTAAGATTAAAATATAATAAAATCGCAGACGATATTAAAAGGTAAAATAACAATATTTTCTGAGCATTTTATAACGTAATAACCTATTTAAGACAAGGAACTACTTGTTAGAATCCTAAAATAATTGGATATATAAGAATTACCGTTAAATATCATTTTTACTACTAACTCATTATCAGTGTTTTAAAATAAATAAGTGCATTTCAACGAATAAATTTGCGTTTAAAGGAGTTAAAAGGTATATTACCCTACAATTTAATTAGTCCCCAAACTAAAATTTAACCGCCTATGAAAATTTCTACACTTTCTCTAAAAAAGTATACGATAATATGTTGTATATTTTTATTGTCAGATATCACATTTTCTCAAATTGCAGATTTCAATGTAAACTATATTAAAAATGATCTAGTAAATACTGGAGCAACAAACACAGGTATCACAACTGATTCAGAAATCACTCTTGATGAAACTGGTTTCTTACCACCTCCTTGTACATCCTCTGTCTTGCATAGTGCTACATTTGAAAGTGGTTTAGAAGGATGGACTTCCGGTGGCGTTGATGCTGCAAGAATAAATGATGCTTCTTGGGCATTCAATGGCTCTTATAGTCTAAGATTAAGAGACGATGATGCTGCTGCAGGTAATGCCTCTTCATTTTTATCTCCTATACTGGACATAACAGGTTATGACAAAGTAGATTTTAAGTTTTTCTTCAAACCAGATAGTATGGATTCTACTCACGATGGTTCAGGAACTAAGACCTATACAGAAGAGTTATATATAGAGCACAGTAGTGATGGCGGAAGCTCATGGACAATAATTGCGACTTATGAAAGTGGTGAGGTTTTTAGAAAGACTGCCGATTTTGAATCTACTTCTACTCCTATTGGATATGGTAAAATTGCAACACTATTAGCTACGAATCATACATTTAATTCAAATAGCAGGTTTAGAGTACGTTGTGATGCTAGTGAAGATGATGATATGGTTTATATAGACGATATCACAATCTTAGCGACATCATATTGCACACCAACAGAAGCTCCCGGTGGAGTTACATCTGATTTAGATTTATGGTTAAAAGCAGACCAAGTAGATGGAATTACTTATGCTGCAGATGGTTCTTCTGTAAGTCAATGGACAGATAATGGTAAAGGAAACAATGCCAATGTCATGGTAAGTGGACAAGAGCCATCCTACATAAATAATATAGCTCGTAACATTAACTTCAACCCAGCAATAGATTTTGTGAATGATCATACTACTGCAAATACTGATATGACTTATGTTATTAATGATGGAAGCAGACAAGAACTTCAAGGAACTGGCGGATTTAACACTAATGACATATTTGTTGTATTAATGCCTGACCCGTCAATCACAACCGCAATTCTTCCATTGAGTGTATTTACAAGCAAGGATCCAAATACAGATTCCTATGCTGAAGATGTTACTGGTTTTGGTTATGGTGGCTATACAACTCGATTGGATAACGAACGATTAAGTTATTGTATTGGTACAACTTCTGAAACGGTAAGTAATCCAGCCGAGAATGGATATGGAAGAGCAGATACTAATAGTGGAACTGATTATAATAAGATTCATATTGTAAATATTAGACAAAATGCTTCAGATACAGACATGGAATTATATTTCAATGCCAATCAAGTTGACAACGAAACTAATGATTTAGCGAAATATGCTATGATTAATAATGCTAAATATTTCCTAGGAAGAAATCAATATTGGAATGGTAGTTTTGATGGCCGTATTGCTGAGGTAATTACGTATGGATCAAGACAATCAGATGTGAATTTAACTCAAGAAAGAAATAGAGTTCAATCTTATTTAGCTATAAAATACGGAATTACTTTAGGTGTCAATGGTACAACTCAAGACTATGTTAATAGCGATGGTAATGTCATATGGGATCAATCTACAGATAGTGGCGTTTACAACTATGACATCGCAGGTATTGGTAGAGATGATGCTTCGGAATTAAACCAAAAACAATCTAGAAGTGTTAATGATGATTTTGATGGTGCTGACCCTATTACTAGTAGAATACAAGGAATCCTAACTATGGGATTAAATGAAATCTACGATACTAATAGAGACAATATTTCTTCAAATCCAGTCAACTTTGATAACAATGAATATTTAGTTTGGGGTAATAATGGTGCTAACTTAAACTTAGCTGCCTCAGTTATTTCTGTTAATATGAGTGCTGGTATTACTCCTGTTCTTATAACTGATGTATCTTTTACAACAATGCAACGTGTTTGGAAGGTTGAAGAAACTAGTGGAGATATACCCTCTGTTAAAGTAAGAATACCACAAAGTGCTATTAGAAATATTACACCTCCAGGAAGCTTCTATATGTTTGTATCGAGTACTGGTGTATTTGATGCAACTGCAGAATATGCCGTTATGACAGCCGATGGAAATGGTAATTTAGAGGCTAACTATGATTTTGACGGCACAAAATATGTCACCTTTGGATACGCTCCCCAAGTAGAGGTTGAACGTTCTGTTTATTTCGATGGTAGTGTTGATTACATCGATATGGAAGATAAATTAAATCTTAATTCTTCTGGTTTTACAATTTCAGCATGGATAAAGAGAGACGCTGCAGATAGTGGAACTAAATCTATTGTATCTAAAAGAGATGTTTCTTTTTCTACTGGATATGACTTTAGAATTTTAGATAGTAACGTATTAAATATTACATGGAAAAACCCTAGTAGTAGAACACTAACCTCTGCGACTTCGATTCCAGATGATGAATGGCATCATGTTGCTGCCATTTATGATGGATCAAATGTAAAACTCTATATTGATGGTGTTGAAGATGCTTCAGTAAAACTATCAGCTCCCATGCGCACTAATGACTCATTTTTCATAGCTGCTGCTGGAAAAAATAGCCCATCACAATACTTTAGAGGAAACATTGACGAAGTACGTGTTTGGGATACAGAGTTAACTCCTGCTCAACTAAGGTTTATGATGAACCAAGAAATTGAGGACAACTCTAATTTTGTAACTGGTAAAACATTACCTACAACAATCACAAAAAATGACGTGGCTGTTATTCCATGGGCTCAATTAGCAGGATATTATCCAATGTCTGCTTATACCTATACAAATACTGAAGATGCTTCAGGCAATGGTAATCAAGGGGCTTTAATAAACCTTAATACTTTAGATAGACAAACGGCTCCATTACCATATGTATCACAAGCAGATGGAGATTGGTCTAACAGTGCTACTTGGTTAAATGGTGCAGCCCAAGCTTTACCTAACGAATTATCTATTGTAGACGGATTAACACCAATTGATTGGAACATCATTCGCGTAAGTCATAATATTACAATTGATACTGAAATTGCCTTAGGAAGAGACAGACAAGTCTTAGGGCTCTATGTTGATGCTGGAGAATTAACAGTTGACGGTAATAACGCAGATGCATCTGCTGGTAACGGCTTAACAGTATCTCACTATTTAAAACTAGATGGTAAAATTGATCTTGAAGGGCAATCTCAACTAGTGCAAGGCATTGGAAGTGATTTAGACCCAACATCATCAGGCACATTAGAAAAAGATCAACAAGGTACTGCAGATCTTCACACCTATAACTACTGGTCTTCACCAGTTGGTGAAACTAATGCAACAACAAATAATAACTCATACTCTGTTGCAGATGTTATGTATGACGGAGTAAATCCAATCAACTTTATTAATTCGGGATATGACGGATCTGATGGCTCAACAATCACTATTGCTGATTATTGGATTTGGAAATTTGCCAATCAACTCGATTACGATTATTCTGCATGGCAACATATGAGAAGAAATGGCACACTACTAGCAGGTGAAGGATTTACCATGAAAGGTCCAGGATCTGGAACTATTGTAGATCAACAAAACTATGTTTTCCTTGGAAAACCAAATAATGGTGATATAAATTTAACCCTTAACGCTGGTAACGATTACCTGGTTGGTAACCCATACCCTTCTGCCATTAATGCGAATACATTTATTACAGATAACGGACCAACCATTGCAGGCTCTGGTGCAGATCCATTAATTAGTGGAACCCTTTATTTCTGGGAACATTGGGGAGGCGAAAGTCATAACCTATCTGAATATCAAGGTGGTTATGCAACATATAACTTCTCTGGTGGTGTTGCTGCTCCTTCGCTAGGAACCAACGACCCAAATGTAGGTACAGGTGGAACGCCTACAAAAATTCCAGGTCTTTATATTCCTGTGAGTCAAGGTTTCTTCGTTATTGGAGAAGCTACTGGTACTATTAACTTCAATAATGGACAACGTGCCTACAAAAAAGAAAAGTTTTCAGGTGCAGATAGCTCCGTATTTGTAAGAAGCTCTGATGCGACAGCTAATGCAAGTGATAACAATGAAGCCATTGATGAACGCATGAAATTTAGAATTGGATTCAACTCCATAAACACAATTCATAGACAACTATTATTAACCATTGATGAGGCAACCACGACAGGTTATGATTGGTCATATGACGCGATGACTTATGATAATCAAATGGATGACTTATATTGGATGATTGATGACCAACAGTATACTATTCAAGCAAGTAATGTCGTAGAACCTGACACTGTATATCCAATCGGAATTAAAACAACAGATGATGGATTAAACACAATTACTCTTGATGACTTAGAAAATATACCAAACAATATGGGTGTTTTCATTCATGATCTAGAGAATGACACCTATAATGATCTTAGAGAAAATGATTTCCAATTCTTCTTAGCTGCAGGTGAGTATTCAAACAGGTTTGAATTAACATTTAGTGATGCTACTGAAGACACACTTGAAGTTGATGAGTTACTACTTAAAACAATTGATGCGTTCTATAATCTAGAAACAGAAAGCGTAGCCTTATACAACCCAAATTTTGTTGATGTGAAGTCTATTCAATTATACAACCTTATAGGCCAACAAATAACCAAAATTAAACATATTTCAGAACTGGACTATTCTGAATATGAAGTTAAGAACCTTAGTACTGGAACGTATATTCTTAAGATAAATACTTTAAGCGGTTTACTATCTAAGAAAGTTTTAGTAAAGTAAAAATAGATCCCAAATCTACGATAATCTTAACTTAAGAAAAAGCCTCAATCCTTTACGGAAAGAGGCTTTTTTATTGTTAGACAAGTCTCAACTTAGGCTTATCCTATTCTATATCACTTGGGAAATTTTATATCAGCACATCTATCAACTCTTCTAATGTCACTTCTTGCTGATCTCCAGTTCCCATGTTTTTTAATGTGAATGTATTCGAAGCCATTTCAGATTCGCCTAATAAAATCACAAACGGAATATTACGCTTATTCGCATAATTAAATTGTTTGATTGTTTTCTTATTATCTGGGAATAACTCAGCACTTACACCAACGTCTCTAAGAGATTTGATTGCTTTCATACTCGCAATCGCCTCTGCTTCTCCAAAATTAATGAAGAGTACTTTTACCGTATTGGTAATTGTTTCTGGAAACAAACCTAAATCTTCAAGCACTAATGCAATGCGGTCTAAACCAAAACTAACCCCAACACCACTCATATCTTTGAGACCGAAGATTCCAGTCAAATCATCATAACGACCTCCTCCACCAATAGATCCCATATGAACACCTTCTGGAGCAGCAACTTCAAAAATCGCACCTGTGTAATAATTGAGTCCGCGAGCAAGAGTTACATCCAATTGGAGTGTTGCCGTTTTTAAACCTAAGGTGGCAATCCCTGTATTTATAAATTCTAATTCTTCAATTCCTTTTTTTCCTTCTTCAGACGTCTTAAGGATTGTCTTTAATTCTGCTATTTGATTACCAAAATCACCTTTTAAAGTAAATAATGGTTGAAGTGTTGTTATTCCTTCTTCGGAAATCCCCTTACTTCGCATTTCGTCTTTTACCTTCTCCTCTCCTATTTTATCTAACTTATCTAGAGCTACAGTAAAGTCGATGAGTTTGTCTTGAGCCCCAATAACTTCTGCTATTCCAGACAAAATTTTACGGTTATTAATTTTTATGGTAACACCTTCTAGTTTTAAAGCACTAAAAACAGCATCATACAATTGTACAAATTCTACTTCTTGCCATAAAGAATTACTCCCAACAACATCTGCATCACACTGATAAAACTCTCTAAAACGACCTTTTTGTGGCCTATCTGCTCTCCAAACAGGTTGGATTTGATAACGCTTAAAAGGGAAATCAATCTCGTTTTGGTGTTGTACGACATACCTTGCAAACGGAACCGTTAGATCGTAACGAAGGGCTTTTTCTGAGAGACTAGACGTCATTTTATTAGAGTCTTTTGAAGTATATAAATCCTCATTCACTTTACTCAAGTAATCACCAGAATTCAAAATCTTAAAAATCAAGCGATCGCCTTCTTCTCCATATTTACCCATCAAGGTGTCTGAATTTTCAAAACTTGGCGTTTCAATAGGTTGAAATCCGAAAATTTCAAACTTCGTCCGTATTGTATTAAAAATATAGTTTCGCTTTGCGACCTCTTGCGGATTAAAATCTCTCGTTCCTTTTGGGATGCTTGGTTTTTGTGCCATAATATTCTCCACCTAAGTGGAAATCTCTATTAAAGTAATTTTAATTCTTCTGAAGAAAAAAAACACTTATGTTTAACTTATTACAATTCTCTTTTCTGTCATTTCGAGCGTATTCGATAAATCTCACCTATTTTTAAAATATTTCGACTTATGACGGAAGCTATCTTCGATCCAACTTTATTTTGATCTCGATAGTTCTCGAATTGACCGTATTGAGTTCTATAGACTATTTTACAATAACTCCAATTTCCGAAGAAAAAAGAATACACAATCTGATTATTGATCTCTAAGTCACAAAAATATTATAATTTTTAGTCGCATAAGGAAGTATTTTGAATTTTATAGTAACTTTATACGTGTTTTGTAGTCTTATTGTAAAACACAACCCACTTAAATAGCCCTATGTTTTCATTAGTTAGAGAAAATATCCGTATTGCTTTTGATTCTATTAGAAGTCAATTACTTCGTACCATACTCACCATTTTAATTATAGCCATTGGAATCACTGCACTCGTAGGGATTTTAAGTGCTGTCTCAGCCCTAGAGAGCACGATTTCTAGTGATTTCTCTTCTATGGGAGCAAATACCTTTAATGTACAGCGTAATGATTTTACATCGCAACGACGCTCTAATGATAACCAAAAAATTAATCCAGTTATCAACTACAGACAAGTAAAAGCGTTTGAGGAAGATTATAAGTTTCCGTTTACCAGCACATCTCTTTCGTTTTTAGGGACGCGATCAGCAGAAGTCAAATATGAAAACGAAAAAACAGATCCTGAGGTTCAGGTTTTTGGTGTTAATGAAAATTTTATTCAAAATTCAGGATTAGAAGTAGCATCTGGCCGCCCATTAAATTACTTTGATGTCCAAAACAGCAATAGCGTTTGTGTAATTGGTAGTGATCTTCAAAAAGCCTTATTAGCTGATGTGAATCCCATAAATAAAACGATTAGTATTAGAGGGTCTAAATTTAAAGTCATTGGCGTACTTAAAGAAAAAGGTGCAACGTTTGGTAACAATCAAGATTTAAGAGTATTAATGCCTCTTCAAAAAGCACGAACTATTTTCACAAACCCAAACATTAATTATAGTTTGAGCATAAAAACAGATAAAAAGGATATGCTTGAAGGCGCTCAAGATGAGGCCATCGTATTATTTAGAAATATTAGAGGTTTAAATCCTATCGAAGAGAGCAATTTTGGAATTGAGCGTAGTGATGACCTCATTAATAGAATTGGTTCTATTACAGGCGTGCTTTCAACCGCTGCCTGGATCATAAGTATTATTACCATTTTTGGTTCTACCATTGCACTATTAAACATGATGCTAGTTTCTGTTTCTGAGCGCACAAGAGAGATTGGCGTGCGTAAAGCCTTAGGTGCTAAAAGTGGAACGATTGCTTTTCAGTTTTTTATTGAAACGATTATTATTGGTCAATTAGGAGGACTATTAGGAATTGTACTCGGTCTTCTTTTAGGTTACGGATTCGCATCTGTTGTTGATTTTAACTTTGTTTTCCCGTGGAGTGCCGTAATTTGGGCAAGTGTGATTACGTTTGTTGTTGCTGTAATTTCTGGGTCTTATCCTGCGAGTAAAGCTGCGAAATTGGATCCTGTGGAGTCTTTGAGGTATGAGTAGTTGTTATAGATGATTTTTTTTAACACGTATTTCACTAATTTTTAAGGATTAAAAGGCAAAACCTTTGTTGGTGTTTCCCCCCAGCAAATTCCTTCTTTAAAATAAGAGATGACTGGTAGTTAAAACAATAACATTGGCCTATCAAAATATCTTTAAATAAATGCAGCTCTCAAAAGACCACATCAAAAGCATAAACAAAGCTCTAAACTACATTGAGCAACATTTAGAAAGCCATTTATCATTAGAAGCCATTTCAAAAGTCGCACACTACTCACCTTTTCATTTTCATCGCATTTTCAAAGCATTCTCGAACGAGACACTCCATCAATATATTGTTAGAAAGCGTTTAGAAAAAGCATCTGCTATTTTACTTCGTAAGAAAGACATTACCATTTCAGAATTATCCATACGATACGGGTTTACAAGTAATTCCTCATTTACTAGAGCTTTTAAGAAATTTTATGGTGTGAGTCCAAGTGATTTCCGAAGACAAGGAAAAGGAATATATAGCAAGATTCGTAAAGTAAAAAGCAAGATTGGGCAACCCTCTGCCAGTTTTGAAGCCTATGTTTGTGATAGTTATCAAAACACAAAACACATGCCTTCACAGATAGAGATTAAATCTATAGCCGCAATTCATACAATTGGAACCTCATGTATAGGCGTCAATAATTTATCATCAACGTTTCAAAACATTCTAGAATGGGCTGGTCCAGCGGGATTACTTAATCAGCCAGATTTCAAGATGGCCACCCTATACTATGACAGTTTTAAAATTACGGCACCAGATAAAGTAAGAATGCGAGCGTGTTTATTAGTTGATGCCCCCTTAAAACCGGATGGAGAGATGTCTAAAGGCATCATTCACGAAGGAAAACACATTATTGCGCATCACGAGGTCCATATAGAGGCGTTTGAACGGGTTTGGACAGCATTATTTATACATATGAATAACACTGGTTACAAAATGCGTAACGAGCCACCTTTTGAAATCTATCACAATGATTTTAATACACATCCTGAGAAAAAGTGTCTTGTGGACTTATATATTCCTGTGGAATAAACCGCTCATTCTATTATGATAAAGTGAAGTTGTCACTCAAAAGAAATCACGACTAAAGAATTTAAATATAATGCAAAGGTTCTTCGCAGTGCAAATCAACTCACTCTTTGTGATACTCAGAATGACCTCTTGAATTTAAAAATAATAATTACGACTTACTAACTAAATTTTCAAAATAATTATATAAATCACCTTTTGTAATTGCAGCACCTTCTTGAATCAATTTAAATTTGTCAACACCTTTATCCTCTGAATAGTCTTTAGTTGCTGTGAACATTTCAACATCATCAGAGAGAAGATTATTTTTAAACCAAGCATAACCTTCTTTAGTTGTAATATCTATATCTGAGTTTTTAATTTTAAGAGCTATTAATCGCATGTGCTTTTTAGCACAGTGGAACAAATGCATTTGTTGCGGTGAGATATGCTCTAAATAATTGACTTTAGACAACACGCCTTGCCAAATTAAATCACTAAACACATCTAATTCTTGTTCTGCTACTTCAGGTTTATTCGCTTTTATACCTGTCCACTCGTCTACTGTAATGGTTTGTGTAGCTAAAAAATTGATGAATTCCTGTTGTAATTCCTCAAACTGTTCTTTTGTAAGTCTAGAATATTTCATTTTGTACCATTTATCTCCCCTTGTTCCGACTACGCTCAGTGCGAACTAAGAAGAAACTATTTTATATTACTTTTCTGATAAAAAAAATCAGAACACTCTTTTTAAGATAATATATAACTAAAATTTATGAAAAAAGCCTCATTCCAAAAGGATTGAGGCTCTTTAAAAATTTACTTTATAAGATTATGCGTCTGCGATAACTTCA
Organism: Psychroserpens burtonensis DSM 12212; assembly: GCF_000425305.1. GTDB lineage: Bacteria > Bacteroidota > Bacteroidia > Flavobacteriales > Flavobacteriaceae > Psychroserpens > Psychroserpens burtonensis. The sequence continues at coordinate 18,186 of NZ_KE384348.1, forward strand.
AAAGTTAAATCTACAGTTACAGATCTATGTAATCTAATTGCAGCTTCGTACTGTCCTAGACGTTTGATGTTACCACCAACGATAGAAATAAATTTCTTATCCACGTCATGACCTGACTTTTTAAGTGCATGTGCTAAATCCATATTGGTTATAGAACCAAATAATTTGTCTCCAGCAGTCGCTCCTGTACCCGCTTTAGATGTTAATTTAATATCTAAACCTTTAATTGCTTCAGAAGTCTTTTCAGCCTCACCAATTATTGTTTTCTCTTTGTAAGCTCTTTGCTTCAATGTTTCTGCTAATACTTTCTTAGCAGATGACGTTGCCATTACAGCTTGACCATGAGGAATTAAAAAGTTTCTACCATAACCGTTCTTAACAGATACAATATCGTCTTTAAATCCTAAATTATCAACGTCTTGTTTTAATATAAGTTCCATAGTTATTGGTATTTTATTTTAATAAATCAGCTACATAAGGCATCAACGCTAAGTGACGCGCTCTTTTCACAGCTACAGACACTTTTCTTTGATACTTTAAAGATGTTCCTGTTAAACGTCTTGGTAAAATTTTACCTTGCTCGTTTACAAAACCTAATAACCAATCTGCATCTTTATAATCAACATATTTGATACCAGATTTCTTAAAACGACAATATTTCTTCGTTTTGCTCGTGTCAATATTTAACGGAGTAAGATATCTAATCTCTCCATCTTTTTTTCCTTTTGCTTGTTGTTCTATTGAAGACATAATTACGCTTTTTGTTTATCTCTGATTCTTCTTTTCTCTGCCCAAGCAATCGCATACTTGTCTAAAGCTACCGTTAAGTAGCGCATGAAACGCTCATCACGTCTAAACTCTACTTCTAATGGATTGATTACCTCTCCATCTACAGTGTACTCAAATAAGTGATAAAAACCACTTTTTTTGTTTTGAATTGGGTAAGCTAATTTTTTTAAGCCCCAATCTTCTTTGGCTACCATCTTCGCTCCTCTAGAAACAAGAAAATCTTCGTATTTCTGTACTGTCTCCTTTACCTGGTCATCAGATAAAACGGGATTTAAGATGAAAACAGTTTCATAATGATTCATAAAAATCTATTTTTTGTGTTAAAAATGAGTGCAAAAATAACGATTATTTCTAATTCCAGCAACGTTTTGCGTATAAAGTTTTAGATGAAACACCTATCTTAAAATAATGTTAAAATTAACGCTTTACCGATGTTTTTTGGTTTTTAACCGAATTTTTCGTACTATTGTCGATATCTTAACCTAAAATACAATAATGTTATGACTTTAAACTGTGTAGTAGTTGATGATTCTGCGATTCAACGGTTATCCATTGTAAAGTTAATTGAGAATCACTCCTCACTTAACCTTATAGCAGAATACAGTAGCGCATTAGAGACCAAGAACGGACTCAATACTCATAAAGTAGATTTAATCTTCTTAGATATTGAAATGCCTGTTCTTAACGGTTTCGAACTGCTCGACGTGCTCAACAACAAACCCCAAATTATTTTCGTTACAGGTAAAACTGAATACGCATTTAAAGCTTTTAACTATGATGCAACCGACTATCTCCAAAAACCTATAAATAGGGAACGTTTCAATACGTCTGTAGAGAAAGCTCTTGAGCAACATAAACTAAAGCTAGATTTCAATGAAACTGATGGCGAACATATTTTCGTCAAAAGTAACTTGAAAAAACGAAAAGTGTACATAAAAGATATTAAATGGATTGAAGCTCTTGGTGATTACGTAAAATTAGTAACCGAAGAAAACAGTCTTGTTGTTTTATCTACTATGAAAGCTTTTGAACAAGAGTTACCAGAAGGTAAATTTTTAAGAATTCACAAATCGTATATCGTAAACCTTGATAAGGTTGATAGATTTAACAGTAAAAACGTAGAAGTTGGCGCTTATGAGATACCATTGAGTAGAAATAAGAAAACCCAACTTGTAGATGCGTTAAACAATATTTAAGCATGGAATAAAATTATATTTCAGTCTTATTTGCCCTAATGACTAACTAACATTTGATTTAAAAATCCCACCGCTCAGTGGGATTTTTATTATTATTATGTCTTCGGAAATGGGATATCTTCGAAAACGGGATGTGATAGAAAATACGTGAAAAAACAAAAAAGACAAGCTCAAAATTTATTATTGAAAAGCTTTAAATCCAACACCTGTATGGTCTACTCATCTATTTATAAGTCTTTAAGCTGAACAGTTCGCGTTTGCCAGTAGAATTAGTTCAACCAGCACTATTGACTTCGCTTTCAGATTTTTAACAATGAGTTTCATTAATAGTTATCCACATTCAAAATAACCCGAATAGGCCTAAAATCCTTAACACTCAAAAAACTAGTATTGATTTTCAAAATAGCCTCTTTAGTTTTACCCAAAGACTGTTTCTGCGGAATTTTAACCAAGATATGTTTCAAATACTGATTTCTAATTCGTGCCACTGGCGGAAACTCTGGTCCTAGCACATGTTTACCAAAAACGGTGCGCAATGATTTTGCATACCAATCTGCACCAACATCTACCTTTTGAAAATCCTTATGCTTCAAGGTGATTTTTATCATCCTAAAAACTGGAGGGTATTTAAACGCTTGTCGCTCTCCCAGTTGCTCCTCAAACATTTCAAAATAACTATTTGTAGAGACTTGCTGCAATATTTTATGATACGGATTATACGTCTGTATCAATACTTTTCCGCGCTCTTTAGTACGTCCTGCTCTACCAGAGACTTGTACCATTAATTGGTAACTACGTTCGTGTGCTCTAAAATCTGGAAAATTGAGCATATTATCTGCATTCATAATACCAACAAGCTTTACATTTCTAAAATCTAAACCTTTAGTTAACATTTGTGTACCTACTAAAATATCAATTTCTCCTTGCTCTAAAGCAGTTATAATTTTCTCGTAGCCATATTTTCCTCGTGTAGTATCTAAATCCATACGTCCCACTTTATGATCTGGAAACAGCAGCTTAGCCTCCTGCTCCACTTGCTCTGTCCCAAAACCTTTACTATCAAGTTCTACACTACCACAAGCGTCACAAGTTTTTGGCATTACAGCGTTATAACCACAATAGTGACATCGCAATTGGTTTCTATATTGATGAAACGTTAAACTCACATCACAGTTAGGACATTGCGGTGCGTGACCACAAGAATTGCATTCTATAATTGGCGAAAAGCCTCTTCTATTTTGAAATAAGATGATTTGAAACCCTTGCGCTAAGGTCTCTTTAATTTCTTCTATCAATCGATCACTAAAGTGACCTTGCATGCGTTTTCGTTTTTGCTTGTCTTTGATATCAATAAGCTCAATATCTGGCATCATGACGTTATTGTAACGATGATTGAGTTCTACCAATCCATACTTGCCTTGCTGCGCATTAAAATAACTTTCTAAACTCGGTGTTGCAGACCCTAAAAGTGTTTTACTTTTAAAAATACTCGCCAACACGATAGCGGTATCTCGAGCATGATACCTTGGTGCTGGGTCAAACTGTTTGTATGACGATTCATGCTCTTCGTCAACGATAATCAATCCGAGATTTTTAAAGGGTAATAATACCGAAGAACGCGCTCCTAAAACAATTTGTGCCTTAGGTAAATTATTCAATACATTGTTCCAAACCTCAACCCGTTCATGCGAAGAATACTTACTGTGAAATACGGCTACTTGTTCTCCAAAATAATTTTGTAAACGTTCCACCAATTGTGTAGTCAAGGCTATTTCTGGAAGCAAATACAACACTTGCTTTTTAGCTTTTAATTGCTCTTCAATAAGCTTGACATAAATTTCTGTTTTACCAGAGGACGTGACACCATGAAGCAATGTAATATTTTGTTTTTCAAGAGTTTCAGTTATTTCACTTAAAGCCTTTTCTTGATATTCATTAAGTTGTTTTGAGTCTTCTTTATCATCGCCATCATACTCAACACGATCCATTTGAATGTGATATTCTTCTAGTATTCCTTTATCAATCAAGGTTTTTATAATGGACGAAGAGGCATCACTTTCCTGAGACAAATCAGATACTTTTACAGGCTTCTTTGTTTGAGCAGAAACCGAAAACAAAGTCATGATAACGTCTCTTTGTTTTGGAGCTCTACTTAAGTCTTCCATTAAATTTTGTAGCCCTTGTTGCGAAGAAAACTGGGATGCTATTTTGACATATCTAACTAACTTTGGTTTATACTTTTCGTAGATTTCTTCTTGAACAGAAATTGCATTTTTCTCTAACAATCGTTTGATAACAGGTAAGACATTTTTCTTATCTAAGATAGACATCATATCTTGAATCTTTAAAGACGACTGCTGTTGTAATGCCTCATAAATGATAAATTCATCATCTTTTAAATCTTCATCTTTGATGACCTGATTTTCATTTTTACTAACGATAGTCTCGCTTTCCAATACAAAAGAACTCGGCAAAGCAGCTCGCATTACATCGCCCAGAGTACACAAGTAATACTTAGACATCCAATGCCAATGTTCTAATTGCTGAGTCGTCACAATTGGTGTATCGTCTAAAATTTGATGAATTTCTTTCGCTTCATAAACTTGAGGCGCGTTATTATGAATCTCTAGCACCAAAGCTGTGTAAATCTTAGACTTTCCGAAGGGAACAGACACACGAATTCCTGGTTGTAGAAAATCTGCCTCTGCCTTTGTTATCGCATAGGTGAAACTTTTCTCTAAAGGAATTGGCAGTATGACGTTTATAAAATAGTTCAGTTTATCAAAATGGTTTAATTACACAATGCAAAGTTGACAAAATGTTTTCAAATTTAGTAATATCTTCTTTGTTAATGAGTCTTAGATACGTTATAAATAAATTGTCATTGGGTCGCAATTTATCAAAAAAGGTGTCTGCTTTAGTTTTGTCTCTAAAATAATTGTGCCCATCTATAGAGTTGATTCTTAATCACAAAAATAATAACATTGCCGTGAATCTAAGATATACGTGAGTTTATAGCGATGTAGATCATCTAAAATAATGCTACAAACCTGCTCTTATCCAATACTGTGTGCGGTAGAAAAAGGCTATATAGCCACGTAATTGTAATCTATTTGGGTTGTCTTCGTCGAGTTTTATTCTACAGTCATACACTTTCCCATCTTCAGGGTTTGTGACAGTTCCTCGTTTGTAAACATCACCTGACACTTCTAAATCCTTTATAATGACCAATCCTAAAACGGGTTGATCCTTATCCTCCCCATTGCAAAATTTACAGGGTAAGTCTCGTTTAGTTGTATCAAATATTTCAATAATTTTTCCGTGAACTTTTCCATCCTCTTGATAGATTTCAACGATAGATTTCTCTTTACCAGTCTCGTCATCTACAGTTTTCCATTTTCCGAAGACCGTTTGAGAACTTAGACCTTGAGAGATTAAAAGCATTATGAGTATTATATATTTATTCATCGTCATCATTTCTTTTTAAACGCCTAATTGTTGCATTTAGCTCATAACCTAACAATAATATATTAGCATTTAGCCATAAGTATAATAGTAAAATCAATAAGGCTCCAATAGAACCATAGAGCTTATTGTACTGTGAGAAGTTTTCGATATAAATACCGAAGAAATAAGAGGTCAAAATAATTAGCAAAGTGGTAAACAGAGCACCTATAGAAAAGAACTTTGAGGCTTTACCTGATTTTGTTCCGTAGTAATATAGAGTTGCCGTTGTAATATATACCATAAATATAAAAAAGAGGTATTTGGCAAATACGACCCAAAACAAATCATTTTCTTGACCTGTATAATCTAAGGTTTCAAACTGTTCGTACAGAGGTTGAATAACGTACAATTGAAAATACCCAAAGAATGCAACAGTAACAATAACCAACATTGCAAGAATCAAAGCCACACCTAACGCATATAAGTATTGTTTAAAAATATTTCTAGTACGCTCTTGGTGATATGAGTTTTCAAATCCTGAAAACACGGAGCTCACACCATTCGCCATTAACAAAATAGAGATTACGAAAACCGACGACAACAGACCTCCTTGCTCTCTGCTTTCTATGTTCTCAAAAATATTGGAAAAGAAAAAATCTGAGGTTTGTGGTGGTAAAACCGAAGTCAAAAACTGCTGAAACTCAATTTGAAACCCCTCTATTGGTATGTAAGGCATCAATATGAGCACAAATAGTAAAAAAGGAAATATAGCAGTAAAAAAACTAAAGGCAATAGCACTTGCTCGCGATGTCAATGCGCCTTTAAAAACACCAATAGCATATAGTTCTAACAAATCATACAATGACAACCCTACAAGTCCTGGAAGTTTAATTTTTCGCAGTAAATCAACTAAACGATTAAGTACAGGGATTTTACTCAATATCTCTTTTAAGGATTTTGACATTAGACCGCTTTAAGGCTTAAATCCATATTATAAACAGAATGTGTTAATGCGCCTGATGAAATAAAGTCCACACCACACTCTGCGTATTTTCTAATCGTTTTTTCGTTGATGCCTCCTGAGGATTCTGTTAAACATTTATGTCCAATTAATTTAACTGCAGCTCTTGTATCTTCATAATTAAAGTTATCGATTAGAATGCGATACACACCTTCTGTTTCTAAGATTTCTTTAATTTCAAATAGATTTCTAGCCTCTACAATAATCTTCAAATCACGATTGGTATCTTTTAAATACTGCTTTGTTTTATTGATGGCTTTTGTGAGTCCGCCAGCAAAATCTATATGATTATCCTTTAGCATAATCATATCATATAATGCAAATCTGTGGTTCTCTCCTCCTCCAATTTTTACAGCCCATTTTTCTAGAGCTCTTATTCCTGGCGTTGTTTTACGTGTATCTAAAATTTTTGTTCCTGTGCCTTCTAATAAATCGACAAACTGTTTAGTTTTTGTAGCAATAGCACTCATACGTTGCATGGCGTTGAGCACTAAGCGCTCTGCTTTTAAAATGGATTGTGACGCTCCTTCAACATAAAATACAATATCTCCATATTTTACAGGACTACCATCTTTAATAAGTGTTTCAATCTTCATGTCTTTATCCACGTAAGCAAATACTTGCTTTGCAAACTCAACACCAGCAATAACACCTTCATCTTTTACAAGAAGCTTTCCTTTACCTTTTGCAGAAGCTGGAATGCATGCTAAAGAACTATGATCACCATCACCTACGTCTTCTCTAACAGCGTTTGATATAATAAGTTCTATTTCTTTATTGAATTGTTCTTGTGAGATCATATTTTATATATTTAATGTAAAAATAACAATTGCTCCTCAAAAATATACAAAATCCAAATTTCAAATTCTAAAAAAGTATAACTTTGGAACATGACAATCAAACTTCTAGCCATAGGCAAAACAGATAACAAAGATTTACAAGCACTTATTGACGACTATCAAAAACGCTTAGGTTTTTATATCAAATTTGAATTTGAGATTATTCCAGATTTAAAAAAAGTCAAAAATCTTAGTGAAGAGCAACAGAAGCAAAAAGAAGGCGAACTCATTTTAAATAAGCTCAATGCGACTGATGTTTTAATTTTAATGGATGAAAACGGAAAACAATTGGACTCGGTTGGATTTTCAAGCTACTTACAAAAACATATGAATTCTGGCATCAAGCGACTTGTTTTTCTGATTGGCGGACCTTACGGGTTCTCGCCAGACGTGTATCAAAAAGCAAATGGGAAACTGTCATTATCTAAAATGACCTTTTCCCATCAAATGATTCGCTTATTTATGATTGAGCAATTATATAGAGGTTTTACGATTTTGAGGAATGAACCTTATCATCATCGGTAAAAAAAAAACTCTTTAGTAATCCGACTCCAGTATCTACTAACACGTTTTAAAAGTTTGCAGTTTTTAATCTCGGTCGCAATTCTTACTTGTTTGTTAAAAAAAAGTCTTCAGTATTAATTTTCAATTCTTACTAAAAAGACAACTATTTGACACGATAAAAATTAGACACTGTGGCTCTAAACCAATCAATGTGTTTTATAAACTTCTTTACGTTTTTTAAGTTGTCTTTCTAAATCACTTATTGTTTCTCTTACGGCAACTTCATAATTACTTTCATCTGATGTTGCAAAAATTCGTGGCCCAGGCAAACTCAACTCAATATCACAAATTTCTCCTTTTGTATGACTATTATTATCCCTTTTAAATCTTACAGTTGCGCTAATTAAAAACTCATATCTATTAAAAAGTTTATCCAATTTCTCTTCGGTAAAAGTGCTTAGACTCTTACTTACATCGACATCTACGTATTGAAAATTTACAGTCATATTTATTCTTATATTTAAATTAATTACAATACTCCAAGTTACGAAAATTCAAATATATTATTTCCAAAAAACTCATAAAGTATTGGTAATATTTTCTTCGGAATAAGAACTATTTACTTTTTACTAGTGTTAAAATTTCGGCATTGCCAGAGCGACTCATGGTAAATGATAATGTATCTTTTGATAGCGTGTTGATTTCTACAGCTATTTCTAATTTTTCCTCGGGATTAGAGTATAAAATACCATCCACAATTTTATAAGTGCCTTTGGTGTCTTGAGCACTAACTTTTGACGTATAGGTTTTATCTTTATTAAAACTGAAATAGGCATTATCTGCACATTTATCATTTAAAGAAGCCATATCTATCCAACTCACACATTCCCATTCTCCAACAATATCTTCGGCATATTTTACATCTGCACAAGACACCATTAACAAAGTGAATAATATCATTAAGTTTAAGTTTTTCATAGTTTAAGTTTATTAGATTTTATAATAGGTTTTGTTTTAATTATAGTCTGTTTACTCTCATAATTATACAGAATTAGGAATAAATTTAAAATAATAAAAAACGATGGACTATTTGCATGAATACTTAAATTTTAAGTTAAAAAATAACAGATTAAAAAAAAAAGATAAACTATTTTTGGTCAAAATTATCGCTATGAAACTCGTCTTTGCTACAAACAATCTCAACAAACTCAGAGAAGTACAATTACTTATTCCTGAGTACATAAAACTCTTAAGCTTAAAAGATATTGGCTGCTTTGAAGACGTCCCAGAAACTCAACTTACTATTAAAGGTAATGCCATCCAAAAAGCAGAATACATTAAAAAACATTACGGTTTTGATTGCTTTGCAGATGACACAGGCTTAGAAGTTGAAATGCTCAATGGAGAACCAGGAGTTTTTAGCGCACGTTATGCTGGCGAGCAACGAGATGCAAACGATAATATGGCTTTATTGCTTAACAATCTAAAAAACAAACCCAATAGAAATGCTCAATTTAAAACAGTGGTCGCACTTCATTTAAATAGCAAACTAGAAACATTTACTGGTATTTGCAAAGGGGAAATCACGGCAACTAAACATGGAGATCAAGGGTTTGGCTATGACCCGATTTTTAAAGCTAAAGGTTATCATAAAACATTTGCTGAAATCTCTTTACAAGAAAAAAACACCATTGGTCATCGCGGCAAAGCGGTGCGATTATTAGTTAATTTTTTGAATAACCTGTAACACACCTTTGTCAAAAATTTACTTATTCTAACAACCATAGTGCTTTTTAGTTCGGTTATATCTCCTCTATTTGCTCAACAAGATAATTTTATAAAAGATTATTTAGAACGCTTTGAAAATTCCCGAAAATATTTAACTCTTGTGGCAGAAATGATGCCAGAGGATAAATACAACTTAAGACCGTTGCAAAATGGTAAGAAATGAGCTTGAATTTTTCAATTTTCATTTTGTCACTCAAAAAATGATTTAAATTTCAATATTCTTTTGTTTTTAGATTGAATGTTTTTGTTTTTTAGGTTCATTTTCCCTTAATTTTTATGATTAGACGCAATTATCCCAGGACTTCTATATAGGTTGTAGCATAATGCCTCCATCAAGTTTTGGGTGTGCATTTTACCCATGCCTCTATATCTAGCTTCTCCACCATTAAACCATCGCTTTATCCCTCCAAATGTACGTTCTACCTTAAATCTTGTTTGCCCAATTAATTTGTTAAATTTCTTCTCCCAATAAGTTAAAGGTCTATTCTTATATGCTTTTTTTAAAATATGATTTTTAAGGTTTCTTTTTTTTAGTAACTCAGTGTTTTTCTTTGATTGATACCCTTTGTCGGCTTTTAATGGAATATCTTTGGGAACATCTACATTTACTGTATTTAGTACATCCTCTAGGTTTGCTATCTCATTTTTACTTGCTGTAGTAGTTAATACACCTAGCACAAGCCCTTGATTATTTGTGATATGATGCTTTTTGAAACCAAAATCATATTTCCCTCTTTTCTTTAGCCAAGTTCCATCTTTATCTACGCTATCAGCATACTCTTTTTTTACAGAAATTTCTTGATCAGAGCGATCTTCGGTTACTTTATGAGTTGTTTTTCCTTTTGGGCGAAGTGGCGTGTCAATGACACTTGCATCAACTATGAGTCCTTTTTTAACAATAATTTGATGAGATTCTAATTGAGCATTTATCACTTTGAATAATTTTTCATAGGCTCCCGCATCTGTCATTGCTGTTCTAAAACGACTCACTGTACTATGGTCTGGTGCCACTTGATCAATATTTAATCCACAGAAATAACTGAATGAAATACGATCATTTACAGAATCTTCTACTTCATAATCACTTAGCCCATACCAAGTTTGAAGTAAACACATTTTAAACAAAAGCAATCCATCATAACTCGGCTTGCCAAGAGCACTTTTACCTTTCTTATAGTGTTTGTCAATCTGGGTACTTATAGATCGCCGATCTAAAAGTGTATTGATTTGTTCAAAAAATACCCTTTTTATTTTTCTAGTACAAATATCACAAATACTGTCTGCTAAAGTAGGTTGATGTAGTAATTTCATTATTCAATATACAAAATAATAGCCTTATTATCACATAAATAGACAGAGTCCTTAAAGTGAAATCTATCAAAAAATAAGATATTCACCTTGTAACGGTCTTAACTTTAAAGCTATACCAGAAACAATGAGTTTTGCCGAAAATTTAATGCACATAGAATATGCTATAGATTGGCATAGTCAGTCATTGTTAGGTGGACGAGAGTCTAGGTATTAGGAAACTGACACCCTCTTTAAGGTTGCCCATAAATCTAAAGAAGAAATGATTGCAACAATTGATAAGACTTAACGGACTTGTTCCTCCTAGATACGTACTATTTCAATAACTCTAATTAATTGAATTTAAAATTAAAACAGAATTTTTAAAATACTATTTAGTTTGTTCGGGAGTTTTAAAACTTAACTTTTTCAAAAAAAAAAGTCGAACTTCGTCTAGTTGTAAATATCAACAATTAAAAAAGCCATATCCTAACAAATTGGAGCCAAGTTGAGAATGTCATATATCTCTAATAAACTGAGAACTCCTTATCTTTTTTTTTAATAAATAACTAGAATCAGACGAAGAATAAACCCAAGCAAATTTCCGCAGAAAAAACCAGTATTGATTATCCAAATAAAAGACTATCTTTGCAACTTGAAAAATTCATGTGTTGGATTTTTATAAATTCCTCAGAGTGAGGATGTGTTACTTAGAAGTTTAAGTGTTTAGTATGTCGATTCGCTTCTTTTGTAACACCCAAAGGACATAATCGAATACAAAACAAACAGAATGAGCACATTCCAAGAACTAGGTCTTAATGAAGACCTTTTACATGCTATTACCGATTTAGGTTTTGAAACCCCTAGTGATGTACAAGCAAAAGCAATTCCAATTTTATTAGAAAAAGATACAGATCTTGTTGCCTTAGCGCAAACAGGAACTGGAAAAACTGCAGCATTTGGTTTCCCAATGCTAGAAAAAATTAATGTTGACAGTCGTACAACGCAAGGTTTGATTTTATCGCCTACACGTGAACTCTGTTTACAGATCACCAATGAAATTAAACTGTACGGAAAATATTGTAAAGGTTTAAATGTTGTCGCTATTTATGGTGGTGCTAGTATCCAAGATCAAGCAAGAGCTGTAAAACGTGGCGCACAAATTATTGTAGCTACTCCTGGTCGTATGAAAGATATGATTAGCAGAAACATGGTTGACATATCTAAAATTGAATATGCCGTTTTAGATGAAGCCGATGAGATGCTAAACATGGGATTCTATGAAGATATTACAGATATCTTATCACATACGCCTAAGGACAAAAATACATGGTTATTTTCTGCAACGATGCCAAAAGAGGTTTCTCGAATTGCAAAAGATTTCATGAATGATCCAATAGAAATTACAGTTGGAAATAAAAATGAAAGCACAAGTCAAGTCTCTCACGAATACTATTTAGTGAACGCAAGAGACCGCTACCAAGCTTTAAAACGTTTGTGTGACGCCAATCCAGATATATTTTCTGTGATATTTTGTCGTACAAAACGTGATACTCAAAAAGTTGCCGAAACCTTAATAGAAGATGGTTATAGCGCAGGTGCTTTACATGGAGATTTAAGTCAGAACCAACGTGATTTGGTGATGAAATCATTTAGAAACAAACAAATACAAATGTTGGTTGCTACAGATGTAGCTGCTCGCGGTATTGATGTAGATGATATTACACACGTCATTAATTACCAGTTACCTGACGAACCAGAAATTTACACACACCGTTCTGGACGAACAGGACGTGCTGGTAAAACAGGTATCTCTATGGTTATTGTTTCTAAAAGTGAAGTGCGTAAGATTAAAGGTATTGAGCGTATCATCAAGAAAGAATTTGAGAAAAAGGAAATTCCTGACGGAATTGATATCTGCGAAGTACAACTAATGTCTCTCGCAAATAAGATTCATAATACTGAAGTGAATAACGAAATTGACAAATACTTAACAAGTATTAATGAGTTATTTGTAGATACAGATAAAGATGAATTGATTAAAAAATTCTTCTCTGTTGAGTTTACACGCTTCTATAATTATTACCAAAAATCTAAAAAACTCAATGCTCCAAGTTCTTCAAGAGATTCTGAAGGAGGAGATTCTGGTGGACGAGGTTACGGAGGAAGCGCAAATGAATCACGTTACTTCATCAACGTTGGACAAAAAGATGGTTACGATTGGATGAAACTTAAAGACTTCTTAAAAGAAGTTTTAGAGTTAGGTCGTGATGATGTCTTTAAAGTAGATGTCAAAGAGAGTTTTTCTTTCTTTAATACTGAAAAAGAAAGTCAAGAGAAAGTATTAGCCTTTTTCACCGATTATAAGCATGACGGACGCTTTGTAAATGTAGAAGTTAGTGAAGACAAAGGCGGTGGCGGAAGAAGTCGCGGTGGACGTCGTGATGGCGGTGGCGGACGCTCTGGAGGATCTGGTGGCGGAAACAGAAGACGTAACGATGATAAGCGCTCATCTGGAAGACGTAGTGATTCTGGTTCTGGAAACAGAAGCGGCAGACGTTCTAGTGAAGGAGAATCTGGTAGAAGCGATAGACGACCTTCTGGAGGTGAGTCGAGACCTTCCAGGCGTACTGAAAGTGCATCAAGTGCTGATAGGCCAAGACGTTCTAGACGTAGAGACTAAAAAACTGTTTTAAAGCAGTAAATTCTTGATAAAAATAAATTCCAAAACCTAAAGTATTTCTGAAGGTTTTGGAATTTTAATTTTAAACTAATAAGAGGAGCATTTACGGTGCTTCGTTTATGGCTTTTAATTGAAAATTAAGAATCGCTCTTAACTTACTTACGAAAACCATGGTAGGCTCACTAATTACTATGAATTAAGCGAGATTTACTAAAAACTTCGTACTCCAGACAGAATACGTTAATATTTAGTCAAATTTACGACGAGTAGCACAGCCATATGCAATTTGTTTACTATTTTTAACATAATGAAACATATAATCACTCTTTTATTATTTATTTCTGTGACTCCTTTTGGTTTTACTCAAGAGGTTGAAACTTCTGTAAAAGGAACTATCATCGATTTAACTACAGACAAGCCTATTGATCGTGTGAATATTGTTAACCTTAATCAAGTTATTGGAACATCTTCGGATGAGGAAGGTGATTTTGAAATTCAGGCGCAACTTAATGACACCTTGCATTTATCCTATTTAGGTTATAAATCTATTAAAGTAAGAGTCACAAATGACTGGCTTAAATTTGGTGAAACCAAAATTGGGATGACTGAGTTGGCATTAGCTCTAGAAGAGGTTGTTGTCAATCAATTAAAATTGACGGGTTACTTAGAAATTGACGTGATGCAAGTGCCCATCAAATCTAACTACCGTTACAGTATTTCTGGCTTATCTAATAAAGGTTACGAAGCTGGCAACAGACAACCAAACGCAGTTAACAAAGTCTTAGGTGCCATTTTTAATCCTGCCGATTTTTTGCATAATATCTTCGGAAAAAAGCCGAACGAGTTACGTAAGCTTAAAAAAATGAAGAAGGATGATGAGATTAGAAACCTTCTCGCCTCTCGTTTTGACAGAGAGATGTTAACAGTTTTATTACAAGTAGATAAATTTGATTTAGATGAAATTGTGAATCAATGTAATTACTCTAAAGACTTCATAAACTCTGCTAATGATCTTCAAATGCTCGATGCTATTAGCGAATGCTATGAAGAGTATAAAATTTTAAACAGAAACAAATCTGGTAGATTTTAAATCTGTTCTCGAGACATACTCATTTTTTCATAACATATTATTGATCTTCATAAAAGCGTTCAATCACTTGATCATAGCTCTTTATCGTTTTCTTACACCAATCTATTCGTTTTTCAAGCTGCTCTTCTTCAGAAAGTTGCCAAGCCACATCACTCGCTTTTAATTTAGTAGTTACATCATGAAGAATAATTGCCGCAGATACCGAAATATTTAAACTCTCGGTAAATCCAACCATTGGTATTTTTAAAAAGCAATCTGCTTCGCCTATAACCTCCTGAGAGAGTCCTTCTGTCTCTCTTCCAAAGAAAAAACATGATTTTTTAGTAACATCAAATTCTGACAAAACACTATCCTTCTCATGTGGTGTCGTAGCCACAATTTGATAGCCATTAGCTTTCAAACCTTTGATCGTATCGTTTACAGAATTATACCGCTTAAGGTCTACCCATTTTTGAGCTCCCATCGCAATTTCACGATCAATATCTTTAGAATTTTGTTCTTCAATTATGTGTAACTCTTGAATTCCAAAAACATCACAACTGCGCATAACAGCACTTGTGTTGTGTAATTGGTAAACGTCTTCTGTAGCAACCGTAAAATGCTTAGTTCGTTGAGACAGTATTTTAACAAACTTTTCTTTGCGACGATCAGTTAAAAAAGTTTCAAGATGTTGTAAAAGTTTAATATCAATCATTAAAAACTATTATATTTATGAAAAAAAAACGCTATGACACCAAGAAATCTATTATTTCTTTTTTTATTCTTTAGCATAAGTCATCTTAAGATGTACGCCCAAGAAGCTGTCAATAAAACGCTGAAAGATACAATATCCTTCACTAAAAAAAACTCTCAAAAAATAATAGAATTCGCAAAATTAATTGAGGCTTCTATTCATAATAGCGATACAAATACCTTTATTTCTAAACTTAACAGAACCGAATTCTTTAATCGTGTTCTCATTGATTATCCCACAATAGATCGCGAGGATGATTTTATTAAAGGGTATTTAACTGGAATAAACATCGCATTAAAATCATTTCCAAATGAAATCATAACGAATGTTGAAAATGGTGCGTACTATGATTTCATCAACTATCGTTACGATGATGAAACGCAAACTTATTATGTCCTTTTCCGATTCTATTCTTCGGAATCTGGAATGAATTATCATGATTATAAGATTCTTAATACCAATGGAAATCTACAATTCTCAGATATATATATTTATTTAACTGGTGAGCATTTCACCAGTACTATGGGTAGACTTATGCAATATACACTTCCTGAAAATTTACTTATAGAAAACAAAAAAACATCAAATAATAGTGAATCTCAAGATCTTTTTAAAGCCATTTTATATAATAAAAATGGTGACTACGAGAAGGCTTATACAATTATGGATGGCTTGAAATCTGAACTTTCAAAAGAAAAATTTCTCCTCATATTTAAAGTGTTAATTGCAGGCCAACTGGATGAAAATAAGTACTTAAAATCTCTAGATGACTTGATTTCTGCATTTCCAGATGACCAAACAATCGCACTAAATAAGATAGATTATCATCTCTATAAAGAAGAATATTTTGAGGCTATACAAGTTATAAATCAACTTCAAAATGAAACTGAAGATGACTTTTTAAACTTTATGAAAGCTGGAATTGCATTTGAAGATAAAAATTACGATTTAGCACTCAACTTATATACCTATACCATTAATAATTATCCTAACTTCTTTGAAGGTCAGGTTGGTTACCTAAGCACCTTGATTGTAATGAAGAATTACATTGATACTACCCATTATCTTGATACGATGATTGCAGAGGGTTATGATAAACAAGGACTTTCAAATTATATTGAAGAAGAGGATGAAAATGGTGTGAATATTTTAAAAGCATATTCTAAGTCTAAAAACTTTTTAGACTGGAAAATAAATAAATGAAAAACCTTGTTGTATTAACAGGCGCAGGGATAAGTGCCGAAAGCGGAATTAATACCTTTAGAGATGCTGACGGACTTTGGGAAGGTCATGACGTAATGGAAGTAGCCACTCCTCAAGGTTTTGCTCAAAACCCTGAACTTGTTTTAGATTTTTATAATCAACGTCGGAAACAATTACATGAGGTAAAACCTAATAAGGCCCATTTTGATTTAGCCACACTAGAAGCCGAGTATAAGGTCACAATAATCACACAAAATGTTGATGATTTACATGAACGTGCTGGCAGTAGTAACGTCATTCACTTACATGGTGAATTACTTAAAGTAAGGAGCACAAAGAACCATAACGATATTAAATCATGGACTGGTGATCTAAAATTAGGTAATGTGTGTGAAAAAGGCCATCAACTAAGACCACATATTGTCTGGTTTGGTGAAGATGTGCCCATGATAGAAAAATCAATAGACATTTGCGAAACTGCAGATATCTTATTGATTATTGGAACCTCAATGCAAGTATATCCTGCAGCTGGATTAATGAATTATATATCGAGTAAGACTCCGGTTTACTTCATAGATCCTAAACCCACTATCAGCAGTACTAACCAAATTACAGTAATCACAAATACCGCTACCAAAGGCATGACATCCTTTATAGAATTATTAAAATAAATTGAATAATTACTTGTGCTAAAAATAGTGTTAAGCTAATCATCACTTGAGAGTTTAAAAAAATTATTTACTGGTTTTCCAAAGACATCAGATAATTTAAGTGCTAAAACGGTGGACGGCACATATCTATTAGCTTCAATAGAATTTATAGTTTGTCGAGATACTCCAATTTTTTTAGCCAAATCACCTTGCGTTAAACTCAAAATAGCCCGTTCTACTTTAATAGTATTCTCCATTATCGCACACGCTTTAAAGTATGAAAACATAGCAATTGTATCATAAGCATGAACAGTAAGACTTGAAAATCTCCAATATCATGAAATTCTTCACCTCCAGAATTCACCACATTAGACACTCCATAATCAACAAACGGCATAATTAAAGCATATACAACACCTGCAACAAATGCATAAGTATAAGATTGCATCCTTAATTTTACAACCATCTCATCTTCATCTTTATCTTTTGCTATAGACATCAACAACATACCAATTAAAAGACCCCTTTGCAACATCACCTTTAAGACTTCTTGATCTCCTTCTAAAACAAATGCTCTAATAAACATCATGACGATCGCAGTTCCTAAAACAGCTATACCTATTGTATAAAAGTAATGTGGCAATCTAAAATTAATAAGTTTCTCTAACCCTTTTCTTTCGCATTCTATAAAATTTTGTTTTTTCATAATTAACAAATTTACCTTATATTAAGTAAAATAATTTTTACTAAAAGACAAATATACTTTACATTTTTAAGTAACACAAATTTTTTTATAAAAAAGTTTTATAAATACTCCATTGCACTATTTGTATTAAAATATGTACGATCAGATTTTTTTTTACTTTGCCCCTATGTTGTGATTCAAAAAGTGGTTTATACCAATCGTTTGGAATTCTATCCCAATCATAAAGTTATGAATTGAAAGGTCTATAGACTTTAACTACATGCACTAACAATACAGATTTGTCTTTATATAGTTGTCTAAAGATTATTTCAAGCAACAGGAATAATTTCTCCCATTGTCAAAAGGTTTTAAAGAAATATTTCTAGATAAAGTACTAGTTCGGTAAGACTTAATTAAGAATATCTAATAGTGCAGGTTCTAGATGATGATATTCAAAATCAAAGCCGATCTCTTCGATTTTTGAGGCGCTCACCCTTTGACTCTCAAATAGTAAAATATGCATTTCCCCTAAAACGAGTTTCATTGCAAACTTTGGAATATTTGGCAAAATAAGTGGTTTATGGAGTGCTTTTGCGACTGTTTTAGTAAGTTCTAGGTTAGAAACTGGATTTGGGGCAACACCATTGTACGTGCCTTCCAAATTATTTGTAACTGCAAAAACAAACAATCGGGCTAAATCCTTTATATGAATCCAAGACTGCCACTGCTCTCCACTTCCAAAGGCTGCTCCTAGTCCCAAACGAATAGGTTTCGCTATCTCTGGCAAGGCACCTCCTTTAGTTGAAAGCACGAGACCTATTCTAATTTTAGCCAGCTGTATACCTGCAGATGCAAATTGATCAACTACTGCTTCCCATTGCTCTACGACTTGTCCTAAAAAAGAAGCTGAAACGCCGGGCTCATCCTCTTCATAGTAATTAGTCAGTGAATTTGGATAAATACCAATCGCACTAGCAGAAACGATTTGTTCAATAGGAAAATTATTTGATCTAATCGTGTCCAATAATAACTGAGTAGTTTCTGTTCTACTCGTAATTATTTCCTTTTTATAACTATCTGTCCAGCGTTTAGAGATTGAGGCTCCTACGAGATTAATGATAGTATCTACACTCTCAAAACAGGATACATCTATTTCTTTTGTATCTGGGTTCCAGTAGAAGCCTTTATAATTATCGGTAGTGCTGAGTTTATTTTTAGACGTTGTAAGATAGTGAACATTAATATTTTGATCGCGGCAAACTTTTACAATTTCTTGACCAATTAATCCGGTTGCTCCTGTAATTAAAACTGTTTTCATAGTTGTGCAAATTTACGAAATGCTACTATCAAGGCTCAAAATTTTAATAAGGGTTTAACGTTTAACAGCTCTTAACATGTGTCGTTTTCCTGGAGGGCCATCTAGGCGCTCTACTTCAAAACCTAAAGCGATAAGTGTACGACGAACACTACCAATAGCAGCATAAGTTGTTAATACCCCGTTTTGCTTTAATGCTCTATGCATAATCTTAAAAATATCTTCGGTCCAAAGTTCTGGCTGAACACGTGCTCCAAAAGCATCGAAATAAATAACATCAAACATGTTTTCTACGGAAATATCTTTAAAAAACTGTTGTTGCTTTTTGAGTTTAAATACTTCTGAAATTTGATGTTCTTCCTCCCAAGAGCAGCTATGGAGTTGTTTGAGCTTTTCGGAAGGTACATCTAACTCTGAAGTATAATTGAGCTGTTCTAATTCCTCCGAAGAAATAGGAAAAGCTTCTACACCAACATAATTGATGGATTGAATTAGTTCTTCAGCCTTTAATTGAGTGAGTAAGGCATTTAAACCTGTACCAAAGCCAATTTCTAAAATTGAAATTTCAGATTGTGGTTGTTTTAATTTTTCCGCATAAAAAAAAAGCAAACCATGTTTTATATACACATGATTTGCTTCTTGTATTGCGCCATGAACAGAATGATATTGCTCATTCCAATCTTTTATTTGAATGGTTTTTGAGCCATCTGCTGTGGTAATTATACTGCGTTGCAAATTATTTTACGTTGAGTAAAACACCATCTGCTAAAAATGAATATGTTTTTTTAGCTTCTGTTATTTTGGCGATTTCTTGTGGTGTTGCTCCACCATCTTCTGCATAATGACGTTGCTCATCTACAGGCACTTCATTTATATAAGCTTTACCGTTAATAACAACCTCTTTTCCAGAAATATCTTTTGGCATAAAAAAACCGTAGTCTTTAAATTTAACCATGACTTGTTCTCCATCTGGTAAGTCTAATTTCATCCAGCATCCTTTAGATTGACAAACCTCTTCAACTTTAGCAACCATTTTTGCATCTATTGAGTCTCCTACTGTCATACTAGCATAATGTACTGCCATACGTTTAGCGGTAATCGCATCTGACGATGTGATTTTCTTACCAAAAGATTCGTAGGCAATATCTTGAAATTGCGTTACAGTTTCGGTTTCTAATGTCGCCACCTCGTTACTAACATTCTTGTCTTCTTTACACGAGACTAGTACTACAACTGCTAATGCAATAATTAAAATATGTTTCATTTTACTCATTTGTTTTCAATTTATGGAAACCAAAGTTAAGCATTTTTTTGGAAAACATTATGTTTTATAACCCACGTTAAATATGTATTTTTGCAGAACAAAACAATACATCAAAATGTCAAATAATTATACTAGTAACTTACACATAGAAAAAGCTAAAACATCAAAAATTAATACTGTTGACTTTGACAATTTAACCTTTGGGAGAACATTTACAGATCACATGTTTATTTGTGATTTTGTTGATGGGAAATGGCAACAGCCAAAGATTATGCCATATCAGGCTATGACAATGGATCCCTCTGCTCGTGTGTTTCATTATGGGCAAGCTGTCTTTGAAGGCATGAAAGCTTATAAGGATGATAAAGGTGATGTCTTTTTATTTAGACCTGATCAAAACTTCAAGCGTATTAATAAATCATGTGCGAGATTGGCAATGCCAGAGTTTCCTGAGAACTACTTTTTTGAGGGATTAACAACCTTAGTCAACCTTGATAGAGATTGGGTTAAGCCAGGAATGGGCAACTCTTTATATTTAAGACCGTTTGCTATTGCTATAGATTCTGCTATTGCAGCAGCACCTTCAGACAGCTACAGGTTTATGATTATTTGTTCTCCTGCAAAAGCATACTATAAAGGAACCGTTAAGGTACTTATTGCAGAAGAGTTTAGTCGTTCTGCAAACGGTGGTGTTGGTTTTGCTAAAGCTGCGGGTAATTATGCAGCACAGTTTTACCCAACGAGTTTAGCACAAAAAAAAGGATACCAACAAGTCATTTGGACAGATGCAGACACACATACCTTCTTAGAGGAAGCAGGAACTATGAATGTGTTTTTTAGAATAAATGATACGTTAATTACCGCACCAATAAGTGACCGTATATTAGATGGTGTAACTCGTAAGAGTTTAATCCAACTAGCAGAAGACAATGATATTCCAATTGAAGTAAGACAGATTAAAGTTTCTGAAATTGTAGAGGCTTCAAAAAACGGAACATTACAAGAAATATTTGGAGCAGGAACGGCGGCTGTAATTAGCCCAATTGAAGGATTTGAATATAAAGATACCTATTATAATCTTCCTCAAATTGAAGATCACTCCTACTCTAGCATCTTAAAAAATAAGATGATGAGTATCCAACATAACCTCTCTGAGGATAAAAACGAATGGAGATACGAAGTGAAATAAAAAACAAAACAAAGAGCCAAATGGCTCTTTGTTTTTATGACTTTAAAATTGCCTCGATGTGCGGTTTAAAATAGTTTGGTCCCTTTAAAACTTTACCATCTTCTCTATAAATAGGTTCACCATCTTCACCGAGCTTACTCATGTTGCTGCGTTGAATTTCGTCAAACACTTCTTCTATTTTATGTTGTAAACCGTGTTCTATAATTGTTCCGCAAAGAATATAAAGCATATCACCTAGCGCATCTGCCACTTCAACGAGATCGTCATCCTTTGCTGCTTCTAGATATTCTTCGTTTTCTTCACGCATTAGCTTATAACGCAACATGTTTTTATCTGCACCTAAATCTGCTTTAGGAGTTTCGCGATAACCAATTTTAAATGCGGTATGAAATGCTTTTACAGCTTCTATTTTATTCTTCATGAAAATTATTTTTCATTTCCGTAAAAACGGAAATCTTGTTATTGTTATCTGATCTAAAATGGCATAATTGTCCTAAATAATTCATAAACAACAATTTACCTATAATTATAAAAACTTTCACATTCAAAATCAAACTTTGTCCTTAAGGTTTAATTATTTTTACATAAAAATAGCAATATGTTTAGTTCTGGTCAATTGATTTTCGCAATTTTATTCGCATTGGTTTTTGCTGTAGTCATATTCTTTGCTTACAAAAAAGATCTTAATTTACACAAAAAGTACTACAAAGGTAGTGTTTGGGTATTGATTGCTTTTATTGGTTTCATACTTATGATTGCTGCTATTAAGTTTGTATTTGTTTAACAAAAAAAAACAATTAAATCCTTTTTTACATATTTAGAATTCACTTTAAAATAGTTTTCTTTTTTGTCATTTAACGAACGGTTACTATTTCAAACAATGATGACATTACGAGCTCATAACACTAAATTTAGTAGCAACAAAAAAAAGGATGTAATTTTCATTACATCCTTTTTTTTATACTATAAATTTAAATATTTTAATTTTCCGAAGGAAGAAAACCATATTCCTTACTATATCTCATCATTTGCCCTTCAAATGTATTAGGTTGCTGTACTTTAACTCCAGTAATTTCACCATTATCATCTTTCTCTGCAACGAGAACTGGATTTACAAACCCACTATATGGAGCGCCTGTAAATTGGGCATTACGTTCTAAAACTTCAGCATGGATCGCTTGATCTACTTTTACACCGTAGCCTTCAACCAAATCTTCTACTGCTTTATAATCCCCTTCTGATTTGATACGTTGTGTTTCTCTTAGTAATTGACCAAATAACGCATGTAGTTTTTCGTAATCATTAATATTGAAATATGTTTTACCGTCTCTCGTCACTTTTTCGATGACATTGTCTGCCTGTCCGTTTTTATAAGCCCAAGCCGAAACCCATTGTCTATTAACCATATGTGCTTCTTCTACATCATCTCCTAAATTCAATCTAATTAACTGTGTCATTAATCCGTTTCTAATATAACCATCATAAGCCGCTTTACCAACAGATTTCCAATCATCAACTAATCCTAGTTCTTGTATTTTAGGGTTATACAAATAGTACAATCCCACTAAATCTGCACGACCTTCCTCTAAAGTAGAAGCGTACTTTTTAAGTGTTTCCTTAGTTTCTCCAACTCCAGGATTTAATTGTCCAGATGCATGACCAATCACTTCATGAAGTGCTGTATGTAATTTATCTGCTACTTGGCCATATTTTTCTTCTAACTCATATTCTTCATCGTCATTTACAAATTCTTTTAAACGACCTGTACTTCCTGCATTGTTATAAGCGTGAATAATATTCCCTAAAGATACAGACTTGCTCCCAACAGCAGCACGAATCCAGTTTGCATTTGGTAAGTTAACACCAATAGGAGTACTTGGTGAAGCATCTCCCGCTTCTCCCGCGACATTGACAACCTTATAAGTAACACCAACGACACTATCTTTTTTATGTTCATCCATTAAAGGTGAATTATCTTCAAACCACTGCGCGTTTTCGGATAAAACTGACATCTTTGCAGACATATCAAAATCTTTAATTTGCACAATCGTTTCATACGAACCTCTGTAACCCGCTGGATCGTTATAAACTTCAATAAAGCTATTAATATAGTCGATATTTCCATCTGTTGCAGCCGTCCAAGCAACGTTATAATCGTCCCAAGTTTGAAGATCACCCGTATTATAGTATTGAATTAATAAGCCAAGTGCATCGCCTTGAGCTTTATTTTCTGCAACACCCTGAGCTAATTCTAACCATTTAACAATTTCATCAATAGCGCTTCCGTATAATCCGCCAGACTTATAAACACGCTCTTTAAGAACACCCTCTTCTTTAATCAATTGCGAGTTTAAACCAAATGATAATGGTTTATCTGGATTTGGAGACACTTTCTTTTTGTAGAAATTTTCTACATCAGCAGTAGTCACATCTGGCCCATAAAAATTGATAGCAGATAATAACACATTGTCAACATCTTTAGTGAGATTTACTTTCTTAGCATCTTTATCATTGAACAGGACATCAAAAGCCTCACCTTCTAAAGTTGTGTTCGTAGCTGCTAATAATTGATTTAAATATTCCATCGAAAATTCAGGTTGCAGTTTAGCATTTGAATAATGATGATGAATACCGTTAGAAAACCAAACACGTTTTAAATAGGTTTCAAAAGCGTTCCAATCCTCTGTATTTTTATCACCACTAAAATTAGCGTATACATTCTCTAATGCCTTTCTAATTTTTAAATTATGTCTATAATTTTGATCCCACATAATATCACGCCCAGACAAACCAGCTTGTGTTAGATAGTACGCTAATTTTTGCTCTTTGAGCGTCAAATCCTCCCATCCTGGAATTTGGTATCGCAACACTTTAATATCCGCAAATTGCTCGACATTGAAGTCAAAGTTTTCAGTTTTTTCTACTTTTTCAGCCTCTGCCATTTCTCCTTTTTTACTCTCATCACACGAGAACATAAAGGCAGTAATAATAGCTAAAACTAATATCTGTTTTAATTTCATTTTAAAAGATTTAATTGTTGTCTCACAAATGTAAACATTTATGCCTACTTATTTAACATGACTTAAATTTGATTATCTTTGATTACCATATTAATATAACATCGAAATTCGCAATGAAAGCACTTAAATATATCCTCTTTCTATTAGTCATTCTATTTATAGGTTTCGCTATATATATTGCTGTTCAGCCTAATGATTTCGTCTTTAAAAGAAGTAAAATCATGAAAGCTCCAACACCTGTTGTTTATAACGTAGTTAATGACTTTAAAGAGTGGCCAAGATTTTCCCCTTGGATAGAACAAGATACTGACGCTGTTCTAACCTATAATAATAAAACCTCTGGTGTAGATGCGGGCTATAGTTGGGACGGTGAGATATTAGGTATTGGCAGCATGAAAACTACTGATGTGCTCAATAATACCTCAATAGTTCAACAGATTGAATTTATAGAACCGTTTGAATCCAATTCAAATATAAATTGGACGTTTGAGCCTGCTGAAGAGGGTACAAAAGTAACTTGGAGTATGAATGGAAAACAAGACTTCATGACGAAATTATATACTGTATTTATGGGTTCTATCGAAGAAGCTACAGGACCAGATTTTGAAAGAGGTCTTTATAAACTAGATAGTATTGTCCAAGCAGACATGAAAAAATATAGTATTACTATAGAAGGTATAACACAACATGGAGGTGGATTTTATTTGTACAATACAGCCTCTAGCAGAATAGAAGATTTAGAACAGAAAAAGCAAGAAATGATGCCTATCGTTGGTGGTTATGCCCTATCAAATAATATTACAATGGCGGGAAAACCATTTGTACTTTATCATAAATGGGATACAGATAATAATACGGTTATGTTTTCATGCTGCGTACCAACAACCTCTAAAATAGAAACATCTGATCCCAATATTTTAACAGGACAGTTAGAGCCTTTTAAAGCTGTTAAAACAGTTCTTAAAGGAGATTATATAAATTCTAAAGAAGCTTGGAACAAGGCCATGGCTTACATAAAAGACAATGACTTAAAGGAACCTTTAGCAGGTCCAGTTTTAGAATCTTATGTAACAGACTCTAAATCGACTCCGAATCCAGCAAATTGGATTACCGAAATTTATTTAGCCGTAGAATAGATAACAAATGAAACAATTAGTACTCGTATTTGTTGGTGGTGGTTTTGGAAGCATGCTTAGGTTTGCTCTTGGAAGATTTTTGAATAATTCTCAAAACGGAATTCCCTACGGAACATTTGCAGCAAACATCATAGGAAGCCTTTTGATTGGACTAATTTTGGGCTTTGCAGCGAAAAATGACACGCTATCATCTAACCAAACACTATTATTGGCCACTGGGTTTTGTGGTGGATTTACAACGTTTTCCACTTTTGCATATGAAAATCATGTACTTTTAAAATCGGGCGACTTTACGTCCTTTGCGATTTATACGATAGCTAGTTTTGTGTTGGGGTTTCTTGCAGTTTTCTTTGGAATATATCTTACTAAATAAAAGAAGTATACAATCGCAGTCTCAGTATACAGTTGAAATAATCTTTATTCATAAGTCAAGTCATAAAATTAAGGTAAAGGTATTGTAACTTACATGGTTTGTTGAAAACTGATACTGAGAATAAAAACTAACCAGACACGAATTTCACCAATGATCACTGATTACCAATCAAAAGTAACCATGCTCAAAATTCAGCTACTAAAAACTTATTTAAGAAAGACCTTCACTCCAGCCCTAACCTCTAAATCCAAATAATTTGCTCTAGGAACAATTGGGCAAGAATACTTTTCATTATAAGCACAATACGGATTATAAGCTGTATTAAAGTCTATATCTAGTTCATTGTCTGAAGGAATTCTCAAATCAATATAACGTCCACCTCCATAACTGTCGCTACCATTCGTATTATCCAAAAATGGTAAGAACAAATAATCTTTAAAGGCGTCGTCTTTCATCAATTCTTTACCTTGATATACATTTAATTGAAAAGTTTGACCTTTTAATTCAAAAGACAGGACTCCATAAACTCGTTCATCAGATACACGACTTGTTGTGGTTTGCATTTTAAACCAATTAGAGTTTGGTGTTCTTTTCAATTTAGCTTTTACAACGAATATTGAATCAAACTTAAAAAAGTCTAAACCTTTAAAATCCTTTCTATCTTTATTTTTTAATGGTGATTTTGTAGCATCTTTATACTCTGAATTAATCTCTCTTTGAAAATCAGTTTCACCAGCAATTGGTGTTTTCTTTTGCGCACAACTTATAGTAGATACAAATAAAAATAATAGAACTAAATATTTCATTTTTGATAGTTTTCGATTTCAAAAATACAACTTAAGGATATTTTTTATAGATTTACTTTACTAAATAATTAGAAAAAAATGCAAAACTGCGTCATTTCATATAAACAAAGACAGACCTTTTATTTTAAAAGTCGGACTTGCTATGTGTTATGGTAATATAATTATTTAACCAACCAATCATAAAAAGTCCGACGTAAACGTCGGACTTTTTGCATTTATACAATTACCAAAATGAAAACGCTATACTTAAACTAAGTAAACACTTTTAGAGGTCTCTCTAAAGAAGTTTGGTGGTTAGCTCTTATAACTTTAATAAATAGAGCAGGTACAATGGTGATTCCATTCTTGTCTTTATATCTCACTGAAAATTTAAAATTTACAGCCAGTAATGTGGGCTGGATAATGTCTGCTTTTGGTTTAGGCTCTGTCGTTGGCACCTGGGTTGGAGGCAAATTAACAGATAAAATTGGCTTTTATAAAGTCATGGTTAGGAGTTTGCTCTTAACTGGTATTCTTTTTATAGCACTGCAATTTCTAAATACTTTTACGTCCATATGTATCGGGATATTTTTGGTAATGGCAGTCGCAGATACTTTTAGACCAGCAATGTTTGTGGCAATGAGCGCTTATAGCAAGCCAGAGAATAAAACACGTTCTGTAACACTTATTCGTTTAGCCATTAACTTGGGCTTTTCGGCTGGACCTGCTGTTGGAGGATTAATAATCACAACCATAGGATATGGTGGTCTATTTTGGATCGATGGTATTACATGTATTCTTGCAACAATTCTATTAATAAAAGTTTTAAACCCAAGAGTGTCTAAACCATTAGATACGTTTAGAGTAGAAAATCCGAAGTCTGTCTACAAGGATAAATCTTTCTGGATATTTTTTGTTGCGATGCTTCTCTTCGGAATTATATTTCTACAGTATTTCTCTACTATGCCATTATATTATAAAGAGGTGTATGCGTTGACCGAATTTGAAATTGGACTACTATTGGGTTTAAATGGTCTTATCATTTTTTTATTAGAGATGCCTTTAATAAAATGGTTAGAAAACAGTACACATACAAAAACTGGATTGATGCTATTTGGAGCCATACTTGTAGGTATTAGTTTTATTATTCTAACCTTAACAAATTGGTTAGGCATCTTAATAATTGGTATGCTATTTATGACTATTGGAGAGATGATAACATTTCCGTTTTCAAACTCTTATGCTCTAGAAAGATCTAAACGAGGAAATCAAGGTGAATATATGGCAATGTACGTTATGGCGTTCTCTGTGGCTCATGTTTTTGGACATAATGCAGGAATGCAACTCATTAGTTACCTCGGCTTTAATTCGACGTGGTATATCATTTCAATTTTAGCAATAGCTTGTGTTATGCTACTGCTTTTCCTGAAATATTATATGAAAAAAAATAATGAATTACAATGAATTATCATTCGTCCTTTAGGTATAAAAAAGCCCTAGAGTTTCATAAAACTTTAGAGCTAAAGTAATTATTGTGACTTCTCCTTGATTTCTGCGATTTAAATGTCCTGAAGGAAATGTAACCCTCTCAACCCATAAGGCCAATACCTTACCAAAAAGTGATAGCATTTCTATTTATTTTGAAGATAATAACCTTGAAACACTTTTACAAAACCTTTAAAAGAAGGAACTACAATGTATATCATTCCATTTTCCGCAGGAAAAAAAAGACTAAATCTACCTTGGCAAATTTAGTCATCTACTCTTATTTCAAAACCGTAAACTCAATTTTAGAATCGTTAAAAACCGAATGTGTTTGGGTTTTAAAATCGCTTTCTTTTGCTTTATAAATATTAGGCACAAATGTTTGCGGGTTCAAATCAATAAGTGGAAACCACGTACTCTGAACTTGCACTTGTAATTTGTGACCTTTTTTAAATGTATGATGTACATCTTGTAACTTGATATTGACATCTGTTGGTTGGTTTGGCACAAATGGCTCTGGGTTTTCAAAACTATTTCTAAAACGACCGCGCATCACTTCACTCCTCACCATCAAATGATAATTACTCATTGATAAATGGTCTTGCATACCTTCTTTTTGCTCCTCAGCATCTGCTGGATGAACATCTACTATTTTGACAATCCAATCTGCATCTGTCCCTGTAGTTGACACATTAAGCTGCGCTAAAATATCACCAGCTAAGGTTATATCTTCCTCAAGAATATCGGTCTCAAATATAAGAACATCAGGACGTCGTGCTGCAAAACGCTGATCGTCTGTCATGTATTTTCGTGGTGTGAAAACTGTTTTAATATCTTCGGAATAAGGTACAGGGCGTTTTAAATCACTAACAAATGTCTCACTAGTATTTCCTTTTTTTGAATCTGATAGCTCTTGGTTGGCATTAAGATACATGGCTTGTTTTTCTGCTTGCTTTGGAGGCCAGCTGTCAAAGCTACTCCATTCCTTTTTACCAGAATCAAATACATATGCTTCTGGTAACCCTGAGTTCTTGTCGCCTTTTCCTTTTAAAAAATGATTAAAAAACTTCGTTTCAACATCACGTTGAAATTTTAGAGATATAGAATCTCCGAAGAAATAATTTCCAACATAATTTTTAACGTCACTCCTAGCCCAACGACCATGATCCCAAGGCCCAAAAACCATAATATTATAATTATCAGGATTATGTTTTTCTATCGTTTTATAAGTTTCAAATGGCCCATATAAATCTTCGGCATCAAATAACCCTCCCACAATCATTGTCGCTACACTTGGCTTAATATCTTTTAGGTTTTGAATTAAACCTTTAGATTTCCATATCGTATCGTAGTTTGGATGCTCTACAATTTCTTTCCAAAACACATCATCTATCCTATCAGACTTGGATACAGATGTGTCGTCTGGTGTGTCATATTGGAAATACTTGTTCAAATTACTTAAAGGTCCAGCATCAAGAAAAAATTGATATTGATCTTGTGTTTTCATTTCTGGAAACTTATACCAAGCAGAATCTGTAGGTTTATCTTTTGTCGTACCAAATAAAGACACTGCTCTAAAATAACTTAATAAAAAAGCACCATTATGATGAAAATCGTCAAAAAAGAAATCTCCAATACACGCTTGAGGCGATGCTGCTTTTA
This sequence comes from Psychroserpens burtonensis DSM 12212, assembly GCF_000425305.1. Classification (GTDB taxonomy): domain Bacteria; phylum Bacteroidota; class Bacteroidia; order Flavobacteriales; family Flavobacteriaceae; genus Psychroserpens; species Psychroserpens burtonensis. The sequence goes on from NZ_KE384348.1 coordinate 48,330, forward strand.
AAGCTGGGTGTGCGTCTATAGTAGAATATGTAGCATAAAAACCAGGATATGAAATTCCCCAAGTACCAACATTCCCGTTATTATTTTCTACGTTATTTACCAGCCAGTCAATCGTGTCATAAGTGTCTGATGCCTCATCAATTTGAGAATCCTCTGTTTTATTTGGGATATAAGCACGCATATTATCATAGACACCTTCACTCATCCAACGACCTCGTACATCTTGATACACAACAATATTCCCTTCTTTCATTAAATGAACATTAGGACCAATTTTCGTCTTAAACTCATTGTCACCATAAGGTTGAGAACTATATGGTGTTCTCATCATTAAAATAGGATAGGTCTGACTTTCATCTTTTGGTGAATAAATGGTCGTGTGAAGTTTTATACCATCGCGCATTTCAATAGTCACCTCTTGTTTGTTATAATTATCTTTAACGTAAGTATCTTCTACTTCGGTTTTCACAATTTCAGTAGCGTCTTTGTTGGCCTTATTACAAGACGTTAGAACAAATACAAATAGGAGCAAGAATTTAAAAAGAGTCTTCATTTACATTTAAAATTTTGATTGACTAAATTTACAAAAACTTATAGCTATTTTACGAATATGAGACCTACACAAATTCTTTTTATTTTTGTTTTTTTAATTTATAGCTGTAATAACCCAAAAGATATTTCCGAAGAAAACATAATTACCACAGTAGAAAAGCAGTTTCCAAAATTAGAAAGTAACCGATATAACGTAGGTTTTTTTAATTATGGATGGTATTTTTAATACAGAATTAACCGCTCCTTTTGACATTTTTCAACATACTGTTTTTCGAGATAGTATAAAACCAATGAATGTGTTTACTATCGCAAATACAGATGATCCTATTATGACTTTTGAAGGAATACGTATTCTTCCAGACTATAATTACACCCTGGACAAACTTCCAAAAATCGATATTTTAGTTGTGCCAAGTGCTGAACATCATTTGGATACAGATTTAGATGATGAAGCCATGATTGCTTTTGTTAAGCGTGTTGCCAAAGACGCACAATTTATAACATCTCACTGTGATGGTGCTTTCGTTTTGGCTAAAGCCGGACTGCTTGACGATACAGTATCAACCACATTCCCTAGTGATATTGATACCATGCGTGAACGTTTTCCAAATCTCTATATTAGAAAAGAGGTATTATTTGTACATGATGGAAAATACATCACATCGGCTGGAGGTGCTACATCATTTGAAGCTGCATTATATCTCTGTGAATTTCTCTACGGAAAAGAGATTGCTCAAAGTTTGGCTAGCGGATTGGTTATTGATTGGGACCTAGAAGAAGTTCCTCATATTGTAATAGAAGAATAAACTTATTTCAAAGGTTTCACCTCATTATGCTTAATGACATGCGACAATACAATTTGCGTCTTCGTTTCTCCATAAACGATCAACTGATCAATAAATAATTCTAAATGCTTTTGGTTTTTTAAAACCACTTCCATTACAATATTTTCATTACCTGTGATGCGATAGCAATTTATAACCTCATCATAGGTCTTTACTTTTTCGAGAAAAGGTTTCAGCATTCCCATAAATGCTCTAACTGTGATAAGTGCCTTTAATTGATAGCCCACTTCAAAAGGAGACACCAATGTATTATAGCTTTGAATGACACTAGCATCTTCCATTTTCTTAATCCGTTCTGAAACTGCTGGAGAACTGACACCAACTTGACGACCAATTTCTGCATTAGATTGTCTTGCATTTAACTGTAAGCATTTTAAAATTTTCCAATTGAGATTATCTATAAACATTTAAAGTGATTTTTAAATCTACGTTAATAATTAAATCAAATATACATATTTGCCTTAAAATCTAAAGCATAATCTCGAAACTTGTCAGTAACTTTGATACAATTGCTAGAAAAAAAATGAATTACAATATCCCATCTCACCTTTCTGAACTGCCCATATATCAAAAGGCTATAGATATTCTTGTATTATCGAGAAATATCTCTACATATATTAACCAGGATTTATCATACTTAAGACATGATGGATCTGAGGATTCTGATATTTATTTTTCGGGAGATATTATTCAACAATCCGAATCTCTGGCTCCTGAAATTGAAAAGGCTCAAGCTGAACTTTGTTGTTATAAAAAACACAAACATTTAGATGCTCTTGAACGATTGATACATCGTTTACATTTAAACTGTAATCGTTTGCAACATTGTAATAGTAATGGAAAAGACTATTTACCTATTCTTCAAAATGAATTAAAGAAATTTAAGCGTTTACAGCGCAGTTGGATGATGACTTTGTAAATTATTTATCACTTGTAACTTTCACTACGACGTTGTGCGTGATCAGAAAATTGCAAGAATTAGCAATAAAACATAATATATTCGCTTCTTTGTGAAGACTTACCGCTTTATCAATCATTTCACCTTTTGAAATTGTTACTATTGGATTCAACACAACAGAAGTAAATGCGCCACTTCCATCTGCTTTCAATTCTAAAACACCAACAGCTTCATCTTTATAATCTATGAGTTCGATTCCGTTTTGAGCGCACACATAGAAGTAAGACATCATATGGCATGATGCTAGTGCAGACAATAACAAATCTTCTGGATTATATTTAGTTTCATCACCTTTAAAGGCTTTAGCTGCGGAAACCGTCAATGGTAATTTATCGTCTATAAACACCTGATGTGTTTTTCCATTAACCGAAACATCTAAAGCGTTTTTAGCTGACCATTTGGCTTGTACTTTGAATTGTGTTTTGAACATATTTTATTAAAAACAAATCCCAAACAGAGTTTGGGATTTGTACTTTATCTTATTTTAAGATCCCAAATCAAGTACGGGATAAGCGACTCACACAATTTTATAAACATAAAATTGGTTCGCTGCTTACATATTCCTGCGATACTGACCTCCGACTTCAAATAACGAATTCGTAATCTCACCCAACGAACATACTTTACAAACATCCATCAAGGCTTCAAAAATATTCTCATTACTAATCGCTCTATGCTGTAAATCTTTCAGTAATTGTTCTGTGTCATGTGCTTTATGAAGATTCTCTAAGGTCTTGATTTGAAATTGTTTTTCTTCTTCGGTAGCACGAATCACTTCTGCAGGTAAAACTGTTGGTGACCCTGTACTACTTAAAAAGGTATTCACACCAATAATTGGGAACTCCCCATTATGTTTTAACGTCTCATAATACAAACTCTCTTCTTGAATTTTACTGCGTTGGTACATGGTTTCCATAGCACCTAAAACACCACCACGTTCTGTAATACGGTCAAATTCTAATAAGACTGCTTCCTCTACTAAATCGGTTAATTCTTCAATAATAAAAGAGCCTTGAATTGGGTTTTCATTTTTATTCAAACCCAATTCTTTGTTGATAATCAACTGTATTGCCATTGCACGACGAACCGACTCTTCGGTTGGTGTCGTAATCGCTTCATCATAGGCATTTGTATGCAAAGAGTTACAGTTATCATAAATTGCATACAAAGCTTGAAGTGTTGTGCGAATATCATTAAAGTCAATCTCTTGGGCATGTAAACTACGACCAGAGGTTTGAATATGGTATTTCAACATTTGTGCTCGTGAGTTTGCACCATATTTATTCTTCAATGCTTTAGACCAAATTTTTCTTGCTACACGTCCAATCACAGCATATTCTGGATCGATTCCGTTTGAGAAAAAGAAGGATAGGTTTGGACCAAATTTATTGATATCCATCCCTCTTGATAAGTAGTACTCTACGTATGTAAATCCATTAGATAATGTAAACGCTAATTGCGAAATTGGATTTGCTCCGGCCTCTGCAATATGATATCCAGAAATAGATACCGAATAGAAGTTACGTACATTATTTTCGATGAAATATTCTTGCACATCACCCATTAAGCGCAGCGCAAATTCCGTTGAGAAAATACAGGTATTTTGTGCTTGATCTTCTTTTAAAATATCTGCTTGAACCGTCCCTCTAACTTGAGCAATTGTTTTGGCTTTGATGTCTGTATAAACATCAATTGGTAAAACTTGGTCACCAGTAACACCGAGTAGCATTAACCCTAATCCGTTATTCCCTTCAGGTAATTGCCCATTATATTGCGGACGCTCTGTCCCTTTATAAATAGCAACTATTTTAGCTTCAACCTCTTTTTCTAAGCCATTTTCTTTGATATACATTTCACATTGCTGATCAATTGCAGCGTTCATAAAGAACCCTAACAACATTGGAGCTGGACCATTAATGGTCATACTCACAGAGGTCATAACATCTGCTAAATCAAAACCAGAATACACTTTTTTAGCATCATCCAAACAACAAATAGAAACACCTGCATTACCAATCTTACCGTAGATATCTGGTCTGTGATCTGGATCATTTCCGTAGAGTGTCACACTATCAAAAGCTGTAGACAAACGCTTAGCTGGTAATCCCATACTCACATAATGAAAACGACGGTTGGTACGTTCTGGACCACCTTCTCCTGCAAACATTCTTGCTGGATCTTCACCTGTTCTTTTGAACGGATACAATCCTGAAGTAAATGGAAATTCACCTGGAACATTTTCTTGCAACGTCCAACGTAAAATATCTCCCCAAGCTTCATACTTAGGTAGCGCTACTTTTGGAATCTGTGAATGAGATAGCGACTCTGTATGCGTTTCAATTTTTATTTCCTTGTCTCTCACCTTAAAGGTGTAGATTGGGTTTTTATATTTATTTACTTTCTCATCCCATCCCGTAATGACTTCCCAATTGTAAGGATCTAGGTTCAATTTTACGCGGTCAAATTCTGCAATAAGGAGTTTTGTAAAATCGGTATTATCATCATTAGCTTGTTTTAAGATTTCATCATTAATACCTGATTTATCTAATTCTGGAGCATTCCCAACAACAGATTGAATCGTTTTATAAATCCCAAAGAGTCTTTGAGCGACTTCAACTTGTTCATTTGCTGTTTTATCATAAGCGCGATTACTCTCAGCAATTTCAGATAAGTAACGTATTCTTGCAGGAGGAATCACAAATATCTTCTCGCTCATTTCGTTAGAAATTTGAAACGTCGAGTTTAGGTCTGTATCTGTTTTTTCAACCAATTTATCCATAATCGCTTTGTAAAGCGTATTCATTCCTGGATCATTAAATTGCGAAGCGATTGTACCATAAACTGGTAAATCATCTTGATGTACATCCCAAAGATTATTATTACGCATGTACTGTTTTTTCACATCACGTAAAGCATCTAAAGATCCTCGTTTATCAAATTTATTGATGGCTACCAAGTCTGCAAAATCAAGCATATCGATTTTTTCGAGTTGGGTTGCTGCTCCAAATTCTGGAGTCATCACATACAAGGATACGTTTGAGTGTTCTATAATTTCGGTATCTGATTGTCCGATTCCTGAGGTCTCTAATATAATAAGGTCAAATTCTGCAGCTTTCAAAACCTCAACCGCTTCATTGACATATTTAGACAGTGCTAAATTAGACTGGCGTGTTGCCAAACTACGCATATATACTCTTGGAGAATTAATAGCATTCATACGAATACGATCTCCTAAAAGCGCACCACCTGTTTTACGTTTTGAAGGATCAACAGAAACAATACCTATTGTTTTTTCAGGGAAATCAACTAAAAAGCGACGTACGAGCTCATCAACTAAACTAGATTTACCGGAACCTCCAGTTCCAGTGATTCCTAAAACCGGTGTTTTAGAGTCTTTATTTTTTATATGTATTTTGTCTAAAGTTGCTTTGGCTACCTCTGGGAAATTTTCTGCAGAAGAGATAACGCGTGCAATAGCTCTTGAATTTTTCTTCGGAAGCATATCCATCTCACCATTTAATGAATCTCCAATGGCAAAATCAGCTTTTTCAACCAAATCATTAATCATTCCTTGGAGCCCCATTTCTCTTCCGTCATCTGGCGAGTAGATTCTTTCAATACCATAATCCATGAGTTCTTTGATTTCCGAAGGTAAAATAACACCACCTCCTCCTCCAAAGATTTTAATATGACCTGCGCCTCTTTCTTCTAAAAGGTCATGCATATATTTAAAATACTCATTATGCCCACCTTGGTACGACGTTAAGCAAATCGCATTAACATCTTCTTGGATTGCAGTATTTACCACTTCATCAACACTTCTATCATGACCTAAATGAATCACCTCAACACCTGTAGATTGAATGATGCGACGCATAATATTTATGGATGCATCGTGACCGTCAAATAATGCTGCTGCGGTTACTATTCTAACTTTATACTTTGGCTTATATGCTGCGACTTGCTTCATTCGTAAAATTATGAGATTTTATAGATACAAATTTACGGAATTTTCAAAATATGTGACTCATGATTTCGAATTCTTTAAGAGATAGTTTCATCTTAAAATTGTAGAGTACCATAAACCTTCCACCATTAATTAGAATTAAAAAATACAATTATAGTTTCTCATAATATCTAGGGTCGTAAATAACTACAAAACACGTTTAAATCTGCGATTAAAAAGTAAAATATCTATATTTGCCACATACCAAAAATTATAACATTATGATACGCAAACTTTTCATTTTTGCACTTTTATTTAATTTAACAGCTTGTGTCGAGTTGCAAGAAGTTGTCAATAATTTACCACAAGGAGGCGGAAGTGTTTTGAGTAATACAGACATTGCTTCAGGATTACGTCAAGCATTAGATCTAGGTATTGATAAACAAGTTACCAAACTGACTCAAGAAGATGGCTTCTTTAAAAATGAATTAGTTAAGATTGTATTACCCAAAGAGTTACAAAAAGTAGATAAAGGCTTAAGAGACATAGGATTGGGCAAACTAGCAGATGAAGGCCTAAAAATACTCAACAGAGCCGCGGAAGACGCTGTTAAAGAGGCAAAGCCGATTTTTGTTAACGCTGTTAGAGGTATTACGTTTGATGATGCTAAAAATATCTTATTAGGTAATGACAAAGCGGCGACAGATTATTTAACTAGCAAAACACAAACGGATTTATACAATAAATTTCAACCCGTAATTAATAGTTCTTTCGAAAAAGTTGGCGCTGATAAAATTTGGGCAAACCTAATTAACAAATACAATGCAATACCATTTACTAATAATGTAAATACGAACCTTACAGATTATGTTACGGTAGAAGCTTTAAAAGGTGTTTATACTATGATTGCTATTGAAGAAAAAAAGATAAGAACTAACGTGTCTTCTCGAAGTACCGATCTTCTAAAAAAAGTATTTGCTTTGCAAGATTAGAAATGTATCTCATAAGTAGTAAACTACTTTTAATATACTCCTAATATTAAGGTAACATCAAATAAAGAAATAAGACACACCTTTGCACCAGTTAGCAAAGAATAAATTATCTCATAATTTATTTGAATTAGAACAGTTAGTTTAAAAGTCGACCTTGTCTCAGGTTGACTTTTTTTTATCAATATTTTAAAGTTTAGTTGCTCAATTACAATATTTTAAATACATTTAAGTTTAAAAAGCATCACGGTCATGAAATCAACTAGTAATATTCTCGATCATCAAAGTAAATTACTCTCTCGTTACAAACGCCTCATTGAACAAGCCTATAACTTTCGTCAAACCGACTCTGCGCTTAGTGATATCTCAGAGTTCAAGGCTATTAAACTACTTCATAAACTAAATAAACTCAAATACCTCAACAGGAATTTAAGCAAGCCTCAACAAAATTAATTTCATATTCATGTAGAGTTGGCAAAACAAGATTCAATAATAAAATAATTTTTAGTTTAAAACATTCACAGGATAGATATGTTCGCTTTGCTGAAGAATATTCTAATATTTAGCAAATAGATATAGGGTTGAGTGACACTTTATGTTATGAAGCTAAAAAAAAAACTACAGATCTTAAATTTAAAACATACTAATCGGAAAGATCTTGATGTAGTGTTTTAAAATAAGCAAAAGCATAATCTAACCTCGATCCATACCAAGAGAAGAATTCACCATCTACTAGTACAACTTTAGTACGTAAAAACCGAGATCTTAACTCCTTAATGTCAGCACTTTTAAATGGGTACGGTTCACTCGACAGCAGTATCACATCGAGATCTTCTTTAATAGTATTTAAATCAACTTCTGGATAACGTTCTAAATTCCCAAAATAATTATCAAAACTATTTAGTCTAAGCATGGCATCAATAAACGTTGTATTTGCTGCAACCATCCACGGATTCTTCCAAATAAAATAAGCAACTTTAAGTTTTTCTTGATCTTTTATATAGTGACGAAAGTCTTTATATTTATTCTCTAGACTAGAGACAAGGGCTTCTGATTTTTTTTCTACCGAAAATAATTTGCCATACAAATCAATAAGTTTTAACGCGTCATCTAAGTTATAAATATCACTAAGATGAACTGGAGCGATTTTCTCTAACTCTAGGATCATCTCCTTCGTGTTTTCTTCTTTATTGCAGAGAATTATATCTGGATTTAAATTTTTTATTTTATCAAAATGAACTTGTTTTGTACCACCAAAAACGGTTTTATTTTTCCGAAGAGAAGCAGGATGGATACAAAATTTTGTCACACCCACAATTAAAGATTCCAAACCTAAATCAACAAGTAATTCAGTTTGCGAAGGCACTAAGGACACAATACGTGTTGGTGTATTCTCGAACTCTAGAGTTCGTTTAAGTTGATCTTGGTATTTCATAATGATATCGTTACTTCCTTTCTATTCATAACTACAATTACGAATTAAGTATAGTTTCCATCTGCTCTTGAAGTTCTTTGGCTTTTTGAGATGCAGCCTCAGCAAAATCCTCACTTTGAGACGCATAAATAATACCTCTCGAAGAGTTTATTAATAAACCAACGTTATCATTCATACCATATTTACAAACGTCTTGTAGATTACCGCCTTGTGCACCTACTCCAGGAACCAACAAAAAACTATCAGGAACGATAGTTCTAATATCTGCTAGATACTCTGCTTTAGTAGCACCAACGACATACATTAGATTTATAGAATTCTTCCAAGATTTAGACGTCTCTAGAACGTGTTTATAAAGTTCTTTGCCTTCAACCATTTTAGTTTGAAAATCAAAAGCACCTTCATTTGATGTCAACGCTAGCATTATGGTGTGCTTATTCTCAAATGCCAAGAAAGGCTCTACAGAGTCTTTACCCATATAAGGCGCAACCGTTACACTATCAAAAGCTAAATCCTCAAAAAACGCTTTCGCATACATACTACTTGTATTTCCTATATCTCCACGTTTAGAATCTGCAATAGTAAAAATATCAGGATGATTTTCATTAAGATAATTAATGGTCTTTTCTAATGATTTCCATCCTTTGAGTCCGTAGGCCTCGTAAAAAGCAGTGTTAGGCTTATAGGCAACACAAAGATGATGTGTTGCATCAATAATGGCTTTATTAAACGCAAAGATCGGATCTTCTTCGCTTAATAAATGCTTTGGAATTTTATTTAAATCAACATCTAACCCTATACATAGAAAGGAGTTCTTTTTTTTGATTTGCTGTGTAAGTTGTTGTGTTGTCATATTAAAAAAGCCTCCAGTTTAAGAGGCTCTAAATATTATATATGTTCGTCACTAGCTTTTAACTTCTCAGTATTTTCTGCTAGCATGAGTTCGTCTAGTATTTTTTGAATGTCACCATTCATGATATTCTGCAAATCATAAAGTGTCAATCCAATTCTATGATCTGTCACTCGCCCTTGTGAATAATTATAGGTTCTAATCTTAGCACTTCTATCTCCAGAACTTACCATAGAACCACGTTTCTCAGCATCAGCAGCATTCTTTTTTGCCAATTCCATTTCATACAAACGAGAACGTAATACTTTAAACGCTTTCTCTTTATTTTTATGTTGTGACTTTTGGTCTTGACACTGTGCTACTAATCCAGTAGGTTCATGCGTTAATCGAACTGCAGAATACGTCGTATTTACCGACTGTCCCCCTGGACCAGATGAACAGAAGAAGTCAATACGCACATCCTTTGGATTGATTTCTACGTCAAATTCTTCAGCTTCAGGAAACACCATACATGTCGCAGCACTGGTATGCACGCGTCCTTGAGTTTCTGTTTGCGGCACGCGTTGAACACGATGCACGCCTGCTTCAAATTTTAAAATTCCATAAACATCATCACCAGTAACTTCAAATTGGATCTCTTTAAAGCCACCATTTGTTCCTTCACTGTAATCTACAGTATCAACTTTCCAGCCTCTACTTTCACAATATTTTGTATACATTCTATACAAATCACCTGCAAAGATACTGGCTTCATCTCCACCAGTTCCTGCGCGTAATTCGACTACTGCATTTTTAGAATCTTCAGGGTCTTTAGGGATTAACATAACTCTAATGGCATCATCCAATTTTGGAATCCCCTCTTTAGCTTCGTCGTATTGCATTTTTGCCATTTCGATCATTTCTGGATCACTACTATTAGAAATGATTTCTTCAGCTTCCTTCAAGTTGTCTATAAACTCTATATATTCTTCACGCTTATCCATTAATAAGCGTAAGTCCTTATATTCTTTATTTAGGGCAACATAACGCTTCTGATCTGTTATAATGTCTGGCTGAATGATCAAATCACTCACCTCATCAAAACGTTGTTTTACTATTTGTAATTTCTCTAACATCTTCTTCTAAAAATTGTGTTTCAAAAATACGATAATTTATGGATTTTTAATAGTGAATAATTTGTTACTATCATGAAAAATAATCTCTATAAATTTAACGTTATCCTCGTATGCAAAAGCAAGTCTTATTTATTTTCAACTATTACAAATCTATGGCGTTTTGGTCATTTATTGTTACTCTTGCGGTAACAATTATAAACCCTGAACTCATATTAGCATTATCAATAAAGTTGTTTTTGATATTTGTGTTATGGTTTATGATTAGTGATAGAAAGGTTAGACAGCGGTTACGTTTTTATAGAATTAGTGGTGTTTCTAATATAAAGTTCTTTACTGTAATCTATCTATTTGACGGATTATTAACAACAGTGTTTCTTATCTTAATAAAAGGCTTTACATAAAGGTTCTAAAACACTTTTGCAGTTTTAGAATTTAAAAAACTATAATATAATAGTAAGGCCATTGCCAATATTTGAAAAAGTCGTTCAAATTGCATCGCTAAATGATACCCTTGATAATACGCTATTACTAATAAAATAGAAGATAATAAAAAGCTTACAACTAACCCAAAGAAAACATCAGATTGTTTCGTATAATCATTAAGACTATTTAATACCGAACAAATGACTAAAACAAGTAAAGCAAACGCATATATAATAAATAAAATCTCAAACAAAAACCCTCCAAACTTATTAAAATCTAATAGACTACTTAAGTTAAACTATAAAAAAAACAAGGATACTAAAAGCACTAAAATTGTAACTATTGAAAAAGGCTTGAGTTCTTTTAAATATGACTTTTTAAAAACATGAATGCTTAAAAGCACATTCAAGATTATAAATGAGACAAATCTCAAAAGGCAAAACCATTTATTTTCAAAGAATAATATTCCTATATAGGAGAATACTATTAATAAAAACAAAAGTGCGAAAAATAGTTTTTGTCTGAGTTCAAACGTCAATAGCCACCAAAAAAAAACACAAGGGTTGTTATAACTCTAACGAGTCTCAAACCCTGAGTTTCCAAAAATAGCGAAAACATTATATTGACTAGTAATAGAGCAATTACAAATATTATAAATGAAGACCAGTTTATGCCCTTATTGCGATTAAGTAAGTCCAATTTCAAAGTACTAATATTCAAATACTCCGTAAACACTTTTAATCGTAAGTTTTTTCTCTTCGGAAGGAATTACGCGACCAATAATTTTGGCATCTACATGAAATGATTTAGAAATCTTAATAATATCTTCAGCCACGTCTGGAGTCACATAAAGTTCCATACGATGACCACAGTTAAACACCTGATACATCTCTTTCCAATCTGTATTAGACTGCTCTTGAATTAATTTAAATAAAGGTGGTACATCAAACATATTATCTTTTACAATATGTAAATTATCAATAAAGTGTAAAATCTTAGTTTGTGCTCCACCAGAACAATGTATCATGCCATGTAAACTTTCCGAAGAAAACTTAGAGAGTATGGCTTTTATAATTGGCGCATAGGTTCTTGTTGGCGACAACACGAGTTTACCAGCATCAATAGGCGAATTTTCAACTGCGTCTGTTAATTTGGTTTGCCCAGAATACACTAAATCTTTTGGAACAGAGGCATCAAAACTTTCAGGATATTTTTCAGCTAAATAATTATGAAACACATCGTGACGAGCAGAAGTCAAACCGTTACTTCCCATACCACCATTATACTCCGTTTCATAAGTAGCTTGACCAAAACTCTCTAGCCCAACAATAACATCACCAGGTTTTATATTGGCATTATCAATAACATCGCTTCGTTTCATACGAGCGGTTACTGTCGAGTCCACTATAATAGTGCGCACTAAATCGCCAACATCTGCGGTTTCACCTCCAGTGGAATGAATAGTCACGCCAAACGTTTTTAAATCTTTTATGAGTTCTTCTGTCCCGTTTATAATTGCCGAAAGAACGTCTCCCGTAATTAAGTTTTTGTTGCGACCTATGGTCGAAGATAACATGATGTTATCTGTTGCTCCTACACATAGTAAATCATCGATATTCATGATGAGTGCATCTTGAGCAATACCTTTCCAGACAGAAATATCACCAGTTTCTTTCCAATACATATAAGCCAATGCACTTTTTGTTCCTGCCCCATCCGCATGCATAATCAAGCAATAGTCATCATTATTAGTTAAATAATCTGGAACAATCTTACAAAACGCTTTAGGAAACAAGCCTTTATCTATATTCTTAATGGCATTATGCACGTCTTCTTTTGAAGCAGAAACTCCTCGTTGTGCGTAGCGTTTGCTAATATCTTGACTCATAGGTTTATGTTGAGCAACAAAAATAAGAATTGTTAACTACAATTTAGGTCTATTTTTATCATCAGTTAAGGAATTTGTTTCAATCACTGTAGCATTACCTTTAGCACGTTTTGCTTTGACATCTGCTCCTCCAAAATAAAAATTAACTCCAAATGCAATTCTAAAGTACGTATCATCTCCACCTCCAGCCTCTAAACCATCGAGTGTATCACTTCCTATATAATTATAATCTGTATATAATTTCACTGCAAACTGATTTGATACGACACACTCTAAACCTGCTCCACCTTGTAATTTATTGGCCGTTTCTTTAAAGTGATTAGAAGCATTATAACCTGCTCCCATAAAAATAAATGGTGAGAATCTCTGATGAGGACTAAGTAATAACTCTATGTTTATATCAAATGACATAAACCCTTCATTATACAGATCAATATAGGCCAAATTAAATTTATGATATCCAAAATCTAAGGCCAAGTGCGGTGTTAAATGTCTTTTATATCCGAAATGACTATAAATTTCAAATTGAGGATCTACTAAATCTCCATTTATAACAGATGTTCCCAAGGCAACATCAAAAGCATTAGTACCTCTTAAATTATAAAATTCTGTTTTAAGTTCTGGAGTCTCAATTTGTTCTTGACAGAATGACTTTTGAACAATTAAACAAACTACTAAGATTAATAAACTGTGACGTGTTTGTTGTGCTATCATCAAATTTTGTTTTGGTTACATATACCAATAACAAAAGGGGTTTAGGTTCAAACAATTTGGGACTTTTAATGCTCGAATAAGACTTAAAGGCTGGTAATATAAAAATTAATTAGCAATGAGTTATATTTTTAATAAATTTAATTTTAGATAAAAAAAAAAGACAAATAAATTTTTTAAAATTTATTTGTCTTTTTAACATTGAATACAATGTCAAACTTTTTTCTGTTAGCTAATAAAATCTTCTAAGATTCTGAATGAAATCTCGCATCAGTTTTAACGATATTATCCTGAGATAAGTCATCTTTAATATCATTTGAGTCGTCTTGAGAGAACAACAATGTAGCAAACATAAGTGCCGCAACACTTAATAGTAACTTTTTCATTATTACAAAAATTGATTAATAGCATAACAAATATAACCAATAAGAGCAGCGTCAATGAACCTTTAACTATATTTTCGATTAGTTGATATAATAATTCGTTGAAATACATTTTAACCCATACAATATAGGTAACTATGCCTATTCACACGTACTTAACTAATATTTTCGCAACATTTAATTGACTAATTAAACTAATTTATTCCGCGATATAGACACTAGTATGTAAATAGTAATTCCCTATATTTAGTCAAAGGCCATAACTCATCATCAACCAACAATTCTAATTTATCACAATGATATCGTATATCTTCAAAAAGTGGTTTTACTTTATTACAATATAGATGTGCTTTCTTCTCTAAATTCTCAACAGTATTAGCTTTTTTACGTTCGTCAGTCATCTTAGTTACTTTAGAATTAATACCCTCTATATGACTAGAGATTTGCTCAATAAGATTAAGTTGTTCTTTAGCTAATTTTTTAAATGACGCTCCATAGATTTCTTTAAGCCCTTTAACATTTTCTATTAAGATGTTTTGATATTTAACCGCTGTTGGTACGACATGATTTCTAGCAATGTCTGCTAAAACACGTCCTTCAATTTGAATTCTTAAAGCATACTCCTCTACTTCTATTTCATATCGCGCTTCAGATTCTACTTTATTCATGACTCCTAATTCCTCAAAAAGACGAATCGCTTTTTTAGACACTTTAGCTTTTAAAGCTTCTGGAGTTGTCTTATTATTACTCAAACCTCGCTTTTTAGCCTCTTTCTCCCACTCATCTCCATATCCATTGCCTTCAAAAAGAATATTCTTAGATGCTTTTATATATTCTCTTAAGACATTAAAGATAGCGTCATCCTTCTTCATTGTTTTTTCACTAATTAACCCCTCTACTTCCTCTCTAAAATCTATAAGCTGTTGAGCTACAATTGAATTTAAAACAGTCATAGGGTTAGCACAATTTGCTGTAGAACCTACCGCTCTAAACTCAAATTTGTTACCTGTAAAGGCAAATGGTGATGTACGATTTCTATCTGTATTATCTAATAATACATCTGGGATTTTACCAACTACATTAAGTTTTAAGTCTGTTTTCTCTTGCGGAGACAATTTACCATCGGTCACGTTTTCTAGTTCATTGAGTACTTTAGTTAATTGCGCTCCTATAAACACAGAAATTATTGCAGGAGGCGCTTCATTTGCTCCCAAGCGATGATCATTACTTGCAGATGCTATTGAAGCTCTTAATAATTCTTCGTTATCATAAACTGCTTTAATGGTATTGATGAAAAAGGTCAAAAATTGTAAATTACTCATCGGTGTTTTTCCTGGACTCAATAAGTTAATACCTGTGTTCGTACTCAGACTCCAATTATTATGCTTTCCAGACCCATTGACACCAGCAAATGGTTTTTCATGAAATAATACTTTGAAATTATGTCGTCCTGCAATTTTATCCATCACATCCATAAGTAATGAATTGTGATCTACTGCCAAATTAGCTTCTTCATAAATTGGAGCAAGTTCAAATTGATTTGGCGCCACCTCATTATGTCTTGTTTTTACCGGAATCCCCAACAACATCGACTCTGTTTCTAAATCGCGCATAAATGCCATAGCTCGATTTGGAATCGTACCAAAATAATGATCATCTAACTGTTGTCCTTTAGCCGCAGAGTGTCCTAAAAGTGTACGACCTGTTAGTACTATATCTGGCCTAGACATTGCCAAACCACTATCTATTAAAAAGTATTCCTGTTCCCAACCAAGAGACGCATTCACTTTTTTTACATTTTTATCAAAATACTTACAAACAGCAACTGCGGCAGAATCTACAGCTTGAAGCGCTCGTAATAAAGGTGTTTTATAATCTAAAGCTTCTCCAGTATAAGCTACAAATACTGTTGGTATACATAAAGTTGTTCCGTATATAAAAGCAGGAGATGTTGGATCCCAAGCCGTATAACCACGTGCTTCAAAGGTATTTCTAATTCCGCCATTTGGAAAACTAGACGCATCAGGCTCTTGTTGTACGAGTTGTCCGCCTTCAAATTTCTCAATAGCCAAACCACTTCCTATAGTTTCAAAAAAAGCATCATGCTTTTCTGCAGTCGCACCAGTCAAGGGCTGAAACCAATGGGTATAATGTGTTGCGTTTTTTGAAATTGCCCATTCTTTCATTCCTGTAGAAATATGATCGGCAATAGATCTATCAATCTTTGACCCCTTACTAATAGCATCCATTACACTTTGGAAAGCTTCTTTAGTTAAGTATTGGCGCATCGTAGTTTCATTGAAGACATTGGCCCCAAAAATCTCCGAACGTCTAACTTTTTCTTCAATATGAATAGGTTTGTGACGGTGAACCTGTTTAAGTGCATGAAATCTAAGCGTTGCCATAATAATTATCGTTTTATCATTTTAATAGGGCAAATCTAACCAATATTTAATTTTAAAACACATTAACCCCTAAAAAAATAGGGTATTATCAATTGTTAATAACATTTTATCTAAAATTACCCATTTCTTTTTGACATAAACTTAAAAAATTTAATATTTGCACTTTAAATTTTAAAATCTTAAAACAGTATGAGCAAATCAAAGCTAGAATACATTTGGTTGGATGGTTATAAACCAACTCAAAACATGAGAAGTAAAACTAAAGTTGAAAATGATTTTAGTGGAAAATTAGAAGATTGTCCAATTTGGTCTTTTGACGGTAGCTCTACAAAACAAGCCTCGGGAGGGGCTTCTGATTGCTTGTTAAAACCCGTAGCTATTTATCCAGATCCAGCAAGAGAGAACGGTTACTTAGTAATGACAGAAGTTTTAAACGCAGATGGAACACCTCACATTTCCAATGGAAGGGCAAGTATTGATGATGACGATAATGATTTCTGGTTTGGATTTGAGCAAGAATACTTCATCATGGATACCGATACTCAATTACCATTAGGCTTTCCTATTGGAGGTTATCCTGGTCCACAAGGAATGTACTACTGCTCTGTTGGTGGGAGACACACCCATGGTAGAAATTTTGTTGAAGAGCATGCCGATTTATGTATTGCAGCAGGATTAAACTTTGAAGGAATCAACCAAGAAGTTGCTTCTGGACAATGGGAATATCAATTGTTCGCAAAAGGTGCAAAAACTGCGGGAGATGAAATTTGGATTTCACGGTATTTATTAGATCGTTTGACTGAACAGTACGGTTATTATATTGAGTACCATCCTAAACCTGTTAAAGGGGATTGGAATGGTTCTGGTATGCACGCAAACTTCTCAAATACTGTCTTAAGAACTTGTGGTTCTCAAGAAACTTATGAAAAAATATGTGAAGCCTTTAGACCTGTTGTTAAAGAACATATCGCAGTTTACGGTGAGTTTAATGATGAGCGTTTAACTGGTTTACACGAAACGGCTTCTATACACGACTTTAGTTATGGTATTTCAGATAGAGGTGCGTCCATTAGAATTCCTATTATTACCGTAGAGAAAGGATGGAAAGGATGGTTAGAAGATCGTCGTCCAGCATCTAACGCTGATCCATACAAAATTGCAGGTCGTATTATTAAAACCGTTAAATCTGCTAATATAAGTTAGATTTCAAAAGCTCTTTTTGTTCATAAAAACGTCTTCTTATAATAAGAGAAGACGTTTTTTTATACTTAAGATTTAAATGCTAGAAAGATAAATACGCCATAACCAACGACTAACAAAAGACCTTTATATCTTGATATTTGAAATTTATTCGGAATAATAATCAATGGAATTAACACTGCCGAAAAAGCCAACATCCAAAAGATATCTTTATCTAAAATTGAGGCGTCTGTAACCGGTATCGTTTTTATCATTGACGTTAATCCCAAAACCGAAGCTATATTAAAGATGTTAGAGCCAATTAAATTACCTAATGATAAGGCTTTTTCCTTCTTAACCGCTGCAATTACAGAAGCTGCCAATTCTGGAACACTCGTACCAATAGCAATTACAGTTGCCGCAATAACAGCATCACTAACCCCTAATCTAATAGCAAGATCTTTTGCGCCATCAACCAACCACACAGACCCAAAATAAAGAGCTGCAGCACCAATAAGTAACCATAGTACAATTTTAAAATTAGAAACTACTGCTAAACTATCATCAACCTCCTCAACTACAGTATCCTTTTTTGCAGACCTAATAAGTACTACTAAAAATATGATTAGTCCTACAAATAAAATACCGCCTTCAATAGCTATGAGCTGATTGTCATTCCATAAAAAATAATAGAGCGCGATAGAAAACAACATCATAACTGGCCAATTGAGCTTATAAAAGGAAGGATCTACCACAATAGTACTCACCAAAGCGGTAATTCCTAAAACTAAACCAATGTTTGCAATATTAGAACCAATAACATTATTTAAAGCAATAGCTGGAGAACCCGTAAGTGCTGCATTTAAACTCACCAATAACTCAGGAGCAGAGGTTGCAAAACTTACAACAGTCATTCCAATGACCATCCTAGAGATACTTAATTTAAAAGATAGAGCAACAGACGATCGTACTAAGAACTCTCCTCCTATAACTAGTAATAACAATCCCAAAATGATCCAAACTACACTCATACAATCTCTTTTCTAAACTTTAAAAATCATCATTATTTTAGTCTTGCGAAGATAGTACAATTTCAATATTGATAAAACATCTCCATTAACAAACCTGAAAACTTAATTTTTAGTAAAATAACTATATATGTAGTTATATAACTATAAAAATAGTTATACATTTATGGGATTATTAAAAATACTATAATTTTAATTATTAGATTCCCATTTCCATGGGAACGAAAATATATTTTCGATGCAAAAACTAACAACTAAAGAAGAAGAAATTATGCACATCCTTTGGAAGCTCGAAAAGGGTTTTGTAAAAGATGTTCTCGCAGAAATTCATGAAGACAAACCTCACTATAATACATTATCTACAACCATAAGGCATCTTGAAGAAAAAGGTTTTGTAAGCTACAATGCCTTTGGGAAAACACACCAATACTTCCCTATTGTTGACAAAGAGGCTTATAAAGAACGGTTTATGACTACAGCAATTGAAAATTATTTCAATAATTCTTATAAAAATGTAGTCTCCTTTTTTGCTAAAGAAGAAAAAATAAGTGTTGATGAATTAAAAGAAATTATCGCTTTAATTGAAAAAAAGAATCGCATGCCAAACCCTTCCCTACAGGAAGGGCCTAAAAACTAAATATCTATGGAATATCTATTAAAAGCATCTGCAGTTCTCTTTATTTTTTACGCCTGCTATCAATTGTTTTTGCAGAAAGAAACTTTTTTTCAAGCCAACCGATGGTTTTTACTTTCGGGATTGATCATCGCTTGTTTAATACCGTTGGTTGTCATTCCTATTTATATTGAATATACGGTAACGAATACCTCTAATTTTTTGATTACTAATGACGTATCTGCTACTGAAGTCATCGCAGAAGAACCATTTGATTATATGCAACTCACTATCTGGATCTACTTTGCGGGCACCTTATTTTTTTTCGGAAAACTAATCGTTAATTTTTTATCCCTTCGGAAGGTTTTCAACTCAAGTACAACCAAATCACTAGGTTCCTTTAAGTTAATTGAAACCAACCGAAATATTACGCCTTTTTCATTCTTTAATCGTCTAGTCTATAATCCAAATCAATTTAAAGCAGAAGAACTCGAACACATCATCAATCATGAGAAAGTGCACACCAAACAATGGCACTCTCTGGATACCTTGATTTCTCATATTGCTTGTGTTCTATTTTGGTTTAATCCAATTGCTTGGTTATACAAAAGAGCCTTACAGCAAAACTTAGAATTTATAGCAGATCATGAAGCTCAGCATGCTTCGCTTTGCGAGAAAAGTTATCAATCTGTGTTGCTTAGAACAAGCTTACAATTAAATCAATTGCCAATTACAAATAATTTTTACACCTCATTAATCAAAAAACGAATCGTTATGTTACACCAATCAAAATCAAACAAAATTAATAAACTTAAAATGATCTTTGTAATTCCTTTATTAGGAGTCTTTATGATGAGTTTTAATACTGAGGATGTCTATGTTGAGATTGATCATAGAGACTCCGTTGAAAATGAGGTAACAAATAAAATTCAAGACCACTTAAACGTCATATTTAGTAAAGATAATACTGATGAGTATTTATTACTTACAAAAAAGCAACTCTCAAAAAAAGGCATCACTTTTAATTACAAAGGCATTAAAAGAAATAGTCAAAATGAAATAACAGCAATCAAAGTTTTTTTTGAATCATCATCCAACAGTACCGAATATAAAGTAAGCGGAAAAGAGCCTATAAAACCATTTTCGTTTAAAATTGATGAGTCATTTAGCGTGACCACAATAGGTAAAGAAGATGGTAAATTTATGTACACGGCAGAAAATGGGGAAACTATAGTCCAATCTACAGGAACTAATTTATATACTATTAAGAAAACTGATTCGATATTTATCGAAACAAAAGGCCATAATTTGATAAAAGAAAAAGACTCAATTTTAACAAATAGTAACTCAAAAAATCAATCATGGATAAGTAAAGATGGTACAAAAACAAATATCAATGCTTCAGAAAATGGTAAAATAAGACTAATGACAACCCAATCTAAAGCTCCATTATTTGTACTTAACGGTAAAATTGTAGAAAAGGCGGTATTTGAAAATCTAGATCCAGATCACATTGAATCTGTTTTTGTACTAAAAGACAAAATGGCTACTGAAAAATATGGAGATCGTGGTAAAAATGGTGTTGTAATTGTAAAAACAAAAAAAAGAAATCCTTGGGTTATTGGAGACACGTTTGAAGTTCAAACCTATAAAATTAGCGAACCCAACGATTCAATTACTAACAAGTTTGAAGAAGGGATTTATAAAAAAACAAACGAAGCTACAACTTATAAATTTACTTCTGAGGGAAGTTACACTAGTGAGCCTATATTTATTGTTGACGCACAAGAAGTAACCAAAAAAAAATTTAAAGGTTTGACACCTGATAATATTGAATCATTAGATATTTTAAAGGACGAGAAAGCTTTAAAATTTTACGGAGAAAAAGGAAAAAATGGCGTTATAATTGTCAAAACTAAAGCGTTTAGTGATGCTGTAAAAAAATATACCATTAATAATTCTAAGGAAATTATTGGATACGATGACAAAAGTAAAAATCCCATTTACATTATAGACGAGCGAGTTGTGTCGGCAACAGAATTTAAATTGGTACATCCTGATAACATAAAAAGTATGACCGTACTTAAAAGTAAAAATGCACTTGCCGTCTATGGAGAAAAAGGCAAAAATGGAGCTGTAATCATTATTACAAAATCACCAAATTATTTAAATAGAAACAGTGAATCTAAAATAATAGAAGTAAAAAAAGACAGTCCTTGGAAAGTGAC
The DNA here is from genome assembly GCF_000425305.1 of Psychroserpens burtonensis DSM 12212. GTDB lineage: Bacteria > Bacteroidota > Bacteroidia > Flavobacteriales > Flavobacteriaceae > Psychroserpens > Psychroserpens burtonensis. The sequence goes on from NZ_KE384348.1 coordinate 69,878, forward strand.
AACAACTCAAGTCACAGGAGTCTATTACACGGGTGACAACGGAGAAAAATCTGCAGAATTAGTAATCTCGAAAACTTCTACAGATTCATTTTTAGAAAAGCAAAAGCAAGAACTAAAGAAACATGGTATCGATGCCAAATTCTCAAAAGTAAGACGAAATAAAGCTGGTGTAATTACAGGTATAAAAATCTCACTGAATGACGACAATGGCAGCAAATCGAGCGCTTCTTGGAAAGGTGAAAAAAAAGGCATTCCTGATATTTTTATGGGAAAATCTAAAGATGACTCTCTTGTACTAAGAGAAATAGGTGATTATTTCACTACAAAACAATAAAAAACCTTCAGAAATTAATTTCTAGAGGGTTTTCTTATTTAAGTTATCTGGCCTATTGTTTAATTTACTATCGGCTTCTTAACCGTTTGCTTATGCCTTTGTTGGTGTTTTTTTTACCAACAAATCTAACTTGACTCTCGTAAAGAATGAATAACTGTTGGTGAAAAACACCAACAGTGGCAATAGAAAAATATAAGCTTTGAGAATAAAATGATTAAAGCATAGAACCCCTTAGAAGTTGAAATCTGAAGGGTTTACTTTTTTAAAGAACCTCATAACTATTTAATCTTTGCCTTTGTTGGTTTTTTTTTACCAACTAATCTCACTTGAACCTTGCAAAAAATGAATAACTGTTGGTGAAAAACACCAACAGTGGCAATAGTAGCAATAGTGGAAAACACCAAAAATGGCTTATTGAAAAAAGTAATTAGAATTCCTTATTAAAAACCCTTCAAAAATTAAATTCTTGAAGGGTTTGTTTATTTTAATTAGTCTAGCCTACCACCTAATTCACTATCAGCTTCTTAACCGTTTTCTTATTTTCCGAAGAAATAGATAGAAGATAGATACCGCTTGCTAGGTTTAAATCAATTGCAGTGTCTTCATTATAACTAAAAGAACTAAGCAATTTTCCTTCTATAGAAAACACTTGCACATCTGCTTGTGCATTAAGTCCTTTGATACTAATTGTATTTGTTGTTGGGTTTGGATACACACTAATTTCATTTAAACCGAACTCTAAAACACTCAGCTCTTGATCCCATATTTGTCCGACATTATTTCCCCAAATATATTCTACTAAATCTGGCTGATCTATAAATGGATTTCTATTAAACTGCCATGTATACACCACATTATTACGATTCATTTCATAATCATCTGGTGGATCATTTCTATGCCAATCTAATAAGATTGCTACATCTCCCAATTCTCCTGTACCATTTTCGGGATAACCATTAACAACTTGCAATCCGTTATATCTAATTTCCATATATAATACACTTCTCGCAACATCACCATAAAAGCTGGCTGCTGTTCCTGTAGGTCCATCATAACCTCCTAAAGTTGGATCTCCATAATGTTTATTGTTACGTGTACTGTTTTCTATTGCATCTGCAGCGCGAAGTGCATGAGCATCGGAATTACCATGACGTAATGAATCTGCTTTTGTTGTCCAAAAGATATCTTTTCCGTCTGCAATCCCATCCTCTTCTATATCAAAAAAGCCTCCTCGAGATCTTGGATACGTATGTTCTCTATTCCATTTTTCAAAATTATCTGAACTCGATTGCGCGTCTAATTTTGAACGTCCTATTTCTTTGTACAATAGCCAAACCTCATTACTGTTTAGTGGGTTTTGATCTGCTTCTCTCAAAATATCAAAAACATCGGCATAGGTTTGTGCTCTTACAATATTTGGATTTGCTATAATATCTTGGAGCGCTTGTCGCAAATCCTCATCTGCTAATCCATCAAGTAAATTATAATAACTATTAGGCTGAGTCGTTGTTACATTTCCGAAGGTAGGGTTTAAAGGTGTACCAAAATTAGACATTGTAAAATCATTATCTACAATACGAATCTCTAAGTTGTTATTGAGTGCTAGATATTCTGCTGGTAAGCTTTCAAAACGCACTCTAGTAACTTCATCGCCTTCATCATCAGCATCATCTATTAATGTAATTGTTGTGGACGCTGTAGTTTGATTTAAAGGAATGGTAATGGATGTATTTCCCGTAAAATCTGAAGTATTGAACCCAAGATTATCGAGTACAATATTAAAGTTGAGTTCTTGTGTAACAGGAGTTTCCAATGTAAAAGAAATGTCAAAGGCGTCAAACTCATTATACTGTTCTTGCGCGATAGCCATAATGATACCATTAAGCACTACTCCACTTCCATCGTTTAACGCTCTTGGAGTTGGCGTCGTTGACATGTATGTCACGATACCATCCATATCAACGAAACGTTGGATAGAATTAGGATTATTTCCTGCTCCTTCATTAATTTGCTCAATATTGGTAAATCTTGGATCTTGGCTAAAAATATCAATAAAGTCTTGGTCATCTGAATCTGAAGTATCATAAAGTAATACATCCACTAAATTATCAATAGTAGCGATAGTCTCTTCAGGAAAATCAAAATCACTAGCTTGATAAACAGCAACTGCGTCTGCTCCGTTTTGAATAATGTTTTCTGCAATTAAAAATTGAGGCACAGGACTTACAGAGTTACTACCTATGAGTAATAATCCATTAATATCTGTCGTAAAACCATCTAAGTCAACAGTGAAATAACTAGAGTTATTCCCTGATGAGGACCCATTGAAGAAAACAACAACATAGCCATCTAAAGGGAAATTTGGAGTTTCAGACAAGAGCTCTAAGAATTCCATATTTTCTGCTCCTGGTGAATCACAATCTAATTCATTGATTACAATTTGTCCATAAGAAAACTGCGTTACGTAGAAAGATAAAGCAAAAAGTAGTATTTTTTTCATGTTTTGAATTTTTACAAATGTAATCAACTCTTAATTCTATTTGTGATTATCGCTCTAAGAAATTAAGTTTAACAAAATAGCCTCTATTTTAACTTAAAATCAACCGTAGTAATTTTTAAAAATGAAATTATAAAAAGGCGAAACATTCAAAAGTTGATCATTTTAAGATCAATTATCCCTTGGTTTAAATAAAAAGGACAAAAAAGGCCCTTGGGTTATTACAAATAATAACATAAATAATACTTTTATATTTCAATTTAAAACATATAACAAGTAAAAAATATAAATATTGAAATAAATTACGTTATTTTAATTATAATTTAATATTCAATTTCATAGATTTATTATAAACGTTGGGTAAATGAGTTTCTAAGTCTATATATTGAAAACTCAATCAATAATCAAAATCAATTATTAACCTCTAAAACCCAAAATCATGATGAATTTTGCAAAATTAATTATCGATATTCTTTTTTCGATTAACTAAATCAACCACATGACTGTAAAACTTAGTCTAGAATAAGTTTTACAGCATTTTAAAAAGATCTTTCTATTTCAAAATCCTTAGTTTTACACTTAGATAGTAATCTACCAATCTTATGTGTATGAAACAGAATCTCTTTAAGGCACTAGCCAAACTCAATAAATCACTCTTACCTAGTTTTTCAAAACAACAGCTAGACCTCAGTAAAGCCACTAAATTTCAATTAGCCATTATTGGTTGGAGAATTTATGTAACTATGCGTGCTCTGGGGTAGAAAATACAAGTTAACTATCAAAAACTATAATTTCAATTTTTAAATTAGAAATCGTCTAAAAAACCTGTGCAGTTATACATTAACACATATCCTTTTTAAAAGATATAGAGTTTAATAGTTTCTGCACAGTCTTTTTAGTAAAAGAAAAAGTATGTAACCAATATTTAGCGCTCCGTTAAATAATAAACACGGATAGCAATAAGTCAAATGATATTATCCATCAAATTTTGTTTATATCAAAATTTGATTATTCTAATATTTTATCTCCTTATAGAAGTCAAATACGGCATATTGTTGTTTTTGAGCAATTTCATCTACAAAAAACAAAACGCTCCTAATCTAAATTAACTCTTCTCGAAGTCTTTAAAGATTCCTTTTAAGGAGACTTAATTTGTATGCATTTCCAATTCACTTCTTTAGAAAGGACTTCGCTTAAATAAGTAGCAAATTCATTGTATACTGGTTGATTATTTGCACACAATACTGATCTCTTAACTCAAGCAACACCAATTGTGGAAGTCATCTACATCAACAGAAGTCTGTCCCACTATAATACCTAAAAACAAATTTATAAGTTAGCATAAACCACTGCTAATTGGATAAAAAAAATGGATATCTAACAGTTTTATATTTACAAATAATAAGCGTAATTAATTTCTTCATAGTCCATTAAATAAGAGACAACCAAGTATCAATTAAACTAAGTAAAAATCTAGTGTAAAGCATATCCCTTTAACTTTGTAAACAATGTGCCTTAACGAACAAAATCACATAAAAGTGTTCGTTGGCTGCTTTAATTGGTAGATAGAGGATATTAAAATTGATTACCACTTGAATACATGTAGGTTCGCATTACAAATAACTCACATTGTTTAATATAGGTTATAAACATTGCTAAAAAATATAATTTAGGACACTCCTTATAATCACTAACTAGACCGCTTAATAACCAATTACAATGAACAAAAAATTACTTTTCAGACTGCCAACTCTCATACTAGTATTTTTTATAAGTCTAAGTTTTAGTCAAACACTTGAACTAGGAACACTTCAACCTTTTAGAATTTATGCTGGATCGGGAGCAGTCACAAACGTTGGTACCTCTGCAGGGAACGCTGGAATAATTAGCTGTTTTTTACCAATTGAATGTTACAGCACGAATAAAAGAGATTTTTTTCTAATAATCTAAAAAAAGTGCTTATCGTCAGTAAACTGTAACTCAACGCTTTTCGTTTGTCATCAATCGAAAATTGAGAAATAACTTATAATCGAAGCGTACTTTCATCCACGGATAGTGTGACAAAAAAAATATTACGATCCGTTGTTATTATTTAATTATAACAAGAAATCAGAAATTTAGGACCCTCTGTATAATTACTAACTAGACCGCTTAATAACCAATTACAATGAACAAAAAATTACTTTTTAGCTTAACAACTATCGGACTATTATTTTTTTCAAGTCTAAGTTTTAGTCAAACACTTGAACTAGGGACACTTCAACCTTTTGGAACTTTTGCTGGATCGGGAGCTGTCACAAATGGCGGCACCTCTGCAGGAGATGCTGGAACAAATGCTGGAATAATTAGCGGTATCGGATTTGATTCTGCAAACGGATACACTGGCTCAACGTACACTAATGACCCGACAACCGTTCAGGCTAGAATAGATCTTCTTAGGGTATACATACATCTTGATGATGTTTTTGTAACAGAACCTAGTACTCATTTGCCTGCTTTTGGAAGTGGAGAAACTATTTCACCTGGCGTTTATTCGATAGGTGGCGCTGGATCTATAGCTGGTGCTCTTACTCTTGATGGAGGAGGAGATCCTAATGCTTTTTTTATATTGAAATTTGAAGGAGCACTTACAGTAGGTGCAGGTTCAACTATCACTTTAAGTAATGGAACACGTGCTGCTAATGTTTTTTGGATTTCTCAAGGAGCCATTTCTGTTGCAGCATCAAGTGCTATGGAAGGAACTTTATTTGCACACCCTGGAGCTGTTACTCTTGGTGTGAATAGTACCATAAATGGAAGACTCCTTACTTCTGAAGGCGCTATAACTATTGCGGCTGGTGGTGAAGTAATTATGCCTATTGGCAACAGCACCATTCCAATAAAATGTTTAGGTGACTGTTCTTCTGCCGCTGCTGTTGATATTTTAGGAAGTCTTAAGGGTTTTGCACTTTTTACTAGTTTTGGTGCTGTAGCAAATGCTGCGACATCTGGAATAGTTGGTGCTATTGGCACAAATGGTGGTGCTATAAGTGGTTTTTTAACTTCAACTCATACAAATAGCGACCTCACTACAGGAATTTTTTATAATTCAGATGCTGTTACAGCACAAGCCGTAATAGATTTAGATAACGCTTATGAGTCACTTATGGCTTTACCAAATACGGAAACTGGACACACGCCAGCTTTTGGAAGTGGAGAAACGATAAATGCTGGGGTTTATTTTATAGCAGGAGCCGGTTCTTTAGCAGGTACTATTACCTTAGATGGTCAAGATGATCCCAATGCAATATTTGTTTTTAAATTTGCAGGGGCATTTTCAGTAGCAGCACAATCAAGAGTGATTTTAACTAATGGAGCGAAGCGTTGTAATGTTTTTTGGCTTGGTGGAGCCGGAGTTCCAACTGGTGCCGTTTCTATAGGAACTTTCACTTACATGAAAGGAACCGTTATTTCTCATGGTGGAGCCTGTACCGCAGGAGCAAATACAAGTGTGGAGGGAAGAATGCTTTCTACAGGTGGAGCAATTGGGTTTAGTACAGGTGTAATTTATACTGACACACTTTGCTTTGATGATCCTGTTGATTCAAATCCATCTATTGCCTTGGTAAAAACCTCAAGCGTGAGTGGGACGGGAACCCTAGGAGATGTAATCACTTATACCTTTACCGTTGAAAATACTGGAGATACCACTTTGACTAATATCGAAGTCACTGACCCAATGTCAGGATTGACCATCACTGGAAGCCCAGTTACTTCTTTGGAAATAGGAGCTTCTAGCTCAGCTATCTCTGGCGCATACACAATTACTCAAGCCGATATTGACACAGGAAGCGTAACCAACTCCGCTTTAGCTACTGCTCAAGATCCTGAAGGAAATAACATCACTGATACCTCTGGTACAACAATTAACAATGACACACCAACGGTAACACCCTTGACCAAAACTCCAGTCATTGCATTAGTAAAAATAGCAAGCGTGAGTGGAACGGGAACTCTAGGGGATCTAATTACCTATACCTTTACCGTTGAAAACACAGGTAATACGACTTTGACTAATGTCACAGTAACTGACCCAATGATAGGATTGACGATCACTGGAAACCCAATTACTTTTTTAGAAGTAGGAGGTTCTAGCGATGTAATCACAGGTACATACACCATTACTCAAGAAGATATTAATACAGGAAGTGTAACCAACTCGGCTTTAGCTACTGCTCAAGATCCAGAGGGAAATGACATCACTGATATCTCTGGTACAACAAATGAAAATGACACACCAACAGTAACAAAATTACCAGCAATTGCATTAGTTAAAAGTGCCATAGTGAGTGGAACGGGAACCCTAGGAGATATTATCACCTATACCTTTACCGTTGAAAACACAGGAGAAACTACTCTAACTAATGTCGTGGTAACCGATCCAATGGAAGGATTGACGATCACTGGAAGCCCTATTGATTCTTTGGAACCTGGAGATTCTAGCGATACAATAACAGGAACATACACGATTACTCAAGAAGACATTAATACAGGAAGTGTAACCAACTCGGCTTTAGCTACTGCTCAAGATCCAGAAGGAAATAACATCACTGATATCTCTGGTACAACAAATGACAATGATACGCCAACAGTAACAACCTTAACTCAAAATCCAGCCATTGCATTAGTTAAGAGTGCCGTAGTAAGTGGAACGGGAACTCTAGGAGATATAATTACTTATACCTTTACCGTTGAAAATACAGGTAATACTACTTTGACTAATGTCACAGTAACTGATCCCATGGAAGGATTGACTATTACTGGAAACCCAATTTCTTCTTTGGAAGTGGGAGCCTCTAGCGATGTCATCATAGGTACATACACGATTACTCAAGAAGACATTAATACAGGAAGTGTAACCAACTCAGCTTTAGCTACTGCTCAAGATCCTGAAGGAAATGACATCACTGATATCTCTGGTACAACAAATGAAAATGACACACCAACGGTAACAAAATTACCAGCAATTGCATTAGTTAAAAGTGCCATAGTAAGTGGAACGGGAACTCTGGGGGATATAATCACCTATACCTTTACCGTTGAAAACACAGGAGAAACTACTCTAACTGATGTCGTGGTCACTGACCCAATGGAAGGACTGACGATCACTGGAAGCCCAATTGCTTCTTTGGAACCTGGAGATTCTAGCGATACAATCACAGGAACATACACCATTACTCAAGCCGATATGGACACAGGAAGTGTAACCAACTCAGCTTTAGCTACTGCTCAAGATCCTGAAGGAAATGACATAACTGATATTTCTGGTACAACTAAAGAGAATGATACGCCAACCGTAACAACCTTAATTCAGAATCCAGCCATTGCATTAGTTAAGAGTGCCGTAGTAAGTGGAACGGGAACCCTAGGTGATCTAATTACCTATACCTTTACTGTTGAAAACACAGGAGATACTACTTTAACTAATATCACAGTAACTGATCCCATGGAAGGTTTGACAATCTCTGGAAGCTCAATTGCTTCTCTGGAAGTGGGAGATTCTAGCGATGCTATCACTGGAACATATACCATTACTCAAGAGGATATAGATGCAGGGAATGTAACCAACTCGGCTTTAGCTTCTGCTCAAGATCCTGAAGGAAATGACATAACAGATACCTCTGGAACAACAAAGGAGAATGATACGCCAACGGTAACAACCTTAGTACGAAACCCAAACATTGTATTAGTTAAGAACGCCATCTTAAGTGGAACAGGTGTCCTAGGAGATATAATTACTTATATATTTACAATTGAAAATACCGGAGATACTACATTGACTAATGTCGTGATAACTGACCCAATGGTAGGATTGATAATCAATGGAAACCCAATTACTTCTTTAGCACCAGGTACTGCGACTATAGCACTAGGTAGTTATACCATTACTCAAGATGATATTGATGCAGGAAGTATATCAAACTCGGCTTTAGTTACTGCTCAAGATCCTGAAGGAAATGACATCACTGATATCTCTGGTACAACAAAGGAGAACGACACGCCAACAGTAATAACACCCGTAGTCTTACCAGACTTTACGCCAACAATAGCCATTGATGAATTAGGTTTTTTAGCTGCAGGATCAACAAAAGATTTTGTTGTGAATATATCTGAAGTTAAAGGTGCGTCCTCAAATGGACAAATAGTTCTTACAATCACAAAAGGAAGTGCATTTCTTATTACCTATGCTGCTAATACGACCAGTTCTAATGTGAATGATGGTGTTCAAGTTAATAATAGTGATTGGATAATAACTGAAAATTCATTCATAATAACAATGATATTAAAACCAGGTGTTATAATTGAAGCAAATACATTTTCATCTATTGGCTTTACTGTAAAGCGAGAATTAGATATACCGACTCAAACTACGCAGCCAATTACAATTACAATTACAAATGGTTCAGGAGAAGATAGTCAGACTTTTAATAACACCTACAACATTGTTATTAAAGCTCAATAATTATGATCATAGTTTATCACCTAAAAAAAATGTCAATATCAAACAATAAGATCATGAATACTACTCTATATAAATTAATGTTATTGTTATTTACTGTATTTATGTTTATTCCAAAAGGATATTCACAAAAAAATGCAGATCCTGGAATCGGAATTTTAATGAGTCCTTCAAGTGTTTCTGAAGGTTCCACAGGGATTTTGAGTGCTACTGTTGGTAACTATGGTAACCAAACTATAGCTCAAAATTCATTACGAGTCACAATTAGTGTTGGTGGCAATACTGAAATTATAGGAATTGCTTCAGGAACCGATACACGTTGGAATCAACTGAGTTTAACAACTGGTTCTGCAAACACAATAAAATTAACAAATTCAGGTGGAGGTTTTAATTCATTTGATGTTGGAAGTATTTTTCTTACTGTAAGAGGTAATGTGGTGAGTGATAACGATGTAATTTTAGGGAACATTGTATATATTACAGCCCAAAATCCTGAATTATGTGAAGGTTGTCCTTCACCTCCTCTAAATACTTCCCAAGGGAATGCTATTAGTTCAAATGATAATTCACAAACAGGTTTGGCTGTAACCTGCGATCAGCAATATGAAACTGTAAATGTTGATTCATGTACCGAATCAGAAGCAGGAACAGTTGTAACTACTGAGACTAATGACGCAGGCTGTGACTATGAAGTAACGACAATCACCACTTGGATTGGACAAGCAAATGAGACGGTTAATATTGATTCGTGTATCGAAGCAGAAGCAGGAACAATCGTAACTACTGAGACTAATGAAGCTGGCTGTGACTATGAAGTGACAACAATCACGACTTGGACTGGACAGCTAGATGAGACGACCAATGAAATAACTTGTATCGAAGCAGAAGCAGGAGCCGTAACAGTAACAATGATTAATGCTTCAGGCTGTACTTATGAGGTAACAACAATTACAACATATGTAGGAGGCGCAGGTCTAACAATCAATGAGACCACATGTATCGAAGCAGAGGCAGGAATAGTATTATCTAACGAAACTAATGCCGAAGGCTGTGATTATGAAGTAACAACAATCACGACTTGGATTGGACAAGCAGATGAGACTGTAAATATTGATTC
>NZ_KE384348.1:82824-132704 GCF_000425305.1 Psychroserpens burtonensis DSM 12212
ACAGGAATAGTTATAACTAAAGAAATCAATGCAGCAGGTTGTGAATATGATGTAATTACAATCACAACTTGGATTGGACAGCCAGATGAAATTGTAAATATTGACTCATGTATCGAATCTGAAGCAGGAACAGTTATAACTAAAGAAACTAATGCAGCAGGCTGTGAATATGACATAACAACAATTACAACTTGGCTTGAACCAGAAGAACCAACAATAGTCAACTGTTGGGATGATTACCAACTAAACACATCAACATGTACTTATATTAATAAAGGTACAGAGCCAATCAATCCAGGCAATGTAAACTGTTGGGATGATTACCAATTAGACACAGCAACATGTAGTTATATTAATCAAGGTTCAGAGCCGGAGCCAGAAGTAACAGATGCAAAAATTTGTGAAGGCGAATTATATGTATGGTCTGTAAATGGTCAAACATATACAACAGTGCAAGTAGGATTAACAATTCCAGGTGAGAACTGTGAAGGATCTAAAATATTAAACTTAACAATTGAAGATTGTAGTCCTTGTGAAGACACCAATGAAAAGTTAGATATAGAAAATTGTGAAAGTTATTTCTGGGAATTAAATGGAGAGACCTACAAAAAGAGTGGTGTTTATACTCATGAAACTACAAATAATGAAGGCTGCACGCATACTACGTCCCTACATTTAATTATTGATAAAGAGAAACTCGTGATGTATCCAGTACCTTTTGAACAGGAAGTATTTGCTAGTTATAATTTTTGTTATGATACTAATGTTAAAGTTGAAATATTTGATGTAAAAAATGCTTTAATAAAAAGTTATATCAATAGTAATTATATCAAGGGCAGTAAAGGCGTTACACGAATTAATTTATATGGATCTGACAATCAGATATATATTGTAAAAATTACAACAAGAAAAGAAGTTTTGATTAAAAAAATAATGTCATCGTCACCTCAACATAGTAACTAATTACAACAAGTTGGTTAAATTATAAGAGGCTGCCTGAAAAGACAGCCTCTTATTTAATTGGAGTTACTACATTTACTCAGATAGAAGTTTTAAGACTGTTTGGCTACAAACGAATATCTTGGAATAATAAAAAACAAGTTTGCAGTATTGAATTTGAATGAGGAGTCTTTTAGGTGTAGTTGGAAAGTAAAAAAGTTAAAAATATTATTCATTTTACTTTAAGAAAAAACGAGATACGAAACAATTGGTAATCCTCTTTTAAAATTATCATTCATATCAATAACTGAAATTAAAAAAGAGAATAGAGAAAGGTTCTAATTTACTTTAAGAACGAGGTTATTTACAAAAACTCATCTTCTTTTGTCACAAAACATAAAGCATAGTTAATTAACGAGCTACTTTCTATTTTTACTGATTTCAACTTAAAAAAACGCAGTAATAGCTAATTGTAATTTATTTTAGCCACCTCATAAATACAAAAATCAAACTTTTTGAATAAGATTATAAATATCTCTAAATAAAAGGGTAAAGTAGTTTAATGACTACGATCAATTAGTTTACTAAATAAGTAATCGTTGTTTGCAAGATATGATTAGTAATGAACGTATTGTTACCACCATTTAAGCCGATATTATGATACCCAATACCTAATCCCATTTTAGAGGTTATAGGATATCCCAAACCAACATAAAACCAGTTCTGATTAAAAGCTTTTGGTCTAATTCCATCCTCTAAATCCATAAACAATTCATTAAATATTTCAACTGAAATACTTTTATCTTCCTTAATTTTTATGATGGGTCTAGTTACGGTAAAACGATAGCGAAATCTGTTATTATAATTACCACCACCTATACCATAATGATTATTAGATGATTCAACAATTTTATCAATAAAACGTTCTTCTAATCGAAAACGGTGCTTAAAACTAATTTTGCCTTGAGATTGACTTAATTGTACTTGCTGCCATATATTATGTTCATTTGCATTAATTGGAATACTAAAATCAGCAAAAGAATAATTTTTTATAAAACTATAACCTAAAGCAAAATCATAGGTTTCGTTCTTCTTAAAGTGAATAGCAGGTCTTATGATAAATTGCTCCCAACCTTTTAAAAAATTAGCACGTCTAAAGTGAAATTCTGATGTGATATAAAAGGAATTATCAATCTTTACTTTTGGGATAAAACTATTCCAAGAACTAGAATGACTAGCACTATTCTCCTGTGCACTGGCAAGATTAAATACTAATATTAGTAAAAAGGCAATATAAATATTTTTCATTTTATTAAGTATAAAAAAGACTACAAAACAACCTAAAGACTTTTGATGGTAACAAAATATCGTGACTAACTAATGGCGTTGTTTTGTAGCCATATTGTAGCATTTTCAAACTACATAGCGGATACTAACTTTTCTGTTCGGGAGATAACAGCTTGAATTTCATTGATATTTAATAGTTTATCATCCAGATGAACAAGCAAATCTTTGCCATTACCACTCATAAATATCGTACCATGTGTTTCCATATAAGACAGAAGATGTTCATTGAACAATTGACGTACTTTTTCTTCCGCATCGTCAGCGTGAATTGCATAATGTTTTGAGAATTTAGGAAAGTTAGCAAAAGTAATGTCATTGTGATCAAAAACATCTTTTAGAGCTTCCAAGAAATCTTTCCTCTGCAGATAAAACTTAGGCACTTCAGATATCCCTGAAACTTTAATCGCTGTTATTTTTTGAATATTAGCAGTCACTTCAGCACCTGTTTTAGTAGTGATATCGGCTATTTGATAGGTCATCCCATTTTTTTGATATTGAATTGCATTTTCAATTGATAAAATTTGTTTCCTTATGGTAAAATGATAGAATTCCCATTCACTGTAATCATCTAACTTTGTACTGAATTGATAGTTCTTTTCATTAGAGAACGAAAGTAATTGCAGTGTACGAGCATTAATATTGATATTTTTTAATTTTGTTTTTGATCTGCGATCTCTAGCCGCTAAAGGGTGAGTAGATACTGGATTAAGACCATCTGCATTTTCAATATGTACATCTTTACCATTTAACTTAGCTAATCGGGCATAATCTTCTAAATGTTCCATAACTGTATGATCTATAAATTCAACTTCTGCAAAGTCAAGAATAAGTTCGTTATATTTTTGAACACCACTATCCATTTTCTTTTTAAGTGATAAGTAATTAGAGAAAATCTGTGAGCCTTTTAAATGAATTGTCTTTATCTCTCCCTCGTGGCTTATATACAAGTTAGACTTAAACAACTCCCTAAATTTTGTTCCTTTAAAAAGAATCAGCACATATTTGAATAAAATTCCGATTACAATACCAATAATTAAATCTGTGGCTAAAACTGCGATAAGCGTTACGACAAAGATCTCAAACTCCATTAAACCAATTTGAAACATATGCTTAAACTCTCTTGGAGATGCTAACTTAAATCCAGTAAACACAAGCATTGCAGCTAAGGCAGAAATAGGAATCATCTCGATTATGGTTACACCAATAAGTAAATAAATGAGAAGGAAGCCTCCGTGAAAAAAGTTTGCCCATTGGGTTTTCGCTCCATTATTCACATTCGCAGAAGAACGCACGATTTCAGAAATCATTGGAAGACCACCAATCAACGCAGAAAGAGAAGAACCCGCGCCCATAGAAATTAAATCTTTATTCAAATTTGAACTTCTTTTATAGGGATCTAAACTATCTACTGCTTTTGCACTTAAGAGACTCTCTATCGCCGAAACCAATGCGAAACCTATAACAGCAATCCAAAATTCAGATTCTCCTATTTTCTCAAAAGAAGGTAATTGAAAACCACCTTCACCAAATAAATTATGTGGCATTTCTACCATTGCCAAATTCTCGGTACCTAAAAGTATAGCTGTAGGAATCGTAAAAATGAGTACCCACATTGGAGCAGGAATCATTTTGATGAATTTCAACTTTAAAATTGGATGCATAATTAATATCACCATAGAAATTAAAGCAATAGTTAATGCATAAAGATTCAATTCAGTAAGCGCATGAGGAATATCTGTTGCCACTTCTAAAATTTCTCCTTTGGGAGAGGGCGCTCCAATAGCAGGAAAGAATTGTTTAATAATAATGATAATACCGATAGCAGCCAGCATACCATGTACTGCTGCCGATGGAAAGTAGTCGCCAACTTTACCTACTTTCAGTAAGCCGAAAAGCGCCATAATCAATCCCCCAATAATTATTGCTCCCAAGACATGTGGATATCCTGAATAGCCGCCTTCCGCTCCAGCTCCACCCATGGCTTCCGCAGCACCTAAAGTGATTACTATCAAACCAGCTGCAGGACCACTAATAGTGACAAATGTTCCTGATATTCGTGAGGCAATCAACCCTCCAATAATAGCTGCTATTAAACCTGCAAGTGGTGGTACACCTGAAGCTATTGCAATACCCAAACATAACGGTAGGGCAATAAGGGAAACACTAAACCCTGATATTAAATCGTCTTTAAAATGGGTTTTTAAACCCGTGATGCCCTTTTTTGGTATTTCTGTATTTTTCATTTTATGAGATAATTTATGAGATAATTATTATTATTTTAAATACTAGCTAATTTTAAGAAGACCTATAAGCAAACTCGTGATACCCTTTTTTGTGCTCTCCTAAGAATAATCTCGAGTAAATCCTAAAAATCACTAGCCCATCTAGTATTAAGTTTAATACCACTAAAATTAGAAGTGGAAATTGATTTTCGTGTATATGACCTAACATCAAATCTTCTCCAATAAATGTTGGTGTTATGGGAAATCCTGCAATTGCCAAACAACAAATGATAAAGAGAAATGCTAATCGTGGATATTCGTAAGAATGCCCGTGAAATTGATTTAAGGAGATATCCTCACCTCTTATTTTTAGCCTATTAAGTATCCATATACCTAAGATGCCCGCAACTAGAATACCGCTTAAAAAGATATGTATTTGATTAAAATCAAATTCTTCATTAAAGCCAAAAGCCAAGGATAAAAATAATTGATTGACCACTATTAATATCCAACTCACCATTGAAGAATCTCTTTCAACAAATGATTTTAAGATTAACATCAAACCTAATCCTGCAAAAATTTCGGGTAAGTGTTTTAGCATAAATAAGGAAAGGATATCTTGGTTGTAAACCGTGTAAAGTCCTAAAATAAATAGAGGCGCCATGCTATAAATTAATGTTCTACTTTTTACAAACTTGAAAGAGTTCCCTATTGTCTTTAAAGGGCTCCATAGATAACGAAACATAAAGATGTCTAGATTAAATTCTTTGATAGAGAGTACGTAAATAGACAGCTTAATTCGATTCCACAAACCTTCTGTTTTTTGAGCGGCTGGCGGTATAAAATGAAATAACTGCTCGTGTATTCTATAACTAAGCACAGATGGAGAAACTAAAAGTTGATAGGATCTAAACAATGCGTTGCACGTAAAGTGAATTATAGCAAACCAGTAAAGACCTAATGCCACTTCAATAAACATAAATCCTATTTGAGCAATTGATGAATAAGCTATTTGAGTTTTTATTGAAGATTGAACTCTTGAAGTTAAAGTCGCTAGTACACAGGTAATTAATCCAATACCACCAATAAGAAAATGAAACCATAAGTTGTTCTCCCAAAAAGGTGCTGTTCTAATTAGTAAAAATACGCCAATATGAACCGACAAAGAGCCATAAAAAATAGCGCTTGATGTTGTTGGGCCTTCCATTGCTCTTGGTAACCAAGATGAAAATGGAAATTGTGCAGATTTCACCATTGCAGCAATTAGAAATACGCTTGGAATCATAAAATGATAAAAGGCATCATTTAGAACATGTGATTCGGTATTCTGTAAGCCTTCAAAATTTGAAAAACTGATACTATGTCCAAAGTAATGGTGTGTAATCCATATACCTAATAATAAAGCGATGTCTGCTACACGATATAAAGAAACAACTTTTAAAGCATTTTTAACAGGAAGATAACGTTCTCTATAAAAGCCAATTAGAAAGAATGAAGTGACACCTAAAACTTCCCAGCCTACAAATAGTATTTCTAAATTATCTGCTAATAACACTAACATTAATCCTAGGTAAAAGAATTTTAAATTATTAAAAAAACGTTTATATCCTTTCTCTCTATGTATATAGTTTTTGCTAAAAACAATAATAGCTCCAGTGAGTAAAGTGGCTACAAATATGTAGGCCAAACTATAGCCATCAATAAAAAGATTTAGACTAAAATCTATTTCGCTGGAGTGATACAATGTTGGTCCTTTGAAAATAATATATTCAAAATCATGAGTAATCCAGTAGCTAGTTAGGCTAATGATAGTAACGAAATTTACGAGAATACTAATTATTGAAGTTCTGTAAATTGCCTTTTCATTTTTATTTGAAAAACTGAATCCCACTAGAAGCGAAACCAGAGGCACAAGTAATAATATAGGTAGTAATGAATTCATTTTATTTAAATTTTATCAGAATAAATTTGAACAGAGATATTTTCTTTAGTAGCATCCAGAATATGGTTTGATTTCATTTCTCCTGCAGTTTCGATAACTCCTAAAATATCACTTGTTGTCGTAATTTTCAATAGTGGGTTATAACGCTCAAATTTTCCATCGCAGAAATAGTACAACTTGCCATCTTCTGGAGAAATGGCTACTAAATGCAACCATTTTTTATCGAACCAATCGTACATAGCTTGAGAAGATTTAATCGTCTTTAATACTATTTCTGGTGTGTGTTCTACCATCATTAACAAACGAACTGGATCGTGATTCTCTATCATTTGCAATGGCAATCCAGGTCTAAGATCCCCATCACTACTATTAGCAACTCCAATTAATCCCATCACGTTATGAGGCAGTTTTGTTCCAGCTCCCATTTTCTCATTATCCATTCTCGAGAAATAATATTCTAGATTAATTCCGCCACAGACATTAGGTAGTGGACTTAATACTTGTAAGAGAACATCTCCATTGGGATCAGAACGATAATCATACGATTGTAAAAAGGCGCGTCTATCTAAAAACAATCCTTTTATCTTCTCTCGAGAACCAACGTGACATAAGGCGTTAGTACCGTGCCCTAATTCAGGACGCGGTTCAAAATAAGAGACAGACCGTTTCTTGATCTCATTTCTAATATGTTTGATGTCTTTAGAAATATCTATAGAGGCAAATCGTCTAGCTCTTTCTTTTGCATTAAGGCCTAAAGCGTTTTCGAAAGTATCTATGTGTAATTGGTGATGTCTTGCATTTTCTGACGACAAAATCTCTTGGTCATAATATCCTACTTCATCACTTGATGTATCGTGCATAGCAGGCAAAAACTGAGTGTGCTCTGGGATAATAAGTCCTTTTTTAGCCAAAATAGCTCTTACTTTTAAGTGATTAGCCATATAGGCAAATACTCTAGCATTAATAGCACCAGGTCTTCCGCTACAAGCGCCGCAATCGTGGGCACCATGATGTGGATTATTAGCACTACTACTTCCGTGGGCAACAACATAAACGATGGGTGCATACTTGTCTACAAGTCCAATTCCTTTAAGAAGTGAACTAACAATATCTACCATTTCTTCAATAGTATAGCCAACCTGTAAGCCGTTCTCTATATGATTAGGGTCTTGGTTTTCTATTAATAATTTTCCTTTTACATCCATATGTGAGAACGCATCTGCTATATCTGGCTGCATTTTAGGATTAAATAAATCTCTAAACAATCTAAATCCAGCCCATAAACCCAAAGACATTGAGTATAAAAATCCTTTGAAAAATGTGTGTGAGTTTTTAGAGTGAATCACTTCATGGTCTCTTTTTTTAGAAATTTCAATTTCTTTTATAAGATGTTTAGGTGTTAAGGCTACCGGACAATTTTTCTCATAGAATTGTGCCTTATATGGCTGAAAATAGATCGCTGCACCATAAAACCCTGGAGCACCTAAAGTTTCGCACATTGGATCAATATATTCTAAATGTCTTCGAAGTGAACATTCTCTATCATCCACACAAAAAATTGCCTGAAAACTTGTTTCTACATTTTGGATATGACGTTTAGACTCGGCTAATTTTGCAACTCCAGCAAGTACCTCGTCATAATAGTCCCATTCAAATGCTTCTTGCCATAATTGTAAGACTTCTTCCATTTCACCAAACTCTATTGGAGCAAAATAATCTTCTGCTTCAATTGGATAGTCAGTAGCAAGTGGTTCCCAATGATTACCTAAAGTTTTTTCTAGCGCGTCATACTCAAGAAGGAGTTCCAGTAGGATAAAATCCTTTAAGTGCACTTTTTTTCTATAAAATAAAGTTTCTGGTGTTCCTTCAATAGCACTTACTAATCCACTCCATCCTTTGTGAGAGAACTGTTGGTCAAACAAATAGTTTTCGTAGTAAGATTCATTACCTACTAGAATCTTAAGCAATTTTTCAATACTTAAATCATCAGACAGCAAAAGACGCTTTGCTTTTTTTGTTTTAAAAAAACTTGTTAGACTTTTTTGCTCTAGAATTTTTAACGCATTGATAAGACCTTTCTCTTCAAATGGAAAATGCCAAATAGCAATTCCCTGATCGAGATAACTTCCTATAATTCTAAACAATAGAGGTTGAACAAGATTTTCAAGATCTATCTTGTATTGTTTTTTCCAATTCGCTCTAAGTTTTCCAATTCGCGGATTATAAGTATGCTTATATGGATGCTCCAACATTTTTTGTTTAAATGCTTCTAAATGAGAAACGCCTTTTTTATTTGTAATTACTTGATTAATAATATCCGTTCTAATTCTTCCTTGCCGGTGTAATTTTCGATACTCATTAAGATTAAATGTTACTTGAATACCGAAGATTTTGGAGGCACTAAATATACCTTCAAAGAACTCCTTATCCTGAAAATTGTGAAGGGAGTTATGATGTACGAAATCTTTAAGAGTAAGTTGAGAAGGTAAGTGATGAACTAAATGTTCTATTGTTTTTTCCTCGTTAAATTGTAAATTTACTGTTTTCATTAAAACATGTATAAGTATTGTTGGATGAAATATCACCATCATTTCCCCAAACTAAAGCATTAATTTGTAGCTATTTAGATAACGGATTGATAATAAAATAAAGGAGATTTAGTATTAATAAGAATGGTTTAACAGTCTAGTTTGAGACTGCAAAACTGAATGTAGCGAGGCGTCTTTGAAAAAATAATCCAGCTTAGTTGAGTACATTCATTTCTTTTGGTAAAAGATTGAAAAAATTGAGTAGTAAAAGGTTTATCCTCTAAAGCATATCCGCCAGAAGATCCTCCAATTTTATGAAAAACATCCTCAATTAGAGTTGTAAGAGTATCGATTTCTTTTTCTTCTTCTAGCCACTGAAATCTATCATCAATACGAGTTGTTTCGGTGGAACCTTTATCCGCAATAGCCCCAACCGACACCTCTGGCATCAATGTAAAAAGCAATACTATTATGGAGTAAAAAATCTTCATACTAAAATTAAAGATGCAAACATATATAACATTTGTTATATTTAAAAATAATTAAAGTTATATTTATGTAAAACTTTTATTATTAATCCTATTTATTCCTAATTGGCTTTCTATTACAAAGATTAAGATCGTTATAGCAGATGAAATATCAACAAATAAAGAGTGATTCCAATTATTAATTGTCATAAGATGATCATTCCATGCTATGAAAAAATATAAAAAACTATCTGTATTAGGCTCTAAGCGATCTGCGGAAATGACATAAGCTCATCTGTGTTATATGTATCGGCTTTGGCCAGCCTTCGCAGGACAATAGGCATGCATCACGCTACTTATTGTCTCACGTGTTCCCTTTTTTTTTTAGAAAAATATATGGAGAAGTAGTTGGAGCTTTACCTTTAAACGGCGGAGCATGCAATGCATTATTAAATATGACCAGCAAATCTATGGCCTCTTGTGCTACCGCGTTAACACTCTTATCTTATTTGGCTACAGTTGTTATTTCGGCAAATGAAGCTATTCATTGCCTACAACACCCTATTCCTACTATTCCCATAATGTTGACTACCATAACTCTCCTTAGTTTTTTTTGGTGTTCTGACCATAGGAGGTGTTTTCAGAATCTGCCAAAGTGGTTATAGAAATTTTCTTTTTCCATTTGGTATCGTTTGCTATACTAAGTGCTTTCGTCATTTTCTTTCTTCTAAATAATGGCATTGAAATATTTATAGAAAACTGGTATTTACCCACGACAGGAGGAAGTATAGCAAACGCTATTTTTCTTGGTTTTACGGCTTCAATGTTAGGAGTTTCTGGTTTTGAAAGTTCTACTAATTTTGTGGAAGAACAACAAAAAGGAGTATTTCCCAAAACATTAAAAAACATGTGGCTTGTGGTAAGTATTATTAATTCATTGGCTGCATTATTTGCACTTTCACTATTTGGAATTCCACTATTGTAAAGTTATGCCTATCAAACTACGTTGTTAATTGAAATGGAATCGCACGTAGGAGAAAAATGGTTGGCAAACTTAATAAGTTTGGATGCCTTTTTGATGCTGAGTGGAGCGGTACTCATAAGATTTATTGAAGTTTCAGGCCCATTGGAACGTATGGCGCTTGATCGCATCTTACCTCAATATTTAAAAAAAAAGAACAAAAGAAAAGTTTTCGTCAAAATTAATAGATAAACCTTCTAAGGATTGAAGTATTCCAATCAATTTTATGTTTATCAGCTCTCATGGTGACCGTTTTCCATATAAAATTGAGCAATTAGGCGATGTTCGACTAATCATATAAATTCAAACCGTTTCTAATTCTGAACACATGCGATATCCAGAAAACCAATTAAAAATATGACTAAGCTTTTATTATAAAATTAAACTAGCATTTGATATAACATTTGTTATCTTTTTTAATAGTTCAAGTTATATTTGTTCTAAACTTTCATTATGAACCATTTCTATTCAAATTTTGATTTTCAGAGCCATTTACTATTTAAAAATTTACCAGTTGAAGAGAAGAAATTAGTTGAAACGTTTATGGAAGACATCCATATAAAGAAAGGGAGTGCTCTTTTTTATGAAGATGGAATTCCTACTGGCATCTTTCAAATCGTTAAAGGTAGAGCAAAGAAGTTTAAAAAGGGCTTTAGTAATCAAGAGCAGATATTTTATATCTATACGCCTGGAGATGTTTTAGGATACCACGCATTATTAGGTGAAGAGCGTTACCAAGATTCTTGCGAAGCTCTTGACGATTTAGAACTAAAATTTATTTCAGAAACTAATTTTTTAAAATTACTTAAAGAACTCCCCTTCCTAAAAGATGCAGTTATAAAAAATATTAGTCACGAATTTGGTGTATTAGCAAATACAATTGCAGTATTGGCTCAAAAAGATCAAAATACAAGATTGGCTATTTTTTTATTGGTGTTTGATCATCGGTTTAAAACAATGGATCCGAATTTTAGTGGAATAGACTTAAGTCGAGAAGATTTAGCAAACTGCATCGGAACTTCTCGTGAAAGTTTAGGCAGAAGTCTCAAACAGTTTAAAGATAAAGGGATGATTTCTATAAAAAAACGTTCTATATATATTACAGATAAAGTTCTATTTTACAAATTGCTAAATTTAGAGTTAGCATAATGCTATTTGCAAAAAAAACATAAGCGTTATCGATCATCTTTTAGAGGCAGCAATGAATAGTCATACTACTGCTAATAAGGTGCTTATCTAAAAATTAAATTTTGAATTTCTTGTACCAGTTAACGATTTAAATAGCACAAAGTGAGTTTGACCATAAAAAAATACAGCCTTTTTATGTTGATATTATGACGACTACGTCCTGCTACAGAATTATTTAGCTATTGTAAATCACCTATTAAAAATGTAAAGTATGCAGTACTATTGCATTAAACTTTATTATTTTCCTTCAACCGTATAAAACAAAGATTTAAGTTTTTCAACAAAAAAATGCTCAAGCAAAATTGGCAAAGATTAACAGATTACTGTTTTATATATGTTTTAGAATTGACTCCGTCTTTCCAGAAAAGCTCCGCTTTGAAAATAATTTCAACAAAAAAACGCTCAAGCAAGCTTGGCGTTTTTTCTAATGAATTTATCTATTCGTGACCTCGACTGGATTCAAACCAGTAACCTCTTGAGCCGTAATCAAGTATTTACCTATTTGTTAATTATTCGTTTCTTACCTAAACACTTATTAAACACTGCAATAAAGACAAATATAGTATTTGTTCGTTAATATCTATTATCTGTTTAATAATATAATTAGTGTGAAAATAGTGTGAATATGATTATATTTGTTTTAAACAAAAGACAATGAGTCATATTATATCAATTTACTTTGAAAAAAGACGAATTAAAGAAAATGGTAAGTTTTCAATTAAATTAAGAGTTTATAATAAACTCAATAACATTAAAAAAGTAAGATATTTCACAACTGGTATAGATTTAACCGAAGAAGAATTTTTAACTATTTGGATAAATGCTAAAAACAAAAAGCTAAGAGGCAAGAATAAAGAAATTCTTTTTAAGCTTCAAGATTTTGAAAAAAGAGCAAATGAAGTTGCCGAACAAATGAAAGCATTTGATTTTAAGCAGTTTGAAATGAAACTCTTCAGAAAGTCTACGGATAATAATAACGTACAATATCATTTTAATAAAGTTATTGCTAAGAATATTAAAAACAATAAAATTGGAACAGCTGAAAGCTATAAGTACACTCTTAATTCATTAGCACAATTTAGTGAGGAGGAAAAAAAATACGCAATAGACAAATTAACCTTTGATACTATTACGACTGATTGGCTTAATGACTACGAAAGCTTTATGCTCTCTAAAAACAAAAGCTATACAACTATAGGTATCTACACACGAACTTTAAGAGCAATATTCAACAACGCTATTGGGGATAATGATATTTCTAAAGCGGTTTACCCCTACAGCCAAGTGAAAAATGATAAGCTTTATAAAATACCACGCACGAAAAAAGTAAAGAAAGCATTATCTTCTGTTCAATTAAAAACTTTGTTTAATGCTGAGGTAAAAAATGAAAATGAAGCAAAAACAAAAGCATTTTGGTTTTTTAGCTACTTATGTAATGGAATGAATTTAAAAGATATTGCACTATTAAAATATTCAGATATTAATAAAGATAAGTTTACCTATTACAGGGCGAAAACATTTGATAAGTCCGCAGAAAAAAAAGCCATTTCAATCTATTTAATAGAATACACAAAAGAAGTAATTGCCAACTATGGTAATAAAAGCAAAAGCGGATTTGTGTTTGACATTATAGACATTAAAGAGGATAGTTCCACTCAGTATAAAAAGATTAAAAATTTCACTCGTTACATTAACGACCATATTAAAAGAATAGCAATAGCAAACGATTTACCACAAGATATCAGCTTTTATTACGCTAGACACTCCTTTGCTACAAATTCAGTTCGTAAAGGTGCTAGTATGGAGTTTATAAGCGAAGCCCTAAACCATAGCGACCTCAGCGTTACAAAACATTATTTCGCAGGTTTTGAAGATGAAGCAAAAAAGGAATTTGCAAATAGTTTACTTAACTTTTAAGTTACTATTTTATTAAGGGGCTATTTCTGTTTAAAACATTTAACAACGTTGCAATATATTCTTTTTGTTTTGACCTACATTTACTACATTATCTACATTATCTAAATTAGAATATAAGACAATGAATATCGACGTTATCAAGTCCTTTTATGACAGCTACAATGAATATTCGCTAGCACCAGCATTAGAGCATAAAAATCAAGATGGCAGTGCAAATGAATTATATTACAGCAATATAATACACTCAAGGACAAAAGTAAGTTTGTTAGCATTAAGCAACGAAAAGCAATTTAATGAAGACATCAAAAAAAGACTTAAAAATGAATACTC
This sequence comes from Psychroserpens burtonensis DSM 12212, assembly GCF_000425305.1. Classification (GTDB taxonomy): domain Bacteria; phylum Bacteroidota; class Bacteroidia; order Flavobacteriales; family Flavobacteriaceae; genus Psychroserpens; species Psychroserpens burtonensis. The sequence continues at coordinate 96,726 of NZ_KE384348.1, forward strand.
TCTTTTAGATTCATTACAAGAACATATCATTTTATTATTTAAAGCTGTATCCATTTATGATGAAGCAAAAAGGGAAAATAAAGATAGACGAGCTAACGCTTCAATTAACTCAATAAACAGAGAATTTCATAAAATTAAACAACTTTTTAAAAGTTTAGATTATCAAAAATATTTTATAAAAAATTACGTGCAAGCAGAAGATTACAAAACTGCTTTACTGCTTAAAAATCATCTAGTCACACAATTAGAAAGCGTTATTTCTTTTTTTAATCAATGGTTCGATATAGACATAAAAAGAAGTCCTTTAAACTCTTATTTTGATGAACAAATTAAAAATCTTGAAGATTCAGCTAATAAAGATTTAATCAACCAACTATTGCAGATTGATGATTCCATAAAGAATTACTCAAAAATTCATTCAGGTGATACTGAAAAACAAAAAGATATTTGGAAGCGTGAATATGATGGAATGTTTTCTGTTAGCGAAGTTAAAAGAAAATTCAAAAAAGAAGATACTATAATAAAGCCTTGGGATATTGAGAAACAAGCAAATAATTTTGACTTAAAAAACGAAAGCGTTTTTCATTTTAAAACTAAAGAATTTATAACAGCAGGTTTACAAACAGAATATAACTCACAATTTTTTATAAAATTAAGCAATCTGTATGTATTAGAAATATTTCCTTTTTTAGACTACCATTATAATAAAACTAATAATCAAGAAGCATTTATACAATATCTTAAATATGGAATTTTAGAGAGTGCAAATTTCAAGGGAAACAAGAAAGCTTTAGAGGACTGGATAATTAAGGCTGAAAATAATGGAACTACTGAAAATAAAGCGCAAGAGTTACACGAATTGATTACGCATAAAAAAGCAAGCCAAATTGTTCAAAATATTAAAATAAGGTATAAAAATATAAAAGGTAAAGAGCTAAAGCTATTATTAATGGCATTGCAAAAGCTTAATTTAGTACCAAAAGAAAGAAATGCTAAAAAATTTCACGAATGCTGTAATAGAGAGTTTGAGTGGCATATTGCTAGTTATACTGCAATGAATGATTATAAGTATAATGATAGCACAGACAACGCGCAACTGGATTCAATGATTCAGTTTTTAGAAGAATTTAATAACCAACAATAAAACAAGTTACGAAAACTTGTATTTACTTGTATACAATTTTATACAACTGAATACCAAGTAGTTAACACACAATACTTTCATAATATTGTACTATCATTAATTTTAAATAGTATAAAATGGAAGTATTAAAATTTGAGCAACTACCTAACGTAGTTACAACACTCACAAACGAAGTTAGAGAATTAAAAGCCTTTCTACTAAACAAGGCTGAAACACTGCAACAAGACAATCCTTTAACCATTAAAGAGGTTGCAGAATTACTACACTTGAGCGTACCAACTCTTTACGGCTACGTTCAACGAAATGAAATACCTTATCACAAAAAAGGTAATCGACTTTATTTTTTCAAAACTGAAATTATTGAAGACTTTGTAAAAACTGGAAAGCAAAAAACTCTAAACGAGTTGGAAGCTGAAACGGATGAGTATTTGTCTAACAAAAATAAAGGGCTGAAATAATGAATAAACAAGATAACAGCCCGAATATAAGACAAGGGAAAGATAGCAATAAAAGAACCCAACTTCAAACCATATTTACCTATTTGCGAAATCATATTGCAACAGCTTCAATGGTTACTGATGCTACTGGCGTACCTCAAAAATGTATTACAAGATACAAGCGAGATTTAGAAGAATTAGGCTTATTAACAGAGGTAAAATACTGTTATTGTGAAAAGACAAAGCATTTAGCGTGGTACTTAACCACCAATCCAAAACACTTTCCTCCGTCGAACCAATTAAAGATGTTTTAAGCGATGAAAGAAGAAAAAATAAGTATTGGTATTAACGAGATATTAAAGGAAACAGAAACACTATTGGAAGCCGTAAAAATGGATAAAGAACACTTGAAACAAAACTCAGTTGCTAACATATTAGCGGAGATGCTTAAAAATGTAGAGCCAGTAAATTTTCGAGATTATTGTAAGCTTGATAATGACAAAGACAAACTACAAAAGAAACATTTTTTAGTGGCTTGCATAGAGATACTTCTAAAGGTAGTTAACGATAACGGTTTTAGTCTTTGTAGAAAGAGCGACTTTATTTATTTATTTAATTCTGAGTACTGGGAAAGTGTAGATGAAGAAACTTTCAAAGATTTTTTAGGATGCACAGCTCTTAAGATGAGTGTTGATAAATTCGATGCTAAACATCATTTATTTAAAGATGAGCTTTATAAACAGTTTATTGCAGATGCAGGGCTAAAAGAGATAAAGCCAAAGAACGGCACTACATTAATTAACCTCTACAATGGAACGTTTGAAATTTCGCAAAGTAAACAGTTTTTAAGAGCTTTTAAGAAGTCCGATTTCCTAACCTATCAATTACCATTTGATTATGATAGTGAAGCAACAGCGCCAAAGTTCAAGAAGTTTTTAGATGAGGTTCTACCTGAGCAGGAATTACAAAATATACTTGCCGAATATTTAGGCTATATTTTCGTAAAGAACAGTGTTCTAAAGCTTGAGAAAGTATTACTGTTATTTGGTACTGGTGCAAATGGCAAAAGCGTTTTGTTTGAAATACTGATGGCTTTACTAGGTAGTCAAAACGTAGCAAATTACTCTTTACAATCCTTAACAGCAGAGAATGGTAACTCAAGAGCGCAACTGGTAAACAAATTACTGAATTACGCTAGTGAAATTAATGGACGATTAGAAAGTAGCATTTTTAAACTTCTTATTTCAGGCGAACCAGTAGAAGCAAGACTGTTGTACAAAAACACTCAGATAATTACAGACTATGCGAGGTTTATGTTCAACTGTAACGAACTACCAAAAGAAGTAGAGAATACAAATGCCTTTTTTCGCAGATTTATAATCCTTCCTTTTAGAGTGACGATACCACCAAGCAAACAAGACAAAGAACTCTCTAGTCGCATAATTGAAACGGAACTCTCAGGAGTCTTTAATTGGGTGTTAAATGGTTTAACTCGATTACTAAAGAACAAAGATTTTACCAATAGTTTAATTGTACAGAATGAAATACTACAATACCAAAAGGAAAGCGACAGCGTACTGATGTTTATTGATGATGAAAATTACCAAAAGTCAGTTGTAGACGATAGACCTCTAAAAGATATTTATGCAGAGTACAAAAGTTACTGTTTAGATGGTGGTTTTGGCTTATGCTCAATTCGTACATTTTCGAGCAGGATAAAAAAGAACGGTTTTTTAGTTAAAAGAAAGAGTTATGGCAATGCTGTATTTATAGAGCGCAAAAGCATAAACGAAGATTCATGTGAAATTGACTTTTAATGCAAATTAATGTAACAAATGCAAGTCATTAAAAAACAATTTTTAACACTATGAGAGAACATAGATACACTTTAGAGCCTTACAAGGGGATGAAGACACGTTTCCGCTGTCCTAATTGTAACAAGAGTAACGTATTTACCAAGTATATTGATTTACACACCAACGAGTATTTAAACGATGCCGTTGGTTGCTGTAATCGGCTAATTAAATGCGGTTACCACTACAAGCCAAAACAGTATTTTGAAGATAATAATATTTCATTTAATACCTCATCGAGTCAACGGTTTACGTATAGAGTTAAGCCGAAACCAAAACCAACGACAAGTTTTATAAATGCTGAGGTTATGCAAAAGAGCAAAACAAGTAAAAGTAATAACAATTTTATTAAGTTCCTTTCTAATATTTGGGATTTTGAAACAGTTAATTATTTAGCAATTAAATATAATATCGGCACTTCTAAACTATGGAGCGGTGCGACGGTTTTTTGGCAAGTAGATATAAACAGGAGGATAAGAAGCGGAAAAATAATGCTTTACAATGCTTCTAATGGCAAAAGAGTAAAGAAGCCTTACAATCATATTAACTGGGTGCATAAAGCTTTAAAACTTGATGCTTTCAATTTAGAGCAATGTTATTTTGGCGAACACTTACTAAAAGAAGATACAAGTAAACCAGTTGCTATTGTAGAGAGCGAAAAGACAGCGATTATTTCGAGCGTGTTTTTACCTGAGTTTATCTGGTTGGCTTGTGGTTCTGTTAATAATCTGAATGAAGCCAAAACAAAAGCACTAAAAGGGCGTAACGTGGTTCTATTCCCTGACCTTAATTGTTTTGATTTATGGAACGACAAGATTCCGCATCTTACAAGACTAGCGAGTTTTAGAACATCTACTTTATTAGAAGATAATGCGATAGAAACAGAGAAAAAGCAAGGTTTAGATATTGCAGATTATTTATTAAAAACTAAATATTAACAAAATGAAAAAAGAAAAAAGTTTACAAAAGTTGACGGATATTGAAGATTTAAATTCAATAAAAGATGTTGAAAATTATTTAGTCGAAAATCCTGATTCTAAAAAGCAACTAAGAAAAAGTTTACTCAATAGATTAGGCGAAAATTACTTAGACAAATCAGGGAAAGAATTTGTACTTGTTGAAATGTTAACCTCTGTTTTGGATGACCAAAATAAAAAGGATGAAATTAGAAATATAACCTATGAATATAATCATACCTTAATCACAAGTTTTATTCATAATTATGTATTGGAAAATCGCTGTTTTCCTGTAATGACTCATATTCAAACTGAGACCAAATTATCAAGACAAACAATTTATAATCATTTAAAAAATGGAATATCAGATAAGCGCAATACTTTAGTAAAAGGCAAAAATGAAATAATGGCAATGCAAGCGTTACAGAAACTTTACTTAATCGGTATTGAAGACAGAAACGCAAGTGCTTTAAAACACTTTATTCAGCTTTCAGGAGTAGCAAACAGCAACACCGCAAACGTTAATAATTATATTCAAATTAATAATTTAAAAATATCGAATGAAGATTTTGATAAACTACCCAAACAAGATATTTTAGAGATTGAATGTATCGTATCGAAAGCACTAGAACAAACAAAGTAAAAACCAAGTTGCTATAATGACAAACCAACAAAGTGCTATATTAAGCTGATGAAACAGATTAATATAGCTGACTGAGTCGCTAATCATGATATTAAAAGATTAAAAACCTTTATAATTCAGTTTTTAATTTCATGTTAGAAATACAAATATAGATTGAATTACTACGGAAATTAAAAAAAGCACAAACATGATTATAACTATAATGTTTATGTTTTTTAAATATTTCGTGCTTGCGCTATCACTATTTGAAATAACTTTCAACTCTAATTCAAAAAAGAGATTAGCATTATCATTATAAGCTTTTTGAGTCTCTTCATTAGTTTTCTTATAATTACTCATATTCTTAAAATAAACACTTTTATTTACTGGATTCAAAAGCGCTAAATCTTTCATTTTCTCTAGATACTGACTCATATTTTTTAAATTGATTTTATCATTAAAACAAACGGACATACCCCCAAATCATGGGAAATAAAGCAATGTTCACAGGTACACGCTAATTTTTCTATTTTCATAAAACTTTTGGTAAATTTTATAATAGTTAAAACCCCTATAAATGTATCGTAATTAAAAGTTTAATGACTACTGGTTTATCCTTTCCTGCCAATTATTATCTTTACGAATTTGCTCAATTTCTTTAACTGAAATATAAGTTAGAAATAAATAACTTAAAACACCAATAATAGTAGTTATCCCGAAAAAAACTATCCACGCTTTAATTACAAGTAATATTGAAATAATCTTATCTAGCTTTTCACTTTCCTCCATGTTGAACTGATTATTTTTGAACTAATTATTTTTCAAATATAATATAACGTTATTGTAAATAGTTATTCATTATTCAGTAAACAAACTATAGTTTGCATAAGCTCTTTACCTTGTTCAGGTGTAAAGTCCTCCTCTACATAGCTTTTAGATGTCCAAATTCGCATTGTTTCAATTTCTTTAGTTCGTAACATTTCTAACTCTTTTTTCTTTCCGAACGAATTCCCAAAATATAGTGTGAATTTAGATTTACAATTAAATTTTCCATTATTCACTAATTCCATTCTTGTTCCATCTCTAAACAAAACATTCATTTTATCGTCATCATCAATACAACCTCCAGCACCTACAGCTTGAGTACTGATAATAATAGTACCACTAGAGCCTTTCATTAGAAAGATTCCGAATCCGTTTTTCCCTCCATTCTTTGACACCATTAAAACCTTTTTTGATGACGTTGAAGATTTCCCTGTCATTTTATCTGTATCGGTAGAAATTAACTTAGAACAGTCTAACGTAACTGATTTTTCAGTTTTGATATTTTCATCATACTCCCAACTTCCATTTTCGTTTAAAATTACTTTTTTTCCGTCTTTAGTAGTCGCTTCAGTCTGTGCTATTAAACTTAAAGTTGAAATAGTGAATACTGCTAACATTAAGATTGTTTTTCTCATGGTTTATTTTAGTTTTAATTATTGAAAAATAAAGGTAAAAATTTTCCATAAATAAAAATTACGGTTTCCCTCAATTTACAATTTCAAAAATCAAGTATATTTACACTATGCGACTCTTTCATAAAAAAGACAAACGTTATAACAATCAGCAAGACAACTACACGGATAAGTACAGCAATACTTTTAAACTAGGATTGTTTTATGCTTTAATTTGTGGAATAAGTTATGGACTATACACCCTGTACACTATTTATTTAAAATGACTGTTTACTATTAAAAAACACAGATAATAATTTAAAATTATGGCTCTAATCAACTGTCCAGAATGCAGTACCCAAGTATCAAATAAAGCTGACAAATGCCCAAATTGTGCATACCCTCTGAAAACAAAATCTAATGTTGAATCAGAAGGTTGTTTTCTTCAAACATTGAACTTTGGCTGTTCTCTGATTGGTATTATTATATTAATTTTGATTATAATTTTCGTGTTTGCTGCACTTTCAAATTAAAACAAGAATGACATTATACGAGTTCAACATATTATACGTAAACGAACGTATGGAGGCTGTTAATCAATATGGCACTTTCATAGACAACTATATTACTAAAACAGAACGCTGTAACCTCTACGCAATCAATAAGTTCTTTGTTGAGGTCGTGTATGATGGAGTACATAACACAATAACAGAAGTAAGAAGTTTTAAAACTGGTCGTTTATTAGATAAGTATTCAAACCTATAAAAACATAATGTAGGTAATGTATAAAATGTAGCCTAAAACAAAAAGAATAAATTAGAGTTCGTTATTTGCTTACAAAAAAGGTGTTAATTCTAACAAAGTGTGAAAATAGTGTGAAAATGATAAAATAAAAAAAGCCTTCAATCTCTTGAAAGCCTTATTAACACTAGTGACCTCGACTGGATTCAAACCAGTAACCTCTTGAGCCGTAATCAAGTGCGCTATTCAGTTGCGCCACGAGGCCTTTTTAAGTGGGTGCAAATATAATACATTTATTAAATTATTACCAAACTATTATTTCAAAAATTCTAAATACTTATTTTTGTACTCAATTTCAAATCCAAATTATGCAATTCATTCTAGATCCGTGGCCTTGGTATGTTTGTGGTCCTCTCATCGCTATTATTATGTTTATCCTTATTTATTTCGGAAAAACATTTGGTATATCATCCAATCTTAGAACACTCTGCTCCTGGGCTGGTGCTGGTAAAAATGTAAAATTCTTTGATTTTGATTGGAAAACACAACGTTGGAATCTTACAGTAGTTTTGGGAGCTATTATTGGTGGCTTTTTAGCACACTTATACCTCTCTTCACCAATTAACATTGATTTAAACCCAGAAACTGTTAAAACGCTTAATACCCTAGGTTTTGAGAACGCTGGCCAATCGTTGCTACCTCCAGAATTATATAGCTGGGATGCTGCGCTTAGCATCAAAGGGCTGGCTATTTTAATTATTGGTGGATTTCTAGTTGGCTTTGGCACTCGCTACGCTGGAGGTTGCACATCTGGACATGCCATTACTGGCCTAAGTAGTTTACAATTGCCATCATTAATTGCTGTTATAGGCTTCTTTATAGGAGGCCTTATCATGATTCATTTATTATTTCCTTTAATTTTTAGTTAGTATGATACAATATTTAAAATTTTTATTCGTCGGAATTCTCTTCGGAATCGTACTCGTAAAGTCTGAAGCAGTCTCATGGTACCGTATTTACGAAATGTTCAAATTTGAATCATTTCACATGTTTGGTATTATTGGAACAGCTGTTATTACCGGAATTATCTTACTCCTTATTAGCAAAAAACTAAAAAATATAAATGGTGGTTTAATGACTGTACCCAAAAAAGAAAAAGGTTTTACACGCTATATTATTGGCGGAACCATTTTTGGTTTGGGCTGGGCTTTGTCTGGTGCTTGTCCCGGACCAATGTACATTCTGGTCGGTACCGGAGCATTTTCTGTGATTATACTAATTCTCGCTGCCCTTTTAGGAACGTATGTTTACGGTTTGATGAAAGACAAATTACCACATTAGCAAAAGTTAGTGTTTGTCGGTTCTAAAAAAAGAATACTTCGTATCTTTGAGATGGAAAAAATTTAAAAACACAACGCTTTTTTAGATAATTGAAATTGATATTCTTATGATAATCGAACAAATATATACAAACTGTTTAGCACAAGGCGCTTACTATATTGAATCTAATGGAGAGGTTGCCATAATAGATCCACTTCGTGAAACACAAGCTTACATAGAGAAGGCTGATAAAAACAAAGCCAAAATTAAATATATTTTTGAAACACATTTTCATGCAGATTTTGTTTCAGGACATATCGATTTAGCAAAAAAAACTGGCGCGACAATTATTTATGGGCCAGGAGCTGAAACTTCCTATGAGATTCATTCAGCAAAAGATAACGAAGAATTTAAACTAGGAAATATTACTATTAAAGCCTGGCATACTCCTGGTCATACTTTAGAGTCAACAACTTATTTGTTAATTGACGAGAATGGAAATAATCATGCCATTTTTTCTGGTGATACTTTATTTTTGGGTGATGTTGGGAGACCTGACTTAGCAATAAAATCTGATTTAACAAAAGAAGATTTAGCAGCTATGTTATTTGATTCTCTCCGGAATAAAATAATGCCTCTCGCAGATGATGTCATTGTTTATCCAGCTCATGGTGCAGGTTCTGCCTGCGGAAAAAATCTGAGCAAAGAAACTGTGGGAACTATTGGAGATCAAAAAGAAACCAATTATGCCTTAAGAGCAGACATGACTAAAGCCGAATTTGTAAAAGAAGTATTAGACGGCATTGCTCCTCCTCCACAATATTTTGCAAAAAATGCCATGTTAAATAAAACAGGCTATGATACTTTTGAAACTGTATTAAAAACAGGAAACATCGCTTTATCTCCTGAAGACTTTGAAGCTATGGCTAATCATGAAGAGGCTTTAGTACTTGATGTGAGACCTCAAAGTGACTATATAAAAAGTCATATCCCTAATTCAATTTTTATTGGTCTAAATGGTACATTTGCACCTTGGGTTGGTGCTCTAATTAAAGACATCAAACAACCTATAATTTTAGTAGTTCCTGATGGTAAAAGTCAAGAAGCGGTGACACGTTTATCCCGTGTAGGTTATGATAATACTTTAGGATATTTAAAGGGTGGTATTGCCGCTTGGATTTCCGCAGGAAAAGACATTGACACATTAGAATCTATATCTGCCACAGAGTTTTCAAACCGAGTTAAAACAGGTAATGTTAATATTCTAGACGTTAGAAGAGACGGTGAGTTTCAAAGCATGCATCTTGAAGATGCTAAACATTTTGCTCTAGATTTGATTAACGAGCAAATGAATGATGTTTCTAAAGACAAAACCTATTATATCCATTGCGCTGGTGGCTACAGAAGTGTCATCGCTGCCTCTATTTTACAAGCACGAGGATTTCATAAACTAGTGGACATAGCTGGTGGTTTTGATGCAATTAAAACCACAGATTTACCGATGACAGATTTTGTTTGTCCATCGACATTGTAAATTTAAACATACGAAGCTAAATTATCTCGGCACTTAAACCGGCTTCTAAAAGCATTGTACAACGAGGCTCTAACTCTTTATACTCCCCTGTTTTCACAGTACATTGGCCCTTATAATGCACCAATATCGCACATTGTTCTGCCTGCTCTGATGTATGATCACATGCATAGATTAAGGTCTCTATAACGTGATCAAATGTATTGACATCGTCATTATACAATACAATCTCATTGAGAGGTAACTCGAGAGTATCAACGAGGTGTTCTTCTTTTACTTTTTCTTTTGTGCTCATTATTTGGTGCATAGCAATTTATTTAATGAGGTTGATGATTCCGGTTTTGCAAAATTAGAAAAAACTCCTCAATAAAAAAAGACTTCTATTCATAGAACAGAAGTCTTTTAAAATTATTGCAACGTCTATTAATACATAATATTTAGTGCATTGACATCGTCAGTTCCAAATTCTCCGTCTTCACTTGTACTAAAACAAGCTAACATTACAGACGTCTCTGGATTATTACCTCCTAAATCTATTGCTCCGGCTTGACCGGCGCCTTCATTAACGTTTTGACCACAACTTGCTCTATTAAACCAATCTGTATGTCTAAAACCTACAGAGTGACCAATCTCGTGTGTTATAACATGTTCTACTACATTAGTGTCATAAATATCTAAACCATAAATTTGAACAAATTTATTTGGATTACCATTACTAGGGAATCCAGCAGAACCTCCTGAACCAGATTGATTTGGATTATGATAAACCACCATATCTTTAGATTGGTAATCTGTACCAAACGTTAATTGGAAAGAAATAGAGACACTACTCAAAGCATTGTAATTATTGACTGCCCATTGTAAGGCTGTTCTCTCTTTTGTAGAAAGACCAGAGCCTCCACCTCCAGTGTAACCAATTATAGTTATGGTCTTACCTTGAGACACTAAATTATTAGTTCGATAATTTCTAGACAATCCGTCTTCTACTAAAGGACTTAAAGCGATGATTTCCTTTTCACTCATGTAGATATCACCTTCTAGTTCTATCATTTCTTTTGTAGTGCCATCAGGCAAGTAGAAATCGACAATTTTAACATCGTTGGTATTTATCTGTAAGTCGGCTAATTTTGCTAATATTTCTGTAGAAACTGCTCTTTCAACAGAGACTTCTTCGATTGGGCTGTCATCTTTTTGACAAGACTGAATACTAAACATAAGGCATAGACAAGCTAGTGCCACAAATTTTATTTTTTTCATTTTTGCGTAAATTAAGTTAATAAGTGAGATTTACGTAAATTGGGGCGAGCTGGACAACGGTGATTATTTCATTGAAATTATATTGTTATCCAGGCTGTGATAATTATCAAATCAAAGTTAACTATTTTAAAAATAAAAAAATTACGGTTTTTCCGTAATTTTAATACATTTTGATTTTTTTATGTTAAACTTTTGAGCAATACGTCGGAGAAACAAAATAATACTGAATTATTCTTATTTTTTAAACTTTAAAGCTACCCAGTTATTTCTTTTTAATGTGTCAACATGAACTAGATCCTGTTTATTACACTCGGCTTTAATTATTGCGATATCTTCACTGTAAAACCCACTTAAAAATAATAGTCCCTCTTCATTTAAAGTCTTGACATAGGTTTCTATATCATTTAATAAAATGTTTCTATTAATATTAGCAATAACGATATCATAATGCCTCCCTGACAATAGACTTGCATCTCCTTCTACTACTTTGATATGTTTACAGTTATTTCTTTCTACGTTTTCTAAACTATTGAGATAGCACCAATTATCAAAATCTATCGCATCTAAAGGTTTTGCGCCTTTCATTTCTGCTAGGATAGCTAAAACCCCTGTCCCACAACCCATATCTAAAACCGATTTACCTTCAAAATCATTCTTTAGAATATGTTGAATCATCATATGTGTCGTTTCATGGTGCCCTGTACCAAAACTCATTTTTGGCTCTATAATGATATCAAATTCGGTATCTGGCTTTTCGTGAAAAGGTGCACGAACCGAACATTTATCATCCACAATAATAGGATTAAAGTTCTTTTCCCACTCATGATTCCAATTGACTTGCTCGATTTCTTCGGAAGTAAAAGATATTTCAAACTCCTCTGAGTCTAAGATTTGAATATCATTAAGGATTTTATCATGATAGTCTTCTTTTTGAATGTATGCTGTCACGCCCTCTTCTGTCTCCATGAAGCTTTCAAAGCCCGCATAGCCTAATTCCGCAATTAAAATTTCGACTCCTAGTTGCACTGGTTGTACTTTAAAATAGTAACCTAAATAAATAATGTTTGACATTGGTATGGTAGTGGTTTTAGCACGTAAGTGCGTTAGCGATAGAAATGGCATCCTTTTTTGTAGTTCTCAAAAAAGATATCATAGATAGCGCGACCAAGACAATGCTCTTTAGCATGTCTTGGTAACGTCCAAATTAAATTTTTAAAATGCGTTTACAATGGCATAGAAATCGTCTGCTTTTAGAGCTGCTCCTCCAATAAGTCCGCCATCAACATCAGGTTTGCTGAAAATTTCTTTAGCATTGCCAGGTTTTACGCTACCACCATAAAGAATGGACATGTCATCTGCAACTTGACTACCATAGGTATCGTTTAATGTTTGTCTTATAAATTTATGCATATCTTGAGCTTGCTCTGGGCTTGCCGTTTCTCCTGTCCCTATTGCCCAAACAGGTTCATAAGCTAAAATGATATTTTTAAATGCTGAAGCTTCTAAATGAAACAAGGCATTCTTAATTTGAGAGCCTACTATCGCCTCCTCACTGCCAGCTTTACGATCTGCCAATTCTTCTCCAAAGCAAAAGATTGTTCTCATATCGTTTGCCAGTGCTGCATCTACCTTTTTTGCTAACGATTCATCTGTTTCATTGTAATAAGCGCGACGCTCGCTATGACCTAAAATAACGGTTTTTATACCAATACCTTTTAACATACTTGCGTTTACTTCTCCTGTGTAAGCACCGTTATCTGCGAAGTGCATATTTTGTGCTACCACTTCAATATCGTCTTGCCTTGTCGCTTCAAAAGCGTGCCATAGGTTTGTAAATGATGGCGCAATCATCACCTCTGCATTTGACGTTTTTGTATGTGCTTTTAAATCTGAAATTAATGCTTCTGTTTGCGCCAAATCATTATTCATTTTCCAATTTCCTGCTACAATATTTTTTCTCATTAGTGTTGTATTTATATTTCCGAAGAAACTTATATTTTACTTTAAATGTTCTTTTATTTTTAGATCGTTAGCTGTTATAGCTCTAAATAATTTAATGTTACTTTCGCTATCAACAACCATATATCGCGGTACCCAGTCTAAATCCATAAAATCGCTAAAAGGCCCATCCCAACCTGACGGCATAAAATAATGCACCCCTGTTATGTCATATTTTTTAATACTGTTTTTCCAACTCTTTTGCGTTTTATCCATAGATAAAAACAGATAAGTAACATCTTTATGTTCTTCTTGTAATGCTTTTAAATCTGGTAAGCCTACAATGCAATCTCTACACCAACTTGCCCAAATATCTATCAAAACTTTTTTTCCCTTATAGGTCTCTAAAATTGTTTTGAGGCTTTCCTTTTCTCCTTCAGGATTTACAAAAACAGCATTCAAAGCAGCTTCTGAAAATTGAGTTGGCTCTGGTTGCGCTTCACAGTTTGTGATACAAAGACAGATGAATACCGTGTACATTATATTTCTCATACTATTCTAATTTCACTTTTGGGTCGAGCCATCCATAAATAATATCGACAAATATATTAATGATTATAAACAATAGTGCTATAACTAAAACTGCTCCCATTATTACTGGTAAATCTAATGTATTGAGCGCATTGACTATTTCTTTGCCAAGACCATTCCAGCCAAAAATATATTCTACAAATACGGCTCCTGCTAACATCGAAGCAAACCAACCTGAAATTGCTGTTACTACAGGGTTTAAAGCATTTTTTATAGCGTGTTTTCTGATGATCTGAAATTCGCTAAGCCCTTTGGCTCTTGCTGTTCTAATATAATCTTGGTTAAATACTTCTAAAAGTGAATTCCGCATTAACTGAATAACAACTGCTAAAGGACGAATCCCTAAAACAACGGCTGGAAGTATAAGGTTCTTCCATTTTATAGTCACTTTTTCTCCAAAATCATCAAGCTCGTATAAGCTTCCTGTCATTTCTAAATTAGTGTACTTATGAATCACAAAACCGAAGAACCATGCAAATAGAATAGCACTAAAAAACGAAGGTACACTCATGCCTAAGGTGCTAAAGATTTGAATCGTTTTATCTATCCATTGGTCTTTATAAAGTGCAGATATTATACCAAATAAAATACCTAGCACAATAGCAATAATAATTGCTGAAACGGCTAAAACCGCTGTGTTTGGAAGTGTCTCTCCAATAACTTGCGATACTTTTTTACCTTGTTTGGCAAACGATTCTCTTAAGTATGGAAACTTGATAACTACTGTTGTATTGCCAACAGTAAACAATTTTGATGCTGAATATTTACCAGCTTTTAAATAGGTGTAGTCGTCTTGGTTTAATGAGTGAAATGAAATAGGATTTAAATCATTTAAATAATATAAATACTGAGTTGAAATAGGTTTATCAAATCCATATTTAGCTTTCACAGTAGCTATTTGCTCGCTATCTTCATTTTGTCCAAGCATCATTTGTGCAGGATCTCCTGGTAACACATTAAATAAATAAAATATGACTGTTACTACACCTAGAAGAGTGAGTAATGCGTAAAGGATTTTATTTAGGATATATCTTATCAGGTGTTTATTGTTTGTTGTTGAGTTGTGCTTACGCGTCTTTGGGTAAGCTCAATTATTATTTCTCAGAGAGACGTAAAGTCGCAAAACCTTCTTTGATTAATCGTTTGTTATTACTCCAGAGTTATGACATATTATTTATTCACCATGAGGTTAACTCTCTAAGGCTTTTGTAAATACTTTAATGTAATTAGAGTATTGCTGTTTTATGATTCAACTGCAAATCTATGACTTCTAAAAACTATAATTTAAGGTCAGCAATATCATTCCAATGTACTTTTTGAGTTACTGTTCCTTTTTCTAAAACAACAACGCCTGGATTTGCTCTTACTATAGTTTTCAATACTTTTTCATCACACAAATAAAAATCAAAATCTAGATTATAAGTGTTTCTTATTTCTTTTTTCTTTGCTTCACCAGAGGCAGTTACACCAATTACAGTATAGCCTTTTTTCTGAGCTTCATCTGCCATTGCCTTAAATTTCTTCATACCATCTGCTTCTGTTTTCTCTAAGCTGTAAGCGACAATTATGACCAATTTATCCAACTCTAAAAACTGCTGTGTTAAATCTTCATCTTGGGACTCTATAGAAAAATCTTGAATTTTAGGCACATCACCTTCTTCAACTAGTCTGGTATCTACACCTATAATTTCATCGTATTGTTTTGGCCCACGACCTCTATCTGTTATTGTTTTTTCTTCACCATTGATTTTGTAAGTCCAGACATAATCTGTTACCGATTTTTGAGCATCTGCTGGCAATTGCATGTTCTCCTGTAGGTTATCTCCTATTTTATAAGCTCTAAAATCGAACGCTGGTAAGTACATCAACACATGATAACCAAACCATAGACACACGATAAAACTCAATAATGCAGTAACTGTTAATCCAAATTTGCTAAATATTGATTTAATATGACGATGACCAATAAACAAAACAACGATCATTACCAGCAAAATCACATCCTTCCAAAACGATTGCCAAGGGGACAATTTTAAGAAATCTCCAAAACATCCACAATCTTTTACTTTTTCAAAAAAGGCTGCGTAGAAGGTCAAAAATGTAAAGAAGACAATCATCGCTAATAAACTCCAAACCGTAAATTTAGGTTTATAACCAATGAGCAAGAATACGCCTAATACTACTTCAAAAACGACCACAAATATTGCAAGCCCTAAAGCAAAAGGTATTAACGATGGTATATTGAGAACATCATAACTAAAGTATTCTTCTAGTTTATATGAAAACCCTAAGGGGTCATTGAGTTTTATAAATCCTGAAAAAATAAATAATCCTCCTACGAATACTCGACATATGTTTACTAGTGCTTTCATGTTCTATTTTTTTTATGCTTCTTTTAAATGAATGAGTGCAAATGCCGAATAATTAATCATATCCTGATAGTTGGCATCAATCCCCTCACTTACTAATGTTTTTCCTGCATTATCTTCAATTTGTTTTACACGCAATAATTTTTGTAAAATCAAATCGGTTAAACTACTCACACGCATATCTCTCCAAGCTTCACCATAATCATGGTTTTTATCCATCATGAGTTGTTTTGTAATCGCAATTTTACCATCATATAATTCAATAGCTTCATCCAAAGATAAATCTGGTTGTTCTACCACACCTTTTTCTAATTGAATCAAAGCCATTGTGCAATAATTGATAATACCAATAAACTCGCTCACTTCACCTTCATCAACCTTACGCTCGTTGTTTTGTTGCAAACCTCTAATGCGTTGGGCTTTGATATAGATTTGATCGGTTAGCGATGGTAGTCTTAAAATTCGCCAAGCACTTCCATAGTCTTTCATTTTACTTATAAAAAGACTTCTGCATGTTGAAATCACAGCATCATATTGTTTTGAAGTATCTTGCATTTAAAACATTTAATTTTCCGTAAATTTCGCTTAAATAGTTCAGAGTTCAAAGTGCAACGTTCCAAATTCAAGATTTTTATGAATATCGGATGTTTTTGAGCCTCTAAAATAAAATTCGAAAGACGGCTATGACCATAAATTGTAAAGGCAAACTTATAGATTTATCAACTCCTAAAATCATGGGAATTCTCAATGTGACTCCAGATTCTTTCTATGATGGTGGCAACTATAAAAATACGATGGCCATTATGAGTCAAGTAAAAACCATGACATCGCAAGGCGCAACGTTTATAGATGTTGGTGGTTATAGTTCTAGACCTGATGCAGATGATGTTTCGGTAGACGAAGAGTTACAACGTGTGATCCCAATAATTGAAATGATTCTTAACGAATGTCCAGATACGCTCATTTCCGTAGACACTTTTAGAAGTCAAGTCGCACAACAAGCTATTAAATCTGGAGCATGTATGGTAAATGATATTTCTGCAGGACATTTGGATGAAGAGATGCTTAAAACGATTGCCAATTTGAACGTGCCTTACATTATGATGCATATGAGAGGTAATCCTAAAACGATGAAAAGTCTCACCAATTATGATGATTTGGTTGCCGATATTCTCTTTTATTTTTCTGAACGAATTGCAAAAGCTAGAGCACTAGGAATTGTTGATTTAATTATTGATCCAGGCTTTGGATTTGCAAAAACTTTAGAGCAGAATTACGAGTTACTTAATAAATTTGAGTTATTACGAATGACCGACTTACCCATTCTTGCTGGGTTATCTAGAAAGTCAATGATTTATAAGACTTTAAATAGTTCTTCGGAAGAGGCGCTTAACGGAACCACAGTTTTCAATACCATTGCCTTACAAAAAGGCGCTAATATTTTGAGAGTTCACGATGTTAAGGAAGCTCTGGAATGTATTACACTAACCCAACAACTGCATTAAATGAAACACTTGTATCTACTATTGGTTTCTGTCGTGCTTTTTTCCTGCGGAAATGAGCGTATTTTACAACTTCCAGAAATTGAAAATGCAAAAATCACCGAAATTAACGATGTGTCTCATGCCTATTTATTTTATGATGAAACAAAAGAAGACAGCATAGAACTCAACCGGAAAAACTTGATTATTACGACCAATTGGTTGGTTAATGTGGATAAACGATTGACACTTGCTCAAGCGATTCCGAAGATAAAATTCTTACAGGAGAAAAAGCGAAATGCGGAATTGCATAAAAATGAAGATGCTAAGAATTACTTTACTTGTAACGATACGAGTATTAAAAATTTGGGGTTTTTGGAGTTTACGAATGTTGTTTACGACTTAATCGATATAAAACAAGACTCTACTGGAATACAAACTCTAAAATCAAAAACTGAATCTAATAATATGGCTGGTTATCATGCACAATCAACTTTATCACTAATTATAAATGAAGACAAAAAAATAAAAATTGGAAATGAAATAATTTTCATTGAAGAGCTTTCTAAAACAATGGAGTACTTGGTAAATGAATATAATTTTATTGGGTTCCATCTAAAATTATATTTAAATCAGAATTTGAGTTTTCAAGATTACATCTCAATAAAATCAAAAATTTCTACTTTAGAATCTGATACAATCTCAATTGCTAACAACGAGTTCATATATTAACCAATAATTATTACATTTACGCTAAACAGCTTTCAACTTGGATAAATTCAAATTTTGGGATTTCGGGATAATAGACTTTATAGACGTTTTTCTCGTCGCTATTCTACTCTACTATGTCTATAAACTAGTTAAAGGTACTGTTGCTGTCAATATTTTTATTGGGATTATTATTATTTATTTGGTTTGGAGAGTTACTGAAATCCTAGATATGTTTATGCTCCATCGTATTTTTGATGGTTTTATTAAAGTGGGAATTATTGCCCTTATTGTTGTGTTTCAACCCGAAATACGAAAATTTCTCCTCATGGTTGGCTCCACCAATTTAAGTGGTAGTGGTAAGTTTTTCAAAAAAATGAAATTCTTAAAAACCGAAGTGGAAACAGAAACCGATATCAATGCACTCGTAAATGCCTGCGAGAGAATGGGACAATCTAGAACCGGAGCCCTTATTGTATTAGAACGCAATAATAACCTAGATTTTTTGACTAGTACTGGTGATGAAATGAATATTAAAGTCACGCAACCTATTATTGAAAGTATCTTTTTTAAGAATAGTCCGCTGCATGATGGTGCCGTTATAATTGAGAACAATGTAGTGAAGGCGACACGTGTAATTCTACCCGTTAGTAACGAGCAGAATATTCCGCAACGTTTTGGGTTACGTCATCGAGCCGCTGTTGGTATTACAGAAAAAACAGATGCAGTCGTTCTTGTGGTTAGCGAAGAAACCGGCCAAATTTCTTACCTAAAAAACGGCGAATTTGTGATGTTTGAAACCATACAAGATTTAACGGCACTTCTTTACCAAGACTTGATTTAGATGGATTGTAATAACTGTAATAAGCAACTTTTAAAAAATAGTAATTTCTGTAATAACTGCGAGGGAAAGGCACAAGAAATCGGGTCTCCCCTTCAAAAATCTATTTGAACACGTTGCTAAAACCCTCTTTAATTATGACAATAAGCTCTTAAGACGTTTGTTGATTTGTATAGGAAACCAGAAGCTGTAATTGACAGCTATGTTCAAGGTGTTATAAAACGATATGTGAATCCTATTAGTTTCTTTGGAATATCACTGTCGCTAAATGGTTTATCTCTATTTATAATAAAAAAAAACACCTACAATATCTAGATAACTCTCATTTATTCCAAGGAGAAATATTCAATAATCCAACGTCTAAACAAATGTTGGAAAACTCATCTAATTCATCCTTAGAATATGGCTCTTTAATGTTATCTGCAATGATTCCTTTGATGGCGATTATATCCTTAATTGTATTTTATGATAAAAATTACAACTTTACCGAACACATAATTGTTTACCTATACAGTATGTCTGCCCTCACTATAATATCTATACTCTTTGGGCAAATTGTTCTTTTAATTATTCCAGAATATTATTTATTATTTGCACTCATATTGTATGTTGCATTATTCATTTATCACTGTTATGCTTTTAAACGTATTTTTAAACTTAGCGCAGGAGATTTAATACTTAAAATGTTTTTATTTTTTATTGCATTTTTTGTTTTCCATATCGCTTTCGGCATTATTATGGCGATCATTATGTTTATCAATGGTGACTTTCAGCAAATGATGAAAGCACAAAAAGCAGCTAAGGAAGTAGCTTTAGCTTTCTACTAACTAGCCTCAGACTTTAAAAACTGTAGATCGAAATAATTAAAACCGATAGTTTATACCAAACATAAAATATCGATTAATCAAAGGTGTTCTTGAAGTAAATGTTGTAATATCTGTAAGTGAAAAAATATCGAAAGACTTATTATTATAAAGATTATTAATTCTTAAAAATGATTAAAAATTACTGTCTTTAAATTGATATTTAGCTTCAATGTTAGTAAAATAGTAAGATCTCTTATTCTTAGGTAAATTGCCAAATGTATAACGCTCATTAATAATAGAAAGATCTATAGTTTCAAATAAAGCCAAATCAAGATCCAAAAATGTTTTGTTGTTGGTATTATCGGCTTTGGAACTATTTATTTTGAATGCAGTTTTAGTCCATTCTGTTCCTAAAATAAAATTAAATTTCCCATTAAATGCAGACCTCATTTCAAAGCCATAATTTAGATTTGTAGAGCTTACATTTCTTTCAAAATTATTTATAATGTCCTTATAATTAGATTGAGTGTAGGAGGTTTTTAATTTAAAATTAGAGGATATGAAATTTATATATCTATCAAAATTAAGACCAATAAAATAATTATCACTATCATCCAAAACTATTTGTTCTGTCGTATTAAAATCTAAAGAAATAGATGAATTAGACGATATAAAATTTTTGTTTTGAGTATATCTAAGATTTAAGTTAGCTGAAAACTTATCTGCCCAATTACCAAATCTATAATTTAAATACATTACATTATTTCGTAATAAACTACTATCATCCAACCCTCTAAAAAATGTTCTATAATTAAATTGTACAAAATCGTTAAAGGTATTTCGGGCATCTGTAACATTACCATTAGTTTCAAATCCTGTAATCAATTCATGCTTTTTATTGGGTTGATACTTTAAATTTAAACTAGTATTTAAAAAATAATAACTAGAAATAGTTTCACTATTTCTTATATTTAAATTATTGTAATTTAAATTAATGTTTGAAAAAACATCTACTTTCCCAATGGAAAGCCTAAATCTATTATTCAAGTAGAATAGATTTGTACTTAAGTTAAAATCATTTTGAAAGTCATCATTAGCAACAAAAACATCCTCGCCATCATTAAAACTCAAATTTGAATTGATCGCATCATTTCTATTTTTATAACCCAAATAACCTTCATAATTAAAGTGTGTTCCGTTAGACAAATAACCAAGTTGTATTGTTTTAAGATTCATTTTAGAATCAATTACAGAAACAGATTGCTCAAAAGTTTGTGATTCATTCTCAGGATAGAAGAAATCACCATATAAATAGAGTTTTACAATGTATTCTAAAGGTTTAGCCTCATTGATATACTTTGCATAAACGACTAGTGCAGAGCTATCTCGTAAACGAGACGTGTAATGAATAAAATGATTATGTCTAGTGGTAGTTGAACCTAAATCTTCATTAATATCTATTTGGTTTTGAACGACGTCGGACAAGCCATTTGACCTTAATTTATAATATGAACCTTGATATTCAAAACGTTCATTTTTACTTAAATCCCATTCCACACTTAGTTTACCTAAACCCAATCTATCTTTAGTTCTTGTGTTAAAATCTTCCACTAATGTAAATGAGTCTTCAGTAATAAAATTTGTAATATTCTGACTCAAAAATGCTTTGTTGTCAGAAAACAAAATACCTAATGTTTTTATTTTTAAATTGTCTGACACATTAAATATTGAATTTACATTTGCAAACTTAGAGTCGTTGAAATTGACAAACCTATTATCAAAAACTGGTCTCACTGTATTAAGTGTTGTTAATGTATAATTACTTTCTTTTCTACCTAAATTAAAACTTTGATCATCATTTTTACTACTTAGAATCCCATTAATATCTGAAACAACATCATCACCTATAGTATTAAAATCAGTCAACACGTAATGCTTACTTTTTTTCAATAAAGAGATCAAATTACCATTTAAATCATAACGATCTGGCTCTGCATATCCTAATTCCACATTACCAAATAAGTTGGCTTTTCTATCTTCTTTTAAAGTTAAATTTAGTGCAATATCTTGAGTATCTCTAATATTTTTAAGCAAAGGATTTCTACTGTAATTTTGCAATACTTCAATTTTATCTATGACTTCTGCATTTAAATTTTTGGTTAATACAGAATAACCGCCTTCAAATAAATCATCATTATCAATTTTTACGTTGGTAATTAGTTCGCCTTGAAATTTCAAAGTGCCATCTAATTCAACAGTTATTCCAGGTATACTGCTCAAGAGACCCTCTACGACAGCATTCTTTTTCTTATTAAATGCATCTGCTTTAAAAATAATAGTGTCCCCTCTAATTTCAATATCTCTTTCAACATGAATAATTACCTCATCTATAACATTTATCTTATCTCTTAATTTAAAGTCGACAATTTCGTCTTTAGATAAATCTACAACTTTAGAGATTTTTTCATAGACCATAGATGACACTTCCAATTTATAAGTCCCTTTAGATAAATTACTTATTCTAAAAAATCCATTATTACTGAATGTATATGTTTTTAAAGAATCGTTTTTAAAAACCAAAATATTAACACCATCAACCGATCTATTTAGAGAATCTTTTACTGACCCACTAATCTCAAATTGAGCAAATAAAAAATTGCAATTTTTCAATTCTCTCTTTCCCATTCAAATTTCAATTCTAAGCCTCCTCTTTTCTTTTTCTTTTGGCCCGGAGCTTTTTGGAAATCTCTAGACATCTTTGAAAGAATTATGGAATGTCCATCTTCGGTTTCATCATACAACTTGACATACTCTCTTAAAGATAAGTTTTTCAATGAATTTAAATAAGCATTTTGCTGTTCAATAAATTCTAGAACATCAGTCTTACTATCATTTGTTATTTTAATCAAAGTCCACTTCAATTTATTCTCTGTATCATAAATTAAAACTGGTAATCCTGGAAAACTATTAAACTTCCAAGGACCAAAATTTACAGGAACGCTCAAATCTACGTAAGCTACATAATCTCTTCCTCTAAATTTTGAAACCATTTTTATACATTCTCTGCGATTTACTAGTTGTTCTGCTCCAGTAGAAATCCATTGCAGTTTCTGTAAAACCTCATCGGTACGAATAACTTCGTTACCTACTGAATAGGTATCAATATGGTTGTTCTCTTTTAAAAGACTCACATTATTTTCGATACCATTACCCGCAGATATTATATTGATATTAGGCACTCCTGTTTGTTCTGCAAAAGTAAGCCTTTCAATATTTTCTAAAAATTCTGTTTTCGATGTATTATAATAAATATTACCATCTAACTCAAAAACATAGCCTTTTTTTTTACCAAAGCTTTACCTAAATTATAATTAACTTCGTATTCAAACAAAGGTATAGAATCATTATTTTGACTATAAATAAAGAACTGACTAAAAAAAGCTATGTAGATAAAATGTTTCATTTTATAAGTCAAATATTGTAGGAACCATTTTCAAATATGATGATTGCATAAAATTTCCATTTGCTAAAGCTTGTGCGCCAGCATCTCAATCTGCTGCTGAAGTACGACTATAAGAGATATAACTAACTTGAGAAGTTTCGCCTGTTTCTCCATCAGTAAAAGAAAGTGTAACTCGACAAGGCTCATTATATTCACTAAGTTTTTCCACAGAACTAAAACTAGACATTCCTATGAATAGGAAGCAAAGCATAGGCAATAAAAATATTTTTTTCATAATATTTATGTTTTTAAATTAGTACTACCCAAACATAAACAAGATAATTATAGAAAAATTACTATACTTAACAGTTTACTAATCTAACTAGCCTCAGCCTTCAAAAACTGAACTTCATATAGATTTCTATAATACCCTTTCTCAACTTTTAAAAGTTCGGTATGGGTTCCTTTTTCAACAATTTTACCAGCATCCATTACGATAATTTGATCTGCTTGTTGAATCGTTGCTAGACGATGCGCAATAACGATTGAGGTTCGTCCTTGGGTAATTTTATCTGTGGCGTCTTGGATCAGCTGCTCAGAATAGGAATCTACAGAAGACGTCGCTTCATCCAACACCAAAATACTAGGGTTGGTTACATAAGCTCTTAAAAACGAAATCAACTGTCGTTGACCAGAAGATAACATCGCACCGCGCTCTTTCACATTATAATGATACCCATTTGGAAGACTCGAAATAAAATCATGAATTCCAATATCTTTTGCTGCTTGTATCACTGTTTCTTCGGAAATAGTATCATCCTTAAGTGTAATATTATTCAAAATAGTATCAGCAAATAAAAACACGTCTTGCAATACAACCGCAATTTGAGAACGCAAGGACTTTAAAGTCAGGCTTTTTGTATCGATACCATCGATACAAATAGTCCCGTCTCGAATATCATAAAACCGATTTAATAAATTGATAATTGTTGACTTCCCTGCACCTGTAGATCCAACAATGGCGATGGTTTGTCCTGCTTCAACCTCTAACGAAATACCTTGAAGCACTTCTTCATCTTCTACATAAGAAAAATGGACATCCTTAAACGAGATATCGCCATTAAACTCAGTGGCAATGGCAGTACCAGAGTCATCGATTTGGGAAGTGGTATCGAGAACTCTAAAAACACGATCTGCTGCAACCATTCCCATTTGTAATGTATTAAATTTATTTGCAATTTGGTTTAAAGGCCTAAACAACATAGGTACATACATGATGAAGGCAAATAAATTACCTTCAGTAGCGGTTCCCTGAATAACAACCATCAATCCTCCAACCCAAATAATAGTTCCTAGGGTTATGGATGACAAAAGATCTGCAATTGGAAAAAAGACAGAGTTATACCAAACGGTTTTTAACCAACCTCTTTTATGACGCTCATTAATAGCTTTAAACTTATTAAACTCGGTATCTTCTCTTGTAAATAATTGTAGAATTTTCATCCCAGTAACGCGTTCTTGAACGAAAGAATTCAAATTAGACACCTCGTTCCTCACTTCCTCAAAAGCACGTTTCATGTACCTCTGAAAAATCTTAGTCGCAAACAACACTATTGGCATAGTAATAAATGCAATGAGACTTAATTTCCAATTCATATAGAACATCATTCCACCAACAACCAACATTTTGAGAAGATCACTAAATATCATGAACAAACCTTCACCAAATATAGCTGCGATACGCTCCATATCTGTTACTGTTCTTGTGATTAAAACACCAACAGACGAGCTGTCATAGTATTTCATTCTAAATCTAAGAACATGATCATATAATTTAACACGTATATCCTTAACAATAGATTGCCCTAGCCAGTTAGCGTAATAAATAAAAAACAATTGACTAACCACCTCAAGGATTAACAACACTAACATCAAGATCACGTAAAATAGAAACCCGTCGTACTGTTTTACAGCGATGTGATCGTCAATAGCTATTTGTAAAACTAAAGGTCTCAAAGCACCGAAAACGGCAAGACCAATCACACAAATCAAGGATACAATAAATACAGATCTATACGGTTTAATATATAGAAGCAATCTCTTAAACAAGGTCAAATCAAAGACTTTATTCTTTTTGTTTTCCATTTAGTTAATTACTTTTTTTATACTTTCTGGATACCCAACGTTTACAAGATACAATCCATGAGCTGGAACAGAAAAGCCCGCTTCACCTCTATCTTTAGATTTTAAAATATCATGTAATTTCTCTAGTTCTAACTTACCTAAACCTATATTAATTAGTGTACCTACGATGGCTCTGACCATATTTCTTAAAAAACGATCTGCTGTTATAGTAAATACTAATTCGTCATTTTCAACTTCCCATTGGGCTTTTATTAGTTTACAATAATACGTATTTACATCTGTTTTTACTTTTGAAAAGCATTGAAAATCTTTATACTGCAATAGAATTTCACAAGCCTTATTCATTAATTCTACATCTAATGATTTCTGCAAGGCATAAGCAAAATCAGAGTTAAATACATTTTTACTCGTTGAAATTTTATAATGATACGTTCTACTTAAAGCATTAAATCGTGCATGAGCATCCTCTTTAACTTCAAAAATAGCTGTAATCGCTATATCCTTTGGAAGAAAAGAATTCAATTTAAAAACTATCTGTTCTGATAATTTTTTATCGAAATCAAAATGAGCAAACATCTGCGAAGCATGAACTCCTGTATCAGTTCTTCCTGCTCCAACCACAGCTATATCCTGCTTTAAGATTGTAGACAAAGTGTTCTCTAAAACCTCTTGTACGGAAATAGCATCTGGCTGATTTTGCCAACCATGATATACTTTCCCGTTATATGATAATTCGATAAAAAAACGCAATAGAAATGGTACTTTTGTGAAATCCAAAGATAATTAGTTTTATTGTTATCATATTACATTAACACAATTAAAAAAAATTCTTCGGAAATTTCTTAAGAATAGATTTATAGATATTAATTTTAAAAGATTTCTGCTTTAGTAGACAATAAATATGACAAAAATCTTATTACTTTCTGATACTCATGGCTATATAGATAATGACATCTTAAAATATGTTAAACAAGCTGATGAAGTCTGGCATGCTGGAGACATTGGAGACTTGGAAGTCACCGATAAAATAAAAGCTCTAAAACCTTTAAGAGGTGTTTATGGAAATATAGATCATGCTAAAGCGCGATTAGAATTTCCTGAAAACAATAGATTTATGTGTGAAGATGTTGATGTTTGGATCACTCATATTGGAGGTTATCCTCCAAAATATAATATGCGTACTCGAGACTTAATCAAAGCAAATCCACCTCGCATTTTTATTTGCGGCCATTCACATATCTTAAAAGTCATGCCAGATAAACGCAATAATCTCATCCATATGAATCCAGGAGCTGTGGGGAAATATGGATTTCATAACGTAAGAACAATGCTACGTTTTACCATTGATGGTTCAAAAATAGAGAATCTTGAAGTTATAGAATTTCCGAAGCGATATTAATAAAGTTTTAAAATTTCCGAAGAAATTTTATTTACTATTTATAATAGATAAAACTGATGCACCAAAGCCAATGCATATTGACCATCCTAAAGATAACGACTCACACTGATAGAGTAAGAAACTAATTGCCAATGCTGCAAAAAAATACATTAAACCATTTTTAAAGTTATTCATCGACACAGGAACTTTCATAATATTTCTAGATTAAGCTTTAAGTAAATGTAGATTATTTTATGATTGATTTTAGTTAAATTTTCACTTTATAAAATGTAGATATTTAATAATGTAATACTTATTTCTGAAGACAATAAAAATTAAAGATCCCATTATGCAACGCGATTAGTTCAACCAATAAACACCAATGTGCTGCGTTTTTGAGATTTAGTTTTCACTAAAAAAACCCAAGGTCTTCACCTTGGGTTTACGCACTAAAATAATTAAGATAATAGGTTTTATCGCAATCGATCAACAGATTTGACGAGATCTTCATCCTTTTTTATGGCTTTATTGGCCAAGACCAATAATACGATAGATAAAATAGGTATAAATATCCCAACACCTTTCTCTGAAATATGACTCTCTCCAGGTGGCATTAGTAATTGATACACAAAAAATCCTAATAAAATAAAATTTAATATTATGTTGAGTCGTCCCAATACAAATTGAAACTTCCTGTTTTTAAAACTAAAAATAGAAATTAAAGATAATAAAGCAGATCCAAAAAACAAACCTAAATACAAGTATTCATCTTTTGCAAAAACAGGAAGATCTTTACTGTTTGTCCATAAGTGCAATACAAATATCAAACCTGCAGATACTGCTACAGATAATAAAAGGTATATAGTTTGTATGCGTTGTATCATATTTAATTCTCTCTAACGAGGTACAAAATTAATAGTTTCTTTTTAAAAGTAGTATTAAATTTTAAAAATAAAATTGTATTATTGCAATAACAACTGCTACACTCAGAGTAGCAGTTGTTTAAATCTTCAGATTTTTTTCAAATTTTTCACATTATTATATTTTTTCAAAAAAAGAAAAGTAAGAAATAAATCCATTTCAAAGAATAAACTTAATTAGTATAAACATACATGTTCGAAATTTCCGAATTAAAAGCAAAAAAGCTTCCTGAACTTCAGGATATAGCTCAAAAACTTAACGTACCAAAATACCGTACGTTAAAAAAATTAGATCTTGTTTACCAAATCTTAGATTTCCAAGCAGCCAACCCAGATGTTGTAAAGCAAGAAGTCGCTGCTCCGATTAGTGCTCCTGATAAAAAAGTAGAAGACAAGAAGTCTGCACAACAACGTAAACCAAGAGCACGTGTTGAGAAAAAGAAAGATGAGAATCCTAATCCTACGCAACAAACAATGGAATTGGATGAGAAGAAAGACGATGAGTCATCTAAAACTTCTACCAACGATAAAGATGAAAAGTCTCCAAAGTCTGACGAACAGAAAAAAGATATTAAAAAAAATAATCAAAATATCGATAATCGTCCTAAAAGTCCTAACGATAACAAGCCTAATCCGCGTCCAAAGGATGATAATAAGCCGAATCCTCGCTCAAAGGATGACAACAAGCCTAATCCGCGTCAGAAGGATGACAACAAGCCGAATCCTCGTCAAAAGGATGGCAATAGACCAAACCCTCGTCAAAAGGATGGTAATGTCCATAAGAATAACGGTAACAAAGATAATCGCAATCGTTACAGAGAACCAGACTTTGAATTTGATGCTATTATAGAAAGTGAAGGTGTTCTAGATGTAATGCAAGATGGTTACGGTTTTTTACGTTCATCTGATTACAACTACTTATCATCTCCTGATGATATATATGTCTCTCAATCACAAATTAGATTGTTTGGATTAAAAGTTGGTGATACCGTTTTAGGAAATGTGCGCCCTCCAAAGGAAGGTGAAAAATACTTCCCATTAATCAAAGTCAATAAGATAAACGGTCAAAGTCCAAATGTGGTAAGAGACCGTGTTGCTTTTGAGCACTTAACACCATTATTCCCGGAAGAGAAATTTAACATTGCTGAAAAGCAAGCGACGATCTCTACGCGTATAATGGATTTGTTCGCACCAATTGGTAAAGGACAACGTGGTATGATTGTATCGCAACCAAAAACAGGTAAAACGATGTTATTGAAGGATGTTGCCAATGCAATCGCTGCTAATCACCCTGAAGTATATCAGATGATTTTATTAATTGATGAACGTCCAGAAGAAGTCACAGACATGCAACGAAATGTGCGTGGTGAAGTCATTGCTTCTACTTTTGATAAAGAAGCTCACGAGCACGTAAAAATTGCAAATATTGTTTTAGAAAAAGCAAAACGTCTTGTAGAATGTGGCCACGATGTGGTAATTCTATTAGATTCAATAACACGTCTAGCAAGAGCTTATAACTCTGTACAACCTGCATCGGGTAAAATATTAAGTGGTGGTGTAGATGCCAATGCTTTACACAAACCAAAACGTTTCTTTGGTGCAGCACGTAACATTGAAAATGGTGGATCACTTACTATTATCGCTACAGCCTTAACTGAAACAGGTTCTAAGATGGATGAAGTCATCTTCGAAGAATTTAAAGGAACTGGTAATATGGAATTACAACTAGATCGCAAGATTTCTAATCGTCGTATTTTCCCAGCTATTGATTTAACATCTTCAAGCACGCGTCGTGATGATATTCTATTAGATGAAACAACAATTAAAAGAATGTGGGTAATGCGTAAATACCTTGCCGACATGAATCCTGTAGAAGCGATGGAGTTCATTAACGAAAGATTTAAGCAAACAAGAAACAACGAAGAGTTTTTAGTCTCTATGAACGGATAAACTTGTTTAAAATATTAAACCAAAAAAAAAGTCTTGAACTTAATAAGTCAAGGCTTTTTTTTTGTGTTTATATGAACTGGTTTAGTTTATCTAGTTCGAAATTTAATAGAACTACAATAAGATAACCACGTTACTTTTAATGGTGGTTTACGCGACCTATTACTAGTAAGCCATTAAAAGCTCTTTGTATTCTTTTAAATCAGAAAGATTACCCTTATTATTAAGATTTCTTGGAAGCGCTATTAAATACTTAAGACTTTCTACGGGAGAAACATCTTCTGTTTGTTCAATATCATTTTCTTCATCCAACGGCTCATCGTTAAGAATAGGAATAAGAAATGATTGGTGTTCTTCTATATGCTCATAAGTATATCTCAATACTTTTACTAATAATGGCACTTTTTGCTCTATAGCATAGCCTCTTAATTCCTTGATATCGTCGACTAATGCATCAGAATTAATTCCTGTTTCATCAAGATTTTTAAGAATTTTATCGATTAATTTAATTGCTTGTGTATTTTCCAAAGGTGAAGATTATGTGAATAGTTAATTTTATACAAATTTATCTTTTTTTAAATCAAGTACAGAGCCTTTTTAATAATTTCCTAATTATTATTGACAATAACTTTTAATACTCATCCTAGTTAATTTTATACAAAAAATTTAGATTACAAAAAAAGCCTCTCACATGGAGAAGCTTACAATTGTAAAATTTAATTCTGTTTAGCTTAAAGCCGAGACATGCTTAGTTAAACTTGATTTTAAATTAGCTGCTTTGTTATCATGGATAACGTTGTTCTTAGCTAATTTATCTATCATTGAAATAACTGCCGGCAAGTAATCACCCGCGTCTTTTGCTGTTTCCATATCACGTAACCTTTTGATAGCACCACGCGTTGTTTTGTGTTGGTATCTGTTACGTAAACGCTTAGCTTCGTTACTTCTTATTCTTTTTAATGCTGACTTGTGATTTGCCATTGTTTTTTCTTTCTTGTTAAAAAATTGTAGCCCGTAGGGGAGTCGAACCCCTCTTACATGGATGAAAACCATGCGTCCTAGCCGATAGACGAACGGGCCATTTTATTTATTTCAATCGCATTTTAATAAATTAAAGTGCTTTTTAAATGAACAAGCAATTACTGATTGCGGATGCAAAAATACAACTATTTTTAAATGTTGCAAGACCTTATTAAACTTTTTTAAAAAAAATTTAATAAGCCTTAGCAAACAGCACTCTATTTGTTGACGGATTCCCAGTATATACACACTTTCCAGCCTCTTTTTTAACATCCATTGGAATACATCTAATCGTTGCTTTTGTGAGCTCTTTTATTTTTTGTTCAGTTTCTGCTGTACCATCCCAATGTGCAGAAATGAACCCTGTCTTAGTCTCTAATACAGTTTTAAATGTTTCAAAATCATCAACTTCAGTAGTATGAGTATCTCTAAATTTAATAGCTTTACTAAATAATTCGTCTTGAATTGTTTTCAAAAGCAATTCTACTTTAGACACAAGATCTGTCATTCCTATAACGTCTTTAGTTAAAGTATCGCGTCTTGCTAACTCAACAGTTCCATTATCTATATCTCTTTGTCCAATTGCAATTCGCAATGGCACACCTTGTAATTCATGCTGAGCAAACTTTGCTCCTGGTCTGTGCGTTGTTCTAGCATCAAGCTTACATGAAATACCAAGAGACTTTAATTCTTTGATGATACCCTTAGCTTTTTCTGTAATTACTTCTAATTGTTCATCTGTTTTATATATAGGCACAATAACGACTTGAAATGGTGCTAAATTTGGAGGTAAAACCAATCCTTTATCATCACTATGTGTCATAATCAAAGCTCCTACTAGACGTGTTGAAACTCCCCAAGATGTTGCCCAAACGTAATCTAGTTTGCCTTCATTATTCGTAAATTTAACATCAAAAGCTTTAGCAAAATTTTGACCTAAAAAGTGCGATGTTCCAGCTTGTAGAGCTTTTCCATCTTGCATTAATGCTTCTATACAATAAGTGTCTATAGCTCCCGAAAAACGTTCGCTTTCAGTTTTCACGCCCTTTATTACTGGGATAGCCATAAAATTTTCAGCGAACTCTGCATAAACATCATTCATTTGTTTAGCTTCTGCTACCGCTTCTGCTTTTGTGGCGTGCGCTGTATGACCTTCTTGCCATAAAAATTCTGCGGTACGCAAAAACAACCGAGTCCTCATTTCCCATCTAACCACATTGGCCCATTGGTTAATTAAGATTGGTAAATCTCTGTAGCTTTGAATCCATCCTTTGTATGTACTCCATATAATAGCTTCACTTGTAGGTCTAACGACAAGCTCCTCCTCTAATTTTGCTTCAGGGTCCACCCTCAGTTTCCCTGGATTATCCGGATCATTTTGTAATCTATAATGTGTAACAACTGCACACTCCTTTGCAAAACCTTCAGCGTTTTTCTCTTCAGCTTCAAACAAACTTTTAGGAACAAAAAGGGGGAAATATGCGTTTTGATGACCAGTTTCTTTAAACATGCGATCTAATTCGGCCTGCATTTTCTCCCAAATCGCATATCCATAGGGCTTAATGACCATGCACCCTCTAACAGCAGAATTCTCCGCCAAATCAGCCTTCACAACCAATTCGTTATACCATTTAGAATAATCTTCAGCTCTACTTGTAAGGTTTTTACTCATTTTTAATGTTTTGGCACAAAATTTGCGCATATGTTAAATAAATAAATAGTTCAGCAAAACTAACTATTTTTGTAATGTTCAACAATAAAAATCAATAGATATGCAATTAAGTAATTACATACAGACGAAATTTCCATTTTTTGTTGCACTAAGCTTTACGTTCTTATTAGCTTCTTGTGGTTCATACCAATATGTTGGTTATGACAGTGATGGTATTTACAATGACAACAACTCTAGAGAAAGGGTTGTTTATGAAGACGCAAGAGCAGTTCCTGCAGAGAGTCAGAGTGTCTATAAAGATTATTTCACTCAAAAATCCTTACAATATAGTGAAATACCAAATGATCCTAACGCCATATTTACGGATATAGACTCATACGAAGGTAACTATAGTGACGAAGCTTATGAAGATGAACAAGCTGGCCAAGCTGGTTGGGGACAAGCTAATGAAAATGTAACTATAAATTATTACGACAATGGTTGGAATAATGGCGGATTTGGAATGGGGTTCAATAATTGGGGCTGGAATGGTGGCTTTGGAATGGGATTCAACAATTGGGGCTGGAATGGTGGCTTTGGAATGGGATTCAACAATTGGGGCTGGAATGGTGGCTTTGGTAACGGTTTTGGATGGGGATTCAATAACTGGGGCTGGAACGGTGGTTTTGGTAATGGATTTGGATGGAACGGTGGCTTTGGTAATGGATTTGGATGGCATAACAATTTTAATAGAGGGAGAAACGGAATAGCGTATAACGCGGGCAGAAGAGGTTCTAATTTAGCAAATCGAAATGGTAATTACTCTAGACGTAATTCTTCAACTAATGTTTCCAGAAGATCATCATCTGTTAGAAATAATTCTACTATAAGAAATAGAAGAACTAATTCAACAGTAAGGCCTAGAAGTAGTAATTCAACGGTAAGACCTAGAACAACAAGACCAAGAAGTTCAAACTCTTCCGTGAGACCTAGAACATCTAGAACTAATAACTCTGTGAGCCCAAGAAGCAATAATAGAAGCAATTCGTCTTCTGCAAGAAGCTCAAGAAGCAGTTCTAGTAGATCTTCTTCTGCAAGAAGTTCGAGCGGTGGTTCTAGTAGATCATCCGGATCATCAAGATCATCAAGTAGAGGTGGCTCTGGACGCAGAGGATAATCTAGGTTTATTTAAATTATAATTTTACAAAATTTCAATATGAAAAAATTAACTATACTTGCTATAGGAGTGTTATCTGTGTCCAATATTATGGCTCAAGATATATCAGACGCGCTTCGCTATTCACAAGATGAAATACAAGGAACAGCTCGTTTTAGAGCTCTAAGTGGAGCTTTTGGAGCCTTAGGTGGAGATATGTCTGCTGTAAGTATAAACCCTGCAGGTTCTGCTGTATTCACTAAAAGTCACGCTTCTTTATCATTATCTAGTTTAAATGTTGACAACGATATATCTTATTTTAATGGCAGAAGTTCGTCCTCTGACTCTAAAATAGACTTAAATCAAGCTGGTGCAGCCTTTGTTTTTCAAAACACAAATGAATCTTCTTCTTGGAAAAAATTCGTCCTCAGTGTTGCTTATGATAAAACTGCTAATTATGATAATCAATGGTTTGCTTCTGGACGTAATGCAAATTCTATTGATGGATATTTTTTAGACTATGCCAACGGACTTCGATTGGATCAAATTTCTGCATTTCCAGGTGAAAACCTTTCTGATGCTTATGCTGAAATTGGATCTACTTATGGTTTTGGAAATCAACAAGCCTTCTTGGGATACGAATCATTTATCCTAGAACCAGGAACTGATACAGATGAAAACACACTTTATACCTCAAACATAGCTCCAGGAACATTCAATCAACAGTATGATTATGTATCTCAAGGTTACAATGGGAAGTTTAGCTTTAATGCAGCAACTCAATATGAAGACAAATTATATTTAGGAATTAATTTAAACACACACTTTATTAATTATGAAAGATCTACATTTTTAAACGAATCTAATTCTAATCAAGATTCTTTAATAACCAATGTTGGTTTTGAAAATAATTTACTCACTACTGGTAATGGTTTTTCATTTCAATTGGGAGCAATTTTAAAACTCACTAATGAGCTTAGAGCAGGTTTTACTTATAACTCGCCCACATGGTTTACAATTACAGAAGAAACGTCTCAAAATATCTCGACAGTTCAAAATGATGGAGACGGGAGCTTTTCTTCTTTTATCAACCCAAACATAATTAATATTTTTCCTAGCTATAGGTTGCTGTCTCCTGGAAAAATTACAGGAAGTTTAGCTTATGTTTTTGGCGAACAAGGTTTGATAAGTTTTGATTATTCTAGAAGAGATCATACGAATACAAAATTCAAACCAACCTCTGATCCTTTTTTTGCATCTCAAAATAATATCATGAATAACGTATTCAAAGTAGCAAATACTTATAGAGTTGGTGGTGAATATAAAATAAAACAAATTAGCCTTAGAGGGGGATATAGATTAGAAGAAAGCCCATATGCTGATGATTCTTTTTATGGTGATTTAACGGGTTATTCTCTTGGTATAGGTTATAATTTTGGTAATACAAAATTAGATTTAACCTATGATCAAGCTCAAAGAAATACCAACAATCAATTATATTCAGTCGGTTTAACCGATGCTGCGCTATTAGATACAAATAATTCTAATATTACCCTGTCATTAGGTTTTAACTTATAGTTAGAAAATAGTATTCTTTTCGGAAAAGTGCTAGACTTACGTTTAGCGCTTTTTTTATTATTAGCAGCTATAAAAGACCTTTAAAACAAAATTCAATTACTCTATCTTAAAACTACTAAAGTTCTATACAAAACGGTATTAGTGTTTAAAAATATTGTTTACAATATGGACTATCGCATAAGTTTGATTACACAAATTGTACTTGGAGATAAATATCATTCTATAGTACTCCTAATATCGAGTTAGTTAAATATAGTACTACGCCTTTAATAACTAATAAAGTTAACCTCCTATCTAAATAACAATAGAAATAGCTCTATTTTATAAAATCAAAAAAGGCCACGTCATTGTGACGTAGCCTTTTAAATATAATTCGTTTAATAGTTACCTTTTCAGGGTAAAATGGGCTTTAAATTCTTTACGGTCGCCTGTAATAGGCTCATTGTACTCTACTGCAAACCAGTAGTCGCTTGTTGGGAGTTGGTTACCGTTGTAGGTACCATTCCAGCCTGCTCCTGTTGGACTGAGTTGCTTGAGTAATTTTCCGTATCTGTCAAATATATAAATTTTTGCGTTTGGTTGACTATTTATTGCACTAATGTTCCATGTGTCATTATAACCGTCGCCATTTGGTGTGAAGAATTTTGGATAGTCCATGACAATAACGGTATCACTCCCTTCTCCGCATCCATTCTTGTCTCTCGCAGTGAC
>NZ_AUDE01000017.1 GCF_000425305.1 Psychroserpens burtonensis DSM 12212
AATTGCGCAAAACCATCTGCCAATAAATCATCACAGACCTCCAATGGCGTTGGTGATGCCCCTAATTGTGGTGTTGGATTAACCTCTAGTATTAATTCTACAATCGTTGCGCAGTTAGTCGCTATCGTTGAGCTTTCTACACGCACATAAATCGTTTGTTGGTCTTCTACAATATTATTGTATGGACTCGCTAATGGGTTCACATTGTTATTTGCATCTGCCATAGTCTCATGGTAACTTACCGTTAAACTGGGATCGCCTCCTGTAATTTCATTATCCATACTCCCTAAATCAAATACCCCAAAACCATCACTGTCTGGATCACAATCTTCTAATGGTGGTGGCGGGTTGGCTACTACTGGTTCTGTTCCTGAGATCTCCCAAGTACAGGCGATATCATTAAAAGTTGTTGATTCCCAACATTCAAGGCCAGTTGGCTCTAATGGTTGTGTTCCTGTCACATCCCAAATACACGTTGTGTTATTAAAAGTGGTGGTTTCATAACACTCTAATGTTGGTTGACTTGGTTGTGTTCCTGTGATATCCCAACTGCAGATTGTTGTATTAAAACTAGTTGTTTCCCAACATTCAAGCCCTGTCGGTTGGGCTGGCTGAGTACCTGTAACTTCCCATAAACAGGTTGCAGTATTAAATGTTGCTGTTTCCCAACATTCTAGTCCTGAAGGTTGAGTTGGCTGAGTACCTGTAACTTCCCATAAACAGGTTGCAGTATTAAATGTTGCTGTTTCCCAACATTCTATTGTTGGTTGACTTGGTTGTATTCCTGTGATATCCCAACTGCAGGTTGTTGCATTAAAACTTGTTATCTCCCAACACTCAAGTCCTGAAGGTTGAGTTGGCTGAGTACCTGTAACTTCCCATAAACAGGTTGCAGTATTAAATGTTGCTGTTTCCCAACATTCTATTGTTGGTTGACTTGGTTGTGTTCCTGTGATATCCCAACTGCAGGTTGCAGTATTAAATGTTGCTGTTTCCCAACATTCTATTGTTGGTTGACTTGGTTGTGTTCCTGTGATATCCCAACTGCAGGTTGTTGTATTAAAACTTGTTATCTCCCAACACTCAAGTCCTGAAGGTTGAGTTGGCTGAGTACCTGTGATTTCCCAATCGCACGTGACATCATTAATCGTTGCTATTTCCCAACATTCTATAGCAGGTTGAGTTGGTGCTTGAGTAATAATAATTTCAAAAACATTTGAAAACGTATTACAATCGTTATTATTCAAATTAGAAGCAAATTCTGCTACTTTAGCTCTGTAATAAATTGTTGTTGTAACACCCGAAACAGCTAAATTCTCGTTTGTTTCACCTGGGAGATCCGACCAAGAAACAGTATCAAAACTTTCTTGCCATTGATAGAAGTGACTGCTAAATACTACGTTATCTGGCGTCGCTGTTAATATTGTATCGTATGGTGTAGAACTACTGCATAACGCAACAGAATCAAAAGAGTCCGTATTTAGTACTTCAATAAAATCACCGCAACTTTTGAAAGTAATATCATCTATGGCTAAATCATTACCGCATCCTCCGGCTCCATTATTAATCATTTTTAATATGACAGATGTTTGACTTGTAATCGTTTGAAATACTAATGCGAATTGTTGCCAATTAGGGGTAAATGTGCTACCTATATTTCCAGTATCTCCGGAGGCTAATAAATTAGTATCTGTATTATCCCAAATTTCAAATTTCACATTCACCGGTATTGCTCCAGCTCCACAAAACCCTGCAGCTGGTGTTAGATTTAATATCCAAGATGAGAATTCGTAAGACGTATTTTCACATAAACCATTGATAGTTGTTCTATAAAACTCTCCTGCTGCCGCTGCTGAATTAACAACAAGCATTCTGCCATTGGTATCATCTGGTGTATGGTCCTGAACGCTAAACCAATCAAAGTAATTCGTATTACTACTTACAGTGTATCTTCCATCAAGTGGTTCTCCACCATTAGCGTATGTATATGTAGTCGTTCCTGCTGGTAAAGGTGAATCTGAAAGACCAGTACCAAAATTTTCAACAAAAATTTGATCACCAGAATTTCCTTGACAAAATTCTAATTGAGCATAAATATTTTCCGAAGAGAAAAAAATGCTGAAAATTATAATAACTTTAAGATAAATTAAGTGTTTATTCACGTTTTATAACTATTGTAAAATGCTTAAATTAAGTATATTTATTGTAAATATTTTTAATAAACACTCTTGTATAGTTCATGTATAGTTTTTTCCAATTAATAAAGCGACATAAAAAGAAATCTGTAGTGTTTGCTCTACTATTAATTGTGTATTACTTCTGCTTACCAAGTGATTTATTTAAGGATCCTACAGCAACCGTAATTACGAGTCAAAAGAATGAACTTTTGGGAGCACAAATTGCATCTGACGGACAATGGCGTTTCCCTCACAATGATAGTCTTCCCGATAAATTTAAAATCTGTATAGTACAATTTGAAGACGCGTATTTCTATGAACACCCTGGTTTTAATCCCATCTCCATTTTTAAAGCACTTAAAGATAATGTGAGTTCTGGAGAAGTAAAACGTGGCGGAAGCACCATAACTCAGCAAGTCATTAGACTATCTCGAAAAGGACAAGCTAGAACCTATCTAGAAAAAGCAAAAGAAATCATTTTAGCAACGCGATTAGAATTTAGAGATTCTAAAGAAGATATTCTAGCTTATTATAGCAGTAACGCTCCATTTGGAGGCAATGTTGTTGGCCTAGATGCTGCATCTTGGCGTTATTTTAATAGAGATGCGCACCAACTCTCTTGGGCAGAAAGCGCAACATTAGCCGTTTTACCAAACGCACCAAGTTTAATTTATCCAGGCAAGAATCAAAAACGTCTTTTACAAAAACGTAATCGATTACTAAAAAAGCTCCTTGAAAATGAGATCATAGATTCATTAACGTACAATTTATCAATCGCTGAAAGTTTGCCTGAAAAACCATATGCATTACCAGAAATCGCTCCTCATTTACTTCAAAAAGTAGCGACCACTAATCGTGGAGAACGGACGCAAACAACTATTGACAGTAAACTCCAAGAACGTGCCAATTACATTGTAAAAAACCAATACAACGTCTTCAAACAAAATGAAATCTATAATGCATCAGTTTTAGTTTTAGACGTTCACACTAGAAAAGTTCTCGCATACGTGGGAAATACACCAACAGATAGAGCACATCAAAAAGATGTGGATATTATTGATAAGCCACGAAGTACTGGCAGTATTTTAAAACCCTTCTTGTATGCTGCTATGCTTGATGCTGGAGATTTATTACCCAACACGCTAGTGACTGATATCCCGAGTCAGTTCGGGAGTTATAATCCTGAGAATTTCAATAAAGAATATGATGGTGTTGTGCCTGCAAGTAGAGCTTTATCTCGCTCTTTAAATGTACCTGCGGTACGTATGCTTCAGAGTTTTGGACTAGATCGCTTTCATCAATATCTAAAACAACTACAACTCAAAGATTTAAAATATAATGCCAATCATTATGGGTTATCACTGATACTTGGGGGAGCAGAGAGTAACCTCTGGGATTTATGTAAAAGTTATGCATCATTATCTTCAACCTTAAATCATTTTTCTGAAACGTCTAGCGCGTATTATAGCAATGAGTTTGTCGAACCTACTTTTTTTGCTTCGGAAACGATAAACTTTGGAGAAAAGTCTACAGAAAAAACACTTTTTGATGCTGCATCCATCTACCTCACATATGAAAGTATGAAAAAAGTGAATCGCCCCCAAGGTGACGAAAGCTGGGAGTTTTTTGACGACTCTAAACAAATTGCTTGGAAAACAGGAACTAGTTTTGGATTTAGAGATGCTTGGGCCATTGGCACAACAAAAGATTATGTGGTTGGTGTTTGGGTTGGAAATGCAGATGGTGAAGGTCGTCCAGGATTAGTTGGAGTACAAACTGCAGCTCCAATTCTATTTGATGTATTTGATATTTTGCCTAATAGCGATTGGTTCGCTAAACCTTATGATGAAATGCGAGAGGTTACGATTTGTTCTAAAAGCGGTCATCGTGCATCAACAAATTGTGATATTACCGAACAAAATTATGTCCAAAATAGCGGATTGAAAACGGAGCCATGTCCATACCATATTTTAACTCATGTTGATGCAACAGAAACATATCAAGTTAATTCCTCGTGTGAAAATTTAAGCAATATCAAACATAAATCTTGGTTTGTATTACCGCCTTTAAAAGCACATTATTATAAGACTAAAAACCCATTTTATAAACCGCTTCCTAAACTGCGTTTAGATTGTATGGGAGAAAATCAGGTGACCATGGATTTTATTTATCCCAAGAAAAACAATGCGCTTTTTCTTCCTAAGGATTTCGATGGTAAAACCAATGAGCTCATTCTAAAAATTACCCATTCTAAACCAGAATCTAGTGTGTATTGGTATGTAGACAAAACCTATGTAGGCACTACCAAAGACATTCACGAATTAGCTATTTTACCGAAGAAAGGAAAACACACAATAACCGTTGTAGACGATTTTGGTAATGAAGTGAAACGGTTGATTTCAATTTCAGAATAAAATATCGTTTAAATTATTACCTTTGCGTTCATAATTTTAAAACCACCAACGATGTACAATGTTGTTAAAATGATTCACTCTTATTGGGCTTATCTCGTATTTATTATGCTAGTTATAGCCACAATTAATGCATTGATAAAGTTTTTTAGAAAAAAAGAATTTCATGCCGTAGATTTTAGAATTTCTCTA
Source organism: Psychroserpens burtonensis DSM 12212 (assembly GCF_000425305.1). Taxonomy (GTDB): domain Bacteria; phylum Bacteroidota; class Bacteroidia; order Flavobacteriales; family Flavobacteriaceae; genus Psychroserpens; species Psychroserpens burtonensis. The sequence continues at coordinate 4,781 of NZ_AUDE01000017.1, forward strand.
TTTACATTAATTGTATCACATATTCAATTACTTATAGGAATCGTGCTTTTCTTTGCGTCCAATTATCTATCAACCATTAACGATATGGGAATGGGTGAGGTTATGAAAAATAAAGCTTTACGCTCAAACATTATTGAGCATCCAATTGCTATGATTCTTGCTGTTGTATTAATCACAATGGGTTACTCTAAGCATAAGAAAAAATTAACGTCTAACTCAAAATTCAAAATGTTAGCTATTTTTTATACACTAGCATTGATATTAGTCTTGGCTAAAATTCCATGGAATGTTTGGTTCTAAGACTTGTTAACATAAGAAAATGCGCTATTAAATTAATAGCGCATTTTCTTGTTCTTAAACTTATGATTACTCCTTAACTTCTTTAATTAAGTAAACATAGACAGGGAAGTGATCACTAAAACCTCCAGTAAAGCCACTAGAGAAACTTCTAAATGGGTAGCCTTTATAACGACCTCTTTTATTTGTCAAATATTGTTTATTATAAATACCTGCTTTGTAAAATCTAAATGACGTATAATCATCTTTTTTTATCAACTCTTTAGTGAACATGATTTGATCAAACAAACTCCAAGCATCTCTATAGGCTGTTGTCCCATAACCGCTCTTTTTAAACATATCCTCGTAAGGATTATATATATCCTTCAAATCAACATCTTCTTTATCACTTTTTGCATTTAAAACATCCTTTACACTTTCATTAGTTGGATCATCATTTAAATCTCCCATAATAAAAATCTTTGCATAAGGATCTTTAACCTGTAAAGAATCTTTGATGTGTTTACTTACTTTTGCAGCAGCAACACGTTTTGGTCTACTCCTTGCTTCGCCTCCACTTCTCGACGGCCAATGGTTAACTATGACATGAATAAGATCACCATCCAACTCACCAGTTACTAATAATTGATCTCTTGTTTGTGTGCGCTTTCTTGTTTTATCGTCATAAATTTTAACCTCATAAGACCCGTGACTTATTGGTTTAAAAAGGTCTTTTTGATACAATAAAGCAACATCAATTCCTCTGGCATCTGGAGAATCATAATGAATAATCCCATAATCTTTAGCCAATAAAAGAGGATCGTTAACAAGATCCACTAATACTTGCCTGTTTTCTACTTCACAGACACCAATAATAGCAGGTGTGTTACCTGTTACATCTGCACCAATATCTGCAATAACACGCGCCATATTCTTTACTTTTTTAACATAAATCGCCTCTCTATCTGCCTTGATTTCCATTATTGGACTTTTCTCATCAAACTTAGTGGTGTCATTAATAGTATCAAATAAATTTTCTAAATTATAGAAGGCTACCGTGTGAATTTTGAATCGTTTTTCTTGTTTCTCACCCTGGGAAAAACCAGTAAATGTGATTAGAAAACAAATTAATATTAATGAAAAATATTTTAGTCTCATAGTAAGGTATTATATTATCGTTTTGATGCGAGCAAAACTTGAGCCAAAAGTATGTATTTATTATAAAAAATGTAAATTTGTACGCTTTAAATAACTATTATTTAATGCGCAACCAAATTATTAACTAAAGATTAGGCATGAAAAAAAGTTTTTTAATTTTATTATTTGGGGTGTTCTCCGTGCTCACATCATTTGCACAGGATACTATCATAAAAGGTAGCGTGCTTGATGGGACTACTGGTGAACCAATTCCTGATGTTACTGTTACCATTGAAGAAACTGCCCAGGTTGTGCGAACAGATGCCAATGGTGAGTTTCAATTCCCTGGTATTATCCCTTTGGGAGAACAGGTTTTAAAAATTGAGAAAATAGATTACGAAACCAAGCGTTATCCTATCGTTGTCAACGAAGGTAAAACTGTAGACATTAGTGGTATGACACTAGACTATGATTCAAGTGACAAAAAAGATTTATTCATTATTTCAATTTCTGATGATAATTTAAATAGCGAAGATGACGGTCTTACAGATAACATCTCTGGCCTACTGCAAGCCTCTAGAGACGTGTTCTTAAATGCAGCTGCTTTTGATTTTAGCGCAACATTTTTTAGACCTAGAGGTTTAGATAATGCGAACGGTAAGATTCTTATCAATGGTATTGAAATGAACAAACAATTTAGTGGTCGACCACAATGGGGAAATTGGGGTGGACTAAATGATATTCAACGAAACCAAGAATTTACTATGGGTATGTCTGCAAACGACTACACCTTCGGTGATTTGGCAGGATCAAATAACATTATAATGAGAGCCTCTAAATACAGAAAAGGAGGAAGAATTTCTTTCGCATCTGCTAATAGAAGTTATACAGGACGCGTTATGGCAAGTTATAATTCCGGAATACTTGAAGGTGGCTGGTCTTATTCTATTTTAGCATCTCGTCGTTATGGAGATGAAGGCTTTGTAGATGGTACATTATATGACTCTAATTCTTTCTTTGCAGCTGTTGAAAAAAAGATTAACGAAAAACACAGTATTAACTTTACCAGCATTTATGCTCAAAATAGAAGAGGACGTTCTACAGCAATCACTCAAGAAGTATTTAATTTAAAGGGGAATACATACAATCCACTTTGGGGAGAACAAGATGGTGAAATTAGAAACTCTAGAGTTAGAGAAATTAATGAACCAATTTTAATGTTAAACCACTTTTGGGACATCTCATCAAAAATTAAACTTAATACCAATGTCGCCTATCAATTTGGTACAATTGGAAACACTAGAGTAGATAATGGTGGAACACGACTAGTCGATTTTAATGGGCAAAACTCATACATTGGTGGTGCAAGGAATCCAGATCCAGCATATTATCAAAATCTACCTAGCTATCACTTACGTTTTCCCAACTTAAGTCCTTACAACTATCAACAAGCTTATTTGGCAGAACAAGATTTTAGAAATGATGGTCAATTTGATTGGAACGCCTTGTATCTTGGAAATGACATTGCAAGAAATCAAGGTGGAAACTCTATTTATGCTATTCAAGAAGATAGAAATGATGATTCTCAATTTAGTATTAATACCATATTAGACACTGACCTATCCGATCGTATTAGATTAAACGCAAACCTAAGCTACCGAAATCTTAAAAGTGAAAACTTTGCAGAGCTAAAAGATCTTTTAGGCGGTACCGGATTTTTAGACGTTGATTTCTTTGCTGAGGAAACCGTAGGAGGAACCCCTGTGTCATTAGAAGATTTAGCGCAAAGTGATACAAACAACCCAAATAGAATTGTACAAGAAGGCGATCGTTATAAATATAATTATGACATAAATGCAGATGTCATTAGCGCATTTGCTCAAGCGCAGTTTAAATATAATAAAGTAGATTTCTATATTGGTGCTAATTTTTCACAAACATCGTATCAAAGAAATGGACTTTACGAAAATGGAAACTTCCTAAACAATTCATTTGGAAAAGGTGAAAAACTTGATTTTTCAAATTATGGTGTTAAAGCAGGAGCAACTTACAAGGTAACAGGACGTCATTTAATAGACGTGAATACAAGTTATTTTACGAAAGCGCCAACAATACGAAACTCATATAGCAACGCGAGACAAAATAACAACACTGTTACTGGTCTTGAAAGCGAAAGTGCACAAGCCATAGATCTAAGTTACATTTATAGAAGCCCAATTGTAAAAGCAAGACTAACCGCTTTCTATTCTGGATTTGAAAACGGTACAGATGTAGGTTTTTATTTTACTGAAGATTTAGCAGGATTAGGAATTGATAATGGTGACGCCTTTGTACAAGAAGTCACCACTAATATTGGAAGACGTAATATTGGAGCAGAATTAGGAATTGAAGCTCAAATAACACCTACTATTAAATTAAAAGGAGCTGCTTCTTTTGGTCAATACACCTTTTCAAACAATCCAAACTTATATTTAACTAGTGATAACTTTGATGGAGAAGTTCGTTTTGGAGATGGAACAACTAATTTAAAAGACTTACATGTTGCTGGAGGTCCAGAGCGCGCATACCAAATAGGATTTGAATATCGTGATCCAGATTATTGGTGGGTTGGAGCAACTTCAAACTTTTTCTCAAATGCTTATGTAGATGCGAGTGGCTTAAGACGATCTGCTAATTTTACAACAGATTATGACGGTCAACCCATCGTAGGTTATGATGATGATATCGCAAGAGGCTTATTAAAGCAGGAGCAATTTGATGATTATATGTTAGTAAATATTATAGGTGGTAAATCGTGGAGAATTGACGGGTACTATTTAGGATTTTTCGCAACCATAAATAATGTATTTAATGAATCTTTTAGAACAGGAGGATTTGAGCAATCAAGGTTAGGAACTTATGATCGTGTTTTAGAAGATACTTCTCGACCTAATGGAGAAGTTTTTGGTTCTCGTTATTTCTTCGGAAATGGGACAACTTACTACTTAAACGTATATGTTAGATTTTAAAAAAGAAAAAACAACGTCCTTATCACTAAGGAAAAGAAAAGAAATAAGATGAAAACAATGAATTTAAACAAAATTTTACTACTTCTTATAAGTTTAGTAGTATTCAGTGCCTGCGTGCAAGACGATGACTTTAAAACACCAAATGTAACCATAGTAGAACCAACATTAGATGGTCCTGTAGTAACTATGAGTTCAGTAGCTGGACAAGTAGCACAATCTGGAGGATTACACCTCTTTGATTTTGATGGTGCAAGTAATTACATGGAAGGCTATGTAATCTCCACAGATGAAGGTGGAAATTGGTTTGAGGAACTAATTATTCAAGATAAATTAGAAAACCCAACTGTAGGTATCAAAATTCTACTTGATGTAAATCCATTATTTACAAAATATGATATAGGTAGAAAAATATATGTAAGACTTCAAGGTTTGAGTGTTGGCGATATTGATGGTGTACTGACAATGGGTATCATCTCAAACATAGGTAATGCGGAAAAAATTCCTGCTTTTTCAGAAGAAGAAACTATTAAAAGATCTTCAGAATCTGGAACAGTAGTGCCACTAACTCTTACATTCAACGAATTTTCAAATGACAAAACCAACTTATTTGTTAAGTTAGAGGATGTACAGTTTAATAGAGATGAGGTTTTAGGAGCTGATCCTAAAACATTCGCTTCAGAAATGTCTGATAGTTTTGATGGTGAACGTTTGTTAGAAAGTTGCACTACAGAAGGTAGTGTTATTTTTAGCACGAGTACTTTTGCCGATTTTAAATCTTTAAATTTACCTACAACACGTGTATCTATGAATGTGATTTTATCAAAAAACTTCTTTGGTGATGCATTTAATGTCGTAGTTAACTCTCCAGAAGACATTACGTTTTCAAGTTCTGAAAGGTGTGATCCAATTGAATTAGAATGTGGACTAGCAGCAACAACTGGAACCAATAATTTATTTGAGGATGATTTTGAAGGACAATCTACAAACTCATTAATTTCTGGGAACGGTTGGACAAATTTCATCGAAGCAGGATCTGAAGGTTGGGAAGCATTTACCGCTGGAGGAACAAATGCTTCGCAAGGAGTCTCTGCTAGGGTTGGATCGTTTAATTCTGGTGATGTAAGTACTATTGCTTGGTTAATTACACCACAAATTGATTTAGATACAAATGCAGGAGCAACATTAAACTTTGAAACCTCTAGTAGTTTCTCAGATGGTAGTGAAATGGAGATTGTATTCTCAAATGACTGGGATGGCACTGAAGCTGGAGTAACATCTGCAACTTGGGGACTTGTTTCAGACGCTTATGTAACTCAAGACAGTGATTTCTTTGGAGATTGGTTTGAATCTGGTAATGTAGACTTATCGTGTGGCTCAGGTCAAATATATATCGCTTTCAAATATATTGGTAGTGGTCAATCTGATTTTGACGGAACTTACGAATTAGACTTTGTGAGTATAGACGCTCAGTAAACTAAAAAATATAATTAGAAAGCCACATCTTCTAGATGTGGCTTTTCTTTTACAATACAATCAACTATGAATATTTTCGACACACTCTTCTTTAATGTTTTTCAACATTACAAACCTACACATAAGAAAAAGGCAAATACAATAGCATTATATTACATTACCTCTTTACAATGTTCGTTACTGTTATTATCTGGTCTATTTGTATCCGCATTTTTAAATGAAATGAATTCTAGAACCATGTCTTCTGGGAATGCTTGGGCATTATTTATTATGGCTAGTATATTCTTGATGTTCAAAAACTGGATTCAGTACAGCGGAAAGAAAAGAAAGGTTTTAAATGCAAAATTAAACAGTAAGCAAAAACCCGAATCTTATAATATCTGGTTGCTATGGTCTTTATTATTTGCTAGTATTTTACTATCCATTATTATATTAATTGCATTATAAAAAAGCGCAACATAGTAAACATAAAAAACCTCTAACGAATTCACGTTAGAGGTTTTTAGTAATCTAAAATTTTGGTTGATTATTAGTTTTCTCTTTGAATATAAACCCAGCCTGTTTCACTTTCTTTATCCTCAAATTCTACGGAGTAGAAATAGGTGCCAACAGGTAATTCATCTCCTTTATCTGATTGTCCAAACCATTCATCAACATAATTGTTTTTTTGATAAACAGATGAACCATATCTATTGAAGATTTCTAATCTCGTCACTCTAAAGTTACTTAAATCGAAACTGTCATTTAATCCATCTCCATTTGGAGAAATCCCTTGCGGAATGAAACAGCTTTCTAGTTGAATAACTTCTTGTGATTGAGAGGACGTACAACCCGTATCATTAAAAGAAATTTCAATCGTATAAATACCTCCTTCTAATACAGGAAGTGTTAAACCATTTTCTCCTGTAATTAGTTCTGGCGTTGCACTCGCATCAAAAGCATAAAACCAACTAATTGATACTTGAGTCGTATCATAGTTTACCGGCGTAGCCTCTAAGATAATTGGCACTGTTGCCCCAGGACAAACTTCATAATCAAAGTCCTCTGTAAACGTTGTTTCTGGTTTAGTACCTAGTACTAAATTAAAACTATTCGTTACAAAACAATCTATATAGTCAATAGATTCTAATCTAACATATATCGTTTCTCCTGAGCTGTCGTATAGTGACATCAATGGACTTATTCCTAAATCTGCATCTGCCTGTGTCGCATAATACGTTACTATAAATTGTGAAGCATCTAAACCATCAAGGACTAATACATCATGAGCCTCTAAATCAAACTCTCCCACTCCATCATTATCATTATCACATCCAATAATCTCAACACTTGCTGCTGCAAATGATGGTTGGGAAGTTAGTAGACTAAATGTTGTAGTATTGAAACAACCGGTCACATTATTCTCTACTCTTGCATAGATTATCTGAGGATCGGATACATTAGAATAAGTTAATGCTAGTGGATTGGCATCGTTGTTAGCGTCGTCTTCTGTTTCATGATATGTTAATGTAAAATCAACTGGACTTTGTCCAGCTAAAACTTCATCATTATTAACGTTTAAGTCAAAAATAGCAAACCCCGTTGTTGAGCATTCTACAATATCAGCAGGCATGTTTGCAATTGGTAATTGTAAAAACTCTATAATAATTTCATCCTCTATAATACAAGACGGTGAAAATATAATTTGGGTTGTATACGTACCATCTTCGGTAACAAGTAACGTATTAGTAGTTTCTCCAGGAATTTGGAAACCATCTTTGAACCATACATGAGCCACAGATGGTGCTTGTGTTTCCAAAATAATCTCCTCTCCAATACAAACTGCAGTTCCAGCATCAACTGTGATGTCTACTCCTAATTCAACCTCACCAATATCAAAACTTCCAGCTTTTAAGAATACCCCAGAATCTAATGCGGTATCACTTGCATCTGCGATCACTAATTTGATACTATATGTTGAACCTATATTTACTGGAGCAGATGCTGTAAACACTGTCGTTCTGCCATCAAAAGAAATTGGCGGTAAGTTTGGAGGTATATATCCACCGAAAAACTCTTCGTTTATTGCAGGACATCCAGGATTTTCTGGATGAATATTAGTCACTAAAATTGGTGTAGTCGTTCCTGGAAGTACCGCTAGATTAGTTGTAACCCCAAACTCATCAGTTAATAAAAAAGCAAAGGCATCTGAGAATGTACATTCAAAAGTACCTCCTGTGGATCCATTATATTCTTCCGAAGCCATTAAGAAATCAAAACTAATTTCATCAGTTAAAGGCACGAAGTCAAACTCTATTATAGACGCATTATTAGAATTAATTCCAACTGCAGCATCTAATTCAAGATCTCCAGCCCACGCAAAACCACCATCACTCATTGCATTAAAGTTAGGACCTCCAGCTAGTGCTGCATTCCCTGATGTTAGCAGAATCCCCTCTTCAAACGGGAAACTTCCTTCATCTGAAGAAAAGTAGCCTATACCATTGACATCTCCAAAATCTGATCCAGTAGATGATGTGATATTAGTAATTTGAGCACATGGACTATTTATTAAAATATCGGTTACTAACTCCTCAACTGTATAAGTTGTTTGATCGACCGATACATTTCCAGAACCCGGTCTTATGCATAAGTCAAAAGTGTAATCTACACCTTCACTACCCGCAGAAAACACTCTTACAAAGTAAGTGTTACCAACCGTTAATGATGTCGTAAGACTTGCGTCAGCATCAGAACAATACAATTCTATAGGCGTATCACAAGCTCCTTCATAAAGGGCGTGATCTAAATTCTGAAAGAATCCTCCACCATCTATATTAGTTAATTGAATAATTTGAAATTCATTTAGTGCAGTAAATTCAAACCAAACGTCATCATCTGGATCACCTCCACACGTTCCATCTACAATTCCAGAATCTGTAGCTTCCAATAACGTTCCTGATGTAAAAACATCACAACTATCATCTGCATTAACTACAGCGACAGTTGCATTACACGGATTATCATTAACTGGAGGACAGGCTTCTAATCGAATAGCAGAACTGTTAATGACGCAGTTAACATCTTGATTATTGCTTAAAGTAATTACAACATCAGTAGCAAAAGGAAATGGTCCAACTTGGTACACCCCTATTGCTGTTGCAGATATCGTATTTGCATCCATATTATTAGAAATAGTAAGCGATGTAGCATCTCCTAGTGATGTTACATTTACATCTACTAAAAACTGATCTCCATTGGCACAATCATCAATAATTTGATAAGTAGCAGCAGGATTAATACAAGTTGCACAAGCAACAGTAAAGTCTATACCGTCAGTAAATGAACCAGAGTCACAACTCACAGAACCATCTGAGAGCACTTGAATTGTAATTGTATCGGTAATAGATTGGAAGGTTAGACCAGAAATATCTCCGTTATCTCCTTCATCATTATATAATACTGTACCATCACCATCTGTTATCAATAAGAAATCGAAGGGAGCTCCTTCTATTTCACCTTGATTAATAGTTAAATTAAGTAATGACCCATCAGAACTTGTGTATGTTAAAATTATAGAATCGTTATTTTCATAACACAAGAATCCGGTTACTGGACCTGAACCACAATCTACCGTAAAATCAGATTCAATTGTCGTCGTAAATTCACCAGGACCGACCCACGTACTAAATCCATTAGCATCACAGTTTGCTCTTACCCAAACCTCATAATCTGTACTAAACTCTAAACCAGTAACTGCTACTGATGTTGTCGTTGTCACCGTACCAGATCCTGTTGGAGGACCTGTTCCCGCTGGAATCACTATATATTCCCAACTTGTTTCACCCGCTCCTGCATTCCATGTAACGTCTACAGTGGTTCCAGAAACATTTGATACTAATAACCCTGTTGGTTCTAAACAATCTGGTATAGCACGTACTCTAAAATTATCAACAAAAACATCATTATCTGCTGTATCATCAACAGTCCCTTCAGAACCTAAAATACCAAATTGTACTATTTGTCCAGCATATGCTGTTAGGTCAAAGACTACTTGTGTTCCTGTCGCTGGCACAGCACTAGTATTATCAAACGTTACTAAATTTACCCATGTAGCTCCATTATCAGTACTTATTAATAACTGTACTGTATCATCAGACCCTAAAGTTCCTGCAGTAGTACTACTACCAAATTGCATAATCCCAAAGTCAAAATCTACCTGAAATGGTCCACCTGTTAAATCAAATTGTGGAGATAAAATCCAATCACTTTTTGCTGCTTGCCATAAGTTAATTTTATATGCGCCATTAAAACCGTTATTTAAAAATCCGTCTGGATTCCAATCACCTGCACCTAAACCAGCAGGACCAGTTGTTGCGTCACCATTTCCTGCCTCATCCCAACAATCTGGAATAATAGTAGTAAAGTCTTCTAAATAATCTGGAATAAATATGTCACAACCCGTCTGAAAATTAATTGGGCCGACCCAACTACTTAATCCACTTGCCACACAATCTGACCGTACCCAAACTTCATAATTTGTTACAGGAGTCAAAGTCGTTGCTGTATAAGGGTTGTCTTGTGTTGCAGTTCCTGGACCTGCCGGTAAACCAGTTCCAACTGGTTGTACAGCAATTTCCCAATCCATCTCTGCTCCACCTGCTGTCCAGCTTATGTCTGCCGTAAAAGCAGTAATGCTATCGACAGCTAATCCAGTTGGCTCTGGACAGGTTGGAATTGCTCGTACTCTAAAGTTATCGACAAAAACATCATTATCCTCTGCGTCGTCAACCGTGCCCTCAGATCCTAGTATACCAAATTGTACTATTTGTCCAGCATATGCTGTTAGCTCAAACACTACTTGTGTTCCTGTCGCGGGTAAAGCACTAGTATTATCAAACGTTACTAAATTCACCCATGTAGCTCCATTATCAGTACTTATTAATAACTGTACTGTATCATCAGACCCTAAAGTTCCTGCTGTAGTACTGCTACCAAATTGCATAATCCCAAAGTCAAAATCTAACTGAAATGGTACACCTGTTAAATCAAATTGTGGAGATAAAATCCAATCACTTTTTGCTGCTTGCCATAAGTTAATTTTATACGCACCATTAAAACCGTTATTTAAAAATCCGTCTGGATTCCAATCACCTGCACCTAAACCAGTAGGACCAGTTGTTGCGTCACCATTTCCTGCTTCATCCCAACAATCTGGAATAATAGTTTCAAAATTTTCAACATATTCTGGTGTAAACACAGAACATCCTGATTGAAAATTAACAGGACCTGACCAAGAACTAAATCCATCAGCATCACAATCAGATCTCAAATAAACTTCATATTCTGTGACTGGTGTGAGACCATTAGCAGTATATGGATTGTTATTTGTTGCTGTCCCTGTACCCGTTGGTAGTCCTATTCCTATAGGTTGTACTAAAATTTCCCAATCCATTTCAGACCCTCCAGCTATCCATGAAATATCTACAGTAGTTGCAGTTATATTATCGACAGAAATCCCAAAAGGTTCTGGGCAATTGACGTCAAAAATTGATATTGTATCAAAAGCAAAACCTTCATCTTGAACAGAACCGTCAGAACCAAAAGCAACTCTAAGAACGACATTTGATTCTCCTCCAAGTCCTGTAAGTGCGTGACGTGCAACAACCCAGCCTGCGGAACTTGTAGTCCCACGACCAGACCAACCTTCTTGTTGACCTCCTGGGTTACCATTAATAGAGTTGTCATTATACCAATTATTAGGATCACCAAAAGCTCCAACATTTTGCCAACTGGCACCATCATCTATGGAGGATTGTAAAACCATTCCATCCCAACTAAATTCTGAATTCCACCATATACTCATTTGTATAGACGGTGCATTTAAAACAGATAAATCAAAAAGCGGACTTGTTACAAGGCCACCGTCATTGGCGTTGTAGTTACCCGTTAAATTAGTCACCCATGCATTAGTACCTGAATCGGCGCTATTAATTAATGTAGCAGCTGGTGCTCCAAGAGCCCAACTTCCTCCATCAGTGTTATCTACTATCCAACCTCCATCTCCAGATTCAAAATCTTCAGAATATGGATATGATGTAATTTGAGCATCTACCAACGAACAGGTAAAAATAAATGCCATTATTAAAATAATTTTTTTCATTTGAGCGGTTGTTATATTAAATTCTTCTCGTGTTTATTTAAGTTTTTGTTGAAAAACCTTTGGATATAATCAATAAAAGCCCTGATTGATTAATTTCAGGGCTTTATATTGTTTATTCAATCATTTAAGTTTTTTTAATTATTGTGCTTGAGGTCCTCCACTAACAATAATAAATTCTGATCTTCGATTAAGTTGATGCTCTTCATCTGTACAATTTGAACCACACTTCACCTTTAATTCATTTTCACCTTTACCCATTCCAGAAATTCTTGACTTATCAATTCCTTTAGAAATCACATACTGCACCGTTGTTTTTGCTCTTCTATCTGATAATTTTTCATTATAAGGAGCGTTACCTCTGCTATCCGTATGCGATGTAGCGTTTATTACTAAATCTGGATATGTATTCATTATTTGAACTAGTTTATCTAACTCAAAAGCTGCCTGAGCCGTTACGTTTGATTTATCAAAATCAAAATAAATAGGATCTAAATTAATTGATTCTGGCCCTACTATCTCTTCAATTGGATCTAAAGCAATTCTCACTTCAACTTCTTCTTCTTCAGAAGCTGAAACTGTAATTCTTTGACTTTCAAAACCATCCCTAGTAACTTCTAATTCTGAAGATTTACCACATTCAACAATAAATTCAACAGTACCATCAGAATTGGTGACTTTTGACAATACTTTATTTCCTTGATCATCATACATCGCGACTGACGCTGCATTAATCGGATCACCCGATTTACTATCTGTAACTGTCCCTGAAATTAAAACATCACATAAAGGCTGTAATTTTTTAATAGCATAAACATCGTCGCTACCTACTCCACCATCTCTGTTTGAAGACACGTAACCCTCTTCTGATTCTTCGTCTAAATAAAAAGCGAAGTCATCTGCATTACTATTAATTGGAATTCCAACATTTCTAATTGGAGCCATTTTACCATCTATTTCTTTTGTGTAAAAAACATCTAAATTACCTAGACCTAAGTGTCCGTTTGAAGAAAAGTATAATGTACTATTACTGCTTATATAAGGAAACATTTCTTGACCTTGTGTATTTACCTTTTGACCTAGATTAACTGGCTCACCTAAAGAACCATCGGTGTTAATACTCGCTTTATAAATATCAAACAAACCATAGCCTCCAGGCATATCTGATGCGAAGTATAAAGTTTTACCATCTGTACTTACTGCAGGATTTTTTACTGAATAATTTTCACTGTTTAAGGCAAAACCTTCTACGTTATTCCATTTACCATCGCTTTTCTTCGCTTTAAATAAATGTAATAAACTGTATCTATATTTTGAAATAGAATCTTTTTCATACTCCTTTTCAAAAAAGCTTTCTCTTGAAAAATACATCGTCTTACCATCTGGAGAAAAGGATACTAGACCTTCATGATACTTAGTATTTACCTTATCTTCCACTAATGCTGCTGCTTGGTAGCTACCGTCATCACTTTTCGCTAATTCATATATATCCAAAAATGGTTCTTCAGTCCAACCATATGTTTTTCGAGACGTATTTCTAGCAGAAGTAATATATAATTTTCCATCTTTAAGGGTTCCTCCAAAATCTGAAAACTTGGTATTAAATTCTAAATTCTGAATATTAAACTTCTTTCCTTTTTCTAATATTTTTGGTAAATAGTCTGGATTGTTATTGTACGCTATTGCTCTATCATCACTAGGTCTCATTTTTGCAAATTTGGCCATTTGAACATTAGACGCCTCGTATTTCCCGTTAGCCTTAAGCATTTGAGAATATTTAAACATCATTTCTGGACTATCAGAACCTTCAAGAGCTTTTGCATACCAGCGTTCTGCCTCTTGAGTATTGAAGACATTATAATAAGCTTCAGCTAACTGACTGTAGACGTAAGAATCTCCCTTACCATTTTCAATTAGTTTAGCATAATCCTCCGCTGCTTCAACAAATTCAAATCTTTTGAAATGTTTATCTGCTTTTTTTGTACTTGCATTTTGAGCAATTAAGCTAAAACTACTTAACGCTGCAATTGTAATAAGTGTTAATATTTTATTCATAATAATTAGCTTAAATGTTTAGAAAAATCTAGGTGAACGTGAAACTTTTTTCGGGAAATTTAAATCAAATAATAGCATAAATTCATGAGATGCAGGTGCGTACCTACTAATGTCTGAAGTCACACTGTCGTAAGCATATCCTACTCTCAATGATGGTGTTATAGCAAAATTAACTAAACCAGAAAAAGAATCATCTAATCTATATGATCCACCTACTTCAAATTTATTCCAAAGTAATGCATTAAGGTTAACATCAAAAGACGTTGGTGCATCAAAAGCCGATTTCACCAAAAACGATGGCTTAAGTTTTGTATTTGCAGATAAATCAAATACATACCCACCTGTAAAAAAGTAATGCGCCACTTCTGATCCAATTTTATTTCCATTAGCATCTAAATGAACAGAATTTAAAATATTAGGAACAGATCCCGCAAAATAATAGCTATCTGTGTAATAAAAGAATCCAGCTCCAATATTAGGTGTCGTAGTGCTTATATTTTCAAAAAATGGATCATTAGGATCTATTAAGTCAATACCTGCTAGACCTATATCATGAAATGTAGCTCCTGCTTTAAGCCCAAAAGCCAAATTGTGTTCTCCTCCTAATTTTAATGTGTATGAAAAATCCACATAAGCATTAGTCTCTTTAACGGGTCCTACCTCATCAGAGATAACAGATAAACCTAGTCCTACTTTCTCACCTATTGGAGAATGCGCAAAAAATGTTGCTGTTTTTGGAGCACCATCAATACCTGCCCATTGTGTACGATAAAGCAATCCAAAAGACAAATTCTCTTTAGAACCTGCGTATGCTGGATTGATTACATTCATATTATACATGTACTGTGTATATTGAGGGTCCTGCTGTCCATACACCTGTGTTGCTATGAGCAATACAATAACGATATAAAAATTTTTCATTTGTTAGTTGTTTGATTTTAGTTGTTTGGTCGAATTCGAGAATTCTTATTGTGTTTATTAATTGGTTCTTATTGTTGGCGTTGTATGTAAATCCAAGCGCTTCTTTGTTTACCATCTTCATATTCCATTGTATAGAAATAAGTTCCTACTGGTAATTCATCACCCTCGTTTGTTTGACCAAACCATTCGTCAGTATAGTTTGTTTTAGAATACACTAATGTTCCATTACGATTAAATACCTCTAGTTTACTTACATCGTAGCTACTTAAATCAAACGTATCATTCATCCCATCTCCATTTGGAGAAATACCTTGTGGAATAACACAGCTTTCTAGCTCTATTATATCTTGACTTATAATATTAGTACATTGAGTAGCATCATTAAATGTCACTTCTATTTCATATAAACCTGCTTCGAGTACAGAAAGCGTTAAACTATTCTCTCCAGTAATAATACCACCATCTTGGTACCAAACAATAGTCACTTCAGACTCTGAATAGTTATTTGCTGTTGCAGTTATTAGAATTGGAACCGTTGCATTAGGACACACCTCATAATCAAAATCTGTTGTAAATGAAGTACTCGGTAATGGTCTTACAATTAGATCGATAGACACTACTGTGAAACAATCAAACGCAACGTTACTTTCTACACGTACCCAAATCGTTTGAGATGTACTTGTAAATAAAAGTGCAATTGGACTTGTTGCTGTGTTTGCATCTGTTTCCGAAGCATAATAAGAGACTGTAAAGTCTGCTGCACTTTGACCATCTAAGACATTAATACTATGTGCTGCTAAATCAAAATCAGCACTTCCATCTGTATCATCATCACACACTTCTAACGGAATGCTAGTGGCTGTTGGTGTTGGGCCAGATATTATTAAATCAAAACTAGCTGTTGCGAAACAAAACTGAGCATTTGCATCTTCAATCCTAACAAAAATTGTTTGTGGGTTTGAAATATTAGTATAAGGAGATGTTAATGCTCCTGAGTCTGCTTGAGCCTCTGCTAAAGTTAAGTGATAAGTCACATTAAAATCTGCTGCAATTTGTGCTCCTAAAACTCCATCAGTTCGTATTTCTAAATCAAAGTCTTCGATCTCATCTGCAGAACTGTCATCACAGGTAATAATATCATCAACAGTATTTGCTACCGGTTCTTGACCAAAATTGACAGTTACAGAGTCTTGAGCTTGAGAATCACATTGCTCATCATATGCAATTACCGTATATGTGCTAGAACCTGTAATAATTAATGTAGGCCCAGATTCCCCGTCAATAATAAAGCCATCATCATACCACTCATAAGTGTCAGCAAACGGAGAATCTGCATTTAATTCAAAGTCTGCGAATCCACAAAAGTTTTGATCTGCTCCTAAATCGACTTCTATTTCTGCCGTAATATCACCGTCACTATCGCCTCCTGTATTTGTTTGACTAATTGAAATTGTTCCTGGATCGTCAGAAAAATTAGTCACCAATAATAAATAGATTTCTCCTGTTTGAGCGTTATCAATTGTTAAGTTTTCTACAGAAACAAATGAATAACTACAATCTACAATATTTCCAGAAGGATAAAAATCTGGATCACCTGTGTTATTAGGACAATCACCTGGATTTGGACAACCTACATCTAAGCCATCACAGGCCCCTTCTAAATCACTAAATGGTCCCCAAAGCACGAAATCAACATCTAAGCCATTTCCAGCTTCATCTACTTGAGAGATTTCTATTTCAATCAATCCAGGTTCACCAATTTGAATAATACTCCAAGTTGGGTTTGGAGCAGAAAAGAGACAAGCGATATCTGTTGGATCTGGAATACCAATAATATTAGATGTTGTTAAAGCCCCTCCTTCTTCTGCGCAAAAGTTTTCAGCATTTTCACAAATAATATTAGTTGGTGCTTCTTTTATACATAAATCAAATGTTGTCGTTTCAGCATTATTTCCTCCTGAAAACACTCTAACATAGTACGTATTACCTACGACTAACTGAGGTGTTACACTTGCTGTACCATCTGTACATTCTATTTCTACTAAATTATCACAATCGCCTTCGTATAAAGCATGATCTGTATTGAAACCTCCACCAGCGATATTCACGATTGAAATTAATTGTACTTCATTTAATGCTGTAAATTGAAACCAAACATCATCATCTGGATTTCCACCACAACTTCCGTTAGGCACACCAGAGTCTGTTGCCTCAATTAATGTTCCTGCTGTAACTATATCGCATGATTGGTCATCATTTACTACAGCAACCACGGCACCACAAGGGTTATCATTTTCTGGAGGACAAGCTAATAATTGAATTGGGCTACTATTAATTACACAATTAACATCTTGATCGTTACTCACCGAAACGACAACATCAACCAAAAACGGGAATGGCCCAATTTGATACGTTCCAATTGCAGTAACTGGCACTGTAGTTCCATCACTGTTATTAGATATTGTTAATGATGTAGCGTCTCCAAGATCTGTAATATTAACATCAATTAAAAATTGATCTCCATTATCACAATCATCAATCACTTGATATGTTGCTATTGGATTCACGCATGTAGCGCAGGCTACTGTGAAATCTATACCCTCTGTAAACGAACCAGATTCGCAACTCACAGAACCATCTGAAGTTATTTGAATTGTAATAATATCTGTAATAGATTGAAACGTTAAGCCATCTAGCACTCCATCGTTACCTTCATCATTATACAACACCGTTCCATTTCCGTCAGTCACTAATAAAAAATCAAAAGGCGCACCTTCTATTTCTCCTGTATTTATAGTAAGGTTTAATGCTGCCCCACCAGAACTCGTATATGTAAATATTTCTGAATCATTATTTCCATAGCAAATAAAACTATTGGTAGGTCCTACTGCGCAGTCTACATCAAAATTAGTTTGAATAGTTGTTGTGAAATTTGATGGTCCAGACCATATACTAAATGTTCCTCCGCCACAATCTGCTCTAACCCATACTTCGTATTCCGTAGAAAAATCTAAACCAGAAATACTAACTGAAGGTGTTGCAATGGTAGTTCCAGGACCCGAAGGCTCTCCTGTTCCCACTGGAACAACAACATATTCCCATGAGGTTTCTCCATTATTAGCAGTCCAACTTATATCTGCAGATGTTCCTGTGATATTAGCTACTGTAATTCCACTAGGTGGAATACAAAAGTTTCCACATGATTCTACTCTTATAAAGTCAATAGACATATCTCCTTCAAAACCTGTACCTGCTGCTCCATAACTAAATTCTAAATATATAACTTGACCTAAATACGCGTCTAAATTAATACCCACTGGCACCCAAGCTTCTGTATCTGTAATTTGTAAATCTCCAACCCATGCGAATACGTTTGTGAATGGACCTGCTGGATCATTAGAAATGCCGACATTAAGCGTTCCCATATCTTCGCCAAAAGCATGGAAAAAGAAAGAAAGCTCTGCACCATCTATTGCCGCAGATAAATCAATTGCTGGACTGATCGCTGATGCGATAGCCGTAGCACTGCCAGATGCTTCATACTCCATATGTGTTCCTGTCCCTCCATCAAAGGTGTTCGCAGGACCTGTACCAAATGAATTGGCACCTGCTGCGGTTATGTCCCAATTTCCATCAGTACCAGAAAAGCCAGTTCCTGTCCAACCTGAAGGCGGATCTTGATCAAAGTTTTCAGTGAAAATAAACGAAGAACTTCCTGCAGCACAGGTTACTCCTACTGGAGCAGGTGGTGGCACATTTAATGTTGAGAAATTAATTGGGCCAACCCAGTTACTAAATCCGTCTGCACCACAATCACTTCTTACGTATACTTCGTAAGCTGTGCTTGGTGTTAATGTTATTGCATTATAAGGATTATTATCCATTGTAGATATTCCCGCACCAGTTGGTATACCAGTACCCGCTGTTTGCACAGCTATTCCCCAAGTTGTTTGTGCTCCACCAGGAACCCAACTTATATCTACTGAATTTTCTGTGACTGCTGCAATTGTAATTCCTGAAGGCTCTGGACAAGTCA
This sequence comes from Psychroserpens burtonensis DSM 12212, assembly GCF_000425305.1. GTDB lineage: Bacteria > Bacteroidota > Bacteroidia > Flavobacteriales > Flavobacteriaceae > Psychroserpens > Psychroserpens burtonensis. The sequence goes on from NZ_AUDE01000017.1 coordinate 23,826, forward strand.
CTTCAAAAATTGAAACCGTATCAAAAGCGACACCTTCATCCTGAACTGAACCATCAGACCCAAAAGCAATTCTTAAAATTACATTAGTCTCACCGCCTAATCCGTTTAATGCGTGTCTTGCAACTAACCAACCCGCTGAACCAGAAGCACCTCTCCCTGTCCAACCTTCTTGTTGTCCTCCCGGGTTTCCAGCTATAGAATTATCATTGTACCAATTATTTGAATCACCATTTGCACCTACGTTTTGCCATGTTGCACCTCCATCTATTGACGATTGTAGAACCATACCATCCCAACTGAATTCCGAATTCCACCAAACACTCAATTCAATAGATGGAGAAACCAATGAAGACAAATCAAAAACTGGACTTGTTACAATACCATTTTCATTTGCAACATAATCACCTGTTAAATTTGTGACCCATGCGTTTGCACCTGAGTCTGCCGAATTAATAACTGTTGCGGCTGGTGTTCCTAAAGCCCAAGACCCTGGATTAGCTGCATCTACGACCCAACCTCCATCGCCTGACTCAAAATCCTCAAGATAAGGATAAGCCGTAATTTGTGCATCAGCACACCAAATTGAAAAAACAAAAATAAATGGTAACGAGAGTAATATTTTTTTCATATCAAAAAATGCTGTTAATCAATCTAAATAATTGATAATTAATATCTTAAAATTAGTCACTGGGGCAGAACTGACGATCTTAAACAAAATTAGTCTAACAAAGAAGACTCCCACAAGAACCGAAGATAAAAAAAATGGCAGTTAACAAACTGTTAACATTGGTATAATAGATAAAAAGCAATTATCATCGGTAAAAAGAAAAAGTTTTTTTGAACTTAAGGTTTCGTCATATTTAATTGGATATAAACGGGAAAGTGATCACTATAACCTCCTTTATACTTTTTACCTGCATAAGTTCTAAATGGCTGACCTTTAAATTTTCCTTTATTTTGTTTTAAAAATGCTTCATCAAAAATATTAGCTTCGTCAAATTTGAGAGCATTCATTTCAGTTTCGAAAAAATTTGTAGAAAACAATATTTGATCAAAAATATTCCATTTAAAATTATGGCTAACACTACCTCTACTATAAGACATTAATGTGTCCATAGGATTATAAAGCTCTCCTGCCTTAGATAGAAACTTAAGGCTCTCGTTACTTGGGTTATCATTAAAATCTCCCATCACTAATATTTTAGGATTTAAATGGGCTTTTTTAAGACTATCCATAATTTCAACCACTTTTTGAGCAGCTTTTGCACGTTTAGGCTTAGACTCCAGTTCCCCTTCCCTTCTTGAAGGCCAGTGATTGATGATAAGGTGCAATTTTTCAGAATAAAACATTCCAGATACTAATAGAATATCTCTTGTATAATCTTGCTCACCTTTATGATCTTCTAAATATACCGAATATGTTTTAGAATCTTCAACAATGAATACGGATTTATCATAAATCAATGCCACGTCAATACCACGCTCATCTTTAGAATCGTAGTGAACAAACCCATAGTCATAGGGCTCTAACTCTTTACCTTGTAATAAGTCTTGAATAACCTTTTTATTCTCAATCTCTGCCAAACCAACAATTGCAGGTGGTTTTTGAGTATCATCAAAACCAATTTTAGAGATCACTTGTCCTAGTTTATAAAGTTTTTCCTCGTAGCGCTTTTTTGTCCAGCGTTTTTCTAAACCTAGCAAGAAATCACCATCGTGTTTTGTCGAATCATTATGTATATCGAATAGGTTTTCGAGATTATAAAATGCAATAGTATGTGCTGATGTTTTTAATTCTTTGGGTTTCACGATACAAATTTAAGTTTTAAAATGCAATACACGAACGTTCAATTATGTAACTTTGTTTTTTACTGAAATTTATGATTGAAAAAAAAAATATAGCCTTAGAAAAAGCAGTACTCATTGGCGTCGTTACTAAAGCACAAAACGAAGAACAGTCTAATGAATATTTAGATGAATTAGAGTTTTTAACTTACACAGCTGGTGGAGAAGTTTCAAAACGATTCACTCAAAAAATGGACATGCCAAACCCTAAAACTTTTATAGGTACTGGTAAAATGATTGAGGTACAAGAATACATTGAAAATAATAACATAGGAACTGCTATTTTTGATGATGAACTATCCTCGGCTCAAGAGCGTAATATAAGCAAAATATTAGGCTGTAAAGTACTAGACAGGACCAACCTCATTCTAGATATATTTGCTCAACGTGCAACGACAAGTTATGCACGTACTCAAGTAGAATTAGCGCAATGTGAATATTTGTTGCCTAGACTAAAAGGAATGTGGACTCACCTTGAAAGACAAAAAGGTGGTATTGGGATGCGCGGTCCCGGTGAAACAGAAATAGAAACAGATAGACGTATTGTTCGTGACAAGATAGCCTTGCTCAAAGCAAAAATAAAAATCATAGATAAGCAAATGGCTGTGCAACGGGGTAATCGTGGCAAAATGGTTCGTGTTGCTTTAGTTGGTTATACTAATGTTGGTAAGTCTACATTAATGAATGTTATTAGTAAAAGTGACGTTTTTGCTGAAAACAAACTCTTTGCAACACTAGACACAACGGTTAGAAAAGTTGTTATTCAAAATCTTCCATTTTTGCTAACAGACACTGTTGGTTTTATTCGAAAATTACCAACTCAATTAATCGAGTCTTTTAAAAGCACATTGGATGAAGTAAGGGAAGCTGACTTATTACTGCATATTGTAGATATTTCTCACCCAAATTTTGAAGAACATATAGACTCAGTAAATAAAGTTCTAGGTGAAATTGACAGTTCTAATAAGCCTACAATCATGGTGTTTAATAAGATTGATGCTTACGAGGCAGAACCTTTTGATGATGACGACTTGGTTACAGAAAGAACCTCATTACATTACTCGCTTGATGAGTGGAAAAAAACGTGGATGAATCGTGTTGGAAACAATGCGCTATTTATTTCTGCATTGAACAAAAAGAATATTGATATATTCAAAAAACGCATTTATGACGAAGTAAGGGAGATACATGTCACTCGTTTTCCTTACAATAACTTTCTATATCCAGATTATTCTGAAGAGGAAGAATAACTCCTTAAAATTAAAAAGCACCTCTATGAGGTGCCTTTTAATTTATATAAAACTAGTACATTTTAGAATTTGTAAGTCAATCCTAATGTATAATACGTTTGTAAACCGTTCTCTACATTATCAAAGGTTGGAGTATCTGCAAGAACACCTGTAAAATTAGACTGAGCAAAATTTAATGCTTCTTGTTTGTTACTTCTTAATCCAAAGTCAAAACCAACACCAATCATTTTCCAAAGGGTATAGCTAAATGAGTTTGTCCAAGTTACGTTAGATAAATCTCCACTCTTATAACTTTGAAACATAGATAAATTAGATTTAAAACCTATAGCCCCAATTTGACGTGTATAATCAGCCATGATTTTAGCTCCTAAAGACGACTCAAATACAGTATCATTATCAGCAAAAACGAAGTTGTAGTTTAATGGGTGAATCACAATAATTAGATTTTCTATTGGCATCCAAGCCCCACCAATACCAACATCTAAATATCCTGGTTCATTAAAGTTACTTAACACAGTTGTTCTATATTCCATTAATGCAGAAGCTGCTAATTTAGAGGTAATATTTCTCCCGTACAAAGAAGAAATATTAAATATATCTGTTGTAGGTTCAAAATCTTCAGAGTCGAAATCTGAATCTTTATTATCTAACTTCACCCAACTAAAATTAGTTGTTAATGAATTTCTCCAAAAGTACTTATCTTCAATTTTATTAGCAAAACCATTAAATGTAATACCAATATTACCCGAAGTGTTATTAGGAGCTCCTTGAGAATACCAATTATTAAAGTTAGATAAGCTTCCTCCAACAACACCAAACCCACCTATTCTCCATCCTGGAAGTACGTCTATTTGGCTTTGTAAAGCGTCTGCTTCTGCTTGTGCCGCATCAGCAATTCCTTGTTTTTCTGCTTTTTGTATTTGTAGTTCTTCTTTTGTTTGAGAAAAACCAAAAGCCATTGACAAGAACAATGTTGTTGTTAAAAGTAATTTTTTAGTCATAATCTTAATGGTTTATAATATATTAATTGCGCAAATATAATTCATTCCTTAATTATTCCAAAATTCGCTTTAAGCTCATCAGGTAGTTCTTTTATTAGATACTACTTTAAAATAAAGTCACAAGTGAAGTTGTTTATTTTCTTTTGAATAATGGAACCGAAGAACACGCCTCACCATACATAATGGATTTAGCTACTGGTTTTAATTTGCTGGTTAACATAATATAAGCATTTGAAGGTACTGGCTTATGAGCACACCCTTTTATAATAAGCGGTTTATCGTGATAAGGCTCCACGTCTAAACCATTAATAATATCTTGATAAATTGACGTTTCAAGAGACTCTAAATCTCCTACATTAACTTTTCTAGCATACGGTTGCAATTCTATAGTCAATAGCATATAAGCCCAGGCGGGAATTATGGCATCTGTAGAACAAGTTAAAGCTACAAATTGATTTTCATGTTTTGACCAATTATAATCAGTAACCAATTGCCTGAAGTCTTTTTCTCTTAAAACAAAACCTTCATACAACCAATCTTTGATATCAAAAATAATGCGCTCACCTTCTGGATAGTAGTCCTCAAGATCCACTACCATTAATTTACTTAAGGCAACTCTATTTATAATTTCCTTACCCATTTACAACATTCCTAATTCTAATTTAGCCTCGTCGCTCATTAAATCCTGAGTCCAAGGCGGATCAAAAGTAATCTCAACCTCTGCTGTTTTAACATCGTTTAAAGATTTTACTTTTTCTTCAACTTCTAATGGTAATGTTTCTGCCACAGGGCAATTTGGAGTCGTTAACGTCATTAATATTTTAACCTCATAATCTTCATTTACAAAGACATCATAAATAAGACCTAGCTCATAAATGTCTACTGGTATTTCTGGATCAAAGATTGTTTTTAAAACGCGTACTATTTTTTCACCTAATAGGTTCGTATCGATTTTTGTATCGCTCATTTTAAATTAATTTAATTGTGTTTGGTATGCAAGAGCATACATTTTAATTTGTTTTATCATACTTACCAATCCGTTCGCTCGTGTTGGTGATAAATGTTCTTTTAATCCAATCGTATCGATGAACTCGGTATTACCCTCTATAATGTCTTTTGGATGCTGATTAGAAAATACTCTAATCAATATAGCTATAATACCCTTGGTAATAATAGCATCACTATCTGCGGTGAATTCAACTTTATCATTATTCATATTGGCATGTACCCAAACTTTGCTTTGACAGCCTGTGATTATGTTGTCATCCGTTTTGTATTCTGAGCTAATAAGAGGTAAGGTTTTGCCAAGATCAATCATGTACTGATAGCGTTCTTGCCAATCATCAAACATTGAAAATTCTTCGATTATTTCGTTTTGTATTTCTGTAATTGTCATTTTTATATTTTTGTCTATTTGACCATTATCTTCCAAAAACACAAAGATACAATATCTCTATTGTTTCTCGAACATAGTTTTAATTGATAACATCTTTTCTACTAGTAATCCAATTGATTTTGGAGCATTCCCATGATCAAATGCGACTGTTCTATAGGAATCCTCGCCATTAGTGATTTCAAGGGTTGCTATAGCTGCTCCATCAAATTGATGTCTTATTGATGGTGCCTCCAAATCTGGTAGCGTTTTTTCGTCAAGTTCATCTATAAGTTTCATAAGGTCTTCCTTTTCCTCTTTTGGAATTTGATGTGTCGAAATAGCTTTTAAGGTGTTATCTGAAGTGTACTTTATAGAATCGCCTTCAATCCAAATTTCTAAATAAGAACCTCTTGTAACAGCGCGATAATTAATTTTCATACCCTTTTGCATTTTCCAATTAGAGCTTTCTGTAGTCGTCGCTTCGGAAACGTTCTCACTCGTCAATTGTGCTTTGTTTTTATCACAGTCCTTAGTTGATATCAACATCAAGAGAACACATATTATTAGTTTCATAGTTTTAAGTTTTACTATTTATGTTAGTAATAACACAAAAAAGAAGCCAAAATTTAAGAAAGCATCATTTTTGCGGTCTTAACACCTTCAACCAATGCATCTATTTCTTGCTTCGTATTATAAAAGGCAAATGATGCTCTAACAGTTCCTGGGATTTTATAAAAATCCATAATAGGCTGTGCGCAATGGTGACCTGTTCTAACGGCAATACCCATTTTATCTAGAATGGTACCTATATCATAAGGGTGTATACCTTGAATATTAAAAGAAATTACAGAGGTTTTTTCTTTTGCCGTACCGTATATTTTCAAACCTTCAATATCTAAAAGTTGCTGAGTAGCATAATCTAAAAGTTCATGCTCATAACTAGCTATAGCGTCAAAACCAATCCCATTCAAATAATCTACTGCAGCTCCAAAAGCGATACCTCCACAGATATTTGGAGTACCTGCCTCAAATTTATGAGGTAAGCCAGCATAGGTAGTTTTCTCAAAAGTAACTTGATCTATCATCTCGCCTCCACCTTGATATGGCGGTAATTTGTTAAGCCATTCTTCTTTTCCATAGAGTAAACCAACACCAGTTGGCCCACACATTTTGTGCGCTCCTACAACATAAAAATCAACATCTAAATCTTGAACATCTGGTTTGATATGCGGACAAGATTGTGCGCCATCAACAAGAACAGCAGCACCAACCTCATGTGCCATTTCAATTATTTTCTTTATTGGATTTATGGTTCCTAAAGCATTAGAAATATGATTTACGAACACTAATTTTGTTTTTTGTGAAAGTAGGGCCTCATAATCACTCATAATCAATTCCCCTTGCTCATTCATTGGGATCACTTTAAGAGTCGCACCTGTGCGCTCACATAACATTTGCCAAGGCACAATATTACTGTGATGTTCTAGAGCCGAAACCAAAACCTCATCTCCTTTTTCTAACAGAGAAGAAAAGCTACTAGCTACTAAATTTATACCATGAGTTGTACCAGATGTTAGTATGATTTCATAATTGTGCTTTGCATTAAAATGCTTCTGGATTTTTAATCGTGCTCCTTCATATAAATCGGTTGCTTCTTGACTTAAAGTATGCACTCCTCTATGAATATTTGCATTGTAATTCGAATAATAATCAACAATCACATCAATAACCTGTTGCGGTGTTTGTGAGGTTGCAGCATTATCAAAATATATTAAGGGTTTCCCGTTTACCTTTCGATTTAGAATTGGAAAATCTTCTCTTATTTTATCGACATTTATCATAGTTGTAAAGTTACGAGATGTTTAATTAAAATGATATTCTAAAAACAAAACTTATGCATTTTTTAATAGTTTATTAAAATACATTTAAATAAAATGTATATTTGTAAAATGTATAGCAAAGAACTCACGAAAGGAACATTACAACCCATAATTTTAAAACTGATAGACAGTAGGGATAAAATGTATGGTTACGAAATAACACAAGAAGTCAAAAAATTAACCTCTGGAAAAATTGATATATCTGAAGGCGCTTTATATCCTATTCTTCACAAACTAGAAGCTAAAGGTGTTTTAGAGACAGAAAAAGTATATATAGGAAAACGCGTTAGGAAGTATTATAAAGTCACAAAGGATGGCAAAATGATGGTGACAGAAGTCACAAAAGAAATAAATGATTTTATGGACACCTTACATCTTATTTTTAATTCTGAAACTTTAAAATCATGATACTAACCGATCAACATATTAAATTTATTGAAAACAACTTAAATCTTTATGGTGTAAAATCTAAAGACTTAAGAGAAGACTTACTCGATCATATTTGCACTTATATAGAAACAAGTAATTCTCAAGATTTTGATGGTTCATATCAAGAAACACTTCAAAAATTTGGAGGTTATACTAGTTTTCAAAATCTGCAATTAGAGACAAATTTACAAAAATTTGCACTACATGCTATTCGATTAAAGCGTGTACTTCATTTGGCATCAACAATTGCTGTTCTGTTAATTATGACAGGATTACTTTTTAAAGTAATGCATTGGCCTTATGCCACAATACTTTTGTTTTCAGGATGTATAGTTTTCATTTTAGTTGTGATTCCAACATATTTCTATGATCGCTACAAATCATCAATCCACAAATTTTCATAATTCATTTACTATGACAAAATCATTTTATGTTCTGGGCTTTATTACTTTTTTCATCTTAGGTATTGGAGCCATGTTTGAATTTCTAACATGGCCCTACAGAGGAATTATCGTTTTTATAGGCTTCTTGTTTCTGAATTTTGGTTTAATCCCTAGTTACTTTTATCAAAAATATAAGCAATGTCAAAGTTAAAGATTTGTTGCATTGTCCTATTTGTATTTTACTATGCTAAAGGGTTTGGGATTGCAAATTTAGAACACATCATAAAAAACAGAGACTCTCAATTTTTAGTTTAGCATCTATTAGCAAACAATTTACATCTGCTGTGATATGGACATTGACCAAAGACGGGAAGTTAAGTTTAGATAATACGATACTTCAATTTTTCCCAAGCTTTCCAGAACATGGTACATACAAACTATACTATTTTAGCATTAATTATTGAGAAGAGATCTAATCAAATTGTAAATATGTTGCTCATTTCAAAAGAAAAAGAATCAAAAAAAAACAGATAAAGAGGATCTGATTGTGTCCTTTGGCTGAACACTATTTTATTTTAAACCGGCCCACCTAATCACAAAATCGTCTTCTGGTTTAAGCGAGTACGTGGGTAACTATTTTTCCGAAGAATTAGAAACTAACTATACTTTTGCATTAGAAAATAAAGCACTAAAATTATCTTATTATAACAACTTAGATATAACCCTTTACCCTGTTGAAATTAACAAATTTGGGAACCAAAACAGAACATTATATCATTTTACAACCAACAAGAGTGGCAAAATAATAGGCCTGTTGTTGTCTTGTGACGGACAAGTAAAAAACATTGAGTTTCTTAAAGATCAAACCCAAGATTAACGCCTAATTTGTTAGCAATAATCTTAGTAATACGTTGTTTGATTTCAGGGATTTTAACTGAATTTAAAACGTTATTACTAAATGCAAACATTAATAAGGCTTTGGCTTCTTTTTCTGGAATACCTCGAGAACGCATATAAAACATGGCACTTTCATCTAATTGACCAATAGTACATCCGTGAGAACATTTTACGTCGTCTGCAAAAATCTCTAGTTGAGGCTTGCTATTAATTGACGCCTTATCACTCAATAATATGTTATTATTAGACTGAAACGCATTTGTCTTTTGAGCTTCTTTATTTACAACGACTTTTCCATTGAAAACACCTGTAGACTGATCTCCGAAAATGCCTTTATAATCTTGGTGGCTCTCACAGTTAGGCTCTATATGATGAACCAATGTATTATGATCTACGTGTTGCTTGTCTCCAATAATAGTGACACCATTTAAAGTGGAGTCTATACGCTCTCCATTTTGGTAGAATTTGAGATTGTTACGTGTTAGCTTACCTCCAAAAGAAAACGTGTGAACTGAGGCATGACTCTCACGCTTTTGATTGATAAAGGTATTATCAATCAACGACGCACTTTGTTTATCATTTTGGATTTTATAATAGTCAACAATCGCTCTTTTATTAGCAAATATCTCTGTAACGCTATTAGTCAACACAGGATTTTCTGTCAAACTTTGGTGACGTTCTATAATTTGAACATGAGAGTTTTCGTCAACAACAATTAAATTACGTGGTTGTAACATTAACGCCGATTCATTTCCAGTAGAAAAATGTATAATTTGAATTGGTTTTTGCACCAATTTATTCTTCGGAACATGAATATAAGCACCCTCTTTAGAAAAAGCAGTGTTTAATGAAGATAAACCATCTTTTGTAGCAACTTTATTAAAATAGTTTTCAATAATTAGTTGATACTTTGGTTTTGATAGAGCAGACGACATCAAGCATATATCTATTCCGTCATGAGTCGTTTGTGACAAATGAGAGGAGTATTTACCATCTATAAAAATGATTTTATAACTATCAATATCGTGTATAAAGTATTTTTTTACATCATTATATTCTATCGCATTCTCTTGTTTAGGGAATACACTATAATCATGCTTCAAAATACTTTTAAGTGAGGTATATTTCCAATCTTCTTCACGCTTGGAAGGAAACCCTTTATCTTCAAAAATCTCTATGGCTTTGTCACGAACATCATGGACAGAAGAATTAACATCTACTGTGTCTTCAAATGCCATATATGACGATACTAATTTATCTTTTAATTCCATTATTTCAGTCTTCAGCTTTCAGTCTTCAGTCTTCAGTCTTCGCAAGTTTATTAAAACTGCTTACTGAATACTGCCTACTGCCAACTAGTTTATGCTTCAACTTCTTCTTTAATCCAATCGTAACCTTTTTCTTCTAGCTCATGAGCTAACTCTTTAGTTCCCGTCTTTACAATACGTCCATTATATAAAACATGTACAAAATCTGGAACGATATGGTCTAATAACCTTTGATAGTGTGTAATAACGATTACCGCATTATCTTTACTCTTCAATTTATTAACGCCATTAGCCACAATACGTAAAGCATCAATATCTAAACCAGAATCTGTTTCATCAAGAATTGCTAATTTTGGTTCGAGCATTGCCATTTGAAAAATCTCATTTCGCTTTTTCTCACCTCCAGAAAATCCTTCGTTTAAAGATCGTGATAAAAACTTTCTATCAATTTCTAAAAGCTCAGATTTTTCACGGATCATTTTCAACATATCTTTTGCTGGCATGTCTCCTAGTCCTTTTGCTTTTCTATTTGCGTTGATCGCTGTTTTTATGAAATTAGTGACACTAACTCCAGGAATCTCGATTGGGTATTGAAAAGATAAAAACACACCTTTGTGAGCGCGTTCTTCGGCAGATAATTCTTCAATATCTTGACCGTCTAAAAGAATTTGCCCTTTTTCAACATCGTATTCATCTTTACCCGCAATTACCGAAGCCAATGTACTTTTACCGGAACCATTTGGTCCCATAATAGCATGTATTTCTCCTGCTTTTACTTCTAAATTGATTCCTCTTAAAATACCTTTACCTTCTACACTTGCGTGCAAATCTTTTATTTCTAACATACTATTTGTTTCCAATTTTTATAACATCGTTTGCCTCAGGATTAGGAGGCGAAACTTTCAAAATTTCTTTAATCTCAATTTTATCTTCCCAACCTTCTTCGTTTGGATTTTTTTTAAACATGCGACCTCTAATAGTCACAGGAACCATATCTGTATCTTCTTTTTTAAAAGCTTTTACTTGGCCTTGCAATTCGTGCATTTTATCGTTGAGAATTACACCATACATTTTTGTTGACGTTTTTAAAACGGCTGCCTCTTCGTAATAAATAAAATCACCTTGAATTGCAACTAACCCATCGCTTTGCTTTATTGTTTTACCATCCTCAGCCACGATTGTTTGATTGTCAGCAGTCGCCTCAGCTTCTGATTTCTTCTCACCTTTACAGCTTAACGTTACTGCAAAGACTATAAGTATTAAAAATGCTTTTTTCATAGTCATCTTCCATGAAAATGGAAGTCTTATTAATTAAACTTCAACCTAAGTTTTAAAGAGTCCCATTGTCAAGGGAATAGGTTTCTAGCCTACAGATCCCTCTAAACTTATCTCTAATAATTTTTGAGCTTCAACAGCAAATTCCATTGGTAAGTTATTAAGTACCTCTTTACTAAATCCATTAACGATTAAAGCAATCGCTTTTTCAGTATCTATACCTCTTTGGTTACAATAGAAAATTTGATCTTCACCAATTTTACTAGTCGTAGCTTCATGCTCTATTTGAGCAGATTTATTTTTTACTTCTATGTAAGGAAACGTATGAGCGCCACACTCATTACCCATTAACAAACTATCACATTGAGAGAAATTACGAGCATTTTCTGCCCTTGAGCTTATTTGCACTAATCCTCTATATGAGTTTTGCGATTTCCCAGCGGAAATCCCTTTAGAAATAATCGTAGATTTTGTGTTTTTCCCTAAGTGAATCATCTTTGTACCCGTATCGGCTTGTTGATAATTATTAGTCACTGCAATAGAGTAAAACTCTCCTACAGAATTATCCCCTTTTAATATACAAGATGGATATTTCCAAGTTACCGCGCTTCCTGTTTCTACCTGCGTCCATGAAATTTTTGCGTTTGTCTCACATATACCTCTTTTAGTTACAAAGTTGTAAACACCACCTTTACCTTCAGCATTTCCTGGATACCAGTTCTGTACTGTAGAGTATTTAATTTCGGCATCGTCTAAGGCAATCAATTCTACAACTGCTGCATGTAACTGGTTCTCATCACGACTAGGTGCTGTACAACCTTCTAGGTATGACACATAACTACCTTCATCTGCAATTAGCAGTGTTCTTTCAAACTGACCAGTTCCTGCTTGATTGATTCTAAAATACGTAGAGAGTTCCATTGGGCAACGAACGCCTTTTGGTATGTAACAAAAACTTCCATCACTAAAAACGGCGCTATTTAAAGCGGCATAGAAATTATCTTTCTGAGGAACAACAGTTCCTAAATATTTTCTCACTAATTCGGGATGCTCCTTGATAGCGTCAGAAATACTCATAAAAATGATTCCCTTCTCTCCTAAAGTCTTTTTAAATGTTGTTGCTACAGAAACTGAATCTACAACAATATCCATTGCTACATTATTCATCTTCTTTTGCTCATCAACAGAGATACCCAATTTTTTATACATTGCTAGTAAATCTGGATCTACATCATCCAATGTTTTATTTGGGTCCATTTTTGTTGGCGCAGAATAATAGGCAATCGCTTGAAAATCTGGCTTTTTATAATGTACATTAGCCCATTCTGGCTCAGTCATTTCTTTCCAAATTCTAAAAGCTTCTAATCGCCATTCTGTCATCCATTCTGGCTCTTCCTTCTTTTTTGAGATTGCTCTCACGACATCTTCATTTAAACCTATTGGGAATGTTTCAGATTCTATATCAGTATAAAAACCATATTCATATTCTTTGGTTTTTAATTCTTCTCTTAAATCATCCTCTGTATATTTAATCATGCTTAGAGTTTATTATTAAAATTAAAGTGAAAATGATTCTCCACAACCACAAGTTCTATTGGCATTAGGATTGTTAAATACAAATCCAGCCCCATTTAAACCTCCCGAATATTCTAAAGTAGTCCCTATTAAATATAGAAAACTCTTCTTGTCGACGATTATTTTTACATCATTATCTTCAAAGACTTTATCATCTTCCTTTTGCTCATTATCAAACTTTAAATCGTACGATAGGCCAGAGCATCCTCCACTTTTGACACCAACGCGTACATAGTCTGAAATAGCGTTAAAACCTTCGTCTGTCATTAGTTCAATGACTTTCTTTTTAGCTGTTTCTGATACTTTTATCATTTGTTATATAGATATTGTCTAAATAGAGTACAAACATACGACATAAGTCTATTTTTACCATACGTCCTAACATAATATTAGTAAATGACTGCATAAGAAATTGTAATGCATAAAAATTAATCTGGCATCAGTTAAAAGGAATAAAATAATGTTGATTTTTTACACGGAAATGTGCCTTCGAGAATACTGACTTTGTAAAATAAAAAGTTCCTGTAAAGCGGTTCTAATTTCTTTATTTTTAAAAGGATACATATTTAAATTATCAAGATCGCAGTCGTCTTGATTAGACTGGCAAGTGACACAAGCTAATACATGTGCTTTTTTTGTTTTTCTTGAGGTATACCTTAGGTTATGTCCAAAAATGGAACACAACAACCGATTAGTAGTAGTTCTTTGCATAGTAGGTTAATAAGATTTGGGAAGACTAAAGTAACTCTTTTTTTTAAAAATACCGATTAAACACATTTTTTTTCGTTGAAATACATATTTTAAAATTTCTATTCGCCTTAAAAATACCTTAAATCTATACCTTACTACAAAAAAGCTGCCTATTTTTGCACCATGATAGAAGATAAAAATCAACAACGTACGGCATTAGAAAAACTTGGAGAATTTGGCCTTATAGATCATCTAACCAAAAACTTTGAAATCAACCAAAAATCTACAATTAAAAGTATTGGAGATGATGCTGCAGTTTTAGATTTTAAATCTAAACAACTAGTGGTCACTACAGATTTGTTAGTAGAACATGTGCATTTTGATTTAAGCTATGTGCCCCTTAAACATTTAGGCTACAAGGCTGTAATGGTGAATTTAAGTGATGTGTATGCCATGAATGCTAGTGCCACTCAAATTACAATCTCTATTGCTGTATCTAATAGATTTCCTCTAGAAGCTTTAGAGGAGCTATATGCTGGAATTGAAACTGCTGCCAAAATTTATGACATAGACGTTATTGGCGGCGATACAACCTCATCAACTACTGGTCTCATTATTTCTATTACTGCTATTGGTGAGATTGATGCAAAAGACGTGATATATCGAAGTGGTGCAAAACCAAATGATTTGGTTGTTGTTTCTGGAGATATTGGTGCTGCCTATATGGGCTTACAAGTTTTAGAGCGCGAGAAAGAAGTATTTAAAGTAAACCCAAAGAATCAACCAGATTTAGATCACTACGCGTATATTATTGAGCGACAGTTAAAACCAGAAGCAAGAAGAGACATTATAGAGCTTCTTAAAAAATTAGAGGTTAAACCAACGTCAATGATTGATATTAGCGACGGCCTTTCATCTGAAATCATGCACATCTGCAAACAAAGCGAGGTTGGTGTAGCCATTTATGAAAATAAAATCCCTTTAGACCCACAAGTTATTTCGGCATGTGAAGAATTTAATATTGACAGTACTACAATCGCCTTAAATGGTGGTGAGGATTATGAGTTATTAATGACGATTTCTCAGGAAGACTTTCCAAAAATAAAAGGCAACCCAAACATAACTGTAATAGGTTATATAACAGAAAAAGCTAGAGGTATGAATTTAATCACTCGAGATGAACAATCAGTACCAATTATAGCGAAAGGATGGAACTCTTTAGAAAATCAAGAATAAGATTTTTTGAATTTTAAGCGCTTTTTATAAAGATGCCTTAGGGTTCTATTAATTTCCTTACGCCTATCAGTTAAAGGAATTGTCTTTCCTGTATCACTCGTCGTAAATTCTTTATGACAACGAATACAATTATATTCTTTGACAATCTGAGTTACGTTTTCCTTAACGACTAGTTCGTGATTAAAAAACTTACAAAATAAATGTTTCAAGATTTAAGAGTTTTAGGTATTTTTAATAATACTCAAAACGAATAAAAGTTAAAAATTTATCGCGTTAAACTATTACTAAGTATGTACTGTTACTAATTTTACAATAGATATTTATACAAATGAAATGCTATGAGAAATGAGGCGTGAAATTTAAAACCACATCTTCATGTGTTTTTAAATTTCCGTTTTGTTTTATTCTAGCGACTCTTCTATTGTGAATTCTGGATAAGACAGAATTGATTTCTTTATATTTTGGAGTTAGAGGTGTTAAATGACCATTTCCACTTGTTGTAACTTGAGTGTTACAATGAGAACATTTGTATTCTTTTACGTGATAGGTAACATTTTTTGAGACTTCATATTGATGTCCAAAAAATGAGCAGTAGAGGCTTTTCATCTTATGTTGATATTAGATATTAATTTTAGAGGATTCCTAAATATATGAAAACTAAATACTAACGTAAGGTTTTACCTTAATAAATCGATGAACTGAATGATTCTTGCTTTAAACGTGACATTCTTCGTGTATAAATGTCTGCTAAAATGATATTAATCTCTTCATATTTTGGCGTGAGCTCTGTGAGCTTACCATTACTGTTTGTAGTTAGCTGACGCTTACAACATTTACAGGTATATTCTTTAACGTGAGAGGTTACTTTTTTAGTCATCTCGTAATTATGACCAAAAATATCGCAATAAATTCTTAATGGACTCGTAGTCTTTGTAATAGCTTTTTTCATGGCAGTTTAGTTTGAGGACCATAAATTTATAAAAAAAAGCAACTTAAAACGTTTATAAGTGTGTAAATTCGATTAAATGCTTAATTAAGTAAGATAATTCCGATTTATTTTCAATATAACTCATATGACCATATGATAATTCTTTATATTGAATATCTGTGTCTTCAATTTCACTTATAATGAGTTCTCCGTCAATAACAGGATCTTTTTTTCCAATAATGATAAGTTTATGAGCGTCTAAATTCTTAAAAAAATCAAACTTATCTTTTCTTAAAAGCATCCCTTCTTGACCTGCGATATAGCCTTGTGGTACCGTTTTTAAAGCCTCATCTATTGCCTTGTCAATATCCTTTCTATGAGTTACTCTACTTTCCGAAGAAAATAAATTTGCTACAGACATCCTTACCATACTTTCAAAATTAGTCTGAATCATTATATTCGCTCTCTTACGCAATGCCTTGCGCTCTTCATCATCTGCGTGATAGGTAGAATTCATAAGACATACACATAAAATAGCCTTTGGGTTTTTCTCCGCAATAGCTAGAGCCACATATCCACCCATGGAGTGTCCAATTAAACTATATGTTTTAAGTTTTAAATGATCCAATACTGCTAATGCAGCATCTCCCATGTCTGTCATCGTATGACTGTAGCCCAAACAATCTGTTTGACCATGTCCTAACAAATCAATACAAATAACTCTTTTGTTTTTTACAAATAGAGGCTTAATATCCTTCCACATTGTTGAGTTAGCTAAAAAGCCGTGCAATAAAATGATAGCGTCACCTTGACCTTCATCTTCATAATAAACAGGAACCCCCTTATACTGTAAAACCATAGTGACAAAGATAATATTTGAATAGATTTTGAACCTAAGTATTTAGTATATTTGACCATAACTATTATAAAGTACATCTTATGCTTTTAAAAAAATGTCTTGCCATTATTGTACTCTTTTCGTGCTTTAACACTTATGCTCAAATTGAAGAACAACAGTTAGATGAACTTATAAAAAAAACACTGACAACGTTTGATGTTCCTGGGATTTCTGTTGGTATTTTAAAAAATGGAGAAATAATCTATGCCAAAGGCCATGGTGTACGCTCACTTACAAATAAAAAAGACATGAATGAAAACACCTTAGTTGGTGTGGCTTCAAATAGTAAAGGGTTTACCTGTTTTGCACTGGCGATGATGGTAGGCGAAGGCAAACTTAATTGGGATGATAAAGTACGTAAACACATCCCAGAATTCAAATTATATGAGGCTTGGGTAACTGAAGCGTTTACAGTAAGAGATTTAGTGACACATCGCAGCGGAATGGCTCTAGGTGCTGGAGATTTAATGTTTTTTCCCGAAGGAAACAACTTTGACGTCAATGATGTGATTTCAAATGTAAAATATTTAGAGCCTAAAAGTTCTTTTCGTAGTGAATTTGCCTATAATAACAACATGTTTATCATCGCTGGTGAAGTCCTAAAACGCGTTAGCGGTTTATCTTGGGAAGAATTTATCGAGACTAAAATAATGAAACCTGTTGGCATGTCCAATAGTAAGGCGTCTTATAATCGTGTAATAGATCGATCTAATATTATTGATGCGCATACCAGAACAGACGGTGAAGTTGTTCAAATTCCGCATGACTGGAGTGCAACTGCAAACCCAGCTGGAGGGATTATAAGTAACGTTCCAGACATGTTAACTTGGGCAAAATTTTTAATGAATGACGGAGTCACTTCCGAAGAAAAAAGACTCCTAAGCACTGAGCAGTTGCATGAACTTTGGCAATTGCAAACGCCTTTAAGCGTGAAAAAAAATGACTCTTATGATTCTAATTTTAAAGGTTATGGTTTAGGTTGGTTTTTGACAGATGTAAAAGGTGGTCACAAGCAGGTTTATCATACTGGTGGATTGCTTGGTACTGTAACGCAGTTTACGATGATTCCAGATTTAAATCTAGCCATCGTGGTACTTACTAATCAAATGGTAGGCGCAGCTTTTAATACGATTACAAACACCGTAAAAGACAGCTATTTGGGCTACGACGATAGAAATTGGCTCAAAAATTATGGTGATAGAAACACCAATTACATCACTTATAATGATAGTATTAAAAAAGCAGTGTACGCTAAAGTAGCTCTAGCAGCTAAAGACAAAAATTCACCAAAACCCTATCAAATTACTGGCACTTATAGAGATGATTGGTTTGGCACTATTACCATCTCTCACAACGAGAAAAGCTACACTATAACCTGTGAGCGTTCCCCTAATTTGCAAGGCGAGTTATTGCCTTTTAATGCCACAACTTTTGTCGCTAAATGGAATAATAGAAGTTATGATGCAGATGTTTTTGTACATTTTACGTTTGACGAAACAGGAAACGCAACTGGCGCAACCATGAGTTATATTGCGCCAATTACAGATTTCAGTTTTGATTTTCATGATCTCAATCTTAAAAAGACCAACTAATTGAATTCTAGAAAAGAACTTCTCATTACTAGTTTTGGATTATTCTCTCTATTTTTTGGAGCAGGAAATCTATTATTACCACCACTTTTAGGCTACAATGCTGGAGAAAATTGGTTTTGGGTTGCTATAGGTTTTATGGTCACTGCTGTAGTAATCCCCATTATTGGTATTCTAGCTCATGCACGATTGCAGGGTACTTTATATGACTTCGGAAAAAAGGTGTCTCCTCAATTTAGTCTTATTTATTGCATTCTTATTTACGTGATTGCAGTTGCAATTCCGTCACCTAGAACTGCAGCAGCAACTCATGAAATTGCTATATTTCCCATATTTGGTTCAGACCCATTGTGGACAAGTGCTATTTATTTTGCTTTAGTATTGGTATTTGTTCTTAATCGTTCAAAAATATTAGGATTCATCGGTAAATTTCTAACACCTTTAATTGTGATTATGTTGCTTTTGGTGATTGGCATCGGACTTTTCTCTTCGGAAATGTTAACCTCTGCATCCCAATTTGATACACCTATCGCTAAAGGGGTTTTAGAGGGCTACCAAACCTTTGACGCCATTGGTGCTGTCGTTGTTGGCGCAGTCATCATTATATCTATTAACTTTAGAAATAAAGGCAGTTTTGAAGAGAAAAAAACACTCATTGCAAAGTCAGGTTGGATTGCAGGTTTTGGACTATTTATCATTTATGCTGGACTCATTTCGGTTGGTGCGTACTACGGATCAGAAATAAATATCAATGACGAATTATCTAGCGATATGCAACGCGCAAATTTACTTAGGAAAATTAGTATCGCCTCTCTAGGTGGCTTTGGAAATACCGTTTTAAGCATTTTAATTTCTCTAGCTTGTTTTACTACCGCAGTAGGAATCATTGCTGGTACAGCAGATTATTTTAAAGGCTTACTTGAGAATTCACAATTGGTTTACATCGTTACAGCAATTATTGCTAGTGTATTTGGAATCATTGTTGGACAGTTAGATTTCAATTCTATCATCATTGTTGCAGTACCAGTGCTTCTATTTATTTATCCAATCACGATCGTTTTAATTTTACTCAATGTGCTTCCCCAACGATTTTCAACACCTCTGGTATTTAGAGCAGTTGTTATTGTTACCTTTATCTTTAGTATTCCAGATGTAGTTAGTTTTATTTCTCCTTCGGAAGGATTGAAACGTATCACAGAATATATTCCTTTAACTCAGTTTAGCTTAGGATGGGTATTGCCTGCTTTAGTGGCTTGTTTGGGTATTGGATTATTAAATCCAACGGCTAATAACCAACTTTACGAAGATTAGCAACAACAAAAAGCCTAAATCAAATATTTAGGCTTTCAAATTTTTATCAAAAACTAATTTAAGAATTCATAATATCTTCAATCTCATCAGCTTCAATTGGGATATTGCGCATCAAATTAAAAGGTTCTCCTTTGTCTTGAATTACTAAATCATCTTCTAAACGAATCCCAAAACCTTCCGCAGGAATATAAATCCCCGGCTCTACGGTAAATACGTTGTTGGCTTGCATTGGTTCTGTTAGCATACCGTAATCATGTGTATCTAACCCTATATGATGTGAAGTTCCATGCATAAAGTATTTTTTGTAAGCTGGCCAATCTTTATCTTCGTTTTGCACATCGGCTTTATCTAATAGCCCAAGTCCTAATAATTCTGAAGTCATTAAATGTCCAACCTCAACATGATACTCCGCCCAAAGTGTTCCTGGTGTGAGCATTTTTGTTGCGTCGTTCTTAACACGGTTAACGGCATTATACACGTCTTTTTGACGTTTAGTAAAACGACCTGAAACGGGTATCGTTCTTGTCATATCACTAGCAAAATTGGCATATTCGGCACCTGCATCAATAAGTATAAGTTCACCAGCCTTGCACTGTTGATTATTTTCTATATAATGAAGCACATTTGCGTTTTTACCCGATGCAATAATTGGTGTATAAGAAAACCCTTTAGAGCGGTTATTTAAAAACTCATGCATAAATTCTGCCTCGATATTGTATTCCCAAACATCTGGTTTCACGAAATTCAATACGCGACGAAAGCCTTTTTCTGTAATATCACATGCTTTTTGCATCAAATCAATTTCAACCTGAGCTTTTACAGAGCGTAAACGTTGTAAAATAGGGTTGCTTTTTGCGACACTATGCGCAGGGTATTTATCTTTTAGCCATTTGGTAAAACGGTCTTCGCGAGTTTCGGTTTCTACAGAGGCTCTATAATGTTCATTGGTATTTATATAAACGGTATCGCATTGTGTCATGAGCTCAAACATGATTTTCTCCATGTCTTTGAGCCAATACACGGTCTTAATACCGCTAGTGTCTAATGCGGCTTCTTTGGTCAGTTTTTCACCTTCCCAAACTGCAATATGCTCATTCGTTTCTTTTAAGAATAGAACCTCTCTGTGATTTTCTTTTGGACAATCGGGAAACAAAACCAAGACACTTTCTTCTTGATCAACGCCACTTAAATAAAAAATATCACGATGCTGTGCAAAAGGCATTGTACTGTCTGCACTTATTGGATAAATGTCATTAGAATTAAAAACCGCTAAACTATTGGGTTTCATTTTAGAAATAAAGTTATGACGATTGTTGATAAAGAGACTACTATCTATTTTGTGATATTTCATGGCTGTAATTTTATAATGTAAAGGTAATTAGATTAAGCAATTTTATCGAATTATCGGTAAATTGTTATATTTGAGAGGAAATACACCCTTTTAAAAATAATTCAATTCCATACCATGAATAAAACGACATGCTCTACAATGTTATTAGCGCTATTCTTATCTATAGCCATGACAGTCAAATCATTTGCTCAAGAACTTATGGTGGAAGTTCCATTAAGCACCCAAGTACAATCATCTTCACAAATTATTGAAGGTAAAGTCCTTTCAAAATCATCATTTTGGGATAACAATCAACGCAATATTTATACAGTACATACCATTGAGGTTTACAAAGTATTTAAAGGCCAAGTACTTACCGAAACCATAGAGGTAGTTACTCCTGGAGGAGCAGTAGGCAATGACTCTGAAGTTGTCACTCCTAGCTTATCAATTAAAGTAGGAGACATTGGTGTATTTATGCTTCATAGCAATAATGTTGCAATTAGCAATGGGACCTCTCAAACTAAATTTAAACCTTTTGCCTCTTCCCAAGGGTTTTATAAATATGATTTATCTACAAATACTGTTTATAATCCTTTTATGAGTAAACAAGGGATTACCACAACCTTCTATAATGACATTAGATCATTAACAAATAATATATCTGTAATAGAAATGTCGAGCTTTGATGCTCAAGATATTTATAATAACAACATTATAAATCGCAATGTTGCTGGATCAGCACAAATCACAAATTTTTCTCCGACGACCTTAAATGGTGGTGTAAGGGATTTGTTAACCATAAATGGCGTGGGTTTTGGAAACACACAAGGAACGGTTAATTTTAGAGACGCTAATTTTGGAGGTAGTCAATACTTTACAGCCTTAGACTCGCAAGTGATAAGCTGGAATGATACTCAAATAGTGATTGAAGTTCCTTCTAGAGCAGGTACTGGAGATTTACAAGTTGTCACATCAACTTCAATTACACTTACATCTAGCGCGACACTTACTGTTTTTTACTCTCAGATTAACCCAGGAAATCCTGCCAGTGATTTCCAATCACAACATTTTAATCTTAACGGAAATGGAGGATATACTTGGCAAATGCATACAGAATTTAATGCTAATACAGCTGCTAATGCATCATTTCTAAGAGCGTTTGACTCTTGGGTTTGCACTACAGGAATCAATTGGGAAATTGGAGCGGTAACAGCTGTAGATATTATTGCCGATGACGATATTAATGTCATTCGTTTTGATGATGGTGCTGAATTACCCAATGGTGTTTTAGGTCGAACAACAACTCGATTTACTGCTTGTAGCAACCCTTCTTCTCCAGGAGGACTAGATGTTTTAGTGAACGAATTAGACATGGTGTTTAACGACGCATTTGTAGGTGACTTTTCAGCATTATCTTGGGAGTTTGGTCCTGGAACAGCGACTGGACTTGAAATTGATTTTGAAAGTGTAGCTGTTCATGAGTTAGGGCATGCACATCTATTGGCACATATTATCAATCCAGGTGAGGTTATGCATTTTGCAATTGCCAATTCTCAAAATAGTCGAGATCTTGGTGCTAGCGATTTGGCTGGAGCAGCCGATGTTATGGATAGAAATATTAATAGTCCCGCTTGTGGCACGGGAGCAATGATCGCCTCAGAATGTTCGTCACTTGGAGTAGATGATGTTTCTCTATTAGAGAACATTGCCATGTATCCAAATCCCGCAAAAAATAGCTTGAATATTTCTATAGCGCCATCATTAACATTAGAGCAAATATCTATTTATGATGCACAAGGAAGACAAGTAATTACTAAAATGCTACAAGATTCTAATAGACTAAATACTTTTGATGTAAGTGCCCTTAATACAGGATTATACTTTGTTATGATGACTGTGAATTCACAAACTATCAGCAAAAAATTAGTTATAGAATAATCACTTTATATAAACATTATTAAAAAAGGTATTCAATTATGTGTTGGATACCTTTTTCTTTTCTTCGGAGGAATCATAACTCATATTTAGTATCTTTAGTCCCATAATTCTAACCCTATCAACGATGCAAAAAAATTTACTATTTAGTTTTCTGATTTTATGTTCACTATCGCTAAATTCTCAACAACAGGATTCTAAAGCAACAGAAATTGAAGAAGCGCTCCAACAAAAACAAGAGTTATCAAAACAATCACTTGTAAAAAATGTGGCGTTTAAAAACATAGGGCCAACAGTAATGAGTGGTCGTGTTGTTGATTTAGCAGTTAACCCAGAAAACCCAACAGAATTCTATGTTGGCTATGCCTCTGGTGGTGTCTGGCACACTATTAATAATGGGACAACGTTCACACCTATTCTTGATACATCTCAAACCCAAAATGTTGGAGATCTCGCTGTAAATTGGAAAAACAAAACTATTTGGGTCGGTACAGGAGAAAATAACGCATCACGCTCTAGCTACGCAGGAATTGGGATTTTAAAATCCACAGATAACGGTAAGACTTGGAAAAACATGGGACTCAAAGATTCTCATCATATTGGTCGCATTCTCATCAATCCTAATAATCCTGATGAAGTTGTTATTGGTGTGACTGGTCATTTGTACTCTGCAAACCAAGAACGAGGTATCTATAAAACAACCGATGGCGGAATAACTTGGACGCAAAAATTATTTGTTGACGATATGAGCGGAATTATAGATGTCCAAACCAACCCAAACGACTACAATGTAATGTTTGCATCGTCTTGGACCAAAAACCGAAAAGCATGGAATTTTGATGGGAGTGGGAATAACTCTGCCATCTATAAGAGCACAGATGCAGGGACTACTTGGACTAAAGTTTCTACTGAAAAAAGTGGTTTTCCAACTGGTCAAGGTGTTGGTAGAATTGGATTAGCAGTATATGATAACAATATTGTTTATGCAGTTCATGATAGTCAGTTTCGCAGACCTTCAGAAGAAAAAAAGGAAAGCTCAAACATGTTGTCAAAAGATGATTTCAAAACGATGACAACTGATACTTTTCTAAAGTTAGAGGACAAAAGATTAAATGAATACTTGAAAATGAATGGGTTTCAAGAAAAATACAAAGCAGAAAACGTAAAACAAATGGTGAGAAGTGGCAACGTTGAGCCCATTGATCTCTCCAAATATCTTGAAGACGCTAATTTTATGTTATTTGATTCGCCTGTTATTGGAACCGAAGTTTATAAAAGCACAGATGGCGGTATTACTTGGAAAAAAACGCATGACGATTATTTAGATGATATTTATTACAGTTACGGTTATTATTTTGGACATATTTATGTCGCTCCTAACAATGCAGACAATATTTATATTTATGGTGTACCGATAGTTAAATCTAAAGATGGTGGTAAAACATACACGTCGATTAGTGCAGAAAATGTGCATGCAGATCATCACGCACTTTGGATCAATCCTAAAAACCCTAATCACCTCATCAATGGTAATGATGGTGGTGTAAACATTACCTATGATGATGGTGACAATTGGATTAAAAATAACTCCCCTTCGGTTGGACAGTTTTATGCTATTAATGTAGACAATGAAAAACCTTATAATGTTTATGGAGGTTTACAAGATAATGGTGTTTGGAAAGGTGCTTTTGGTGCTCCCGAAGATAAAAGCTGGCATCAAACTGGACAATATCCTTGGAAAAGCATTATGGGTGGAGACGGTATGCAAATTCAAATTGATAGTAGAGACCATAACGTCGTTTATACGGGTTACCAATTTGGAAACTATTACAGACTTAATCTAAAAACTGAAGAGCAAACTTATATCCAACCAAAGCATAAATTAGGAGAAACACCGTATCGCTTTAATTGGCAAACACCTATTTTACTCTCTCCTCACAATCAAGATATTTTATATCTAGGTGGAAATAAATTGATGCGTTCCATGAATCAAGGAACAGATTTTACAGCTATTTCTGGTGATCTCACTAATGGAGGTAAAAAAGGAAATGTGGCTTATGGTACGTTAACTTCAATTAGTGAATCTCCTTTTCAATTCGGGTTAATTTACACGGGCAGTGATGATGGATTAATATACCTTACAAATGATGCCGGTGGCAATTGGAGAAACATCTCAAAAACACTACCAAAAGATCTCTGGGTAAGTCGTGTTATAGCTTCAAAGCACAAAAAAGGAAGGGTTTATGCAACACTTAACGGTTACCGTTTTGATGATTTTAAGGTCTACGCTTATATGAGTGATGACTATGGGGAAACTTGGACAGACATTAGCTCTAATATTCCTTCATCACCAGTTAATGTGATACGAGAAGATTCTGAAAATGAAAACATTTTATATTTAGGAACCGATAATGGCGCCTATATCTCATTCAATAATGGAAACAATTGGGAAGCATTTAGCAACGGACTTCCAAATGTTGCAGTCCATGATATTGTGATTCAACCAGAAGCAAAGCACTTATTAATTGGAACACATGGTCGAAGCATATACCAAACAGACATTGCACCATTGCAACAAATGAATGCTGAAATGCAGTCTAAAAATACAACTCTATTTAAGAGTAATGACATTAGGTTTTCTTCACGTTGGGGAAGTGCATGGAGTAAGTGGTTTGATGCTTACGAGCCAGAAATAGACGTCACTTTTTATTCTAATGTTTCCGAAGAAAAAACAATGAAAATTTATTCTGAAAAAGGAGCATTATTAAACAACTTAACAGTTAAAGCAGACAAAGGCTATAATTACACAATATACGATTTAACTATTACTGAAAAAGGCCGAAAATCATTGCTCAAAGAAAACTCTAGTATTACTATTAATAAGGCTAAAAATGATAAGTATTACGTAGCAAAAGGTATATACACAATTCAAGTTGGCAATGAAAAAACAACATTTGAAGTAAAATAAAGCTATAAGTATTAGCACTATTTTAAGTACAAACGATCATTGGTCCTATGGTTTCTTCGGAAATATAAGAACATCTACGTTTAGTAATTATGAGTTTTTTTGGAGATTAACACCCGCTATAGCGTGTAGTTTTTTTAAGTATCAAAAATCGGCTAAGAAGCAATTAATTATATCCAGTGTTCTTCTGTATTTGGAGAGGATAAAGAACCCCTATTTCAACACTCCGTTCAATTGTAAGGAAGCATCCGTCAAGAATGCGGGGGAACTTAATTTGGGAACGTCATTCAATCAGTATTTATACGATACTAAATAATTTAGACTTTTTGTAAGGGTAAATATTCATGTTTTTAAAAGCTTAAATTTTTAATGTCAGCGGAAATTACAGAATAACTAGAGGCCAAATAAATCTTCCAGCAGGCGATGTATCCTTAGAAGAATTGCTACTCCAACAGCAACAATTACAAACGGGATATAACTATTTTATGAGTGTCGGTTTTAGTTGTCAATTTGGTTCCATTTACAATTCTATTGTAAACTTGAGATTCAACTTTTAATTATACCCATTCTAAATAAATAAAATAGAAAGTAAAATTTGCTGTACAAGCCTATGAGCCCTATCTTTGTAGCACAAATAATTAACTACAATTATAATGAGCGGAATTTTAAATTCATCGATTGGAAGAAAATTTGCTATGGCACTTTCAGCACTCTTCCTAATGATTTTTTTACTTCAACATTTTGCAATTAATATCCTATCGGTTTTTAGTGCAGATACTTTTAACGAGGCGTCTCACTTTATGGGAACATTTTGGGCAGTGCAATTTATTGCGCAACCCATTTTGATTTTTGGTGTTGTTTTCCATTTTGTAATGGGATTTGTTTTAGAAATTAAAAACAATAATGCAAGACAAATTAGTTATGCTAAAAATAATGGTGGTGCAAATTCTACCTGGATGAGTAGAAACATGATTTGGAGTGGTTTAGCTATTTTAGGATTTATGGGACTTCATTTTTATGACTTCTGGTTTCCCGAAATAAATATCAAATTTATAGAAGGCGATATGTCTGGTCTTATAGACCCAAACAACGCAGAAAGTGGTTATAGATATATGGAACATTTACAACATAAGTTTGTAGATGTGTGGAGAGTTGCACTTTATGTCGTTTCTTTTATATTTCTATCACTACATTTATTACATGGTTTCAACTCTGCATTCCAATCGGTTGGAGCAAATAATAAATATACCAAAGCATTAGTCGGGTTTAGTAAAGTGTACGCTATTGGTATTCCTTTAGGATTCATTTTTATTGCACTGTTTCATTACTTTAATCATTAATACACAGAGAGATTTATGGCTTTAGATTCAAAAATACCTCAAGGTCCAATTGCAGACAAATGGACCAATTATAAAAATCACATCGATTTAGTCAATCCAGCAAACAAACGTAACATAGATGTTATCGTTGTTGGTACTGGCTTAGCTGGTGGATCTGCCGCGGCTACATTAGCAGAACTTGGTTATAATGTTAAAGCATTTTGCTTTCAAGATTCTCCAAGACGTGCGCACTCAATTGCAGCACAAGGTGGAATAAACGCAGCAAAAAACTATCAAGGTGATGGAGATTCAACATACCGATTATTTTATGACACTGTAAAAGGAGGCGAC
Source organism: Psychroserpens burtonensis DSM 12212 (assembly GCF_000425305.1). Lineage (GTDB taxonomy): Bacteria > Bacteroidota > Bacteroidia > Flavobacteriales > Flavobacteriaceae > Psychroserpens > Psychroserpens burtonensis. The sequence goes on from NZ_AUDE01000017.1 coordinate 51,559, forward strand.
TACCGTTCTCGTGAAGCTAATGTATATCGTTTAGCTGAAGTGTCTACAAATATTATTGACCAATGCGTTGCTCAAGGTGTTCCTTTTGCTCGTGAATATGGTGGATTATTAGATAATCGTTCATTTGGAGGCGTACTTGTCTCAAGAACATTTTATGCAGCTGGCCAAACTGGACAACAATTATTATTGGGAGCTTATTCTGCTATGAACCGTCAAATAGGTCGTGGTAAAATCAAAATGTACAACCGTCATGAGATGTTAGACGTTGTAAAAGTTGATGGAAAAGCTAGAGGAATTATCACAAGAAACCTAATTACAGGTGAAATAGAAAGACATTCAGCTCATGCCGTAGTTTTAGGAACTGGAGGATATGGAAACGTCTTTTTCTTATCTACTAATGCTATGGGGTCTAATGTAACCGCAGCTTGGAAAGCACACAAACGTGGTGCAAACTTCGCAAATCCTTGTTACACACAAATTCACCCAACATGTATTCCTGTTTCTGGAGATCATCAGTCTAAATTAACATTAATGTCTGAGTCTTTACGTAATGATGGACGTATTTGGGTTCCAAAACATTTAAAAGATGTTGAAGCTATAAAAAATAAAACATTAAAACCAACACAACTTTCAGAAGAAGATCGTGATTACTATTTAGAGCGCCGTTATCCTGCGTTTGGTAATTTAGTACCTCGTGATGTAGCCTCTCGTGCTGCCAAAGAACGTAGTGATGCTGGTTTTGGAGTCAATGCTACTGGTGAAGCTGTCTATCTTGATTTTGCTTCAGCTTTTATGCGTTACGGAAAAGAGCAAGCCCATGTTAAAGGTTTGGATGAAGATGATGACGCTCTAGTTAAAAAATTAGGACAAGAAATTGTCAAGACCAAATATGGAAATTTATTCCAAATGTATGAGAAAATCGTTGATGAGAATCCTTATGAAACTCCAATGATGATTTATCCTGCAGTACATTATACAATGGGTGGACTTTGGGTAGATTACAACCTAATGACTAATGTTCCTGGATTATACGCTATTGGCGAAGCTAATTTCTCAGATCATGGCGCCAATAGACTAGGTGCATCAGCATTAATGCAAGGATTAGCAGATGGTTATTTTGTGTTACCGTATACCATAGGAGATTATTTATCTGATGATATTCGTACAGGTCCAATTTCTATAGACACACCAGAGTTTGAAAAGGCCGAAGCTGAAGTACGAAAAAACATTGACCATTTAATTAACAATAAAGGAACACACTCTGTAGATTATTTCCATAGACGTTTAGGAAAAATTATGTGGGATAAATGTGGAATGGCAAGGAACGCAGAAGATTTAAAATCTGCAATTACTGAAATTTCCGAACTCAGATCAGAATTTTGGAAAGATGTTCGTGTCCCAGGAACAGAGAATGAATTCAACGAAGAATTAGCGAAAGCTGGTCGTGTTGCAGATTTCCTAGAACTTGGAGAATTATTCGCTAAGGATGCTTTACAACGAGAAGAATCTGCTGGTGGACACTTTAGAGAAGAATACCAAACACCCGAAGGAGAAGCTGTTCGTAGAAAAGAATTTCAATATGTCTCTGCTTGGGAATATAAGGGAGAGCCAAAGGATGCAATACTTCATAAAGAAGAATTGACATACGAGAATATTAAAGTGAAAGAAAGAAGTTATAAATAAAGAAAAGCTATGGATTTAACGTTAAAAATATGGCGTCAAAAAAACGCTAACGATAAAGGAAAAATGGTTGATTACCAAATCAGCGATATCTCTCCGGATATGTCTTTTCTTGAAATGTTAGACGTCTTAAATAATGAATTAATAGAGAAAGGAGACGCACCTGTTTCATTTGATCACGATTGCCGTGAAGGAATTTGCGGTTCATGCTCATTATATATCAATGGAGAAGCGCATGGCCCTGACCGCCTTGTAACAACATGTCAATTGCACATGCGTACATTTAAAGATGGAGAAACTATAGTTATTGAGCCATGGAGAGCTAAGGCTTTTCCGGTGATTAAAGACTTAGTAGTTGATAGAACAGCTTTTGACCGTATCCAACAAGCAGGTGGATTTATATCTGTTAATACTTCAGGGAACACTATTGATGCTAATACCATTCCTATTGAAAAAGAAGATGCAGATAATGCCTTCATGGCAGCGACTTGTATCGGTTGTGGCGCTTGTGTAGCGAGTTGTAAAAACTCATCAGCAATGTTATTTGTTGGTGCAAAAGTATCTCAATTTGCACTATTACCTCAAGGTCAAATAGAGGCAACAGATCGCGTTTTAAATATGGTTAAGCAAATGGATGAAGAGGGATTTGGTAACTGTACCAATACCGGAGCATGTGAAGTGGAATGTCCTAAAGGTATTTCTTTAGAAAATATAGCACGTTTAAACCGTGAATATTTATCAGCATCACTGAAGGGTTAGTAAAACCACTATAATAAAAATATATTTAAACCCAAGTTGTAACAACTTGGGTTTTTCGTTTCTTTATGACTTAAATGAACCTATGGACCATTCAATAACATTTTATAAAAACCAATTAGAAAAGCATATCATAAAAGTTAGTACACTTAAAAAGCAACTCCTAACGTATAGCTTGTTACGTTTAATAACCTTTCTAGTTACAGGATTTGCAATTTATATAGTACTACCCAATTGGCAAACTGCTATAGCTACTGGTGTTTTAGGAATAGCAATTTTTATTTTTCTATTGTCAAAATACACCAATAAAAAAGCGAAACGAGAACTCCATAAATCCTTAGTGACTATTAATGAAGAAGAATTAAAAATAGCTTCTGGTGATTTTCATCATAGACAGTCCGGCGAGCAATTTCAAGATCCACTACATTTTTATAGTTTGGATATTGATCTCTTCGGAAAAGGATCCTTTTTTCAGTATATCAATAGGACTAGTTCTTCGGAAAGTGAATCGCAACTTGCAAACGCATTAAAAGCAAATAACGTTTCTGATATTGAAAACAGACAAGAAGCCATCAACGAATTATCACACAAAACGGAATGGACTCAACTTTACACCGCAACAGCACGCCTCATAAAAACGGAAACTCCGGCACACACAGTAATAAATTGGCTTAAGACTCACAAAACATTTATTCCAAAACCGATGCTTTTCGCTACTTGGTTATTTGCATCCATATCTGTAATCTTACTAGGCTTGGCAATCTTGAAAGTCTTAGGAATTAGCTATTTTGGATACTGGATTTTCGCCGGTTTAGGTATAACAGGAATCTACTTTAAAAAAGTTAATATATTAGCTCTAAATGCAGATAAAACGAAAGAGACTTTTAGACAATATGCCTCCTTATTATTACAAATAGAAAACGCGACATTTACATCAAAGGTTTTACAAAGCAAGCAGCAACAAATTAATTCTGAGAACACAAAAGCTTCACAAATTTTCGCTGAATTTTCCAAATGCTTAGATGCCCTAGACAACAGAAATAATCTATTTGGCGCCATATTGGGCAACGGCTATTTACTACTAGACATCAGAAACGCATATAGAGTAGAACACTGGATTTCTAATTACGCCGATAAGGTTGACGACTGGTTTCAGATGGTCTCCTTCTTTGACGCTTATAATAGTTTAGGCAATTATGCATTTAATCATCAAACACATACCTATCCTGAGATTTCCAAAGAAAATGTTGTCATTGACGCTAAAGGCTTAGGGCATCCTTTATTGGACAAAACGAAACGAATTAACAGCGACCTTAACATACATAATCAAGAGTTCTTTATTGTTACAGGAGCCAACATGGCGGGAAAGAGTACCTTTCTACGTACCGTATCCTTACATATTGTTATGGCTAATGTTGGGTTACCCGTTTGTGCAACATCAAGTATTTACTCTCCAGTAAAACTAATTACAAGCATGCGTACTAGTGATTCTTTAACAGATGACAGTAGTTACTTCTTTTCAGAATTAACCCGCTTAAAATTTATAGTTGACGCTATAGATAAAGAACCATATTTTATTATTCTAGATGAAATATTAAAAGGTACTAACAGCACAGATAAAGCTATTGGCTCAAGAAAGTTTGTGGAGAAATTAGTCGCAGGAAACGCTACAGGTATTATTGCCACCCACGATTTGAGTCTGTGTGAAATATCCCAAGAACTCAACGAAGTAAAAAACTACTACTTTGATGCCGAAATCGTTAACGACGAGCTCTATTTTGATTATAAATTTAAAAAAGGTATTTGTCAAAATATGAATGCCAGTTTTCTATTAAAAAAGATGAAGATTGTGGATTAATAGACTGTTCTTAATTATAAAAACTCACAATCTTTAAAATCTGTGAGGTCAAAAAACAAAAAACCCATTCTAGTTTAGAATGGGTCTTAAATATTTTGAGATAAAATTCGATTAAGCTTCAAAAGGCTCAATAGAAATATAAGACTTATTGTCTCTTTTCTTTGTGAATTTTACTAAACCATCTACTTTAGCATGTAAAGTGTGATCTTTTCCGCCATACACATTGTCACCAGGATGATGTGTATTACCTCTTTGTCTCACGATAATATTTCCAGCTAATGCAGCTTGACCACCAAATATCTTAACACCTAAACGTTTTGATTCTGATTCTCTACCATTTTTAGAACTACCTACTCCTTTTTTATGAGCCATTGTCTTAAGGTTTTATTTGTTAGTATTTAGCTTAAAGCAGCAATTAAATCAGCTTTCTTCATAGAAGAAAGACCTTCGATTCCTTTCGCTTTTGCCATTTCTTTTAACTCAGCAACAGTCATTTGGCTTAAATCTTGAGTGTTCTCTTCAACTTTCGCGGCTGGCTTAGCTTCTGCTTTTTTAGTTTCTTTTTTTGGAGCTGCTTTCTCAGCTTTCGCTGGACTAGATTTTTTAGCTCCTGAAGCAACAATGCTTTCAATTACGATTTCAGATAAAGATTGTCTGTGACCGTTTTTTACACGGTAACCCTTTCTTCTTTTCTTTTTGAAAACGATTACTTTGTCACCTTTAAGGTGCCTTAAGACTTTTACACCTACTAGTGCTCCGTCTATAGCTGGGGCGCCTAAAGTAATATTGTCACCATCACCAATTAAAAGAACGTTATCGAAATCTACTTTCTTACCTTCTTCTGTTGCTAAACGGTTAACAAAAACTTTTTGGTCTTTTTCAACTTTAAATTGATGCCCTGCTATCTCTACAATTGCGTACATAGCGTTTTTATTAATTATATTTTGTTAAAAATGTATGCTTTCCACTCAGAAAGCGGATGCAAATATACATTCTAATTCGTTAATTGACAAACTATACATAAATTTTCAAGAAGATAATACGTTTTAACCTTGCTTTTCTAGTTTTGAAATCCAAAAAATAGTCTTCTAGCTTTCATTTTCAATCCTTTCCATTGCAATTTTATGATATATTTTGCATTAAAAACAATAAAATAAGTCCTGCTATTTACTATTTTTGTAGGATTCGTGTAACATTTTAACGAAATGAAACACTTGTATTGCATATTGAAAAAATTAACACAAAACCATAATTAACTTAAAACAAACTCACAATGAAAAACTACCTATTAATTTTAGCCTCTTTGATGCTAGTTGGCTTTTCTGCCAAGGCTCAGCAGGTTGAATTTGAAGAATTTGACTTAGATAACGGACTTCACGTTATTTTACACCAAGATAACACTGCTCCTGTAGTAACTGTTGGTGTGATGTATAATGTTGGAGGAAAAGATTTAGGAGGAACAGCTGTCGCTCCTCGCACAGGTTTTGCTCACTTTTTTGAGCACCTCTTATTTGAAGGAACTAAAAATATAGACCGTGGAGAATGGTTTAAGATTGTATCTTCAAATGGCGGTAGTAATAATGCGAATACATCTCTTGATAGAACCTATTATTACGAAGTATTTCCATCTAATAATTTAGAGTTAGGTCTTTGGATGGAATCTGAACGCATGCTTCACCCAGTTATTGACCAAGTTGGCGTTGATACTCAAAACGAAGTTGTAAAAGAAGAAAAACGCTCGAGCTACGACAACCAGCCTTATCGTCAGTTCCTATTTGCAATAAGTGAGAACTTATTTAAAGTTCATCCTTATAAAAATAAGAATATTGGTGAAATGGCAGATCTAGATGCCTCTACTCTAGAAGAATTCAAACAATACTTTAAAGACTGGTATGGACCTAATAATGCAGCTTTAGTTGTTGCTGGTGATATTGACAAAAAAGAAGCTAAGAAATTAGTTGAAAAATATTTTAAAGATGTTGAGAGTAGACCAACACCAACTAGAAATTTCTCAAAAGAAGAACCAATTGATGAAACTATTAAGGCTACGTTTTATGATCCAAACATACAAATACCAGCAATTATGGCTGGATATAGAACTCCAGGATTTAAAGAACGTGACTCTTATATTTTAAATATGGTTTCTGCTTATCTAAGTGATGGGAAAACATCTAAATTATTTAAGGAGTTAGTTGATGACAAGAAATTGGCACTTCAAACTGGAACACTATACGTAGAGCAAATGGATGGTGGTATGTATATTCTTTATGGACTTCCATTAGGTGAAACAACTTTAGAAACCTTACTTACTGAAATTGATGAGGAAATCGTAAAAATGCAAAATGACTTAATTTCTGAAAATGATTTTCAAAAACTTCAGAATAAATTTGAAAACAGATACGTGAATTCTAATTCAAGTATTCAAGGTATCGCTGGATCTTTAGTGACAAATTACATGTTATACGATGATATTAATCTTATCAATACTGAAATTGAGATCTATAGATCAATCACTAGACAGGAAATTCAAGATGTGGTAAAGAAATACTTGAATCCTAACCAACGTGTTGAATTAGAATACTTACCAAAAGAAAACACGGACAACTAAAAAACAAATTAAAAACATACACATGAAATTAAAAATATCAGTAATAATAGTAGCATTTTTAATGTCGGTTGGTGCGTTTGCACAAGTTGATCGCTCTAAAATGCCAGAACCAGGTCCTGCTCCGAAAATTTCATTCGAGAAACCTGAAGAATTTACACTAAAAAACGGATTAACTGTTTTAGTTGTAGAAAACCATAAATTACCTAGAGTATCTTTCTCGTTAACTATTGATAATAAGCCGATGACTACTGGTGATAAAGCAGGAGTTGAGAGCTTAATTGGAAGTATGATGGGTAATGGTACCAAAAATATTTCTAAAGATGAGTTCAATGAAGAAGTAGATTTCTTAGGAGCGAATATCAACTTTAGTACTCGTGGTGCTTCTGCTAGCTCATTATCAAAATACTCAGATCGTATTTTAGAATTAATGGCAGATGCAGCAATCAACCCATTATTAATTGCAGAAGAGTTTGATAAAGAAAAAGCACAACTTATAGACGGTTTAAAGTCTAATGAAAAAAGCATAGATGCTATTGCTGGTAGAGTCGGTAGCGCTTTATCTTATGGAAAAAAGCATCCTTATGGCGAATTCACAACTGAAGAAACAGTAAAAAATGTTACGTTTGGTGACGCGGTAGCATTTTATGAAACATACTTTAATCCAAACGACGCTTATTTAGTTGTTGTTGGTGATGTCAAGTATAAAGATGTTAAAAAGCAAATAGAAAAATATTTTTCTAAATGGGAAAAATCTGTAGGCGTAGAATATACTGTACCAAATGAAGCTCCCAATGCACAATACACTCAAATTAACTTTGTAGATATGCCCAATGCCGTACAATCTAATATTTCAATAACGAATAATGTAGATTTACAAACAAAAGACGAAGACTATCATGCGGTATTAATTGCAAATAGAATTTTTGGAGGAGATTTTAGTAGTTACTTAAACATGAATCTTCGTGAAGCGAATGGGTATACTTATGGCGCACGTTCTAATGTAGGGACTGATAAATACGCAGCTCGATTTACAGCTGGAGCATCTGTTAGAAATATGGTAACAGATAGCGCTGTGGTTCAAACCTTAAAAGAAATGAATCGTATTAGAACAGAACCTGTAGAACAAGAAACACTTAAAAATGTAAAAGCTGCATACGTTGGTCAATTTGTAATGGCGCTAGAAAGCCCTCAAACAATTGCCCGCTTCGCACTAAACATAAAGTTAAATGATCTTCCAGATGATTTCTACAAAACGTTTTTACAAAAAATTAATGCAGTAACCGCAGATGATGTAACACGTGTAGCTAATAAATACATGAAACCTGAAAATGCTAGAATTATAATTGTTGGTAAAGGTAGCGACGTATTAGAAAACCTTGAAAAAACAGGAATTCCAATAATGTATTTTGACAAGTATGCAAATTCAGTTGATAAACCCGTTTTTTCAAAACCAATCCCTTCAGGAGTAACAGCACAAACAGTAATTGATAACTACATCACAGCTATAGGAGGAAAAAGTAATTTAGAAAAAGTAAACTCGGTATTATCTAATGCAGATGTTACAATTGAAGGAGCTCCTTTCAAACCAAAAGCAATTATAAAAGTCATGGCTCCAAATAAAACGTCTATGGAAATGATGATTGAAGGTATGGGTACTGTAATGAAACAAAAGTTTGATGGTGCTGCAGGATACAGTGAACAACAAGGAATGAAAATTCCAATGACTGAAAAAGAGCTTTCTAGCAAACAAGCTGAAAAGGGATTGTTTCCGGAAATTCATATGGCGGCGACCTCGCTAGAGTTAGAAGCTATCGTTCCTTTAAGTGGTGTCGATGCTTACAAAATCAAAGTGACTAATGGTGGCGAAGTTTCACATAGATTCTACAATGTAGAAACTGGTTTACTAATGCGATCAGAATCTACCACAGAAGCGCAAGGTCAAAGTGTAACGACTATTGAAGATGTATCAAACTATAAAGAAGTAGATGGTGTGATGATGCCTTTTACTCAAAAAATTACTGCTGGTCCACAAATTATTATATTAAATTCTACTGATATTAAATTTAATGAAGGTGTAACAGAAGCAGATTTTAAGTAAGCTTACTACATATTTTATTTAAAAAAATCCGGAGTAATTAATACTTCGGGTTTTTTTTATACCTTCCTTTGTTAGCCAAATAAACACCCAATAAGATAATCACACTAGCAACAATCTGCAAAGGCCCAAATGTTTCGCCATCCAATAAACCCCAAGCCAAAGCAACAACTGGCATCAAATAGGTTACCGAAGAGGCAAATACTGGTGTAGATATTTGAACCAGTGTATTAAATAAAACCTTGGCAAGTGCTGTTCCAAATAAAGACAAAACAATAACATATACCATTGACATTTCAAAATCTTTATGTGTAAATGTACTTTCAGAAAAGAAATCTGTAAACAGTAATACTATAATGGCAGGAATCATAATTGCAACATAATTACCTGTGGCAATACTCAAAGGTTTTACATTTTGAAGATACTTCTTTATAATGTTCACATTAAGGGCATACATAACTGTTGAAATAATTACGAAGCCTGCATATAAATAATTTTGATCTGGATTTAAATCTGCACCTTGAAAAATCAATATACTTGTACCAATAAACCCAATAATAACGCCAAACAATTGGCGTCTTGAGAAACCAATTTTAAAAATTGCAAACCCTAGTAAAATAGCATTCAATGGGACCAATGAATTTAAAATTGAAGTAATCGCACTATCAATTTCGGTTTCTGCAATTGCAAATAAGAAGGCAGGTATAAATGAGCCTAGAAAACCTGAAATCACAACCCATTTCCATTCGTTTTTTTTAATAGCTCTCAAGCTCTTTAACCCAACTGAAAACAAAAACAAACCAGAAATAATAGTTCGCAATGCACCTAATTGGTAAGGTGTTAGTCCCAATAAGGATTTTTTAATCAAAATAAACGAGCTTCCCCAAATTAGCGCTAATACAAACAGGAATACCCATTTTTTGGTCGTTTCTCTCATAAGATTTCTTAAGTAATTCACAAATTTCGTTAATTTATATGCAAGGGACATCAATATTTATTATGTTTGTTTGAACAATTATTAAAAACTCTTATGAAGACCTTGAAAAACATATTGGCTATTGCATTAATTTCAACATCACTAGTTGCCTGTAAAAGTGATAAAGAACCAGAAGTGAAAACTGTTGAAATTACTTCTGAAATCAATACAAATGCAGCTAAAAAATTAAATCCCAATGCCACTTATGCCAAGGCAGAATTTGGTATTGAAGGTATGACTTGTGCAATGGGTTGCGCTAAGACTATTGAAAAGAAAATTGCTAAAATGGATGGTGTGAAATCTGCAAAAGTAGATTTTGAGAAAGAATTAGCAATGGTAGAGTACGACGAAGCTATGGTAACTCCAAATACATTGGAAGAAGCTGTTGCAAAAGCAGGAGATACTTACAAAGTAAAAAACATGCGTACCGTAAAAGATTTTTCTTCGGAAAAGCATGAATGCGAAGCAGATTGCTCTAAAGCTTGCTGTACAGATAAAGCAAAAGACGCTAAAAAAATGGCTTGTGCAGACGATTGTAAAAAAGACTGTTGCGCTAAGAAAATCTAGTAAGTCTTCAAAATAATTAAAAACTACTCTTTGTACATTACGCTAGTCGAAATGATAAATAGAGTGGTTTTTTATACCCAATTTTTGAAAGGGTGCCGACTTAATTGAGAATTATAATAGCGTTTGTCACCTGTGACTTCTTGTCCGAGCCAATTTGGTTTCTCAAAAGTTTCTTCTTCGTGACTTAATTCAACTTCAGCAATTATTAAACCTTGATTTTCTTCAGAAAACACATCCACTTCAAACACATGTTGTCTAATTTTAACCTCGTATCTGATTTTATCAATAAGACCTTTTTCACACAATTTAAAAAGTGCTTCAGCATCTAATTTAGAGATTTCTTTCTCCCACTCAAAACGAGATAAACCATCGTTAGTTGATTTTCCTTTAACAGTTAGATACCCTTTATCTCCTTTCAATCTCACTCTAACTGTTCGTTCAGGATTCGTATTTAAAAACCCCTGAATAATTCGTGTGTGTTTATGAGATTCTGTTTTAAAATCTTCTGATTTGACTAAAAATTTACGTTCTATTTCTATCATCTTTAGTTCCCCTAAAAACGGGAATCTCTTATTAATTTAACTCGTGTTTGTTTATTTGTCTGATATGATATTTTCCGAAGAAAATCAAAGCTAAAATTGCACCAATCGTTGCATAAAACATATCAGATTGCGTATCCCAAATATACCCTTGAGTTCCTAAAAAAGAATCTCCCCCTTCACCTGTTAAAAGCGACACTACCCATTCTATAAACTCATAGGTCACACTTATTGCCATGGCAATACATACGACAACGAAATTGAGCCAACTATTAGACTGCACAACTTTTTTGCGAAATAATAATTCTCTTGTAATCATTGCCGGCACAAAACCTTGCGCAAAGTGACCTATCTTATCATAATTATTTCTGGATTGATTAAAAGCCTCTTGAATCCAATCAAATAATGGGACTTCTGCATAAGTATAGTGACCACCTATAATAAGAATTGTACAATGGAGAAAAATAAGTACATATACAAAATTTGTAAATCTAAATTTTTTAAAGGTAATGACAAGAACCACGACACCGATTATAGCTGGTAAAACCTCTAAAAACCATGTAAAATAGTCGTAAGGATTTATAGCAGACCATACTAATAATAAAAAAGTAAATCCTAAAAGTGTTTGTATAAGTTTCATAAATGAAGCGTCAATTAAATCAAAGATATTATAAATTTGCTTTATGCTAAATGATTTACCAATTAGAAAGATTATTCATGTGGATATGGACGCGTTTTACGCCTCTGTAGCGCAGCTTGACAATCCAGAACTTAGAGGTAAGGCCATTGCAGTTGGTGGCGGTGGTGCAAGGGGTGTCATTAGCGCTGCAAGTTATGAAGCACGAAAATTTGGTGTAAAAAGCGCAATGTCTGGACGATTAGCGATAAAGCTATGTCCAGAACTCATATTTGTAAAGACAAATTTTGATCGCTATAATGAGATTTCTAAAAAAGTACGACACATATTTCATGACTACACAGATCTTGTTGAACCCTTATCCCTTGACGAAGCTTATCTTGATGTTACTGCGAATAAAAAAGGCAACCCAAGTGCTTCATTATTAGCTCAAGAGATTAGAAACCGGATTTCTACTGAGGTAGGCTTAACAGCCTCTGCGGGAATTTCTATTAACAAGTTTATTGCTAAAGTAGCTAGCGATTATAACAAACCCAACGGACAAAAAACAGTTAATCCAGAGGAAGTACTTCAGTTCTTAGAAGATTTAGACATCAGGAAATTTTATGGTGTTGGTAAAGTGACGGCCGAAAAAATGTACCAAAAAGGGATTTTTACTGGTCAAGATTTAAAAGGAAAATCATTAGAATATCTAGAGGACCACTTCGGAAAGTCAGGTAGCTACTATTATCATGTTGTAAGAGGTATCCACAATAGTGACGTGAAACCCAACCGAATTAGAAAATCTCTTGCTGCCGAACGAACGTTTAGTGAGAATTTATCTTCGGAAATTTTCATGCTAGAAAAGCTAGATCATATTACGGAAGAAGTTGTCAAGAGGCTTAAAAAAAGTAAAGTCTCAGGAAAAACAATCACTTTAAAAATCAAGTATAGCGATTTCACGTTGCAAACTCGAAGCAAGACGTTACCCTATTTTGTTAGTGAAAAAAGTATCATTCTCGAAACTGCAAAAGATTTATTATTTCAGGAAAAGATGAGTAACTCCGTGCGATTATTAGGGATTTCGTTATCTAATTTAAATACGGAGACATCTAAAATTAAAGTTTTAGAAGCCAAAGAAAAAGCTGTTAGTGTACAGTTAAAGTTTGAATTTTAAAACTTATTTATTACTCGAATTGTTGATTTAACACTTCGACAATCTTTTCAATTTTTTTGTTTTTAGTACTTTGATTCAAAACTAATGCTGGTGCTTGCCTCACCTTACAATCTTTTATAGAACAACGCTCACAGGTTACACCAACGTCTTGTCTTCTAATTGTTTTATCTTTTAAAAATTTTAGTTTGCGTTCTAATTGTTTATTAATCAATAACCCAATACTTATACTTCTATATTGATTGTCTTTAAAGGGATCTTTAGTGGCAGATGATAGTACTAAATACTTTGTATTCTCACCTTCATAATTAGAGATTTGAATATCAAATTCGTGAGTCTTTTTATTTTTGCTAATATCATTTAAAACATTTACAGATACCCAACGTCTGCAATAATGCTCGTTGGCTTCATTAGCGCGAGGTGAATGCTGGTGTGATAAATGAAGCTCCTTTTTTAAATCAAATTTTTCACTATCTGCCTTGTGTGTAAACCTTAAAAAGAATAAATTTTGAATATTATATGCTTTAGGAAGAATATTGGTTAAGCGTTGATAGAATGATTCTGGTGACGCATTGAAAGCTTCCAACGTTTTAATAAATAAGGCTTCATCAAAAGATTCTTTTTGAAAAATAGTCTCTAGTTGCAATGTCAATTCATCTTTAGGAATCATTAACGCTCCAGCAAAATATGAGGCATAAAAATTATTAAGTACTTGATCAAAATTTTTAAATTTTATCCAAGGAAAAGTATATAATCGATCCTTAATATCTAAAAAATTATAAGCGATCTCTTTAGCATAAATGAAAGAACGTTGTGCCTCGTCTATCCCCTTAGCAAGTAATAGTGTTTTAGATTTAGGGACAAAAACAGAACGTAAACTCTCTAAAGATTCATATTTAATTAATTCAGAATTGTTAATACTATACCCATACTCTTCTATTAAAATCTCTTCCAAGTAATTTGAGGAAATAAGTGTAGTTAAATCAACATGATAGGCTTTTGAGAACATTAAAACTTGCTGTTCTAAATCATCAAAATAATTATTATTTGCTTCTTGAAAAGAACGTACCGAAGCTAAGAAAAAACGTTCTCTACTAAAGTTATAGTGCTGTGCAATTTCAATTATAGTACTAATAAATGCATTCACTTTTGCAGGCGCACTGGCTACAATATCTATTAAATTGGTCTCTTTAATACCAAACAAATCTAAAGGAATTTCCTTTAAAATTTTTGACTGTAATAGTGCTCCTATTGGCGCTAAATTTTTATCCAACTTTAAAGATACCATTTGATCATAAGGAACGTCAAGTTTATCCGAAAGCATTGCGATTTTATCAGGTTTAGGATATTTCTTCCCTTTTTCAATTTCGTTTAAATATGATTTTGATAAACCAGAAAGTTTTGACAAACCAAATAAAGATAACTTCTTTTCAGTCCTTATCTGCTTTAACTTTAACCCAAATATAAGTTTAATATACTCTTCTTCCATATTAGCAAATATAGGATATTTTGCGAAAACACACTTTTAGCGAATATATATTTTTAGCGAACGTTCGCTAGGTTTTTTAAAATGTTTGTTTTATCATTGTAGAGTAAAATGATAACCCTATGGAAAACACACTATTAAAACTACCGAAAACACAATTCTCTAAAGAAGTTAAAAATTACTACCCAGAAATATTAACAGACAGCGCTTTAGCCTTTATAACTGCATTGCATGAAAAGTTTAATGCAAAAAGGCTACAGTTAATTGATAGACGAGAACAAGAACAATTAGTTTTCGATGCTGGAAAATTCCCTGAATTCCCAAAAGAAACAAAACATATTAGAGATGGTAATTGGACCGCAGGAGACATTCCAAAAGACCTCCAAGATAGACGTGTAGAAATCACTGGACCTGTTAACAGAAAAATGATTATCAACGCTCTAAATTCTGGAGCTAAAACCTTTATGGCAGATTTAGAAGATAGTAATGCACCAACTTGGTCAAACGCTATAGGGGGTCAACAAAATTTATTAGATGCTAACAAGCAAACTATTTCATTATACGATTCTAAAAAGGATAAGTCGTATAAATTAAATACTAAAACAGCAGTTTTATTAGTGAGACCAAGAGGTTTGCATTTAAATGAAAAGCATATTATTATTAATAATGAAAACGCTTCAGGAAGTCTAATAGATTTTGGTTTATATGTGTTTCATAATACCAAAACTATGATAGCACAAGGTACAGCTCCGTATTTTTATCTTCCAAAGTTAGAACATTACCTAGAAGCTCGTTGGTGGAACGCCGTTTTTACCTTTGCGCAAGACTATTTAAACGTGCCACAAGGAACTTTTAAAGCAACCGTTCTAATAGAAACCATTACTGCAAGCTTTCAATTAGACGAAATAATTTATGAGCTCAAAAATCATATTACTGGTTTGAACTGTGGACGTTGGGATTACATTTTCTCTTACATTAAAAAGTTTAGAAACCATCCAAACTTTGTAGTTCCTAATCGTGATCAAGTAACGATGACAACTCCTTTTATGGATGCCTACTCTAAGTTAGTTATTCAACGTTGCCACAAAAGAGGTATTCTAGCCATTGGCGGTATGGCTGCTCAAATTCCTATTAAAAATGACAATGCGGCAAATGCAATTGCATTAGAAAAAGTTCGAAAAGACAAAGAGCGAGAAGTAAAAAACGGTCATGATGGTACTTGGGTTGCACATCCAGATTTAGTAGCAGTTGCTATGAACGAATTTGACAAACACATGCCTACATCAAACCAATTACATGTCTTACGAGAAGATGTGAAAATAACAGAACAAGACTTAGTTGAAAGACCTTTAGGTACAGTAACAGAAGCTGGGATTAGAAAAAATATTAATGTTGGTGTTTTATATACCGAAGCGTGGTTAAGAGGTCATGGAGCTGTAGCGCTTTATAATTTAATGGAAGATGCTGCCACTGCCGAAATTTCAAGAACACAAGTCTGGCAATGGTTAAAAAATGAAGTCAAGCTGGAAGATGGTAGACTATTTACACAGGCTTTGTTTAATGATATTTTTGATAATGAAGTTGAAAAAATCATTACAGAAGTTGGTCAAGACCACATTGTAAATACCAAATTTAAGTTAGCAATAGAATTGTTTAATAAACTAGTAACTGCAGAAGATTTTGAAGAATTTTTAACGCTTCCAGCATACCAATACATATAAAAAAAATGTCTCGCAACTACTGGAATAGTTTGCGAGACTAACATATCAAAATCTCGAAAAATCTTAATAAGTAAATACAAAATTATGAAAAATATAGCACAAAGCAATTATAGTTCTGCTTTAGAAACAGTAAGAAATCTTAAAGCAAAGTATGGACACACTTGGAATGCAATACAACCGGAGAGTGCGGCAAGAATGATTACTCAAAATCGTTTTAAAACAGGTTTAGATATCGCCAAATATACAGCTGCCATCATGAGAGAGGATATGGTAGCTTACGATGCAGACTCGTCAAACTATACCCAATCACTAGGTTGCTGGCACGGATTTGTGGCACAACAAAAAATGATTGCTGTAAAAAAACATCATAAAACGACAAATAAAAGATACTTATATCTTTCGGGTTGGATGGTTGCTGCATTACGCTCAGAATTTGGACCATTACCCGATCAATCTATGCACGAAAAAACGGCAGTACCCAATCTTATAGCAGAAATCTACGCCTTTTTACGTCAAGCAGATGCTATAGAACTGAATGATTTATTCAAAAGATTAGAAAATGGCGAAGATATACAAGATCAGATTGATAATTATGAAACACACATCGTTCCTATTATAGCAGATATTGATGCCGGTTTTGGTAATGAAGAAGCGACCTATTTACTTACTAAAAAAATGATCGAAGCTGGCGCATGCGCAATCCAAATTGAAAATCAAGTCTCTGATGCGAAGCAATGTGGTCATCAAGACGGAAAAGTAACAGTTCCACACGAAGATTTTATAGCAAAACTAAATGCTATTCGATATGCCTTTTTAGAATTAGGAGTAGATGATGGAATTATAGTTGCTAGAACAGATTCTGAAGGTGCAGGTTTAACGCAAAAATTACCTGTTAGCACAGAGCCTGGAGATTTAGCATCTCAATATTTAGCTTTTGTTGAAGCAGAGGAAATTGCTATTTGTGATGCTAGGGAAGATGATGTGCTTTTAAAAAGAGACGGAAGATTAGTTCGTCCTGTAAGATTACCAAACGGTTTATATAAATTTAAAGAAGGTTCAAACATAGATCGTGTGGTGTTAGATTGTATTACTAGTCTTCAAAATGGTGCAGATTTATTATGGATCGAAACACCAACACCAAATGTGAAACAAATTGCACACATGGTAAATAGAGTAAGAGAAGTGGAGCCAAAAGCCAAATTAGTTTACAATAATTCGCCCTCTTTTAATTGGACATTAAACTTTAGAAATCAAGTATTTGAAGACATGCTTGCAGAAGGAAAAAACATGACAGCCTATGACAGAAACAATTTAATGGATGCCCAATATGATGGTTCAGAACTATGCTTTCGCGCAGACGACAAAATTAGAACATTTCAAAAAGATGGCGCCAAAGAAGCTGGAATTTTTCATCACTTAATTACGTTGCCAACCTATCATACATCAGCTCTTCACATGGATGATTTGACTAAAGGCTATTTTGGAGAAGACGGCATGTTGGCTTATGTAAAAGATGTGCAAAGACAAGAAATACGAAAAAACGTTTCCTGTGTAAAACACCAAAGAATGGCTGGTTCAGATCTTGGTGATGATCATAAAACATTTTTTGCAGGAGAAAAAGCTTTAAAAGCTGGAGGGGAGAATAATACAAGCAATCAATTTGAAGCGAAGTTAAACAGGGTTGAAACTAAAAAGACATTAAGTATTGTTGCCTAGATCATGTAAACTAAAAAGTCATAAAAAAATGCGTTACACAAAATAGCTAACGCATTTTTTATTTCTATTAAGATATCGAATAACTTAAGATATTAAAAACTACAACTCGTAATCTCTGTAACTCTTAGCGTATTTACCATTCCTTTTTCTTGAATAGGCATTGCTGCTAAACTAATTAACATATCACCTACTTCTAGGTAGCCTTTTTTACAGGCAATGGCATTTACATCTTCTAAAGTTTCGTCTGTACTTACAAATTTATCATAGTAAAAAGCTTCAACACCCCAAAGCAAACTCAACTGTGTTAAGATTCGTTTATTAGAGGTGAACACTAAGATATGAGCGCTTGGTCTCCAAGCCGATATTTGAAAGGCTGTATATCCTGAGTTTGTTAATGTAGAAATTGCCTTTGCCTTAATATCATTAGCCATATGTGCTGCGTGATAACAAATAGACTTTGTGATGTAACGCTTAGTTTTAATATGCGGTGGTGATTGTGGTACCTTAATCAAATCTGAGTCTTCAACACTTCTAATAATATTAGCCATTTGTGTGATCACTTGTACTGGATAGTTTCCAACTGATGTTTCTCCTGACAACATTACTGCATCTGCTCCATCCATTACCGAGTTAGCAACATCATTCACCTCTGCACGCGTTGGTGTCAAACTTGTAATCATTGTTTCCATCATTTGGGTTGCAATAATCACAGGAATTCTAGCCCGCTTAGCACGTAATACTAATTGCTTTTGTACTAAAGGCACTTCTTCTGCCGGAATCTCAACTCCTAAATCACCACGAGCAACCATTAATCCATCGCAGTAAGCAACAATCTTATCAATATTGGCTACCGCTTCTGGCTTTTCAATTTTTGCTATGATTGGGATTTTATGATCGCTATGTTTTTTAATCAATTCTTCTAATTGCATTAAATCTTCTGCATGACGCACAAATGATAATGCCATCCAATCTACTTTTAGGCTACATGCAAAAATGGCATCTTCAATATCTTTCTCTGTTAATGCTGGTTGTGAGATATTCGTATTTGGAAGGTTGACTCCTTTTTTAGAACGTAGCGGTCCACCTTGAATAACACGTGTTTTAACCTCAGATATGCCATCTGTAGAAACCACTTCAAAAATTAATTTACCATCATCTAAAAGGATACGTTCTCCAGGATTTGCATCTTGTGGGAATTTATCATACGTCATATAGACACGTTCCTTCGTGCCTTCAAAACGTTCTCCTGTGGCGAATATAATTTCATCACCTTCATTTACGATAACTTCACCTTTCATGACACCAACTCTCAATTTTGGACCTTGAAGATCTGCAAGTATAGACGCATTGAAACCAAACTCTTCGTTTAATTCTCTAATCATTTTTACACGCTCTTCTACATCTTTATAATCTGCATGAGAAAAGTTAATTCTAAATACATTTACACCTTCTTCTAGCATCGCTTTAAGTACTTTTTTAGTACTCGTTGCTGGTCCTAGTGTAGCTACTATTTTTGTTTTTTTTCTTCTTTGCATTAGTCAAAAATTAAGTGTTCCTTAGATTTTAATTTCTCAATATCAACGCTGTATGTCGTTATGACTTGAGGTATTGTTTGTATTTTATTTAAAATGAGTTTCTCATTAAAATGACGATCCTCAGTGGATACTTTTATGAGATAGTCTACTGTTTTTAATTCTGGTAGTAAATTAACAGTTCTTGTTACTGTAGTTTGGTTATCAAATAAAAATCCTGAGCTTTGTAATGCTGCTTCTTCTTTCTTGCATACGTTTGACACGAGATTCCAGACACTATCTATTTTTTCATTTTCCCACTCAAAAATCGAAAAAGAAGCATCAAAATAATTATAGTCTAAATCGTGCGCTTTACGTCGCAAATTAAGTCCTAAATACTTATTAAGAAGATAAGCTAAACGATAATCTTCAAGCTTGCAATGAATTGCTATAAGCGAGAAGGACGCATCATAAAAATCGTCAACGAGTAACTTGTGTAATGCCATAATGAATCAACTACATAATGTAAATATAGTATATTATAGGTATTAAAACATGAAGTTTTGGTTAATCTTAACGACGGGACATAGCGAAAACGTTGTAGTTGCGCAAGAATTAGTTAAAGCACCAATAAGTCATTTAAAACACTTTACTTATTTCATTCTGAAATGCGAAAAAAGCACGCTTTGAGGCCTTTTCTTCCGCTTTCTTTTTGGAAGTTGCTCTAGCTTTTGCAACGACTTTATCATCTATTGAGAGCTTTACAGAGAAATGCTTTAATTCATCATTTCCTGTATCTTCATAAACATTGTAATCAAAAGTTTTCTTTTCTTTTTGACACCATTCTATCAATAAACTCTTATAACTGATAACACGACCTTCTAAGGTTTCAATATCCACATGTGGTTTAATAACACGCTTATGAATAAATTTTTCACAAAAATGATAGCCTTTATCTAAATAAATGGCACCAACTAAAGACTCAAATAGATTTCCATGAATATTATTACCAAAATTAGATTTAGGAATTTTACTTTCTACCAAATCAATAAGTTTTAAGTCCTTCCCTAATTCATTAAGATGTTCTCTACTCACCACTTTAGATCTCATTTTGGTTAAATACCCTTCATCACCATGTGGTACTTCTTCAAATAAGTAAGCAGCAATTACAGCACTTAACATAGCGTCGCCAACAAACTCTAACCGCTCATAATTTAATGCATTCCCTTTTTCGTCTCTGATATTCATAGAACGATGAGTAAAGGCCTTAAAGTACAGTGATTTGTTTTTGACCTTATAACCGAGAATATCGTTGAGTAATAAAAAAAAATTCCCGTCTTTAGTAGAGCGGGAATTTTTAAATATGTTACGAATGAAGCTCATTCGGGATTTAGTCTAATTTTTTGAATAATACACAGGCGTTGTGACCGCCAAATCCAAACGTATTACTCATAGCAACTTTAACGTCTCTTTTTTGTGCTTTGTTTAATGTTAAATTAAGTTTAGGATCAATATTCTCGTCAACTACTTCGTGATTTATTGTTGGAGGCACTAAACTATGTTCCATTGCTAAAATTGACGCAATAGCTTCTATAGCTCCAGCTGCTCCTAATAAATGTCCAGTCATAGACTTAGTAGAATTGATGTTAATATTTTTAGCATGGTCTCCAAACACTTCAGAAATCGCTTTAAGTTCAGCAACATCTCCAAGAGGTGTTGATGTTCCATGCGTGTTGATATGATCAACTTCTTCAGGTTTTATACCCGCATTTTCTAAACAATTTTTCATTACCGCAATAACACCTATACCATCAGGATGTGGCGCTGTCATGTGATATGCATCAGACGATAATCCGCCTCCTAACAATTCAGCATAAATTTTAGCTCCTCTTGCTTTTGCGTGCTCATACTCCTCAAGAACAATAGCTCCAGCACCTTCACCCAAAACGAAACCATCTCTGGTCGCATCAAAAGGCCTAGAGGCTGTTTCTGGACTTTCATTTCTTGTAGATAGCGCATGCATAGCATTAAAACCACCCATCCCAGCAATAGTTACTGCTGCCTCACTCCCACCTGTTACAATCACATCGCAATGACCCAAACGAATCATATTTAATGAATCAAACATGGCGTTAGCCGAAGAGGCACATGCAGATACTGTTGTGTAATTAGGTCCCATAAACCCATGTTTAATAGATATGTTTCCTGGTGCAATGTCTGCAATCATTTTAGGAATAAAGAACGGATTAAATCTTGGTGTACCATCTCCAGCTGCAAAGTTTAAAACTTCTTGCTGAAATGTTTCCAAGCCTCCAATTCCTGCTCCCCAAATAACACCTACTCGTAATTTATCTATTTTATCTAGATCTAGCTTAGAATCTACAATAGCTTCATCTGAAGCTACCATGGCATACTGTGCAAATCTATCCATTTTACGAGCCTCTTTTCTATCAAAAAAGTCGGTAGCATTAAAGTTTTTTAATTCGCAAGCGAATTTTGTTTTGAACTTTTCAGTATCAAAATATGTTATAGGTGCAGCACCACTTTTACCACTTATAAGCGCATCCCAAAATTCATCTTTGGTATTACCAATGGGTGTAAGTGCTCCTAAACCAGTAACTACAACTCGCTTTAATTCCATAAATATTTATTGAATTATTTTGCTGCTTCTATATAAGAGACCGCTTGACCAACTGTTGCAATATTTTCAGCTTGGTCGTCTGGGATTTGAATATCAAATTCTTTTTCAAATTCCATGATTAACTCGACAGTGTCTAATGAATCTGCTCCTAAATCGTTTGTGAAGCTCGCTTCAGTTACAACTTCGTTTTCATCAACTCCCAATTTGTCTACGATAATCGCTTTTACTCTTGATGCAATGTCTGACATAATTTTTTAATTTTAAATTTTAATTAGTTCGCAAAAATAAAAAAACTTTATTTCAATACACACCTTTAATTTAAAAATGTGATGGTAATTTAGTAAAATTACTTTGAAGAATTTATGTTTTACGTTCTATTTGTTAATTATTATTCTTTTTTTTGTTTTGAATAACACTAACTGATTGTCTGAAATGAAATGAGCTTGAGAAATTTTGCTGAATATTTAATAAATTCAATTTGCGAATTTCACCTGATAACCCTATAAAAATATAAACGTGCAGATAAAACGTATTGTAATTTTTGCGTCCGGAAGTGGCACTAATGCTGAAAATTTAATTAGGTTTTTTCACAACAGAGAAAATGCTTCTGTTAGTCTTGTACTTACTAACAATCCTCATGCCAAAGTTTTGGATCGCGCAAAAAAACTAAAAGTTAGTGCGCTATCATTCAACAAAATAGCATTTACTGAGACTGATGACGTTTTAAATATTCTTCAGAATTCAAAACCTGACCTCATAGTCCTAGCTGGTTTTTTATGGATGTTTCCAAAGAAAATTTTAAACATGTTTCCTAATAAAGTGATTAATGTGCATCCTGCACTGTTACCAAAATATGGCGGAAAAGGAATGTATGGAATGAATGTCCATGAAGCCATTGTTGCTAACAAAGAAACCGAAACTGGAATCACCATTCATTATGTGAACGAGCATTATGATGAAGGTGCTATCATTTTTCAGTCGAAATGTGCTGTACTCAAAACTGATTCTGCTCAAGATGTTGCAGATAAGATTCATGGTTTGGAGATGGAGTGGTTTCCGAAGGTGGTGGAGGAATTGTTAAAATCATAAATGTCATTCAGAGCGTAGCGAAGAATCTCACCTTTAAATAAATAGATTCTTCAGTCGTACCTCCTTCTGAATGACAAAAAAACTCCCGTTTTTACGGAAACTAAAGATGAGTAAAAAGAAAAAAAAATATTACACCGTTTGGAAAGGACATCACGCAGGTGTTTTTGAATCCTGGAATGATTGTAAAGCACAAATCAAAAATTTTGAAGGTGCTCAATACAAATCTTTTGAAACGTTTGATACTGCAAAAGAAGCCTTAAAAGGTAATTATTTTGATTATATAGGCAAAAACAAGTCATTTGCTGGTGAGCTCACTAAAGAACAACTCAAAAAGATTGGGAAACCTAATTTTAATTCTATTGCTGTTGATGCAGCATCTTCAGGTAATCCCGGTATTATGGAGTATCGTGGTGTAGATACTAAAACAAAAAAACAGCTTTTTATTCAAGGCCCTTTTGCTCAAGGAACAAATAATTTAGGAGAATTTCTGGCATTAGTTCACGGATTAGGTTTTCTAAAAAAACACAATAGCGACCGCATCTTATATACAGATTCTAGGACGGCCATGAGTTGGGTGCGAAAAAAACACTGTAACTCTAAGCTAGAACGCAGTACAAAAAATAAACCCGTTTATGACCTCGTAGACCGCGCAGTACAATGGTTAAAAGAGAATGAGTACAAGACGACTATTGTAAAATGGGAAACTAAAGCTTGGGGTGAAATTCCTGCGGATTTTGGACGAAAATAAATTCGCCCTTTAGTTCTTAAAAACTGTATATTTGCAGCAAATTTTAAAACGCTTTATGAGCAAATTAGTTATAGTTGGTACAGTCGCTTTTGACGCTATTGAAACACCCTTTGGAAAAACAGACAAAATTCTTGGAGGAGCAGCAACCTATATAGGTTTATCTGCTTCAAATTTTGATGTTGACTCAGCAGCAGTATCTGTCGTTGGTGGCGATTTTCCGCAGAAATATTTAGATCTTTTATCTAATAGAAACGTCAATACTGATGGTATTGAGATCGTAAAAGAGGGTAAAACATTCTTCTGGAGTGGTAAATATCATAATGATATGAACTCTCGTGATACGTTAGCGACTGAATTAAATGTTTTAGAGCATTTTAATCCTGTTGTGCCTGATGCTTATAAAGATGCAGATGTTGTAATGCTTGGAAATTTACATCCAATGGTACAACAAGGGGTATTAGACCAGATGAATAAAAAGCCAAAGTTGGCTATTTTAGATACTATGAATTTTTGGATGGATATCGCTTTAGACGATTTACATGCAGTCATAAAAAATGTCGATGTTATTACCATTAATGACGAAGAGGCGAGACAATTAACTGGAGAATACTCATTGGTTGTTGCGGCAAGAAAGATTCATGAAATGGGTCCTAAATATGTAGTCATTAAAAAAGGAGAACATGGTGCGTTATTATTCAATAATGGGCATATGTTCTATGCCCCTGCTTTACCACTAGAGGAAGTTTTTGATCCTACAGGAGCAGGAGATACATTTGCTGGAGGATTTGCTGGTTATTTAGCAAAAACAGAAGATTATAGTTTTGAGAATATGAAAAACGCTGTCATCTATGGATCTACTTTAGCATCCTTTTGTGTTGAAAAATTTGGTACAGAACGAATGCAGAACTTGAGCAAAGGTGAAATTGACCATCGATTAAAAGACTTTAAAAGGCTAACACAATTCAATATTGAATTATCATAAACTAACGCGCTCAAAATTGAGTGCGTTTTTTTTATGCTAAATTTAGTTCATAATCTTTAATTTTAAAATACATTAAAACAACAACACACCAATGAGCGATGCTTTAAAACATGAATGCGGAATTGCACTCATAAGACTCAAAAAACCATTAGAATTCTACAAAGAAAAATATGGAAGTGCATTTTACGGAGTAAACAAAATGTACCTCTTAATGGAAAAGCAACATAATCGTGGACAGGATGGTGCAGGTTTTGCAAGTATTAAATTAGACACAAAACCAGGAGATCGTTATATTAGTCGTGTACGCTCAATCGCTCAACAACCTATTCAAGATATTTTTGCTCAAATCAATGAGCGTATTAATGAGGAGCTCACAGAGCATCCAGAATATCAAGACGATGTTGCGCTACAAAAACAACACATTCCCTATATTGGTGAACTTTTTTTAGGTCATGTTCGCTATGGCACCTTCGGTAAAAACAGTGTAGAAAGTGTTCATCCATTTTTAAGACAAAATAATTGGATGCACAGAAACCTCATCGTTGCAGGTAACTTTAATATGACTAATGTTAATCACTTATTTGATGGTTTAGTAAAGTTGGGTCAGCATCCAAAAGAAAAGGCAGACACCGTTACTATTATGGAGAAGATTGGTCATTTCTTGGATGATGCAGTGTCTAAAATTTATAAAAAATTAAAGAAAGAAGGTTATAACAAAAATGAATGTTCTCCACTAATTGCAGAGCGTTTGAATGTTGCTAAGATTTTAAGAAAAGCTGCTAAAAATTGGGATGGTGGTTATGCTATGGCTGGCTTATTAGGTCACGGTGATTCGTTTGTTTTACGTGATCCATCTGGTATACGTCCAGCTTACTATTATGAAGATGATGAAGTTGTTGTGGTTGCCTCAGAGCGCCCAGTAATACAGACTGTTTTTAACGTTGATTTTGAAGATGTCAAAGAGTTAGCTCCAGGTCACGCTATAATTACAAAAAAATCTGGTGAGGTTTCTATAGAACAAATATTGGAGCCCCTAGAGCGTAAAGCATGTTCTTTTGAGCGCATTTATTTTTCCCGTGGAAGTGATGCTGAAATCTATCAGGAGCGAAAAACATTAGGGAAATTGTTAATGCCTAAAGTTTTGGAAGCCATTGATGGTGATACAAAAAACTCTGTGTTTTCATATATTCCGAATACTGCGGAAACGTCTTTCTTTGGAATGATTGAAACCGTAGAACAACATCTGAATGAGCGCAAAACGAGAGCTATTTTGAATGGTGGCGGAAAACTTTCCGCAGAAAAAGTTACAGAGATCCTATCTGAAAGACCTCGAATTGAAAAAATTGCTATTAAAGATGTTAAACTTAGAACCTTTATTACAGAAGATAGTAGTCGTGATGATTTAGTAGCTCATGTATATGATGTGACCTACGGCGTCATTAAACCAACAGATAATCTTGTCATTATTGATGATAGTATTGTGAGAGGTACAACACTCAAAATGAGTATTATCAAGATGATGGATCGCTTAAATCCAAAACAAATTGTGGTCGTATCCTCTGCTCCTCAAATTCGTTATCCAGATTGTTATGGTATTGATATGGCAAATCTAGAGAGTTTAATTGCGTTTAGAGCAATGTTGGCGTTATTAAAAGAGACTAATAACTATTATTTAATTGAAGAAGTATATCATAAATGTAAAGCACAATTAGCCCTAAAAGATAAAGAAGTAAAAAATTATGTGAAGGACTTATATCGTCAATTTACAACAGAAGAAATATCAAGTAAGATTTCTGAGTTAATTTCAGATCCATCAATAAAAGCAAAAGTAAAAACTATTTTTCAACCTATTGAAAATTTACATAAGGCGTGTCCAAAAAATCTAGGGGACTGGTATTTTACCGGCAATTACCCTACTGCTGGTGGTAACCGCGTGGTTAATAGAGCTTTTATTAATTTTTATGAAGGAAATAAAGAGAGAGCTTACTAGATAAAAAACATAAAATTGTCACTTTATCTAAGATATTATCATTTTTATCGGATAAAAGTGCATTTAGTCTAATATTTAGTAACGAATCTCTAAATAACACATACATTGGTCTCACCATAACATAAGTAGGTTAAGTTCATGGTAGATTTGGGGCAAAAAAAGGTGAACATCTGTTCACCTTTTTTTATGGATATATACGAACAACTCACGAGTTGTCCCTCCACTTTTTCTGCAAAATATTTTTAGATTATTCTACTTAACAGATAACTCACAAATAGTCATACAGATAACTCACAAATAGTCATAACGGTATCGATATGTATTCTTTTAACGCATATTACCCCAAAGAAAACGCTCATTTTCTCGTTTAAGCCAATTTATTCGTCGTTGGTCTAAAAAATTAAACTATTAATTAAAAGTCCACTTATATTTGTTAAACCATAACATAAGTAGGTTAAGTTTATGGTAGATTTGGGGCAAAAAAGGTGAACTCTCGTTCACCTTTTTTCATTTTTAATTCACACCTAAATCTTTTCTATTTCCGAAGCATAAAAAAAGCAAACCCAAATGAGTTTGCTTTCTTAATGTTTATGTTATTGCGACTATTTAGCTTCTGCGTAACGTCTTTCAATTTCATTCCAATTGATTACTTTAAAGAACGCATCAATATAATCTGGTCTTCTATTTTGATAGTTTAAGTAGTAAGCGTGCTCCCAAACATCTAATCCTAAAATTGGTGTTCCTCCGCATGTTACTCCTGGCATTAATGGGTTATCTTGATTTGGTGTTGAACACACATCAACTTTTCCTCCTTTATGAACACATAACCAAGCCCATCCAGATCCAAATTGTGTTGCTGCAGCTTTACTAAAAGCCTCCATAAAAGCTTCTTTAGACCCAAAAGCAGCATCAATTGCATATTTTAAATCGCCAGAAAGATAGCCTCTATCTTCTGGATTCATGACGTCCCAGAATAAAGAATGGTTATAAAAACCACCTCCATTATTTCTAACTGCTTTATTGTCCATATCAAGATTATCTAAGATATTCTCAATACTCTTCCCTTCATGAGCCGTCCCTTTGATAGCGTCATTTAGTTTATTTGTATAACCTTGGTGATGTTTGGTATGATGTATTTCCATTGTACGAGCATCGATATTTGGTTCTAATGCGTCGTATGCATATTTTAATTTCGGTAATTCGAAAGCCATAATAGTATAGATTTTTAATTTAATTGTTCATTCTCTCAAACTTAAGCAAAAAACAGCGAATTCTAAAATTATAAAGCTTACATAAACCATTACTTATGAAAATTTTAACGTTATTAAAAGACTGATTTGGTTCTGATAATTACTTACTAAATACTATCGAGAAAATGACGGTAAAAGAAATGGGTTTTTTATCTTGTATAAAAATTTAGCTGTGAGCCAACTTTCTAGTTTTACAATTTACAATGCGTCCGCAGGAAGCGGGAAAACCTACGCACTTGTAAAAGATTACCTCCGACTTTTATTTCAATCTAAAAGCAAATTAACGTTTAGAAATATTTTAGCACTAACGTTCACCAATAAAGCTGTTGGTGAAATGAAAGAGCGCATCATTGATATGCTTAAAACGTTTTCCGAAGAAAAAATAATTGATAATCCCAACGACATGTTTAGGGATTTAGCAAATGAACTTGCTATCTCTCCAAAAGATCTTCATTATAAATCAAAAAAATTACTAGAAACTATTGTGCATAATTATGCAGCTTTTGATATTTCTACAATAGATAAGTTTAATCATAAACTCATTAGGACTTTTGCTTTTGATCTTAAGCTACCCGTAAATTTTGAGGTTGAATTAGACACCTCTTCAATTTTAAGCAAAGCAGTTGACAAACTTATTGACAAAGCAGGAAGTGATGACGAGCTTACCAAAGTATTGGTGGATTTTGCTATTGAAAAAACTGATGACAATAAAAGCTGGGATATTTCTTATGATTTTAATGCCATAGCGCAGCTCTTGGTTAAAGAAAATGATCTTAAGTATCTAAATGATCTTAAGGATAAGTCTTTAATTGATTTTAAAGGTTTAAAAAGCATTCTACAAAAGCAAAATAAGGATATTGAAAGTCAAATTGTAAGTCTAGCAGAAACTTCATTGTCTTTAATAGATACCAATGGATTAGAGGTAGAAGATTTTAGTAGAAAAACTCTGCCTAACCATTTCATAAAAGCCAATAGCTTAAATTTCTTGGGACTTTATGATAATAAATTACAAGAAAATTTAGCTAATAAAACCTCTATTTATAACAAAACCTTAGATGCTGATAAAGCACTAATAATAGATGGTCTGTTACCAGAAATTGAAACCAACTACCTAACGATTAAAAAATTCGTTTTCACCTCTAAATTTTTAAAAAATGCTTTAAAAAACATAACGCCTTTATCTGTTCTAAGCGCTATAAGTAGAACACTTCAAGACATAAAAGATGAGGATGATATTTTATTAATATCTGAGTTTAATGCCATTATCAATACTGAAATAAAAGAGCAACCTGCACCTTATATATACGAACGTATTGGAGAAAAATTTAAACATTATTTTATTGATGAGTTTCAGGATACCTCTGAGTTGCAATGGGAAAATCTAATTCCGTTAATAAATAATATTGTCTCTGGAGAAAATTTAAAAGGAGAAACTGGCACTGCGATGTTGGTTGGTGATGCAAAACAAGCTATTTACAGATGGCGTGGTGGACGTGCAGAACAGTTTATAAATCTCTATAATGAAGACACAAAACCACTTGCGATAGAACAAATTATTAAAAACCTTCCTGATAATTATCGAAGTCATAAAACCATTGTGGAGTTTAACAACACCTTTTTTAATCATATTGCTGATGTGTCATTTACGAACCCAAAGCATCAACATATATTTAAAAATGCATCACAAAATGTAATCATTAATAAAACAGGCTATGTAGAATTATCCTTTTTAAACACCAAAGATGAAGATAAAAACGATTTACAATGTGAAGCTGTTTTAAAAACCATAAAAAAAGCAGAAAGCACAGGTTTTAAAAGAAAAGACATTTGCATCATTGTTAGAAAAAAGAAAGAAGGCTTTGCAATTGCAGAATTTTTAAGTGATTTAAATATTGATATTATTTCTTCGGAAAGTTTACTCATTAAGAATTCTCCAGAAGTACAATTTATAAGTCAGCTTATCACATTGAGTTTGCAACCTCAAAACGATGCTATAAAAGCTGACCTTTTAAATTATATAGCCGAAAACCAATTGCAACTTGAGGATGCACACAACTTTTATGAAGGTCTTGTGCATTTAAACACTAATTCTTTTTTTGAAAAACTAAACGGTTTTGGATTTGATTTTAACTACCATGAGTTTTTACAGCTCCCAATTTATGAAGCCACAGAAAGTATCATTAGAGGATTTCAATTAAATAAAACATCAAACGCATATCTACAGTTCTACTTAGATGAAGTTTTTGATTACTCCCAAAAATACAATGCTAGTTTTCAAGGATTATTGGACTATTGGGAACGTAAAAAAGACCAATTGAGTATTGTATCGCCTTCTGGAAAAGATGCCATACAGATTATGACCATTCACAAATCTAAGGGGTTGGAGTTCCCCGTAGTTATCTTCCCTTATGCTAATCAAGATATCTACTTTGATATGAATCCTAAAATATGGTTTCCTGTAGATCAGGAAAAATTTAATGGGTTCTCTAACTTATATATCAACATGAATAAAGATCTGGAGTCCTTTAATGACTTAGGAGCTGAAATGTACACCAATTATCGCTCGCAATTAGAACTAGATAGTTTAAACCTTCTATATGTTGTTTTGACAAGGGCTGTAGAGCAATTGTACATCATTTCAGAATATGATGTAGATAAAAAGACGAGTGACGAAAAACTAACTCATTATTCTGGGCTGTTCATTAATTACCTCAAAGCCATTAGTAAGTGGAATGATAGCGAATTAGAATATAGCTTTGGTGAAAACAGAAAAACTTCCGAAGAAAAAGTAAAAGAAGAACAGAGTATTACAATTGAACAAGGCCAATTGATTTCAACTAGAAAAGAAGATCATAATCTGAATATTATTACAAATTCTGCCTACTTATGGGACACTGCTCAAGAAAAAGCAATTGAGCGTGGAGATCTTGTACATCATATTATGGCTCTTATTAAAACACCACTTGATGTGGTATTTGCACTAGAGCATTTTCTAAGTTCAGGGGTTATTAATTCGGCTCAATATGACGAGCTTCAAGATATTATAAATCGTATTGTAAACCACAAACAACTGGAGTCTTACTTTGATGATCAAAATATTATATATAATGAACAGGATATCATTTCTAAAAACGGAAAACTATTCAGACCTGACCGAGTTGTCGTTAATGCTAAAAAACAAGCGACAATAATAGATTACAAAACAGGGTTACAAGATTCAAATCATAAAGAACAACTATTTGATTATCAATATATATTAGAAGAAATGAATTTTGAAGTTATAAATAAAGTCCTTATTTACATTAACGACGATATTGTGATAAAAGAATTTTAAATTTGTAAAAAATTAAATTAACTATGTACGGAAAAATCCAACAGCACTTAGAAAACGAGATAGAATCTATAAAAAATGACGGTCTATTTAAAGAAGAGCGAATAATTACGTCTCCTCAAGGTGCAGAGATAAGTTTGTCTACAGGACAAACAGTTTTAAACTTTTGCTCAAACAATTACCTAGGCTTATCTTCTCACCCAGAAGTTATTCAAGCAGCCAAAGATGCTATGGATACACATGGGTTTGGAATGTCATCTGTTCGTTTTATCTGCGGAACACAAGATATCCATAAAGAACTAGAACAAAAAATTGCAGATTTCTACGGAACGGAAGACACCATATTATATGCCGCAGCTTTTGATGCTAATGGAGGCGTTTTTGAACCTTTATTAGGAAAGGAAGATGCCATAATCTCAGATTCTTTAAATCATGCATCAATTATTGATGGTGTACGCTTATGTAAAGCAGCTCGTTATCGCTATGCTAATAATAACATGCAAGATTTAGAGCAGCAACTTATAGCTGCTAATGACAATGGTGCAAGATTTAAGATTATTGTAACCGATGGTGTATTTTCTATGGATGGATCACTTGCGCCATTAGATGATATATGTGACTTAGCCGATAAGTACGATGCACTCGTCATGATAGATGAATGTCACGCTACAGGTTTTATAGGAAAGACAGGTCGAGGTACCCTTGAAGAAAAAGGTGTTTTAGGTCGTATTGATATCATTACTGGTACTCTTGGTAAAGCAATGGGTGGCGCAATGGGTGGCTACACAACTGCTAAAAAAGAAGTTATTGAAGTCTTACGTCAAAGATCTAGACCTTATTTATTTTCAAATTCGTTAGCCCCTGCTCTTGTAGGTGCTTCCATAAAAGTTTTTGAAATGCTTGCTAATGATACCTCCTTAAGAGATATCTTAGAAAGCAACACAAACTATTTCAAAAAAGGACTGATGGCTGCTGGTTTTGATATTATAGACGGTGATTCTGCTATTGTACCTGTTATGTTATATGACGCAAAACTGTCTCAAACTATGGCTAAAATGTTATTGGAAGAAGGAATATATGTTATTGGTTTCTTTTTTCCTGTTGTACCGAGAGATAAAGCGAGAATACGAGTACAGCTATCTGCTGCACATACAACATCTCATTTAGACAAGGCAATTACAGCATTTATTAAAGTAGGGAAAGCACTAAAGGTTATTTAAAATTATTCCAAACTCCCTATTTTTAGTGCTAATAATCAATATTTTTATATATTTGTCTTTGTTAATAAAGTTTAACAACTTACTTTTGTGATTAATTAACACTTAAAATTAAATTATTTTGAATATGAAAAATCTTAGCAGATTATTTTTTGTTTTGTTGCTAGTACTTAGCTTCAATGCAAATGCACAAGATAGTAACAACCCTTGGAAGTTTACTCTTGGTGCTAATGCAGTTGATCTTTATCCTGTCGGAGAAGATGCTCCTCGTGGTGAGTTATTTGATGAATTCTTCAATGCTACAGATCACTGGAATATGTTACCTTCATTGTCATCTCTTTCTGTATCGAGATACATAGAAAGTGGGTTTACATTTACTGCAGCAGGATCTATCAACGAAATTAGCAAGATTGGAGATTCTAGCGCTGATGATTTATCTTACTACGCTTTAGATGGTAATGTTTCTTACAGTTTCCAAGATGCTATCAAGAAAAATGGCTGGCTAGATCCTTATTTAGGAGTTGGTGGTGGTTACACTTGGATTGATGATATTGGTGCTGGTACTTTAAATGGTACGTTCGGTATTAATTTCTGGTTTTCTGACAACATAGGTCTTACGGCTCAAACTTCATACAAACATGCTTTTGAAGATTATCTTCCTACGCACTGGCAACATACACTTGGTGTAGCTATCAAATTTGGTGGTAAAGATACAGATGGTGATGGAATATATGACAAAAATGATGCTTGTCCAGATGTTCCTGGTTTAGAAGCTTTCAACGGTTGTCCTGATTCTGATAACGATGGCATCGAAGATTCTAAAGATGATTGTCCTAACGAAGCTGGTTTAGCTGAGTTTAATGGTTGTCCTGATGGAGATAGTGACGGTATTGCTGATAAAGATGATGCTTGTCCTACTGTAGCTGGTTTAAAAGCTTTAGCTGGATGTCCTGATGCTGACGCTGATGGGGTAGCTGATAAAGATGATTCATGTCCTAACGAAAAAGGTCCTTCTGCTAACAAAGGATGTCCTTGGCCTGATACAGATGGTGATGGAATCTTAGACAAAGATGATAAATGTCCTAACGAAGCTGGTACTGTTGCTAACAATGGTTGTCCAGAAGTTAAGCCTACTCCAGAAGTAGTAAAGGCACTAAATACATATGCAAGATCTATTTTGTTTGATACGGGTAAAGCTTCTTTCCAAAAAGAAACTGATAACGTGTTACAAGCTATGGTTGTAATCTTTAAAGAATATCCTCAAGCAGATTTCGCAATAGAAGGTCATACTGATAGTGTAGGTTCTAAATCTACTAATCAAGCTTTATCTGGTAGAAGAGCAAATGCTGTTAGAGATTATTTAATCGCTAACGGAATTAGCGCAGCAAGATTAACTGCAAATGGTTTCGGTGAAGAATTCCCTATCGCTTCTAACAAAACTAGAAACGGCAGAAAAGAAAACAGACGTGTTGAAGTAAAACTTAAATAAGTTTCACATTCACAACATAAATAAATAAAAAAAACGCTCCGATATTCGGAGCGTTTTTTATTTTTATACTATGAGAACATTCATAGATGACGTAATTACAGATTTAATAGAAAGAGAACATGATCTATCTCAATTAACATTTGTATTGCCTAGCAAACGTGCTGGCACATTTTTAAAACAGGCTATTTCCAAGCATATTAAAAAGACTATATTTTCTCCTAAAATAGTCTCTATTGAAGAATTTGTTAAGACGCTTTCAGGTTATCAATATGCGACCAATGCTGAGTTGCTTTTTGAATTCTACGATGTTTATACTAAATGCACACCTAAAGAACATATAGAATCTTTTGATAAGTTTTCTAAATGGGCGCAAATACTACTCCAAGACTTCAATGAATTAGATCGTTATTTAATTGAATCCAATAAAGTATTTGATTATTTGACAGCCATAAAAGAAATTGAAAATTACCATTGGTCACTAGAAGAAGAACCTACACAATACATAAAAAATTATCTTCAGTTCTGGAATCGCTTAAAAAACTACTACGCTAATTTTCAAAAACAGCTTCGCGATAAGAGAAAAGGATATCAAGGTTTAATATATAAGGAAGCCGTTAATAATATTAAACACTACATCACCTTAAATAAGAATGAAACATTTGTTTTTGTTGGTTTTAATGCACTCAATAAAGCAGAGGAGATTATCATACAGGCCTTATTAGAACAAGATCTCGCGCTTATATATTGGGATATAGATGAAACCTTTATTGAAAACCCCGTTCATGACGCAGGCTTGTTTACAAGGGCTCATAAAAAGGACTGGTCTTATTTTAATACCCACGAATTTAATTGGATTACAAAACATTATTCCAAAGAAAAAAACATTAAAATTATTGGTGCTCCCAAAAATATAAGTCAAATCAAATATGTAGGAGAACTTTTAGAAAAGATTCATGATGAAAAACAAAACCTCCAAGATACCGCAGTTATACTAGGGGATGAAACCTTACTTATACCGTTACTTAACTCTATTCCTACATCTATAAAAACAATTAATATTACAATGGGGTTACCGCTAAAAGTAATTCCGTTAGCCTCTTTATTTGAAAGCCTGTTTACTCTTCACAAATCACCTACTCAAAATCTATATTATAAAGATATTATCAATTTATTATCCAATTCGTTTGTGAAGCCTTTATTTGAAAATCAAACATCTAATGGAGCAGAAGACTTAATTAACCATATTCAACTCAACAATAAAGTCTATCTGAGCATCGAGAGCATTAAAGAGGTAATAAGCGACCACAATGACCTTATTGACATACTTTTTAGTAATTGGCAAGACCAGCCTGAAAAAGCTCTAAAAAACTGCTCTCATCTGATCCATGAGATTAAAATAAATTTAGAACAAAACAAAACCGATAATCTTTTACCTCTAGAATATTTATTTCGTTTCAATCAGATATTTAATACGCTTGACACACTAAATAAGTCATTCTCTCATATTGGATCCATTGCAACATTATTTAGCCTGTATAGAGAAGTTATAAAGGGAGAAACACTAGACTTTAAAGGAGAACCACTCAAAGGATTACAAATTATGGGTATGCTAGAATCTAGAGTACTGGATTTCGAAACCGTAATAATAACCTCTGTAAATGAAGGTGTTTTACCAGCAGGAAAAAGTAATAATTCGTTTATTCCTTTTGATGTGAAAATCGAAAACAAGTTACCTACGTACAAAGAAAAAGATGCCGTATACACCTATCATTTCTATCGATTACTACAACGTGCCAAAAACGTCTATATACTTTATAATACAGAACCAGACGTACTTAATGGCGGTGAAAAAAGCAGGTTTATAACACAGCTTGAAATAGAAAAGAAACATGATATAACACATCATGTGGTTTCTGCTCACGTCCCTTCGATTGAAAAAAAATTAAAACAAGTACAAAAGACCTTAACAGTTATTGATAAACTCAACAAGGTCGCTTTAAACGGTTTTTCACCATCTTCTTTAACGAGCTACATGAGAAACCCAATAGATTTTTATTATGAAAAAGTCCTAGGGATTAAAAGGTATGAAGAAGTAGAAGAAAGTGTTGCTTTCAATACCTTGGGAACAGTAATACACAATACATTAGAAGACTTCTACAAACCGCTAGTTGGCCAGATTCTTAAGACGGATCACATTAAACAAATGAAATCAAAAATAAATACTACTGTTGCATATCACTTTAAAGAAGAGTTTAAAGAAGGGGATATTACTAGTGGCAAAAATCTTATCATATTTGAAATTTCAAAACGGTATATATCAAATTTTTTAGACATTGAAATGGACGATATTAAAAAAGGAAATACGATAAAAATAATAGCAATTGAAACTAATAATAAGATACCAATCTATATCGAAGACCTTTCAAAAACGGTGAATCTAACAGGAAAAGTAGATCGTGTTGATGAATATAATGGTACCACTAGAATAATAGATTATAAAACAGGAAAAGTAGAACCAGGAAAAATACAAATTGTAGACTGGGAAGAGATCACAACAGATTATGAAAAATACAGTAAAAGCTTTCAAGTGCTTATGTATGCCTATATGATGCATAAGGATAATAAGATAAAACTACCTGTTGAAGCAGGCATAATCTCCTTCAAAAGTTTAAATTCTGGAGTATTAAAATTTGCTAAAAAACCACCAAATAGCAGAGCAAATGATTATTCTATTACTACAGAAACGTTAGATTCATTTGAAGTTGAGCTCAAAAAACTAATTACAGAAATCTATAATCAGGACATAAATTTTATAGAAAAAGAAGTATGATTTTCAAAAATAAAATTTTATATAGAACTGAAAAAAAACCGATCGTTTGGGATGCTTTTTTCAATTCAAACGGAAAACGAAAACCGATCGTTATTTTTTGTCATGGATACAAAGGTTTTAAAGATTGGGGAAGCTGGAATTTGGTTGCAAAACGTTTTAGTAAAGACCAGTTGTTTTTTGTTAAGTTCAATTTCTCTCAT
Organism: Psychroserpens burtonensis DSM 12212; assembly: GCF_000425305.1. Classification (GTDB taxonomy): domain Bacteria; phylum Bacteroidota; class Bacteroidia; order Flavobacteriales; family Flavobacteriaceae; genus Psychroserpens; species Psychroserpens burtonensis. The sequence goes on from NZ_AUDE01000017.1 coordinate 88,629, forward strand.
AATGGTGGCACTACAGAAAATCCAATAGATTTTCCAGACCTAGAAGCCTTTGCTGAAAATAACTACAGCAAAGAAATTGAAGATTTAGACGCCCTATTAAACCACCTACTTTCTCAAGAATTTGAATATAAAAATGAAATCGACATAACAGATATCACTTTAATTGGACACTCTAGAGGTGGCGGCATTTCAATCATTAAAACACGTGAAGACAAGCGCATTACTAAACTTATAACCTGGGCTAGTATCTGCGATTTCGGCAAAAGGACAGTTACAATTAGTGACTTAGAACAATGGCGAGAAGAGGGTGTGAAATATGTGTTAAACGGGAGAACCAAACAGCAAATGCCTCATAATTTTCAATTTTATGAGGATTTTAGAGCCAATGAACAACGCTTACATATTGAAACCGCTATAAAACAGATTGACACTTCTATTTTAATTATTCATTCAAAAAACGACCCTTCAGTACCATTCGAAGAAGCCACAACATTACACTCTTGGAATAGTAAAAGCAAACTATTAGTCATTGATAATTCTAACCATGTCTTCGATGCCAGTCATCCTTGGGAGCATAAAATTCTACCTCCAGCATTAAAAACTGTAGCCGAAAAAAGTATAGCTTTTATAAAAAACTAATCCATTTTAAACAAAATCTCAATATTTTGGTAATTATTTGACTCCGCTTAAGACCAAAACTGGCAAGCTAGAACTATGAAAGTCTTTCTTTAAAATCGTATTGCTTTCCCATAATTTCGTGAAAAAACCACGTTTACGTCTCACAACACATAATAAATCTGGTTTATTAGCTTGATGATGTTCTAACACACCTTGAAAAGTAGTTGCATTTTCAGAATAGGTGGTTTTTGTAATCATAGAAGCTAAATCCTCATTAACATTAAAATCACCCTCATTATAAAACGTTGTTTTCACTAATAATAAATTAAGAATAGATTTAAATTGATTCTTAATGTCTTTTAAAGGTTGTAACGCTTCTTGTTTTTTAATTACTGCAGATTTTAAAGCAATTAAAATATAAATAATAGGTCTATATGTATAACCTTCTGGTACAATTAAAGCAGGAATATTAGTTTGCTTTACTATTTTTCCTGAGGTTTTTCCTAAATACACTTCATCCTGAATAGAATTAGTTCTAGGCTCTAATAAAATTAAATCGATGTCCAAAGCTTTACAAGCTAACTCAAGAGTATCTATTAATTTTCCTTTAAAAGTTTTTACAACAACCTCAACACCTTTAGTGTCTATTTTAGCGACATGACTATTTAAGAAGGATAAACTTTCACGCTCCAAAATATGATCTACCTTAATCATTGTACCTGCTTTTGTATACACATTATAGATTTGTACAACATACACTTTAGCCCCAAAAACTCGAGCAAAATCTATTGCATATTGCAAATGACTTTCTGCATTTTTAGAGGATCCAACGGGAACAAGAATAGACTTCATAATCAAATATTTTAAAAGTAACTTTGTGCTACTATCCGCCAAAGGTAATTATTAAAAATGATACGTAAAGCAACAGCAACAGATATTGATGCTATTCTAGACATTACTAAAGCCTGTGCAAAGCATATGATAACGCATAATATTTTTCAATGGAATGACCATTACCCAAACCGAGAAGCGTTTGAAAACGATGTTGATAGACAGGAATTATATGTGCTTGAGATCAAAAATAGTATTGTGGGTTGTATTGTAATCTCAATAAATATGGATAAAGAATACAAACCGATTAAATGGCTAACATCCAATACGAGTCATAGTTATATTCACCGATTAGCAATCCATCCTGAACATCAAGGAAAAGGTTTTGCGCAAAAGCTCATGGATTATGCAGAGCAGCATACAAGGAAAAATAAATATGCGTCAATAAGATTAGACACCTTTTCGCAAAATCAAAGAAATCAGAAGTTTTACGAACTTCGCGGTTATCAAAAATTAGGAAATATCTATTTCCAAAAACAAAGTAAGCATCCTTTTTATTGTTACGAACTCGTATTTTGAAGACAGATATCACCTTAAAAAATATTAATAAATTAGCTGTTCCTGCTTTAATTGCGGGAGTGGCCGAGCCTATATTATCTTTAACTGATACCGCAATTATTGGTAATATAGATTACAATGCTGCCGAATCTCTAGCAGCTGTTGGCATCGTAGGTACATTTATTTCTATGCTTATTTGGGTATTAGGACAAACACGAAGTGCCATTTCATCCATAGTCTCTCAACATGTTGGTGCAAACAAATTAGAACACGTTAAAAATCTTCCTGCACAGGCAATTTTTATAATTACGTCCATAAGTATTCTGATTATTGTAACCACTTTGCCTTTTTCTTCGGAAATTTTCAAACTCTACAGTGCGTCTGGTACCATTCTAAATTATAGCGTTGAATACTATAATATTCGTGTTTTCGGTTTTCCCTTTACGCTCTTCACATTTGCAATTTTTGGAACATTTAGAGGTCTTCAAAACACCTACTACCCCATGATTATAGCAATTATTGGGACGATTGTAAATGTTGTTTTAGACTTTGCATTTGTCTACGGAGTTCACGGAATTATCGACCCAATGCACATTAAAGGTGCTGGGTATGCGAGTGTAATCGCACAAATAATAATGGCCATTTGCTCTGCCTATTATTTACTCAAAAAGACACCTATCTCATTGCGCATTACATTTCCTTTTAATAAAGAAATAAAGACGTTTAGCATCATGATTATCAATCTCTTTGTTCGCACATTAGCACTAAATGCAACACTTTATTTCGCAACCCGTTTTGCAACGTCTTACGGCACAAACTATATTGCTGCTTACACTATAGCCATAAACCTTTGGTTTTTAGGCGCCTTTATTATTGATGGATATGCGAGTGCAGGAAATATTCTTTCAGGAAAATTATTAGGTGAAAAAAATTATAAGAAACTACTAGAGCTTAGTCGACTACTCATTAAATGTGGTATTGGAGTCGGGTTCCTACTCAGTACTCTAGGACTCCTGTTTTATAGTTTTATAGGCCCTATTTTTACTAAAGATCAACTTGTACTAAACGAGTTTTATAATGTATTTTGGATTGTATTAGCCATGCAACCGCTGTGCGCACTCGCTTTTATTTTTGACGGTATGTTTAAAGGTATGGGTAAAATGAAATTTCTAAGAAATTTACTCTTGCTCTCAACTGGACTTGTTTTTATTCCATTATTATTTTTACTAGACAGCTATGGTCTTAAATTACATGCCGTTTTTATAGCATTAACGGTTTGGATTATTGCCAGAGGTTTCCCGCTAATCATAAAATTCAGACAACTATTCTTGTCCCTTTCACAAAAGATGTAACTTTGAGAGAAAAGCAACTTAAATTAAGTTATGATTTTAATAAATCTATTGCAAGATTCAACTGCAAACAATTCTGGATACAATATCGGTTATGTAATTGGCAAATATTTACCTTTTTTAACTCTGGCTGTTATCGCCTACTTTTTGTTCAGATATTTTAAGAATAAATCTAAACAGTAAAACCTATGGATTTCATGTCATTTATAAGTGGAAGCGGACTCTTTCTAATTCTAGGAATCGTACTAGTCATCGTTTATTTCTACAACCGTAATAAAAGACGGTAGTTATCTCGTTTTTAACCAACCCGTGATACTAAATCGCTCGATTTCTACAGGCTTCACTTCGTGTTCAATAATTTGACTTTCAAAAATCACAATCCGTCCAGGAAACGGGTAAATTATCTTTTCAGTTTCCATAGCCTTTTCACCAAGATATAAAACGAGTTCTCCTCCGTTTTCTGGATTCCAATCTTCCGTATTTAAATAGCATACAAAAGATAGTTTACGTCTATCATCATTTTGAAATGTATCAATATGACGCTTGTAAAAAGTACCTTTAGGGTAAAGTGCATAATGAAATTCTTTTTGCAAAATCCCCATAAAACAGGTTTTATTTAAATAAGAGACAAGGTCATTAATTTGATTAAAAAATAAGCTCTCTGCAGTATTGGCAGTCATTTCATCAATCCATAAAATATGATCACCTCTAATAGACTTTAAGATTAACTCATTAACACGGTTGCCTATAGCCGCTTTTCTAAAATGATTTTCCTCATGTTTGTTTAGTAGAGACTGCCGTAAATGTGAGACGATTTCCGAAGAAAAAAAATCATCTATTACACTAAACTTCTTCAATCCGATATCTTGGATTATCTGCTCGTAGACTGGGTTTTCAACAAAAGAAATCTCTTCGAAAAGTTGATTTTGAATGGCTTCAATCATATCCTTCCTTTTTCAAAATTTAAGCTTTCTTAGTTAAAAGCGAGCAAATGTAATCTAAAAACCAATTGCTTTCACAAAATGAATATCTTTGCACCGAAAACATATAATTAAATGAGTAATATTCGCATCACAAAACAGTTTTCTTTTGAAACTGGCCATGCTTTATATGGTTACGACGGAAAATGTAAAAACGTTCATGGACATAGCTACCGTTTAGACGTCACCGTTATTGGACAACCTATTTCAGATAATACTAATGTTAAATTTGGAATGGTCATTGATTTCACTGATCTCAAAAAAATCGTTAAAGAAGAAATTGTAGATGTATTTGACCACGCTACAGTATTTAATAAGAACACACCACACCTAGAATTAGCAAGAGAGCTTCAAAAGAGAGATCATAACGTTCTATTAGTAGACTATCAGCCTACAAGTGAAATGATGGTCATTGATTTTGCCGAAAAGATTAAAAGACGTCTACCAAATAATATCACGTTACATTCTTTAAAACTACAAGAAACAGCAAGCTCTTATGCACAGTGGTTTGCGAGTGATAATTAAAAAAGTCTTCAGTTAACAATCTTCAGTGCACCGTCTAGCTTAGGAAGCGCATTCGTGAATTCGCGGCTATTTTATTTATATTTACAACATGCAAATCCCCAAAGGAAAAAAAATATATTTCTCAAGCGATAATCATTTAGGTGCTCCAACCGATGAGGCATCACTGCCGCGTGAAAAGAAATTTGTAGCTTGGTTAGACGATGTTAAAACAGATGCTGCAGCTATTTTTCTATTAGGTGATCTATTTGATTTCTGGTTTGAATATGGTACAGTAGTTCCAAAAGGATTTGTAAGAACTCTAGGGAAATTGGCTGAAATTAGCGATTCTGGTATCCCAATCTATTTTTTTGTTGGTAACCACGACCTTTGGATGAATGGGTATTTTGAAAAAGAGCTTAATATTCCTGTGTATCACAAACCTAAAGAATTTACCTTCAATGACAAGACGTTTTATATTGCTCATGGTGACGGTTTAGGCCCTTTTGATAAAGGTTACAAACGTATGAAAAAAGTGTTTACAAACCCTATATTTAAGTTTCTCTTCAAATGGCTACATCCTGATATTGGGATGAAAGTTGCACAATATTTATCTGTAAAAAACAAGCTCATTTCTGGAGAGCATGACGCTACATTTTTAGGAGAAGATAAAGAATGGCTTATTCAATTTAGTAAGTCAGAACTGGAGAAAAAACATAGTGACTTTTTTGTTTATGGTCATCGACATTTACCAATGGATCTAGATATTGGACAAGGATCAAAATATGTAAATCTAGGAGACTGGATTACTTATTTTACTTATGGTGTTTTTGATGGTGAGAATTTTGAATTAAAGACTTATAAGTAGTTTTAAACTTTGAGAAAATCACTTTATCATTTTTTCTAATTTTTCAATAAGTATATCCTTATCTCGTAAGCGAGCCTCATAGAGTTGAATGATTTTTTGATGTTGCTCTTTGTTTTCTTCATGAAAACGTTGTAATTGCTGTGAATACCGAATTGAATCCTCTTTGTTAAATTGATTTATGACATTTATTTCTAATAATTCATAAACGTTGACCTCAAATAATTCTGCAAGTCTATACAAACGTTCTACACTGAGTTTAGTTTCTTTTTTCTCTAATTTACTGTATGCTACTTGACTAATATCCAACTCATGTGCGATATATTCATGGCTATATCCTTTCTCTTTCCGAATACGCTTAATATTTTCGATAACACTGTCCATAACTAAATATTATAATTTTATTACCAAAAGTAATCATTTGCTCTAAATAGTTATAGTTATAATGGACATTTACATAGACATTTACATAATTAAAATTTTGCAAAATTTAATAACCGAACAGTAAATTTAAAAATTTAAAATTATGAAAAAAATTGTGTTTTTATTTATGATGTCTTTGACATTTTCGGCTTTCTCAAGTAATGCTATTTCAAACAAATTAGATTTTAAATTTACTAAAATAGATAATAAAACTTTTACTACTATTGAAGATTCTGGATGGGGAGTCACCTGCTACATAACAATTGTGAATCAAGTTACGGGAGAAGAAAGAAAAGTTTTTAGTTCAGGAACTGGAGCAACACCTGGCTTAGCTCTTCTAGATTGCGAAAAAAATGCTAGAGCGAAAGCTAAAAGAGAATTTTTTATTATAGAATAATAGTTTTCGGTAAATAAACATATTAAACAGCTCAGTATTTAAAATTAATATTGAGCTGTTAATTATATAAATTATGAAAAAAAACCTTTTATACTATATATTAATTTCTAGTTTTCATTTTGGAAATTCACAAAACAATGAGGTAAACACCTATACAATTGACTATGTAAAGACGATTAATTTTGAATCTGGAGGATCTTTTTCTGCTAGTCATACATACACTAGATTTATTGAATTGAATAAATCTATATTTAATGTCGTAACTAATCCAAAGGAGGTAAAATCATCAGAGGAAAATCAAAATTCACTAGTTGAAAGTGATGATGATGATACTGTTTTTTACTTTAAGCCTACAGGTAAAAATATTAGCTTAGTTTATAAAGATTATCTTAAGCAAGAATTGTTCTCTAAACATGAAGTATCATATAAATATTTTGTCGTTCAAGACACTTTAGACCTTTTTAATTGGGAAATTATAGACACTCAAAAAGACATATTAGGATATAGTTGTCAACTAGCTAAAATGAATTTTAGAGGCAGAGATTATGAAGCATGGTTTGCAACAACACTTCCTACTGGTGGTCCATGGAAATATGACGGATTACCAGGGATGATCTTAGAAATTACATCGGTTGATAATTTTATTTCTTTCAAAGCCACAAGTATAAAAAATGGTTATATTGAATTAAAAAATCTTGAAAATCCGCTTTCAAAAGAAAAAGTATTGACTTGGCAAGAATTTACAGAATTATACAAAATTAAAGCTGTTGAACTAATGAGTTATAGACCTACTGAAAACTCTTTTGGTGTTGAGACTTCAAGAGGAGGTATTGAAACTTACATAACCGAAGATGACGTTGATTATAATAATGCGCTAGAAAAAATGAAAAAGCAATAACAATTATTATTTTGACACTTACACAATCTCTCAAGTTTCTAACGCTATTTAGTTTTTTTGTTCTTAATATTAGCTTGGGTTTCTCACAAACACTTGAAGGTACAGTTTTAGATAGCATAGGAAAACCCTTGAATGCTAAAATATTATTTATAGCTTCTAACCAAAACGATATAGTTAGTGAGTATTGCTTAGCTTTAAATGGTAAATTTTCTTATAAGCTTAAAAAAAACTATAATAATGGTCTTATTTTAAGGGTAACTGCTGCAGGTTATTCTGATTTTGAGACAATTATAACTTCGACAAATAAAGAAGAAACTCTTGTTTATAATATTACTTTAATTAATGAAAAAATTGAACTACTAGATGAAGTCATTGTCAAAAGTAAAACAAAGCCATTCTTAATCAAAAAAGATACTACTGTATTTCGTGTAGACGCTTATAAAGATGGAACCGAACGTAAAGTAGAAGATTTATTAAAAAACATTCCAGGTATTGAGGTAAATGAAACCACTGGTGCAATTAAATACAGAGGAAAATTAATAGAAACCGTAACTCTAGAAGGTGATAATCTTTTTGAGTATAATTATACTATAGGCACTAAAAATATAAATATAGATTTAGTAGATGAAATTGAAGCTATTGAAAACTACTCTGAAAATAAGCTCCTAAAAGGTATTGAAAATAGCGATAAAGTAGCATTAAATCTAAAGCTTAAAAAAAACATAACAGATCTTACTGGCAGCATGGATCTAGGATTAGGCGATAAACCTGATGCAAAAGATACCCCAATTAATACATCTGTTAATCTTTTGGCTATAAATAGTTCACTTAAATCTTTTGCGGTAGGTAGTTACAATACTATTGGTAACAATTTATCACCATTTAATTATTACGGAAATGAAGTTAGTATAGAACAAATTAGAGAAGACAATTTATACGCTCAAAGAGTAATTCCAGAGCTTTCACTTCCTCGAGTAACAAACAATAATTTATCTAATATAAACCATCAATTTTTTGGTAATTTCAATGGTATTTTTGATCTAAATAAGAAATTAAAAGCTAGAGTTAATTTATTTTATGTCAATGATCGAATTAACAGTAATCAGTTCTCAAAAAGCGATATTGAAATAGTTGATGAGCGGTTTACTATTTTCGACGCTGCTATTTTCACGAAAAGTCCTGTACAATATCGTGGTGATTTAGAATTAAAGTTAAATTCATCTAAGTCGTCCTTACTTGAATATAATATAAGTTTTAGAGATGAAATCATCAAAACAGACAGGACTATTTCTTCTAATCAAGCCAATAATTTTAGCTCATTTCTAGACTCAGAAAATGTATTTATTAACCAAAACTTAGAATTCACTAAAAGGTTATCACCTGAAAAAGCTTTACAATTTAATTTAAACTATGTTACCAATGACCTAGGGCAAAATTTTAATATTGAACCTTCTGTATTCAATAATCCTGAGTTTGATGACGATGTTCAGAATACAGATTCCAAAAAGCATAATTTGACTTTCAAAACCCTTTTATTAGGCAAGCATAAAAACAGTAACTACAGTTTGATATTTGGTGGCACGCATAATACCGAAAATTTTAGTTCGGCTTTATTGAGTCAAAACAACTTTCAAACAGTTGCTAATGGTAGTAATTTGAATAATCTGGAATATACATTTAATGACATATTTACGCAAGGTTCTTATACCCGGAGACTAGGGAAATTTATCATTTCTCCAGAATATACTTTTAGAATACTTAATCAATCATTACAATTATTACAAGATAATACATCCCTAAAATCAAGCGATTTCATTTTTGAACCTTCACTGAGGCTCATATATAAAATAGATCAATCATCTGATATAAATTTCACTTCTAGAATTTATCAAGGAACAAATTCTATTCAAAACTTTTACACCAATGGCATATTACTAGATAATAGAATCCTGCGCAACAATATTCCTGATTTAAGATTAAATAAAAGCCAAAATTATAGTTTGACATATCAAAAAAATGATCTTTTTAATCAATTAGAATTATCTCTAGGAACTAATTATGTTAAACAACGTGATGCTTTTTTTACAAACACAGAGATTGATGAATTATCAACTACTATAACAGATTTCTTTTTGCGTGAACGTAATGAAAATTTAAATTTTTTCTTTGATGCCACTAAATTATTACCATGGATTGACACAACTATTAAAGTAACATCTAATTATTCAATAGCTAATTTCAAGAATATTTTAAATAATTCAGAACTAAGAGACATTAAAAGCAATTTTTTTATTAATTCTATATTCTTCAAAACAGCATTTAATTCACCCATAAATTTTCAAAACAAAACCACACATTCCTATCAAGAAAATAGAAGTGAAAATTTATTTATAAATCAATCCATAGAAAATGAATTTAAATTGGTTTTCAAACCTAACAAAGAATTAGTAGTAAGTTTGAATTACAATTATATAGTTCCTAACCTTGATACGTATTCAAATAATTTTTCATTTTTAGAATCTACTATTTCATATAAACCAAAAGATAAAAATTGGCAAATGAACATCAATGGCGTTAATTTGCTAAATGAAAAAGTTTTTGAACAAATTAACACTACTGATAACTCGACAAACATACAACGAGTTGATTTGCTCAATAGGTACATTCTATTAAATTTTAGCTATAGTTTTTAAATACAAATTTAACCTTCCTCCCGCTCATGCGCCTCAATATCCTTAGTCAAATCTAATTTTCTAAACGTAGGAGATACTAATGCTGTAGTCACAACGGTTATCAACGTCATCGTACCGCCAAAAACAACCGCAGTTGCTGTTCCCATGAGTTTAGCTGTGAGTCCACTTTCAAGTGCACCCAATTCATTAGAAGAGCCTACAAACATAGAATTTACTGATGATACACGACCACGCATGTGGTCTGGTGTTTTAATTTGTAATATCGTTTGCCTAATCACCATTGATACACCATCTGTCACACCACTAAAGAATAGTGCAACCACCGAAATCCAAAATACTGAGGATAATCCAAATACGATAATACAAACGCCAAAACCAAAAATAGCCACCAACAATTTCATACCAGCATTTTTACTTATTGGGATATAAGCAGTCACCAACATCGTTAAAAAAGCACCAACTGAAGGTGCTGCAACTAAAACCCCAAAACCTTGAGGTCCAACTTTTAAAATATCTTGAGCAAAAACTGCTGCGAGTGCTATGGCTCCTCCAAATAAAACGGACACCATATCAAGTGTTAATGCGCCTAAAACAGCTTTGGTCTTAAAAACAAAGGATAAACCTTCAGTTAAACTCGATACTATATTCTCTCCAATTTTTGGATTGAGAATCGGTTTTTTAGGGATTTGAAACAACATAATAAACGAAAACACGACGAGTCCAAAAACGACACATAACGACCAGTGTACACCAATCCAGCTAATTGAAAATCCAGCAAAACCAACACCTAAAACACGTGCCATTTGCCATGTAGAACTATTCCATGTCGCTGCGTTAGGATATATTTTCTTCGGAACAATAAGCGCAACTAATGAAAATATAGTGGGTCCAAAAAATGCTCTTAAAAAACCACCAAAAAACACCAAAGCATAAATGGAGTAGAGAATACTATTTTTAGACCACGCCTCTATAACCGATTGAGACGTCAACCAAAATAATCCGAAACTTATTAAAGAAAAAGCAGCAATACATAACGCTAAAAGATTTCGTTTTTCACGCTGATCTACAATATGACCCGCAAACAAGGCCATAAGAAACGCAGGGGCAAACTCAAAAAGACCTATTAAGCCTAAACTCAAAGGGTCTTTTGTTAACGCATAAACCTGCCACTCGATAACAATAAATTGCATAGACCAACCAAAAATTAAGGCAAAACGCACCAATAAAAATATATTGAATTCTCTGTATCGCAATGCTGCGTATGGGTCTTTTTTTTGCAAAATAATGAGATAACAGACCTTAAAGATTTTAACAATCTGATAGATCTAATTTAGTTTTATGCGCAAATGTAAAATAAGAAGTCCTCTTATTTTAGTTTTTTATTAAATACTAAAATTGTAGTGCTTCTCGGTATAGATTGAATTTATCTTATATCTCGCAACTTCAATTGCAAACTCACATTCCCTTGCCAGTGATTTTCATCAATGGAATATACAGCGTCAAACAATTTTTTATTGGTAATCAAATTACTCTTATCACCTAAGTTAAAACCAATACACACTATTTTTTCTTTGCCTTGGTTCGCAGTTAAACGCAAGTGCTTATCATCCTCACCAACACACTTTCCATACCCTGTATCTTTTAAGTTCTCAGTCATAAAAATGGGTGTCATATTGCCTGGTCCAAAAGGTGCAAACTGACTAATAATACGGTGAAATTTTGGTGTAATATCTTGCAAATCAATCTGCATATCAATTTTAATTTCTGGTTTGAGTAAATTTCTATCAATAGTTTTGGTGACCTCCTCTTCAAAGGCTTGTTTAAAGGCTTCGTAATTTTCTGGATGGAGAGTTAATCCTGCTGCGTATTTATGTCCGCCAAATTGCTCAATATGTTCTGCGCAAGCTTCTAAGGCGTTATACACATCAAAGCCTTCTACTGATCGCGCTGATGCTGCTAATTTATCACCACTTTTTGTAAAAACTAACGTTGGTCTGTAATACGTTTCAATTAATCTAGAAGCAACAATCCCAATCACACCTTTGTGCCAAGTTTCGTTATAAACAACGGTTGTTAATCGGTCTTCTTCCTTATTTTCTTTAATTTGAATTAACGCTTCTTCAGTAATTCGTCTATCGGTTTCTCGTCTATCAAGATTAAATTCGTTGATTTCATGGGCGTACGTTTTGGCCAATTCTTCATCATTCTCTGTCAATAAAGTCACTGCATAATTACCGTGTTTCATGCGACCTGCTGCATTTATTCTTGGAGCCACAATAAATACAACATCAGTAATTGTGAGTACCTTTTTTTCGACCTGTTCAATAATAGCTTTAATTCCTGGTCTTGGTTGTGTATTGATAATTTGTAAACCAAAATAAGCCAATGCGCGATTTTCACCAACAATAGGAACAATATCTGCACCGATTGCAGTCGCTACCAAATCGAGGTATTCGCCTAAATCTTCAACAGTTTTTCCGTCTTTTGAGGCTAAGGCTTGTATGAGTTTGAACCCGACGCCACAACCACAAAGTTCTTTAAATGGATAGTTGCAATCGTCTCGTTTAGGATCTAAAACGGCCACTGCTTTTGGTAATTCCTTGCCTGGTCTATGGTGATCACAGATAATAAAATCTACCCCTTTTTCTAAAGCATAGTTTATTTTGTCAATCGCTTTTACACCACAGTCTAATGCGATTATTAATGAAAACTCATTGTCCTGAGCAAAGTCAATCCCTTTATAAGAAATCCCATAACCTTCATCATAACGATCAGGAATATAAGTCGCAATTCTATCTGATTTTGTTTTTAAATAGGAAGACATTAAAGCAACCGAGGTTGTACCGTCCACGTCATAATCTCCAAATACTAAGATGTTTTCATTGTTGAGCAGCGCTGCTTCAATTCTTGCCACTGCTTTATCCATATCTTTCATAAGAAACGGATCATGCAGCTCATCAAAACTGGGTCTAAAAAAACGCTTCGCTTGTTCGTAAGTATCTATCCCTCTCTGAACAAGTAACACTGCCACAGAGCGATCTACCTGAAGAGCCTTTTGCAGCTCTTCAACGGTTTTAGAATCTGGTTTTGGTTTTAGCGTCCAGCGCATATAACATTTACGATCTAAAGACCTCACAGATTTTAAAACCCTATGAGGTCTCATTAAATAATTTGACTAATTATGATAATGAATGGCTGTTTTTATATCTGCAAACTTTCGGAACATTTCCATCACACCACAATATGTATCTATCGACATATTTACTGCCTTTTCAATTTTTTTCTCGTCTAGCTCATTTCCGTAGAAATGATATTCTACTGAAACTTTATTATAATATATAGGATGCTCGTCTGTGAGTTCTCCATAGGTATCAATTCTAAAATCTGAAAAAGGCACTTTCATTTTCTTAAGAATAGACACCACATCCAATCCAGAACAACCCGCCAAAGATGACAACATCATGGCTTTTGGCGATACACCAGAATTATAACCTCCGTTTTCAGGAGAGGCATCCATAGTGACCAAATTTCCGCTTGGATTATCAGATTCAAACTGTAAGTTTCCTTTCCAATGTGTGACTACTTTATGAGACATTTTTATAAGTTTTAAATTAAGAGTTCTTGAAATATTTAGAGTTAAAGTAATTTATCTGCACCAGAAAGAGGTTACGGTTTTGAAAAATTTTTAACTTTAAATACTTATAACGTTAGACACTTTAAGTACATTTAGAATCAAAAATACCACTTAAAAAATCAAAACTATGGCATTAGTAACTCCTTTATCTGCAGAACACGATCCAGAAACGCAACAATTAGCAGAATTCTTTAATGAGACGCTTGGCTTTTGTCCAAACTCGGTGTTAACTATGCAACGTCGTCCTGCAATTTCAAAAGCATTCATTAACCTCAACAAAGCGGTTATGGCCAATGAAGGTTGCGTAACTTCTGCCTTAAAGCGCATGATTGCTTGGGTTTCCAGTAATGCTGCAGGTTGTCGTTACTGCCAAGCACACGCTATTAGAGCGGCAGAACGTTATGGTGCAGAGCAAGAGCAATTAGATCATATTTGGGAGTATAGAACACACAGTGCCTTTTCTGATGCTGAACGTGCTGCGCTCGATTTTAGTTTGGCTGCTTCTCAAGTGCCAAATGCGGTGAATGCAGATATTAAAAGCCGTTTATATGAACACTGGGATGAAGGTGAAATCGTAGAAATGCTTGGCGTTATTTCTCTCTTTGGCTACCTGAACCGCTGGAATGATTCTATGGGAACAGATATCGAAGACGATGCTGTTGACAGTGGAAATCAATATCTAGGTCAACACGGTTTTGAGGTTGGAAAGCATGATGGTTCTAAGTATTAGCCTGTTATTAGTTTACAGTTGCAGTTTACAGCGGTTTACTGTTGTGCTACATGAGTCGAAATATGATATATAAACAATTAACCTTTTTTTTTCGATGCTTCGGAAATTGGAGGTTTTTTTATAGAGATAAGGTTATTCAATATACTTTGAACACTTCTAATTTATTCACTTTTTCCCACCAACCACAATTACAATCTCCCCTTTTGGTGGTTTATTTGTGTAATGCTCCAAAACGTCTTTCGCAGTACCTCTCACCGTTTCTTCATATAGCTTTGTCAGTTCTCTGGATACAGAAACTGGTCTATCTTCTCCAAAATACTCACAAAAGTGAGTGAGTGTTTTTATCAATTTATGCGGACTTTCATAAAAAATAATTGTTCGCGTTTCTTCTGCTAAAAACAGTAACCTCGTTTGTCTTCCTTTTTTTACTGGTAAAAAACCTTCAAATATAAATTTATCATTTGGTAAACCAGAATTAACCAATGCTGGAACAAAAGCAGTAGCTCCTGGTAAACAATCCACTTCAATATTATGTTCTACACACGCTCTCGTTATTAAAAATCCAGGATCTGAAATAGCAGGAGTTCCTGCGTCACTGATAAGTGCAATTGTAATTCCACTTTTTAATTTTTCAACCAAATTATCAACCATTTTATGCTCATTATGCATATGATGACTTTGCATTTGTGTGTTAATCTCATAATGTTTCAAGAGCTTTCCAGAGGTACGAGTATCTTCTGCTAAAATTAAATCAACGTCCTTTAAAACTTCTACAGCACGAAAAGTCATGTCTTTTAAATTTCCGATAGGTGTTGGTACAATATAAAGTTTGCTCATTAGTAAGAGATTTCATTTCAAATTTACAATGTTTTCATATAAATTGACGCAACCTTTACCAATATTTAGCATCTTTATAGAAACCAAGCATTTTATGATTGAAAAATTAGTCCGCTTTATATTTTTCCTCCTTTTTTGCGTCCAATTAAACGCGCAAACAACAGATTTGTCAATTGTTACTCAAGCACTAAGTACTGATGGAACAGATATCTGCATCAACATCCGAAGAACTATTTAATAATAACACCTTTATTTGGTCAATTAATGTGTTATCAAGTAATCAATCTGAAACCTTAACAGTTGTTGCTCAAATCTTGTCAAGTACAGCACTTTTAAACACAGCGCTACTTAATTCTTTAAATGAACCAGATAGGGATGATACCAATAATAGGGATGATGCTGAAGTTACCATTGATAACTGTATTTATATAACAGATGGATTGTCACCAAATAACGACGGCCTTAATGATACATTTCATAGTGAATGTATTGAAGAATTCCCAGATAACAATCTTAAAATATATAATAGAGATGGTGTTCAAATCTATGAAAGTAATAATTACCAAAATAATTGGGATGGCACAGCAAATATGGGTTTAACAAAGACTTCAAACGTACTTCCTGTTGGTGTTTATTTTTACATTCTAGACTTAAAGACTGGAGATGAACCTAGGACAGGTTGGTTGTATCTAAATTACTAGGTATATTAAAATTTCCGAATAAAAACCATTTAAACTTAATCAAACTTTCGCTCAACAATATTAAAAAAACGTGATTCAAATTCCTCTTTACCTTTCCAATTATTATAATCTGGTTTAACAATATCGTTAAGAAGATGAGAAGCCTCTTGGTAAGTACTTGTTGTATTTAATTGAGATAACACACGTTCATAATTTTGAACTTCACCATTAAAAAGGTGCTTAATAAATGCTAATTTATCATTAAGACCTATGTTTAATCCACTGTTTTTAAGTTTATCATTTAATGATTTTCTAAGATTCTCATTAGCCTGACTAATAGGTTCAAAAACCGGTATTTCCTCAAAGCCAGCAGTGATATCTTCTAAGTGTGTTTTAGGCGCTTCTTTTTGAGCTACAGCACTCGCAAACATATCATCTACTTGTTGTGATTCTTGTGGCATCTGGGCCACCATATCTTTTATTTTTTCCATCACTGGCTCATAGATACCGTCGTCTTCATTCTCATCAAGATTGACATAAATTTTGTCGTCGTGTTCAATATTATCACTTACTTTATTATTAAAAGCGGTATCTAACATTCCAAAGAAAGAAGAATCGCTTCCAATTGTTGGTAAATCGCCTTCAAAATTCTCATTCGCAAATTTTAATACACTTAGTTTTTCATATAAAGCTCCCGTTTCGGCATGCAATTTCGCAATATTTTCTTTTCCTGTAAGCTTTAAAACTCTATGGGCAATGCTAATTAAATCTGCCTCAAGTTTCTTCTTCATAACTTTTGTTTTTAATTCCTGATTAGGTTTTTAATTTTTAATAAATTTGCTTCATCTTTATACAAAACGAACGCAAAGTTGGTTTTAGTGTTAAAATTACGAAATGTTTCTCGAAAATACAGTAAATCATAAAGAACAATTTGGATGGATTGAAGTCATTTGTGGCTCAATGTTTTCTGGTAAAACCGAAGAGTTAATTCGCAGGCTCAGACGTGCTCAATTTGCAAAACAAAAGGTTGAAATTTTTAAACCTACTGTTGATGTGCGTTATGATGAAGATATGGTCGTATCTCACGATTCTAACGAAATAAGATCTACGCCTGTTCCCGCGGCTGCAAATATTCCAATTTTGGCAGATGGCTGCGATGTCGTTGGTATTGATGAAGCACAATTTTTTGATGATGAAATTGTTAGAGTTTGTAATGATTTAGCTAACAAGGGCATTCGTGTTATTGTCGCTGGATTAGACATGGACTTTAAAGGTAATCCTTTTGGACCTATGCCAAGTTTAATGGCAACTGCCGAGTATGTTACTAAAGTTCATGCTGTTTGCACTAGAACCGGAAATTTAGCACAATACAGCTACAGAAAGGCCTCAAGTGACGCACTCGTTTTATTGGGAGAAGTTGATGAATATGAACCCCTAAGTAGAGGCGCCTATTACAAAGCAATGTTACGTGAAAAAGTAAGTCATATGGATGTAAATGAAGCTGAGGAAATCCCTAATAAAGATGGTAAATCAAATGCCTAAAGCTAGAGAAACTGTTTTAGAAATTGATTTAAAAGCACTAAAACACAATTTTGAGTATCTTAAATCAAAGCTTAATAACAACACCAAAATATTAGCGGTTGTTAAGGCATTTGCTTATGGCAGTGATGCGAATGAAGTTGCCAATTATCTTCAAAGTTTAGAAGTAGATTACTTTGCTGTGGCTTATGCTAGTGAAGGTGTTGCGCTTAGGGATGCTGGTGTTGAAACACCTATTTTAGTGCTCCATCCACAAGCTATAAATTTTAAAACCGTAATTGAGCGTTGCTTAGAGCCCAGTTTGTACAGTGCTAAAATCTTTAATGAGTTTATCGCTATTGCTTCCGAAGAAAAGCAAAGTAACTATCCGGTTCATATTAAATTTAATACAGGTTTAAATAGATTAGGGTTTTCTGAAAATGATGTAGACTATATCGTTTCTAAAGCTTTGGAAACGTCTGCCATTAAAGTGAAATCTATTTTTTCTCATTTGGCGGCAAGCGAAGATCTTAATGAAAAAACGTTTACAGAACGACAGATAAAAACATTTAAATCTATTTCGAAAGAATTTTCTAAAGCTATCGGTTACCAACCCATGCTTCATTTAGCAAATACGTCTGGTGTATTAAACTATCCTGAAGCGCATTTAGATATGGTTAGAACTGGAATTGGATTGTATGGTTTTGGAAATTCTAAAGAAGAAAATAAAAATTTAAAACCTATCGCAACACTTAAGTCTGTGATTTCTCAGATTCATACTATAGAAAAAGGAGAAACTGTAGGCTACAACAGAGCATATAAAAGTGAGGGAGTTGAAAAAACAGCGACCATACCAATTGGTCACGCAGATGGAATAGGCAGACAATATGGAAATAAAAAAGGCTTTGTCACTGTGAATGGAAACAAAGCACCAATCATAGGTAATGTCTGCATGGATATGATTATGATTGACATAACTAATATTAATTGTCACGAAGGGGATGAAGTTATAATCTTTGGTAATCACCCAAATGCCTCTCAATTTGCAGATGCTACAAATACAATTACATATGAGATAATCACTGCGATTTCTCAACGCGTTAAACGCTTACTTATAAAGGGTTAATATCTTTTTATTGTGTTATGTGACTTTTTAACTAAATTGGAGTCCTATAACTAACTAACAAAACATTCCAAATTATGTTTAAAGAATTTAAAAAATTTATAATGACAGGAAATGTCATTGATTTAGCTGTTGCTGTAATCCTAGCAGGAGCTATGGGAATGGTAATTAACGGATTTGTAAATGACATTATGATGCCAGTAATAGGAAACTTTGCTGGAGGAGTTGATTTTGCTGACCTAAAACACGTCCTGTCTCCTGCGACAATTGGAGCAGATGGTGAAATCATAAAACCAGAAAATGCTGTCATGTACGGTAAATGGGTAAATTCAATCATCAATTTAATTATTGTAGGTCTTGTTTTATTTATGATTGTTAAAGCATACAATAAAACAAAAACTCCGCCAGAGCCAAAAGCTCCAGCAGGACCCTCTGAGCTCGATATTTTAAAAGAAATTAGAGACTCGTTAAAAAAATAAGGGCTTTTAGCTAACCGCTACATTACCTATTTAATTAAACTTAAACCGCTTCACATGTAAGCGGTTTTTTCTTGTTGAATTCTTAAAAATTAAATTTTAAAATCAAAAACACTAGTTTTAACAAAACGCTTTATTTATTAAAAATAAGTGTCTTGTTAAACTGATTTAATCTAATAAAATCTATAATTTTATAGCTTAAAATTTCATACAATGAAAATAGCTATAGTTGGTGCCACTGGTTTAGTTGGCGAAGTCATGCTTAAAGTTCTTGCAGAACGTAATTTTCCTGTTTCAGAATTAATCCCAGTGGCCTCAGAGCGCTCTATTGGTAAATTAATTTCGTTTAAGGGAAACGATTATAAAGTTGTCGGAATGCAGACAGCTATTGATATGAAGCCTAATATTGCGTTATTTTCGGCTGGAGGTGATACGTCTTTGCTATGGGCTCCAAAATTTGCTGAAGCTGGCATTACTGTTATTGACAACTCTTCGGCTTGGAGAATGGATCAATCAAAACGACTTGTTGTTCCAGAAATTAACGCGGCTCAATTAACTTCCGAAGATAAAATTATTGCAAATCCAAACTGTTCTACCATACAAATGGTTATGGCTTTAGCTCCTCTGCATAATACATACAAAATCAAGCGTATTGTTGTTTCTACTTACCAATCTATAACAGGTACTGGTGTGAAAGCGGTTAAACAATTAGAAAATGAAATGGCTGGAATAAAAGGTGAAATGGCGTACCCTTACCCAATTCACCAAAATGCAATTCCTCATTGTGATGTATTTGAAGAGAATGGCTACACTAAAGAAGAAATGAAATTAGTGAGAGAAACTCAAAAAATATTCGATGATCGCACAATTGCAGTAACTGCAACCGCTGTAAGAATACCAACTGCTGGAGGTCATAGTGAATCGATAAATGTAGAGTTTGAAAATGATTTCGATATAGTCGAAGTAAGACACTTATTAAATGAATCCCCAGGAATAGTCGTCCAAGATAATATTGATGTAAATACTTACCCAATGCCAATTTATGCCAATGGAAAAGATGATGTTTTTGTCGGTAGAATTCGTCGTGATAGTTCTCAACCTAATACTCTAAATTTATGGGTGGTAAGTGACAACCTTAGAAAAGGTGCTGCCACAAATACAATTCAAATTGCCGAATATTTAGTTGCTAATAACTTGTTGTAAGTTCTTATAAAATGTAACTTGTAAAAACAAATACATTTAAAAAACAATTATGATTCCAAAAATTATCCATTTTTGTTGGTTAAGTTTCGACGAATACCCAAAAGTTATTAAAAAATGTATCGAGTCTTGGCAAAATAAATTACCAGATTACGAATTTGTTTTATGGGATACAAATAAATTTGACATCAACTCAACAACATGGACTAAACAAGCTTTTGAAGCCAAACAATATGCCTTTGCAGCAGACTACATAAGATTACATGCTCTTTACAACTATGGAGGTATTTATTTAGATAGTGATGTTGAAGTTTTAAAAACCTTTGACGAACTACTTGATTTACCGTATTTCGTTGGATTACAGTGTGATAATAATATTGAAGCTGCTATTATTGGTGCACAAAAAGGGACTGATTGGATTAAAGGTTGTTTAGAACATTATGATAATAAATCTTTTATAAAAGAAGACGGAAGCTATAATCAAGAGATATTACCTGTTGTAATGCGTTCTCAAATTAAGAAATACAAGAAGATAATTCAACTCAAATATATTGAGGTTCAAGGTATTGAGATATTAATTGAAGATAAAAGTTCTCTGTTTTTATTTCCTTCCGAATATTTTAGCCCTAAAGATCATCAAACACGTCAAGTATTTAAAACAAAAAACACATATTGTATTCATCATTACAACCATTCATGGTTCACACTTTTAAATGTTATAAGATTGGAAGTTATAAAGGTTATTGGGCTTAAAACGACAGAAAAAATTATTGGGATTGTCAATATGAGAAAACTTATTTCAAAATAAAAAAAAACCCAAGATTAATTATTGTTTTATATCTATAACTAACACGTATTTCTTTTAAAAGCAAAGAAAATGTTTTTGTCTGTAGAATTCGTCGTGATCGTTCTCAACCTAATACTCTAAATTTATGGGTGGTAAATAACAATCTTAGAAAAGGTGCTGCAACAAATACAATTCAAATAACAGAGTATCTATTGAAACAAAATTGATTATAAATACTTCAAATAATTAGGTAGGGTTTTTCATATACAAGATGTTTTATAATTATGAAAACCACACTATGTATAAATAGGACAGAGTTTAATAGATTTTATAAACAAATTCACTCTTGTTGTCTGATAAAAAGTGTATTACAACTAATTAATTATAAAGACTATTGGTTTGTATTTATATTTACTATCCAAATTGCACATTAAATGTTAAAAAAATACCTAAAATTCTTAAGCATATTTACGTTCGCCCTAGGTTTATTTTCCTGTAGTGACGACGATAATTATGTAGCAATAACAATTGAGGCAAATTCTGATAGTATAGAGGTTTCTCAAAACAGTTCTATTACAATTGATGTTTTGTCCAATGATGTTAATGTTCCTAGTAGTGGGTTACTAAACACCATAACGTCTCAAAACGGAACAGCCCAAGTTTTAGATCCTAATACAACTCCAAACGATCCATCAGACGATGTTATTCGGTACACACCTAACAATGATTTTGTGGGAAGCGACTCATTTCAATATACAATTTGTGATGACAACAATAACTGCGGAACAGGAACAATTAATATCACAGTGACACCTGTATCTACTGTAAACTTTAATTTAGAAGAGGTTCCATTTAATACACTTTCAGAATATAACTTTTTTGATGGTGTAATGAAAGATTTAGACCCATCATTTGGTGTTTTCCCTTATGATTTAAATTCTAGTTTATTTTCAGATTATGCTCATAAAAAGCGATTTGTATGGATGCCTGAGGGCTCTAAAGCAAATTACAATAGTGATTTTACGCCTTTAGATTTTCCTATTGGGTCTGTGCTAATCAAAAACTTCTATTACGACAATGTGCTACCAAACAATACAACACGCATTATAGAAACTCGATTAATGTATTTCACTCAAGATGGTTGGGATTTTGCAGAATATGTTTGGAATGATGAACAAACCGAAGCAACTTTTACGAATTCGGGAAGCTTTACAAATGTTGATTGGCTAGAAAACGGTGTAACGAATACTGTTACTTATAGAATTCCGTCACGAAATGAATGCTTTGCATGTCATAATAAATTTGGTACTCCTGTGCCAATAGGTCCAAAACCACAAAACTTAAATAGAGATTTAAGCTATCCAGATGGCGCTGCAAATCAATTACAAAAATGGATTGAAGTAGGTTACTTAGAAAATAATCTCCCTACTTCAATAGTCTCTACAGTTAAGTGGGATGATGAATCTCTTGATTTAGATTTAAGATTGCGGTCCTATTTAGATATTAATTGTGCGCATTGCCACTCAGAAGAAAGCTATTGTGAGTATAGACCAATACGCTTTGCTTTCCATGAGAGTGAAGATGATACTAATAAAGGTGTATGTGTAGAGCCAGATACGCAAATTGAAGGTACATCATTTATAGTTGCTCCTGGAAATCTAGAGGCTTCTGTGCTAAGGTATAGAGTAACTTCAATTGAAGAACAAAATAGAATGCCAATCATAGGTAGAACGCTTAAACATGAAGAAGGCGTTCGATTAATAGAAGAATGGATAAACTCGCTTAATATAGACTGTCAATAAAATAAAATTATTATAATTATGAAATCAAAATTACTCATCTTAACAGTTTTAGCGATAGCACTTTGTATCCCATCTTTTGGGCAACCTGCTAACGATAATATAAGTGGTGCAATCCCAATTACGCCTTCCCCTGAAGGTACTGGTTGTGGTACGGAAAGTTTTTATTTGCCTTTTTCAACTGACGGAACTACAGATAGTGGTGTTCAAGGGTCATGTACGAGTTCTGCCAATGATCAATTCTTTACATGGACAGCAACAAGTACTGGGTTGTTTTTTACCTCTGGAAATCCTGGAAACCCAGGAATAACAATATGGGATGCAACGGGAACAATTGAAATTTCGTGTACAGATACCTTTGTAAGTGAAAACATATCTGGATGGGCTATTAACGATGAGTTAATCATTCAAATTTATGATTATGCGTTAAACTCTGATGTCGCTTTCTGCTTAGAAACCTCTAATTTTGTTGCTCCTCCTCCTGCACCTATTACCTTTGATTCACAATCTTCGGGAGCCTCAGGAAGCTATAGAATCGCAATAGTTGATATGAATGGTGATTTCCTTGATGACATGGTTTCTATCTCTTCAAATAATATTAATATTAGAGAACAAAATACTGGTGGTGGTTTTACAACTAAAAACATTACAACCACCAATGCAGATTTCCCTCCAACATGGAGCTTAGGGGCTGCAGATTACGACAGAAACGGTTATACAGATTTATTATACGGTGGTGGTAATGGAGTTACTTTCATGAAGGCAAATAGCACAGGAACTGGTTTTACAGAAATTTCTGGACCTCAAGATGTATTCTCTCAACGTTCAAATTTTGTAGATATAAATAATGATGGTAACCTCGATGCTTTTGTATGTCATGATGTTGCTCCAAATGTGTATTACTTAAATGATGGTAGTGGCAATTTAACGTTCAACCAAGGCGGGCTAGGAAATTATCCTTCTGGTGGAAATTATGGATCTATTTGGATAGATTATGATAATGACAGAGATTTAGATTTATTTATTGCTAAATGTGGTGGAGAAGTTGCTCGTAGAGTTAACGAAATGCACACCAATGACGGAACTGAAAATTATACCGAAAATGCTCTCGCTATAGGCCTTGCAGATCCAATGCAAACTTGGTCTGCTGCTTGGGGTGATTTTGATAGCGATGGTGATATGGATGTTTTTGTAGGAGCCAGCTCTGGACCTCATAAACTTATGAGAAATGATAATGGAATGTTCACAGATATTACACCCGGTTCAGGTATTAATGTTCTAACTAGTACTTCTACAGAAACGGTGACTTTTGATTTTGATAATGATGGTCATTTAGATTTAGTCTCTGGTAATAATATTTTATTCGGAAAAGGTGATATGACATTTGATGTTTATACGAATGTATTTCCGGGTTCTGGCTCTTTTGGGGATTTAAATGATGATGGTTATATTGATTCGTTTAACTCAGGAGCTATTTATTATAATAATGCTGAAAGTAATAATAACTGGATTAAAATACATACAACAGGGACTGTTAGTAATATAAATGGTATTGGAGCTCGTGTTGAAGTTCATACGCCTTCTGGTATTAGAATTAGAGATGTAAAAAGTGGTGACGGGTTTAGATATATGAATTCTTTAAACACTCATATTGGTATTGGTGCAGATAATACAATTAATAGTGTTGTTATTTATTGGCCTTCTGGTATCATTGATACCATCACAAACCCACCAATTAATGGAGCATTAGAGGTTATTGAAGGAGATACATTAAGCTTAGAAAACTCTTTAACAAATGAATTAGTTATTTATCCTAACCCAGCAAAAGATGTATTAAATATTAATTCTTTAGAATTAAATGATAATATGATTTACACAATTTTTGATATAACGGGTAAGAGGATAATGAATTCTAAACTTAAAGAGTCGTCCATTGATGTTTCCAAATTATCGCCTGGTAATTACGTTTTAAGAATTGTATCAGGTTCTTCGATAAAGAGTCAAAAATTTATAAAATACTAAATAATACAGCCTCTAAATTAACGATTTAGAGGCTTTTTTGTTACTTTTATGCACTATACTTAATTTGACTATGAAAAAAATTACTCTCGCTCTCTTATTATTTAGTGCTTTTCTTAGCTATTCCCAAACATTAAATCAACCTGCGAACTGGCCTAACTCCAATTGGAGTATTACAGGTGACTATTTAACAGATGCTAATGTATTTGAAGCCAATCCAACAGTAACGTCAAACTTTGCATATGATGATGACGATGCTCAAAACGGTCACAATGATGATATCGCAGCAGAGTCTCCAATCATAAATTTAACAGCTGCCTTCAATGCTGACGAAAGCTGGCTTTCAGTTGGATCTAGTTATGTTTTTCATGATTTTGGTGAAACTCTAATCATTCAATATTGGGATGCAGACTCAAGTTCTTGGGTAAACTGGGGAAATGAAATATCAGGAACTCAAAACCCACCAACAGATAATTTCTGTTCTGGAACTTATGAAGGATTTAATTCCGCTCCTTTAAATATTGCATCCTTTAGTCCAAATCAATTAAGTAATTTTAGATATCGGATTTCTTATGACGATAATAACATTTGGGGATACGGTTTTTGTTTTAACTCTCCTACAATAAGTTCACAAACACCACCTGCTTGTCCTAATGTTTCTAACCTAAGTGTATCTAATATTAATACAGATACTGCAAATGTTAATTGGCAACCAGGAAGTACAGAAACAAATTGGGAAATTGTTATTCAGGATACTGGTTCTGGAGTACCTACTAGCTCAGGAATTTCTACAACATTAAATAATCCTTACCCCGTTTCTGGATTATCTTCATCCACTTCTTACGAGGTTTTTGTTAGAGGTTTCTGTGGAGGTTCAGATTATAGCAATTGGGTTGGGCCTTTAACGTTTACTACTTTAGTTGATTCGCGTGTAAATTTCTCAACACAACCAATGTCTGCTAATGATTATGACCTAGCTGTAGTTGATATGAATGGAGATCATTTAGATGATATCATCTCTGTATCTCAAAATAGTGTTAAAGTTCATTATCAATTAAGCGCAGGAGGCTTCAATGAGGTTGATTTATCTACACCTAGTGCGGATTTCATGCCTAGTTGGAGTATGGCAGCTGCAGATTATGACAGAAATGGACAAACAGATTTATTATATGGTTCTGGTAGTGGTGTAACCTTTATGAAATTAAATAGTGCTGGTACTAGTTTTACACAGTCCTCTACTTCAGACTACGTCTTTTCTCAGCGTTCTAACTTTGTAGATATCAATAACGATGGTCACCTCGATGCGTTTGTCTGCCATGATGTAGCGCCTAATGTTTATTATATCAATGATGGTTCTGGAAATCTAACATTTTACCAATCTAATGTTACTCCTAATGCACCTGTAAATTTAGGTGATTATCCTTCTGGAGGTAACTATGGTTCTATCTGGATAGATTATGACAACGATAGAGATATGGATATGTTCATTGCAAAATGTGGTGGTAGTGAAGATCGAAGAAAAAACAACATGTTAACTAATAATGGTGATGGGACTTTCAGTGAAAATGCCGCAGCTTTAGGACTTGACGATATTATGCAAACATGGTCTTCGTCTTGGGGGGATTATGACAACGATGGTGATATGGACGCATTTGTAGGAGCAAGTTCAGGAACCCATAAGCTGTTAAGAAATGATGGAAACGGTGTTTTTGTTAATGTGACTCCAGGTGCAGGCGTCAGTGGTGCTCCAAATGGTCACGAAAACGTAAGCTATGATATTGATAATGATGGCTATTTAGATATCCTCTGTAATGGTACAATTCTCTACGGAAAAGGTGATTTAACATTCGAAGATGCTGATAATGGTCAACTAAACTACGCCAATGGATCTTTTGGAGATTTAAATAATGATGGTTTTGTTGATGCATATTATAATGGAAATATTTATTGGAATCTCACAACAAATAATAATTGGATTACTATAAATACTGTTGGAGTTCAGAGTAACATTGATGGTATTGGGGCAAGAATTGAAATTACAACCACTAACGGTACTCAAATTAGAGATGTAAGAAGTGGAGAAGGATTTAAATACATGAGCACCTTAAATACGCACTTCGGAATCGGAACTGAAACAGGAATTGACCATATTACTATTTACTGGCCATCAGGTGTCATAGACATTATTAATGATCCAGCAATTAACGCACCTCTTGAAGTTGTTGAAGGTGCCACACTTACATTAGAAAATTCATTTGTAAACGATCTTGTGATATACCCTAACCCAACTAAAGACGTATTAAAAATATCTAGTACCGATAGTCTTCAAAATGCTATTTACACTATTTTTGATATCAACGGTAGACGTATTATGAACTCTAGATTAAGTCAAAACACTATTGATGTAAGCGCTCTTAATACGGGTAATTATATCTTAAGAATTGTTTCGGGAAACAGTATAAAAAGTCAAAAGTTTATCAAGCAATAAAGAGCTTAATAATATCTTAAAAAAGCCTCTACATTTATTTGTAGAGGCTTTTTTGTTTATTTTTGATAGAACGACTAATCAATACTTATAAATTATGAAAAACATTTTATTAATAGCAATAGTGACACTAGCATTTAGCGCATGCAAGGACGACTCTAAGGAACAAAAACGAGATATCGTGGTAAATTACCCAGAAACAAAAAAAGTAGATACGATTACTGATTACTTCGGAACACAAGTAAAAGATCCTTACCGTTGGTTAGAAGATGATAAAAGCACAGAAACCGAAAACTGGGTAAAAGCTCAAAATGAAGCTACTTTTGGATATTTAGATAACATCCCATATCGTAAAGAATTGAAAGAACGTTTATCTAAATTATGGAATTACGAAAAAGTAGGAGCTCCCTTTAAAGAAGGGGATTACACCTATTTCTATAAAAATAATGGACTTCAAAATCAATATGTTATCTATCGCTATAAAACAGGAGAAAATCCAAAGACTGCAGAAGTGTTCTTAGACCCAAATACCTTTACAGAAGATGGAACCATATCACTTGGAGGTGCAAGTTTTTCAAAAGACGGAAAAACCTTGGCCTATGCTATTTCCGAAGGAGGAAGCGATTGGAGAAAAGTTCTAGTCATGAATACAGAGACTAAAGACATCGTTGAAGACACTTTAGTCGATATCAAATTTAGCGGCATGTCTTGGTACAAAAATGAAGGTTTTTATTACTCTAGTTACGATAAACCTAAAGGAAGCGAATTGTCTGCAAAAACAGATCAGCACAAATTATATTACCATAAACTAGGGACATTACAAAAAGACGATGCTGTAATTTTTGGAGGGACACCAGCAGAGAAACACCGTTATGTTGGAGGTAATGTTTCAGAAGATGACAACTATCTAGTAATTACAGCAAGTGTATCCACTTCAGGAAACAAACTATTTATGAAAGACCTTTCTAAACCAAATAGTCCTTTAATAACCGTATTAGACCATGCAGATAGCGATACATTTCCTATTGACAATGTTGGAAGCAAACTGTTTTTAGTAACCAACCTAAACGCTCCAAACAAGAAAATTGTCACAGTAGATGCTTCAAATCCAAGTCCAGAAAACTGGGTGGATTTTATACCAGAAACCAAAAATGTATTGAGCCCATCAACAGGTGGAGGTTATTTCTTTGCAGAATATATGGTTGATGCTGTTTCTAAAGTCATGCAATACGATTACAATGGGATATTAGTGAGAGATATAGAATTACCTGGTGTTGGAAGTGCTGGCGGATTTGGTGCCAAAAAAGAAAACACAGAGTTATATTACTCATTCACGAACTACGTAACGCCTGGAAATATATATAAATATGATATTAAAACAGGAACTTCAGAAGTTTTCGTTAAACCAGACATCGA
Organism: Psychroserpens burtonensis DSM 12212; assembly: GCF_000425305.1. Lineage (GTDB taxonomy): Bacteria > Bacteroidota > Bacteroidia > Flavobacteriales > Flavobacteriaceae > Psychroserpens > Psychroserpens burtonensis. Next base: position 117,446 of record NZ_AUDE01000017.1, read on the forward strand.
TTTCAATCCAGAAGATTATGAAAGCAATCAAGTGTTCTTTACTTCAAAAGATGGCACAAAAGTACCGATGATTATTACGCATAAAAAAGGATTAGAACTTAACGGTAAAAACCCAACAATTCTTTACGGTTATGGAGGCTTCAATATTAGTTTAACACCATCATTTAGCATCGCAAATGCGGTATGGATGGAACAAGGTGGTATTTATGCAGTTCCTAATTTAAGGGGTGGTGGAGAATATGGCAAAGCGTGGCATGATGCAGGAACACAACTTAAAAAGCAAAACGTTTTTGATGACTTTATTGCAGCTGCCGAATATTTAATAGCTGAAAAATATACCTCATCAGATTATTTAGCGATTAGAGGTGGCTCAAATGGCGGTTTATTAGTTGGAGCGACAATGACACAACGGCCAGACTTAATGAAAGTAGCATTACCAGCGGTTGGCGTTTTAGACATGTTGCGTTACCATACGTTTACAGCAGGAGCTGGCTGGGCTTATGACTATGGAACAGCAGACGACAATAAAGAAATGTTTGACTACCTTAAAGGTTATTCTCCAGTTCATAATGTAAAAGAAAGTGTGCAATACCCTGCGACAATGGTGACCACAGGAGACCACGATGATCGCGTTGTACCAGCACATAGTTTCAAATTTGCTGCCGAGTTACAAGCCAAACAAACTGGAAATAATCCTACATTGATACGTGTCGAAACTGATGCTGGTCATGGCGCAGGAACTCCAGTAACTAAAACTATTGAACAGTATGCAGATATTTTTGGATTTACACTTTATAATATGGGATTTGACGTCTTACCAAGTCAAACTAAAGAAAGAGTAAAAGGATAAAATTTTCTAAATATATTTAAAAGTCACTCCATCAAAGAGCGACTTTTTTTATAGTATTTTTGTAACGCTATGCTAAACGTAAAAGACCTTAACTTTTCTTATAAAAAAACACCTGTTTTAAAAGACTTATCTTTTAAAGTTGAACAAGGTGAAAACTTAGCCATTATAGGAGAAAGTGGTTCAGGTAAAAGCACACTTTTAAAAGTATTGTATGGCGAATATGATCTTAACTTCGGAAATATCCACTGGAAAGACATAGAGGTCCTTGGTCCAAAACATAACCTAGTAGTTGGTTATGAGTTTATGAAATATGTGGCTCAAGAATTTGATTTGATGCCATTTATTTCTGTAGAAGAAAACATCGGAACCTTTCTCTCTAATTTTTTTCCGAATGAAAAGAAAGAACGTACAGCAGAATTACTAGACGTTGTTGAACTCACCTCTTTCGCTCAAACTAAAGTCAAAACACTTTCTGGCGGACAAAAACAGCGTGTCGCATTAGCAAGAGCATTGGCAAAACAACCTGAAATCATTTTACTCGATGAGCCTTTTAGTCATATTGATAATTTTAAAAAACAATCCTTAAGACGTAATATTTATAAATATCTAAAAGATAAAAATGTGACCTGCATTGTAGCCACTCATGATAAGGATGATGTTCTAGGATTTGCAGATCAACTGATACTACTTAATAACAATACAATAGAAGCTTACAATACACCTCAGGCTCTATACAAAAACCCTAAAACACCATTAATTGCGTCATTTTTTGGTGAGTTTAATGTCATAAATGATAAGATTATTTATGCGCATCAACTTAAAATTGTAGACGAATCTATGCTTAAAGCAACGGTAAGAAGAAGTTATTTTAAAGGGCGTTATTATCTAGTTGAAGCAGATTTAGATGGAGAGAATATTTTTTTTATGAATGATCAGCAGTTCAAAAAAAACGAGATTATCTATTTAAAAATTATAGAATAAACGAGTAATACACAAGGAATTCATAGTGCGCCTCAAGCATACGCAAAACCAGAAAACCTCCCACAATGTGTTAGTGAAATTGGTTTTGGTAATTTTACAGAATTAACGAATACTTCAGGAATTCCAAGATCCGTTTTCTTGATACTTAAGACATCGCGATCTATCTTTTCAATTTGAGAAATCGATTTTAGTAACTGTTGCTTCAATACGTTACTTTGAATCGTATATTCTTCTTTTTTAGTTTCAAAAATAGAGGTACACACCTCCTGATTTTGATCTTGTTTAGCAACAGTATACACATAATCTTCTGTAACCGTTGATTCCGTGAAATAGCAATTATCATCTATCCTAACTAGTCCTTTCTCTTTAGAAATAAGATCACAAACCAAACGTGTCGGGTTAAAAAAACGTTCACCAAATTGCCGAACGTGAATTTTATACGCCGCCTCTTTCATACTCCAAAGCAACCACACTGTTTGGTGTTGATGTTCCGAAGAAAAAATAAGCGCTTGTTCTTTTAGCGTGAAGACTTTATCTAAAAAGCGAGGACGTACCCAACCGGTAGAACTATATTTTAAATCGACAATATCATTACCTATCACTTTGCTGCTAATTTCTCATTTACAACGTCCATAGCAGCTCTTACAGATATCATTTTTTCCATATCGTCGTTCTCGATTCTAATATCAAATTCGTCTTCAACATCTAAAATCACATCGACTAGATTCGCCGAATTGATTTTCAAATCGTTAATAAAATCAGTCTCTTCAGATAAATTATTAAAGGCGTCTTCATCCTGAATATAGGGTTGAACAATGGTTTTTAATTTTGCGATTAGTTGGTCTTTAGTCATATTTGTTTCCCACGAAAGTGGGAATCTTTTTAATTAAACATTTTATTTTTTAGCACTTCGGCTGCGTTCAAGGTGACATTATATACCTTTTCATTACATCACTTCGCTCATTGATAAAATGAAAATATACTTTTATTGAAAGCACCTTGCAAAGCAAGTCGAGAGATTTCAAGTGTTCTCGACTCCGCTCGAACTGACAATGGGATTATTTTTTATACTTTTTAAAGATAACACAACCATTCACATCGCCAAAACCAAAACTAGCTTTTGCAGCAATATTTAAGTCGGTTTTCAATGATTTAGTTATTATTTTTTCTTTAGAAATTAATTCTAAAATTTCAGGATGCACATCCTCACAATTAATATTAGGAAATACAAACTGCTCTTTAAGCTGCAATATAGTTGCCACAGATTCAATACTTCCTGATGCAGCCAAACAATGGCCAACCATAGATTTTAAAGAGTTGATATATGGGAAATCATCCCCTTTTCTATGTAAAGCTTTGGTCCAATTCTCAATTTCCAAACCATCTTTTGAAGTCGCTGTTAAATGACCATTTATCGTATCGATATCATTTGCTGAAATATTAGCATTTGTGATCGCATCTTTAATACACCGCTGCACAGCCTCAGCATTTGGAGCTGTCATTGTACCGCCATCGCGTTGTCCACCAGAATTAATATTTCCACCTAAAACCTCAGCATAAATAGTCGCGTTTCGTTCTAGTGCACTCTCTAAAGATTCTAAAACTAAAGCACCAGCACCAGCACCTGGAACGAATCCAGAAGCACTTTCACTCATAGGTCGAGAGCCTTTTTCTGGAGAGTCATTATGCTTATACGTCATGACACGCATGGCATCAAATCCACCCCAAATATAAGGACCATCATCGCTACAACTTCCAACGAGCATTCGTTTTGCTTGTCCGTTTTTAATCCGTTCATAACCCATTAAAATAGCTTCAGTTCCTGTGGTACACGCAGACGAATTTGTGGTTACTTGATTTCCTAATCCTAGAATTCCACCTAAAAACGCACTAATTCCGCTAGCCATAGTTTGCACCACGACAGTACTTCCTAGCCGTTTCACTTGTTTGTCATCTAGCTTATAAATAGCTTCTCTAAATTTTTCAACGCCAGAGGTTCCTGTCCCAAATATGGTTCCACTATCAACATCTAATTCACTATCTGCCTCTACTGATAACCCAGCGTCTTTCCAAGCATCAATTCCAGCGATACAGCCATACAAAATCCCAGAACTATTAAAACCTCTTAACTGTAAAGGGGTTAAATACTCTAGTTTCTTTTCTTCGGAAATTTGCGGAATACCACCAATACAACACGAAAAATTCAAGTCTGCTAGTTGTTGGTGAAATGTAATCCCGGATGTTCCATTTTTAATGGCTTTTAAAAATGCATCGAGCCCGACACCATTTGGTGCAACGACTCCTAAACCTGTGATTACGACTCTGTTCATTCTCTATTCCTGCGCAGGCAGGAATCTTTTTTTAGTATTAATTCTAATCTCTAAATTTATTTAGTCCTAAATTCCAATTCATGCTCAAATCCATCCAACTTGGATTCATATCTTCAATTAGTTTAATTTTCCAATCTCGCTTCCATTTCTTGAATTGAATCTCTCTCATAGAAGCTTCTTCTCCATCTTCAAACTCTTCAAAATAAACTAACAAGTTACGTTTATATTTAGCAGTAAACGCTCTGGGGTATTTTATAAACTTATGCTCTTTAACTCTTTCTATAATATGATTTGTACACCCAATATATAAAACTCCTTCCTTCTTATTCGTCATTATATATACGCACCACCGTTTTGAGTTTTCACTCATGCTTTATAGAGATTTCTGCATTCGCAGGAATATGTAACATTCCTGATATTTGTCCTCTACAAACCAATTCATTTTTCTCATTCAACATCTTCACTTTACATTTCAATTTATTAAAACGAAACACTTCTTTTTCTGAAACCACAGTTACTTTCTCACCAGGTAATACAGGTAAAAAGAAATGAACTTGACTCGACGTCAACGCAACTTGCGGTTGATTATCTTCAGATAATTGATCTTTCAGTATATAAATCCCTAAACATACGAGTCCTATTTGCGCCATACATTCGGTAAGAATTACACCTGGCGTAATTGGATTATTTTTAAAATGACCTTCGTAGAAATATGAATCTTTTCTGAAGGTGTAATGTCCTGTTATCCCTTCCGAAGACATCCTCGTTAATTCATCAACAAATAGAAATGGTTGTTGATATGGTAATAATGATATGATTTGGTTATTGTTCAATTCAAATATGTTTTTTTATAAGACCTTTCGACGCCGCTCAAAGTGGCCAATTGATTTCAATTTAATTCTAGGATATATGTTCGCCTCCATCCACAGGAATCACGCATCCATTAATCCAACTCGCTTCATCTTTTGATAACAGATATACTGCATTAGCAACATCATCAGGTCGTGTTAAGCGCTTAAATGGATTACGCATTACACTATGTTCTTTAATTTGCTCACTTCCCGGAATCATTCGTAATGATGCAGTATCAGTCACACCTGCTTGGATACAATTAGCTCTAATTCCAAAAGGTGCAAATTCTAAGGCAATATTTCTAGTAATCGCTTCTAAAGTTACTTTTGCTGCAGATACTGCTGCGTAATTTTTCCAAGCCTTCGTATTTCCTTCACTTGTAAAACTGATAATTCGAGCATCACTCGCAAATATTTGAGCGTCAAAAACAGCTTTAGTCCAATCGTATAGACTAATAGCCATGGCGTTAATTGTCAAATTAAAATCATCGTTTTTTAGTGTTGGTTTTTCTTCGGAAATCATCGGTTTTAAATTCCCTTTGGCGACACTATGAACGAGTGTCCTTATGTTACCTTCTGAGGTGAATAGTGCTTTCAATTCTGAAATAATTTGTTCTCGTTTTTCAGATTTAAAAGCATCAACATTATACGATTTAAATTGAATACCTTCAGCCTTTATAGTTGTAAATTCTGAATTGATTTCATCTTCTTGTGCTCTTGAATTTCTGTGAATGATGCAAATATTCATGCCATGTTTAGCTAGTTTTTTTGCTGTAGCTAAACCTAATCCGCTGGAGCCTCCTAAAATGAGTGCCCAATAGTTTTTATCTTGAAAATCATTCATATAGACGCTTATTCCTCAAACTAAATTTATAAATTTTTTTATTCGCCCATACTATTTTTTAGGACCTCATGATGTGCTGCGCAGTTCTTGATAAAAAAACGAAATCGAGGTACGAGATTCACGAACACAAATTTATTAAAATTAAAACGGTGTGAACTAAGCAAAAAAATCAAAACTGAACATTGTTTTACTAGTTGATTAAAACTACGTCATAATTATTAAACTACCACTCTAACAATATGCGTTGTGCTGAAAACCCTGGTCCGAAACTTAGCATTAAGCCTCTATCGCCTTTAGGCAATTGTTTATCCATAAAGCGTTCTAAAACGTATAATACTGTCGCACTACTCATGTTTCCGTAAAGTTTAAGAACTTCTTTGGTATCGTCAATATTTTTCCCAAGAGAGCCAAACAAATCTTCTACGGTTTGTACAATTTTCTTACCTCCAGGATGGAAAATCAAATGATCTATATCTTCAATCGATATATTATTTCGTTCTAAAAACGGATGAACAATCCTAGGGAAATGTTCTGAAATTGTCTCAGGAACCGCTTTATCTAAAATCATTTGTAAACCTGTATTTACGAGCTTAAAACCCATCATAGTTTCAGCATCATAAAAATGATACATGGCTTCGTCTATAATTTTAGGACCTTCTTCATTTTCATAAGACGATAAAATCACACTTGAAGCGCCATCACCAAATATGGCAGCACTCACAATATTTACCATTGAGTAATCATCGAGTTGAAATGTTGCCGTTGGCGATTCTACAGCAATTACTGCTGCACGTTTATTGGGATTCGCTTTTAAAAAATTCTTTGCATAAATAATGCCTGAAACTCCTGCAGCACATCCCATTTCTGTCACAGGTAGTCTTACAATATCCTGTTTCATCTTTAGGTTATTAATCAAATAGGCATCTACAGACGGAATCATAATACCAGTACAACTAACGGTTATGATATAGTCGATATCTGTTGGCTTTAGCTTTGCTTTATCTAGAGCTTTTACTAAAGATTGTTCTGCCAACTTTATAACTTCACGAGAATAGATCTCATTTTTTTCTTCAAAAGACGTATTCAAAAACACGTCCTCTGCATCCATTATAGAATAGCGTCTATCCACTCCAGCATTCTCAAAAAGTTTGATTACTTTTCGTTTAAAACGATCGTCTTGATCGGCTAACCAAACATTCAAAAAGGGAATAATATCTTTAGTTTCTCTAGTATGTTTTGGTAGCTGTTTTGCTACCGACGTTATTTTTACGCTCATATTATTTTTTCTTCAATATCCACTGAAAACGGAAAGCCCATTTCCATTGCAGATTATAATTGGCATTTAATTGTTGTGATATATCTTCTAATTCTGGTCTTTTAAACCCTCTCAATACTGAGGTTAATCCATCTTCAACGATGGTCTTATTTTTAATTGTTGTACACAGTAATTTAAAAAGGTAATACGCTAATTTATGTCTATGTAAATCGTTAACCACAATTCCTAATTTAGCCTTTTCTAAAACAGGTTTTAAAAAGGTAACCAAATCATCTTCCTTAAAATGATGCAGAAATAATGTGGTCAACACTAAATCATAATCGAGTTGCTCAAAATCTTCAGAGAAGATATCAATTGCTCTAAATTCTATATTATCGTAAGCTTGTGATAACCGATTGGCATAGTCGACTGTATTTTGATTTGCGTCAATCCCTATCAATTTAAAATTATAACCATTTCGCTTCCCAAATCGTGCTATTTCTCTCAAAATATCTCCTCCTCCACACCCCAAATCTATGAGTGTTATTACTTTGTTTTTATCATGATTTTTGAGTGCTATTTTGAGTCCGTTAATAGTGACTATATTTCCTCCTAACCATTGATTAATTTTCGCTAATTTATCCAGGGCATCGTGAAGTATTGGACCATTATAATCCAAATCGTCCATGATTTCATCTTCCTCGCTTCTGTATTTTGTACTAACTAACAAACTCATTTAACTTGTATTAATTTGCCATGGGTTCTCTTTATAATATGAGGTAAAATACCCGGAAACCATTTTAGGCCTTGCATCAATAGTTCAGAAATTTTAGGTTGATTAAATAAATTAGCCACTAGATGACCTGTCTTTAAACGTAATTTAAAAGCTGTATTCCATTCTCTAAGGTACTGTTTTTCTAAAGCTTCTCTAGTAGATAGTTCCGAATTAAAAAATTTGATAATTAATACCGATGCTATTTGTGCACTTCTAATTGCCATACTCATCCCGTTACCACATAAAGGATGAATCAATGCAGCAGTATCACCACACATAAGGATGTGATTTTCAACTGGTTTTTTATCTTCAAATGAAATTTGACTAATCGTTAATGGTTGTTCAAAAACAGGAACAGTATTATCAAAAATAGTTTTCAAATGACTGTTTCGAGATACTACTTTCTCTTGAAACTCTCCAATATCCTTGAATTTCTTAAACGATTCAAAACTCGTTATATAACATAAATTGATACTGTCATCCTCTACTTTAGAAACACCACAGTATCCACCTTCAAAATTATGAAGTGCCACTACGTCTTCTGGAAAATCACCTTTTACATGCGTTTTTACTGCTAAATATGGCGACTTCGTTTTTATGAATTTCCGATCCAATTTCACATCTAAATTAGCACGTTTACCATAAGCTCCAATAACTATTGCCGCTTTAAAAACAGTGTTGTTTTTTGTTTCTACAGAAAATTCATCATTAGAAAACTGAATATCTTCAACAACATCTTGAAGAATTTCCACACCATTTTCAAGCGCCTTGTTTGCCAAGGCTTCATCCAAACAGAATCTACTAATCCCAAATCCGCCTAGTGGCAAATCTGCTGAAATTAGTTGTCCTTTGGTTGTCGATAATTGAAATTTATCAATTTTTTTAGCACCCAATTTAAACACATCAATGTCTAAAAACTCTAAATAGGGTAGCACTTCATTCGAAATATATTCGCCACAAACCTTGTGCTTAGGGTAGCTATTTTTTTCAATAACTAAAACGCTCAAATTCTGCTTTGATAAATGAATTGCACTAGATAAACCAGCCAATCCGCCTCCAACGATAAGGACATCAATTTGAGATGATTTGTGATTCAAATTATTCTTTTTTTAAGGTGTTGCTTATATTAATTTTTACGGTATCAGACAATACAAAACTACTGTCTCCTACTTCAAAATCAAGTCTATTAATTTCAAAATATGCTTTTAGATTAGTGCCTTCTTTACTGTTGATAATCTCCATTGGCACCGTACTAGATTTAGTCGTTTTCTTAATCGTAAGATTAACAGTAACATCATATTTATTTTTTGATGTTTTTTTAAAATTCGTGGCTTTTATCCTTGTTTCAGGATAGGTCGTACTATCAAAATAATCATCACTATTGAGATGCGTATCACGCTTTTTATTATCTGTATCGATAGAGTTGACAGCTACATTTCCATATAAGACCCATTGCGATATATCTTGAGACGTGAAGTTAGTCGCAATAGATGTCTTTTCAAAATGACCATCTACATTCATTCGAAGGTTTCTAATTTTAAAGTCTACTGCAATATTAGCCTTTGTTTCTAGAGCAAAACCTGTAACCGTAAAGACTAGGCTAGTAATTAAAATAAGTATAATTTTCATATTTGCTGAGTTCAACCCATAAGTGCAACACACTTATTATTTAGGACTTCAATAGGGTTATTATAATTAAACTTTCTAATTGGTCTGTAATTTAGTAATTTTTCTACTTCTTTTATTCTCTTAGCTGAGACTTCTCTAAGGTCTGTTTTCTTTGGAAAAAATCTTCTTATTACACCTATTCTGTTTTCGACAGTTCCCTTATCTTGAGAGGTATATGGTCTTGTGAAGTATGCTTTGACATTCACGTCTTTTGCTATTTCACCATGCCGAGCAAACTCCTTTCCATTGTCAAATGTTATTGTCTTAATCCAAGATGAGTCAAAATTTGTAAGCCGTTCATTCATTTTTTGAT
>NZ_AUDE01000018.1 GCF_000425305.1 Psychroserpens burtonensis DSM 12212
ATTCGTTTTTTAAGCTCATCAGTTAAGATTATAGGCTTGGGTTTCAAACAATGTCTATTAATTGCCTTCTGTTGAGCGTGTTCTGGAATATAACTACCAGCTGTACTTCCTCTACTTGGCGTGTTTCTTTTTAACTCTCTTGATACTGTACTTTTATTGACACCAATAATTATTGCTATTTGTGTAATAGTAATTCCTGTCTCTAATAATGCAGAGATTTGATACCTTTGTGACAAGGTCAATTGTTTATAATGTTTCATTCAAAACGAATATAAATATTGAGCCTAAAATAGATGGGGCTAGCCCCATCTATTTTAAATATTCGTGTTGCACTTATAACTTGAACTTAGAATTTTATAATTTATATGATTTTAATTAATAAAAAAAATTTTAATCATAGATGTTGTTGCGTGCACTCAACTCTTTCTTGATTAACATTTTAAAGATAGACCTTACCATTCAAATAAAATCACAAAAAGGTTTACTTAAAGTAAGCAAAAGCAGAAAACTAAATAAATCCTTTTGCCCTAACTGCCAATACTAAATCTCTATTACTATTACTTTCAATATTAAAATTTCGTTTTAAAGTTCGTATTCTTTTATCTATCGCAGATTTAGAAAGTGGTACTAACTCTAAAAGATCTTTCATTTTTGAACCATTTGCTAACTCTTTAAGTATTAATATATCATAATCATCTAAAACTATTCTAAGTTGGGATTTTTGTCTTAAAGCATTAATAACGCTTTGGCTATACATATTATTATTGGAGAGTAAACTTTCAAACGCCTTAACAAAACCCATAAAGCCTAAATCATTTTTACAGATAAAACCTTCTGGATTTATAAGTTTCTGTATTTGGGATAATCTATAAGTGTCATCATAAAAAGTACACACTAGTATTTTTGTTTTTGGCAATTGCTGTCGCAAAAGAATACCTAAATCTTCACCAGAGTTAATTTTTAGTTCTGGTGCTGCTGGTAAGCTAATATCTAGCATCACCAAATCTAGGTTTTGATTTAGAATCTTGGTATTAATTTTAAAAAATGCGCTTTGGCAATCATTTGCGCTCACAATATTAAACGTTAAGTTTTCATTTTGCTTCTCAATATGTTTCAAAACGTTTTGAAAGGCTTCAATAATAGATGGATGGTCATCAATAAGTAAGACGTTGTAGGAGGTTTTTTTTATAATAATTTGCACATTAATTTAGTCTATAAATAGACGGTTAAAATTATTTTTGTGTAGTCAACAAATTAATTAGAAATTCCTTTAGGGAAGAAATTATGAGTAAATCTAGCATTATTTTGAGAATAATAATAAAGTTGAGGGAAATTTTAGTTGTCAAACAAATTTGAAGTAAATTTTATACATAACTTATTGATGTTAAATAGAAAACAAATTATATTGTCACCTATCTTTGACTACGTTCTAATCTAAATAATTATGGGAGCTACAGCATTAAAAAATAAAATACTACAACTTATAAATACTGATAACGTCAATCATCTAAAGGCTATAATTGACTTTGCAGAAAAGCAAAAAGAAGAAAATGATTCTGAAATTGTTGCATATACTGTTAATGGAGATTCACTTACCAAAGAAGAATATGTCAATAGAGTTAAAGAAGCAGACGCATCAATAACTCATGGAGAGTATACAACTGTTGAAGATTTAGAAAAAGAAGTGAAAAAGTGGAAATATGACAAAGCACCTATTTTACTTTGAAATAATCAGCTCACTTCCCATAATGATACCTACATGCAGCAATCAATACACTTTCATCTTCATATTTATAAACTAAACGATGTTCCGAAGTAATACGTCTCGACCAATAGCCTTGTAAATCTCCTTTTAATGCTTCGGGTTTTCCGATGCCCTCAAATGGTGTTCGTATACAACTTTTAATAAGTTCATTGATTCGCTTCATAATTTTTCTATCGACTTTCTGCCAATACAAATAATCATCCCACGATGTTTTTGACCAAATTAAGCGCATTAGTCTAATAGATCTTTTTCAAACCCTTTGCCAGCTTCCAACTCACTAATAGATTGTAATAAAATATCTCTGTTTTTTCCAGACAATAAGTAGGTAGTTTCCTTGAGAGAATTGTACTCATCTAATGAAATTAAGACTAAGTCTTTGCCACCTTTTCGCTTGATGACTAAGTCACTCACATTATCTACGACTCTATCAAACCAATGTTTGAGATTTGATCGAAATTCTGAATAGTTTACTGTTTCCATAAAACAAATATAAATAAAAAAGTACTTAAATAAGTACTTTTTTATTTATATTAATTTATAGTAAAAGGATGTAAAATCTAAAAAGGCACATCATTATCCTCATCCTCCTCTGGACCACCAAAAGCATCATTAGCAGACGGAAATTTATCTGGACTAAACGTATCATCATTCGCAGCTGCATTCATTTTTGAATGGAATTCTCCAAAAGGTGTATCAAAATCATCTAGATTATCAAACTTACCTAAATGACCGATAAACTTTAATCTAATACTATCCAATCCACCGTTTCTGTGTTTGGCAACGATGAATTCTCCTTGACCTTCGGTTGGTGAGCGCTCGTCATCATCCCATTCGTCAATTTTGTAGTATTCTGGTCTGTAGATAAAGGACACGATATCTGCATCTTGCTCGATGGCTCCAGATTCACGTAAATCTGATAATAACGGACGCTTGCTTCCTCCACGCGTTTCCACAGCACGAGACAATTGTGATAATGCAATTACTGGGATTGCTAATTCTTTAGCTAGTGCTTTTAAATTTCTTGAAATTGTTGAGATCTCTTGTTCACGGTTTCCTCCTTTTTGACTTCCACCTGCTGTCATTAACTGCAGGTAATCAATCATGATCATTTTAATTCCGTATTGAGAGGCTAAACGCCTTGCTTTTGCACGCAAATCGAAAATGGACAACGAAGGTGTATCATCAATAAACAAAGGTGCTTTTTCGAGGGTTTTCACTTTCACATTGAGTTGTTCCCACTCGTGCTTTTCTAATTTTCCGGTTCTTAACTTTTCTGAAGACAGGTTCGTTTCCGAAGAAATCAAACGTGTTATTAACTGTACAGATGACATTTCCAGAGAGAAAAATGCTACAGGAATATTACTATCTACGGCAACGTTTCTTGCCATGGTTAACGTAAATGCTGTTTTCCCCATACCTGGACGTGCTGCGATAATAATCAAATCACTTGGCTGCCAACCTGAAGTCAATCTATCTAATTTGGTAAATCCTGTTGGAATACCACTCATCCCCTCTTTATTGGATATTTCTTCAATTTTCTTTTTTGCTTGAATCACCAAACTTTGAGCAGACTCCGTAGATTTCTTAACGTTACCTTGGGTAACTTCATAAAGCTTAGCTTCTGCTGTATCTAATAAATCAAAAACATCTTTAGTTTCGTCATAAGCCTCTTCTATAATTTCGTTAGAAATTTTAATTAAACTTCTTTGAATATACTTTTGTAGAATAATACGCGCATGAAACTCAATATGCGCAGAAGATGATACGCGTTGCGTTAAAGAAATCAAATAAAAGTCACCTCCAGCAAGATCTAATTTTGCATCTTTCTTTAATTGACTAGAAACGGTTAATAAGTCAATAGGCTCACTGTTTTCAAATAATTTGAAAATAGCTTCAAAGATATGTTTATGGGCGTCTTTATAGAAAGCCTCAGTACTTAAAATATCAATAACCTCATCAACACCCTTTTTATCAATCATCATAGCTCCAAGCACAACTTCCTCTAAATCAAGTGCTTGAGGCGGTATTTTACCTTTCTCTAAGCTTATAATTGTGCTTTTATCTATTGGATAGCCTTGTAGTTGGTTGGGTTGTTTCATAGCTGCGAATGTAAATAAAATGTATTCTAATATTGGATTTCAAAAATTCTCAATCTTAACAGGTCATCAACAATTTAACTGTTAATAACTTAAATATATTGTTAATAGCGATAAAAAAAACCGAAACGATAAGTTTCAGTTTTTTTAAGCCTATATTTTATAAGGTTTAGCCTTTAAAAACTCCCATGTTTAAGTATTTTTCCATACGTTGATTCACCAAATCTTTTGGTGATAAGTTTTTAAGCTCTTCGTAATTTTTCTCTATAGCATTTTTAACTGCTAAAAATGTTGCTTTTCTATCTGTATGTGCACCTCCTAAAGGTTCTTTAATAATACCATCAATTAATTTAAGACGTTTCATGTCTGGAGAGGTTAATTTGAGAGCCTCAGCTGCTTGCTCTTTATATTCCCAGCTTCTCCATAAAATAGATGAACAAGATTCGGGTGAAATAACAGAATACCATGTATTTTCTAACATTAGCACTTTGTTCCCTACTCCTATCCCTAAAGCTCCACCTGATGCACCTTCTCCAATTATAATTGTAATAATAGGTACTTTAAGGCGAGTCATCTCTAGGATATTTCTAGCAATTGCTTCTCCTTGTCCGCGTTCTTCGGCTTCCAATCCTGGATAAGCACCAGGAGTATCAATCAATGTCACTACGGGAATTCCAAATTTCTCTGCAGATTTCATTAAACGCAAAGCCTTACGATAACCTTCTGGATTTGACATTCCAAAATTTCTGTACTGACGTGTCTTAGTGTTATACCCTTTTTGTTGACCAATAAACATATACGTTTGATCCCCAATTTTACCTAAACCACCAATCATCGCTTTGTCATCTTTAACATTACGATCACCGTGTAATTCTAAAAAAGAATCGCCACATAGTGCTTTAATATGATCTAAAGTATAAGGTCTATCTGGATGTCTTGAGAGTTGAACACGCTGCCACGCACTCAAATTTTTGTATATCTCTTTTTTAGTTTCAAGTAACTTTTTCTCAATTTTCTTACAAGTTTGTGTGACATCTACTTCACTCTCCTCGCCTATTACTTGACATTTTTCTAATTGGTCTTGAAGTTCTTTTATGGGTAGTTCAAAATCTAAATATTCCATAGAAATTTTGATTAGTTATAATTAGTCATTAGTTAGTTGCTGCAAATATAAAAACTTTCTATCAGTTAAAGATTGAATACGCTTGAAAAGAAAATGATGTTTTTGTCTTTATATGGATAAGAAAATATATTCATGGCGCTAGTTACCGATTCCTTTTATTAAGATATAGAAAGATAAACAAGGCGTTTTATTCTGATGAAATCAGTTATTTACTGATGGGTATCAGCTTTACTCGTTAACCCACTTCGCTTTATATGGCGCTTATAGTTTTTTAAAATACCATCTGCTAAAACGGTAGCCAAAACTAAAAAGGCACCATAGTAAAACTGTGTACTCATTATTTCAGTTTCAGGAAATAATAACAATGCCAATGCTATACCATATAGAGGTTCAAGGTTATAGGTTAAAATCACAGTATATGGACTTAAATGTCGCATCACGTTTACAGAACCAATAAACGCATAAGCCGTACAAATAGAGGCAAGGATTGAAATATAAATCCAATCTGATGTTTTTAATATGAAAAAATCTGTAGAAAAACCACCTTGAAATACGAGTATAAATAATGATAAAAACACAACACCACTAATAAATTCGTAAAATGAGATGACCGTAGCACGATGTTCTGCGATAAACTTTCCGTTTATAACTGCAAATAACGTAGAGAACAATGCTGATAAAATCCCTAATAAAATCCCATTTAGGTATTTGATCTCACTTTGTGTAATTAGAAAAACACCGATTATGACAATCATTCCGAAGAGAATTTCATACCAGATAATTTTTCGTTTGTAAATCAAAGGTTCTATAAAAGAAGCAAAAAAAGCGCCTGTGGAGAACATCGCTAAAGTTATAGAAATATTGGATTGATTTATGGCTTCAAAAAATGTAATCCAATGTAATGCGATTATAATTCCTGCTCCAAAAAATTTAAGTTTTGTTTTTGTTGATACTTGTATTTTGAGCTTAATAATTTTGATATACGCAAACATCAAAACACCTGCAATGAGCATTCGATACCATACCAAAGCGGTGGAACCAATGGAGATTAGCTCTCCTAAAATAGCTGTAAAACCAGCTATGAAAACTAGAAAATGTAGATGGAGATAATTTTTAAATTTATCGTTTGGCATTGTATAACAGATAAGCGGCTAAGATGCCAAAAACAATATTTGGTAACCATACGGCTACTATTGGTGAAAAGCTAGATTGTGCTGCCATGACGCCAAACACTTTATCAAAAAACACGAAAACCATAGCAATTGTAATCCCGAATGCTAGATTAATTCCCATACCACCTCTACGTTTAATAGAGGATACAGAAACAGCGATGATGGTTAAAACAAATACAGATACTGGTAAACTCCATTTTTTATATTTTACAACCTCATAGCGACCAATGTTAGACGAGCCCCTTCGTTTTTCCTTTTCAATAAATTTTATCAAATCACCGTATTGGAGTGTTTCTGCAATATATTCTTCTGGTGTTAAATCATCTGTATCGAAATCAAACTCAATATCCTTTCTACTTGAGTTTTCAATAAGGTCATTTTCTGGACCAAACGTTCTTTTTGTATAATTGATAAGTCGGTATGTCGAATCATTATCAATGATAGAATTTGCGGTGATTTTGTATGTCAGTTTATTACCTACAAAATGCTCTAGCGTAAAATTAGTCCCTCGTTTTGTTACTGGGTTAAAATTACTTACATAAATGTAATCATTATCATTAATTTGCCGGTAAATATTCGTAGTTTTAGTAACGTTAGAGCTATTTTTTAAATATTTATACTTAAACTCATTAAACCCCTTGCTAGCTTCTGGAGCGAGATATAAGCCCATAACTAAGGCAAGACTCGCGATAATAGTAGCGCCAATCATATAAGGTCTTAAAAACCTCCAAAATGAAACTCCCGAGCTTAAAAAAGCTACGATTTCTGTATTATTTGCAAGCTTAGATGTAAACCAAATTACTGAGATAAATAAAAATATTGGATATAATAAATTTGCAAAATAAATCGTAAAATCTAAATAGTACTGAGCGACTGCTCCAAAAGGAACATTACGTTCTAAAATCTTACCAATTTTCTCAGCGAGGTTTATTGTAATCCCAATAGGAATAAACAATAACAACATCATTAAAAATGTAAGCAGATAGCGTTTTAATATGTACCAATCGAGAATTTTCACCTATAATCTTTTATCCATTTGTTTCACCATTTTATCTTTCCATGCTCTAAAATCTCCAGCTATTATATGCTTTCTAGCTTCTCGAGTTAACCATAAATAAAATCCGAGGTTGTGAATTGTAGCAATTTGCTTACCCAGTAATTCATTCACTGTAAATAGATGTCTAAGGTATGCTTTGCTATATTCTGTATCAACAAAAGTAATTCCCATCTCATCAACAGGAGAAAAATCATCTGCCCATTTTAAGTTTTTAATATTTATAGAACCATGAGCAGTAAATAACATCCCGTTTCTTGCATTACGCGTTGGCATCACACAATCAAACATATCCACACCCAAAGCAATATTCTCTAAAATATTTATAGGTGTACCTACTCCCATTAAGTAACGTGGTTTGTCCCAAGGCAGAATCTCACAAACAACATCTGTCATGGCATACATTTCTTCTGCTGGTTCTCCAACAGATAAGCCTCCAATGGCATTTCCTTGGGCTCCTGCATTGGCAATATACTCTGCTGATTGTTGACGTAAATCTTTATAACAACTTCCTTGAACTATTGGAAAAAATGTTTGTTCGTAACCATATTTAAAAGGTGTTTTATCCAAATGTGTTAAACAACGCTCTAACCAACGATGCGTCATATGCATTGAACGTTTCGCATAATTATAATCGCATGGATAAGGTGTACATTCATCAAATGCCATAATGATATCAGCACCAATACTACGCTGAACTTCCATCACATTCTCTGGAGTAAAGACATGGTAACTGCCATCAATATGAGATTTAAACTTTACGCCTTCTTCTTTTATCTTTCGGTTATCAGATAGGGAATACACTTGATAACCTCCAGAATCGGTTAAGATATTTCTATCCCAATTCATAAACTTGTGCAAACCTCCTGCTTTTTCTAAAATAGGCGTTTGAGGTCTTAAAAATAAGTGATAGGTATTAGCTAAAATAACATCTGGATTGATATCATTCTTAAGTTCGCGTTGATGCACCCCTTTTACAGAGGCAACGGTGCCAACAGGCATAAATATAGGAGTCTCAATTTGACCATGATCTGTTGTTATTAAACCAGCTCTGGCCTTACTTTGAGGATCACTTGCTTTTAATTCAAATTTCATAAAACGTATTCGTAAGTGAGCAAAGATAATTATCTAGACGTATTATGGTCTTAAACATTTAATAAAATTATGTCTTCGGAAACTTAAAAACTAGTTTTCATATTCCATTTGAATAAAAATTGTTAGCAACTGACTAAAATCGTTAATAAGTGCATCGCCTCTATTTTTGATTAGCCTTACGAAAACTTTATTTTTGAGGCTTAAATATTCACACTCTTTATATGCCAAACACACAACAATTACAAGACTTAACAACCCAAGTTCGTAGAGATATTCTACGAATGGTTCACAAGGTAAATTCTGGTCATCCAGGAGGTTCATTAGGATGTGCCGAATTCTTTGTAGCACTCTATCAGGACATCATGGATAGAAAAGATACTTTTGATATGGATGGGAAAGATGAAGACCTTTTCTTTCTATCAAACGGTCATATCTCACCAGTATTTTATAGTGTTTTGGCCAGATCAGGATATTTCCTTGTTGATGAACTAAATACTTTTAGACTAATTAACTCAAGACTTCAAGGTCACCCAACAACTCATGAAGGTTTGCCAGGAATTCGTATTGCCTCTGGATCATTAGGTCAAGGTTTTAGTGTTGCTTTAGGTGCTGCCCAAACAAAAAAATTAAACGGAGACACTCATTTAGTTTACAGCTTACACGGTGATGGTGAATTACAAGAAGGTCAAAACTGGGAAGGCATTATGTATGCTGCGGCAAATAATATGGATAATATAATTTCTACTATTGATTTAAATGGACAACAAATTGATGGCTCTACAGACGATGTTTTACCTATGGGTAGTATAAGAGGAAAGTTTGAAGCTTTTGGTTGGACTGTTTTAGATATTGAAAATGGAAACGATATTGATGCTGTTTTAGAAGGAATGGCGAAAGCTAAATCACTTACGGGACAAGGTAAACCCGTTTGTGTTTTACTGCACACAGTAATGGGCAACGGTGTAGATTTTATGATGCACACGCATGCTTGGCATGGTAAAGCACCTAATGACGAGCAGTTAGCTCATGGTTTAGCACAGAATCCTGAAACCTTAGGCGATTATTAATCCTTCAAATTAAGAGATAAAAGATGAAAACATACGAAAATCAAGGAAATAAAGATACTCGCTCAGGATTTGGAGCAGGATTAACAGAATTAGGAAAAACTAATGAGAGTGTAGTTGCACTTTGTGCAGATTTGATTGGCTCCCTTAAAATGGATGAGTTTAAGGCAAACCATCCAGAACGTTTTTTTCAAGTAGGAATTGCAGAAGCCAATATGATTGGTCTTGCAGCAGGTATGACCATTGGTGGTAAGATTCCATTTACAGGTACATTTGCTAATTTTTCTACAGGTCGTGTTTATGATCAAATTAGACAAAGTATTGCATACTCTGATAAAAATGTAAAAATCTGTGCATCTCATGCAGGATTAACACTTGGAGAAGATGGAGCAACGCACCAAATCCTCGAAGATATTGGTTTGATGAAGATGTTACCTGGAATGACTGTAATTAATACCTGTGATTATAATCAAACTAAAGCGGCTACTATTGCCATAGCAAAACATCAAGGACCTGTTTATTTGCGTTTTGGAAGACCAAAAGTAGCTAACTTTACTCCAGTAGATCAAACATTTGAAATTGGTAAAGCACTAAAATTAACTGAAGGTACTGATGTTACTATCGTTGCTACTGGTCATCTGGTTTGGGAAGCACTTGAAGCTGCTAAATCGCTAAATGAAAAAGGTATTTCTGCAGAAGTCATTAATATTCATACCATCAAACCTCTGGATGACAAAACTATTATAGACTCTGTGATAAAAACAGGATGTATTGTTACTGCTGAAGAACATAATATTTTAGGTGGTTTAGGAGAAAGTGTTGCAAGAGTATTATCCCTACACCGACCTGCACCTCAAGAGTTTGTTGCTACCCAAGACACCTTTGGAGAGTCTGGAACTCCAGCTCAATTAATGGAAAAATACGGATTGAATGCAAATGCTATTATAAATGCCTCCGAAAAGGTTATAAAAAGAAAATAAACCTTTTATAAAATATCAGTTCAAAAATCTAGCTTTTATCAGCTAGATTTTTTGTGTTAAACACATTGTAGTATCCTATTATTTTAAGACAAAAAAGAAATAATTCTGTTTTGGCAACGTTTATGATGTTATAAATCCAAATCACAAAAAAAGAATATTATGCAAAACTTAATTATGAGTACGTTTTTACTAACGTTATTTTGTTTGAATGTCAATGCCCAAGAAGGGAGTGCATTTGGACTTAAAGGAGGATTAAACTACAGTTCCAATGGTGATTACTTTGAATCTATCAGTGACAATTCTAAAAATCCTGATCGAAATATCGGATATCATCTTGGTGTTTTCGGAAAATTTGGTGACGATTTGTACCTAAGACCAGAACTCATATATACAGCTACAAAAAGCGAATACGATAGTAGTGAGTTTTCAATAAAAAAAATTGATGCGCCTATACTTGTTGGTATAACTATTATTGGGCCAATTAGCGTGTTTGCTGGACCTTCATTTCAATATATTCTTGATACCGAATTCAACGGAATTAATATAGAAAATGTAGAAGATGAATTCTCGGTTGGATTAAACTTTGGTATCGGATTAAGCTTTAATAAAATTGGCATTGACTTAAGGTACGAAAGAGGTTTTAGCGAAAACGAAGCTACTTTTATTGATAACAACATTGGTGAAGGTGCAATAAGTAGAATTGACACAAGACCAGATCAATTAATTTTGAGTTTGTCTATTGCCTTATAATTTAATTCGGAAAGAGTAAAAAACAAAAAAAAGACGCTTCCAGCGTCTTTTTTATTCTATCATCCTAAGAAAATAAACTTTCTTTTTAACTATCTGTTTGATTAGATTCAGTAGAATCTACATCTAAATAATTAGGAATTCCATCCATATCAGAATCATCGTTAGTTGGATCACCATCATTATCTATATCTTCATTTCTGGTTAATACCCCATCGCCATCATCATCTACATCAAAGAAATTCGGTACTAAATCACCATCACTATCGTCATCAGTTATATTTTCATTCCCATTAATATCTTCTAAATGACTAAAAACGCCGTCATTATCATGATCATTTACTTCCGAAGCGTATAATTCAAACTTAAATATTAAATTTGAGTAAACTGGAATTCCAAATGGAGGCGTGTTAAAATACGCTAAACCAGACGGTAAAAACATAACACCAAGTCCATAGTTATCATAGCTAAAAGTTCCATCAGCGTTTTCAAATGGCCCACTCTCAGCAGTTTTCACATCTTGCAACACGTCTCTCCAACCAGGAATCACACCTATTAAATCTAAAGTCGTTGGATTTACAGTACTATCAAAAATATCGTCATCTTGTAAAAAACCTGTGTAACTTATACTTACATTGTCAGTAAAATTTGGCTGAGGACCTCCTGTTCCGGGATTCAAATCAAGGACATAGTAGTCATAATCTTGGCTTAAAAATGAAGAGGAGTACATAATAACATCATTAAATAATAATTCATAG
Organism: Psychroserpens burtonensis DSM 12212; assembly: GCF_000425305.1. Taxonomy (GTDB): domain Bacteria; phylum Bacteroidota; class Bacteroidia; order Flavobacteriales; family Flavobacteriaceae; genus Psychroserpens; species Psychroserpens burtonensis. Next base: position 11,855 of record NZ_AUDE01000018.1, read on the forward strand.
GGATTCCCTTCACCATCCGTTGATTCTTCCGATATTATAATATCATCTTTAGAATAATTTGCAGACGTATCACTAAAGAAAGATTTATTATAATAATGTGTTTGTAAATATTCTATCAATGAGTCATTGTCTATAATCTGCTGCTCTCCTCTATCACGCGCGGGCACTATTGTGATCTCTGTTTCATCTGGAGTACATGCCCAAAATGTCGCAATTAAAAAAACAATTAAGACTGTAATGTATTTAGAATTCATAGTGATTAAATTTGCTTTAATTCAAATAAATTTGAATTGTTCAATATTGCTTATTTTTAAGGCGCAAGATACAATAATATAATACTTTTGCACAATACAATTAACGCCAATTTTACAGTTTTAATATGCGAATAGACAAATATCTTTGGTGCACTAGATATTGCAAAACAAGAAGTATTGCAACTAATGCATGCAAAAAAGGTCATGTGAAAATAAATAATCAAGTTGTTAAGCCTAGTAGAGATGTTTATGCAACTGATAAAATTGAATTTAGAAAAGACCAAGTAAAATATCAATTACAAGTCAATGATTTACCTGAAAGTCGTGTTGGTGCCAAGCTAGTTAATTTGTACGTAACAGACGTTACTCCAAAAGACGTGTTTGACGCTAAAGAATTACTCAAATACTCCAAAGAGTATTATAGAAAAAAAGGAGTAGGTCGACCAACGAAAAAAGACAGAAGGGATATTGATGATTTTTACGATACACCAGAAGAAGATATCTAACTTTTAAACAACGATTAAGAAAACTCTTTTTTATCTTTGAAGAAACCGAAAGCACCTATGAGCATTACTAAAAATATTATATTAGATCATCAAGAAATACAGCATAAAATAAAACGTATTGCTTATCAGATTTATGAATGTAATGTGGAGGAGAAGGTCATTATACTAGCTGGCATAGAACATAATGGTTTCATTCTTGCGCAAAAATTAAAACAAACTCTCGAAAAAATTTCTGACATAAAACCAGTAATTTGCAAAGTTATTATTAATAAAAAGAATCCCCTTATTGAAGTAAATACCTCCTTAAGTAAAGAAGCATACGCCAATAAATCAATCGTATTAATTGATGACGTTCTAAACTCTGGAAGCACTTTAATATATGGGGTAAAACATTTTCTAGATGTGCCTCTAAAACAATTTAAGACTGCCGTATTAGTCAATAGAAATCACAAGAAATACCCAGTGAAAGCAGATTTCAAAGGAATTTCTTTATCAACATCACTACATGAACATATTGAAATTATTTTAACTGGTAAAGTGCATCAAGCTTTTCTAAAATAATTTTAAAACGAGATTATCAACTACCTCATTTATATCTAAACCATCAGTTTTAATACTAAGACTAGATTGTTCATAAAAAGGAGCGCGCTCAAATATATGCTTACCTATAAATTCATTAAGTGCACTTATATCTTCTAGATGAGCTATTAAAGGTCTTTTATATCTCTCTTGATACAATCTTCCTACCAGCGTTTTAATTGAAGCTTTTAAATAAATACTTAATGAATTTTTAGACTCTAAAATTAGATTCAGGTTATTTCCATAACACGGAGTACCCCCTCCTAGAGAAATAACCGTATTATTTAGACCAATTAACTCTTTAAGATAGGAACTTTCAAGTTTTCTAAAATAAATTTCACCCTTCGTCTTAAATATTATTTTTATGGTTGCACCCTCTTTTTCTTCAATATAACCATCTAAATCTAGATAATTATATTTCAAAATATCTGCTAATTTACTGCCAATTACAGACTTACCCGATCCCATATACCCAACTAAAAAAAGCGTCATATTGTCATTATAAATTGATTATTAAAATCATAATTAATATTTAAACAAAAAAACAAAAAAATATCCAAAAATAGGTTTGGTTAATTAATTATTCGTTTTATATTTGCACCCTCGTTAGAGAAACTTAATGACCAGTTAGCTCAGTTGGCAGAGCATCTCCCTTTTAAGGAGAGGGTCCTGGGTTCGAGCCCCAGACTGGTCACAATAAAAAAAAGTTAAGCATTTGCTTAACTTTTTTTTTATCTTTATTGAAATAAAGCGCACGTGGCGGAATTGGTAGACGCGCCAGCTTGAGGGGTTGGTGGACATTAGTCCGTGGAAGTTCGAGTCTTCTCGTGCGCACTTTTAACTACCCTGCTTTCTAACAGCAATAAATGAAAGTAGTCCTATGGAAATCAGAGCATTTTATGCGACTACTTTTTATATAATACTCACCGTTCAATATCACAAATAACATTTTCAATAGTTTTACTATTAAATAAAGCTTAAAATTTAGTTGCATTACAAAAAAGTGTTACTTTTGTTTAACTTTTTTAAATAAACAATGAACAACGTAAAGAGCACTTTTAGTATTAAAGATCTTGAAAATCTAACAGGTGTAAAAGCACATACCATACGGATTTGGGAGAAGCGTTATAATTTACTTGAACCAGAACGTACAGAAACGAATATTAGGTATTATACATTAGCTCACCTCCAAAAGCTTTTAAATATTAGTTATTTAAATAACAATGGATACAAAATATCTAAAATTGCTTCGCTTCAAAATAGCGAAATACCTAAATTAGTTAAAGAAGTATCCAAAAATGATCATACAAATAACCATGCTATTGATACGTTTAAACTATCAATGTTAAATTTTGATCAAAAACTCTTTTATGATACTTATGAAAGTTTGATAACAGAGAAATCATTTCTTGAGATGTTCTATCAAGATTTTATACCTCTTCTTTCTGAAATCGGTATGCTTTGGCAAACCGATACGATTACGCCTGCACATGAGCACTTTCTAACCTCTTTAATTAGACAGAAGATACTTATAAACACTGAAATAATTCAATCTCAAAATCAAGAGAAAACTGACAAAGTATTTGTTCTATATCTACCAGACAATGAGGTCCACGAATTAGGACTTATGATTATAAATTATCAAATAATAGCAAAAGGTCATAAATCCATATTTTTAGGACAAAGTGTTCCTCTTGAAAGTTTAAAAGATCTTCTTAAATACTACGATGACATTACATTTCTATCTTATTTCACTGTAATGCCAGATAAAGAACATATTGCTGATTATATCAATGAGTTTTCTGAAAAAATTCTAACAAAAAAATCTATTAAACTTTGGGTTTTAGGAAGAATGTTACAGGAACTAGACCTAAATAAACTGCCAAAACAAATCACAACTTTTGACTCTATTGAGAATTTAGTTAAAAAATTATAAAAAAACGCCGTTAAAAGCTAATTTCGTTTAACTTTCTAGTAACTTTGTTAAACAATGACAAAACATATTTCTATAATTGGTTCTGGCTTTTCGGCCCTTTCAGCATCTTGCTATCTTGCAAAAGACGGTTATGATGTAACCGTTTTCGAAAAGAACGAAACTATTGGCGGTCGATGCCGACAATTCAAAAAAGAGGGCTTTACTTTTGATATAGGACCTAGTTGGTATTGGATGCCTGATATTTTTGATAAATTTTTTGCTGATTTTGGCAAAAAAACTTCAGACTTTTACGCACTTGACAAACTGGATCCTGCATATCAGATATTCTTTAAAGATGAAATAATCACAATTGGTGATACTTTAGAAAAAATAGGTAAAGAGTTTGACCGCATAGAACCGGGTAGTTCTGTCGCACTCAAAAAGTTTATCGATAAGGCCGCCACAAACTATGATATAGCAATTAATAAAGTTGTTTTAAAGCCAGGAATTTCTCCTTTTGAATTGGTCACTCCTGAAACAGCGATGCGAGTAGATCAATTTTTCAAAACGATAAGTGGAGAGGTCAGAAAGAACTTCAAAAATTCGAAACTAATTTCAACATTAGAATTCCCTGTTTTGTTTTTAGGAGCAAAACCTAGCAAAACACCGTCATTTTATAATTTTATGAATTTTGCCGATTTCGGTCTCGGCACATGGCATCCAAGAGGAGGTATGTATGAAATCATAAAAGCCATGGAAACTGTAGCAGTAGATTTAGGTGTAAAGATCCTCACAGAAAACTCAATTGATAAAATCAATGTAGATAATGGTACTGCAACATCTATTGTTTCTAATGGTATTGAGTACAAAAGCGACATTGTGTTAAGTGGAGCAGATTATCACCACTCAGAGACCTTGTTAGACAAAAAGTACCGTCAATATTCTGAGGACTATTGGAATAAAAAGACATTTGCACCATCGTCACTCCTATTCTATGTAGGTTTTGATAAAAAATTAAAAAATATACTACACCACAATCTATTTTTTGATACTAGCTTTGAAACGCATGCAGAAGAAATATATGATAATCCTAAATGGCCGAGTGATCCTTTATTTTATATGAACTTTCCGTCCGTTACAGATGAATCTATGGCACCTGCAAATTGTGAGACAGGATTTTTTTTAATACCTATAGCTCCAGGAATTGAAGATACAGAGGAATTAAGATTACAATATTTTGATTTGATTATATCAAGATTTGAAAACTTAACACATCAAGATATTAAAAATAATATTATATTTAAGGAGTCCTTTTGTGTCAAAGACTTTATAAAGGATTATAATTCTTATAAAGGTAATGCTTACGGTATGGCAAATACGCTATCCCAAACTGCATTTTTAAGACCCAAGTTGAAAAGTAAAAAAGTAAATAATCTCTATTTCACAGGACAACTAACGGTTCCAGGACCAGGAGTTCCTCCTGCTCTAATCTCAGGTAAATTAGCAGCTGAGCTCATTAAGAAACACCATAGTAACTAAGTATGAAGTCAATTTTTGATTCTGTTTCCCACGAGTGTAGTAAGACTGTAACAAAATCTTACAGCACTTCTTTTTCGTTAGCAACAAAAATGTTGTCTGACTCAATACGTCAAGACATCTACAATATCTATGGATTCGTAAGGTTCGCAGACGAAATTGTAGATACCTTTCACGATTATGATAAGCTTTTGCTCTTTAAAAATTTCACTAATGATTTAGAGCTCGCATTAGAACAAAAAATAAGTTTAAATCCAATATTAAATTCATTTCAAGAAACGTATCACAAGTACAATATTGATAAAAAACAAGTCGATGCTTTCATGAAAAGTATGAGAACAGATTTACATAAAAACACGTATTTAACAGACGAAGAGTACAAACAGTACATTTATGGATCTGCTGACGTTGTTGGTCTCATGTGTTTAAAAGTCTTTGTAAAAGGTGATAACGAAAAGTACGAGTCGTTAAAAGACTCTGCCATGAGTTTAGGATCTGCATTTCAAAAAGTTAATTTCTTGAGAGATTTAAAAGCAGATTTCGAAGATTTAAGTAGAACCTATTTTCCAAATACAGATTTAAACCATCTGGACGAAATCTCTAAGCAAGCGATTATAGCAGACATAGAAAATGATTTCGCTTTAGGTCTCCAAGGTATAAAACGACTTCCAATAGAAGCAAAATTTGGGGTTTTTATGGCATATCGCTATTATAACCAATTGCTAAAAAAACTGAAGAAAACTCCAGCATTAGAAATAAAATCTACAAGAATTCGAGTGCCTAATTACAAAAAGATTGAGATACTCACAAGAAGCTATGTTAAATATCAATTAAACCTAATATAACCTAATGCAAACTATATACTGGATACTACTATTTTTAGGTGTTTTTAGCACCATGGAATTCATGGCTTGGTTTACTCACAAGTATGTCATGCATGGCTTTCTATGGAGTTTACATAAAGACCATCACCATAAAGATCATGATAATTGGTTTGAACGCAATGATGCATTTTTTATATTTTATGCCATAGTAAGCATGTCCTGTTTCTATCTTTGGAGCTATGAAATGTTATGGTACTGCCTACCTATTGGACTAGGTATTATGGCTTATGGATTAGCCTATTTTATAGTTCATGACATTTTTATACACCAACGCTTCAAAATGTTTAGGAAAGCTAGTAACTGGTATGCAAAAGGCGTTAGACGTGCCCACAAAATTCATCATAAATCTTTAGGCAAAGGAGATAGTGAGAATTTTGGAATGCTTTTCGTACCTTTCAAATACTTCAAAAAATAGTAGTTAAATTCATTTATGCAAAGGCCTTCCCATTTCGATTTTATCATTATAGGAAATGGATTAGCGGGACTCCAATTGGCTCTTAAGTTATCTACTGAAATATCTTTTCATCAGAAAACAATAGCTCTAATTGACCCTTCTAAAAAAACCACTAATGACAAAACATGGAGTTTTTGGGAAACGGAACCTTCACAATGGAAGGCACTCACTCATAAAACGTGGAGCAAAGCGTCAATTATAACTTCAAACAAAGAAATACATCTAAACCTTGATCCGTATGCTTACAAAACGATACGAGCAATAGATTTTTATACAGAAGCTAAAGCACAACTCAAACAGAAGGACAATATTTATTTCATTGAAGAACACGTGACATCTGTCATAGAAGATTCACAAGTCAGCGTTAAAACAACTACTAAAACATTTACAACCACTCACGCTTTTGATAGTCGCGTGCCTGAAGAATTCGTCATAGAACCTAAGAACAGTATTTCAATTATTCAACATTTTAAAGGTTGGGTTATTAAAACTGAAAGGGATGTTTTTGACGAAAACAAAGTCATCATGATGGATTATCGTCTTAAAGACGGACATCAAACAACATTCACATACGTTTTACCATTTTCAAAAACAGAAGCCTTAGTAGAATTCACCTATTTCACAGAGCACACCGTTGAAGAACAGGTTTACGATGCTTACATAAAAGAATACATCAAAGACTACCTCAAGATAGACGCCTACTCTATTATAGAAACAGAAGCTGGTCAAATCCCAATGACCAATTACAACTTTGAACAATTTAATACGAGTAAGATTACCAAAATAGGGACAGGAGGTGGATGGGTAAAAGGATCTACAGGCTATTCATTTAAACATACCGAAAAGAAAGTTGCCATAATTATTGACAACCTAAAATCTGGACGCCTACCTTCCCATGGTTTATTCAGAAGAAAATATAAGTTTTACGATACGGTTTTTTTGAAAGTACTTAAAGACGAAAATCATAAAGGCGAATGGATTTTTGAAAGTTTTTATGCAAAAAACTCTGTACAAACAATGTTCCGTTTTTTGGATGAAGAATCTACCTTTACTGAAGAACTCAAAATTATGATGTCATTATTCTCGTGGAGTTTTATAAAGGCTTTTTTCAAAACACTTTAAGTAATTCATCTATAGTATGAGTAACTCGTTCACTACTCCAATCTGCAGCTCCAGATTTATCAATAACAATCTCCCCTTGCTTACTTACGATGAATGTTCTGGGTATTGAAGACACATCAAATTCTTGAAGATATTGCGTCGCTGATTTATAGACGTTGAAACCATATCCTTTCTTATTAATGAAATCACGAATTACAGCTGTTTCCTCATTAGACACAAACAAAAACACCACATCATCGTGAGCTTCATAATGTTTATAGAGTTGATTTAAACTAGGCATTTCGGCAATACAAGGCGGACACCAAGTAGCCCAAAAATTAATCACAATCACTTTTCCTTCGGCAGAAGAAAAGTCAAAATTATTTCCTTCAATATCTTTTAATTTCCAGTCATATCCTGAAAGTTTTACTCTTTCAGAAGCATTAACAACACTCGGTTTTACAATCATTGCTATTCCTTTTTGAAGAAATATTTGAATGGGCTGTCTTGTTTGAGGTATAATCATCAATGCAATAACAACTACAAAAATAATGCTAGACGTTTTAAATCGTTTAGGTTGTGCCATAAGTTATATAAATTAATAAACGCATCACGATAGTCGGTAATACTCCTCAAATCTAACAATAAAAAAGCCTTTGATTTCTCAAAGGCTCATTTCTATCATATTAATATTATGCTATGCAGCATTTTCTTTTTTGATTAAGTTCAAAGCAGAACCTTCATTATACCAATCAATTTGAGGTTGGTTGTATGTATGGTTTAGCATCACTGTATCTTTACTTCCATCTGCATGTACAACTTCTAGTGTCAATTGCTTTTCTGGTGCAAATTCATTTAAATCTAAGAAGTTGAGGGTGTCATCCTCCTGAATTAAATCGTAATCTGCTTCATTAGCAAATGTCAATCCTAACATCCCTTGTTTTTTAAGGTTTGTCTCATGGATACGTGCAAATGATTTTACAATCACAGCAGCTACTCCTAAAAAACGTGGTTGCATTGCTGCATGCTCTCTAGAAGACCCTTCACCATAGTTGTGATCTCCAACAACTATAGACTTGACACCTGCAGCTTTATACGCTCTTGCTGTATCTGGCACACCGCCAAACTCACCTGATAATTGGTTCTTAACAAAGTTTGTTTTTTTACCGAACGCATTCACAGCACCAATTAAGGTATTGTTTGCAATATTATCTAAATGTCCGCGGAAACGTAACCATGGTCCGGCCATAGAAATATGGTCTGTTGTACATTTTCCAAAAGCCTTGATTAATAATTTAGCACCTGTTATAGAATCTCCTAATGGTGTAAATGGTGTTAGTAGTTGTATTCTTTCAGATTCTGGATCTACCGTTACTTTGACACCTCTTCCATCTTCCATTGGTTCCAAATATCCATTATCGTCAACAGCAAAGCCTTTTGGAGGTAATTCCCATCCTGTTGGTTCCTCAAACATCACTTCTTCGCCATTTTCATTGATTAACTTATCTGTCAATGGGTTAAAATCTAAACGACCTGCAATTGCAATTGCAGCTGTTAGTTCTGGTGATGCAACAAAGGCATGCGTGTTTGGATTTCCATCAGCACGTTTTGCAAAGTTTCTGTTAAATGAATGTACGATACTATTTTTAGGTGCATTTTTAGGATCTTCATATCGCGCCCATTGCCCTATACATGGACCACAAGCGTTTGTAAAAATCTTAGCATCTAATTTTTCGAAAATTTGAATGATTCCGTCACGTGCCGCTGTAAAACGAACTTGCTCAGAACCTGGATTAATCCCTAGTTCTGCTTTCATTTTTAAGCCTTTATCTAAAGCCTGTTGTGCAATAGAAGAGGCACGAGATAAATCTTCATAAGAAGAATTGGTACATGATCCAATTAAACCCCATTCTACTTTTAATGGCCACTCATTAGCGGTTGCTTTTTCGGTCATTGAGGAACCCACTGGCGTTGACAAATCTGGAGTAAAAGGACCGTTTAATAATGGACCTAACTCAGACAAATTGATATCTATTAATTGATCAAAGTATTGCTCTGGGTTAGCGTAAACTTCTGCATCTCCAGTTAAATGCTCTTTAACTTTATTTGCAGCATCAGCAACATCTGCTCTATCTGTAGCTCGTAAATAACGTTCCATAGATTCATCATATCCAAAGGTTGATGTGGTTGCTCCAATTTCAGCACCCATATTACAAATTGTTCCTTTTCCTGTACATGACATTCCTGTCGCCCCAGGTCCAAAATATTCAACGATAGCTCCTGTGCCTCCTTTAGCGGTAAGAATATCTGCTACTCTTAAAATAACATCTTTTGGTGCTGTCCATCCAGACAACTTGCCTGTTAATCTAACGCCTATTAACTTCGGAAATTTCAACTCCCAAGCCATACCTGCCATGACATCAACAGCATCTGCTCCACCAACTCCAATAGCTACCATTCCTAATCCTCCTGCATTTACAGTATGAGAATCTGTCCCAATCATCATTCCTCCAGGAAATGCATAATTTTCTAAAACCACTTGGTGTATGATACCAGCTCCTGGTTTCCAGAAACCAATACCGTATTTATTAGATACAGACTCTAAGAAGTTAAATACTTCATTACTTGTATTTATTGCATGTTGCAAATCTGTTGTTGCACCATCTTTTGCTTGGATAAGGTGATCGCAATGAACTGTTGTAGGCACAGCAACTTTAGTTTTTCCTGCTTGCATAAATTGCAACAATGCCATTTGCGCTGTTGCATCTTGACATGCAACTCTATCTGGCGCAAAATCAACATAATCTTTACCTCTAGTAAACACTTTGGTAGAATTTCCATCCCAAAGATGAGAGTATAATATTTTTTCTGAAAGTGTTAATGGTTTTCCAACAAGGTCACGAGCGGCATCTACACGCTCTGCCATATTAGAATACACCTTTTTAATCATGTTAATATCAAATGCCATAAGTCTTATTTATAAGGTTGCTTTTTATTTTTAAGTGTAGCAAATTTACGAATTTTAAAGCAGATTTTAAAATATGTAACAAAATGTGAAAAACTGTGCAGATACATCAACAAAAAAGACAATATGCATCATTATTTTGATGATTTAACAATTAAAATAGGTGAAAATTATAAAATTAACAACTATACGTTATTTAAAACGATTCTTAATTTTAGCGGTATCACGAAGATTAGCCATAGGGCTTTCAAAAAACACATAAAGTACGTAAGACCCGACTCTAGTAAATGTAGCATCAACTAAAAAGGAGATGATGAAATTCAAACTCCATAATCCTTAAGTAAAAAAAAAATCGAAGTGATAACCGTGCTACCTTCACTTGTACTAACTTATGTAATAAACAACATTTAAAACTCTATAGAGTATATAAACAGTCTACTAGTAAAGACATGTTTATTGCAGACAACATCGATTAAAACGATGACTATTTTTTAACATGACCAACTAAAAATATATAATACCTTTATGTGAGACTAATTTTGAATATCGTAATGTAGAGCGGTGTAAATCTGGATTCTATCTTATTTTATTAGACAAAAAATAATGGTGTTTTTAAAAAACACTGCTAATACATTATTAGACTAAAACTCACTTCCTTCTACGCATTTTGATCAATGCAACGATCGCCATAAATATAGCTAACAGTTCTAGAAACGTTCCAATTGTTAGAAGCATTCGTCCATACGTCCAATGTTGAATTTTAAAAAGCGCACCCAAGATAGTTGCACCGATACCCAAAAGAAGTATAATTCCCGCAGGTAGTAGCTTTTTTAAATTCATTTAAAACAAACTCTTAATGATTTGAGCATCCGTAATACCTTCAGCTTCTGCTTTATAATTTTTAATAATTCTGTGACGTAGAATCCCAGAAGCTACTGCTTGTACATTCTCAATATCTGGAGAAAATTTACCATTAATTGCAGCATGTGTTTTGGCTGCCAAGATTAAATTTTGTGAAGCTCTTGGTCCTGCTCCCCAATCTACAAACTCTGTAACGAGGTCTGAAGCAGTAGATGTTTTTGGTCTTGTTTTACTCACCATTTTTACAGCATATTCAATAACATTATCTGCGACAGGAATACGACGTATTACATTTTGAAAATCTATAATTTCTTGAGAAGTGAACAATGCATTTACAGTCGCTTTATGATCTGAAGTGGTCGACTTTACGACTTGAACTTCCTCCTCAAAAGAGGGATATTCCAAATTAATAGCAAACATAAAACGGTCTAATTGTGCTTCTGGCAAAGGATATGTTCCTTCTTGCTCAATAGGGTTTTGTGTTGCTAACACAAAATAAGGTAAATCTAATTTATAATTATGTCCAGAAACGGTCACAGAGCGTTCTTGCATAGCTTCTAATAAAGCTGCTTGAGTTTTTGGAGGGGTACGGTTAATCTCATCTGCCAAAATAATATTGGCGAAGATTGGACCTTTAATAAATTTGAATTGCCTGTTCTCGTCTAAGATTTCACTTCCTAAAATATCACTAGGCATTAAATCTGGTGTAAATTGGATACGCTTAAAATCTAAACCTAGAGCTTGCGCAATGGTATTGACCATTAAGGTTTTTGCCAACCCAGGAACACCTATTAATAACGAGTGACCTCCAGAAAATATTGAAATAAGTATTTGATTTACAACCTCGTCTTGACCAACTATAACTTTGGCAACTTCGGTTTTTAGGTCATTATATTTTTTTACAAACTGTTCTATTGCAGCAACGTCAGACATACTATTCTTTTTCAGTTTTTAACCAGTTACTTTCAAATTCGCAGCCCTTGTAATCATCGTTTATTTTCACATACGTATCAAAAATCTTTTCTTCTTGCCACTTTTGAATCGCCCTAAATTGCTTCTCTTGGAGGGCAAGGTCTTTAATTTTAAGATAGTCACGAGCAAAATTTGCTTGATGGTCTTCTGTTCTATCTGTAACGGTTAATATTTTAAATTTAATTGGATTTACTCTATCTTGATCCTGTAACACTAAACTAATTTCATCATCTTTTAAGTCTTGAATTTGACCATATAATTCTGGATCCATTTTTGTTAATTCTAAACTAGAATCTTGAGTGTATGGATTAATTAATTGTCCGCCTTCAAATTTCGTTTCCTCTTCATCACTAAACTCACGAGCAGCATCTGCGAATTTTAAATCTCCCGATTCAATACGCTCTTTTACTTTAGTAATCTTTTCTTTGGCTGCTAACACAGAAGCATCTGTAATTTCGGGACGTAATAAAATGTGTCTTACATCATATTCTTGACCTCTGATTTTTTCTAACAAAATAATATGAAATCCAAAATCAGTTTCAAAAGGATCTGAGATTTCACCTTCAAGTAATGAAAATGCAACATCACGAAACTCTTTTACCATTTGAGGACGCTTTCTATTGAGCGTATACATACCACCTTTAGCTCGAGCAGCAGTATCGTCTGAATAAAACACAGCCTTAGTCGTAAAACTCGCTCCATTTTCTACAACATCTGCTTTATACCCCTTAAGCTGATCAATAACTTCTTGCTTTGCTTCCTCTGACACCTCTGGAATCACAACAATTTGTGCAACCTTAAGTTCTGTACCAAATATTGGCAAAGAATCTTTTGGGATACTATTATAATATTCTCTTACCTCTTCCGGAGTTACTTCAACTTCTTCAATAATTTTGCGCTGCATATCGCCTGCTAACTTCGCGTTCTTATTAATCTCAAACATTTCTTCGCGCAAGCTTTGTTCACTGTCTTTATTATAAAATTCTAAAAGCTCAGTCATAGAACCTCCTTTTTGTTCTAAAAACGCATTAATTTGTTGCTCTATATTAGATCTAACCTCTAATTCGTTTACAACAATACTATCTTGAATAGCATGGTGAGCATACAACTTATCTTCTAATAACTTACCAAATAACTGACATCTAGAAATCTGTTTTATAGAAACTCCTCTTGCTTGTAATTGAATATACTCTTTATCTATATCTGAGTCTAAAACTACAAAATCTCCTACTACCGCAGCAACACCATCAACTTTTTGACGTCCAGAAGTTTTGGTCGTATCTCTTTGTTTTTTTGATGCGTCAACCACATCTTCTATAATCTCTTGGGAAACTGACATATTTACGGCGAAAAGGGTGACTACAAATGCTGTAAATACTAATTTATTTATAGACTTCAAATTGTTTATTTTTAATTGCATCTTTAGTAATATCTTTTTCAAGTTGTTTAATCAACTCTAGTTTTCTTTTGTTAATTACAATTTGCTTAATTGTAGGTTTTACGTACTCTTGGGGTGCCAAATCGTTTTGATATAGAACGTCTTTAATTTGCATCAAATATAGGTCTAATGAATCTTTGAGTTGTATAAAATTAGATTTTTTTAACAGTTCTTTTTTGTTTTCAGAATTTAAAACTCTAATTTTTTCGGTGATCTGAGACGCTTTAATCCATATGGAATCATTTAGCGAATAACTTTTAAACTGAACAGATATTGAATCTAGGAAACGTTTATCTGCTGTATTAAATCGTTTAAATCGTTTTTTAATATCATCTTCGTTAATTGCATTTTGAGAAATCGTTATATATCTAAACTTCACTAACTCTTCATTAAGCTTAAAGGTTTCTTGATTAGCCTCATAAACAGCAGTGGCTTGAGCATTATTTACAAACGTATCAATACTTTTTTTAACTAAAGCTTCTAGATAGGTTTTTGTGTATAAGTCATTTTTATACTGTTGAATGAGTTTATTAAAATCGATTTGTTTTTCCTCAGATAAATTACGCTCTGCGCCATCCAATAATAATTGTTGTGTTGCCCAACGATTTATAAAACTATTAACCATTTGCAAGCTATCATTTGGAGGCGTTCCTTTTGCCACCAAATCTTTAATATCTTCTTCATAAAGATACATTTCATCAACTCTAGCAATAGGAATTCTATCGTCGGCTTCTTTAAAAAAATCACACGACATTACAGTAAAAGCAAGTAGAATAATAATAAATAATTGTCTCAAGCTAGTTGTTCTTTAAAATTTGTTTTTTAACTCGTTTTAGGGTTCTCTTATTAACCTCAACCCCAAAGCGCTCACGTAATAATTTCACCCAATTAGTTTCAATATAGTTTTGGTAATCGCTAATAACTTTTCCTCTTGCCTCTTCAATTGTTTTTTTCTTTGCTGGCAATACATTATTCACAAGTATCACATGATATGACTCATTGTGCTTATAAATGTTAGACACACCTTCTTTAAATTCAAAATCCTGAGGTAATACTTGATCACTCTCCTCAAAGGTATTTGCAGTTGAAATAACATTTAGATTTTCATCTTTATTTATCATTACCATAATGTTTTCTGCGGAAATATCTTTTTGCAATTCCGTTTTCACGGTTTCTATTGTTGTTTTAGAAGCCGATGAGAAAATCACTGCATCTACTCTATCACGCCAAACATAATTTGACGTATTATCATTATAAAACTTCTCAAGACCTACAGAATCTTTTACCGCAGCATTCCAAACTTCCTTTTCCATAAGATCAAACAATAAAAGTCCGTCTCTATATTCTTTCAATACAAAAGCAAAATCCTCATTCTCAAATTCTAAGTTATCTTCATGATACTTCAAAACTTGTTGTTCTAAAAACGCATCGAACTCGGTAGTTAGAAGCGCTTTGTAATCTACTAATTGGTTATTGTATTTACGTAGGTTAGACATTAAATAATCTGCAAAATCCTTGTAAGACACTTGTGTGTCACGAATTGTGATGAGTACACCCTCTTTTATATCTTTTGGAGTTTTCCATGACTGCTTAAAAAATCCATCATTAAGAATTGTTTCCATAAAAGCCAAACCTTCATCCTTAAATACTTTAACTTTATATTTTGTCATTAGTTTTTTTACTAATGCTGAATTTATAAGCGCTGACCTAGAATCACGTTTTACTTTATTTTCAAGTTCATTTTTAACCTCCTCAAAAGGTTGAATCCCCTTCTTACTAATCAACTTAACAATATGCCAACCATAGTCTGTTTTAAAAGGCCTAGAAACATCGTCTTTCTTTTCTAACGAAAATGCCACATCCTCAAATTCTTTGGCACGTAATTGACCACCAACGATAGGCGTTAAAACACCTCCTTTTTTAGAAGAGCTCTTATCCTCTGAAAACTGCTTAGCTAGAGACTCGAATTTCTCACCTTGTTCTAATTTCTTATAAATTTGATTAATACGAGCTTCTGGATCTACAGTACTATCATTTTGTTTTGTAGATATCATAATATGAGCCACCGTAACTTCACCTAGAGATTGACGTTTTTCAAACACTTTAACAACGTGATATCCAAAACGAGTTCTAAAAGGCATCGAAACTTCACCTACAGGCGTATTAAACGCAGCTGTCTCAAAAGGATATACCATTTTAAAGCCACCAAAATAACCTAAATCTTCAGCAAAAATAGTTTTACCATCATGGACCTCTTTTTTTACCGCTTCAAAACCGTCATTAATGAGACGTTCACGCAATTTCAGCACTTTATTGTATACTGCCAATGTATCAGACACAGATTCATCTAAACGCACTAAAATATGAGATACTTTGACATCGCTAGTTGTACGATCATAAGCTTCTTTCACTAAAGCATCGGTCACTTTATTATCTGACATAAAGTTTTTAGTAAGCTGTGTTTTATAATTATTAAACTCTCCAATATATTTAGCATCTTCATCCAAACCTAAACGACGCGCTTCTTTTACTTTGAGTTGATAATTAACAAACAACTCTAGATAAGCATCAATATCTTTTTGACTCTCATCTTTAACTAAGTCTAAGTTTTTATTATACACTCTTACAAATTCTGAAGCCATTATAGCATCTCCAGCTACTGTAAATAATACGTCATCTTTTTTTACTTGTGCCTGAGCCAAGAAAGTGAAACAAAAACAAACTATGGTTACTAATAATTTCATGTGTTACTATTTAATTTAGCAGTTGTGGTTCATCCATCATGCAAAAACATGTTTAGTGATGACTTTTTTAATGTATTTTTAAAATTGGATTAGTATATCCAAGTTCAGCAAAAATAAAACAATTGTCATATAAAACAAGTCGCATTCAACAAACGTTAAGACCATTGCCTTTAGTATGTCTAATTACCGGTTAGAAACACAACTTGAACCGCTTGTCTAATATTATGGTTATTGGGCTTTCAATCGTTTATTTATATTGAAAATTACTTACCTTTAAATTTGAATAATTTCTCTACATTCAAAATGAAATATACTACAGAAATAAAAGTCAATGTCACTCTAGACGAATTTATAAAAAAAATGGATAATGTTGACAATATGAAACATTGGCAACATGGATTTGTGTCTGCAGAGCATATCTCTGGAGATTTAGGTCAATTAGGTGCTAAAATGAAACTCAAATATCGTTTTGGAAAACGTAAAATGGAAATTATTGAAACCATAACAAAACGTAATTTACCGAATGAATTCCATGCTAACTACACTATGAAAGCCATGCAAAATGTGCAACAAAACTATTTTAAAAATACAAATAATGGGTTTACAAAATGGACCTCTATTACCGAATTTGTACCTTTAAATTTAAAAATGAGACTTATGCTCTTTTTTATACCTAGGGCCTTTAAAAAACAATCACTAATCTATATGCGAAATTTTAAAAGTTTTGCCGAAAACGGAACCTCTATTGCCAATGCGTAAATTAAAACTCATTTGGGACTTTAAAGGTCCTGACGCTCATAAAATTGCTGAGCACCACGTCAAACATCTCAAAGAATTTATAGCCATTAAAAACACAAATCTGAACATTACGGGTTTTGAACAACTCAGTGATTTGCATAGTATTGCATTTATGGTAGTTACAGACGACGAAATGAAGCCTATTAGAGATGCCTTAAAACCGCATCGTGGTACATTGTATCAAGAATAAGTTTGAATTAGCGAGGACATTGTCTTTTTTTACAGATAAAATATCTAATTTTCGCTACACTATGAAATATTGCGACTTTCAAAACATACATTATTAAACGAGCGTATTAAAATCGTTAGAACTCAAAACAATGATTAATAGCGAGCAACATATGACCTTAAAACAGACACACATACATGAAAAAACAAACCCTTTTGTACACCCTCTTTATTCTTGCTTTTAATTGCGCTAATAAAAAAAAGGAAGCACCTATAACGCGAACATACGTTGAAGAATCACACTCTTATGCAAAACCAAATGAAGCTGTAATTAAGCACTTAGATTTGGACATTGTTGTTGATTTTGAAACTGAAGTTATTACTGGCACAGCGTCCTACGCTATTGAAAACTATGAGGCTTCGGAAATCGTCTTAGATTCAAAGTTTTTAGATATTATACGTACAGAAGTTGATGGAAGACCAAATAAATTTGAATTAGGATCATTTGATGAACAATTGGGACAAGCTTTGCGTATTCCAATTTCCAAAGACACAAAACAAGTCACAGTACACTACAAAACTACAGATAAAACCGAAGCTCTGCAATGGTTGAGTCCACAACAAACAGCAGATAAAAAGCATCCGTTTTTATTTACACAAGGTCAGGCTATTTTAACACGTAGTTGGATTCCTATTCAGGATAGTCCGCAAATTCGCATCACCTACGATGCAAAAGTGGTTGTGCCTAAAGAATTAATGGCAGTTATGAGTGCTGAAAACCCAAAGCAAAAAACAGTTGATGGTGTTTATAATTTTGAAATGAAGCAACCGATCTCTCCCTATCTTATTGCATTAGCAATTGGAGATCTCGAGTATAAAGCGGTAAGTAATCGTACAGGTGTTTATGCGGAAAAATCTATGGTTGATAAAGCTCAAGCAGAATTTATAGACATGGAAAAAATGGTTGTGGCTGCAGAGAATTTGTACGGCGACTATGATTGGGATCAGTTTGATGTGATTGTTTTACCTCCTAGTTTTCCGTTTGGTGGTATGGAAAATCCGCGACTTACTTTTGCTACACCTACTGTCATTGCTGGGGATAAAAGTTTAACATCTCTAATTGCTCATGAATTAGCACACTCGTGGTCTGGTAATTTAGTGACTAATGCCACATGGAATGACTTTTGGCTTAACGAAGGTTTTACAGTGTATTTTGAAATTAGAATTATGGAAGCTCTCTACGGAAAAGATCGTGCAAACATGATTGCGCTAATTGGCAGGCAAGATTTGGAAGAGGAAGTAGAAGGTTTTAAAGATGAACCAGAAATGACAAAACTCAAATTAGATTTAAGCAACAAAAATCCTGACGATGGTATGAACAGTATTGCTTATGATAAGGGCTACTTATTTTTGCGAACATTAGAAGAAAAAGTAGGTCGAGACACCTTTGATGCCTTTCTTAAAAACTATTTTAAGACTAATGCCTTTTCTACGGTAACTACCGAAAGTTTTATAGACTATTTGAATAGTAATTTATTAGAACCTAATGGTATTACATTTAATACCGAAGAATGGATTTATCAGCCCGGAATCCCTGACAACCAATCTATAATTGTTTCTAATAAATTTGAGAACGCAGAAAAAACGTTGCAATACTATTTGGATACAAAAGCTGTTGATGTTTCTAAAACTCAAGATTGGACAACACAAGAATGGGTGCATTTTATTAGAAATTTCCCTGAAACAGTAACAACCGACGATTTATTGCGATTAGACAACGCTTTTGACTTCACCAATGCCACAAATTCTCATATTGCCATGGTTTGGTATGAGCAGGCAATTAATCATGATTATCATAGTAATGACGTGGACCAAAAGATAGAAGACTTTTTAATTAGAGTTGGCAGACGTTGGTATGTCTCTACTCTCTTTAAGGCATTTAAAAAAGCAGATAAGGCTGATAAGGCCTTGGCTATTTATGAACAGTCTAGACCTAATTATCACAGTGTGACTGTCAATACTATTGATATGCTTTTAGGATATAATAAAGAGTAATATTTAGAGATGGTCTAAAGAGTTCACAACGTTGGAGATTTATAAGGTAAATACCTAAGTGTATATTTGAGTTGTTTTCATGTCCTTATGATCTCATAGCTTTTGAATAACTCTAATAGAAAAAATTAGTTCTAATAAATGTGTTTCAAAACTGTGACAACATCAGTAAGCAGTAACACCTATTTATATACTTGCTTATTAAGAAGATCTTTGTCTGACAATGCGCTCCAATCTTTTGATTTATGAATGCTATCAAATAATTGTAGTTATAAGATATAACCATTAGCAGTTGTTTAAAAGATATTAAACCCAACTTTTCTATCTTTAGTATTTAGCAACTCGTTGTGTGCATATTAACCCATATTATGAAAAAGCTATATATTCTTGCACTTTTAATACTTGGAATTAATCAAATTAATTCCCAAAAGAGGATCTCAATTGAAGCGAATGGAAATTTAGAATCACCAAAGCCTTTAGAATCTGTTGATTTATCAGAAGTTACAAATGAGAATAATCCTGCTGATATTTTAAAAGGAATGAGGAAATGTATTGCATTAAAAGAATATAAAAAGGCAGTAAAACTATTTGCAATTGCAGGAGTGTATGGGAAATATGACACATACCGAGTAAAAGATAAAAGTGCTCATCAATCTTTATGAGTATTGCAACAAAATACACTGTTAAATATTGATGAAAGCGCAAGAAATTCTCTAATAGAAAACTTAAAAAAAGAACTTGAATTAGGTTCTGATAATTTAAATAAAATTTGTCAAGCTATTCAAAAAGTCGGAGTTCCAAAATATTACCCAAAATATATGGTACAACACGGCATCAAGGCTTTTTTAGAAAAAGAAGATAATGGACTTAATGAGAAATTTGATAAGGGAGAGTTTTGGCGTTTGGCGTTGAAAGATTATTTACATTGTGGAGAATAAAAACCTGCACATAGCACCACACAAATTAATTACGAATACGAGACTACTTGCAAAAATACTCCCGGTTTTTCTATTCCATTTGTATTGGCTAAATTAAGCATTAAAATAAAACAACAAACGTTACCATACATAAGACTAAAATGCCAGTAATTGAACTCCAAACTGAAATAAAAGCTTTCAAAAACATCGTGTTTGACCTTTCAAGAAGTATCGATTTACACAAAATTTCGACTAAACAAACTAACGAGCAAGCTATCGCTGTAAAAACAAGTGGTTTAATCGAAATGAATGAGAGCGTCACTTGGTGAGCAAAACACTTTGGCGTTTATCAAAAACTGACTTCAATAATTACCGAATACGGCCACCCAAATTACTTTGTGGACGAAATGCAGAAAGGAACCTTTAAGCAATTCAAACACGAACATCACTTTTCCGAATTTAATGGAGGAACCTCTAATGATAGATATTTTCGACTATCAGTCACCTTTTGGTATTTTATGGAATCTTGCAGACAAATTGTTCCTTCAAAAACATATGACTCAATTACTAATACAGCGGAATCAAATTGTGAAAGAGTTTGCCGAATCTAACAAGTGGAAAGAATTGTTGGCAGAATAAAAAACACGTAAAATAACACCGTATCTCATGTTATTGGCAGTTTTAAGACATTTGAGAAAAACCCCGCAGTTTTTCTATTCAATTTATATTTGCTAAATTTAGGTACTAAACAATGTAATTAATACTATACACAACTTTTAGGCCTAATTTTAAAAAGTCAAAATTAGACAATAAACCAAACGCAATTTCATACGAAGTAGAACAATTGAATCAAGAATTCTATGACTCGGCTATATTATTTATTGAGACTGTATTTTACAAAGAGCAAAATATTCCAAAAGAACTATTACTTCTTGACAATAATCATCAAAAATGGTGGTGCATTAGAAATAGTAATGAGATTGTTGGAACTGTTGCCGCTTGGAAAATCAAATCTGAATGTCATTGGGGACGATTAGCAATTCATAAAAAGTTAAGAGGTCTAGGTCTGGGAAAAAGAATTGCAATAAAATCCTTAGATGAATTATTTCAAATAGGAATAGAAAAAGTAATCATCGACGCTAGAGATATAACCGGTGAAATAGTCTTAAAGTTAGGCGGAGAAATCACAGGCAAGAAAACCATTTTTTACGAACACCCTATAACACCTATGAAGATTCAGAGAAAAAAATTTATATATAAAACACGTTGATAAAATTGAATTAAGTATAACCAATGAAGTTATTAATTACCATAAAGACTATATAATTTAACATACTCGCGGGTGTCCTTTCTGTCCATCTGAAAGTATAATTTCTATGACTGTTTAAAATATAAGTACTACTAGCATAAAACAAAAAGCCCCAATAAAAATGTATCAAGGCGTTAGGTTAATAAAAAAATTAAATAAAATTATTGCATATTCTCATAAATAGTAACAGTTCCACTATCTTCATTCGAAACTACTAATAGAGCATTTCCACTTGGACTATCTTCAGCTGTAATCGCTAACAACCCTTCAGGAGCTTGGTCTCCTGGATGAGATAAAATACTTAAGAATTGTGGCGCTATTGGATTTGTAATATCGTACACCAAAACTTGGTCATTTCGCTCTAAGCCAACAAAAAGTATATAGCGCTCATTTCCAATATTTAAAATTTCAACACTTTCAGGTTCTGCTCCTTTATCATCACTTCTTCCATCGTCATCATTAAATCTATCTGGAGTTGCATTTAAGGTTTCAATAGCAATACTATTACCGCTATCATAAATTAAACTTCCGCCAGTTGACCAGATACTAAAAGAACGTGCTCCATAACTATAAATAATATCCTGGTCGCCATCATTATCGACATCTCCTAGAGATGTTGTTGTTTTTAAACGTCCCAAATAAATTTCGTTTTGATAATCTTGAGAAACTGGGAATACAGTTGGATCTAACACTACATCTTCTACACGAACTTCTTCACTAAAACCGTCATAATCTCTAGCATCTCCCTCGTTTGCCGAAATGATATAGTCAGTACCGTTTATGCTCACAGTTACAATGGCATCTGGCTGATACATGCCATATACTGGCCAATTTTTTATCTCTTTACTATTATCTCGATCACTTGCATCAATTTCATTGCCTGACAAACTATAATCTTTATAACCTAAAGGATAAATATTAGTTATTGTTTTGGTAACTAAATTAATTTCGGCGATACCATTATTTTCTTGCAATGATACCCAAGCAGTATTAGAATCTTCTGAAACTGCTATATATTCTGGTTCAACATCTGCAGCTAAATTTGCATTCGGTCCAAAGACTCTAAACCCTTGACTTTCTAATGCGCTTTCTTGACTATTGAACGACGAAAAGTCAAGAGTAATGACAGAGTCATCAGTTAAATTAATTATACTTATTGTTCCATCAGGATCATTAGTATAATCGTCATTAGGCTCTCCTTCATTAGCTGAGATAATTAAATTACCATCCTTTGAAAATGTAACCATATCTGGTAGAGCGCCCACTGTAAATTGTTTGAGTAAAGAGTTATCTGTTGTGTTATAGACTACTATTTTTCCAGGGTTTTGCTTGGGATCAGCCTCAACGGCAACTGCTAATCTACCATTATTAATTGCAACACTGTTTGGTGCTCCAAAGGCATTTAAATTAATTGGCGTTTCTTGAATAGGTGAACTTATATTCGAAATATTGGTCACAGATATTTGATTAGATTCTACATTAACGGTAAATAGTTTTTTAGAAACTGGGTCATAAGCTGAAATTTCCGAAGCACCTTCACCTCCAATATTAATTGACGTTTTAAACTGAAAATTAACAGTTGTATCTACAATTAAACTTGAAGTTGAGTCATCATTTTTATTACAACTCACTACTAAAACTAGGCAAAATGCCATAATTAACTTACTAAAGTATTTCATATTTGGTTTTTTTATAATTAATTACAAATATGATCCTTACACTTAAAGTTAAGGTTAAGCAATTAAAAAGCTTACGTTAGGATTTACTTACAGTTGTGTCCATAACGTTTCGCCGACTTTTATTTCTCCCTGATTATTAGTTTATTGAACGTGTAGCTAAAAGAGAAATACTCAGAATCGTATTAGCTATTGGAACCAGAATCTCTCTATTTTTCGAATCCTAGATTTTAATAAGAGCATATTATGTTTAAAATCGATCAAAACACCATACAGAAAACCGGCAGCCTTATTATCCCTAATAATATATTATGCTTTTAGGTATTTAAATAAATAAGCTCTTTTCAAAGCATAGTATACATAAACATTATTTATGTATACTATTAATAATATAAATATTAATTAATAGTATTAATATTTATTTTTGCAGTAAACCATATGTTTCATGAAAATTTTAAAACCGACAATTATTCTAACAATTATCACGACGGTATTCTTTTTCTATAGTTGTTCTGATGATGATGATGATAATTTAATAGCAAATGTCACTTTAACTGAAGGTGTCAATGGTGACATTGGAGGAGATTTTACGGGGAATGGAGGCACTACATCCGAAACTTTCAACTGGCAAAACGACCTTTCTACGGCTGACTACAACGCAGATATTACAGCCTCAACAACTGGATTATTCCAAATGATAGTTGAAGATTCTGAAGGGAACACCGTTTTAGACAGGTCATTGAATGGTGCTATCGAGCCAGATTCTTTTTCTGGCGTAACATCTGATGGTGAGCCAGGAAACTGGACCGTAACAATCAACGTTACTAATTTTAATGGTGACGGAAGCTTTACTTTAACTGAAGGAAATTAGACAAATAAATATTTAATTCGTTTACAAAAAGAGCAAAAAAGACTTTCGCAAATACCTTATATAAGACTAGCGAATTCAGTTCGCTAGTCTTTATTATTTTTCCAAATTGCTTTTTAAATAGTTGTGTTCTTATATTCACTAGTAATCATGACCAATGGACTAAGTAGCAATCGAACTCAAAGACAGAAAACAAACAATGAAGCAAAAAATTTTAATCAAGAATACAACAGTTGTAAATGAGGGAAAATCAGTTTTAGCAGACGTGCTGCTGTCGGATGGATTTATTCAACAAATCGGAACTATTAATATTGAACCGAATTACAAAGTAATTGATGGAACAGGCAAACACCTATTCCCTGGAATAATTGACGGTCAAGTCCATTTTAGAGACCCAGGACTTACGCACAAAGGAGATTTATATACCGAAAGCAAAGCAGCTATAGCAGGAGGAGTTACTTCTTTTATTGATATGCCGAATACGGTTCCTAATATTTTGACCGTTGAAAGCCTAAAAGAAAAGTATGAAATTGCTTCAAAAAAATCTTTAGCCAACTATTCGTTTTTCCTTGGTGTAAATGGAGAAAATATTGATGCTATAATAAAAACAGATACAAGCCAATTTATTGGAGTTTCAGATGACGGTTTGTATTTTACAAAAAAAGGAAATCTACTTGCAGACAACCCAGAGACAATGGAAAAACTATTTGCTAATTGCAAATCCATAATCGCTATACATTCAGAAAAAGAAGAGATCATAGAACACAATGAAAAAGCTTTTAGAGAAAAATATGGCGATGATATTCCTGCGAAATTTCATCCAATTATTAGAAGTACTGAAGGCTGCTACGAAGCGACCAAACGCGCTATTGAGCTAGCCAAAAAACACAATGCCAGACTTCATATTCTGCATTTAACTACTGAAGCAGAAACTCACTTATTTCAAAACGACATTCCGCTACAAGAGAAAAAAATAACGACTGAAGTTTCTGTTCATCACCTATGGTTTTCAGACAAAGACTATGAACGACTAGGAATGCTTATTAAATGGAATCCGGCTATAAAGACAGAAGAGGATAAAGACGGTTTATTAAAGGCATTACTTGATGACAAAATAGATATCATAACTACGGACCATGCACCTCACACCTTGGAAGAAAAACAACAACCCTATTTTCAATCTATGTCAGGAGCACCAATGGTACAGCACTCACTAAATTGTATGTTGGAGTTTTATAAACAAGACCTAATTTCATTGGAAAAAATAGTTGAAAAAATGTGTCACAACCCTGCCATTCTGTATGGCATTACAAACAGAGGATTTATTCGAAAAGGATATTATGCAGACTTGACCTTAGTGGACTTGAATAACCAATGGACAGTCGCTAAAGATAATCTGCTTTATAAATGTGCTTGGTCGCCATTAGAAGGCACTACTTTTCATACAAAAATTATACAGACCTTCGTAAATGGAAAACTCATATATGATCATGGTATCTTTCAAGAAAATAGTTTTGGAATGCCTATAGAGTTTAGCAATAAATAGCTTTAAATATGACTATTATTTCAAATGATATTGCCAAAGCAATTGAAATCCTAAATAACGAAGATGTCGTTGCAATACCTACAGAGACTGTTTATGGATTAGCAGGAAATATCTACAGTGAAAAAGCAATTCGTAAAATTTTTGAAGTCAAACAAAGACCCTTCTTCAACCCGTTGATAGTTCATATTCATACTCTTGAGCAAATAGAAGAACTAGTAAGTGAATTTCCTGCTAAAGCTCGAAAACTTGCTGCTACTTTTTGGCCTGGTTCACTAACCTTAATTTTAAAGAAAAAATCGAACATTCCAGATTTAATAACCGCAGGTAAAGATGCTGTAGCAATTAGAATTCCAAATCATCCTGTTACCTTAAGTTTATTAAAAAAATTATCTTTTCCAGTGGCTGCACCTAGTGCAAATCCGTTTAATAGAATTAGTCCCACCAGTTCATTGCATGTTGAACACTATTTTAAGGAGACCATACCCATGATACTCGAGGGTGGAGAATGTGAAAACGGAATAGAATCTACCATTATTGGATTTGAAAACAACGAGCCTGTACTCTACAGATTGGGAGCTATCTCTATAGAAGAAATTGAAAATGTTATTGGAGAAATTAAAATTAAAAACAAGAATGAGAAGGCTCCAAGTGCTCCCGGAATGCTAGCAAGACACTATGCCCCTAGGACTAAAACATACCTCGTAGACGATGTTGAAACTTTTATTAAGAATTTCAAAAATAAAAGAATTGGTGTGATAAAGTTCTCAGTGGAGATTAAATGCTCACATATAGAACACTTAGAGGTTTTATCAAAATCAGGAGATTTAAAAGAAGCTGCCTCAAAATTGTACAATACATTACACAAATTGGATAATTTAAATTTAGATCTGATTGTAGCAGAAATATTTCCAGACTTTGGGTTAGGAAAATCTATTAATGATCGATTAGAAAGAGCAACAAAATAAAATAATTACTCCCAATTATATGAGCATCTCATTATTTAAAAACAGAAGACTCTTAATCGCTACTAAGCACGAAAAGGAAAAAGTAATAGCTCCTATATTAGAAAAAAATCTTGGTGTAACCTGTTTTACTAATAAAAATTTCGACACAGATACTTTAGGAACTTTTTCAGGAGAAATTGAAAGAGAGTCTGACCCAATAGCAACCGCTAGAAAAAAATGTCTTCTCGCTATGGACGCAAGCGACTGTGATTTGGGTGTTGCAAGTGAAGGCTCTTTTGGTGCTCATCCCTCACTGTTTTTTGCTAGCGCAGATGATGAGTTTTTAATATTTATTGACAAGAAAAATAACTTGGAAATAATTGTCAGAGAACTGAGTATGGAAACCAATTTTAATGGAAAAGAGATTGAGACAGAGAAAGACTTGTTTGACTTTGCTGAATCCGTAAAATTCCCTTCTCACGGACTAATACTTCGTAGATCAAAAAACGACAATAGCGACATAATTAAAGGTATTACAGATCTAATTCAATTACAAAAAGCATTCAAAAAACTTCTGAAAAAGTCAAATACTATTTATTCTGAAACAGATATGAGAGCATTATATAACCCTTCTCGAATGAAAGTAATTGAAGCAGCAACCCAAAAATTGATTATCAAAATAAACTCTTCATGCCATCAATGTAGTAAACCCGGCTTTGGAATTACAGACTCAAAAAAAGGATTAGAATGTGACTTATGTGGATCACCAACAAATTCTATATTAAGCCACATTTACGTTTGCCAACATTGTAATTACACAACAGAAGAAATGTATCCACACACAAAAACAAGGGAAGACCCTATGTATTGCGACTATTGCAACCCATAATAACGTAGTTCAACTGCCCTAAGCAAAATGAAACTAAAAACATTGTCACCACGCTGAGTTTAAGGAACAGCGATTTTAGTTCTAATTCAAATCACTATTCTTTTTTATTTTGTAAATTACTTTTTGAAAACTAGTACTCCTAAATTCTCTACTACAAATAATAAAGGCGTTATACTTCCATATGACGCTGCTAAAAAATTAATAAAACATGAAACGTATTATTACAGCATTTATTTTTATAGGAATTTTGATTTCTTGTAATTCCTCAGACAAAATAAAAATATCAACACAGGAATCCTCTGAAACGAAAACTGCAACAGAAAGCACGTCTAATGGTAAACAATTAAAGACTATTGATAGTAATGAATCTTTAATTGCCACATCATTAATGGCTGCTCCCGAAGAAAGCAGATCGAAATGTAAAGTTATTGGGTATAATATGGCAGGTGAATTTGTAACGTTAAGAGAAGGAGATAATGAATTTATTGTTCTTGCAGATAATCCTAATCAAGATGGATTTAATGCCGCATGTTATCATAAAGACCTTGAACCCTTTATGGCTAGAGGAAGAGCTTTAAGAGCAGAGGGAAAGACAGGACAAGAAATTTTTGATATGCGTGAAGCAGAAATGAAATCAGGTCAACTTAAAATATCTCCTGGATTGACTTTGCATATCTACTACGGAGCAAAAACAATGTATGATCCTGAAACTTCAAAAGTTGAAGGTGCTCAACTCCGCTACGTAGTGTATATGCCTTGGGCTACAGCAGAATCGACTGGTTTGCCAGCAGCTCCAATGGCACCAAATCATCCTTGGATTATGAATCCTGGAACACATAGAGCGCACATTATGATTTCACCTTTACCAGAAGAGATAGAGTAACCGTAATGAGGAATTAAAAAAATGATATTACTGATCATAATAAAACTAAAAAAGAGGACTTAACGAAAGCATCACATCATGTATAATTAATGGCTGGTAATCGCCTACCTACTAAAAATTTTCTGGAATTTTATATCTGTGCGTTTTTTGTTAAATTAGATTCTTACGCAAACGAATAACAATATAACGCATATTACGCCCAATTTGAGAAAATGACACAACATAGAAAAAGAAATAAAAATATTGGCTTAGCGGTATTTATAGCAATTGCTTTTGGAGCAGTTTGTTCTAAGTTGCTGCTGCGTAGCTAACCATCTACAAACATAATTAGTAAACATTCTAAGCGAACGAAAGCCTCATTATATGTTTACAAAATCCAAATAAGCATATAATTTTTATTTTTTGAAGGAGTCTAGAAATGGTTGAAATAAAATCATGTAAAATGTAACCACTATAAAAATGAGAAATGCAATTCCGATTATGGTATATATAATGTTCATTTAATCTGTTTCAGTAGGATTAATAAAAATTCAAATACTTAGCTAAAACTATAAAGCTCGCGATTAAAAAAACTATTCTTTAAAATCATCTCTATTTGAATGCTCAAGCAAGTTTGTAATTATACACTCAAAACCTATACAGCAAATTAATCTAACAATAAATCCTGACAACCTTTGCTGAAAAAGTTTTAACAACGGCTGTCAGGTATTTCAAAATTAAGTAACTTAATTTATTTTGTAACCTCTGTCTCTTTAATTGCTACTACTTCAAGATCAAAAATTAGGTCTTTGCCAGCTAAAGGATGATTTCCGTCTATAACGATACTTTCCTCTTTAACCTCAACCACTAGTAAATTCGTTTCTTGTCCATCTGGAGATTTAGAAACTAGTCCCATGCCAACTTCTGGCGTAATATCTTGGGGAAGTTCTGTTTTTTTAACTTCTTGTTTTAAATCTTCATTGATTTCTCCATACGCTTCCTCTTTAGAAATAGTAATGGTTTTTTTTTCATTTAACTTCATGTCGATTAATCCTTTTTCAAAACCAGGTATTAATTGTCCTTGACCTAAAGTAAACTCTAACGGTTCTTTTCCTTCAGAACTATCAAAAATCTGTCCATCAGATAACTTACCTGTGTAATTTACTTTTACCGTGTTATTCTCTTTAACTTGATTCATACTATATTATTGATTTTAAAAATATTCTTTGCATAATTTTTATGCAGCAAACATTTTATTTTAAACTTATTATATCATTAGCCGCCAAAATCAAGCCAAAACTCCAAAAAACTACAATGAAAAGTTATTAACCTATAAATCATTAAACGTAATACGTGAAAATCGTGTTGTATCCCTTTAATGGTAGTAAAACACAACTTTAGAATTAAATTAAAAATAATCACATAAAAAATAATCAAATCAGCAAATCTGTCAGTAAAAGTGAAAAATCATCAAATATGTGTGCCAACTCCGCAAAAAAAAAGAGGAATTTAGTTCAAATATTAAAAATAATTATTGATTGGTAAAGAGACTGCACAATTTGTAATCTACATAATTTGAATTTTATAATTCCTAAAAACAATTCATCTAAATTATTTTAAAACTCTTGAGTTTATATTTTCTTAGTTTTATTCTCAACAGCACTATTTCATAAAAGAAGTCTAATCACATGGTATAAAAATAATTGCTTAGTACTATACTACTTAAAAAAAACCTATAGTTTACCTGTGGTTCGTCCCAATTTTTCCTAAATTAGTAGTCCACTATATAACGATTCTTAAGCAAATCGTTATGTCTAATTTGACCAAACAAAATAGATGACAGAAAAAACAGATGGTTTAGACGATTATTTAGATAATCATTACATACACAGAAGTAATTGGTTGAGAGCTGCTGTCCTTGGAGCTAATGACGGCATTTTATCAGTTGCGAGTATGGCGATTGGTGTTGCAGCTGCCAGTGATACTCGAGAACCTATTATTTTGGCAACTTTAGCTGGACTAGTCGCTGGTGCTTTATCAATGGCAGCTGGAGAATATGTTTCGGTAAGCTCTCAAACAGATGTGGAAAAAGCTGATATCGAACGTGAAAAGCAAGAACTGAATGAAATGCCCGAAATCGAATTACAAAGACTCGCAGAAATTTACGAAAAAAGAGGCCTCAAAAAAGAAACTTCCTTAATAGTCGCTAAAGAATTAACAGCGCACGATGCCCTGGGAGCTCATGTTAGAGATGAATTAGGGATTAATGAAATAAGTCAAGCTAAACCCATGCAAGCTGCATTAGCTTCTGGTTTAGCATTTACGGTAGGAGGATTACTTCCTTTTTTAGTAACGCTCTTTCTTCCTTTAAAAAGTATGGAATATTCACTTTATGGTTTTGCAATATTTTTTCTTATAATTCTGGGAGCATTAGCTGCTAGAACCGGTGGCTCAAGTATAGGAAAAGCGATAATCCGAATTACATTCTGGGGAACTGTCGCAATGGGACTAACAGCAATAGTTGGATATTTATTTAATGTGACTATTGAATAATTCTTGTAAAGAAAAGGCAAAATATTCTAACACTAAAAAAGTTAAAAAATGCCTTTTGATTTTCTCTATAGAAATTGGAATTTTAGAATATCCTTATATTAGTGAATTAAAATGGATTGACAGTATTTATAACGCATCACTGATTTTAACTGAAATGGAACTTATTAATAAAATGAGGACAGATTCCTCAAAACTATTCGCTCGAATATACTTTGTTTTTAGCGGTGTTTTTTTTTAAGTGCTGTGGCTATATCTTTTACTCCTTTCGTCATAGATTGATGTGTTTATTAAAAAACCACACACAACATCATGTATCATTACTTTCATAATCTACTCATAATCAGAAAATCCTAAAGGTTTTCCTCTGGTTCATTTTCTATTTACTAACTTAGTTCTCACGAATACAATTAATCATAAACAACAAAGTTGTGCTTCATAAAAAACAACCATAAAGAGTCCCAATTTCTCGAAAAAAAAATGTGATAAAATTTTATGAACCTATACATCTATTAACCAAAAGTAATAATATGAAATCACTAAAACTATTATTTATTTGCATGCTTATGCTGCCAATAACTACTAATGCCCAAAAAAGAAAAATCAAGTCTTCAGAGCCCACTACAAAGCTAATAGACTCTTTATTTCATGGTTTAAAATGGCGTAATATTGGTCCGTTTAGAGGAGGTCGAAGCGTTACATCTACTGGAGTAATAGGACAGCCTCACACCTACTATATGGGCTCTACAGGAGGTGGTGTATTTAAGACTATTGATGATGGAATCACATGGAAAAATATCTCTGATGATTTTTTAAAAACAGGATCTGTCGGTGCTATTACTGTATCTGAAAGTGATTCAAACATAGTCGTTGTTGGTATGGGCGAACATGCTGCACGTGTTGTTATGACTTCGATGGGAGATGGTGTATACAAATCTATGGATGCTGGAAAAACATGGACGCATTTAGGATTAGAAAAAACCCGTCATATTTCAGATGTTGTCATACATCCAACAAACCCTGATATTATTTATATAACTGCACAAGGCGCACAATATGCTCCATCCGCAGAGCGAGGTATTTATAGAACTCAAGATGGTGGTATTACTTGGAAGAACATATTGTCAGTAAATGATACAACAGGAGCTTCATCCCTGTCTATGGATATGACCAATCCTCGTATTTTATATGCTTCAATGTGGCAACATCGCAGATATCCTTGGTTTATGGAATCTGGTGGTAAAGATTCAGGTTTATATAAGTCTAATGATGGTGGAGATACTTGGGAAAACATGAAAGAAGGATTGCCTGAAGCTTTTGGTAAATCAGGCATTTCTGTTTCTAGAGCAAACCCAGAACGTGTGTTTGCAGTTATTGAAGCTGAGGATGAAAAAGGGGGTGTATACCGATCAGACGACGCAGGAAAAATTTGGAAACAAGTAAATAGCAACCGTGTTAATATTGCACGGTCTTGGTATTATATGGAGATTTTTGCTGATCCTCAAAATGAGAATGTAGTCTATGTTTTAAATGCACCGGTTATGAAATCTATTGATGGAGGTAATAGTTTTTTTAATATTCCTGTTCCTCATGGAGATAATCATCATTTATGGATCAATCCAAATGATAATACCAATCTAATAAACTCGAATGATGGAGGCGCTAATATATCCTTTAATGGAGGAGAAAGTTGGAGCTCTCAACAAAACCAACCAACTGCTCAATTTTATCGTGTTATAACTGATAATTTGGTACCTTATAACGTATATGGTGGTCAACAAGACAACTCTGCTATTGCCATTGCAAGCCGAACAAACGATCGAGGAATAGATTGGAAAGACTGGTATTCTGTGGCAGGTGGTGAAAGTGCTTTTATTGCTTTCGACCCCAACAATCCAGAAACAGTATATGGTGGTACCTATCAAGGGAACATTAGCAAATGGACCAAAACATCTAAAGAACAAAAATCAATTAAAGAATACCCAGAACTAGGATTAAGTATTGCTCCAAAAGACGCTCGGTATCGTTATAATTGGAATGCACCAATTATAAGTTCACCACACGACAGAACTACAATTTATCATGCTGGTAATGTTGTTTTTAAAACAACGGATGGTGGCATAAGCTGGACTGCTATTAGTCCAGATCTTACTAAGAATGAAACCGAAAAACATGGTCCTGGCGGAGGTCCCTATACCAATGAAGCGGCAGGTGGTGAAAATTACAATACGCTTACGGCATTAGTAGAGTCAGCACATGAAGAAGGTGTTTTATATGCAGGTAGTGATGATGGTTTACTTCATATTACGAAAAATGGTGGTCAAACATGGGAGAACATTACTCCAAAAGGAATTAAAGATGGTATTATAAATAGTATTGATGTCTCTCCACATGATCCAGCAAAAGCCTATATAGTTATCATGCGATATAAATCGATGGACTTGAACTCGTATGTTTTTAAGACAGCCGATTATGGACAAACTTGGACAAAAATTGTAAATGGTCTAGAGGATCCAAACGGATTTGTAAGAGTCGTTAGGGCAGATGAAAAAAACGAAGGATTGTTGTATGCTGGCACCGAAATTGGTTTATACGTTTCAAATGATGATGGTGCTCATTGGCAGCGTCTAAAATTAAACTTACCCATCGTTCCTATTAATGATTTAATCATTCAAGATAATGATTTGGTCGCTGCAACATCAGGACGTGGATTCTGGATATTAGATGATTTAGGTGTATTACAAAACATGAATTCTGAGAATAATGCCTTGCAACTATTCAAACCGAAAGCAACCTATCGCATTTTTGGTGGTACATCTAAAGATATAGGACAAGGAGAAAACCCTAAAAGCGGTGTAACTTTTGATTATTATATAGACCAAACAGTAGATACTTTAGATTTAAAATTAGAGGTTTTACAAAATTCAAAAGTTATAAGAACATACACTAACAAAAAATCTGAAGATTTTAAATCGTGGCCAGGAGGACCATCTCAACCACAAATATTACCTTCCAAACAAGGATATAATCGCTTTACTTGGGATTTTAAGAGAGAAGTCTTACCTGCTATAAATAAGGTTTTTATTCATGGCGGACTCTCTGGATCTAGCGTAGCTCCCGGCAATTACACATTACAATTAACATTAGAAGAAGAGACAATTGAAACAGTAGTAACTATTCTTCCAAATCCTTTAATTAATTCAACTTCTCAAGATTTTATAGCGCAACAAAATATACTTATAACCATTGAGAATACGGTTAGAGATATGCATGAGTCTGTAAACCAAATGCGATCTACAAAATCGCAACTTGATATGCACGCCAAGCTTTTAAAAGATAATGAGAATATGACCTCATTAATAGAAAAAGGAGACGATTTAATAAAGCGTATTAATAGTTGGGAAGAAAATTTAATTCAAGCCGATCAAAAAACGTTTCAAGATGTTATTAATTTCAATAACAAGCTAAACGCACAACTTATTCAGCTAAAAAGTTATATCGATCAAGCAGACCCTAAAATCACTGATGGCGCTATAGAACGACTTAATGATTTAATGAAAGATTGGCAAGTGTATAAAAATGAACGCAATGTTATTATAGACACAGAAATGAATGCGTATAATGCATTGTATAAATCGCTAAATATACCAGCAATCATTATTAGCGACAAGAAGTAGTCTCAATAATTAAATTCTTTTGTGAAAGCGATCAAAACCCTATTGTAGAAAATAAAACTTCTAAATATTTCAAATACACAATTGGTCAATTACCTCTGTAATCATTAGAGTAAGTATTTAAAAAATAACGAAAGACAAACTTAAGACCTTTAAAATATATGGCTTGGTACTCGCCTACTTAAAAAAATCTGTAAGGCCTTTCTATTCGTTTGTATTTACTATAATTTGATACTTAAAAAATGTACCTCGTCTAATGCGAAACTGTTCAGTATTAAAAGATATTTTACAAACGTTAAAGGAATACTATCTTTAACGAAATAACTCAAAACAACTATGACTACAAAAATTATCGTCCTAGCCATTTATGTCGCTATTCTATTCTTAATAGGAATATTAGCCTCACGGAGAGTCAAAAGTATGAGTGATTATTATTTAGGGGGCAAAAAAATGGGTTTTTGGGCTATTGCTTTTTCTGCAAGAGCCACTGGCGAATCTGGATGGCTTTTAATAGGTCTAACAGGAATGGGAGCAATAGCAGGCTATTCTGGATATTGGGTTGTTGCCGGTGAACTACTAGGAGTTTTTCTTTCCTGGCAATTCATGGCCAAAAAATTTAAAAGGCGGTCTGATGAGTACAAATCAATTACAATACCTGATTACCTCGAGAGTCATTTTAAATCCTCTACAAACACACTTCGAATTCTCTCTGCTTCTGTATTAGTGGTTTTCGTTGTCATTTATGTCGCTTCTCAAATGGATGTCACTGGAATTGCATTTGAATCCATGCTCGGTATTGACTATCGAATAGGAGTGCTTATCGGTTTCAGTATTGTGTTGATCTATATTTTTATTGGTGGATTTGTAGCTGCAGTTTGGTCAGATATGTTCCAAGGTATTTTAATGTTTTTCGGGTTGGTTTTATTGCCTATTGTCGTTTGGTTCTCAATGGATCATGGTGCTGGAATCACAGAAGGATTGAATGCCATTGACCCCACACTAACTCAAATAATGGGTAGAAGCGATGATGGCTGGATGAACTTATTTACGATTCTCGGCTTTTCAATGATTGGCCTAGGTTTCCTTGGTTCTCCACAAGTATATGTTCGCTTTATGTCTATTAAAAGTGAACATGAGATTGATAAAGGAAAATGGATTGCACTGCTTTTTACGCTCTTAACAGATGCAGCAGCAGTAACGATTGGAATTCTTGCTCGAATTTATTTCACAAGCGAAGGACAGGATCCTGAAGCTATATTAGGAACTGGAGGAGAAGATGTATTGAGCATGATCACTAACGAATTCTTACCAACCATTTTAGTAGCTATCTTTATTGCTATTGTATTATCTGCAATCATGTCAACAATTGATTCATTACTTATTCTTGCCTCTAGCGCCATTACGCGCGACTTCTACCAAAAAATATTTAGACCAGACTTAAAAGATGAAGACTTAACCACGTTTTCGAGGCTAGTTACTATTGGAATGGCTGTAGCCGCACTTGGTATTGCTGTCATATTATACAATCTATATCCAGATAGGAAGATTTTCTGGATTATGATTTTTGGGTGGTCTGGAATTGCAGCCACCTTTTGTCCTGTGATTATTCTGTCCTTGTTTTGGAAAGGATATTCTGAGAAAGGAGCTATTGCTTCTATGATTACTGGGTTTCTATCAGTCATACTTTTCAAGTTTGTAGTATCAAATATGGAAGGAATAGGTCCCTATTTTAAAGAATTAGATGTACTTGCTCCTTCATTCGCCTTGGCAATGATTGTAGGGTATGTCGTTTCAAAAATATTCCCTAGCAAGACTGTTCTAGAGGAGTAAAATGCACTTAAATTAACACGACTATTAAAAATAATATTGGGCTATTAGTATTTGGTGCTATTGGAATAGTTATCACTTATTATTTAGAAGGAAACAGTCCTAATGAATTGTCCTATTTCAGCAGCACAAAAAAAGAACGTCCCAAATTAGTTATTAATGAGATAAGTTATAATAAGCCAATAACTATGCATACTTAAACTTCTGAAATCATGATAATAAACGAATTTAAATGACGTTTTAATGCTTCGGAAATTGACATACTACCAGTAGACCACTGTAAAACAAAGATCTATACCATACTATATAAAGATTTAATAAATGGAACAATATAAAGTTACTATTGCTAAGGGCACAGATATTGCCATATTCTTTCTAAAATCTTAAACTATCCAGAATCAAAAGGACCTTTTATGTTAACAGATTTACAACGTACACCGTTAGCACGAGAAGCTAAACGTAGTGTTATCTCAAAGCTAGGAAAACCAAATAACAGTAATACCTCTTGGAATAAATCAGCTATAAGCTGACCGTTCTAAAAGTAAAAAAGCACAACATTATGTTGCGCTTTTTTACTTTTAATATATCTTTTATTCTATCGCGAATAATTAGGAGATTCATTAGTAATCGTCACATCATGAGGATGACTTTCATTAATACCTGAAGCCGTAATTTTTACAAATTGCCCTTTATTTTGGAGCGAAGCGATATCTTTGGCACCACAGTAACCCATTCCTGCTCTTAATCCGCCTATAAACTGATGGATACTTTCTACTAATTCACCTTTATATGGTACACGACCAACAATACCTTCTGGGACTAATTTTTTGATATCATCTTCAACATCTTGAAAATAACGGTCTTTACTCCCTTGTTTCATCGCTTCTACTGAACCCATTCCGCGATACGATTTAAATTTTCGTCCTTCGTAAATAATGGTTTCTCCTGGACTCTCTTTTGTACCTGCTAATAAGGATCCTAACATGACGCAATCTGCCCCTGCTGCTATCGCTTTTGGAATATCACCTGTATACCGAATTCCTCCATCTGCTATAACTGGCACTCCAGATCCTTTTATTGCTGCTGCAACCTCTAAAACTGCAGAAAACTGAGGAAACCCGACTCCTGCTATTACTCTAGTTGTACAAATTGATCCTGGACCAATCCCTACT
Organism: Psychroserpens burtonensis DSM 12212; assembly: GCF_000425305.1. Classification (GTDB taxonomy): domain Bacteria; phylum Bacteroidota; class Bacteroidia; order Flavobacteriales; family Flavobacteriaceae; genus Psychroserpens; species Psychroserpens burtonensis. The sequence continues at coordinate 49,316 of NZ_AUDE01000018.1, forward strand.
TTTACAGCATCTGCTCCGGCTTCAACTAAATATTTAGCTGCTTCTGCAGTTGCAATATTTCCGACGATGACCTCTAATTTCGGGAATTTCTTTTTAATCTCTTTCAAAACCAAGACCACACCTTTCGTATGACCGTGAGCGGTATCTATAACGACAGCATCTACTCCCGCTTTCACTAATGCTGAAGCACGCTCTACTGCATCTGGTGTAACACCAATCGCTGCTGCAACTCGAAGTCTTCCATAGGTGTCTTTATTTGCATTTGGCTTTTGAGTGACTTTAGTAATATCTCTAAATGTAATGAGTCCAACTAGTTTGTAGCTCTCATCAACAATCAATAATTTTTCGATTTTATTCTGCTGTAAGATCTTCTCTGCATCTTTTAACGAAGTACCTTCTCTCGAAGTTATTAAATTTTCAGAAGTCATAACTTCTACAATCGGTCTATCATTCTCGTGTTCAAAACGCAAATCACGATTAGTAACAATCCCTTTAAGTAAACCTTTATCATCTACAATAGGAATTCCTCCAATACTGTGCTCTGCCATATTTTGCTTAGCATCACTAACCTTTGCAGTCATTGGTAAGGTTACTGGATCTATGATCATACCACTTTCGGCTCGTTTTACTTTACGAACTTTTTCAGCTTGTTGGTTTATCGTCATATTTTTATGGAGCACACCAATACCACCTTCTTGAGCCATAGCAATTGCCATTTTACTCTCTGTAACGGTATCCATAGCTGCAGAAACTATAGGTATGTTTATCGTTATATTACGAGTTAATTTGGTTTGGATATTTACCTCTCTAGGTAAAATTTCAGAAAATGCTGGGACCAGAAGTACGTCGTCGTAGGTAAGACCTTCTCCAATAATTTTATTTTCGTGTGCTATCATAATGCAATTACAGTTATAATTGCGTGCAAAGATACAACTTATATAAAGAATTGTATTAAGACAAGGTTAAATCTTAAAAAACAGATTTAAATCACTACAATTTGGGGCAACGAGAACAATTAGTTTTCCCTACTTTTTTATACTTTTTACAACACTTAGACTTCTTATTTTGATCACAATAAAATACACATGATGTAATAATCACAGTTACATTTTCTATTGTTAAATCGTTTTGCATTATTTTAATTTATTCTAAATAAAAACAAAGTTACAAAAAAAAGATCCCTGTAGAGAGAGCATTTTTTACAAAATTATCAACAGTTGTCTATTCATTTTCATGATTAGCGGCTATTACATTAATATCACGATCAAACAAATAATGACCAGATTTATCTGTTCCAATAATATTTAGTTTATCAAGTAGTGTTCTAGCCATTGCTTCTTCTTCTAATTGCTCTGTCACATACCATTGCATGAAATTGTGTACGTTGTAATCTTTTTGTTGTAAACATTCAAAAATAACATGGTTGATTTGCTCTGTCACAAACATTTCACTTTCTAAAAACTTTGCAAAAAGCTCATTGAGTCCTTGATAGCTGTCTTTAGGTTTGTCCAAAGCTGGTATAATGACAGATCCTCCTCTTTGGTTGACAAACTTTATTAATTTACTCATGTGAACACGTTCTTCGTCTGACTGACTATAAAAGAAATCTGAAACTCCATTATAACCAGTAGCATCGGCCCAAGATGCCATTGCTAAATATTGTAATGACGCTTGCGCTTCGTACTTAATTTGATTATTTAGTAATTTTTCTATTGTAGTGTTCATATCGATATGTTTCTACGAAGATAATGAACTTTAAATCATAACAAGTTATGATTTAAGAATTCAGAATCACTATAAATTAAATAATATTATAATTTGATTTGAAATGTGGCATAATAATTTCTCGGAGCTGAAGGTATAATTCCAGGTCCTGGATAACCCGTTGCACGTCTTGTAAAATAGGTTTCATCAAGTAGATTATTGATTCCTGTTTCTAACTTAAAACGTTTGTAAGTGTAAGATAGAGATACATCCATAATATCATATTGTGGTATTGCTCCAATAACTCCGCTTAAATTTGAGTCTTGAGAGTTTGTTGCATCTGTAAATTGACTAGCCAAATACGAGTATTGCACATTTGCTAACAAGTTTTTATACCCGAATCGCAACCCTGTTTTAATATTCACATCAGGAACAAATTCAACTTGATTCCCTGCAACTCCAGATTGTTGGGATTGCGTGTATTCCGAGGAAATAAAAGACGCATTGATGAAATAATTAAAACTAAAATCATTGTCCATTTTAAGAATCTTCTTAAAATTAAAATCAACTAAAGATTCTATACCAAATAGTCTAGCATCACCAACATTACCACGTTCACTTATAACACGACCATCATCAAACGCTTTTTGAATAAAACCAATTCTACCGTTATAGAATAAAGCAAAAGCACCTAAGTCATAAGAAATGGTATTTTTATAATTACCTCGAAAACCGATATCTGCAGTAAAGCCTTCCTCATCTGTAATATTTGGATTCACAGCAAATGCTGGATTTAAAATATTGATATCTGAGAAGGTTACAGATCTATAATTTTGAGAGATATTTCCATAAACCTCTAAGGCAGTTGATGGCCTATAACTCAAACCAACGCCTAACAATATGAACTTACGCTCAAAATCACGGTTATCTTCTACCGTTTCCTCAAAAATAACATTGCCTGCTGCATCTGTATTAATGCGTTTGAAAAACCCTTCACTTTCGGTTTTTATATATTCAAAACGAAACCCTGGTGTGATAGAAAACGTATCATTTAAGTAAAAAATATTCTCTCCAAATACAGCTACATTTAAATTAGGAAAATCAAATTGTGATTGTGCTGGATAATTTGGGAACTCATCGTTAAATAAATTAAAGTCTGGACCGCTTCCTTCAGATCCTGGACCTTGCTGTTCGCTATTACTCGCTTTATAAAATTTAGAGCCAATTAGGAAGGTGGCTTCTTTTCCGAAGATCTTATATTTACTCAGTAATCGTGCTTCTGCTCCAAAGTTATTAAACTCACCTTTTATTAAATCGCGTTCGCCATTGGGATCAATTTGATCTACGCGATTGGTTCTAAACCCTAGCGCGTCACGAGAAGCATTAAGCCCAAAAGCATTGAATGTAAAGTTGGTATCTTCGGAAATTTTATGACTCAACTTGAAGTTATACAACAACCAATTTACTCTAAACCAATTGCGTGCTCTATTGCTTTGCAATGGATCTTCATTAAACTGTGCATCTGTTAAACCACCAGCTTGCTGAGCGAGATAATACAAATGTGTGAACTCTGCAGAGATGTTTGTTTTCTCATTGAATTTGTAGCCCACATGTGCAAATACATTCTTAGATTCAAACTGAGAATTAGGTCTAAAGCCGTCACCTTTTTTATAATTGAAATAGGTATAATAGCTAAACTTCCCTTTGGTACCACTAAGGCTTGTGAAGTTTGTGTATAACCCAAAACTTCCTACCGTATTTCTAGTAATAAGCTCAATGGGCTTATTTGGATTTGGAGCTTTAGTTTTGAAGTTTATGAGTCCGCCAAACTGGGTTCCGTACTGCAGCGAAGCAGCACCACGAATCACTTGAATTTCTTTTAAACCTTCGGTTGCTGGTGTATAGTAACTTTCTGGATACCCCAAAACATCTGCACTAATGTCATAACCGTTTTGTCTCGTATTAAAATTAGCTGTACGATTGGGATCTAAACCACGACCTCCAATATTAAGTTGTAATCCTGCATCGTCATTTTGGAAAATATTTAGTCCTGCAACCTGGCTGTAAATTTGACGTGCATTATTAGTCGCAAGATTAGCAAGTGATTGATCTACTAAAACAACTTCGGTTTTTTTACCTGCATAAATAGCAGTGCCTTCAACATCCTTTAGTCTATTAAGTTCAAAAACTTTTGCGCGTCTTACGTTGATTATAATTTCAGAAAGATTTTCCTGTAATGGCAACAAAACGACGTTTAGATTCTCATCCTTTTCAAGGGTTTGTTCTCGTTCAAGAATCTCAAATTCTGAAATATAAAATATCACAGTTAGTTCTGTTTTTTCCGAAGAAAACTCATAGTATCCTTTAGCGTCTGACGTCGTTAATAAACCAGCAGATTTCTCAAAAACTTGAACATTATTAATAACGGTATTATCAGTTCCATTAGTAATGTAACCTGAGAGTTTGTTCTGCCCAATTACAGGTAAACTGAATAGAAATATAAATAGTACTAATTTAAAATCCTTTAATGTCATCTTTAAATGGTAAAATCCAATTTTTGGGTTTAAATGATTCTTTTTCTTGATATAAATCGACGGTTGGATCAACATATTGTTGGCTTAATCGTCCGTTGAGTGCGACGTAGCTATCAGCGAAAACTTGTATATTTTCGTGACCTTGAGTTTTAAAATGGTCTCCTAAAAAATGAGCATATTCTAAAATAAAGTCTGGTTGAGAGCTCATTTGCCTTTCTTGAAAGGCAGACAAGAAATCAGTATTATCAACATAGAAATACTGCCCTGATTTAGAATTAGCAATTTTAAAGGTCGTCATTCCTGCTTTTTCCATAAGCATGACTCGCCATGACAATCTATAACCTTCTTCAGTCCAAAATAATTCGTTCTTATACAATAAATACCTAAACGGAAATAGGATTTGAAATGCAAAAAAAACAGCTACGATTGGCAGTAAGATCTTTCGACTACAAAATGGATATGTCTCTTGTAATTTTGGAGCTTTTATTATTTTTTGAAACGGTTTGATAATACGTTTAATAATCGCAATTATTTTTTCATGAACGCTGGCATCAAAAAAGATTAACGTCGCCACAATCATAATAAATGGAAACATTCCAATTGGAAATAAAATTCTCGTAAATACATGGAAAAACACAACGAGCACAAAAGCAAAAATACGGGTACGTTTATACAGTAACAAAAATGGAATAAATAAGTCGTAAAACATTCCAGACCAGCTCATCGCGTGGTGAAACCAGTCTTGTTGCATTAAATTATTACCAATTATTGGTAAATCGTATTTTGACGGTAGCCAGATTTTTAATGGCATGGCGCTAAGTAACCAATCACTATTTATTTTTGCTATTCCGGCGTAGAAATACACAATTCCTAAAAGTAGTTTTATACTGTCTATTGTCCAATTTGGGATTTGATTAAAACGTCGCTTCCGCAGTAAATTATCTACTGAAAACTTAGCGTTTGCAGGCAAAAAGATCATCAAAAAGCTCAGGACACTAATAAAATAATAATGATTGAGATAGGTCGTTTTGTCAATGAGCTCTATGTACGTGAAGCTTAAAAAGAATATGATGATTGAAAATCTATATTTTAGACCAAAAGCGATAAACAGTGCGGATATTCCGCAGACAAAAAATAACAGATAATTATAATCTCCTAATGATCTCACCCATTCAAAATTATAATATTTAAAATGGAACTTAGGGGCTATGTATAGCTTTTCTATCCAACCATGGTACCAAAACCTTAGGAGACTAAAACACATCATGATCCCAAAAAGCACACGAAAAACTGCTAGAGGAGCTGCATTTGTCGTTTTATTTAGGTATTTGTTAAGTTTCGATGTCATCTAAATATTAGGTTGAGACTATTCTTAACCCAAAAGAGTGCTTTTATTGGAGCCTTAAATGGCTTGTTAAAAAGAGATTCCTTAACGATTTACACCACTAAAGAATCTTAATTATTATTTAATTTTATGCGAGATTAATCTCCATCTGCATCTACAAAATCGACACTGATGTTCATTGCTTGAATCATATCCACTTTTAAAAGAACGACTGCTTTTTGTAATTCATCAAAGGCCTCTAACATTTTATTATTATCCGTTTCAACTTGTAATGAAAAATCATTACTTAACACTTGTATTTTTGATTCAGCAGTATTAAACTGATTATTGATTAAGGCACTTAAATCGTCACCTTCTTTAATTGTATTTAAATACTGTAAGTAGGAGTTAAAACTCTCTCCAGATATTGAAGCATTATAAGCTTTGCCGTTGAAAAAATCTTGAACAGCCTGTAAAGCTTCTAGCGCCAATATTTTTGAGGCATCTTTATTGTAAAAAGCTTCAACCTTATCATTAAAAGACGTTGTTGAAAACACACCTGCTGGAATCCCAAATTTATTAGCTCGCAACCCTTTCTCGTAATAGAAAATAAAGTCGTTAGTCAATTTATTTGAAGAACTAGTCGCCGTATTTGCTGAACTATTGACAAAAATATCTCTGTAATTTGATGTCCAGTCACTTAAAACTGTAGTCGTCAAAGCTTGCATTTGATTTATCAAATCTGACAAATATGACTTATGAGCTTCAAAATTTGAAACTATTGTATAGGCATCCAAAATTTCAGTATCACTATTTGATAAACCATATAACATATAATCTACAGCTGGAAAACCAACGGCATCGTTATTATTTACGCTAGCAAGATCATAGGTTCCTGAGCTAATATTACTTTGAATATCCCTAACATTAGTAGGATAAATATTCATTTGAAAAGCATAATTAAACTCTTCTGCTTTACCAATATTAAACATTTCAACATATTGCCACGTTTTGTAGGCTTCTAGCCAAGATACTCTTATGGCATCTAAAGTAGTTTGATTTGGAGACGCCAAAAACGCATCTTTATTTGCAGATAATGTTCCTAAATCTGAACTTAAATCTTGAACAGCAGGAATAATAATATTATCTGCCCAATTCGTCAACATCGCTTGACGGTTAAAATCATCTGATGTCCCACCAGATCCTCCTGTATCGTCTGACTCTGTACAAGCCACGAACAACACGATTGTAAATAAACTTAAAACAATTTTCTTCATCATTTTTTCATTTTATATTTTACTTTTTCATTTTGCAAAGATAAACAAGCGAATACGTTCAAGCAAGGGAACGTATTTGCTTTTTTTAGATTAACACGTAATTAACTTCCTGCTTGCGCAATAGATAAATCAAATCTATTTGCAATTTCAGCCGACATTGCCTCTAGAGTTGCATCTGCAACATTCCAAAACCCGTTTCCTTCCATTAATTGAGTAATAAACCCATCTACTTCAGTCTTCGTGAAATAAGGCGCATTAGAGTCTGCCTGACGTGTAAATTGTAAGCTATAGATAAAACCAAAACCTTCAGATAAGTCATGGAATGCACCACCATTATCTCCAGCACTTCTAACAATCCTACCTTGTTCTAAATAGTAGATTGCTCTAATAGCAATCATTTTAGAAATTTCATTTTTAATAATATCAGCTTGCTCATCTCTTATAATATAATCATTTGCAACAATAGCAGCACGACCTAATTTAAAAGCGTTGTAAAGACTAAGAGCAATCCCTTGATAATCGGAATCTCCCTCTACTCTAGACAAATACTTGTTTAAAAAGCTATCTTGATTAAGCATTGGGTTTGTAGCGTCATCAGTCCCATATAGGTAACCAAAAGCCTCATCCCATTTGTGCTCCATATTAGTGTAGTTTTTTCCTTCAGCTACCGTACCTGCATTGTTATCTACTACGTTATCCCCTGCATCTAAAACAGCAGGACTTAAATAATTATTTAGCAATTGATCTGTCATCAAAGCACCAATTAAGCCCTTGTTTATGGCTTGATTATATTCTAAACCCTGAGCATTAATATAACGAATAGATCCTCCTCCAGCTTCCTGAATTTGACCTGCAACTCCTGCAGAAGCATCATCATTCCATCTTGGAAACACATCATTGACTTGGTTTGCAATCCAACCGTCAAAATCATTTTTTATAACTGTGGCATCAGCAGTGTTAGCTGCAAAGAAATCTGAAGAGGCAGCTACTTTACTTCGAATACTTTTATTAGAAGCGTTTAAATCTGCGTCAGAGAAATCTGCATTTCCTTCTACATGAGCAAACATATCGTCCAACTGAGCTTCAGTTTTAGATGGATCTTTAAGTGCACTTATAAATTCTTCTCCCATTAAAATACGAGTGGTTTGTCCACTGTAACTGACGGTTGTTTCTCCATTTCTTTGAAACGTATAAGTTGCAGGTGCTTCTACTTGTGATGTCGTTGTAATAACATCATCATCATTAGAGCATGATGTGAAAAGACTTGCAATTGCAAATAAACTTAGAGCGATTTTTTTCATTTTTTAAGCTTTTATTGTTTTTATTTAGACTTAATACAAATAACATCTGTAATTCGATTGCAAAAATAAAACACATCTTTAAATTATCAAAGCTTATTTAGACTAAATTTAAATAAACTTAACAAACTAAGAATAATTAATTGAAAATGTGGACTTTAAAGACTGTTAAAGTTTGAGTAAAGTTATAATTAATGAAAATGAGTAAAAATTTTAGTCGCTTCATTAAAGGCGCTCTTAAAACTCCCTTTTGCTTTTGAAACTTATAGAGGACAAGGGTTACAATACTCGTAATTTTAACAATCCAAACAAAGTGAAGTCTTGTCCACGACACCCTTTACCATGTCATACATGATTTCAATTTCAACAAGTTTTAAATACAATTTTGCATCCCTAAAGACCAACTCTACTAAATTATTTTTATGTTTTAAGTTACTTTTCCAGAAAAAAAGAAGTACCAAAGTCGTTGTAATAGAATCTATAAATCTGTCTCATAGTCAATTAACTATTAGTGTATAATCTATATCTGAAACTTTTAATATTTTGGAGCCATCCGTAAATTCAAACAGATCAATCAACTCAAAAATTTCTTGTCTGTTGAACATGAGTACTAAATTGGCTTGCATTGTTGGAATTGGAATTTTTTTTTTTATTCTACCGCATGCATATTTATGTTCCCAATACTCAACTTCAATACACAATAGATAATTTTTAAAATATAAAAATTGCTCTTCTGTAAACTCAAAATAAATATTATTGAATTCTAAATGGAAAACCTCGCATTGGCCACATAGATATAATTCTCCACTTTTTGTTTTTGATAACGTTTTTATTTTTTTACTCATAACTTACAACTTAATAACAGTCCATTTTAATTTGTTCCATGTTTTCAAAGGCACTTAAAGACATCTTTAATCTGGTATTAGTGATGTTTTGCAACGTCTCTAAAACACTATTTTGCATTTCTAATGAACCACAAATCATGATGACCCCTTCATTTTTAAGATGATTAGCAATGAACTCGTCTTTTTGAGCAATTAAATCTTGCACATAATTTTGTTCGTCCTGCTCTTGTGAATAGGCAATATTTATACTCGATATATATTTTTTATCAAAAGCTTGGTAAATAACCTTGTCATACATATCAAAGGATGCTTTTGTGCGACCACCCCAAAATAAATGAATCTTCTTTTTCTTTTTGTTATCGCTAATCATTCCTAAAAAAGGTGCTATTCCAGTACCATTTGCGATCATCACCACTTCATCAGCATATTCTGGAAAATGAAAATCATAATTTCGTTGTATTCCTGCTTTTATCATATCGTTAGCATTTATATCATTTAAATAATTTGAGCATAACCCCTTGTCATGGGTCTTTACAGATAATAAAATATCTCCATTTAATTTTCCTATTGAATATAATCGTGCCGTTTCATCGCTGTTAATTTTAATTGACAATAAATCACCTGATTCAAATTTCACCCGCTGTTGTGGTTTAAATCGTATTAAAAAAGAACGATCCACATTCAACGCTGACCGCTCCATCACTTTAAACGATTTACTGCTTTTTTGATCTTTTATTGAATCCCTAAACTTTACATCTAGGGCAATGGCATTACTTTCACTCCACTGTCTCACCCATAATTTAAAGGCTTCTTGAGATTGGTTATTGATTTTAAACAATGGTAATTTGGGCGTAAACTCTTTGTGTTGTTGCAATAATGCATCCACCACAATTGCGTATTTACAATACTCAGGATACATCAATGATCCAAAACCTAGAACCGCATACTCTAATTTATTTTGAACGGTAACATCTAAATGTTTACCAAACTGTTTGGCATTGGTAGGCGCTTCGCCTTCGCCATAAGTAGCAGTAAAAATAATAAGCTGTTTAGCATTATCATAACCTGTATAACTGTTTAAATCAGAAATAAAAGCTTTTTCACCAGCAGTAATTAGAGCCTTAAAAAACAGCGTAGCAAACGTGTAAGTTGTTCCGGTTTCTGAACCTACGAGAATTATATATTCTGCATCATCTTTCATAATACTATTACTCACTTTTTCGTTATTTTTTAATCGTTTTAAAGTCATTGCAAAACCTGTATAAATGAAAAACAAGAGACCAATACAAACTAAAAACAATACCACAGACCAAACTATAGTTCCGCTTCCTGTATGCAAAACAAAGCTCCATTGCGATGCCATTTGAACCATAGCGTAAGGTTGCTCACTCACAATGTCACCAGAATACTGATTGAACAATAGTTCTTTGTCTGCCAATTTGATAAAAAAGTAATCTTCGATGTCTTCGGAAAATGGAAACTCAATACTTTTTACTTCGGAAATTTTAAGACTTCGAAACAGTTCAAATTCTGAAATTGGGGTTCTCACCACGTCAACCTCTACAACTTCTGGATAGGAATGTTTGATGTCACTTTCCGGAAGGAGATCAAATTTCTCCAAGGACAAATAAACGCCTGTAAAGGCAACAATACTTATTGGAATGAGCAGATAGCGACCAAGCAACACATGGTAATATTGCTCAAAATTCTCGTTAACCACTTTAGAAAACCAACGTGTTATCCCGCCTTGACGCTTAGCAATCAAAATAATACCTGTAATCGCCATTAGAAATAAAAAGAAGGAGACTAATCCAATAATAAAACGACCGGTAGATTTTAAAAATAAAGACCGATGCAAATTGGTTGCAAACTTAAAAACAGACGCTTTTTCAATAATATCACCTAGCTTTTCACCTGTTTCTGGATTGACATAAAACGTTTCACTCTCTCCTTCGTTTGTAAGTACCGAAGCAATAACAAATTCATTATTATCGACTTCAACATGGAGAACCTCATCATAAGTATTAGCTAAATTGAGAATAGTGGTCGCCAACGAGACCTCATCCATAGATTCAACCTTATAATCTTGCAACTGATTAGAAATAGGCTCAAAAGCCAAGACCATTCCTGTTAAAGACGCTAAAACAATAAAAATTGAAGATATGAGCGCCAACATTAGGTGGCTAAATCTCCAAACCGAAATGGTCATACTATAGGCTATTTTTGGGGCATCATTCTTATGTAACGAATAAATCCGTCACCTTCTGTTTTTCCTTTAACGTTATCTGTTGTGAGTTCAAATTCTACATCATCTTTGTAATATTCCTGGTCCTCAACAGCAGATTCAAATCTAATTGTATAGCCTTTATCAAGCTTATCATCCTCAATGTCTATGACGCTAATCGCACGTTCGCCACCACTAATGGTTGCTCCTGTAATAGCGTCTAGATTAGTGCGACGTTTTCCGTAGAAATCCCACCAATCTGTAATATCAAAATACCACTCATCATCATCACCTTGAACATATAAAGTCTTTTCGTATTCACCTTCAGTATTCAATAAAGAAATGACGATGTAAGCACCTTCTCCTGTATAATTCGTCATTTGAATCATGCATTTATAATGCGACTCTTTTGGTTTAAACGAGAATCCAAAACCTATAAAAGCGCTCACTAGTAGTATTGGTATTAGTTTAAAATATCGTTTTATCATCATCTATTATTTTAAAAAATTAATATCAATATTACGTTGTTGCAACAACTCATTTTCGTTTGCTAAATCGTAGACAGACTCATCAAAATCGGTCATGACTGTTTTGTCTGCGCCTTTCCCAATCAAGTATTTCAAAATATCTTGGTGTTTAGCTTTCATGGCTGCAATTTGAAGTACAGTAAATCCGTTTGTGTTTTTTGCATTGATATCAATATCAAAGGTTTCAAGACGTTTTAATAACTCAAGATTACTACGTTCAGTGGCGATATGTAATAAGGTATTACCATTATTTTGAGTTTGGTTGATGACCAACCCGTTAGATTTCAGTAAGCTCAACTTATCTTCAAATGCTTTGGTATTATTAACCTGGAAATTATTCAGTAGATAATAAGACAGGGTATTTTCTTCATTGTCAACGGTGTTTATATCCGCTTGCTTTTTTAGAAGAAAATCTATGATGTCAACATCATTACGATTGACAGCCATCACTAGCGCTGATTGACCATTTTCATCTTTAGCATTAATATCCTTGACATAAGAGTATAGAAACTTCACAACAGGTAACGTATTACTATTGGCTGCGTTCATAAAAGGAGAATTACCTCCATTATCTTGCAAATTGGAATCAACACCATGTTTGATAAAAAATCGATAGATTTCTAGATCCTCACTATTATAAGAAATGGCATGCAACGGGTTTCTTCCGTTTTCACCAATGACATTGGCAGCAATACCTTTTTCTTCCAAAAACATATAGGTACCAAGATTGGTTTTGCCTCCACGAGAACCTTGACTAGCAAATAGCATGGCATTACCTCCATTTTTATTCAAACCTTTATGCGAAATCCCCTTTTCAATAAGCCTATCAAGCATTTTGGTGTTACCTCCTTTTGCAGCATAATTAAAAATCCCGTTGCCAAAATTATCTGTAGTATTTAAGTCAATACCGTTAGATGTAAAATACTCTACCAATTTAAAGTCATTCAAAGACGATGCAACCAATAATAACGCATTGGCACCATCATGATTTTTTTCTTCGGAAAACTGGGCACCATGTTTCACTAAAAACTCATATAACTCAATATACTGAACACCAGATCTTGCTGCAAAACTTGCAACAGAATACCCGTGACTATCAATAATATCTGTCTTTGCACCTTGGCTCACCAAATAGGCCATCATCTCTAGATTACCTTTGTAAGCTGCCCAGAAAATAAAGGTTCTCCCATCGTGAGTTAGTTTATTCACGTCGTTCCGTGGTTGCTTCAAAAGATATTTTATCGTTTTATTATCCACGTTTTCAATAAGTGCATAAGACATCGCATCAAAAGCATTGTTATTTAATTGGGCTGGATTATTTCCTAACTTAATCTTTTTCTTTACGATAGAAACTGACGGATTGGTCTTCCAAAACTCACGATTTAAAAACACATTCGATTCTTGAGCAAAAAAAGGAGTGAAAATGGTTAGGATTAATACTGTTGTAATTAATTTGAACGTTCTCATGATCTATTTTTTTACAAATGATTCAATAGTGGAGTTTATATCACTTTCTTTGGTCATCTCATTATCAAATAAAAACTTGTATAACACTTTATTGTCTACTTTTTCTTCTAGAACTAAGTTTTGATGTCTACCATAAACCTCATTCCATTTAGCTCTAACCATAGCCCATTTATCTTGGTGTTCTTGCCACCAATCTATAGCACCTTGACATGTGCTATCGTCTACTTTTTTATAAGTATTATGACCTTTTTCATCTGCTATTATAACATCAACCTGACCATCTGCTCTTACAATTTTAGCATTATCTTGATCATGAACCCAACCCCCTTTTGTGATCTCCTGACGATTCCCTCTTAGTGTGATATTGTAATCATTACGCTTGGTATATTCTCGTCGTGGTAATGGCGCAGGTGTTGTATTTTCCCAGTAACTTTTCCCATCGACATGAACCCAAGTTGCTGAGCCTTCATAACGCGGACTATCATCCACCTGAAACACTTTTTGTGTCCATTGCCCTGTCACAGCATCATTAGACCTCTTCTCAAAATCCCAATTATTATCGCCATTATACATGTAGAGATTTGTGTTTTCAAACAACCAATCTTGTCTCCAATGCTTCACGATATATGGATTATCTGGCTTACCAACTTGCAATAAATGCTGGATAGACACTTTGTTATCTTCATCTTGGACTAATTGAGCCCACTCCAAAGCATAATCTATTTTTTTTTCTGAAGGTTGATATACAGAATCTTTACTATAAGAAAATGTCTCAGTAAAATTAAAGGTGACTTCAAAGCAACCACACATAGATTTAATGGCTTCTTGGTCTAATTGTTTTTTGTTTTGTGCATTTATAACGAGAGAAAACGCTAAAAATAATACTGGTAAGATGATTGCTTTTTTCATAATTGTTAAAATTTAAGTCTTTCGAAAAAACTCTATTCTTATTTAGATTAAATTAAAATAACTTTTATATTTGCGGTAAATTTAATCAAGAATGAATCTAAATAACAAATATTTCTTACTTTATTTTACACTTTTTTTTAGTGCGCTTTCTCTAGCTCAAGAAACACAAGAGACTGCTAAAGATTCTGTAAAAGTTGAAAAACTAAAAGAAGTGGTTGTTACTGGGCAGATAAATCCTCAATCTGTTGAGAAATCTGTTTTTGAGGTAAAAGTGATTGACAGAAGAGAAATCGAAAAACGCGCTGGTGTCAATTTAGCAGACTTACTTAATCAAACTTTAAATATAAATATAGTTCCTAACCTAGGAAATGGAAGATCTGAAGTATCACTATTTGGCTTGAACGGTCAATACTTCAAAATCTTGATTGATAATGTGCCACTTATAAACGAAGGTGGTTTTGGTAATGGTGCTGATTTAACTCTCATAAATTTAGACGATGTAGAGCGTATATAAATCGTAGAAGGTGCCATGGGAGTCCAATATGGATCTAATGCGGTTACTGGTATTATTAATATAATCACGAAAAAATCGTCTCGGTTTGATACAGAAGTTTCAATTTATGTACAGGAAGAAACTGTAGGTAGTGAATATGGATTATTTGACCAAGGTAGACACATACAGTCGGTTAGTGCTAATCATTATTTTAATGAAAAGTTTTTCGCCAAAGCAGGATTTTTAAGAAATCAATTTGCAGGTTTTTTTAATAAGCAATTAGGAGAGAATTACGACCAAAATGATGGTAGAAGAGGACATGAATGGTTGCCTAAAACACAATTGAACCCTAACCTACTACTTCGATTTAAAGGCAACAAAGATTTTTCTATTCATTATAGGTTTGATTATTTAAATGAAATAATCAATAGGAATAACAGGTCCATTAATGAAAACATAAACCCTGCTACAGATACCAGTAATCCTATCGCTTTAGATAACAACTTAATAGCAAACAGATTTACACATAGTATTAATGCCATAGGACGTATAAATGATCAACTAAACTATAATATAGTAAGCTCTTTTCAACAGCAAAGAAATGATATTGAAACCTACGGATACGTCATAAGAGATAGAGATCTTCAAAATGTGGAGCGCCAAGAATATTTATCGCGTACTGCCTTTTTTACCAGAGCAACCGTAAGTAATTTGTTTAAAACCAAACGTTATAATCTCCAAGCTGGATACGAAATGACATTGGAAAAAGGCTATGGCGACGGACTTGCAATATTACTAGATCCAAATACTGAACGTGTTGAAGGACGACTCAATACTTATGACGGTTTCCTTTCTTCGGAATATCAATTTTCTGATCGCTTCTCGATTCGACCAGGCATTAGAACGTCATTTACTAATTTATTTGGACCTCAGTACATCTTATCATTGAGTACTAAATATTCATTTGGAAAAGATTGGGAGTTCAGAACAGTCATTGGTTCTTCGAACAAAACACCTACTTACGATGAGCTATTCACCTTTTTTGTAGATAGTAACCACGATGTACAAGGGAACCCGAATTTAAATCCGGAACGTGGTTTCTCTGTATTTACACATTTAAAAAAAACAATCAAATTCAAAAATGACGTATCACTAAAAAGTAAGCTAAGTGTCTCTTACATTGATTTGGAAGATAAAATTGAACTTATTGTATCCAATCCTCAGCCATTAGCATTTAAGTATACAAATATAGACGCCTTCAAGTCCTTAGGTTTCTTTTTAGAAAATGAATTAAAATACAAACGTTTAACTGGTGGTTTAGGCTTATCTGTTACTGGTGTTTCTCAAGTATTAAATGCAGAGCAAAATGCTAATGATAACTTTCTATTTAATCTTTCGGCTAATTTCAATTTAAATTATAGTGTACCCAAATGGAACAGCAATTTCACACTGTATTTAAAGCATAATGGACGCGCTCAACAATTTGTTCAAAAAGCCAATGATGTCGGTGAGCAAACCTTTGAAAGAGGAGAAACTGAAGCCTTTAGTTGGCTAGATCTAAACTATGAAAAATCATTCTTAAATAAGAAAATTGTAGCCACTGTTGGTGCACGAAACCTTTTAAATATTACTACTGTAAATACGAGTGCGTTTCCAGGAGGAGCACATGGTGATGCACCTACTGGACTACCATTAGCTTATGGTCGATCTTTCTTTTTAAAATTAAATTATAATCTTAAATACTAATAAATTATGAAACTTATTAAACATACAAAACAAGTCGCAATAATGCTGTGTGTAATGCTATTCGCATTGTCATGTAGCGATGATGAAACGATACTATCAGATCCATTTGTAGTTGCTTTTGAAAACTTATCTGCAAACCTCACATCATTTGAGTCACAAAATACTGTGAATTTAGTGTATTCGGAAACCACTAATCAAACGGGTACCATAACATTAAATATTGCTGAAACTAATGCCGTTTATGGTATCGATTATACAACATCACCTGCAGCAATGAATAATGAAATTGTATTAGATATTGGTAGTGGAGAAATGAACACCAGCTTTACTTTTAATAAAATTAGTGCTGCGATTGATGAAAACACATTAATAGAGTTTGAAATTACCAACATTGCCTATTCAAATGGTACTATTCAAGGTAATAGTATCTTTCAATTTAACTCTTCCGCTTCGCTTGGAGGAAGTCTAGTACCAACTACTGGTGGGCCTAATCAACAAGATCAAGTATTTGTAGATCTCAGTAATAATAAAATTACGACAGCACGACGAGATTCTTGGGATTTAGGATTTTATGGAGGCGATGATTTTAGGGTCGCTATAAATAATAGTATTTATATGTTTGCAGCAGCATTATCTTCAACTGACATTGATGCTGTAACAGCGTCTGATACTCAAATAGCAAATCTACAGCCTCAAATGAATATTGGGCAGGTTGGCGCTGATGTATATGCCGATGGTGTTACAGGTGATATAGGCACCACTGCTATTTCCGAAATTTCAGCAACCGCTACTAACAATCCGGTATATCTAATAAATATGGGTTATGAAGTTGGAACAAATACTCCAGAAGTGGGAAGTGTTGATATCTCAGATTCCCCTAGAGGATGGAAAAAAATTCGTGTTTTAAGAAGTGGTGATAATTATGTACTTCAATATGCAGATTTAGATGCTACAACACATCAAGAAGTGACCATATCAAAAAATTCAGCATTCAATTTTACTTTTTTCAGTATGGAAAATAATCAAATTGTTGATGTTCAACCTGAGAAAGATAAATGGGATCTAGGGTTTACTGTGTTTACTAATGTTATTGCTTTTGGTCCTGAGTTTGGTGCTTATGGTTTTTCAGATTTTATAATTACTAATAGAAACGGAAATGTGTCTTCTTATAGTGTTGCGACAGATGTATCGACCTATGAAGATTTTTCTATTGCAGATATTGATACAAGCAGTTTTGATTTGAGTCAAAACAGTATAGGTAGCAGTTGGAGAAGTGTTTTTACAGGTGTTTTTGATGATGTTTTTTTCGTATTAAAAGATACGGACGGTAATCTTTACAAAATAAAGTTTTTAACATTTTACCAGTGATAGTGGTGAAAGAGGTTATCCAGAATTTGAATTCGAATTATTATAAACTATTAAATACAACTATTATGAAAATAAATTTACACATTTTATTCGTCACACTAATAAGTGTTATGTATTCGCAAGCGCAAGAAGTCACTGTAGACATCAGTATGGGTGCTGGTTATTCTAATGAAATTTATTATAAATTGAGCACTCAAACTGAGACTGTATTCACTGCCAATCAATGGGATATTGCTTTTTTAAGAACTAGTATTTTTGATCTTGGTGTACGTGTCAATGACGGTGTTGGCATACAAGTATTTGAAGCTGCTAATACACCTGCTGGTTATGACACAGTAGATGTTACTAATGAGTCTACTTGGACGCAATTGTACAACAGTGATACCAACTGGAGCAGTGGCGCTTTTATGAATACATCAATTTCTGGCAATCCATTTCCTGCTTCTGGTTTTGGAAACTACAACGGAGGGAATAATACCGTAGAAGGACAAATTGTTTTTGTCTTGAAATACCCTGATGGCTCTTATAAAAAATTCTTTATTGAAACCTATCTTGGTGCCTACACGTTTAAATATTCGAGTTGGACAGGAAGTGCTTGGACAGCAGATATTACAGAGACCGTAGCCAATTCTAGCAATCCAAACAACCGATTCAATTACTATAGTTTACAAACGGATTCTGAAGTTATTGCTGAACCTGCTGCAACAGACTGGGATTTTGTATTTAGAAAATATAATTCCTTCCTAAATCCTCCAGGACAGTATTATAATGTAACAGGTGTCTTACATAATCCTAATGTTGAAATTGCTCAAAATGATGAGCCAGGTGGTATGCTAATGAATCCTTCATTAACATATTTAGATAATATGAATACTATTGGTTACGATTGGAAAGCTTTTGGTGGATCAGGGATTGTAGTAGATTCAAATCAAGCATTTTATATAAAATATGCTGATGATACTGTTTACAGACTAACATTTACAGCGTTTTCAGGTACTAGTTCTGGAGATTTAACATTTGTTATTAATAATGTAACGGATGCCTTAAGTATTGCCGATGTCTCTCAAAATGTATCTTTTGGAATTTATCCAAACCCTTCATCGGACAAACAAATTAACTTGGTCTATGATGTAAGTGCTTTAGATGGAAACAATAACAACGTTGCTATTTATTCTTCAACCGGACAAAAGGTTTATGAGACAGCATTAAAAAGCAACTCCGGTTTTTATAACAAAAGCTTAGATCTTTCATCATTATCAAGTGGGATTTACGTTTTACAATTTACATCTGGAGCATTTAGTACCACCAAAAAAATAATATTGAATTAATTTAAAATCAGTGCATGTAATTTTTCTGTACTGAAGTTATACAAATTACTTGAAGAATAATTATTTGAGTTTTTAATCTGAAAGTTAAAGCCCTTATCGAAAGATCAGGGCTTTTTTAATGGTACTCAGTAAAAATTTTAGTCGCCTCATTATAGGAACTTTCAAAACTCATGGCATTAAGGTTATTATGTTTTGAAGATGTAAAGTAAGATAATAATTTTTCTGTTGGCATATTACCTGTGAGTTCGTCCTTTGCCATTGGACAACCACCAAATCCTTGTATGGCACCATCAAAACGCATGCAACCTGCCTTAAAAGCTGCATTTACTTTTTCATGCCATGTCGTTGGCGTCGTATGCAAATGTGCTCCAAACTCAATATTAGAGTACTGTGGAATCAAATTAGAGAATAAATAGTTGATGTTTTCTGGATCTGAGCTTCCTACAGTATCACTTAACGAGAGAATCTTTACTCCCATTTTACTTAATCGTTCTGTCCATTCCCCTACAATATCAACATCCCAAGGATCACCGTAAGGATTTCCAAATCCCATAGAAATGTAGACGACGACTTCTTTATTGTGAGTATTGGAAAGTTCTAAAATTTCAGAAAGTGTCACTACCGATTGTGCAATGGTTTTATGTGTGTTGCGCATCTGAAAATTTTCAGAAATTGAAAATGGGTAGCCCAAATAATCAATCTCTGGATATTGACATGCTTCTTGTGCGCCTCTAGTGTTTGCTATGATTGCCAAAAGCTTACTCTTCGTTGTACTCAAATCTAATTTTGACAAAACTTCAGCAGTATCGACCATTTGCGGTATGGCTTTAGGAGACACGAAGCTTCCGAAGTCTATGGTATCAAAACCAACTCTAAGCAGAGACTGAATATATTGGACTTTCTTTTCCGTAGGAATGAAAGCTTTAATCCCTTGCATAGCGTCACGAGGACATTCGATTATTTTAAGAGGTTTAATCATTGGGTTCAAAGATAGTAATATTGGTGAAATGAACGTTTTATTTTTCCGAAGTAAAAATTAAAATCGCAATCCCAACAAAGACAATAATTTGTAACCACTTTAAATATAATCCAATGCGCTCGTGTTGTTTTATATAATCTGAAATTGATCCAGCCAAAACAGCTATTGTCGAAAGAATGATCCCAGAAACTAGCATAAACAATAAACCCAATACGTAAAATTGGATAATAGAACTTAAGGTATCACTAAATAAAAATCCCGGGAAAAATGCTAAAAAGAATATCGATACTTTAGGGTTGAATACATTCATTATAAACCCTTGCTTAAAGAGTTGCGATAAACTTTTCTTTGGAATATTATCGCTATTTAAGCTTAACTCAGAACCTGATTTGTACACCTTAAAAGCTAAAAATAATAAGTAGAGTGCACCTAATAGTTTTATAATAAAAAATAAAATATCACTTTCCTTGATGATGGCAGATACGCCAAAAGCGACTAATGTGGTATGCACTAAACATCCTGATATTAAACCTGCAACAGTTGCTAAACCATATTTTTTACCATTAACAATACTCTGCATCAATACATAAATATTATCTGGCCCAGGAGATATTGCCAGCACCGAAGTTGCAATCATGAAAGAGATTAAGAGGTCGTAATTCAAAGTCTATATTTTTTATAAACTTAATTAAAAAATAATGTAAGACTACATTTATTTTAATTGGTAAACTATTCGCTATATAGCTCCCTATCTCGTAAAATCTACTGTGAATTAAAATGATTAATTCGAATTTAAAAACGTATCTCACCTATGATTTAAGTATTTAGTCGTATTTTTACATCTTTACAGTATAAACTTAACCTACACATTTACTTTAAGTTATGAAACGAATTACCCCAATAAACACTTTACTGCTATGCTTAACTGTTATTTTATTTTCATTTTCTAATGTAATAGCTCAAAACGAACCACAGTGTGGTACTGTAGCTACTGCAGAATCCGAAAAATATTATCAAAACACACTGCCTCAGGTTAGGCAATTTGAGCAAGAGTATTACCAAAAAATCTTACAACGTTCTTCAACAGCAGTGAGTTCTGTTCCTGTTAAAATACATGTTTTAAGAACTGATGAAGGCACTGGAGGTTTTACAGAAGCAACAATAAACACTATTATTGCTGATATGAATACCTTTTATGATAATGCATTTTTGGAATTCTTTCTTTGTGATGCTATTAATTATATTGATAGTACAGAATATTATGATTTTTCTACAGACGAGCAGGATGCCCTTACATTGACTAATAATGTTCCTAACGTTATAAATATATACTTTGCCAATTCAGTAAGCACTGCAGAAGGTGGTGGTTTATGTGGCTATGCCTATTTTCCAGGAGGACCAGAGGTCATATTGATGGATAATACCTGTGCCCTAAATGGCAGTACAATGCCTCATGAAATGGGACACTTTTTTGGTTTATCACACACACATGGAAACACTAATGGCACATTAACAACAGAGTTAGTTGATGGATCTAATTGTGATACAGATGGTGACTTTATTTGTGATACAGCTGCAGATCCACAATTAGGATTTGGTAATGTAACTGGCTCTTGTAATTACGTAGGAACTGATATAGATGCAAATGGTGAGGATTTCACACCTAATCCCTTAAACATTATGTCCTATTCTCGTAAAACATGTCGTACAGAATTCTCTCTACAGCAATATGCACGAATTTATGGTACGTATCAAACCTCTAGATCGGCAATGGTTTGTCCAAGTTTTAATGTAAATATCGCTGCAGATTTCATTAGAGATTGTGGTAATTCTATGGCAGTAAATTTCACAGATAGTAGTGTTGGAGCAACCTCATGGGAATGGGATATTGATGGCGATGACATCATTGATTATACTACCCAAAACCCATCACATTCGTATTCTAATCAAGGTGGATATGATGTTACGCTCACCATTTCTAATGGATCTGAATCATTAACAAAGGTATACCAAGAGTATATCAAAGTTGGAGGGGAAAACATCAGTACAACTCAAGTATTGCTAACCCTAATTACAGATAACTGGCCGGCAGAAACCTCTTGGGTTTTTACAAACATTAGTACTGGAGTAGAAATCATAAGCTCAGAATATATTGAAGGTGATGATGATTATGCAACATTTACAGAAGTGTTTGATATTGCAACAAATGACTGTTATACGTTTGAAATGATTGACAGCTATGGTGATGGTATTTGTTGTTCTTCAGGAAATGGATCTTATACGCTTGAGACTCTAGAAGGTGATATTGTCACTACTGGGGGAAATTATGGATTTGGCGAAATAATTTATATGGGTAATGCTGTATTAAGTGTGGATGATTATTTTTCATCTAACAACATAACGGTGTATCCAAACCCATCAAAAGAGGTCTTAAACATTAAATTAGCTACTACTAATGATTTACCAGATGGTTATATCGTTTATAATATGTTAGGTCAAATTATGACCAGTAAAAAAATCACTCAAGTTGATGATTTAAGTATACAAACTCATACCCTAAGTAACGGTGTATATTATTTAGAATTGACTAAAGAGAATAGCTCAGAAACAATTCCGTTTATTAAAAATTAATACTTCGGAAATTTTTTAGTACCAATTAGTAAGTGAAATAAGCCTTAGATAAAATAGAAATCGCAGATTCATGAACTCATTAGTCTCATTTAATGGCATTATGAACTAAAATAAATGAATAGTCTTTGTTATGCTTTTATTTTGAAATACAAGTGCCATACACGCTAATTATTAGACTTATTTTACATGCTAATTGCCATATCTCACAAAGCGAATTGACTTAACTGTGAATTTGCTTTTTTAGTATTGCTTTATTGATGTTTTTAATCAATTTTGGTCCTTCATAAATAAAACCAGTATAGATTTGAACTAGGTCTGCTCCTGCTTCAATTTTTTCTAAAGCATCCTCTGCGGAATGAATACCTCCTACACCAATTATAGGAAATGACTTATTACTTTTTTCTGAAAGATATTTGATAACTCGCGTCGATTTCTCTTTAATAGGTTGACCACTTAATCCACCATTGCCGATTTCAGCAAGACGCTCATTAGAAGCCTTTAAACCAGCTCTATCCATAGAGGTATTACTAGCAATAACACCATCTAATTTAGTCTCGGCTATCAACTCTATGATTTCATCAAGTTGAAGATCATTTAAATCTGGCGCTATTTTTAATACAATTGGTTTTTGTGTATCAAATGTATTATTCGCTTTTTGTACAGCATGAATGAGCTCCAATAAATAATCTTTATCATTAAGTTTAGCATGGCTATCTACATTAGGACAGCTTACATTGAGTACAAAATAATCTACGTAAGGATGTAACCCATTAAAACAATGTATATAATCTTTAGTGTAATCTTCTGGTTTGGTATCTGTATTTTTACCAATATTCCCTCCTATTATTAATTTACCTTTATTCTTTTTTAACTCTAAAATAGCGGCATCTAAACCTTCGTTATTGAAACCCATTCGGTTGATAATCCCTTTGTCATCCCTTAATCTAAATAGACGCTTTTTAGGATTTCCAATTTGGGCTTTTGGTGTGACTGTACCAATTTCAATAAACCCAAAACCAAAATTGGCTAGCTCGTTATAAAGCACTGCATTTTTATCAAAACCTGCTGCTAATCCAACTGGATTTTTAAATTTAAGTCCGAATAATTTACGTTCTAAAAAAGGATCTTCTAAAAGATATAGAGTCCTAAAAAGTAATGAAAACCCAGGGATTTTAGAAACAGTCCTAATTAAAGAAAATGTAAAATAGTGGACTTTCTCAGGGTCAAAACAAAATAATAGCGGTCTAATTAAAAGCTTGTACATTGAAAATCTTTTCTAGTGCAAAAATAATATACATTTGAATATAATCGCTAACTTTAGGTTTAATAATTAACCTATAGTTTTTTACATTTCACTAAAACTCTTAAAACAAAACAATTACACGTTATGATTTCAAAAGACGACATCACAAAACGATTTATAAGCTACGTTACCGTTGACACTGAATCTGATCCAGAAAGTGACACAACACCAAGCACTCTAAAGCAATGGGACTTGGCAAATATTTTGGTAGCAGAATTAAAACTTATTGGTATGAGCGATGTCTCTATTGATGATAATGCTTATATCATGGCAACTTTACCAAGTAACGTAAATCATAAAGTACCAACAATAGGTTTTGTGTCTCATTTTGATACAACACCAGACTTTACAGGTGCAAATGTCAATCCTCAGGTTATTGAAAATTATGATGGTAAGGATATTGTTTTAAATGCTGCGGAAAATATCATTCTCTCACCAGATTATTTTGAAGACTTATTATTGTACAAAGGACAAACTCTCATTACTACTGACGGAACAACGCTTCTTGGTGCAGATGATAAAGCTGGAATAACAGAAATTATCTCTGCAATGGAATACCTCATTAATCATCCAGAAATTAAACATGGTGTTATCAAAGTAGGTTTCACTCCAGACGAAGAAATTGGTCGCGGTGCACACAAATTTGATGTTAAAAAATTTGGAGCTGATTGGGCTTATACTATAGACGGTAGCCAAATTGGCGAATTAGAATATGAAAATTTCAATGCTGCAGGAGCAAAAGTAGTTGTAAAAGGTAAAATAGTACATCCTGGTTATGCTAAAGGAAAAATGGTTAACTCCATGTATATCGCTACAGAGTTTATCAATTCTTTACCTCGTATGGAGACACCAGAGCATACAGAAGGCTATCAAGGATTTTTCCATCTTCATAATATAGAAGGTAAAGTTGAAGAAACCGTATTACATTATATCATAAGAGATCATGATATGAATCATTTTAAAGCTAGAAAAGAAGTGATACAAAAGCTCACTAATGCAATAAATGAACAATATGAGCGTGAAGTGATTACCATTGAAATAAAAGATCAGTACTTCAATATGAAAGAAAAGGTAGTACCTGTAATGCACATTGTTGATATTGCTGAGGAAGCTATGAAAGCATTGGATATAGAACCTTTAATAAAACCTATTAGAGGAGGGACTGATGGTTCACAATTAAGTTTTATGGGATTACCTTGTCCGAATATTTTTGCTGGCGGTCATAATTTCCACGGACGTTATGAATATGTGCCAGTAGAAAGTATGATAAAAGCCACAGAAGTAATTTGTAAGATTGCTGAGTTGACTGCAAAGAAAGCTATAGAGTAACCTAGAAATACATACAAAAAAAACAGAAGAAAACCTTAAAGACGTATCCACGATTATCATTAGAGTTTAAAACATTCAGTACGTTCTTCTTTCAGAAATTCAGGCATTTTAACCATCACTATGTTCTATAGATGCAAACTACTATCTTCTGTCTTGGGTCTTAATAAAACAAAAAACTCCGAAAGAGAACTTTCGGAGTTTAAAATATCTTGTAAATATTATTCTTCTATTTTACAATTGCAGGAGTATTTAATTTTCGACTAATTTCCATAGAAATAGCAGAACGCTCAAACTTAATTTTCCCTGCAAGTGTTTCGATAACACAGCTATTGTCTTTATCATTAAGATCAACGACTTTACCGTGTAAACCACTTTTTGTAACAACTTTATCACCTTTTTTTAAAGCTGCAGAAAACGTTTTTTCTTGTTTTGCTCGTTTCATCTGAGGTGCAATCATAAAGAAATACACAACGGCGAACATGGCTATAAAAGGTAAAAAATCTCCGATTGCTCCCATAAATTATTTAGATACAGGATTAATTGATGTCGTACCCGCTTTCTTATCTGGTGCATTTGGATCTGGCTGAACAAAAGCTTTAATTTTAACAATTTCAGAACCTTTTTCAGTATTCGTTGTTAACGTAATTGACTTTTGAACTTGATTAGCACCTTTTCCATTAAACTTGACAGTAAACTCAGCAGACTCACCTGGAGCTAAAGGGTTTCTGTTCCAATCTGAAGGCACAGTGCATCCACATGTACTTTTAATATTACTTACTACTAAAGGTGTCTTACCAGTGTTAGTGTAACTAAATTTTGTTTCTACAGGAGTACCATTAACGATAGTTCCAAAATCATGCTCAGTTTCAGTAAAAGAAATCACAGGAAAATCACCTGCAGTTGCATCTCTTTCTGCAGCAGCTGCTACGTTGCTTGAGTTGATCTTACTTGTTGCATCCTCTTTACAAGATGTGAACGCTACTAAACATAACGCGCTTAAGGCTAAAATTGATTTTTTCATTTGTATAATTTTTAAATAATTTTTGATTCGAGAAGCCAAATGTACTAATAATTTCATCTAATTAAAATTTTTAGCCAATTTTCAAACAAAAGATTAACAGTATATCACTTATAAAATATAAGGTTTACATCAAACCCCTACCAATTTTATTAAGGTTTCCTTCCTCGGTATAACCTTTAACAATCTTATCTAAGATACCATTAATAAAATTACTACTCTTGGGTGTAGAATACTCTTTAGCAATTTCTAAGTATTCATTTATAGTCACCTTTACTGGTATTGAAGGGAATTTTTGAAATTCACAAATAGCCATTTGCATCAATATTGCATCAATTTGTGTGATACGCTCTGCATCCCAATTTTTAGTTTTAGACCCTATTTCCTGAATAAATTTAGCCTGATTTAAAATACTCTTTTTCAATAAATTAACTCCAAATTCTTTGTCCTCCGTATCTTTAAATAATTTTGGGGTAAAGAACTTACCGTCAGAAGATGCTTTGACTTTTTTTAAAATCTTAAGTATTGCAGTATTGACTACTGGCAGATCATCTAACCAAGTAAGGCGTTTGCCTTCAAAGTAGTCATATAGCTTGTCATTAGGTGCAATAATTTCTGTAAACAAATCGATTATAAATATTTTATCATCTTTAAAAGTTGATGTTTTAGTAGACATATAGTCTTTATAAATATCACTTTTAAGAATAGATTTGAATATGACGTCAATGTATTCAAAATCTAAATACCAAGGATTTTCTTTTTGATCCTCTATTAACTCTAAAAAAACCTCGTTAGAACTTAGAAGTATCAAAACCTCATTGTTTACAAACTTTGAATTTGGATTTTTTTCCTCTTTAGTTGCTAGCAGTTTTTTTTGGGTTTTATCTAAGATATCTTTTGATTTTTTATGAACCTCAATCAAAAGAGATAATTGAGCGATAAATAATTCGTACATGCTATCAAGACTCTGTAGAAGAAACCTTTCGCTTATTTTAATATCATCACTTTCACTTCCTCTTGAAGCATATAGTGTTTGCATTACCTTAATACGAATATGTCGTCTATTTAACATGTTTACAAAGAGCTATTAATTAATAAAAGCAAATGTGACCACTGATTTCATAGAAGTACAGTAATCAAATTTGCCTTGCAAAAATACTATAATTTTAAAAGATGCAAACTATTTTAGTTTGTAATCTTATTATTTTCCTTGTTCTCTTTTTCGAGTTTCAATACGTTCTTTAGCGATACTCAAAGCGGCACTGTTGGTTGTGACATCGTTTGCTTTAGCACGATCTAAAATTTCCAATGTTGTATTGAAGATATTCTCAGTTTTTCGCATGATCTCTTGACGATCATAATTCTCTAATTCTGCATACACATTGATGATTCCACCTGCATTAATTAAAAAATCTGGAGCATAAAGAATATTTCTATCTTTTAAAAGCTTGCCATGTTTTACTTCGTCTGCCAACTGATTATTTGCAGCACCTGCGATGATATCTGCATTTAATTTATAGATCGTATCATCGTTTATTGTTGCTCCTAAAGCGCAAGGCGCATAAATATCCATACGCTCACTATAGATGTCTTGTCCTCCATAAATAGTGACATCATATTTAGAGCGTACTTCTTCTAAACGTTCTTGATTTATATCTGCAATAGTAACTTTAGCACCTTCATTTGTTAGATGCTCGACAAGAGCTTCTCCAACATGTCCTATACCTTGAACAAATATCGTTTTGTCTTCTAAAACATCACTACCATATTTAAACTGAGCAGCAGCTTTCATTCCCATAAAAACACCGTAAGCAGTAATTGGAGATGGATTCCCTGCACCTCCCTTACTTTCAGAAATACCTGTCACATAAGGTGTGACTTCTCTTACTGTGTCCATGTCTTCCGTAGTCATCCCTACATCTTCCGCAGTAATATATTTACCACTTAAGGAGTGCACAAACTCACCAAACTTACGCATAAGCTCAGGAGTCTTTTGGGTTTTAGCGTCACCAATAATAACGGCTTTTCCTCCTCCAAGATTTAGGCCTGTAATCGCAGATTTAAATGTCATCCCACGTGATAACCTTAATACATCATTAAGTGCTTCCCACTCGTTATTATAGTTCCACATTCTAGTACCTCCTAAAGCAGGTCCCAAAACTGTGTTATGAATTCCAATTATTGCTTTTAAACCAGTATCTTTGTCGTTGCAAAAAACGATTTGCTCGTGATTATCAAAAGATAATTGTCCAAAAACTGGATCTATTTTTGAAAGTTCTTTAGAACTTAAAACATCTGATGTCATTATATTGAGATTAAAAATCTATTTTAATTATATGTAAAATAGCGAGCAAAAATAATCCAATATGTGAGTATTAGCAAAAATAAGGTCTTAAAATATCAAATTGTTAATATTCAAGTTTCGATATAGTTAATGAAAGAACTCAGACATATAAATAAATATTTTAAAAAGTATCGCTACAGACTACTATTAGGTGTACTAATAACGATAGGAGCAAAAATATTTGCATTATTTACACCCCGATTTATTGGTAAAGCCATAACCACTATCTCCAAAAAATTAAATGGAGAAATCAGTGAGGAACTTTTTAGACAAGAATTAGCAATAAATATTGGTTACCTTATTGGAGCTGCTGTTATTGCTGGAATTCTCACATTCTTAATGCGACAAACTATTATAAATGTATCACGTTATATAGAATTTGATTTAAAAAATGAAATCTACCAACAATATCAAAATCTATCACTAAACTTCTATAAAGCCAATAAAACAGGTGATTTAATGAATAGAATTAGTGAAGATGTTAATAAGGTGAGAATGTATGCTGGACCAGCTATTATGTATACTATAAATACGGTGACACTTTTCCTAGTGGCTTTAATTTATATGATAAATGTTGCACCTAAGCTTACATTGTATACTGTATTACCGCTGCCATTATTATCATTTATTATTTACAAATTAAGTAGAGTCATAAATAATCGCAGTAGAATAGTGCAAGAGTATTTATCACACCTTTCTGCTTATACACAAGAATCATTTAGCGGAATCTCTGTTATTAAATCCTATGGTATAGAAGGAAGAAATTTTGATGAGTTCCATAAACTTTCTGAAGAAAGCAAACAAAAGCAAATTGATTTAACTAAAGTGCAAGCTTTATTTTTTCCATCAATGATTCTTCTTATTGGGATAAGTAATGTGCTCGTCGCTTATATTGGTGGCATGCAATATATCAATGGAGAAATTAAAGAAATTGGAACCATAGCAGAATTTTTAATCTACGTGAATATGCTGACATGGCCTGTTGCAACTGTAGGCTGGGTTACTAATTTAGTACAACAAGCCGAAGCTTCTCAACAACGTATTAACCAGTTTTTATTAGAAGAACCTGAAGTTAAAAACTTGAGCACGACTCCAACCAATATCAATGGAAATATAGAATTCAAAGAGGTCACCTACATTTATCCTGACACTAATATTAAGGCCTTAGATAAGGTAAGTTTTTCTCTCAAAAAAGGACAAACACTTGCTATACTAGGTAAAACAGGTTCTGGCAAATCAACAATTCTAGATCTCATTGGTAGGCTCTATGATGTACAAGAGGGCCAAATATTAATTGACGGCACACAAATAAACCAAATACATCTTAAAAGTTTAAGACACTACGTAGGTTATGTACCCCAAGATGCCTTTTTGTTTTCTGATACTATTGAAAATAATATCATGTTTGGTAAAGAAGATGCTACAGAAGAAGAAGTCATCAACGCTGCAAAAAATGCAGATGTGCACAAAAACATTATGAAATTCACTAAAAAGTATAAGACCAAATTAGGTGAACGAGGTGTAACGCTCTCTGGTGGACAAAAGCAACGTGTTTCTATTGCAAGAGCCCTAATTAAAGCACCAGAAATCATGTTATTTGATGACTGCTTGTCTGCTGTAGATACAGAAACTGAAGAAAAAATCCTTAAAAATTTACGTAAAATTTCCGAAGGAAAAACGACTATAATTGTGAGTCATCGTGTCTCTTCTGCTAAAGATGCAGATACTATTATTGTGTTAGAAGACGGAAAAATCATTCAAAAAGGAACACATGAGTCTCTGGTAAACACAGATGGATACTACAAAGTGCTTTACTTAAAGCAACTTAGCACAAAAGAATTATAGTAATTTGTTGCTTACTACTCTTTTTTTTTAGATTTTTGATGCGCAATCAAATTAAAAATTAAAAATTAGCTATGAGTGATCACGGAATGATGGAGAAAGAGGAAATTTTCTCAAAGGTTTTAAGAGCAGGAAGAAGAACATACTTTTTTGATGTAAGAGCTACGAAAGCTGGAGATTATTATCTTACAATTACAGAAAGTAAGAAATTCACTAACGATGATGGATCGTTTCACTACAAAAAACACAAAATATATCTATACAAAGAAGACTTTACTGAGTTTAATGAAATTTTAATTGAGATGACAGACTATATCATTTCAGAAAAAGGAGATGAAGTTATTAGCGAACGTCACCAAAAAGATTTCAAAAAAGAAGACTATGCGGCAGCAGATGATGTTACTGAAGGGGGAGCACCCGTCGATGATTCTGATGAATCTGCTGAAAAATTCACAGACATCAATTTTGAAGACATATAACAACTTAAATTGTTAAATTGTACAAACCGCTATTCAATGAGTAGCGGTTTTTCTATTTTTATAAACTAATCAATACCTTTTATGAGACTAACGACGCTTCTACTAGTGCTATTTGTATGTAATATAAATGCACAAAAACAAACAGATTTATCCTATTACCTATCTCAGGATGTAACTTACGACCAAAGTATACCAACTCCAGAGTCTGTGATTGGACATCAAGTTGGAGAGTGGCATATTACACATGATAAGTTAGTCTACTACATGCAAGCGTTAGCAAAATCATCTAATAGAATAACCGTAGAAAATCGCGGTACCACTTTTGAAGGTAGACCCCTACTCCTATTAACTATTACATCGCCAGAGAACCATAAAAATCTAGAATCTATTAGGCAAGCACATATTGCTTCTACAGAAAACAATACGGTTACTACTGGCAATATGCCAATTGTAGTCTACCAAGGATTCTCTATTCATGGTAATGAACCTAGCGGATCTAACGCGTCACTATTGGCAGCTTATCATTTAGCTGCAGCTCAAAGTGAGGATGTCAAAAACATATTAGAGAACACTATTATTTTATTTGACCCTTCTCTTAATCCTGACGGCTTACAACGCTTTGCTTATTGGGCGAACTCTAATAAAAATAAAAATCCTAATCCAGATCCAAACGACAGAGAATATGACGAGGTTTGGCCTGGTGGACGCACAAACCATTATTGGTTTGATATGAACCGTGACTGGTTACCTGTACAATTACCAGAATCGCGAGCACGTATAGCGAGTTTTCATAAATGGTTACCAAATATTCTAACAGATCACCATGAAATGGGAACGAATTCTAGTTTCTTTTTTCAGCCAGGAATTCCGTCCAGAACCCATCCATTGACCCCTAAACTCAATCAAGAACTCACTAAAAATATTGGTGATTTTCATGCTAAGGCATTAGATAAAATTGGTTCACTGTATTATACTGAAGAAAGCTATGATGATTTTTACTACGGAAAAGGATCTACCTTCCCAGATATTAACGGTGGCATCGGGATTCTTTTTGAACAAGCTAGTGCTCGAGGACACCTTCAAGAAAGTGACAATGGAATTTTAACATTCCCGTTCGCTATTAGAAACCAGCTCACTGCGGCTTTATCTACCTTAGAAGCTGCAAAAAACATGCGTGAAGACATACTACAATATCAACATGATTTTTATAAAAATGCGAGACAAGAAGCCAAAAAAGAAAACGGAAAAGCCATCGTGTTTGGAGATGAAAAAGATGCTGCAAAAACGTTTCATTTAGCTGAAATTTTAAAACGCCAGCACATAGATTTTCATGAATTAAAAGCAGACTTTACAAGTAATGGAAAGCAATTTAAAAAAGGGCATGCTTATATTATTCCGAAGAATCAAAAAAATACGCGCATGATTAATGCGATGTTTGAAAAGCGTACTACATTTCAAGACAGTTTGTTTTACGATGTTTCTGCTTGGACCTTTCCGCTAGCTTTTGGATTGGATTATGAAGAAAACATATCCACCTCAAACGCTGGAGCAAAAGTCGAAAACTTAGAAATGAAAACCGGAACTGTTGCTACAAAAAGCAACTATGCCTATTTGATGGAATGGCACGAATACTATACACCTAAAGCTTTAAATGCTATTTTAAATTCTGGCTTACGAGCAAAAGTGGGTATGAAACAATTTAGTATCAATGGTAAAGATTATGACTACGGAACCATATTAATTCCCGTTCAAAATCAAAACAAATCAGCAGCAGACCTGTTTAAATTTCTACAAAAAATATCCGAAGAGAGTCATGTTCAAATTGATGCCGTTGAAACAGGACTGACTAAAGGCATTGATTTGGGGAGCAGTAAATTTAGAGCATTAAAGCAACCAAAAGTAGCTCTGATTGTTGGAGAGGGTATTAGCCCTTATGATGCTGGAGAAATGTGGCATTTATTTGATCAACGTTATGACATACGCATAACAAAATTAGATAATAACTCATTAAGTAACGTCAACCTTGATCGTTACAATACCATCATTCTACCTAGTGGACGAGTTGACTCGGGTGCAACCAAAAAATTAAAAGAATGGGTTCAAAAAGGAGGTACCATTATTGGTTATAGAAGTGCGTTGAATTGGTTAAAAACAAATGAATTTATTAAAATAGATTTCAAAAAAATGGAACGTAAAGCTACAGATATCACCTTTGAGCAACGCGGAGATTTTAGAGGCGCTCAAGTTATCGGTGGTGCGATTTTTAAAGCCCATTTAGATCGTTCTCATCCCATAAATTTTGGTTACAAAGCTGATAACATAGCACTATTTAGAAACAATACACTAT
The DNA here is from genome assembly GCF_000425305.1 of Psychroserpens burtonensis DSM 12212. Classification (GTDB taxonomy): domain Bacteria; phylum Bacteroidota; class Bacteroidia; order Flavobacteriales; family Flavobacteriaceae; genus Psychroserpens; species Psychroserpens burtonensis. The sequence goes on from NZ_AUDE01000018.1 coordinate 82,632, forward strand.
TTATGAAAGCCGCTAAACAGAGTTATAATAATCCCATAAAATACACCAAAAACCCATTGCTAAGTGGTTATATTTCTAAACCCAATTTAGATAGCTTGTCGCTAACTGTGCCTTTCAAAGTTAAGAATTTAGGCAGAGGGAACGTCGTTGTATTTACTGATAACACAAATTTTAGAGCCTTTTGGTATGGCACTAATAAGTTGTTAATGAATGCCATTTTCTTTAGAGAAGAGCTATAGTTTAGAGTCGCAGTAGCCGTTTTCAATGCTTACTCGGTTGTGTTATGCCGTAGAGATTTAAGGAAGTTCCCAGAGGAATATAGAGGCTTTTTACTTAAAACTCATTAAGGTCTAACAATTATTGAGATTTAGTGTTTATTTGAAAAAAGGAAATTTCTCAGTAATACCCTAAGATTTGAATAATTCTATGGTAGTAGTTTTTAATGAAATAACACTACATAAACTTTTTAAATAAAAATGTAAATAGACTAAAACAACTAAACATCTTAACGCAATTAAGAAACAGAGCTTCCATTTTTAACTCTATTTTCGGGATTGAGAAGCATAACATCCTTACCGTCAACGGCTCCTATAACTAAACATTCACTCATAAACTTAGCAATTTGTTTCTTTGGAAAGTTCACAACCGCAACAATTTGCTTTTGAAGTAATTCTTCTTTAGTATACAAGGTTGTGATTTGTGCTGATGATTTTTTAATACCTAAATCACCAAAGTCAATTTTAAGTTGGTACGCTGGAAATCTAGCCTCAGGAAAATCATTAACTTCAATAATAGTACCAATACGCAAATCTACTTTTGTGAAGTCTTCGAAAGTTATTATATTATCCATAACTTAAAAGTATAAAAAATATGTCACTTACACCTTCAAATATGCTTCCGTTAGGAACAAATGCTCCAGATTTTAAATTAGTGAACACTATTGATGACACATTCGTTTCTTTAGATGAAGCAAAAGGCCTTAATGGAACTTTGATACTCTTTATCTGTAATCACTGTCCTTTTGTAATTCATGTGAATCCACAATTATCACAATTAGCAAAAGACTATGTATCAAAAGGCATTAATTGTATTGCAATTTCTAGTAATGATGTTGACAATTATCCACAAGATGCTCCCCATTTAATGAAACAGCATGCTATAGAAAACGATTATAAATTCCCATATCTATACGACCAAACACAAGACGTAGCTAAAGCTTATAATGCTGCTTGCACGCCTGATTTTTATGTTTTTAATGATGAATTAAAATTGGTTTATAGAGGACAATTAGATGATTCTAGACCTGGAAACAACTTAGAGTTAACAGGAAAAGATATTCGTGATACGTTGGACTCCTTACTTAACAAGCAACCTGTTTCTAAAACTCAAAAACCTAGTGTGGGCTGTAATATCAAATGGAAATAGCCTTTTAGGAAGAAAACTCTGCTAAATAATAAAATCCTGTCTGAATACACAGACAGGATTTTATCCCTAACTAAACTAAACTTTAAATCTTAATGCGTCCGCTTAACTACTGCATTAAGATTACCTACTTATGTTTAAGAAACTATAATTAGTTTCTATATAGGATATATACGTATGGTTTTATGTGTTTGGACTACAACTAATGAAAAAAAAATATTTTTTCGTTTCTTCCATAACTTTAGTATTTGAAAATCAAAACGATTTTCTAATTACCTATTTTGGCAACCGCTTTGCTTCTTCCCAAAAAATGTCCATTTCCCCAAGTGTCATATCTGATAATGGTTTGTTTAAGTCTTTAGATTTTTGCTCTAAATATTGAAAACGTTTAATAAATTTTTTATTTGTTCGCTCCAAAGCACTTTCTGGATCAACTTTTAAAAAGCGTGCATAATTAATCATTGAAAAGAGCACATCGCCAAATTCACTTTCTATTCTATCCTGATTATTTTGATTGACCTCTTCTTGTAGTTCTCCTAATTCTTCTTGTACTTTTTCAAACACTTGATGTGGTTCTTCCCAATCAAATCCAACACCTGCTACTTTATCTTGGATTCTACTGGCTTTTACCATAGCTGGTAAACTTTTGGGCACACCTTCTAAAACACTCTTTTTCCCTTTGCCTTCTTTCAGTTTTATGAGTTCCCAATTTCTTTTAACATCAGCTTCGTTCTCAACAGTTACATTTCCGTAGATATGAGGATGGCGATTAATAAGTTTATCACAGATACTATTACAAACATCAGCAATACCAAAGGCTTTTTTCTCACTACCAATTTTGGAATAAAAAACAATGTGAAGTAACACGTCACCGAGTTCATTTTTAACCTCTTCTAGATCATTATCTAAAATAGCATCACCCAGTTCATAAACTTCTTCTATGGTAAGGTTACGTAAGGTTTGAATGGTTTGCTTTTTATCCCAAGGACAATGCTCACGCAGCTCATCCATAATGATAAGTAGACGCTCAAAAGCTTTTAGTTGATGAGTTTTATCGGACATAATCTCTATTTAAAACTCAAAAATACAACGGTTTCACTCAGATAGAAATTCTAAGTAACAAATAATATGAACAATCTATTAACGGGCTTATTCTTCCTCGTCTGCAGTCACTTTGTTATCGTCCTCTAAAGCACCTAGCATGTCGTGCTTTTCAAGCAAGTTGTACCACTGTACAATTTTTTTGATATCACTTGCATAGACTCTGTCTTCATCATAGTCTGGTAAGACTTCAAAGAAATACGCTTCTAACTTGTCTTTAGAATCTTTATGACTTATCGAGGTTTGCTTTGAATCTTCTTTGTCTCTGATTTTTTTTAAGACATCTCTAAGTGGCAACTCTTCTGTTAACGTATACACAGCGATTTCACTCAATACACTTATATTACTGTGGATATTCACAGAAACCTTTTTGTGATCAATTAGAGATTCTACAACAAAACCATTTCTAGTTTGTGTAATAATTTTATATAATCCTGGTTTTCCTGAAATGGAAAGTATTTTATCTAAAGTCATAATATATTTTAAGTATTAGCGCTTCTTCTTCATAAGTGGGAAACGCATCCTGTAATCTACTTTTATTTTTCCTTTGGAAATGTTTACTAATTTCCCTTTTATTAAACGTTTTTTTAGTGATGATAGTTTATCGGTGAACAAAATACCCTCAATATGATCATATTCATGCTGAACAACTCTCGCAATCAAGCCATCATAAACTTCAGTATGTATTTTAAAATTTTCATCCTGATACTTGATGGTCACTTTAGGTTGTCTAAATACATCTTCTCTCACATCAGGAATACTCAAACAGCCTTCATTAAACGCCCATTCATCACCTACTTCTTCTAAGATTTCAGCATTAATAAATGTACGCTGAAAATTTTTAAGTTGCTCCTGTTCTTCCTCAGTAAACTCGTCATCTTCGGCAAAAGGCTCAGTATCTACAAGAAAAATTCGTATCGGCAAGCCTATTTGCGGTGCAGCTAATCCAACACCAAAAGCACCATACATAGTTTCTTTCATGTTCTCGATAAGCGCCTCTAGATTAGGATAATCTTTCGTAATATGCGCTCCTTTTTTTCTTAAAACAGGGTCACCATAAGCAACAATTGGTAATATCATTATATTGTGATTTTCGGGTGCAAAAGTACAATTTTTGTTATTATTTAAGAATTTTTAAGACGGATTCTGTAAATAACTCTGTAAGATAATAGTCGCACTAATCTCATCAATCAATGCTTTATCTTTTCGTTGCTTTTTTTTAAGTCCGCTATCAATCATTGTTTGAAATGCCATTTTAGACGTAAATCGTTCGTCAACACGTTTTACAGGTATTTGAGGTATAGCTTTTTCTAAATTAACTAAAAACTTAGCGATAGACACCTCACTTTCAGACGCTTCATAATTCATCTGCTTAGGTTCACCAACGATAAATAGTTCTACTTTTTCTTCTGAAATGTACTGTTTTAAGAATACAATCAACTCTTTTGTAGCAACGGTTGTCAAACCAGAAGCAATAATTTGCAACTCATCTGTTACTGCTATTCCTGTTCGTTTTGTCCCAAAATCTAATGCTAATATTCTTGCCATATGACAAAGTTACTTTTATATTGTGATATGTTAAACAAAAAGACGCTTCTTTACAGATTAAAGAAGCGTTTCAGAATAATCAACGATCCATTAAACGCATGACATTATTTACCCTCTAACTTAAACAATTCATTACTATTTTAAGACACTACATTTTTAGATAAGTCACATTTAAATAAAAATATTTTAAGTATTGGTGACAAAAAAACCTCTATTTAGCCTAAACAAATTTTAAAAACTTAGATTTATATTAATTGTATACGTAGAACAAAACACAACACACTATTAAGCAATAAATTACACACAGAAACAACTACAATGTCACCTTTATTTTCTATTAAATAAAATCACCTCCTAGCGGATAAGGATGGTTTTATAAAAATTAGCCGTTAATTAAGACTTCACTTATTTTAGTCGGCCATATTAATTTTATTTCACCATAATTTAATGATCTAAATTATACACTTATATTTGTAGAAATAGCTTAAAAAAAGATAATGAAACAACTACAACAAAATATAGAGAACGCTTGGAATGACAGGTCGTTATTAACTAATCAGGTTACTATTGACAGTATTAGAAGCGTTATAGACTTATTAGATGAAGGCACAATAAGAGTTGCAGAGCCTACTGACGATGGATGGCAAGTGAACGAATGGATTAAAAAAGCTGTTGTGCTCTATTTTCCTATTCAAAAAATGAAAACTCTAGAAGCTGGTATCTTTGAGTATCATGATAAAATTCCTTTAAAACGCAATTATAAAAAGCGTGGAATAAGAGTAGTCCCAAATGCAGTGGCTCGTCATGGTGCTTATATTTCTTCTGGCGTTATTTTAATGCCAAGCTACGTGAATATTGGTGCTTATGTTGATGAAGGTACTATGGTAGATACTTGGGCAACGGTTGGGAGTTGTGCACAAATCGGTAAAAATGTTCATCTTTCTGGAGGTGTTGGTATTGGTGGTGTTTTAGAACCCTTACAAGCTGCTCCAGTAATTATTGAGGATGGTGCATTTATAGGTTCACGATGTATCGTTGTTGAAGGTGTTCATATAGAAAAAGAAGCTGTTTTAGGTGCTAATGTCGTTTTGACGATGAGCACAAAAATTATTGATGTAACTGGCGATAAGCCTGTCGAAATGAAAGGTAGAGTTCCCGCTCGCTCTGTAGTGATTCCTGGTAGTTACACTAAAAAATTTCCGGCTGGAGAGTTTAACGTGCCTTGTGCTTTGATTATTGGAAAGCGTAAAGAAAGCACCAATAAAAAGACCTCTTTAAATGATGCCTTACGTGAATATGATGTTGCAGTTTAAACTCGCTGTACTCATAACTTCAAAATCTAAATACCAAATTCCAATGGTTTGTTCTCTTCTATTGGAATTTGGAGTTTTTTATTTGTAATTTCATTTTTTAATATGAAAATCCTCATTATCCAACAGAAAATGATTGGTGACGTACTCACCACAAGCATCTTGTTTGAAGCCCTTAAAGCTGAACATCCTGATGCTGAGTTACATTATGTAATTAATTCGCACACGTTTCCTGTGGTTGAGAATAATCCATTTATTGATAAGTTCTTGTTTGTAACTCCCGAAATGGAAGACAATAAGATTATGTTTTTCAAATTTTTAAAATCTTTAAAAAAAGAGCACTATGATGTGGTTATAGACGTCTATGGCAAGTTAAGCAGTGCATTAATTAGCTTATATTCCAAAGCCAAAATTAAAAGCGCATACTTCAAAAAACACACAGCGTTTATTTACAACCATAGTATTAAGAGACTAAAAGCACCAGAACACAATGCTAGTTTAGCTATTGAAAATAGAATGCGTTTATTGCAAAGTTTAAACATTCCATTTAAATTATATCAACCTAGAATTTACTTAAGTTCTAAAGAACTAGAACTTGCAAAATCGTATTTAGAGTCTTCAAAAATTGACTTAAGTAAACCTTTATTTATGATTAGTGTGTTAGGAAGCCAAGAGGTCAAGACCTATCCAGCCAAATATATGGCGCAACTCTTAGATAATATCGTAGAAACAACCCCTTACTCACAAATGCTTTTTAATTATATCCCAATACAGAAAGAAGAAGCAAAAGCTATTTTTAATCTATGTAAAAAACAAACTCAACAACATATTTTCTTCAATGTTTTCGGAAAAAGTTTAAAAGAATTTCTAGCAATTACTGCACATTGCACAGCCGTAATTGGTAATGAAGGAGGTGCAATTAACATGGCGAAATCATTACAAATTCCAACTTTTACTATATTTTCACCCTATCTAAATAAGCAAAATTGGTTTAGTGAATATGAAAGAAAAAACCATGTTGCTGTGCATTTATTAGAAACCATTGATTATAATATAGAAGATGCAAAAAAACAACCATTGGTGTATTACTCAAAGTTCAAACCAGAGTTGATCTTTCCAAGATTAAAAACCTTTTTAACAACATTATAGAATGCACTACAAATTTTTAATTTATATATCTTATAGTTATGCTGTTCCTATCGGTAATCCTTTAGAAAAAGAAATTATAAATCGTGGTGATAGCGTTATGTGGTTTAGCGATTTAGAGGATGGGAAAAATGCTCTACAACACAAATCCAATCAACTACATACTATCGAAGAGGCCGTAACATATAAACCAGATATTGTTTTTGGTGCTACAGATGATGTACCAGATTTTATTTCTGGACTAAAGGTTCAAATTTTTCATGGTTTTTTTGCACAGAAACGACCAGAAAGCAACAACAAGTTTGCACATTTTAGAATTCGTGGTTTTTTTGATTTGTACTGTACGCAAGGACCAAGTTCTACTGAAGGTTTTCTAAGAAAGCAAAGAGAAAAATTAAGTTTTGAAGTTATAGAAACAGGATGGAGTAAAGTCGATCCTTTATTTCCTTTAGAAAAGAAAATACAAAAAAAGAAACCCACCATTTTAATCGCTTCCACCTTTACAAAACGTTTAAGTTTAGCGTTTAATACGGCTGTTTTTAATGAAGTAAAACGACTATCTCATTTGGGTATCTATAATTTTAAAATGGTGTTACATCCAAAATTACCCGAAGTTATAAAACAAAAATGGCAAACCTTAAATGGCGTAAATTTTCAGTATATAAATACAACAGATCTAATGCCTTTGTTTAAAACTGCTGACATTCTATTTGCCGACACAACCTCTGCTATTCAGGAGTTTTTACTTCAAAAAAAACCAGTGGTAACTTTTAATCACACCTTTCAACACCCTTATTTAATTGACGTAAATACGGTTAAAAATATTGAAGAAAGCATCAATGAAGCTTTAAAACAGCCTAAAGAGTTACTTAAAAATATTGCTACCTTTGTGGCAGAATTACATCCTTATTATGATGGAAACTCTTCCAAAAGAGTGATTGACAATACTATAGATTTCTTGCATAAAGACAAAAGTTATTTAAAAAGTAAACCTTTAAATTTAATTCGCAAGTATAAAATAAGAAGGCGTTTAAATTATTTTACTTTTAAAAGTTATAATAGACCTTATACTATTAAATTAGATGATTAAGCTCACCGTAATTATTCCTACTAAAAATGAAATTGACCATATAGAATCTGTCATCGCTTCCGTTGATTTCGCCGATGAAATATTGGTGATTGATAGTTTTAGTAATGATGGTACTTTTGAAAAAGCGCAAACGTTAGCTACTAAAGTACTACAACGCGAGTTTGATTTTTATGGTGTCCAAAAAAATTATGCTATTTCACGAGCAAAATATGAATGGATTTTGTTGATAGATGCAGATGAACGTGTTACTGCCGATTTAAAAACCGAAATTCTTTCTATTTTAAATGACGGTAAAATATGTCATGACGCCTTCAGAATAAAACGTATTAATCATTTTATGGGACAACGTGTAAATTACAGTGGGTGGCAAAATGATAATGTGATTCGACTTTTTAAAAGAGATCTGTGTCAATACAATGATCGCAATGTACATGAAGCTCTACAAGTCAATGGCACTATTGGGGAACTGAAACATAGTTTCTTACATTACTCATACCGAAGTTTTGATTTGTACATGCAAAAAATGAATCATTATGCTAATTTGCAAGCTAAAGATTACGACGATAAAACAGGGCGTTTAACACCTTATCACTTTATTATTAAACCCTTTTGGGGATTTTTCAAACATTACATTGTACAAAGTGGTTTTCGTGATGGTATTGTTGGCTTAACAATTGGCTATATACAAGGTTATGTTGTATTTATTCGTTACGTGAAACTATGGTTGTTACGTAGAAATAGAAACTAATCATAATTATTCCAAAATTTAATCCTCTGTTTTAATCGTCTACGTCTGTGATAGCGATTTTGGAACTCTTTAGTGTATGTCCACATGAGACGAAATACATCATCATAATTTTCTCCTGAAGATTTCGCATATTCGTCACTCATAATCTCCACCATAAACTTGTGAATCGTTAGTTTTGAAAAGTTCTTAATTCGTGTATCAAAATCTAAAGGTTTGAATTCCATTCGATTTAAATCGACTAAATAGAAATTGTAATTCTCACCTACTTTTTTTATTAAAGTATTTCCTGGAGAATGGTCTAGAAAATGTACGTTTTTTTCATGAACTTTATATGTGAATCTTGTAAACGCTCGTAAGATATCTTCGTGGTTTGGATATTCAAAATCTGTCGTCAACTCACGATAGGTCAAATCACAATCTAATTGCTCACTTATGTAGTAGCTTTTTTTGAATAGAAATGGTGTTTTAAATTCATAATACCCTATGGGTTGTGGCGTACCAATATCTAAGCTTTGAAGCCATTTACCATATTCAAACGAGCGTTGCGCTTTGCTTTTTCTAAAAAAACGATACGCAATTTGGTTGATAAGATTAGGAATTCTAAACGACTTCACGTTAAGCGTTTTATCATCAAGCTTGAATAACTTTAACGAGTTTCTTTCTTGGTTCCCAAAATGGTCGCCTTTGGTATCATAATTTGTAATGATATCATCCAAAAAAGCCTCGTTATGCTTAAAACTGTCGTGTATTTGTTTTGTTCTACTCACTTAAATATTTATTAATACCATTTACTGTCCAAGATAACTTTTCAGTACTAGTTTTTAACTCTATATCATTATTAAGCTCAATTCTGCTTTTCGATTTTTCAAGGTGATAGACATGATAGACTATCCCTCTGTAACGTAAGCGTCTTGATTTTAATCCGAAATTCAAAAACCGCAGTGCCAATTCAGAATCTTCTCTTCCCCAACCTTTAAAATCTTCATTATAACCGTTAACAGCGATAAAATCTGATTTATAATAAGAGGTGTTACACCCTCTAAATTTTTTAGAAAGTTGAAGCTTTGGTTTATAAAACTGACTTAAAATAGGACTATATAGCGCTCTTGTACGTTTATTTATACCTTCGGAAAAAGGACCAAATTGAACTTGCTGATTAGTGAACAATTTTTCTAGATAAGCTTTTTGGATATTTACCCGACTTCCGTATAGATAGCAATTTTCCGTTGCAAATGTCAAATGATCTTTAATAAAGTTAGGGTGCACAATACAATCACCGTCCACTTGAACAATATATTCGCCTTTGGATTGCGCTATCGCCTTATTTAATATCGTCGCTTTAGTAAATCCAATATCTTCATGCCAAACATGCACGATTGGCACAGATAGTTTAGATTTATAATTTTCAATAAGCCTTTTAGTATCTGGCGTTGAACCATCATCTGCAATTAAAATTTCGCTAGGCATAACGACCTGATTCAATACACTAGCCAACACAAGATTAAGTGCATCCGGCCAATTATAAGTTGAAATTATTAAACTACTTTTTAGAGATTTCATGAATTAAAAATAAGATTCAAAATCACGCTTTTTGTTACCTTTAATAACCTTCAAAAACTTAAACCACTGTCCGAAATTTTTACCGAATAAATATAGTTTAGTTAAAGTTAGACTAGGTCTCTCTTTAATAAGGTCTTTAATTTTATCTAAGTTTTTTGATTCAAAAAAACCAAGTTTCTTCCATTTATGTGGTTCTAAATAAAATACATTTTTAATGGTTTGATAATTATTTTTATCTGCTTTGCGCCATTTTTCAAAAAATTCTTGATTCACATCTACATTATGTCCCCAATTATCGAGCTTAAATTTTAGTTCCTTTTCTGTTCTAGACAGACACTCATGCAGTAAAACATTATTCGTATAGATAATACGCTCTTTTGTTTTTCTAGCAACTTTATAATTTGGATAATTTGTGGCTAACAATACTTTTGTAGGTTCATCCACATATAAAATTCCATCATCTAAATACTTGTAGATATTAATTAAAAACCCAGCGATTTGAATAGGATTTTTTTCGGGATATTCTAAATACTGATCGTGTACTCTTAATTCGTTAACAAAATTAGAGAAGTTAATAAATATCTCATCAGAATCTACTTGAACTAACCAATTCCCAATTCCCATTTTAAGAGATAACATGTGTCTCTCTCTGGTGTCATTTTTAATTGCCGACAACTCAGGTACATAAAAATTATCTCTGTAAATAGTGATTTTATTATCCTTGTCGAAACCTTTTAACCACTCATAAAAATCAGGATCAATCTTAAAGCGTTCCCCTGACCATGTTCGCTGTTCTTCATCCATCGCCAAGAAAATAGCATCTGCTAAATTATAAACCGGAGGAATTGAAAGTTTCAACTTTTCATAATCATATGATAACAAAAAACCTACTTGTATTTTCTTCATATTTATACTTTGGAATGCTACAATATTAATCATTTAAGAAAACTTAATCTCGTAAAGCATTAATTTTTTGATTAAATTTGCGCAGCTTAGAGCCTATGGATATTTCTATTATTATTGTAAATTTTAATTCTGCAAACTACACCATCAACTGTATAGAATCAATTTATAAATATACTAAAAAAGTAACATTTGAAATAATTGTAGTAGATAATAATTCATCTTCGGAAGACATAAAAGCTCTAAATACTTTTTTAGAAAATAAACCCATTAGCTTTTTAAAAAGCAAAATCAACTTAGGCTTTGGAGGAGGAAATCATTTTGGTTATCAATTTGCAAAAGGAAATCATTATGCGTTTATAAATAATGACGCTGAACTGACAGAAAACACATTACTAAAGTTATTAAACTACAGTTATAGCGATAAGAATGCAGGAGTTATGGGTCTTCATCAAGTTAATAAAGAAAATGAACGATTTAAATATAGTTTCAGGCAATTTATAGATTTAAAATATCATCTTTTTAATCAGAAAAAACCAATAAAATATTATTCAAAAAAAACAAATAGTGATTTAACAAGTCCTTTTGAAGTTGATTTAGTCTCTGGTGCGTTTATGTTTTTCAAAAAAGAAGCTTATGAAGTCTCTGGTGGTTTTGACCCGAACATATTTTTGTTTTATGAAGAAATGGATATCTGTCTTCGATTAAAAAAGAAAGGCTATCAAACTATTTTTTATCCAGAATCTACATTTATACATTATATGGGTAAAAGCTCTTCAAACGTTAAAATTAAAAATGAGTTTACGATTTCCTACTTATATGTGATTCAAAAAAACTACAGTTATATGTATTATTACATATTAAGAATTATATTGCTTTTTAAATATGGATTTAAGTCTATTTTAAAACCTAAAAAACACTTCTCTTCCTTTAAAATTATTTTAAAAGGAGGGAACTCTTTAGTTTACTCAATGAAACCTTAACTACGAAAAACACCTTATGGAGTACGAAAACAAAGCAAAAGCATACTATAATTTTCCTAGAGAAGAGATGCTCGATTATTTACCTAAGGAAGCTCAAACAGTTTTAGAAGTAGGATGTGGCCAAGGTGCTTTTGCTGCTCAAATTAAAGACTACAACGATGCAGAGGTTTGGGGAATAGAATACATGAAAGAAGAAGGTAACCTTGCTAAAAACATTCTCGATAAGGTTTTTATTGGTGGCGTTGAAGATTTTATTAAAGATTTACCAGATAATTATTTTGATGCCATTTATTTTAATGATGTGCTAGAGCATTTAGCTTATCCAGATGCTGTTTTAAGAGATTTAAAATCTAAACTTAAAGCTAATGGATTAGTAATAAGTTCAATTCCTAATCTTAGACATTTTAGAGTACTTAAAATGTTAGTTATAGACGGTAATTGGGATTATGCAGAGCATGGTGTCATGGATAAAACACATTTGCGATGGTTTACTAAAAAAAGTATTAGAAAAATGTATGAAAGTTTAGGCTACGAAATTGTAAGCCACGAGGGAATTAGCCCTAGTAAGTCTTTGAAGCCTTACCTTTATAATATTCCTTTATTATTTACTGGAATGGATATGAAATACAAACAATTTGCTACAGTAGCTCGTAATTTATAATATCATGGATATAGCATTACAAGAAGCTATTGAGGTTTTAAAACAAGGCGGGCTCATACTCTACCCAACTGACACGGTTTGGGGTATTGGCTGTGACGCAACTAATTATGAAGCTGTAAAAAAAGTATACAAGCTAAAGCAACGAACTGACTCTAAAGCATTAATTTGTTTGGTTAATAATTATGGTATGCTAGAGAGACATGTAGATAACGTCCCTACTATGGCCTATACAATTCTAGACATAGCTGTAAAACCAACAACCATTATTTATGACCACCCTGCAGGAGTCGCAGAGAATTTAATAGCAGACGATAATACTTTAGCTATTCGAGTGATTAAGAATAAATTCTGCGAAAAGTTAATCAGGTACTTAAAAAAACCATTGGTTTCTACATCAGCCAATATTAGTGGTCAACCCACTCCTAAATCATTCAAAGAAATAAGTGAGGAGATTTTAAAAGGTGTGGACTATGTCGTAAATTTGCAAAACGAAAAAAGTCAATCACAACTATCTACAATTATTAAATTAAGTAATGTTGGTATGGTGAAGATTATACGAGAGTAATATCTCGTTACCACGAATACATGAATACAAATGTCTAAGACAAATTATAAAGAAGCCTTACAGAACGATCTATTCAAAATCATCTCTAAATCTGCAAAAGAAATAGGGCTTGATAGTTATGTTATTGGTGGTTTTGTTCGTGATTATCTTTTAAATCGTGGTGAACATAAAGATATTGATATTGTTGCGATTGGCAGCGGAATAGCACTCGCCAAACAAGTGGCAAAAAATTTACCACATCGTCCAAAAGTTCAAGTATTTAAAACTTACGGAACTGCAATGTTAGTGCATCAGGATATGGATATTGAGTTTGTTGGAGCTCGTAAAGAATCCTATAGTGAAAGCAGTAGAAATCCTGTTGTAGAAAACGGAACCTTACAAGACGATCAAAACCGTAGAGATTTTACGATCAATGCCATGGCTTTGCATCTTGATGAGAATTCCTTCGGAAATTTGTTAGACCCATTCAATGGTATAAAAGATTTAGAGACTAAAATAATACGCACACCTTTAGATCCAGATATCACCTATAGTGACGACCCATTAAGAATGATGCGCGCCATACGTTTTGCAACGCAACTTCATTTCACCATTGAAGATGACTCTTTAGAAGCGATTTCTAGAAATAGCGAGCGCATAAATATTATCACTAACGAGCGTATCGTTGTAGAACTCAATAAGATTCTAGAAAGTGACAAGTCGTCAATAGGCTTTTTACATTTGGAGAAAACGGGGCTTTTAAAACACATTTTACCTGAGCTCACCGCTCTAAAAGGCATTGATGAAGTTGAAGGTCAAACCCATAAAGATAATTTTTATCACACCTTAGAAGTCGTAGATAACATCTCTAAAAACACAGATAACCTCTGGTTACGTTGGGCGGCTTTATTACATGATATTGGGAAAGCCCCAACCAAAAAATTTAGTAAAAAAGTAGGCTGGACATTTCATGCACACGAATTTGAAGGCGCAAAAATGGTTTATCATTTATTTAAGCGACTAAAAATGCCCTTGAATGATAAAATGAAATTCGTCCAAAAAATGGTATTTATGAGTTCTCGACCAATTGTTTTAGCTCAAGAGTTGGTGACAGATTCTGCCGTGCGACGCTTGGTTTTTGATGCCGGAGACTTTGTGGAAGATTTGATGGTATTGTGTGAAGCAGATATCACGACTAAAAATTCTAAGAAATTCAATAAGTATCATAACAATTTTAAAATAGTGCGTCAAAAAATTGATGAAGTTGAAGCTAGAGATCATGTTCGTAATTTTCAACCACCAATTTCTGGAGAGGAAATTATGACCACTTTTAGTTTGAAACCATCTCGAGAGATTGGACAAATTAAAGAATTGATTAAAGAAGCAATTTTGGAAGGCGATATTCCAAATGAATATGATGCTGCTTACGAATTGATGTTGAGGGAGGGTAAACGCTTAGGATTAAAAGTAAACGTATAATTATGATTAAAATCATAAGAACAGATTCAAAAAATAGAGATTTTAACAAGTTGGTTACAGAATTAGATGCGTATCTAAAAATAACAGATGGCGATGAACACGACTTCTACAACCAATTTAACGGTATTGATATTTTAAATAATGTCCTCGTTGCCTATGTCAATGATGAACTAGCAGGTTGTGGTGCTTTTAAAGAATTTGAGAGTTTAAGTGTTGAAATAAAGCGCATGTTTACCAAGCCTGAAATGCGAGGTAACGGAATAGCTTCGGCAATTTTAAAAGCATTAGAACTTTGGGCTTCAGAATTAAACTATAAGGCTTGCGTTCTCGAAACAGGTATTCGTCAAAAGGAAGCAGTTGCTTTTTATAAAAAGAATGACTATAAGAGTATTACAAACTATAGTCAATATGTAGATATGGAAAATAGTTTATGTTTTAAAAAGATAATTTAAAGTATGCAAAAACCGTTTAGAAAATCCGCAAAAATAGCATTAGTTCTGGTTTACTTAGTAATCATTGCTGGAGCAGTTGTTCGCATGACAGGTTCTGGAATGGGTTGCCCAGACTGGCCAAAATGTTTTGGCTATTATATTCCGCCAACAGAAATTTCAGAATTACAATTCAAACCCAATCACGCTTACGATAAAGGTATAATCATCATCAAAGATGAGGCCTTGTTAGTGGCTACTGAGCATTTCAATTCTTCGGAAATTCTAAATCTAAATAATTGGGAATCGTACACAGCACACGATTACGCCCAATTTAACGCCACACATACTTGGGTTGAATATATCAACAGATTGCTAGGTGCATTATCTGGAATTCCGATTTTAATATTTACTATTTTATCATTTTGGTTATGGCGAAAAAACAAATGGTTGACCATCTTATCAATCGCCACAGTTTTTGGAATGGCATTTCAAGCCTGGTTGGGAAAAACAGTTGTTGATTCTAATTTAGCGCCTTTTAAGATAACTGTTCACATGGTCATGGCAATGGTTATTGTTGCCATTGTTTTATACTTGATTTACGCATCAAAACTCAGGTTTAGAAATCAGGTGTTTGATGTGGCCTTTAGAAATGTAATCTTAGTAGCTCTTGCATTATCGTTAGTTCAAATCGTGTTAGGTACTCAAGTGAGACAGCATATCGACGAACGTGTTAAAGATATTGGTTATATAAAATCCCTATGGATGGAGCATCCAACCTTGCAATTTTATGTGCATCGTAGTTTTTCTGTTTTAATCCTTGTGATCAATGGCTGGCTCTTTTTTAGAAGTAAAAAATTAAATTTAGGCTACGTGAAGACCTATCTTTTGATGTTGTGTATCCTTGCTGAAATCATTTCAGGAATTGCCATGTTCTACTTTGATTTCCCGTTTTTATCACAACCTTTACATTTAGTTATTGCGCTGATAATGTTTGGAATACAGTTTTATATTTATTTAGAAAGCAAGCGTAAAAAAGCGCTTCTAACATAAAACTTATTTGTACATTAACAGTACCTTTGTAATCTAATTAATGAACATGATTTACAGATTTAGAGCCATACTTGACAACGATACAGAAGACGATATTTTTAGAGATATTGAAATTCGGGAAACCGATTCTTTAGAAGATTTACATAATGCTATTACTCAATCTTTTGGTTTTGAAGGATTAGAAATGGCCTCTTTTTATGTAAGCAATGAAGATTGGGAACAAGGTGAGGAAATCTCGATGTATGATGTTAGTGAAGGTCATAATGACACGAGAACGATGAGCGAAACAATCCTCAATACTGTTCTTGACCAATCACAAACCAAACTTATTTATGTGTATGACTTTCTAAGCATGTGGACGTTTCTCGTCGAACTTGCTGAAATTGTTGAAGAAACAGAAGGCACAGACTATCCTAATCTCATGTTTGTTCATGGCCAAATACCAGACTCAGCTCCAGAAAAAACTTTTGAAGCCGAAAATTTTGATGACGATTTAAACGAATTTAATGACGATGAGCTAGATGTCGACGATTATAGCGATCTCGATTTTGATGAGAATTGGAATTAAGTATTTCTAATCTATGACTGATTTTTGGTTTTACTTAAAAGAGGGCATCATTCATATTTTAGACCTAGATGGCCTTGACCATTTCTATTTCATACTTTCATTTTGTATTCTTTTCTCTTTTAAAGACTGGAAGAAAATTATAGGTTTAGTTACTGCGTTTACCTTTGGTCATTGCATCACTTTATTTCTTTCTGGATTAGAATTGGTGACCATTAATGCAGATACAATAGAACTCCTCATTCCTATTACCATTCTACTAAGTTGTATTAATAATTTTTATGTACTGCTGAAAGACAAGCAGTCTAAACAACAATTAGTCATTACTTATATCATTTTGTTAATCTTTGGATTAATCCATGGTTTAGGATTTTCAAACTATATCAAAATGATGCTGTTTGACGATGAGTCTATTGTGTTACCCCTTTTAGGTTTTAATGTTGGGATAGAATTAGCACAGTTACTAATTGTTACTGGTTTATTGATTGTATTATCTGTATTTCAACTGCTTTTGAAATCTAAAATGAGATCGGTACGATTGGCAATTAATACGATTATTTTTGTTTTAGTGGTTATGATGATGCTTTAATTGTGACATCTAATTTAAAGGTTGCTTATTTTTTCTGTAACAATTCCTGCATATGCTCGTCGTATTGATATAATCAACCACTGCTGAAAACTTTTCCGTAGAAAAATCAATCAAATTTTGGAACCAATTTTAACCATTACTAATCTCACCAAAAAATTTGGCTACCTCACTGCTGTCAAAGATTTATCATTTACCATTAATAAAGGCAATGTATACGGAATTCTAGGACCAAATGGAAGTGGAAAATCAACAACTCTAGGAATCGTTTTAAACGTTGTCAATAAAACCGAAGGGAGTTTCCATTGGTTTGATGGTAATACCACAACTCATGATGCGCTTAAAAAAGTAGGTGCCATTATTGAACGACCAAACTTTTATCCTTACATGACAGCTGCGCAAAACTTAAGGTTAGTTTGTAGGATAAAAGGTGTTGATAGAAGTAAAATAATAGAAAAGCTAGAGGTTGTAGGACTTTTAGATAGAAAAGACCATAAGTTTAGCACCTACTCGTTAGGTATGAAACAGCGTTTGGCAATTGCTTCGGCGTTGTTAAATGACCCAGAGATCTTAATTCTTGATGAACCTACAAATGGTCTTGATCCTCAAGGGATTCATCAAATTCGTAAAATCATTAAAGATATAGCAAGCAAAGGCACAACCATACTATTGGCTTCTCACCTGCTCGATGAAGTTGAAAAAGTGTGTTCTCATGTTGTTGTATTAAGAAAAGGTGAGAAGTTATATTCTGGTCGTGTGGACGAGATGATATCGAGTCATGGCTTCTTTGAACTTAAAGCAAAAAAGCATGATGAGCTTATCAAATTATTAGAAAATCATACGTCCTTCGGAAATATAAAAGTTGAAGACCAGCTCATCACTGCGTTTTTAAATATTCCTATGGATGCTCCAGAATTTAACACGCTCATGTTTGAAAAGGGCATTATCCTTTCTCACCTTGTTAAACGCAAAGAAAGCTTAGAAGAACAATTCTTGCAATTAACAGACCACACAGAATTATAATCGTCAACCATAAAGCGTTCTGAATATTTTTTACTTCAGAATAAAAAAATCAACCACCATGTTAAGATTACTGCAACTAGAACTTCAAAAATTACTGCTTAATAGAGCTAGTAAAGTTCTCATTTTTATATCGTTTGTACTGCCATTTTTTATTATTCTACTATCCTCTATACGATTTAATGTATTTAATTATTTCACTCTAGAAGTAGGACATTATGGCGTTTTTAATTTTCCTATTGTATGGCATATTGTGACCTTTTTTGCATCACAATTTAAACTCTTCTTTGCCATTGTCGTTGTAAGTATGGTTGGTAACGAATACAGTAACAAAACCATTAAGCAAAATTTAATTGACGGCTTGAGCAAAAAAGAATTCATACTCTCTAAATTTTATACCATTATTTTCTTTTCTGCATTGGCAACGCTGTTAGTGTTTATCATCTGTTTATTAGTCGGCTTATTTTACTCGAGCATTGACGAATTACATCTTATCTTTAGAGACACAGAATTTCTTTTCGCCTATTTCATAAAACTAGTCGGCTTTTTCAGTTTATGCTTATTCTTAGGTATGTTAGTAAAACGTTCAGCTTTTGCATTGGCGTTCCTATTCGTATTGTTCATTTTAGAGTGGATTATCTTCGGGATATTAGCATGGAAAATTAACGAAAGTACTGCAACTAAAATTCAGAATTTCTTTCCATTAAAATCCATGTATAAACTTATTGACCAACCGTTTCAACGTATCGCCATCTCAAAAGCACCAAACGGTCAAGATTTTTTATATGATTTTGGAGTACATTGGTATGAAATAGCCATCGTTATGGCTTGGACTGCTTTATTTATCTTTTTATCGTATAGATTATTAAAGAAGCGAGATTTGTAATACCTTTAAAGGGTTAGTCTTTTTGAAAAAGAAACTGTATTGACTGATTAAAATTTCCGAAGAAAAAGTAGGAATTTTACGTAGTTAACTGTTCTATTCTTAAAGTTATCTTGGCTTTTTGTTTTAAACCGAAAAATATAGCTTTTGTGCTAAAATGAAATTATTTTTTCTCGACGTAGCATCGCTACGTTTATAAAAAATCATAAAATTAGAGTTCAAAATGGATGTTTTGTAGGTAAAAGAAAAAGCCAAGTTAACTTCACAAGACTTTCTAAGTTAATTGCGACGATTACATGAAAAAAAAATCCCTCATATTATTAGTAGCACTCCTTTGCATTGCCTATACTTTTGCACAACAAGAAGCCTCCTACTGGTATTTTGGACAAAATGCTGGATTGCGATTTAATTCGGGTAACGGGACGGTTACTGCAATTACAGATGGTCAAATAGATACTTTAGAAGGCTGTACTTCAATCTCAGATACTACTGGTGATCTTTTGTTTTATACAGACGGAAGAACCGTATGGAATCAAAACCATGAAATAATGGCCAATGGTGATTATTTTGGTGGTACAGGACTTTTAGGTGACCCCTCGAGTACCTCCTCGGGACTAATCGTGCCAAAACCACAAGACCCAACGCAATATTATATTTTTACTGTTGATGAACCTCATCATTTAAATGCAAATGCTTTTCCCAATCAATATACAGGGACTTATCAAGGAGGGACTTCCGCCCCTGAAGAAGATGATGGTTTTAATAATGGATTTGCTTACTCTTTGGTCGATGTTACTTTAGATGGTGGTTTAGGAGATGTCGTAGACACTGAAAAAAACATTCCATTAATTACCTATGATGTGGCTAATCCGTTAGAGGAAGCCTATAAATGCTCTGAAAAAATTACAGCTGTAAAAGCAGATGATTGCTCTTCATTTTGGGTAATCACTCATTTTATTGATAAATACTATGCGTTTAAAGTAGATATTAATGGGGTAAATACAACCCCTGTAATTTCGACTGTTGGCCCTGAGGTTCCTATTTCTGGATATCGTCGAAATGCTCTTGGTTATCTTAAAGCCTCTCCTGATGGGTCTAAATTGGCAGTTGCTCATTTAGGCTTTGCGACGGAACAAGCGGGCAATGCTCCTGGTGGCGTCTATTTGTTAGACTTTGACAACGATACAGGAATTGTATCAAATTCGGTTGAGTTATATGGCCCAGATCAGGGTGATAGTCCTTATGGTGTTGAGTTTTCTGCGGAAAACAGAAAAATATATGCAAGCGTTGGTGCAGGAATTGGAGGCGGTGGAGACAGCACTATATACCAATGGGATTTAGAAAGTTCTGATATTCCTAATTCTATTGAAATCATTCATCAATCCACAGTATTTAGTGCTGGAGCGCTACAATTAGGCTTGGACAAACGTATATATAGGGCGCAAATTGATTTTAGTGTAAATTTTAATGTACCGTTTCCAAATACTGGAAACTTTATGGGTATCATTAATAATCCTGAAGAAACTGGTAGTGCCACTAACTATGATGAAACGGGGATTCTACTGGATATTAATGGTGGGTTTCAAAACACAAGTCGTATTGGTTTACCACCTTTTATCCAGTCGCTTTTTAACTCACAAATTGATATCATCCAAAATGGGATTAGTACCACAGAGCTTAAATTGTGTACAGGTGACAGTTTCACTTTAACTGCAGAGGATGTTGCCGGAGGTACTTATTCATGGACAAAAGATGGTATTGAATTAACCGAAATAACATTTGAATTAGATATTAACGAGCCAGGGTTTTATGAAGTTTTTATAGAACCGAACAGTGGTGAATGTCCTATTGAAGGTGAAGCTTTTGTTGGTGTATTTGACATCCCAACAGCCACACAACCTCAAAATATGGTCAATTGTGATTTTACTGAAGTTTCTGTTTTTGATTTAACCGCTCAAGACTCAGCTATTTTAGACACACAAGACTCTTTGCAATACTCGGTTCATTATTTCACTTCACAGGAAGAGGCAGATAATAATACCAACGAAATTATTGGCAATTTTACAGCGACTGAGAATCCGCAAATTATCTATGCTCGCGTAGATAATAACGATAACGTTAATTGTTACGCAACAACATCTTTTACACTTACAGTTTCTATTACACCAGTAATAAGTACCCTTGATGATATTACAGTTTGTGATACCGATTTTAATGGGAATAATATGGACGGTTTTACGACCATAACTTTAGATGGACTCAATGCAGGAATTCTATTTACACAAGAGCCCTTGTTATACGCGATAACATTTCATCCATCGCAGCAAGATGCAGATGATAACACCGATATTTTTCTAAATTCTTATACAAATACAACAGCTTATACAGAAGAAATATTTGTGAGAATAGAGAATAATGCAAATACAGATTGTTTCTCTACAGGTTCATTTATTCTGACTATAAACGATGCTCCCGACGCTATTGACGCCACATTAACACAATGTGATGAAGATGGGATTCCAGAAGGCTTCACCACCTTTGATCTCAATCAAGTATTTGATGATATTACTGGTGGTGGTGCTAATAGAACGATTCAGTTTTATGTGTCGCTAACAGATTTAGAAAATAACGAAGATGAACTCAATGCAGATGCTTTTGAGAATTATTTTAATCCGCATATTATTTATGCCTTAGTCACTAATACAGATACTGGTTGTACTAACATTGCTGAGCTTAGCTTGCAAGCGAGTTCTACATCTTCAAATAGTACCACAATTGAAGTTTGTGATGATGATGGTACTGAAGATGGGTTCTATAATTTTAATCTTACCAGTGCTGTAGACGCTATTCTCTTTGGGATTGATCCCGATCTAGAGGTCAGATTCTATGAAACCTATCAAGAGGGTTTATTAGAAGATAATCCTTTAGGAAATAGTTTCACAAATACAATAGCTTACAACCAAACGATCTATGCTCGCGTTGAAAACATGAATGCTTGCTTTGGCATAAGTGATATAGAACTCACTGTTTTTGAATTACCTAATATCATCATCCAAGAAGATCTATATTATTGTTTAAATACATTCCCACAAACCATAATATTGACAGGAGGGTTAATTGATGATACGCCTAATAATTACTATTACGATTGGTCTACAGATGAGGACGAATTTGAAATTGAAGTTAATGAGCCTGGAACTTATACAGTGAGAGTGACCTCTACAGAGGGTTGTTTTAAAGATAGAACGATTAATGTATTAGCATCAGATATAGCAACATTCGCAGAAATACAAGTGACAGATGCGACCTCAAATAACACCATTTCAGTCTTTGTAACTGGTGAAGGTGTTTATGACTATGCATTGGATAACCCTGCAGGTCCTTACCAAGAAAGTAACATCTTTGAAAATGTTAGTTTTGGATTTCATACCGTTTATGTTCGCGATATAGAAAATAATTGCGGAACCGTTAACGAGGTTGTATCAGTAATAGGGTTTCCTAAGTTTTTTACACCAAATGGAGATACTTTTAATCCTACTTGGCAAGTCAAAGGGATTTCTAGCAATTTTCAACCTAACTCCCAAGTTCTAATTTTTGATCGTTATGGAAAATTATTAGCTGAAATTGACCCACTCGGTCCCGGATGGGATGGTACATTTAATGGTTTTAATATGCCTGCAAGTGACTATTGGTTTGTTGTCACCTTAGAGGATGGTCGTACTTTTAAAAGCCATTTTGCATTAAAACGATAGATCCTTCATGAACAAACTATTTTCAATTTTACTTTTATTTTTATTTTTTTCAACTACAGTTTTTTCTCAAACTCCTAACGATTGTGTAAATGCAATTCAAATTTGTGGAAATTCTAATATTGATTTAGATGTTGCTGGTGTGGGGATTCAAGAATCTTTTTCTAATGCCTGCGGAATGGTTGAAAATAACACCATTTGGTTTAGATTAACGTTTGAACAAGCTGGTAATTTTGGCTTTATTTTGACTCCAAATAGTACTGCAATAACGGAAGATTATGACTTTTCTCTATTTGGTCCAACAGACTCCTGTTCTAATTTAGGTGCTGCTATTCGTTGCTCAACAACAAACCCACAAGCCGCTAACCAAGGTAATAATCTTACTGGCATGAATACGACTGAAACTGACGTAACTGAGGGTCCTGGAGTAGATGGAGATAGTTTTGTAAATGAAATTGAAGTACTAAATGGTGAAACGTATTATCTACTCATTGATAGACCCGTTGGAAATAGTCCGTTTAGTCTAGAATGGACTGGTTCTTCGCAGTTTCCAAATCCGCCAGAAAATCAATTGTCATTTGATGATGTCATCAATTTAAATGCATGTGACACCATAGCTCCATTTGGAGATGGGATCACACAATTTGATTTAGAAATTAATACATTAGCGCTTGCTGGAAATCAAACTAATATCGTGGTTTCTTATCATGACTCAGAAGAAAATGCTGTTTTAGGTCTCAATCCCTTAGCAAGCCCATACACGAATACCAGTAACTCGCAAGCCATCTATGCAAGAATTCTAAACACCATTTCTTTGTGTTTTATTACTTCTAGAATAAACTTAAATGTCATTGAAATAGGTATCGTAACCCCTTCTGATTTTGAGCTTTGCGATAATGTTAATTTACCTAGTGGTATCTCAGAATTTGACTTAACACTAAAAATTCCTGAAATATTAAACGGATTAAATCTTAATGAATATACATTTTCATTTCATTTAACTGAGGATAATGCCGTGACTAACTCTAACCCTATTCCATCAAATTTTCAAAACACAGCTCCTGACATACAAGAAGTCTTCGCTCGAGTAGAAGAAATTACGACAGAATGTTTTGGATACGTAGCTATAAATTTAATTATAATCCCTCCTCCAGATGCTTTTGACACCACAATAATACAATGTGATGAAGATGGCATACCAGAAGGATTTACAACTTTTGACCTCAACCAGATCTTTGATGATATCACTGGTGGTGCTTCAAATAGGACAGTCGAATTCTACGTATCGCTTGCCGATTTAGAAAATGATGAAGATGAACTCAATGCCGATGCTTTTGAAAATTATTTTAATCCGCATATTATTTACGCACTCGTTACAAATACGATTACAGATTGCTCTAATATTGCTGAGATCACACTTCAAGCCAGTTCTACAGCTTCTAATCATACAATACTAGAAGTTTGTGATGATGATGATGGCACTGAAGACGGATTCTATAATTTCAACTTAAACGACACACTAAATGAAATTCTCTTCGGCATTTCTCCAGATCTAGAGGTTACTTTTTATAACAGCTATGAAGGTGCTTTAATTGAAGATAATCCATTAGGAAACAACTTTACCAATACCATACCTTATCAACAAACCATTTATGCTCGTGTAGAAAACATGAATGCTTGCTTTGGTATAAGTAATATAGAACTCACTGTTTTTAAATTGCCTAATATCGTCATTCAAGAAGATCTATATTATTGTTTAAATACATTCCCACAAACTATAATATTGACAGGAGGATTAATTGATGATACGCCTAACAATTACTATTACGATTGGTCTACAGGTGAAGATGAATTTGAAATCGAAGTTAATGAGCCCGGAACTTATACTGTGAGAGTCACTTCAACACAGGGTTGTTTTAAGGACAAAACGATTAATGTATTCGCATCAGACATCGCAACAGTCACAGAAATACAAGTGACAGATGCGACTTCAAATAACACCATTTCAGTATTTGTAACTGGAGAAGGTGTTTATGACTATGCATTGGATAATCCAGAAGGTCCTTATCAAGAAAGTAATATTTTTGAGAATGTAAGTTTTGGATTTCATACTGTTTATGTTCGCGATATAGAAAATGACTGCGGTACCGTTAGCGAGATTGTTTCGGTTATAGGGTTTCCGAAGTTTTTTACACCAAATGGAGATACTTTTAATCCCAGATGGCAAGTTCGAGGGGTTTCTAATGATTTTCAACCTAACTCTCAAGTTTTAATTTTTGATCGCTTTGGTAAATTATTAGCCGAAATTGATCCATTAGGTCCTGGATGGGATGGGACCTTTAATGGTTTTACGATGCCTGCTAGTGATTATTGGTTCGTCATATCGTTACAAGATGGTAGAACATTTACAGGCCATTTTGCACTTAAACGTTAAGAGTATTAGTGTAAAATAATTTATGTACTTTTAAAAATATCAATTACTTTCAATGAGGTTTATCAAATTTATACAAATCGTATTCCTATTTGTTTTTACAATACCCTCTCATGCGCAAGACATTGAATTATTCGAGCAGTTTAATGGTCGTTATGATTACACTGCTATTGGCAATACACTGAACCCTTTTGAGAATAATTTAGATGATAGTTTTTGCTTTCCATTAGAATCTTCGAGTGCTGATTTAGATTTATCAGACTCGACAGTAATTACAGCTGCCTATTTATATTGGGCTGGTTCTGGTACTGGTGACACTAATGTAATGCTTAACGGATTTTCAATTGATGCCGATGACACTTATACTGTTGACTATATAGAAGTAGGTGGAACATTAACTTATTTTTCTTGTTACGCTGACATTACGAGTTTTATAATTTCCGAAGGAAATACAACCTATGAATTATCTAATCTTGACATCACAGAAGCCCTAACAACCAATGACCGTTACTGCAGCAATCGTACAAATTTTGCAGGTTGGAGTATTTATATCGTATATGAAAATGCTTCGCTACCATTAAACCAGGTGAACTTATATCAAGGTTTAGAAATCATCAATAGAAATAATCAGGAAAAAATTATCAATATTGATAATCTCAATGTTATTGACAATGTTGGAGCTAAAATCGGGTTCCTGGCCTGGGAAGGTGACAACAGTTTGAATTTTGGAGAAAGTCTATCTATAAATAATACTATTATTGCCAATCCTCCTTTAAATTTAAGTGATAACGCTTTTAATGGTACTAATACGTTTACGAACTCTAACACTCTCTATAATTGTGATTTAGATGTTTATGATATTCAGGATAATATCGCTATTGGAGATACTAGTGCCTCTATTAAATTAACTACTGGTGATTTTGATGACAACGGGCAATTTAGAGCTGACTTGATTATTATTAATAATATAATCACGGTTTTAAATAGTCAGCTACCAGATGCCACAATTGTTTTAGAGGATTACAATGTTGATTGTGGTGATAGAACTATTTTGGTGGATTACACTGTATTTAACGTGAACAGCACAGAACTATTACCTGCAAACACACCAATTGCCTTTTATGCTGAAGGCACAATCATTGGGCAATCACAAACTCAAAATGACATTGCTATCGGTGCTTCAGAAAGTGGTACCATTTCATTAACACTACCAGACGAAATAGGTGACATTATCTTATTAACATTAGCTGTAGATGACGATGGATCAGGAAATGGTATTGTTGCTGAAATCACAGAAACAAATAATATTGACGATGTTATTTTAGAATTGTTAGTCCTACCTCCTGTACAAATTTTACCCAACCAAATTGGTTGTAATGAAGGTTTTAATAGCGCTACTTTTAATTTAATTGACATTTTTTTGATTTCAGAAAGCTTATTAACCGATATTACATTTTATGAATCATTTGAAGATTTGCAAGCAAATACAAACGAAATTATTAACCCAGAAAGTTATTCTAACGTTAACAACCCACAAACCCTATTTGTAAAAGTTGATAACTCACCTTGTTATGATATTTATGAGTTTCAGGTTTCTGTAGATAATTGTCCGCCTCATGTTCCTGAGGGTTTTTCACCTAACAATGATGGCACTAACGATTGGTTCAATATTCAAGGACTTTATGATATTTTTGAACATCATCAACTTAAAATTTTTAACCGCTATGGAACTTTAATTTTTGAGGGAAATAATAATAACAAATGGTATGGACGCATCAACAGAGGATTAAATAATGACGGTAAAATAGTTCCTGTTGGCACCTATTTCTATATTCTTAATCCTAATGAGACTAATTTTAGACCTCAAATGGGGTGGGTTTATGTAAATTATTAGACATTTAAAGTGTTACCGTATGCTTTACTGTTTATTACAGCTCATCAAATAAGAAACCATATATGTAGCAGTTTTCTTCTAGTTTATCATACATATTTATAGCTCCAAAATGTCCTGTTCTTTTTTGTGTCCATAATAAAATAGGATGTTCTTGAGATGGATTATTTTGAAGTCTAGCAGCGAACTTAAAGGAATGTAAAGGAGGTACTCGATTGTCATAAAGTCCAGTAGTAATTAACATTGATGGATAATTCACGGTGTTGTCAATATTATGATAGGGAGAATACGAATAGAGATTATCAAAATCTTGTTGATTTTCAACATCTCCAAATTCCAAAATATTTGTTGGCGTAGCTCCAACGGTAAAATTTGAAAGTCTAAGCATGTCTAAAGCTCCTACATTAACTTCTGCTGCTCCAAAAAGATCTGGGCGCTTTACGACAGAGGCGGCAATTATGAGTCCTCCGTGAGAACTACCACGAATGGCTATCTTTTTTGCTGCTGTATATTTCTGTTCTATTAAAAACTCTGCTGCTGATATAAAATCTTGAATTCCGTTTTGTTTATTTAGCCCTTTACCCTTCTCCCACCATTGCTTACCGAGCGTTCCACTTCCTCTAATATCATCATATGCAAAAGCACCGCCATTTTCAATAAAATATACAATACCTGGATCATATGATGATGAACTCACACTACCATATCCACCATAGGTGCTCATTAAAAAGGGTGTTACAGAATTTTGGGAGAGACTATCCTTATACACAATAGTGATGGGAACCTCTGCTCCATCTTTAGACGTAAAAGTTTTTTTGATAAACTTATATCCTTTAGGATCAAAGCCGACTTTAGTTTGATTAATAAGGTCATAATTAAAAGTATCTAAATCTAGTTTATATAATACACTTGGGATGGTGAAAGATTGTAAATAAAAGAAGAACTCTTTAAAGGTCGTATTGTAACTCATCCCATCAACAGATAAACCATTTGGTGTTTTTGTTTCTTTTATAACGCGCCCATCACGATCTACCAATGAAAAAAGATTGCCCTCTTTAGTAAGGTACAATGACAAGATATTCTCCTCGAGAACTCTAAACTCTAAAAAGATGGCACCATCGTAGACTGCAGAGACCACTTTAAACTTAGTCGGTTCATTTTTAGGTATAGAAATAACTTGCTTTTTATCGTCAAGATATGTCGTCGCATAAATTTGATTCTCTTTAAAATTAAACCCTTCTAAATCATACTTAATATTCATTAAAAAGGGTTTGAAATTTAAATCATTATCGATAGCATCAAGATAGAAATAACTAAAAATGTGAGTCTCGATATTTTCCTTTTTAATAATGAAGAAGGACTCATCTGGAGCTCCATACATACTAATATAATCGCTCTCTCTCCTTGATTTAAAAATGAGAATATCATCAGAAGGACTTGAATCAATCTTATGATACATTATTGCAGGTTTTTGTGTCTTCGCTCTCAACGAATCAAATGGGAATTTCTCGTAAAAAAAACCATTTCTTAACCAATGTAAATTAGATGATTTTGTGTGTTTTATAATTTCAGAATAAGAACGTCTTTTTTTTACTTTTACAATTCTAATCTCTTTCCAGTCACTACCATTGCGATTGTATTGAAATGCCAAATGACCATTGGTCCTAGAAGGCTTATAATACGAAATATCTATGTCGCCTTTGGAAGGTATGGAAGAGGATTTCACCAAAACATCATAATCATCATCTAAGCCATATTTATAACATAGCGATCTTGTTGAACCTGTACTTGTATAGCATGTCGAAAAATAAATTCGATCCTTAGAAGATTCGTCGAAATTTTGACCAGAATACCCTCCAGTTCTCTTAAACATTAATTTGTTCATTTGAGGTTCAATCTATGCTTGTCTAGATGTTTTTCTCAAAAATCTTAGTGACAACTTATTTTGCGCCTTTATCCAATCTTTCACCTCGTCAGTTTCTTGTGATTCCAACCATTGATAATTATCAATGACATCAATATTGTGATATGTGTTAATAACTGGTTGTTTCGATGATTCTGGATATTCTATCTGGGAAATCACAAATTGTGGTATGAAAAAAATCAAAAATAATAAGGAATGTCTCATCAGTAGTTTGGAATAAAAATTCGAAAAACAAATATCAAAAAAAAAATAAACAATTAACTAATGTTTCTAAAATTGTGTTGTCAATCTTCTAAAAACCATTTAAATGTTAAAGTTTAATGTATTTCGTCGTGTTATTTAGTATTTCGTCTTAAATAACGCTACTTTCACACTTCAGTAGAAATATTGGATATCACCCCAAATTATAATAGCGATAATGCTATAATTTAACCGCTTACAGATGATATTTTTAAAAAAATCCCTCAGTACTATCTTATGCTTATTATGTTACGTAGTAAGTTCTCAACAGATTAGTGTCGATAATTCATTTACAGAGCAACAACTTGTAGAAAACAGTCTTTCTCTAGGATGTGTTGAAACGTCCAATATTCAATCATTAGTTAATGGCCAAGTCAACGGGTTTCAAAGTTTTGCATATTTTGAACGCGCTGATTCCAACTTTCCTTTTGAAAACGGAATCATGCTATCTACAGGAAATGCAGCTTCTGGAGGAAACACACAAAATACAGCTGTATTAAATGAAGGCCAACCAGATTGGGCTACCGATCCAGATCTTGAAACTGCTTTAGGTATTACAGGAACTCTTAATGCAACATCAATAGAGTTTGATTTTGCTTCTGTATCTAACCAAATACAATTTAATTACATACTAGCTTCTGAAGAGTATTTTGGAGATTTCCCTTGTAACTACTCTGATGGTTTTGCATTTCTAATTAAAGAAGCTGGCACTAGCGATCCTTATATAAATATTGCTATAATTCCAGGTACAACTACTCCTGTTAACACAAGTACTATTCATGATGAAATTGTAGGATTTTGTAGTGCTTCAAACGAGGTTTTTTTTGAAGGTTACAATATTGGCGACACCAATTATAACGGTCGTACTAGTGTAATGACAGCCACAGCTAGTATTACGCCTAATGTAACCTACCATATTAAATTAGTTATCGCAGATCAAACAGATAAAAATTATGATTCTACAGTATTCATTGAAGGTAATAGCTTTAATGCTAGTGTTGATTTAGGCACCGATATTCAAACCTGTGCAGATACAGTTACACTTGATGGTAATATTGAAAATCCTTTAGCAACCTACTCATGGTTTCTAAATAATACTTTAATTACTGCAGAAACACAAGCTACTATTAATACAGCTCAATCTGGTACTTATCGTGTTGAAATACAAATTCCGTTAGCGGGTTCTAATTGTCTTATAGAAGATGAAATTATAGTCACCTTAAGTTCTACGCAAGCGGCTCTACCTATTTCAAATTATGAATTATGTGATGACGCAAGTGGAGATGGTATTGAAATTTTCGATTTATCTACCAAAGATGCAGATGTTCTTGCATCAGTTCCTGCTTCTAGTTATCATATTTCTTATCACTTATCAGCAATAGATGCTCAAACTGGCACGAGTGCTATGTCTGGCTCATTTCAGAATACATCAAACCCACAAACAATATTTGTTAGAATTGAAGACATTATAAATGGCTGTTTAGCGTTTCAGAATTTTAATTTAGTCGTCAATCCATTACCAGTTATTACCGCACCAACTATTTTAATTGAATGTGATGATATAACAGCAGACGGATTTACAACTATTGATTTATCTCAAAAAGATAATGAAATTACAAACGGAAATTTAGATTTAGTAGTCACGTATCACTTTACACAAAACGATGCAGACGATGGAATGAATGCGATCCCACTACCTTATGTAAATACAAATCCCAATGAAACACTTTTTGTAAATGTTACTAATAGCATTACCGGTTGCTCTATAACGACAACATTAAATATTGAAGTCCTTAATAATCCCGTTATTAATACAGACGAACATTATATTGATGCTTGTGACGCAGATTTAGACGGATTTGCTCTTTTTGATTTAACATCGATTATTGATGATGTTCTAGAAGGTTTAACTGGTGTAAATGTTACGTTTCATGACACACAAGAAGATGCTGATTTAGGAGTTAACCCTATTGCAGACGACACTAATTATACCAATATAATTATCAATGAACAACTTCTTTACATACGGGTTGAAAATACGACTACGGGTTGTGCTTCTATAACACCTATTGAGATACACACTAATTTATTACTCACAGCAACAGATATTAAAGATTTTCGTGCCTGCGACGAGGACAATGATGGTCAAGAAGAATTTTATCTCCTTGATATCATTGAAGATATTCTTGATAATTTGGAAGATATTATGGATTATGATATTGATATCGATTTTTATTTAACAGAAGACGATAGAGACAATCAAACCAATCCAATTGATACATCGGTTTCTTTTGAACCAACATCAAACCCACAAATTTTATACATTACATTAACAAGTCCTACTTGTCAAGAAGTATCGCAGATTGAACTTTATATCGATCCCATTCAAGTTTTTGATCCTATTGGTCTTCAGAATGATTGTGATACAGATCAAGACGGTTTTACGAGTATAAATTTAAGTCAGTTTGATAGTTTAATCACTAATAATCTGGCAGATTTTACGGTTACTTATTTTTCTTCGGAAGCTGACGCAGAGGCAAATACAAACGCATTACCAGCATTCTATACGAACATCTCTAATCCAGAAACATTTTATGCGAGAATTACTTTTGGAGAAACAGGTTGCTCAGATATTAATAGCTTTGACATTGAAGTGTTGCCTGCTCCATTATCTAATGAGCCATCAGGTATTATCATTTGTGATGATAACCAAGACGGGATTTCTAATATAGACTTAGACATCAAAGTTTCAGAAATTGTTAATGATACAACCAATAGGAGTATCACATTCCATAATACTATATCTGACGCACAAACAGCATCCAATCCAATTGCGACAACCTCATCTTATCCAGCAGTTACCGAAACAGTTTTTATAAGAATTGAAAATACAATTACAGGATGTTACTCAACCGAAAGTTTGGAAGTCATTGTAAATACACTTCCAAATTTTATAGCGATCTCTAACTACAAAATCTGTGAAGATTCGAGTGATGACATTGGTGATTTTGTATTTTTCACAAAAGATATTGAAATTTTAAATGGTCAAACTGGTAAAGACGTATTTTACTTTTTAAATCAAACAGATGCAGATACTAATACAAATGCAATCGATAAAAATACAGCTTTTCAAAACACTTCAAATCCACAAACAATTTTTGTTCGTGTAGAAAATACTTCAGATTCAGACTGCTATGGTACTTCATCTCTCACGATAGAAGTTGGAACTAATCCCGTTATCAATGAACCTACAAACTGGTTTGTTTGTGATGATATTTTAAATGATGGCAGTGAATTATTTGATCTTAATGTTAAGGTAGAAGAAATTTCTGAAGGTGTAAGTGACGCTTTAGACGTGACATTCTACGCTACATTAGCAAATGCAGAAAATTTAACAAATGCGCTTCCACTTCAATATGCCAATACACTTAATCCACAACGCATTTTTGTTGTTGTAGACAATGGGACCATTTGTAATTCCATAACAAGTTTTGAACTCAATGTAATACAAGTGCCCGAAGTAAATCTTGCCCAGCCTATTGAGATGTGTGATGATAACTACGACGGTATTGTAGTATTCAATCTTACACAATCTGAGTTTGAAATTCTAGATGTCAGACACGATAATATTACAGTAACTTATTTTGAAACTATGGACGATTTGGATGCCAATACGAATCCTATTCAAAATCCAAGTACCTATAGCAATACTGCAAACCCACAAATCATATTCATAAAAATAAACAATACAATTTCAAATTGCTTTGCCGTGGTTCCTTTGGAACTTATTGTTAATTTACCTCCAGTAATTAATGATTTTCAAACCTATGAAATTTGTGATAACGATACCAATAGTTTTAATTTAAATACTATACCACCTGAAATAGTCGATGATTCAACAGATAAGAATTTTAGCTATTACAGTAATTTAGCAGATGCTCAAGCAATTACAAACGCTTTAGATGCTAACTACACTTACGTAACAACAAGTGATTCTATATTTATTCGTGTATCCTTTATCTCTACGTCTTGTTTTGCTATTTATAATTTTAATTTAATTATTAATCCTGTACCAGTAGCTCATCCACCTGCAGACTTGCAGGCCTGCGATGATCAGTCAAATGACAATTTAGAAGGGTTTAATTTATTCTCACAAAACGATGAAATTCTAGGTGCGCAAAACGCCTCTAACTTTACAGTGAGCTATTATTTAAATACAACCGATGCTAATACAGCTTCCAGCGCTTTACCAGATAGTTTTACTGGGCAAGATGGACAAACAATTTTTGCTAGAGTAGAAAATAACATTACAGGATGTTACAGTATAACTCAATTTGATTTGATTGTTAATATGTATCCAAACCAACCTAATGCATTACAAATGTGTGATGCAAACTTTGATGGATTTACAAGTTTTGATTTGATACAATCTGAGATCTATTTATTTAACACAATAAACCCAGATATTATTATTACCTATTTTGAAACACAAGACGAATTGGATGCCAATAGTAATGCTATCCCAAATCCAAGTGAGTATACAAACACATCTAACCCACAAACAGTATTTATAAAAGTCTATAACCAAGTAGCAGATTGTAGTACCTCTGTCAGTTTAGATTTAGATGTCAATTTACCACCTGCTATTAATGCCTTTGACATTTACCAAGCTTGTGAAAACGATTCGAATACTATTGATCTAACTGACATTAATACAACTTTACTCGAGCAAACAGCAAATGTATTAGTCACTTATTTTTCTTCGGAAAATGATGCTCGAAATCAAGAAAATATTTTAAACACAGATTACACATATCTTAGTAATAACGACATGCTTTTTGCTAGAGTTGCGTTTTCTACCACACATTGCTTCGTCATTCATCAATTCACATTACAAATCAACCCATCACCAATTGCAAACCAAACGAGTGATATAGAAGCTTGTGACGATGATTTTGATGGTTTCTTTGAATTTAATTTAGCACAACAAAACGCTCAAATTATAGGTAGTCAAAACCCGAATAACTTCACAGTCACATTCTATCTGGATGCTATTCTAGCAGAAGAAGGAACAGATGATTTAGGAGTAACATATGAGGCTTTAACTGGCGAAACCATTTATACAAGAATAGAAAACAACACGACTGGATGTTTTAGTATAACCTCATTTATGACCGTTGTATTTGAGAAACCTTTGCTAGACGTTGGTGATCAAGTCATTTGCTTAGAAAACCTCCCACTTATGGTAAGTGCAAATACAAATAATACTGGAGATTCGTACCAATGGTCAACTAATGAGGCAACATCCGAAATTGAAATAACAGAAATAGGAACCTACTCTGTGACGGTAACCACACCAAGTGGTTGCGAAACAACAGAAGTTTTTACAGTTACAGAATCTGAAGCTGCAACAATTGAAATAACAGAAACTATTGATTTCTCAGACCCAAACAATATTACAGTTACGGTTAGTGGAATTGGAAGCTATCTATATCAATTAGATAACAATCCACCTCAAGAATCTAATGTTTTTGAAAATGTAAGCTTAGGGTATCACACGTTGAGAATTATAGATTTAAACGGTTGTGCAGAAGTCACCAAAGAAATTGTTGTTATTGACGCACCTAAATTTTTTACACCAAATAACGATTCATACTTTGACACATGGCATATTACAGGTGTAGAAACCTTAACTGGGACCATAATCTATATCTATAATCGTTATGGTAAATTATTGACTACACTAGACTCTAATTCTAGAGGTTGGGATGGATTATATAATGGAAATCTAATGCCTGCTTCAGATTATTGGTTTGTTGCAGACGTTAAAAAAGGCAATATTGCTTTCCAAGTGAAAGGCCATTTCTCTTTACGTTTATAATCTTAACATTTTTTAAAGCATAACATTTCAATCTATACCTATCTTTACAGTTGGAAAAATTGTGAATGAATACAACCATTAAAATCTTATGCTTCCTATCTACTATATTGACTTTTGGTCAAAATATGATAGTAGACAGTCAATCTTTTACCGCACAAGAGTTAATTGAAAACATTCTAATTGATAGTAACTGTATTGATAATGTGACCGTTACCAATGTCGTAGGCGGTAATTTTTCTTCATCAGATCAAAGCTATGGTTTTTTTGACGCTACAGGAACAACGTTCCCGTTTGATACTGGTATCGTTATGAGTACTGGGCGATTATCAAATGTACCAGGACCAAATACAACACTTAGTGACGACGATGCACCAAATTGGACTGGTGATACTGAATTAGAAACCATCCTAAACGAAACCAATACAACCAACGCAACCATTTTGGAGTTCGATTTCACATCTGTCGCAACAGAAATTAGTTTTCGCTATATTTTTGCTTCGGAAGAATATCAAGAAGGCAACCCAAATACCTGCAATTTCTCAGATTTATTTGGCTTTTTAATTCGTCCTATTACTGGTACTCAGTACACGAATATAGCCTTAGTCCCAGGAACTAATACACCTGTAAAAGTAACCACAGTGCACCCTGAAATCCCTGGTGGTTGTCCGGCAGAAAATGAAGCTTACTTTGAAAGCTTTAACCCTTCTGACGCTCCAATAAATTTTAACGGACAAACAAAAATATTAACTGCTACCGCTCAAACGATGCCTAATGAAACCTACCATGTAAAATTAGTAATTGCAGACGAGCAGAATTTTAGATATGACTCTGCAGTATTTTTAGAAGCTGGAAGCTTTAGACTCTCAACAGATTTAGGTCCAAATTTATTAATAGAAAGCGGAAATGCTATTTGCGGTGATGGCACCTACACTATTCAAACAAATGAACCAGGAACTAATAATACCTTCAAATGGTTTAAAGATGGAGCCGAACTTATTGGTGAAATTAATGACAACTTAGAGGTTTCTGAAACTGGAATATATTCTGTAGAACTCACAAAAGACACCTGTGTTTTATTTGGTGAAGTTACTATCGAATATACAGAGAACCCTATAGTTTTCGATTCGATTTTAGTTGAATGTGCTCTAAACCTAAACGGTTTAGCGTTTTATAACCTATTTGATAGCAATGATGAGGTCACTAATAATGATTCTTCAATTTTTATTTCAGATTTCTTCTTAACGGCAGGTGACGCAGAACAAGACATCAATGCGATTGTTGGCGCCAATAATTTTGAAAATTCGAATACGTTTCAAACGGTTTATGCACGTGTTGAAAATCAAGCTAATTGTTATAGTATTGCAGAAGTAGAACTTCAGGTCACCAACAACACTATTTTCATTCCAGCTCTAGACGCTTGTGATGGTGCTATTGTAGATGGTTTCGCAGATTTCAATTTAAATGATATTACGAGCGCTATTGCAGATCAACTTCCGGTAGATGCCACAGTTACTTTTTATGCTAGCGAAATGGATCTTTCTACAGAAACCAATAACATCTCTGGCACATTTCAGAATACAATACCAAACACACAAACTCTATTTGTAAAAATAGAAAGCAACAATCAATGTAACTCTATTTCTATTGTAGAATTAATTGTTTTATATACACCTGTTTTATTAGAAGATGAATCCTTTATTTACTGCTTAAACAGCTTTCCAGAAACCATTACTTTAATTGGAGGTGTTCTTAATGATGCGCCCAACAACTATTATTACGAATGGTTATTTAACGGTACGACTACAGAAGTTAATACGACTTTTAATGACATCAACGAAGTTGGGAATTACACCGTCATCGTAACAGATCCAAATGGGTGCTCGTCTAGTAGAACGTTAACCGTTTTACCCTCTAGTAATCCAGTGATTGAAGATGTGATTATAATGGAAGGCACACAAAATAGCACAGTTACTATTATCGCTTCTGGTGATGGTGATTTTGAATATGCCTTAGATAATCCAGATGGTGTTTTTCAAACTGAAAACACGTTTACCAATGTCACTGCTGGTTTTCATACCATTTTTGTTCGCGATACTAATAGTTGCGGAATGACAGAACAAGTGATTTCTGTATTAGGATTCCCTAAGTATTTTACGCCTAATGGTGATACTTATAATGAGAGATGGCAAGTCAAGGGCGTGAATGCAGACTTTAATCAAGGTACAGCTATTACCATTTTTAATCGCTATGGAAAATTGCTTACGCAGTTCACCAACGAAAGTGCTGGATGGAATGGCACTTTAAATGGGCAACCTCTACCAAGTGATGATTACTGGTTTGTCGTAACACTTTTAGATGGAAGAACATTTACGGGTCACTTTGCGTTGAGACGATAACCTAAAGTTTTAACAATCAATTCATTAATATTACTTAACTTCAAGTTTAAAATATTAGTTATTGATGAATAGGGTCGTCTTTATTATTAGTTTTATTAGTGTAATGTCTTTTGCTCAAAATTCTAAGCAACTATCTTTTCGTGAACTTACTGTAGCAGAAGGTTTATCTCAAAATAGTGTTGTGAGTATTACTCAGGATTCTACAGGGTATATGTGGTTCGCTACTCAAGATGGTCTCAACAAATATGACGGAAGGCAATTTACTTTTTTCAATAAACAATTTGAGGATGTTACCAGACCCACCTTTAGCAAACTAGGCAAGTTGTACGTGGATAGATTTAGTGATTTATGGATTATTAGTAATTCTGGTAGTCTAGAAAAATTCAATAGTAAGACTCAAAAATTCACTTCTATTTCTTCAATATATAATGCCAGTGTCATTTTTCAGAATAAAAAGAAACACTATTACATTGGTACTTATGGAAATGGACTTTACAAAATAGATCACAAAACAAAAGATACACTTCAAGTTTTTCAAGATCAATTTCAAGATCTCAATACTTATGATATTCTAGAATTCAACAATTCATCCTATATCGCGTCGTCAACTCATCTTTTTAAAATAGAAAACAACGACTTAAAAACAGTAGCTGTTGAAAATAATGACACAAACTTTAGTACACTCACCGTTTCCAACGACAAAACAATTTGGTTGGGCAGTTTTAGTAATGGCTTATTTTATAAATCTGAAGATTCTAATATTTTTAAAAAATATAAACACCCTGATCTAGCGTCCATATTAAATATTCAAGATATATTAATTGATAGTAACAATCAACTCTGGGTTGCCACTTATGGAGAGGGACTATATATTATAGATTACAAAAAAAACAAAGTATCTCACTTTACAGAAAATAAAAATAATCCTTATGCTCTACAGTACAATGATGTGCTTTGCTTGTACCAAGATTATACAGGTACTGTCTGGCTGGGAACTGACGGTGCAGGATTAAGTTATTATGACGAGCACCTCACAAAATTTAATGTTATAACCAATAATCAAACACCAAAAAACACACCTGTAGATGTTATCAGAGGCATAACCTATGATAAAACTAAAACCATGTGGCTTGGAACTTCAGGTAAAGGGCTGACTTCTATAAATTTAGATAATAACAATTATAAAACGTTTACCACACAAAACTCTGCCCTAGCAAGTAATCGCATAATGAGTTTATTATCTGACAATAATAATTTATGGATTGGTCATCAAGGTGAGGGTTTACAAATTAAAGAGGCCTCTGGCAACTTCAAAACCATAGAGCCTTTTTATAATGAGACCATTTGGAAAATTCTCAAATACAATCAAAATCAATTTTGGATCTGCACTAGATATAGTGGTGTTTTTCTGTATGACGAGAATAAAGGTATCATTAATCACTTCACAACAGATAATTCGAATCTAACTTCTAACAATATTAGAACCATAGAACGAGGTAATAACAATGATATTTGGATAGGTAGTGAAAATAATGGACTCTTCCTTTTAGACTTAAAAACTCAAATTATTAAAACAGTTAAGCAGATTCCTGATAAAATTAAGTCCTTGTATTTTAACGATAAAGTCTTATGGATTGGCACCAATGGTAATGGGTTAAAATCATATAATACGATTAGAAACGACATAGAAACCTATACTATGGAGTCGGGTCTATCTAACAACGTTATTTATGCTATTTTGCCAGACGAGAAAGGCAATTTATGGCTAAGTTCTAACAAAGGTATTACTCAATTTAATTTTAAAGACAAACAACTCAAGCATATCAAAAACTACACTGAAAATAGTGGTTTACAGTCCTTCGAGTTTAATACAGGAGCGTATTTCAAAGCCCAAGATGGAACCCTTTTTTTTGGCGGATTAGAAGGTGTAAATTGGTTTTCTCCAAGTGATCTAACCAGTAATCAAGTGAAGCCTAAAACTGTGATTTCAAGTTTTGAGATATTCAACAAAAAGCAGGCAATGATTCCCGAGGCCACATTTCAGCATAATCAAAATACGATGACTTTTATGCTTGCTAGTTTGCATTTTTCAGAACCATCAAAAAATTTATATCGTTATAAATTACTTAATCATGACACCGATTGGACAACTCCAAGTTTTAACAATGTAGCGCACTACACAAACTTACCACCTAATGAATATACGTTCTTAGCCACATCAAGTAATTACGAAGGTATTTGGAACAAAACGCCTACGACCTATTCATTTGAAATATCAAAACCATGGTTTAAAACGGATATCGCTTATATCAGTTATGGACTGCTTTTATTATCAGGTGTATTCGCCATTTATAGTTACTTCAGATTTAAGTGGAAATTAGAAACACAAGTGCGTTTAGAGCATGCAGAGAGCAAAAGACTCAAGCAACTTGACGAGTTTAAGACTAATCTATACACCAATATTACTCACGAATTCAGAACACCACTAACCCTTATTTCGGGACCAATAGATCATCAATTATCTAAAGAAACACTCAAACCAGAAGATCGAAAAGAACTCAATATCGTAAAACAAAATGCAAATCGATTACTCAATCTAGTCAATCAAATGTTAGATTTATCTTTAATAGATTCTGGCCAATTGAGATTGCTCGTAGAGGAAGGAAACCTCAATATCCTATTAAAACAAATAGTTGCTGCTTTTCAGTATAAAGCTGATGACAAAGACATACTAATTACGACTGCGATTGAAAACCTGACTACTATATGGTTTGATGTAGATTTACTTGAAAAGATCATATCCAACTTATTGTCAAATGCCATAAAATATGCTCCAGAAAATACAGAAATCATATTAGATGCAAATGCCTTAGATAATTATCTAGTACTCTCTATTATCAACGTAAATACACAAATTTCAAAAAAAGATTTCGATAAACTATTCCAACGCTTTTATCAAAGCAATAAAACTTCCGATGGGGTTGGTGTTGGATTGGCTCTTGTTAAAGAATTGGTCAATTTATCAAAAGGAAACATTACTGCAAATACTTTAGATCAGGATAAAGTTCAGTTCACGGTAACGTTACCAATTGATAAAAATGCTTTTAGTCCTTCGGAAATTAAAACTGAAACAAGACATCAACCTCAAGTAGACCTCTTAGATAATCAAACAACTAACACTTCTGATGTACCTCTTTTACTTATCGTTGAAGACAATAAAGATATTAGAGCTTTTGTGGTCTCTATTTTTAACGACAGTTGTAAAATTATAGAAGCTGAAAACGGAAAAACAGGAATTGAATTGGCCTTTCAGCACATTCCAGATATTATAATTAGTGACGTCATGATGCCAATCAAAGATGGTATTGAGCTATGTAATACTTTAAAGTACGATGAATTAACCAGTCACATTCCAATCATTTTATTGACAGCAAAAGTTGGTGAAGATCATGAAATTGAAGGTTTAAAAACGGGTGCTGATGCCTACATTAAAAAACCTTTTAATAGAGAAAAACTAATACTTAGAGTTAAAAAGCTCATTGAAAACAGACAACAACTTCAAAAACACTTTAGCAAAGACTTTACGATACATCCAGAATTACCAATCACTTCAACCGAAACCGATTTTCTAAAACGTTTAAAAGTTGTTCTAGACGAAAAAATCACTGATCCAGATTTCACAAGCGAAGCATTCTCAGAAGCAATGGTCATGAGTAGGACGCAACTTCACAGAAAATTAAAAGCTATTATAGGAATGACTACATCTGAGTTTATTAGAACACAACGTTTAAAGTTAGCTATTGACTTACTCAAAAAATCTGATGCTACTGTTTCTGAAATAGCTTATCAGGTTGGATTTAATTCACCTTCTTATTTTATCAAATGTTTTAAAGAGATTTATAGCTGTACCCCAACTGAGTACATTTTCGAAGCATAACAGCATACACAAAACACTTTTTTTAAAAATTATTTAAATTTAAATTTCAGCACATGTTACATATGTTTCATGATTTGAAACATATCTTCTAACGGCTTCTAAGTCTTCCATATAACTTTACATCATCAAGAATTCAATAGCCTATTTTAAGATGAATCACAATCCAAACAAAACAAGTGAGACGATTTACCTCGGCATCGATCATCTAAAAAAGGGAACCTATAATCTCAATATTCTATTGAAAAACAAAATTATTAAAACGATACAATTTATCAAACGATAGTAAAGATGCTATTAATCAGTTGAGAGAAAGGAAGCCATTGCATTAGAATATGAAGTTCAATTTGGTTTCCTTTTCTTTTTAAAAATCAAAATTATGAAAACACTAAAACC
Source organism: Psychroserpens burtonensis DSM 12212 (assembly GCF_000425305.1). Classification (GTDB taxonomy): domain Bacteria; phylum Bacteroidota; class Bacteroidia; order Flavobacteriales; family Flavobacteriaceae; genus Psychroserpens; species Psychroserpens burtonensis. The sequence goes on from NZ_AUDE01000018.1 coordinate 124,504, forward strand.
ACTATTACTAACTTTTGCTTTTTTATTTATAAGCAACACAAGCCAAGCTCAGATATGGAAAAAACTAAAGAAAAAAGCAGAGCAAGCTGTTGAAGACGTGATCGTAAAAAAGACGGCAGATAAGGCAGCTCAAATGGCTGGGAAAGGTATGGATAAGATATTCAATATCGATTTTGACGGCGCTCAAGCAGACCCCTCAATTTTGCCTGAAAGTTATGATTTTGAGTGGAAATACACCATGCAGATGACACACAAGAAAGGCAATATGAATATGACCTATTACCTAAAACCAGGTGCTAAGTATTTTGGATCTCAGCCAGAATTAGAGGATAACCCCATGGCAAATGGCATGTTTATGGTGTTTGACGAAAAACTAGATATCATGGCCATTTTTATGGAAACCGAGGATGGTAAATCAGGCACACTTCTCAAGAATCCATCTATCGATATTGAAGATATAGCGGAACAAGAAGAAGTAAATTTAGAAGATTACACATTTACAAAAATAGGCACTAAAGCCATATTAGGATTCGAATGTCAGGGTTATCAAATGGAGAATGACGAAATGAAGATAACCATGTATATGGCAATGGATGCTCCAGTAAGTTTTAACCAAATATATGGAAGTCATATGAAAACGAAACCTAAAGGCTTTGATCCTAAATGGATGGAAATGGCTGAGAACAGTATCGTCCTAGAAATGGATATGATTCATAAAAAGAAAAAGAAATACAACGTTAAAATGACCTGCGTGGCATTAGAGAAATCACCAAAGACACTTGTAGTAAGTGACTATGAATTTATGGATCTAAATACTGATCAAGGACGTTAAAATTAAAAACTATAAAAACAATAATTATGAATATTTTAAAAAGAATTTCCTCGAAAACAGCACTCATTTTATGTTCACTAACAGTAGTGCTAAGTAGCTGCTCTAGTGGTGATGATTCTTCGGACTCAGAACAGAGCGATTACTATTTAACTGCCAAAATTGATGGCGTAGATTATTCAAGAGAATTTGTTACTGTTAGCGCTTCAGCTGATAATACTGATATCTATGTCATTACCGCAATAGGCGAAACATCCTCTATTGCTTTAACATTAGAAGGGCCTATTTCTACTGGAACATTTACGACAGCAACAGGCACATTTCCAGTAATGTTCTATCAACAAAACGACCCCTTTGTAGCTTGGGGAGCAACTGAAGATGGAGGTTCTGGCACAATCACTATTACCGAAAGCACAGCTACTTACTTAAAAGGTACGTTTTCGTTTACAGGAGTTAATCCTGCAGATGACTCAACAAAATTAATTGCCGAAGGAAGATTTAAAGCTCAAAAACTATAAATATGAAAACATTAAAAATAAAAATTGTGAAAGCGAAAATTTTAACAACAATAGTAATAGGTCTATTTACTTTATTCTCTGTAAAAGCACAAGAAGAGAATTTTGTGGTACTCATTGGCAACATGGAACATCAGGTGGAAAGTGTTGTACTATTTAATAAAGAATCATTTAAAACACTTCCAGAAAAATATTTAGTATATGTTTTGACCCCTATAAAACAAGAGTATTCTTTTAAATTTCGTTAGTTAAATTATGCTGTTAATTTATTCATTAAAATTAAGTGCTTGTCAGCGTACCATTTTTCCATTGGTGTTATTCTTCCTAATAGTCCGTGAAGCCTTTCTTTGTTGTAAAATAAAACATATTCTTTAAGGATTTTTTCTATTTCTCCAAAGGTTCTATATTCAAATCGCTGAAAAACTTCTTTCTTTAAAATTCCGTGATAGGCCTCTATGTGAGCATTTTCTTCTGGTGTTGCTATATGTGTAAATTCTTGGGCCACTCCTATAAGTCCTAGATATTCTCTTACATTCTTGGCAATAAATTGACTTCCATTATCACTTCTAATCACTACATTGTTAGGGTATTGATAGTTCATAAATAAGTCAGACAGCAATGTTATCACTTGAGCTTGTTTAATTGAAAAGGCAAAAAGGTCTATTAATATTCTTCGCGTATGAACATCTATTACAGATAGCAAATAAGCGTTTTTACCAGCGCTAGGAATCCAAACCATCTTTATGTCCATTTCTAAACAATCAAAAGGTTTTGTAGTTTTTACTTTT
>NZ_AUDE01000019.1 GCF_000425305.1 Psychroserpens burtonensis DSM 12212
TAGAGAATACAGGAAATGTAACATTAAACAATGTAGGTATCGCAGATACACTAACAGACCTTGATGGAAACATATTAGCCTTAACAGCAGGACCAATATTTGATAGCTCAGATGCAGGAAGTACAGAGGGGACACTATTAGTTAATGAGACTGTAACGTACTTAGCAACATATGTCATCACACAAGATGATGTAGATGCAGGAGGTGTTAGTAATACAGTATTGGCAGATGGAGATAGTCCAGATGGTACTAATGTTACCGATGTTAGTGATGATCCAAATGATACAGATAATGTCGATCCAGATAATGATGGAGATCCAGATGACCCAACAGATACGGTAATTTCAAAAGATCCAAGTATCCTAGCAGAGAAGAGTGCCACAATCACAGATAATGGAGATGGTGTAATTGGTGTAGATGACGTAATTAATTATTCTATTACAATAAAAAACACAGGGAATGTTACTTTAAATAATGTGATTATAATTGATGTATTTACTGATATAGACGGAAATGTGTTAACCTTAACAACCGGTCCAACATATGATAGTGCAGATCAAGGTAGTATAGAAGGAACTTTATTAGCAGGTGAAATAGCGACGTATATAGCTACTTACATAATTACGCAAGATGATGTAGATGTTGGAGGTGTTAGTAATAGTGTAGTAGCAATTGGAGACGATCCAGAAGGTGATACAGTTACAGATATCAGTGACGATGGTGACGATACAGATGGCAATACTGACGATGATTCAACAGATACATTTACAGAGACAGTTTTCGAATTATCAGTTATTAAAGAAGTGGATATAACTCAACCATTAATTGGAGATAACGTAACATTTACAATAACAGTTTCAAACGAAGGTTTTGTTACTGCTACAGGAGTAACTGTTGAAGAGTTTATACCGAGTGGATATACATTTGTTTCTTATGCTGCTACAACGGGTACAAATCCAGATACTTATTTCGAGTCTACGGGAGAATGGGTTGTTGGTCAATTAAATCCAGGACAAGTTCAAGTTTTAGCAATCACTGTAGAAGTTTTAGGATTTGGTGACTATCTAAATACTGCTTCTATTTCATACTTTGTAGGTGGAGATGATCAAAATGAGGATAACAATACCGATTCAGCTGGTGTGGACCCCATATGTTTAACAATCTATAATGAGTTTTCTCCTAATGGTGATGGCGTAAATGATGTATTTGTAATAGATTGTATCGAGAATTATCCTGATAACTCTATAGAGATTTATAATAGATGGGGTAATATAGTTTATGAAACTAAAGGATATAGAAATGACTTTGACGGCACTTCAAACGGACGAGCAGTCTTAGGTGAAGGTGATAAATTACCAGTAGGTACATATTACTACGTTATAGACTTAGGGAATGGTTCAGAGCCTCGAGTAGGTTGGTTATACATAAACAGATAGTATTAATAAGGCAAGATTAAAAACGATATTAAAATGATACAGAAAACATCATTGTTAAAAGGATTAATACTGTTAGTGTTTGTAGCATTAACTGTTAATACAAGTAGTTTTGCGCAGCAAGACCCGCAGTATACGCAGTACATGTATAATACCATGAGTGTAAATCCAGCCTATGCTGGTCAACGAGAGGTGCTAAGTGTCACAGGATTACATCGTACACAATGGGTGGGAATAGATGGAGCGCCACAAACCCAAACATTAGGTATTCATGCACCACTTAGAAATGACAGAATAGGCTTAGGTTTATCTATTGTTAATGACGCATTAGGTCCTGTAAATGAATATTATATTGACGCTAATTTTTCCTATACAATTCCGGTTAGTGATAACAACACAAAATTATCATTTGGATTAAAAGCAGGTTTACATAGCTTAACTTCAGATTGGAGTGAAGGTGTGATTCAACAACTCGGTGATCCAACTTTTGCAGATAATCTAAGTGTTTTTTCTCCAACTATAGGAGCTGGTTTATATCTTCATAACCGCAAATGGTATGTAGGTTTGTCTGCCCCTAATTTTTTGAGGACAGAACATTTTGATGATAATCAAGTGTCTATTGCAAAAGAACGCATGAACTACTATCTGATAGCAGGTTACGTGTTTGACTTAAGTGCCAAAACGAAGTTTAAACCTGCGGCATTGGTGAAAGCAATAGCAGGTGCACCAATTATAGCAGATGTATCAGCAAACTTTTTATTCAATGATAAGTTCACGCTAGGTGTGGCGTGGCGATGGGATGATTCCGTAAGTGGACTAGCCGGATTTCAAGTGACAGATGGATTGTATATTGGTTATTCATATGACGCGACCACAACAAATCTAAACAACTATAACAGCGGTTCACATGAGATCATGTTACGCTTTGAGTTACAAAAAGTAGGTAGAATATTATCACCAAGATTCTTCTAAAAAAAAGATTATGAAAACACATAAAATTATATATATCCTGGCGTTAAGTTTAGTTTTCTCATCAGGTTATGCACAAAAAGGAAAAATACGACAAGCAACAAAAGAGTATGATAATCTAGCGTATTTAAAGACCAGTGAGATCCTATTGGAAGTTGCAGAGAAAGGATATACCTCCGTTGATTTACTTCAGAAATTGGCCAACTCCTTTTACTTCAACAATCAAATGGAAGAGGCCGCCAAGTGGTATGGAGAACTAATGACAATAAACGAAAATATTGATTCTGAATACTACTTTAGATATGCACAAGCATTGAAATCTGTAGAAAATTATACGGAGTCTGATAAATGGATGAAAAAATTCGCAGATTCAGATCGTAGTGATTTACGAGGACGCGCATTTAGTTCAACCGTAGATTACCTAGCACTGATTGATGAGGTGAGTAGAGCTTTTGAAGTTAATAACTTAGATCTGAATACTGATGTTTCCGATTTTGGAACCACGCAATACCAAAACCAATTAATTTTTGCATCCTCACGTGGAGGCGGAAAGAACTACGGATGGAACGAGCAACCCTTTTTAGATTTGTTTTCCGCAGAAAAACAAGAGAATGGTACGTATGGAAATGTTGAGAATTTAGATTCAAATATAAATACAAAATACCATGAATCTACTGTAGCATTTACACCAGATGACAAAGTGATGTATTTTACACGAAATAACTATTTCAATAAAAAATATAAAAAGGATGAAGATGGTACAAATCGGTTGAAAATTTTTAAAGCAACATTAAATGATAATAACCACTGGGATGACGTTGAATCTATTCATTTTAATAGTGATGCTTATAGTACCGCACACCCAACAATTAATGTTCAAGGAACTAAAATGTATTTTGCGTCAGACATGTTAGGTACTTTAGGAATGTCAGATATTTTTGAAGTAGACATCAAAGAAGATGGTTCATTAGGAGATCCTATAAATTTAGGACCATCAGTAAACACAGAAGGTCAAGAGACGTTCCCTTTTATCAATTCGGAGGGTGACTTGTATTTCTCATCTAATGGATTTAATGGATTAGGAGGACTAGATGTTTTTGTCGTTAGAGATTTTGAAAATAAAAGAGAACTAAAACAGCCAATGGCATTAGAGAATATTGGACGACCAATTAACAGTCCTATGGACGATTTTGGTTACTATGAGAATTTAGGTACCAAAGAAGGTTTTTTTACATCAAATAGAGATGGTGGAAAAGGAGATGATGATATTTATAGTTTTACAGTGCCAGAATGTGAGCAAACTGTAGAAGGTGTTGTGAGAGACCGAGAAACAGAAGCCCCAATTGTAGGAGCTAAGGTTACCCTGTTGGATGCCGATATTAATGCGCTTAACCAACAAATAGTTGGTGCAGATGGAGTCTATAAGTTTGAAAAGTTAGCGTGTGAAAAAGAGTATCTCATAAGAATTGAAGCAGATACTTATGCTACGGTAGAACAACGATTTACAACACCTAATAAACGACAAAAACTGGAGTTGAAGTCAGTGTTAGTTAAAGACGAAATAGAATTAGAGCCCTGTGCAGATTTAGCTAAGATTTTAGATATCCCAATCATATACTTTGATTTCGATAAATTCAATATAAGAAGAGATGCGGAGTTAGAGTTACAAAAAGTATTGGCAGTGTTAAATAAATACCCAACAATGACAATTGATATTCGTAGTCATACAGATTGTAGAGCAACAGCTGCCTATAATGAACGCTTATCTGAGAATAGAGCAAAATCAACACGGCAATATTTAATTGATAATGGTATTACAGCAGTTCGTTTGACAGCTAAAGGTTATGGAGAGTCACGATTAGTGAATGATTGTGGTTGTGAACCAACAAATGATTCTGCTTGTAGTGAAGCAGAACACCAACTTAACAGGCGTAGTGAATTTATAATTACAAGCCTTAATGGGAAGAAGTGTCCTGAATGATAGGTAACAATTTATCTTAAATAATAGTTAAAAGCTGCCTTTCTTAAGGCAGCTTTTTTTATTCGTGATGGTTTTATGAAATATAGTTGTTATTTTTGTAAACTATGATTGAAGAACAAGTAATTCTAGTTAACGATAAAGATGAGCAAATAGGTACTATGCCTAAATTAGAAGCTCATGAGAAGGCCTTATTGCATCGTGCATTTTCCATATTTATATTTAATGATCAAAATGAATTGATGGTGCAGCAACGGGCTAAACACAAATACCATTCACCACTATTGTGGACCAATACATGCTGCAGTCATCAAAGAGTTGGTGAAAGTAATTTGCAGGCAGGAAAACGTCGATTAATGGAAGAAATGGGTTTCGCCGTTGATTTAAAAGAGACCATATCATTCATTTATAAAGCGCCCTTTGATAATGGCTTAACAGAACACGAATTTGACCATGTCATGGTAGGGCATTTTAATAGCGAGCCAAGCATTAATCCAGAAGAAGTTGAAGCATGGAAATGGATGACTTTAGAAGCTGTTAAAATCGATATAGAATTAAACCCAGAACTCTATACAGAATGGTTTAAAATCATTTTTGATAAGTTTTATGAACATATAAACATCACGAAATAATGAGAGTTACCGTAAGTAGAAAAGCACATTTTAATTCAGCACATCGCCTATATCGCAAAGATTGGAGTTTTGAGAAAAACGATGAAATTTTCGGGAAATGTAATAATCCAAACTATCATGGTCATAATTACGACCTTATCGTAAGTGTTACAGGAGAAATAGATCCAGAAACGGGATACGTCATGGATGTAAAAATATTAAAGGATCTTATCAAATCTGAAGTTGAAGATGCTTTTGATCATAAAAACCTTAATGTTGATGTTCCAGATTTTAAGGACCTTAATCCAACAGCAGAGAATATTGTGGTCGTCATTTATAACAAACTTAAATCTAAATTAAATGCAGATTTGGATATGGAAGTAACACTTTATGAAACACCTCGAAATTTTGTAAGTTATTCTGGAGAATGAAAGAAATGCTCTATCCACTAAAGTTTGAACCGATATTAAAAGATAAAATTTGGGGAGGGCAGAAGTTGAAAGCCTTACTTAATAAAAGGTCTAACTTGCCAAATATTGGTGAGAGTTGGGAGATAAGTGATGTGGAAGGAGATACCTCTATTGTTGCTAACGGGAACTTAAAAAACCAATCACTTAAAGAGCTCTTAGAAACCTATAAATCAGATTTAATAGGAAAAAAAAATTATAATATCTTCGGAAATAAATTTCCTTTACTTATAAAATTTATTGATGCTAAAAAAGACTTGTCTATTCAATTGCATCCAAATGATGAGTTAGCAGCTGAGCGCCATGATTCCTTCGGAAAGACAGAAATGTGGTACGTTATGCAAGCTGATGATGATGCTAATTTGATTGTTGGATTCAATCAGGAAATGACACCAGAAAAGTATCTTAGACATCTCGAGGATAAAACGCTTACCAAAATTCTTAATTTTGATAAGATAAAAACAGGAGATACTTATTTTATAGAAGTTGGTCGATTGCATGCTATTGGAGCAGGGGTTATGCTTACTGAAATACAGCAAACAAGTGACATTACGTATAGAGTTTATGATTGGGATCGTGTTGATGATGAGGGCAACGAGAGAGAGTTGCATAATGATTTAGCTATTGATGCCTTTGATTTTAATATGCCAGACAACTTTAGAGTACAATATAAAATAGAAGAAAACACATCAAATGGTATGGTAAGCTGTCCATATTTTACGACTAATTTTTTGCACATTACAAAGCCTATTTTAAAACAAAACACTAAGGATTCGTTCTTTATCTATATCTGTGTTGAAGGAGAAGCAATGATTGAAACCGAAACAGGTACAGAGTTAATTAAAAAAGGAGAAACAGTATTACTTCCAGCAACTATAGAAACGTATAAAATAACTTCTCCTAATGTGAGACTTTTAGAAGTTTATGTTTAATTTTGTCTCAAATTAATATAAGATTAAGATTATGGCAAATATTAGAGACCTTAAAAAAGACATAAATTTTGTTTTAGGTGATATTATTGAAGCAGTTTATGTTTGGGAATATACAAACACAGATAAAGACACTAAGAAAAGTGAAGCTATTATTGACGAAGCAATTGAGACTTTTGATGGGTTAATTGCAAGAGTAAATGATAGAAGTGCAGAAAATAAAAAGGCACATTTTAAAGCGATTAATAGCGATCTTGAAACACAAGGAAGAGCGCTAATCGAGAAATTGAATAAATTAGCTTAATTTATTCAAAGAGTGTTTGGAAATTACAATAGCAATATTATATTTGCCAACGCTTAAAAGCCGATGTAGCTCAGCTGGCTAGAGCAGCTGATTTGTAATCAGCAGGTCGTGGGTTCGAGTCCCTCCATCGGCTCTATTTTATTTAAAAGTCTTGATCTTTATGATGGAGACTTTTTTGTTTTATAGTGGTAATAAATAAAAAATCCTAAACGTGAAGTTTAGAGTTTTTTGTCTGTCTTTAAGAATAGAAGAATAAAATTATTCTGCTTTGCGTTCTTCAATCATGTCTTTAAGTTGTACGCCGTATTTTGATGCTTTGACTTTGTCACTTAAAGCATTATAAATTTCTTCTAAAAACTTTACACTTGTATTCGGGACTTCACTTATAGCTAAATAAGGAGAGACTTCGCTATCTGGATGATTTACAGCAAAGTTAATTGTGTATAAATACTTACGTTTAATAAGTTTGTTATAATTGTCTTCAAATGAAACAGTAGTGTCGTTAGCTTTACTCGCTTCTAAGCTTTCTTGAATAAGTTCTAAATTCTTATCGCTAAATTTTGACATCATAAGTAAGTACTCTTCTAATGTTTCATGTTGTTTAGAACCTTTTACAGTAGCGTCGTAATTAAAGTTTTTTAATGTCGAATTAATTTCAGTAACCCCTTTATCTGCAAAAAACACGACTGTTCCTTCATCATTATCGTTTTTGTCTAATTTTAAGAACAGCATTTCAGGTTCTGAGAGTGCAGCATGTAATTCAAAGTTTGGGCTCCCATTGACTTCTAATGAATCGATGGTTTCCATAAGCGTATCATTCTGTCGCTGGAGGTATACGGTTCCTTTTTTTAGGCCTTTGACATAACCTTTAAGTGTAAAATCTTGAGTTGGTCCATTTCCGCAGGAAAAAAATAAAAGTGTTATTAATAGGACAATAATCTGCTTCATTTTGTGAGTTTTTAATGTGCGTAAATATCTTATAAAAATCTTTGAAATACTAACTCACAGCTGCCAATTCCATTAAAATTGTACAACCTATGGCAGCAATGGTACCAATAGCATAACCAAAAACAGCAAGTAGTACTCCAACAGTAGCCAAAGAGGGGTGAAATGCTGATGCTACTATGGGTGCAGAAGCTGCTCCACCAACATTAGCTTGACTCCCTACAGCTAAGAAAAAGTAAGGTGCTTTGATTAGTTTTGCGACTCCAATAAGCATGAGAGCATGGATAGTCATCCAGATAACACCAATTGCTATTAGTCCCATATTATCAAAAATTAAGGTTAAGTCCATTTTCATACCAATGGAAGCAACTAGAATATAGATAAATACACTTCCAAATTTACTAGCACCTGCGCCTTCGTAATTTTTAGCTTTTGTGAAAGAAAGTACAATTGCAATTAATGTAGAAATGCTAATCATCCAAAAGAAAGAAGATCCTAAAAAAGTAAAAATATTACGTGTGGTTGGTGATTCTATGCCAGCAACTAGCTTATCAAAGAAGGGTGCTAAATATCCAGCACATAAATGTGCTGTGCCAACAGCACCAAATGCAATAGCGCCGATAATCATTATATCTGTAAGTGATGGGTTTCGTTTTACTTTTTCAGAAAAAGTAGAGACCTTTTCTTTTAATTCTTCAATAGATGATGTATCTGCTTTTAACCATCTATTGATGCGGTCACGTTTTCCAATACCAATTAAAATAATAGCCATCCAAATATTGGCAACAACAATATCTACAAAAACCATAGCGCCATATTTTGCTTGGTTGTATTCATAAATTTCAAGCATGGCTGTTTGGTTGGCGCCACCACCAATCCAGCTTCCAGCTAAGGTTGATAATCCTCTCCATACCGCATCTGGACCAATACCTCCAACTGTACTTGGAGAAAAATAGGCAATTATTAATATGGCAATTGGTCCGCCTATGACAATACCTATTGTCCCTGTGAAAAACATAACGAGCGCTTTCCAACCCAAATTGAATACTGCTCGCAAATCAATACTTAGAGTCATTAAAACCAAAGCTGCCGGCAATAGGTATCGACTTGCAACGTAATATAAACTGGAACGGCCTTCGGTTTCTATACCAGCCTCTGAAACGGATGTCCATTCTGGAGAGATTAAACCTACAGTTGTTAGTATCGCAGGAACCATATACGCCATAAAAAGTCCGGGAACTATTTTATAGAATTTTGACCAAAATCCTGTTTTGATAGATTCTGTAAAAAATACAAAACCCAATGAGAGCATTAAGAGACCAAAAACGATGGTGTCATTTGTGAAAAGAGGCGTCGTGTCCATATTGATATATTAATTGTGTTGCAAAATACCAAAATTAAACTGCATAAAAAAAGCGATTCAATTAAGAGTCGCTTTCGTTGTTATTATTGGGTTTTTTAGGCATTGGTTGCCTTTTTTGTTCTTTGAGATATTGCATGAGCATCCATTCCATCTGTCCGTTAGTACTTCTAAACTCGTCAGAAGCCCACTTCTCGATTGCTTTGAGCATATCTTCATTGATACGTAAGGCAAATGCTTTTTTCTTGGCCATTTTATTTTTTTACAAAGGTTTCAATTTCAGAAACTCGTTCTGTTGCTTTTCATATTTTCAGAATTATTCGTTCTTGGATTCATCGTCTCTAAAAATCACTAAAGCTAGTATGACGCCTATTATAGTTCCTATTCCAGAACCATAAACAATTCCCATGGCAACATCACCAATGACAGCTCCAACAGTCGTTCCAATACTTATGCCTAGTGCGACACCCATGGCAATACTATAGGTTTGTTTTGTATTCATTTTAATGATTTAAAGTACCTGTATTCAAAACTGGTGATGCCTCTTTATCTCCACAAAGAATCACCATTAAATTGCTAACCATGGCAGCTTTACGATCTCCATCTAATTCAATAATTTGCTTTTTTTCAAGTGCTTCAATTGCCATTTCTACCATGCTTACAGCGCCTTCTACAATTTTGTGTCTTGCAGCAACTATTGCAGTAGCTTGTTGGCGTTTCAACATGGCGTTTGCTATTTCTTGAGCATAAGCAAGATATCCAATACGAGCTTCGAGTACTTCAATACCTGCAATAGATAGACGTTCATCAATTTCTTTTTCTAGGGCAGTACTTACTTCGTTAACACTAGATCGTAATGTGATGTCTTCATCAACTCCTTCATCTGCAAAATTGTCATAAGGATACATACTCGCGAGCTTACGTACAGCAGCATCAGTTTGAACTCTAACAAAGTTTTCATAAACGTCTACATCAAATGCCGCTTTATAGGTGTCTTGAACTCGCCAAACTAAAATCGTACTGATCATAATAGGATTGCCAAGCTTGTCATTTACTTTTAAACGCTCACTATCAAAGTTCCTGGCACGTAGCGAGATTTTCTTTTTTGTATAAAATGGATTTACCCAATAGAAACCATTCAGTTTTACTGTGCCAATATATTTACCAAAGAGAAGCAATACGCGAGACGCATTAGGTTGTACCATTATAAATCCAGGGGCTATAAAGATAGCAAAGAGTATAGATAGGAGAAAAATTGGGTTTTTTAAATAGATCATTACAACAATGCTTCCGAAGAATAAAATAAGGACTACAAAGAGCATAAGGTATCCATTTGCTGGAACGATGATTTTTTCTTCTTTCATTGGTTTTATATTTTAGTTAAATAATTCAATATGATATTATTTTGATATCAAATATACATCAAAAATTTATATGACACAAATGAAGTTTGGCACGCCATTTGCTTTAAATAAATTGTAAGTGATTATGATGATCTTAGAAGAGGAGTGATTACCTCGCATAACGGAGTAACATTTACATTTGGTTGGTTAGTTAATAAAAACGCATCTCTTTTGAGATGCGTTTTTTATTTGAATAGGTTGTTGTTACCTCTATTTCAGGATAAAACTAGAGATTATAGAAATGAGTTTTTCCGAAATTTTACGAGACGACTCATTGTAGCTTTTTGAATTGACTAATTGATTCCCTTCAATTATGAAAAGAACATGGTTCATTTTCTCAATGATATTAATTTCAGAATCTTTTGAAGCAACTTTAAGTAATTGTGCTTCATCAACAGAAACTTGAAGATCGTTTGTTCCATTTATAATAAGAACAGGAATATCTAAAGACTTAATAACCTCTTGTGGATTATACTGCATCCAATTCATAATAAAGGGTTGCACATCTGCTCTAAATACAGGAGCAAGTGGAGGAGGATAATCTGTTGTTGTTTTTCCAGATTTTAAGCTTTCAAACGCTTTTTTTGTGGCCTCAAGAAGCGAGGGATCCATAGCGCCAATTTGTTCTGTGATGACTTTATCTATAGATTGTCCTGAACCCGCAAGTGAGATAAACCCATCTGCTCTGTCTTTTGCAGCAAGCATACCAATTAAACTGCCTTGACTATGTCCAATCACATAAATACTAGAGTACGTATTGTCTTTTTTAAAATAATCAACTACAGAAATAGCATCAGTCACAAAGTCATCAAACTTAATATTAGGATCTACATTATTTTTTCTAATTTGTTTTACAATACGTTTATCATATCTAAAAGTTGCAATACCCTTATTAGTTAAAGCTTCAGCAAGCTTTTTAAGAGAGTTGTTTCTTAAAAAATTCTGGTTTCCATCTCTATCTGTTGGTCCAGAATCAGCGATAATAACGGCGAGCCTAGGTTTGTCTCCATCATTTGGAGTTAACAGTGTGCCATCGATGAGGTTGTTGATTGCAATATCTTGAGTGCTATAACTCAGTTCTTGACTGTTTGTAGTGAAACTGAAACAAATTAATAAAAGGTTTAAACAATAATTCATGTGTTGTATTTCTGATTTTTAACGATGACACGCCCTTTGTATGTAACATACTCGTTTCATGTTTTTTTTGCTAGGCTTCAATGTAGATATTTCAAAGTTAATCAAATTTAAAACAGGTTTTTTGATTTTTTAGTATCATAATTTCCTTAAAATTTAAATTTAAAAATATGTATTTAATCGATAAAATAGACTATTTCATCTATATATGTTAAAATTAAGTGTATTTCATCGATTAATAGTGTATTTTGACTTGTACATCCAAATAGAGTTATATATTTGAAGTGTACTAGAATTTAGTTTTTAGTTCAATGGATTAATTAATTAATATTTGCATGTGTTATGAATTAGAGACCCTAAATCTACCACATATAAAAAGCAAATTAAGAAGAACCAAGGTTGAGGGACCTTGGTTTTTTCGTATCTACTATTCTGTAATAATTTGATGATTTCTACATTTCAACTAACTCAGTTCATAATATTTTATAATTATAGTATCGTTCTAAAGGTGAGGTTGATGCGCTCTCCAATGGTCTTTTTTGTCTTAGCAATTTGATGTAGCCAATAGTGCTGCATTTCTCCACGCATCAATAATAAACTCCCATGATTGAGATTTATTTTGTGTCGTTCGTCTTTTATGTGACGATGTTTAAAATGAAATGGTCTTGTTTCGCCAAAACTTAGCGAGGCAATTACAGGATTTTTCCCTAACGCTTTCTCATTGTCGGCATGCCATCCATTACTATCGTTTCCATTGCGATACAAATTGAGTAAAACAGACGTGAATTGATGCTCAACCTCTTGTTCGATATCTGATTTAATCTGCTGCAATTCCGAAGTGAAAATAGTAGGTTGCATTGTAATATTTGAGTAGCTGTAAGGCTTACTATTATTAGCATACAATGAAGTGAGCCTTGGCTGCTTGTAGGTTTTGCCGAAGAGGGTAATGTCATCTTGTTGCCAGTTTACAGTCTTTTTCAGAATGTCAAAATAGTACTCTGCGTTTGTCGCATTATAAAAGTTTTCGATATAAAGTAATTCGGCATTTGGTAGATTAAAATGCTTTTTTTCTGCGGAAAATAAGTCCATCGCGTAATTTTTATCTAATTTAGTGTCTGATGTTAAACAGATTCTTTTTATAATTTAAATTGTTTTTGATGCCTTTTCATGAGTTGATAGCTTAGCGTCAGATTAAAAATAAATTGAAAGGGCATCAAAAAGAAATAAATTTAATGTTGTTATGTTTTCGACCAGCCACTAATTTAGCTATATCATGAAGATTCACAAAATATTACTGCTGGTAAGTGTAATTATTACCTTTGTATTTTCTCTGCAAGAGCAAAAAAGGCTACCAGACGGGTTTGTTTATGTGAAGGACATTATTCCAGACTTGAATGTGCAGTTACGCTATTTTTCGACACATAATTTTGTAGGTGATACTATTGCCGGTTATAAAGGCAATAGATTGATATTGACAAAGCAATCTGCAGAGGCTTTAAAAAAAGTTCAAAATGACTTACAAGATCAAAATTTATGTTTGATGGTTTATGATGGCTATCGTCCTCAGCGAGCTGTGAACCATTTTTCACGATGGGCAAATGACTTAAATGATACATTACAAAAACGAGAATTTTATCCAAAGGTGAATAAACGTCACCTATTTAGAGATGGTTATATCGCGTCACGTTCTGGTCATAGTCGTGGAAGCACATTAGATCTCACCATTATTGATGGAAACACAAACGAGCCGATAGATATGGGTAGTCCGTATGATTTCTTCGGAAAAGAATCGTGGGTAGATTATCCAGATCTTACAAAAATACAATTAGCTAACAGACAATTATTACAAAATATAATGCTGAAACATAACTTTAGAAATTATCCTAAAGAGTGGTGGCATTTTACTTTGCGCTGGGAACCATTTCCAGAAACGTTTTTTGATTTTGAGGTGGAGTAGGTGAGATGAGTGGTTATTCCCGCGCAGAAATTGTAAATTGTATAACAAGTAAAGAGTTATTTGTTGAGTTAAATTATCAGTACATCAAATTCAGTAATAACCAACAGTTTCTCATTTTTGTAAAAATTAGTAAAATAGAGTTCCACTTTTGTGAAAAATAAATATGAAAAAAATACTACAAATAAGTAATGGAGTTGCCTTAATAGCCACTATTTTTATGAATTATCTATCCAATACGGGTTTTATGAATGACACTACTATTGGTGAAATTTCAGGTGGATTACGAACGTTATTAACGCCTGCAGGTTATGCATTTTCTATTTGGGGAATTATATATCTTCTACTTCTAGGTTTTGGTATCTATCAAGGTAGAAGTTTGTTTGTTAAAGTTCGTGATGATGATTTTGTGATTCGGGTAGGTTGGTGGTTTATATTGTCATGTATCGCAAATAGTTGTTGGGTCGTGAGTTGGGTTTATGGATATACAGGCTTATCATGCTTTTTTATTTTCTTACTCTTGTACTCATTGCTTAAAATAGTGTGGAATAATCGCATGGAATTATGGGATGCACCAATATCTATTATAGCATTTTTATGGTGGCCATTTGTCATTTACAGTGGTTGGGTCACTGTGGCGAGTATTGCAAACGTCTCGGCTTATTTAGTAAAAATAGGTTGGGATGGTTTTGGGATTTCTCCAATAACTTGGACCCTCATTATGATAGTTATCGCTACACTACTAAACCTTATAATTACTTGGAAACGTAACATGCGTGAATTTGCACTCGTAGGTGCCTGGGCTTTGATTGCGATTGGAGTAGCAAATCACGATATTCAAACTACGATTGCATATACTGCCTTTACTGCTGCAGGTATTTTAGTTGTAAGCAGTAGTCTTCATGCTGCTAAAAACAAGGATACGAATCCTTTTGTAAAGTTTTTGGAATTTAAGATGGGAAAGTAATGTATAAAGGTAGACTGTAAATCGTGCTTAGGGTTTTATACATTCTGAGATAATCAATTAAATTTAAAGCATAAAAGATGTCGCGTGTTCTCTTAAAAAGCTGAGAGCTTTAGACATATGATTTTCTACAGTCTTTATTGAAATCCCTAAATCATTAGCAATCTCTTTATATTTTCGACGCTCCAGTTTGTTAAGGATGAAAACCTCTTTACATCGAGGAGGTAGTTGGTCAATAAGCTTATTTAGAATTTCGATTCGGTTAGATTCAGGTGTTTTTTCTTCTTCATAAACTGCTGTCAAAGCATCCCAACGAACTTGGTCTAAAAAGTCTACTTTAATCTTTTTTTTACGAATGTGTTGTAAAAATTCATTGTGACAGGTTCTAAAGAGATAATTTTTTAAAGATATTTTTACGATAATTTTTTTACGCTTTTCCCAAAATTTTATCATGGTTTCTTGCGCAAGATCTTCCGCAAGTTCGGGATCATTGCATAAACTACAAACATAATTACAGAGCCAGATATAATAGGTGTCAAATAATAATTTGTAGGCGGAAGCGTCGTTTTTACTCAGGCGTTCAAGAAGTTTTGACTCATTGATCATTGTTCAATGTATAATTAAATTATTAATAAATGATAAATAAGTAGGGGTTTTTTGAAAAGTATGCATCTATTTATCAGAGAAGCGTGCAAAACTTTACGAATTATTGAAATGAAAAACCTGATTAAAAAATATCTAGAAGAATCGATTTCTCCTGATGAACAAGAGCGTTTAAAAACCTGGGTACAGGAGTCTGATGAAAATAGGAATCTATTTGAAAAAGAAATCATAGCCTGTGACGCACGGTCTGAATTTGATTTTGATACCAAAGTCGCTTTAGAGCGTTTTAACCATAGCATCTCTCAAAAGCGTTCTGCTTCTAAAGTACGCAGACTAAATATAATTTATAGATATGCTGCTGTTTTTATAGGTATCTGTGCTTTGGGCTTCATAAGCAGAGCCTTAATTTTGGATTCAGGAGTGAAAATCGAGAATTCAATTGTTACTGCAGAGTCTTCTCAGGACGTTGACGCAATTGTAATCAAGCTAGCGGACGGCACAATTCAAATTCTCGACGAAGACGAAGAAGTCGGTATTACAGATGCTCAAGGTAATTTGGTGGCTAGCAAGAAAGACGCCACACTCCGATTTGAAAAGTCGAGTTCTTCCGTTACGGAATTAGTTTATAATGAGATTACTATTCCTAATGGCAAAAAACTCAAACTAGAACTTTCTGATGGTTCTGTAGTTTGGTTAAATTCAGGTACGTACTTTAAATTTCCGCAGCAATTCATATCATCTAAAAAAACACGTTCTGTATTCTTAGTTGGAGAAGCTTTTTTTGAAATAGCAAAAGATAAAACACTTCCATTTATAGTAAACGCAGGGGAACTCGATGTAAAAGTTTTGGGAACTAAATTTAATGTCTCTGCTTACGAGGCAAACGATGCTGTTGCCACAACACTAGTAGAGGGATCTGTATCAGTTTGTACTGATTTGGTTCCAGAAATAAAAACTGTTTTAGTACCTAACGAACAATTGCGCTACAATATTCAGTTAAAAAGTATGACTAAAGAGATTGTGGAGGTTACAATTTATACAGCATGGATGGAAGGCAAATTAATCATAAACAATTTAAGATTTAAAGAAATCTTAAGAAGGCTAGAGCGCAGGGATGATATTACGATTATCAATAAAGCCAAAAATTTAGATAATGAGATGTTTAGGGGAGCATTCAAAAACGAATCTGTAGAAGAGATTCTTCAAACGATGGCTATAAGCACGCCATTTAATTATAGTATAAACAATAAAATAATCACGATTACCAATAAATAAAGCGGGACGTGTTCGGCGCAAAATCTTGCTTTTTAACTAATTATTAATGTCTAACAAAAACCAAAAAATCATGACAAATTTAATTAAACAGTTATTTGATTCCTTTAAGGGAAGCTCAAATCCCATCAGTTTTAAGATGCGGTTGAGTTTTGCCTTTTTACTGCTTCTAGCTATGCAGGTTTCAGCAAATAATGTGTTTTCGCAAAACGAGATTCAGCTCGACATGAAGAACACATCTTTAAAGTTAGTTCTTGATGAAATCAAAGAACAAACTGGGTATAGTTTTTTCTACAACGTAAACGAGGTTCAGGATCAAATGAACCTTAGTATCGTTGCAAAAAAGGAAACTTTAGAGCAGGTGCTCAAAAAGATCTCTGCAAAACTACCTATAGACTATACTATTAATGAAAAACAAGTAGTGCTTACTCCTAAGGTAGTGATGAAGCCTACAAATATGGCAATTCAACAGGTGCTTAAAGGGACTGTTACAGATATTGCTGGCGTACCACTTCCTGGTGCAAATATTTTGGTAAAAGGAACTACTGTAGGAGCGCAAACTAATTTCGATGGAGAATTTACTATTGATGTTCCAGAGGGAAGTACTATTCTTGTTGTGTCTTACATAGGTTTTAAAAGCACAGAAGTTGATGTGACAGGAAAATCTGAGGTTACCATACAGCTACAAGAAGATGCAGGACAGCTTGATGCTGTAGTGGTAGTTGGAAGTAGAGGTAAGCCCAGAACAGCGATGGACTCTCCTGTGCCAGTTGATAACTTAAGTACTGCAGATTTAGCTCTAACAGGTCGAGGCGTTCTTGACCAGCAGTTAATGTTTAAAGTGCCTTCATACAACTCAACACAACAGCCTATCTCTGATGCAGCAGCACATTTTAGTCCAGCAGATCTAAGAGGTTTATTACCTTCTAGAACTTTGGTTCTTGTCAACGGAAAACGTAAAAATGCGAGTGCTTTAGTGTATAGTTATGTGACTCCAGGACGAGGAGAAGTAGGTGTTGATATGAAATCTGTACCAACAGCCGCCTTAGAGCGTGTTGAGGTCTTGAGAGATGGTGCAGCAGCGCAGTATGGTTCTGACGCTATCGCAGGTGTTATTAATCTTGTACTCAAGAAAAAATCAGATCCTTTTATAAACACGAGTTTTAGCACCACTACAGAAGGTGATGGTGAGCAATATCAGCTTGAAGCAGGTTTTGGAATGGATATTACTGAAAAAGGTTATGCTAATTTTACATTTAATTATTTTGACCAAAAAAGATCGCAACGAGCAGGTACAGTTAGTAGTGTGCAGGATGAGGCAGATTATTGGGGTGTTACAGATACAAGTGATTTTAATACTACCGATTTAGAAGGGTTTTTAGACCGAAATCCTAGTGCAGGATTTCAAGTTGGTTTACCCGATATGAAGATTACTAACTTTTCATATAATATGGGATATACGCTTGATGAAGAATCACAAACTGAAATATACTCTTTTGGTACCCTTACCAATCGTAGTGGTTCTGCTCCACAGTTTGCACGAGTGCCATATTGGGTCTCCGGTTTTGAGCAAATTTATCCAGGACAAGAATTTTTCTTAGCAGAAATGTCTCCACAAATTGTTGATAATACGTTTTCATTAGGATTAAAAACTGTTTATAACGAATGGAACTTCGACTTGAGTTCTACAATGGGTAAAAACCGAATCGATTATTACATCACTAATTCATTCAACCAGTCATATGGAGCTTCTAGTCCATCAGACTTTTACAATGGTGCGCATCAGTTTAGCCACGTCGTAAATAATCTAGATGTGGTACGTACATTTGAAGATGCAGGAATCAATGCATTAACTGTAGCCTTTGGTGCTGAGCACAGAACTGAGCGTTTTGTGACCGAAGCAGGTGAGGTTGCCTCTTATGCAGATGGTACTCCTGACGATCCTACAGATCGAACGGGCTCTGAATCTTTTGGTGGTTTTAAACCAGAAAACGCTTCAGATGACTACCGAAGTAATTTAGGTATTTATGCAGATGTCACAGCAGATCTTACAGAAAGTTTCTTAATAGGTGGCGCCCTTCGTTTTGAGGATTATAGCGATTTTGGAACACAAGTAAGCTGGAAGTTAAGCTCTCGTTATAAGCTTTTAGATAATAAATTAAGTATCAGAGGGTCATTGAGTAGTGGGTTTAGAGCACCATCTCTACACCAGTTATTTTATACTGCAGTTACTACGACACTTACAGAAAACGGGATTCAGCAAAACGGAATTTTAAATAATTCTGATCCTGCATTACGCGCTTTAGGGATTCCTGAACTTGATGCTGAGACCGCTTTTAATATCGGTTTAGGTGCGACCTACCGTATTAACAAACATATGGGAATTACTATTGATGCGTATCAAATTGATGTAGATAATCGCATCGTATTGTCTGGACAGGTAACACCTACAGGAGATCCTAGTAATCCCATTGATCAAACTTTGAGTAGCGTGAATGTTGGTGCCGCAGGTTTTTTCTTAAATGCAATCAATACGCGTACACAAGGGATAGATATCGTATTTACATACGATAATATAAAGCTTGGTAGGGGTGTCTTAGGAGGTAGTGTTGCAGCTAACTTTAATAAGACGGAGGTGAGTGAATTAAACTTTCCTGATTTTATTGATCAAAATGACTTGGGAGATGCTTTGTTTTCAAGAGAAGATATCTCACGTGTTGAAACATGGAGACCTAGACAAAAGATCGTCGCTACAGTAAACTATGCTTTAGAACGTTTCTCCACCAATCTTTCGTTTTTAAACTACGGAAAAGTGACGTATAGACATCCATCAGATCCTATTAATGACGCAACTTATGGAGGAAAGACACTTACAGATTTAAGTTTCTCTTATGAATTTACAGATAAGCTTAATTTCACGATAGGAGCAAACAATCTCTTTAACATATATCCAGACACATTTGCAGATGCTTATTCGTCTACAGGTGGCGTACCTAGTGATCGTAACCTTGATTTTGTTGGAAGATTCAAATACCCATGGCAAACAACACAGTTTGGTATAGATGGTACACGTATCTTTAGTAGATTAACTTTCAATTTTTAAAATGAATTTGCTAGCTAAAGGGTAGGCTTATTTTTAAACTTTCCTTTGGTATTTTTATATTACATTTGAGTTTAAATGGGCCTTGTACTTCGTGTGCAGGCTCATTTTTTATTTTATATGTTCTTCGGAAATGTGTACAACTTTGAATTCTAGATTTTAATCAAGATATGCGAAATGCGATTACTTATACTGATTTTGTAGCTGCAGAAATTTTAGTATTTAGTAATTATACTGATGCGCTGTAAGTTGAACTACGCATCCTTTTGTTAAGTTTTTGAGTTTAAGAAACAGAAGTAGTTTTATTAAATATCGTTTCTCAACAACTAAAACTTTATATCCTTTTTTTGATAATCTTAAGGCGCTAACCGAGCCTCCAAAGCCACTTCCTACTATAATATAATCGTATTCCGTTTTTTATTTATAAGGACGTGTTAAGAGATCAGCTGTTATGAGAATGAAAAGCCACATGTTTTCAAAGTTCGCTAATTTTCACGAGAAGCCAAACTTTAATCTACTTACCAAATTTATTAGTATTACCTTTGCGAACAACAAAAAATGACGCTTAATACACAGTAGGTCATTTAAACACTAATTTGACCAAAATATATATATGTCATTTAAATCTTTAGGCCTATCTGAGCCTTTACTTAAAGCTATTAGTAAAAAAGGATACACAACTCCAAGTCCAATTCAAGAAAAAGCAATTCCTCTAGTAATGGATGGGCGAGATGTATTGGCTTCGGCTCAAACAGGAACAGGTAAAACCGCAGGTTTTACCTTACCATTATTACATTATTTATCTGAGAATCCAAAGGAAAAATTTAGACCAATACGTGCATTAATCTTAACACCAACGCGTGAGCTTGCAGCTCAAGTACATGAGAGTGTTAGAGATTATAGTGAGTTTTTAGATATTAGAAGTACTGTGATTTTTGGTGGCGTTAATCAAAAGCCACAAGCAGCTGCGATTCGTCGTGGTGTTGATATATTGGTGGCAACGCCAGGCCGCCTATTAGATTTACATAATCAAAATCTACTATCTTTAAAACGTGTTGAGGTTTTTATATTAGATGAAGCAGATCGTATGCTAGACATGGGGTTTCTAAGAGATATAGAGCGCGTCATGAATGCCATGCCTGCAAAACGTCAAAATTTAATGTTCTCTGCAACCTTTTCAAAAGACATTAAAAAGCTTGCCAAAGGAATTTTAAATAATCCTGTACAGGTAGAAGCAACTCCAGAAAATACGACCGTAGAAGCTATTTCTCAAAAAGTATATCGTGTTGCTAAAGCAAAAAAGCCTGATTTGCTAATTAAGCTCATTTCCGAAGGGAAGTGGAAACAAGTGCTTGTATTTAATAGAACGAAACATGGTGCGAATAAGTTAACAAAGAAACTTATTTCTTCAGGAATCAGTGCGGCAGCAATTCATGGTAATAAAAGTCAGGGTGCTCGAACAAAAGCTCTTGCTGGTTTTAAAAATGGAAGTGTGAAAGTATTGGTTGCTACAGATATTGCAGCTCGTGGTTTGGATATTCCATTGTTGCCACATGTTGTTAATTTTGAGTTGCCTAATATTTCTGAAGATTACGTGCATAGAATCGGTAGAACTGGTAGAGCAGGAGCTAACGGGAAAGCAATCTCATTAGTAAGTGCAGATGAAACGACATTTTTGCGTGATATTGAAAAGTTGATTGGTGAGAAAATCGAAGTTGAAATACTTGAAGGTTTTGAACCAGATCCAAATGCATCTACTGAGCCAATTAAACAAGGTCAAGGTAGACAAGGAGGTGGGAATAGAAACCAAAGCCGAAATTCTAGTTCTAGAAACTCAGGTGGTAACTCTGGAGGTAGCAGAAGTAGTTCTAATCGAAGTAGTAGTTCTGGTCGAAGTAGTAACTCTAGACGACGTAACTAACTATTAGATGTGTTATCGTAGGTTTCGTTTCGCAACAAGAAATCTCTAAAATTGGAGAATGACAACAATTTTAAAGCAAAAGATTATTGACGTTTGTGATAAAAAAATTGCTCAAAAAGGGGCTAATGTAGGCCTCTCGTTATATGCTTTTTTTAAGAACAAAAATGATACTCCAGAATTATTGATGGAAGTCGCTACTTGGTGGATTAAAACACACCAATTAGATCATTTTGAGAGCGCAGTAAAAATTAAAGAAATGGTAGAGCAATTGTAATGGAAACTCAAAAAAACAATCCGCTACACGGAATAAAATTAGAGCAAATCCTAACCGATTTAGAAGCGTATTACGGTTGGGAATATATGGGTACTATCATTAATATTAAATGTTTTAATGATAGACCATCTATAAAATCAAGTCTCAAATTTTTAAGGCGGACACCTTGGGCACGAACAAAAGTTGAATATATGTACTTAAAGATGCTTAAAAATAAACGGTAAATTAATCCTCGTCGTCCTCTTCAAATTCTTGAGCAGTCGCATCAAACTCGGCGTCTTTAAATTCATCTCTACTCATCCAATATTCAGATGTCGTTAAAATGTAAGATGACGGACCAGTAGTTTTTAAATCCCAAATAATATCCTCTGCTTCCTCAAAAGATTCTTTACCTGCTAATTGATTTGAGAATAGGCGTTTTATAACATTATTACTTGCTAAGGTCTTATCTAATACTTTTAAAATCACCTCTTTGGATACCTCCTTATTGGGGCTTATTTCAAATTCTATAAGAGTTGCTTTCGCACTGGGAAACGTTCCATTATATGCTTTATGAAGTAATTGATTAATATTAAAAAGTTGATGATGTAGGGATATATCTGCATATTCTTCGGAAATTTTATCCAACAACATATCGTGAGACATTTGTTCAATTTGATTCTCATTTAAATGATCACTTAGTTTATAATCTAAAATTAATGCTGCAGCTTCATTGGGTTCAAAATCTGAAATAGCCATAAAGAGGAGCTCTAATAATTCCGAAGGATTTGAACTTCCAGTGTCCTCCAGTCCAAAAGCATTCAATAATTGAATGTAATCTTCAGTCGTCCAAGTATTTTGTAAGACATCAACAGTGGTTACACTATTTATTATAATATGGTATTTCATAGTTCTTAAATATAAAGTATTAATAGTCCTTGTTATTTTTGACGCTAACGAGATGTTTTTACTCGACATCGTAACCTAAACGCTTATGAGTTTTTTAACGGATGCGTTATTAGTTTTTTGTTTTTTTTCCTGTTAAGGTAGTGTCTTAAAACGCCTCCCTTAACATTGTTGACATCAAATTCTACTATAAAAGCGCTGTCATCAATATTAGAAATAACGCGATACATTTTCTTGATATCAATACGATTAATAATGGTGTGAATAATATCAAAATCTTCAATTTCACCCGTACTGCCAAAGCCTATACGTCCTTTGTAAACGGTTATTCCAGCGCCAAGTTCTGTAATAATTGCAGTCTTTATCTTTTCGTAGTCTTTTGACACAATAGTAACACCAATAAAATCTTCAAATCCTTCAATAATCAAGTCCGTCACTTTCGCGGTAATGATATAGGTAAGGATGGAGTACATCGCAATTTCTGTAGAAATCACAAAGGCAGTAACACTAAATAAGATCACATTAAAAACTAAAATGACTTTACCTATGCTAACTCCGAATCTATCGTTAATAAATATGCCTAATATTTCTGAGCCATCTAAAA
This sequence comes from Psychroserpens burtonensis DSM 12212, assembly GCF_000425305.1. Classification (GTDB taxonomy): domain Bacteria; phylum Bacteroidota; class Bacteroidia; order Flavobacteriales; family Flavobacteriaceae; genus Psychroserpens; species Psychroserpens burtonensis. The sequence continues at coordinate 23,111 of NZ_AUDE01000019.1, forward strand.
CAGATCCATTTCGTATGGCAATCCCAATACCAGCTCCAACAAAAAGTCCTCCAAAAATGGAGATTAGTAATTTATCTTCTGTAATAGTTTGAAAATTTTCAAAGTGTATAAAAAGAGCTAACCCTAAGATGCTTAAAATAGATTTTATTACAATGCGTTTGGAAACTGTATAATACCCTAAAATTAAAAAAGGAATACTGAATACAACAAGTAGTAATGACACGTTAATATCAAATTGCGAATTCAATAAAATAGCAATACCTGTGACGCCTCCATCTAAAAATCCATTAGGTAATAAAAACGCCTTGAGGCCTATACTTGCGAGAATAATCCCGAGAGCAATCTGGAAATATTCTGAAAAGAGCTGATAAAATTTAGTACGTTTTGTTAACATATCTTTATTATTGTAGTTGTCTCAGTCCTTCATATATAACAATAGCTACTGCATTTGCTAGATTTAGACTTCTAATGTGTTTACTGTATAATGGGATTTTGTAAAGGTGTTCTTTATGATTTTCAATTATAGATTTAGGTAGGCCAGCTGATTCTTTTCCGAAGATAAGAAACAGATTTTCCTCAAATTTAATGTCCCAATGAGGTTGTTCTCCATGACTAGAAAAGAAAGCAAACTGAGCCTCTTTATTGTCACTAAAAAAGGCGGCAATAGAATCGTAGATCACGACATCTAAATGTTGCCAATAATCTAAACCAGCACGTTTTAAACGGCTATCACTTAATTCAAAACCAAAGGGTTTTACGAGATGTAATTTAGAACCAGATGCTAAGGCAAGTCTACCGATATTACCAGTATTATTTGGGATTTCGGGTTCAAATAAAACAATATTAAGCGCCATGTTTTCGTGTGATTTTTATTAAAGTTAATCGAATTAATAGTATCCATGAAAACCCATGTAATAACAGGTCAAACCAATCTCGAATTCCCATACCATTAGCGCCTCCTGCAATCCATTTTAATTTTCCCCAAATATGAGGCTCAGGAAAAAATGGTGCTAGACCCAATGTCAAACAAAGTAGAATGATGATTCTATAATCATTAAGTAGTTTCATAAACAAAATCTTATTCAAAAGTAATGAATAGGCGTCAAGTTATAAGTCTAATTTTAAATTAGCTCGTCGTTTTATTTTGTTGCTGTTTTATTGTTTTATTATCGCGGTTGAAATTATTAGTGTCTTCTTTGGTATATCCTGTTGGGTTTGTTGGATTTTTTTGTTTTATTGTTGTTTTAAATTTCTTTCTATCTTTTATCATGCCCATAATTTACTACTGTGTTTTAGTTTAGCTCAATATGATAAAAGCAAATCGAAACACTCTTAAGAGCCCGTTAAATATCCACTATATAGTGTTAAACTATCATAAAATGAAACCCTTGAAATCAAAAAATAGAACACACGTTTTATAACCGTATTTGCCATTGGGCGATCTTCAATAATCCCTTCCAATTTGGCGAAGATATAAGACTTTTAAAAAAAAAGGAGATACCTCTAAGGTAAGGCACAATACAATGGTATTTATAAAATCGAAAATATAATATTATGCTTCTATGCTAAAGATATCTTCAACGTTATTATAAACCAACAAGATATTTAAGTCAGTACCTTGATTGCCAGAGTCAAATTTACTATCTGTTGTGAAGAAACGAGATATCAAACATGACCAATATCCCGTTACTTATAAAGATGACTTGTACATTGTTTTGAGCTGTAGTTTATTTTGATTTAGATCGTTCAATTTAATCATAAAAAAAACCTACTCTTATGGGAGTAGGTTATATTATATTTGAAGTTGAAATTATTAAATCGTTGTTGTTCCAATTGTATTAATGTCCTCATTATTTGCCGATTTAGGATCAGGACCGTATGCATTTGAACCCGCATCACCCTCAGTAACAAATAGAATTATGAGCCAGATACTTCCTATCAATGGGATTAGTCCAATGAAATAGAACCATCCACTTTTACCAATATCATGTAAGCGTCTTACTGCGACCGCTAAACTTGGGATAAACACACCTAGTACATAAATCATGTATAGTCCCATAAATATAGGAGCATCAAGTAAACGGGCTAATACGCCAGATACCATCGCAATTGCAATAACAAAAATGAGGTTGAATAATACAAGCATCCAATATTATTGGCGTCTAGCTCTTCCAGTAAAATTTGCATAATTATCGCTTACGACTTTTAAATACCACTCCATTAAATTTGGTTTCTTAGTCAGTTAACACCAACTATAAAATTTAATTCCGTATCGAGCTGGTAAACGTTTTAATTTTATCGACACCGTGAGTTGATAGGTGTTTTATAAAAGCACTTCCAATAATGGCACCTTTTGCGTGTTTAGTGGCTTGAGTAAACGTTTCATTGTTAGAAATCCCGAACCCAACAATTTGCGAGTTTTTGAGATTCATATCTGCAATACGTTTAAAATAGGTTGTTTGTTCATCTCCAAAGCCAGAGTTGCTTCCAGTAACACTTGCACTACTTACCATGTATATAAATCCTTCGGAAATGGAATCAATAAAGTTAATACGCTCTATTGAGGTTTGTGGTGTGATTAAAAACACATTGATTAAACCATATTTCTGAAAGATGGCTTTGTATTGCTCATTATAAACATCTACTGGTAAATCTGGAATGATGAGTCCGTCGATACCCGTCTCTTGACATTTCTGACAAAAGGCTTCAACACCATACTGCAGTATGGGATTAAAGTAACCCATAATAATTAACGGTATGGAAACGGTTTTACGAATATCTTTTAATTGGTTGAAAAGAATTTCGCTAGACATACCATTTTTTAAAGCCTGAGTAGAACTTGCTTGTATAGTTGGACCATCTGCTAGGGGATCACTAAAGGGTAATCCTATTTCTATCATATCTACTCCGTTTTTTTCCAAGTTTTCAATAATTAATTTTGTATCCTCTAGACGAGGGTAGCCTGCGGAAAAGTAAATGGATAAGAGCTTTTTGTCTTCTTTTAGTTTTTTGTTTATTCTATTCATCATTAAATTCTTCTTTCAGTTTAATAAATACAGCTTTTTGTTCCTTACTTAAATTATCTGCGGTAAAAATGGAAACTCCTTGAGCTCCTTTCTCTTTTACCAGTCTAATGGCTTTTTCTAAATCTTTTGGATCAGCTAAAGCGGGACTATACAAACCAGCATATAAGGGAAAGTTTACATCGTTAACACCTTGTTCAATTGCAAAACCAATCCAATTTACATTTTCTCTATAAAAATTATTATAGACCATTGGATAGGCAGCATCTAGATTCCAGTCGTCCCACGCTTGTCTTACCATCTGACGTGACATTTCAGGAAACGGAAACACGGCAGCAGTCATTTTTTGATTACTATCGTGAGCAATTTTTACAAGTTCATTGACTAAAGAACTCACCGCATTTAAGCGATATTGACGCCATTCCGTACTTAACTCAGGATGATCAAAATCTTGAGGGTCTTTTCCGAAAATTGCTTTAAACCCTTCCCTAGCAATTGGATGGTAGCCATAATCATATTCAGGCATTTCTGTCGATTGTACTAAATTATATTTTGGTTGTAAATCTTTACCTAAAATCACATCAACATAGCGAACATAATCTAAGTGAATAGATGCTAAGCCTTCTATTTTTGATAGCCTACGAACGTTGTTTTTTATATGAGCTCGTGCATCAGGGTGAAAGGGACTTAACCATTGGTAATAATCTACATAAGCTCTATATTCTAATGAGTTTTTCCCTGCTCTATTTACAGCATACCATTCAGGATGTTTATTGGCAATAGTGTCATTAGGACGATTTAGTGTCCACATCCAAGCATGAATTTTTATATTTTTTTCTGAAGCTAAAGGAATTAATTTCTCATAAAATTCTGGGCTTCCTCCAATCAAAAGTTCTGAAATGCCTAGCGAATCGTAGCTGGCTAATTTGGTTTCCCATTTAGACGCATCAAAAGTGCCTCTTGCATGAGCCCATGAAGCAAATACAAATTTATCCTCATTGGTTTTTACGACTAAGTCTTTCTCAACTATTATCTCTTTGCAAGACATGAAACATATAGCTGTTAAAAATAAGAGTGCTTTTTTCATAATTTTTTTAAGGTGCCTTCTTGATTGATGATGTATGTAATATCTGTAATTGGGCTTTTAATTTTATATTCAAATCCAAACAAGGTTTTATGAAAAATGGCTTTTACAGAATTATCTTTTGACATCGTAACATTCAATTCTTTTTTGTTGCCTTGTTGTTCATCTAATAGATACTTTAAATTCTTGTATCTTGTTTTCCTAAATAGAGCAAATGCAGTTTGCTTGATGAGTAAATCTTCATCTTTTATGTATGGTACACCTTGTGCTGTTGACTTTTCAGTAAATTGTAATATACCCCATTTTTCAGGTTCATGCATATTGATAACTTTTTGATTACTCCAAACCCAATTGTGTTCATGTGAAAATTTACCATCTTCTTTTTTTCTATAATATTCACCATCAATAATATCGTGGTCCCACTGCACTCTAGAAAAATTAATACGCCATTGTTCTCCTTCTTTTGGTACTGATTTAGGTCTATTTTTTAAAGCTATTAAAGGTTTTAAGGGAATTGCCATTTCTGCGGTCCACAATGAATCAATATCATTAGGATTGTTTAATGACCCATGAATTTGAATTGCTGATTTTAGCTCATTTAAATTCCATTCAAAGTTCGCATGGCCACCAATTCTGTAGGGTTTATTTAAATATAAGTCCCATACGGTATTTAGAGCATTAATTTCAATTTCACCATAGCCAATGCCCGTTTGAGAAGGGTCAATAAATACTTCAAAATCGTTATTATAGTATATGATGGTATCTCTCTGCTTTAAGGTTCCCCAAATATGTGGTTCAGAGAGTTCAGCATACACATATAAATATTGGTCGTCCCAAAGCATCTTTGTTTTAGTCTTATACTTGGGGTCTATAACTCCTTCTATATCGATAAAATAATCTGTAAAATCGGCATTTTCCCAACTTAACTCTGATGCTTTGCCATCGACAGTTATATTCTCAGATGTCTTGGATATAAGGTAATGTTTCGGTATCACAACTGATGCAATGACAGACACATCAATTGCTTTAGCTTTGTCTTGAGCGTGACCAGCAAAAAATACAATTCCAAAACAGATGTGAATAAGGTGTTTCATTAGAGTTTAAAATAATCTATATAGTTTTGTAAATCTTTGTCACCTCGGCCTGATAAATTAAGAACGATTACATCGTCTGGTTTAAATTTTTTGTGCTCAAAAACTGCTAAAGCATGTGAGGTTTCTATAGCAGGAATAATGCCTTCTAGTTGAGATAATTCTAAACCAGCAGTCATCGCTTCATCATCTGTAATAGCAATAAATTCTGCACGACCAGTTTTATATAAATTAGCATGCATAGGTCCAACTCCTGGATAATCTAAACCTGCCGAAATAGAGTAAGGTTCCGTAATTTGTCCATCTTGGGTTTGCATCAATAAGGTTTTACTACCATGAATAATACCTTCTTTTCCTAAAACAGATGTCGCTGCACTTTCACCAGAATCTATTCCTTTTCCTGCAGCTTCAACAGCTATTAATTTAACCTCTTCATTGTCTAAATAATGATAATAAGTACCAGCAGCGTTACTTCCTCCACCAACGCAGGCAATGAGATAATCTGGGTTTTCTGTACCTTCTTTTTCTAGTAACTGGCTTTTGATTTCTTCTGAAACTATGGCTTGAAAACGTGCTACCATATCTGGATAGGGATGGGGACCTACAACGCTACCCACAATATAATGTGTGTTTACTGGATTATTAATCCAATCGCGCATCGCTTCATTTGTAGCATCTTTTAGAGTGCGGCTACCTGATAATGCAGGTACCACTTTAGCGCCTAGCATTTTCATACGTGCTACATTAGGTGCTTGTCTCGCAATATCGACTTCTCCCATATAAACGATACATTCTATACCCATTAGTGCACACACTGTTGCAGTAGCAACTCCATGTTGTCCTGCACCGGTTTCTGCAATGATTCTAGTTTTACCCAAACGTTGTGCGAGTAAAATTTGTCCAACAGTATTATTGATCTTGTGGGCTCCAGTATGGTTTAAGTCCTCTCGTTTGAGGTAAATTTTTGTGTTGTATTTTTCTGAAAGTCTTTTCGCAAAATACAGTGGAGTAGGACGACCAACATAATCCTTTAATAACTGGTGGAAATCTTCTTGGAAAGAAGGATCTGCCGTTATTGTTAAATACTTTTGGCGTAATTCTTCAATGTTAGGATAGAGCATTTCTGGAATGTATGCACCACCAAATTCTCCGTAATATCCCTTTTCGTTAATGTTATAGCTCATTTTTAAATGTTTTTAATTCTTTATTATTTTTCAATCCTGGTTCAATTTCAAATTTACTATTTACGTCTACAGCGTAGCAATATTTTGAAGCATCTGTGTTTTTGAAATCTTTTAGTTTCTCAGTTTCATTTAATCCAATGCCACCGCTTAAAAAGAAGGGTTTGGTCGATGGATATTCTTTTAAAGCATCCCAATTAAATGTGTAACCGTTTCCTCCTGGTAGTTTGCCTTTAGTGTCAAACAAAAAGTAATCGCAGACCTCTTCAAAAGGTTTCAATATTGAGAAATCAAACTTGTCTTTGATACTAAATACTTTTATGACTTCTGGCATTTCTGAGGATACATGAATCTCATTGTTAGATTCTTCGTTAGCACTTAGACTGCGCTCAGTATGACACATCAACTTCAATTCTGCACAAAAACTGACTGATTCCTCTCCGTGAAGTTGTATCACTTGTAAATTGTAATTTTTAATTTTTTCTAATATATAAGGTATTGAAGCATTTACAAACACACCAACTTTTTTAATTGAACGTGGTAACTCCGGAATATCTCTATCAAAAAACCGACTTGATTTCTCGTAGAATATAAAGCCTAGATAATCGGGTTGCAACTGTGCAACTTCGGTTATATTATCTTTGTATTTCATTCCGCAGATTTTTAGTTTCATCGTTCTAAGTCTTTTATAAATTGTGCAGCACTTTTTCCTGCATCATTCGTTTTCATGAAATTCTCTCCAATTAAAAATCCTTTATAACCGTAAGGCTGCAATGTTTTAATGGCTTCAATACTGCTAATCCCACTTTCTGATACTTTTACAAAATCATTTGGTATGAGTTCACACAATTGTTTGCTGGTGTCCAAGTTGACTTCAAAAGTTTTTAAGTTTCTATTGTTGACACCTAGCATGTCTAAACTTGGCATAATTGATTTATGAAGCTCATTCTTATTATGAACTTCAAGTAATACGTCTAGATGTAATTGCTTAGCTAATTCTGAAAACTGCTTGATTTCTGCCCTAGTTAAAATGGAAGCAATAAGTAAAATAACATCAGCGCCATAAGCTTTTGCTTCTATAATTTGATAGTCATCAATGATGAATTCTTTACGTAATAAAGGCAAATTACAACTTGCTCTTGCTGTTAAAAGATCATCAAGACTTCCTCCAAAGTATTTGCCGTCTGTCAATACAGATATCCCGCAAACACCTGCGTTTTCATAACCTCTAGCAACATCAAATACATTTAAATCATGATTGATAACTTGTTTTGAAGGCGAACGTCTTTTGTGTTCTGCGATGATTCCAGTATCGCTTTCTCTAAGCTTTTTTGCTAATGATATCGTTTCTCTTTCAAACAGAATAGATTGCTCTAACTGCTTGACAGGAATAAGTCGCTTGCGAAGACTAACCTCAATGCGTTTATCATTAACTATTTTTTGTAATATATCCATTCTATTTTTGTTTCTGTTCACTTTGCCTTGGCGCAAAACGAACCAAAAGAGCATATTGAAATGAAGCAATTCCTGCGGAACATTCTCTTCCGTAATTACGTGCTTAAAGTTTCGCTTGGCATCTTTGTTCCATCGTTCATTATTTCTGCATTTCAAGGTTCAATTCTACGAATTGATTTGGGACTCTAGCTTTTACTGTGTTTTGTTTTTATCCCAATGTTATTTTTTTTAACTTCTAACGACTCATTTCTATTAATCGTTCTAAACTTGCTTTTGCCTTACCGCTTTCTAAACTCTCTTTTGCTAACTGAAACCCGTCTTGATGTGATATTCCATTTACGGTAGCAATTGCTAACCCAGCATTGGCATAAACGACATTATTTTGAGCATCTGTACCTTTTCCATTAATTATGTTTTTGAAAATTTTAGCAGCAGCTCTTACTGTTGATCCTCCAAATATTTCTGATTGTTTTACTTGATTAACATTTAAATCTGATGGACTTAACATTGTCTCAGTTGCGTTTGAAATTATTTTAGTGTTTCCTGTTAAAGAAATCTCATCATAACCGTCTATGGCGTGTACTATGCTATAGTTCTTGTCTGTGTTTTGATATAGGTAACCGTAAATACGCTGTAATTCTAAATTAAAAACACCCACTATTTGATTTTTAGGAAATGAGGGGTTTACCATTGGTCCCAACATATTGAAAAAGGTTTTAACACCTAATTCCTTGCGAATTGGAGCAACGTTTTTCATTGCAGGATGAAATAAAGGTGCATGTAACACACATATTCCTGTTTGGTCTATAGCGTATTTTAAAAAATCTGATTTATTTGAGAAGTGGATACCTAAAGCTTCCATAACGTTAGATGAACCAGATGCAGAAGACACTCCGTAATTTCCGTGCTTAGCTACTTTTACTCCTGCCCCAGCAGTAACGAAAGAAGACAGGGTTGAGATGTTAAATGTGTCTTTTCCGTCACCACCTGTTCCGCATAAATCTATAGTATTAAAATCTGATAAATCGATTGGAATACAAAGTTCTAATAAAGCATCACGAAACCCTTGTAATTCTTCTAAAGTGATACTTCGCATCATATAAATAGTAAGAAAAGATGCAATCTGGCTTTGGTTGTATTTTCCTTCGGAAATATCCACCAATACATTTTTTGCTTCTTGACTAGAGATGCTTTCGTGGTTTGTTAATCTATTTAATATGTGTTTCATGTTTACTTTCCACAAAAATGGGAATCTCTTTAGTTCAACTTTTTTTTATTAATCAACCCTGTCGTCTTTAATTCCTTTATTGGAATCAAATTTATTTTCACTATAAATAAGCGAAGACATTTTTTAGGTGTATTACTTCTCAGTTATCTGAGTAGGCACTGCGTATTGTGACTGAATACTGCTTACTAGCTCTTAATCCAGTTCTCCAAAATTTGCTTTCCATTTGGCGTTAACACACTCTCTGGATGATATTGCACACCTTTAACATCATAAAATTTATGTCTTAGTGACATTATTTGTCCGTTGCTATCAACAGAAGTCGCTTCTAAAACTTCTGGTAAATTTGGATTGACAACCCAAGAGTGGTAACGACCTACTTCTATAGTCTTATCCATATTATTAAATAGTTGCTCATCGTCAACAGTAATCTCAACTGTAGTGGCTACTCCATGATAGACGTCTTCTAAATTAATAAGTGAACCTCCAAAAACTTCACCAATTGCTTGTTGACCAAGACAAACACCTAAAATACTTTTGGTGGGTGCATATTTGGTAATGATAGCTTTTAGTAATCCAGCTTCATCAGGAATTCCTGGCCCAGGAGACAGTACAATCTTGTGAAAAGTATCTAGCTCTTCAAGCGTGAGTTTGTCATTGCGTTTTACGGTTACTTCACAATTTAAATCTTCTAAATAGTGAACCAAATTATATGTAAAACTGTCGTAGTTATCTATTACTAATACTTTCATATGTCTGTTATTTCTGCGAAGGCAGGAATCTATTTTGTTAAACTTAACTTTTTTTACTTCTGTTCATTTTGCCTTGATGCAGACTGCGCATTACATATGGGGTCTATAAAAATAAAAATGGACGAATAAACAAACCAAAAAATCGTTTTCAAATGATGAAATTCCTTCAGAACAGTGGCTTTCAGAATTATGTGCTTTAAGCTTCGCTTGGCATCTCTGATTCCTTCTCTCATTAATTCTGCATTTCAAGGTTCAATTCTTTGAATTGATTTGGGACTCGAATTTTTACCATGTTTTGTTATTCCCAATGTTCTTTTTTGTTTTTGTTGATTATTTGCTAAATATCTTCTGCCATTTCAATTGCTTTTGTTAAAGCACCTAATTTGTTATATACCTCTTGTAACTCATTTTCTGGAATTGATTTTGATACCAGTCCTGCGCCTGCTTGCCAATGCAGTTCATGGTTTTTACTCATAAAGGTTCTTATCATAATCGCGTGATTATAATTACCGTTAAAATCCATGAAACCGATAGCTCCACCATAAAAAGCTCTGCTCGTTTTTTCATATTTTTCGATCAATTGCATGGCGCTATGTTTTGGGGCACCACTTAAGGTTCCAGCAGGAAATGTATCTGCAACAACCTGCATAGTTGGAATTTTGTCATGCACCTTTCCAGTCACTTTGCTCACTAAATGAATCACATGAGAAAAGAACTGTGCTTCTCTATATGTTTCTACTTTTACTTGACTTCCATGTCGACTTAAATCATTTCTGGCTAAATCAACTAGCATAACATGTTCCGCATTTTCTTTCTCATCTTCTGCGAGTTGTTTTGCGAGTTTTTGATCTTCTTCATCGTTTCCTGTTCTTTTAAATGTTCCTGCGATGGGATGAATTTCTGCTATAGATTTATTGACTACAAGTTGTGCTTCTGGCGAGCTCCCAAAGATTTTAAAATTTCCGTAGTCAAAATAAAACAGGTAAGGTGAAGGGTTGATACTTCGCAATGCTCTGTAGACATTGAACTCATCACCTTTAAAACCTTGTGAGAATTTTTTGGACAATACTAATTGGAATACATCTCCTCTAGCACAATGTTTCTTTGCTAAATCTACTTGACTCTTGTATTCGTCATCTGTAAGGTTTGATGAAATATTAGAATCTGTTTTAAAAGTATAAGAGGCAAAGTTCTTAGAACTTATGAGTTGCAACACTTCGTCAATATTGTTTTCTGTGTCAAAGCAATGAGCAAAAACATAGGCTTCATTTTTAAAGTGATTAATGGCAATGATGTTTTGATAAACCGCATAATAAATATCTGGAATATCTAAAGAATCTGGTTTTTTACTAATTTCAATATCCTCAAAATATTTAACAGCATCATAGGCTGTGTACCCAAAAATCCCATTATTGATGAATTTGAATTCTTCGTCAGAGTTTACTTTAAATCGTTTCGTAAACTTGTGAATTTCCTCAGTAACAGAAATATTTAAAGCACTATTGGTTTTAGAGCTGCCGTCAGGATAATGTTGTTCAATGATATCCTTATCTACTTTGATAGATGCAATAGGATTAAAACAGATGTATGAAAAACTATTGTCACTAGCATGATAATCACTGCTCTCTAATAGAATACTATTTGGGAATTTATCTCTTATTTTAAGGTAAATACTTACAGGTGTAATAGTGTCTGCCAGTATTTTCTTGTAATGTGTGTATAGACTAAATGTTTTCATTTATTTTTTATAAATCCTTTCTTTAAAGCAGAAAGAATTTTTATTTATGTTGTATTAATTTCGCTAAAGCGGTTTCAGCAGAAAATGAAAAAAGGCTTGTCGTGAATGACAAGCCTTTTTTATATTTAGTTTTAAATATACCTATAGGGTTAGTTCACGACGTTTGAGTTTCGAGAGTTCCACCACCAAGTATGATTTAAATTCGTATTCATGTTTTTTCTAAAGTTCAAAGATATACATCATAATTTAGTTTTCAAACTTAATTTGATGAAAAAGAAAAAGATTTCTAATAATTTTGAAATATTTTTCTTCAAAAAAGGCTATTAATTTGTTTGCAATATTAAAACTGTAAGGATACATTTAAGTCAAACTCATCGTAGATAGCTTTGTCTTTTAAATCATTAAAGAAGGTAGGAGAACCATATCTTACATCAAATTTAGAACGATCTACTTTAAGGTTTGCAGTGGCTGTATTATCTGCAATACTCATATTAATAGTCATAGAATTCGTTTTTGCTTTAATGGTCAAGTCTCCTGTTACTTTATAAGCGCCTTTTTCTCCTTCTACATTTGTGATTACAAAATTAGCATTTGGATGATTTTTAATTCCAAAAAAATCATCAGATTTTAAATGTCCTTCTAATTTTTCTTTGCCTTGTCCAGCTTCTAAGTCGGTAACGGTTATTGATGTCATATCGATAGAGAAGTTTCCACCAACCAATTTGTCGTTTTCAAATATAAGTGAACCATCGTTTAAAGTTATATTACCTTCATGTGAGCCGGTAACTTTATATCCTTTCCAAGTGATAGTTGATGTTTTAACTTTTAATTCTTTTTTTAGAAGGGTAGTAAACGATGCAAATGATAACGCTAGTACTACGATAATTGCTGATTTAAAAATGTTCTTTTTCATTATTTTGTGTGGTTTAATTTATTTTAAGGTTTATTGTATTTTATTGAGTAATCTGTTTAATTCTTTTAATTCAATAATTGTTAATTTCGAGGTCACTTTTTGTTCTGCACCGTTTACAAGACCGTCTAACTCTAATAATTTGTCGAGACCACTAGCCGTGATGTAAACCTCAATTTTTCTTCTGTTTTTTTTACATTCTGTACGTTTTACAAAATCTTTTAATATCAACTTGTCAATGAGCCTAGTTGTGTTGCTCATTTTACTAACCATACGTTCTTGTATATCTTGTAAATTAAGAGGGTTCCCTTTTTGACCTCTTAAAATGCGTAATACATTAAATTGTTCAAGAGATAATTCATGAGGTTTTAAAACACTCATCAATTCAGTTTTAATTGTAATATTGGTTAAAAGCAAATTAATTACAGTTTGGCTGGCTAAAGGTAAAATAGCTTTAGTTTTTAATTTAATGTTTAACTCCTTCATGTACAATATTTGTATATACAAATGTAATTTATTTTTATGATATAGATTCTAATATTTTGTTAAATTTATTAATGTTCATTTTTTGATACTTAAATTTAGGATATGAATGTGAAACTTCTATCTTTAATACTTGTCTTTTTTTACTTCGGAAATGTGACCGCTCAGGTGCTTACTTCTCAAGAAAATAATAGTACCACATCCACTACAGGATTAAAAGTGTTTGATTTTAATGAACTTGAATCTTATCTCAACTCAAAGAAAGACGGTAACACATATGTTATTAATTTCTGGGCCACATGGTGTGCACCTTGCGTGAAAGAATTACCGTATTTTGAAGCATTAAATACTAATTATAAAAATAAAAATGTTGAAGTTGTTTTGGTGAGTTTAGATTTTCCGAAGCAAATAGAAACAAAGCTCGTCCCTTTCTTAAAGAAAAGAGGTTTTAGAAGTGAGGTTGTCATTTTAAATGATGTGGACTCAAATACTTGGATTCCTAAAGTAAATAAAGATTGGTCTGGAGCAATACCAGCTACCCTTATATATAATAAGAATAGAGGGGCGTTTTACGAGCGTTCGTTTAATTATCTAGAATTAGAAACTGAATTGAAACAATTTATAAAATAACACTAAAAATAAACACATGAAAAACACACTTAAAACACTTTTAGTCTTGGTTGTATTTGTAACAGCTTCTGCCTTTACAACTGCAGGCACTGGATATGATATTGGTGATATTGCTACAGATTTTGAATTAGAAAATATTGATGGCACTATGGTGTCTATGGCAGATTATAATGATGCTAAAGGCTTTATTATTGTATTTACATGCAATACGTGTCCTTATGCGGTAGCTTATGAAGATAGAGTAGAAGCATTAAATAAGAAATATGCAGCTAAAGGTTATCCCGTGATTGCGATTATGCCAAATAATACAGACGTTAAACCTGGAGACAATATGGCAGCAATGAAAGCAAGAGCAAAGGCAAAAGGTTTTACATTTCCTTATGTAATGGATAAGGGGCAAAAAATATATCCACAATATGGAGCAACAAAAACACCTCATGTTTATATATTACAGAAATCTAAAAATGGACCTCAAGTAAAATATATTGGTGCTATTGATGACAATTATCAAGATGCAAGTGCAGTCACTAAAACCTATGCTGAAGATGCAGTAAATGCATTATTGAATGGAAAAGAAGTTAGTGAGACAAAAACCAGAGCTATTGGTTGTTCTATAAAGGTTTAAACGTCTTTCGTTTTTAAATTTAACGACCCGAAGTGTAACACTTTGGATTTTTTTTCGTCTTTAGTGCAAAGTTTCCATAACGAAATGTTAAATTTGCATGATTATTGATGTATATAGAACTATGGCTGATTTGACACAACACGAATGGACCTCTAAATTATCTGTAGATGAAAACGCAGTCATTTTAGATGTAAGAACACCAGAAGAAGTAGCACAAGGTATCATACCTAACGCTATTGCAATTGATATTTATAAAGGTCAAGGATTTATCGATGATATTGGAAAATTAGATAAAACTAAAAACTATTATGTGTATTGTAAGTCTGGTGGTCGAAGCGGTCAAGCTTGTGGTGTTATGAACCAGTTAGGTTTTAAAAGCGCATATAATCTTATTGGAGGTTTTACCGATTGGCAAGGTGAAATTGCTTCAATTTAAAAAAATAATCATAATGAAAAATAAAGTATTCATCTACTGTTTCGCACTTTTTGCATTTACATTTAGTTGCGAGGACGCAACACAAACCGAAGTTATAATGGTTTCTGCAGAAGAAATGCAAGAGCTATTAGAATTAGAAGACATACAGCTTGTAGATGTAAGAACACTAGAAGAATATAAGACAGGTTTTATTGAACAGGCACAAAACATTGATTATACATCACCAACCTTTGAAGAGGATTTGGTTAAATTGGATAAATCAAAACCAATAATGGTGTACTGCAAGTCTGGCATACGCAGTGGGAAATGTTCTAAAAAACTTAAAGAAGCTGGCTTTATAAAAGTCTACGATTTAGAAGGGGGAATTACCCAATGGAAATTTTCTGGATATGAAATAAAAGCTTTCGAATAAAAATTATAAACCGAACTTTAGTTCGGTTTTTTTATGACCTAAATTGATATTTGTCAATCAAGTCCAATTGCTAACGCTTAATTCCTTTGTTTTTTCTAATTTAGCAGCTTTCTATAGCCAAATTATTTTATGTGGTATTGTAAGTAACACCTTGTATTTGCGTTTAACTACAATAGTTACATAACTAACCTAATTATTTCAAATGAAAAACTTAATCATTACACTTTGTGGTTTACTTGTCTTTTCTGTTACTGCAAACGCTCAAGTTCTAGAGCCTGTTAAATGGGAAACTTCTGTTGAAAAAATATCAGATACCGAATACGACCTAATTTCTACAGCTGCTGTAGATGACGGTTGGCACTTGTATTCTCAAAGTGTACCAGATGACGGTCCAATACCTACAACATTTATTTATAAAGCAACTGCTGATTATGAATTAAACGGTACAACACAAGAAGAAGAAGGACATACGGTTGATGATCCAGTTTTTCTAATGAAAATTAAGTTCTTTGAAGATAAAGCACAATTTAGACAACGTATCAAGATCTTAAATCAAGAGTTATCTATTGTTGAAGGTGAAGTAGAGTTCATGGCTTGTGATGACGAGAAATGCTTGGCTCCAGAGTATATAGACTTACGTTTTGATATAACTAAGAGTGTAGATGCAAAAGAAGGTTTAACTAATTCTTCGTCTTCCGAAAATGAAGGCAGTAAAGAGGGCTTATGGACCATTTTTATTTTAGGTTTAGGAGCAGGATTTATTGCCTTATTTACACCTTGTGTATTTCCTTTGATTCCTATGACTGTTAGCTTTTTCACCAAACAAAGTAAAACAAAAGCAGAAGGTATTAAAAATGCTGTTGTTTATGGTTTATGCATCATTGTAATTTATGTGATTCTAGGAACAGGAGTTGTCGCAATTTTTGGAGCCAGTGCAATTAATGAATTTTCTACAAGTGTCGAATTCAATCTTGTTTTCTTTGCAGTACTTGTGGTTTTTGCGGTTTCCTTTTTAGGTGCATTTGAAATTATGCTACCCAATTCATGGGCAAACAAAATTGACAGAAAAGCAGATAGCGGAGGATATACAGGTATCTTTTTTATGGCTTTAGCTTTAGCAATTGTGTCCTTTTCTTGTACAGGGCCTTTTGTAGGGAATATTATAGTGCTTTCTGCATCCGAAGGAGGTCTAGCGCCTATGATTGGTATGCTTGGATTTTCGTTAGCGCTAGCATTACCTTTTGGATTATTTGCAGCATTTCCCGGTTGGATGAATTCGCTCCCAAAATCTGGAGGATGGTTAAATACAGTAAAAGTTGTTTTAGGGTTTTTAGAATTAGCTTTTGCTTTCAAATTCTTATCTCAAGCTGATTTAGTGTTGCAATTACATTGGTTAGAAAGAGAAGTCTTTATCGCCATATGGATAGCTATATTTGGCGCATTGACCTTGTATCTCTTTGGTAAAATCCAACTACCGCACGATTCTCCGTTGAAGAACATTTCCGTAGGAAGATTATTATTAGGATTGTTGACGTTGTCATTTACAGTTTATATGATCCCAGGACTTTGGGGAGCACCTTTAAATTTAATTAGTGCATTTCCACCACCTTTAGATTATAGCGAATCACCTTATGGCGTAGGAAACTCGAAAACAGGGGGAGGTATTGTTGCCAATCAAAATAAAGATATTCCTGACGGGGCACATTTATTAGCGCCACATGATATTTTGGCATTTAATGATTATGATAAAGGATTAGCATATGCTAAAAAAGTTGGAAAACCAGTAATGATTGACTTTACAGGTTGGGCATGTGTGAACTGTCGTAAGATGGAACAACAAGTTTGGGTAGTTCCTAAAGTACTTGAGAAGCTTAAGAACGATGTGGTTTTAATTTCTCTCTATGTTGATCAAAAAACAGGTTTTCCAGAAGGTGAAGCTCCAGATTCTAAATTGAAACCAGGTAAAAAATTAAGAAATATAGGACAAAAATGGAGTGAACTTCAAACTATAAAATATAAAACGAATACACAACCTTATTATGTGTTGATAGATCATGATGAGAATAATCTAAACCCTCCTGTGGCCTATACGCCAGATGCTGACGCCTATTTTAGTTGGTTAAGTGATGGGATTGATAAGTTTGAGGAATAAACTAATTCCAAGTCAAATCACTTCTTTCGTCCCAATACGCTTTAGAATTTATTGTTAAAGCTTTTAGAAGTTCTAGATCTTTTGATAATAATTTAAAATCAAGTGCTTTTAAGTTTTGATCCAGATGATTGGAAGTTGACGCACCACTTAATACCACATTTGGTTGCAATGTGTCTATAACAAATCGCAGAGCTATAGCATCCACACCAACATCATATGTTTTTGAGAGTGCTTCTAATTGCTTTTTAGCGTGTTCGTTGGTAAATGCTCGTCCGTTGGCTAAAGCTTCTTTGATGATAACTGTTTTGCCCATAGCTTTAAGTTGTTGTAAGGTGTTAAAAGTGGATTGTTCAAACACATTGTACGTGACTTGGAAGCTGTCAAAAAGTAAGTTATTTTTTACTGCGATGTCTTTCGCGCTATTTAAAATTTCAGACTGATTAGAACCACTTGTCGTAATCCCTATTTGTAATCCATATTGTTTTTTTAACTGAAAGAGGCGCTCATGTATAGAGTTGTCTTTTAAAATTCCACTCTCTAAAGTAGCAGAATGTACCTGATAGATTTTTAATTGCGGAAAAAGTGCTTTAGACGTTTCCCATTGCTCATTTAGTTTTGATACCGAATGCTCTTTAATTTCATGTTTCCCTTCATACCCTAACTCCCAATTTGCCACATAAGTGTAACCCCATTTTGTACTTAACATAAGGTCTTTGTGTTGTCTGGCATTTTTCCACTCTAATAAAAATTGTTCTCCTAAACCATACGATGGCGCAGTATCAAAATAACGCACACCATTCTTGTAAGCAAAGTCCATAACCTCAAAGGCATTCCTTTTAAATGCGATTTTTGATTTATCAATATTAGAGTTTTGTCTAATGTTTATATAATCTGGTCGTCCTAATGCTGCTAATCCTAATCCTATTTTTGTTCTAGTCATTTAGTGTTAATCGTCATATTTAACTTGACAAGTCTTGCACGTATATGTATCTTTATGAATAGTAATTCCAGAGATATTAGTTTCTACAATCTTATTAATGAAATTATTATAAGTATCATCTCGTTTGTCGTTTTTACTACCTTTCATAACCTCATAAAACTCATTATCCCACTGTTGCTTTCCCCAACAATTTGGGCAAATCCCCTTAGGAGCTAATCCTGTGGTTTCGTCGTTTCTTTTTTTATTAAAATAGGTTCTAATGTTATCTATTAGTGACATAAGTTTTGAATCGGTTGATGTGTTAAAATAATGATTTTATTTAATGATTAGGAATTAACTTCTTTAGCCATCTCTCGAGATCTTGAATACTTGGATTTCTTAATTTTTTAGAACCTATAGTAATTGTAGGGAAGTTAAGTTTTCTATGTGCATAAAGTCCACGCAATTCTACTGCGTGGTCCTCATTAGTTTCAACATCTAAAAACGAATATTGCAATTTAGTTTCATCCAATAAATTGATATAAAATCGGGTTTTATGGCATCTCTTTGCACCATAAATTTTTATTGTTGGAACAGTCTGTTTTTCATTCAATATGTCTATTGTTTATGCAACACGATTCTTCAATTTATCAGCATGTAATTTTCTGAGATTTGTCAGCTTAGGCTCAATTACATAAGTGCAATAGCCTTGTCTTTTATTATTGTTATAGAAATTTTGATGTTCAGCTTCTGCTTCAAAAAACTCGCCTAGTTCACTAACCTCTGTTACGATAGGGTTTTCAAAATAGGGCGCTATTTCTTTTACGACAACTTCTGCAATTTCTTTTTGAGCATCATCATGATAGAAAATAACAGACCGATACTGCGAGCCTACATCTGCGCCTTGACGGTTTAGCGTAGTTGGATCATGACTGGTCATAAAAATGATTAGTAAGTCTTTATACGAAATAACATTCGCATCAAAAGTGACTTGAACGACTTCGGCATGACCAGTTAGTCCCGAGCATATTTCTCTATAGGTAGGTCTTCCTGGAACAGTTCCTCCACTATATCCAGAAACTATTTTTTCAACCCCTTTTACATGGTCGTAAACGGCTTCAATACACCAAAAGCAACCGCATCCAACGGTTAATTGTTCTAATTTTTTATTTTCCATTATTTTGTTTCTTCCACTTTAGAATCTAAGGTCATAGATTCAGAATTAATACAATAGCGCAACCCGCTTGGCTCTGGTCCATCAGGAAATACATGACCTAAGTGACCATCACAAGTATTGCACATGACTTCAACTCGAACCATCCCAAGAGATGAATCTTTATGGTATTTAATCGCTTTAGGTGCAATAGGCTGCGTGAAACTAGGCCAGCCAGATCCAGATTCAAATTTAATAGTTGAATCAAATAAAGGAGTGTCACAACAAATACAGTTGTATTGTCCTTCATCGTATATACTACACAGTTCTCCACTATATGGTCGTTCTGTACCTTTTTGTCGCGCAATTCTAAATTGTTTTGGAGTTAATTGTTGACGCCATTCAGCATCTGTTTTTTCAACTCTACGGTCTGGTATAGGGTTTCCTTTTACTGAGAAGTTTATGATTTCTTTCCAAGTTAACATAGTCGTATTCTTTCTATTTTAATTAATTGTTTAACCTTAATATAAGTCGTGAATGATTCCAGTTTATTACAAAAAAAGTTCACTATAAATTTACGAGATAAATCGTTAAGGTTTCTTTATAAAATCATAAAACTAGGTTATAACATTATAAAGTTTGTCTTCTATCACATAGCCAAGTCTCAAGACTAGAGGATAACCAATAAAAAGCTATAAATTTCTTTGACGGTGATTTGTTTCAAGATGCTTCATCTATTTTGACAGCGCCATACGATGTCCTCGTACTATGATTTTAAACTTGTTTTTACAGTCAAAGTGTTAGCCATTATTACCATCACTAAAAAGTGAATTCTATGATGTGCAATTTGAGGGCACTATTTTATAATTTGGTATCTCATAAAGATAAATAGGCTTTGTTCTTAAATAAAACAGTCACGTCTATTCATGCATTTTACACGTATATAAAGGAGAACTAACTAAAACTGTTTATGAAATTCACTCTCAAGTCTAAATGGCTTAAACGTTTGTTATACACTATTGCTTTAGGGTTTTCTGCACTTGCCTTATTTTGGTTTTCTGTATATATAGGTCTTTGGGGAACCTTGCCTTCCGAAGAACATATAAAAGATATCAAACATGCAGAAGCGTCTTTGTTATTAGATGCTGAAAATGAACTACTCGGTAAATATTTTATTTTTGATCGACAAATTGTAACGTATGAAGATCTACCAAAGCATTTGGTTGATGCCTTGGTAGCGACTGAAGATTCTCGTTTCTATGACCATAATGGAGTGGATTATACGAGTTTATTGCGTGTCTTCTTTAAGTCTATTTTAATGCATGATAATTCTTCTGGAGGAGGAAGTACTATTAGTCAGCAATTGGTTAAAAACATCTATGGAAGAGAGCACCATGGTTGGTTTACAATGCCTGTAAATAAAGTCAAGGAGATGATTTTGGCTAAGCGTTTTGAAAACTTGTATTCAAAACAAGATATTATCGTCTTATACTTAAATACGGTACCCTTTAGTGAAAATGTCTTTGGAATAGAAAGTGCATCCCAACGCTTTTTTAGTGCAAAAACTAAAAATCTTAGTTTAGCGCAATCTGCCACTTTAGTTGGAACTTTGAAGGCTCCTCACGGGTATAATCCAAGATTGTTTCCTGAGCGAAGTCAATTACGTCGTGATGTCGTTTTACAGCAAATGGAAAAGCATGATTATATCGATAACGCGTTAAAAAAGGAAACAAGTGATACTTCATTAGAAACGGAATACAGGAAATTTAGTCATATTGATGGTGTCGCTCCTTATTTTAGAGAGAAAATACGATTAGAAGTTAAGGGGCTATTGGATAGTTTAAATGCCACTAATAAGACGTCTTACGACTTATATAAAGACGGATTAAAAATACATACCACACTTGATATTACGATGCAACGCTATGCTGAAAACGCGATGCAGCAGCACATGAAAATAGTTCAAAAGCAATTTGAAAATGCCTACGGTAAAAATGCGCCATGGCTAAAAAACAAAACATTAATTACAAATAAAATAAAGAGCTTACCTCTTTATAAAACACTACAAAGGCAAAAATGGAGTGACAAAGCAATCATGGATAGCCTAAATGTGACATCTAAGTTTACTGGTTTTTCCTGGGAGGACGATGCTGTTTTAGAAGGTTCTATAATTGACAGTATGATACATAATTTAAAATTCTTGAATACCGGTTTTGTCGCTGTAGATCCTCAAACTGGAGCAATAAAAGCTTATGTTGGAGGCATTGATTTTGAACATTTTAAATATGATCATGTGTCTGTTTCAAAACGACAAGTTGGTTCTACGTTTAAACCCATAGTTTATACAACTGCTTTAGAATATGGTATTGACCCTTGTGCTTATTATCCAGTTAAAGAAATAACTTATACCAATCAAAAAAACTGGACACCTACCAATGGTGGAAAACAGGAAACGGATAGATATCTTAATTATTCGCTTGAGAAGGCATTGAGCGAATCTGTTAACACAATTGCTGTAAAAGTACTCGAAGATGTTGGCATTGACGCTGTAATCTCACAAGCTAGAAAAATGGGAATTACCTCAGTGTTACCAGAAGTACCCTCTTTAGCCTTAGGTACTGCGGAAATGTCCATGCTAGAACTCATTGGCGCATACACAAGTTTTGCTAATGAAGGCTACGTGTCAAAACCATTCTATATTACAAAAATTGCAGATAAGTTTGGAACAATTATTTACGAACGTGCAACAACAGAAACTTTACCAGAAGCCTTTTCTAAAGAAACACGACAATTGATGGTTGAAATGATGAAGTCTACCATAAATACGGGAACAGCAAGACGGATACGGACTCAATACGGACTCCAAAATGACTTAGCAGGAAAAACAGGAACTACACAAAATAATAAAGATGGTTGGTTTGTAGGTGTTAGTCCTAAATTGGTTATGTTGTCTTGGGTTGGTAATGATGATCATCGTATTGGGTTTAGTAATACCACTATTGGTCAAGGCGCAAATTCTGCATTACCAACAGTAGCTTTGTTTTTAAAGCAAATGAATGCCGATCAAAAATTCAATACGATTACAAAAGCTAAATTTGAAATGCCTAGTGAAGAGGTTCTCAATGCCTTAGCTTGTGCTGCAGAAAAGCGTGATGGATTCTTAAAACGTATGTTCAAAAAGGATCAAAAAGAACGCGAGTTTGATACCGTTTCCGAAGAAGATAAAAAGAAAAAGAAACGAGGACTATTTGGGTTTTTGAAGAAGAAAGAAAAGGATAATAAATAAGATTTATCTAGTCCCTTTTTACTAATTAATAATGTCTTCCGCTTTTTCTTCTTTTATGACTAGAGGATTAATTAGTTGTTCTTCTTCTAGAACAACAATAGCTAATCTAACGTAATCATTTACGGTTTTTTCTATAGATCTTGGATCTGTGATGTTGATATAGCCTTTCCAAATAAGTTCTCTGTCTTTAGTTGGACAAATACAATACATGGAGGTTTCTGCTTTATAAATTTTAAATTCCTCATAGTAGTCAGGATTATAGAACACATCTTGATGTCGCAAATACTCATCTTTAAATTTTAGATATGTTTCATCAAAATTTTCATAATCTTTACGATAGGCTGTTTTATCTTCAACACCTACGATTTTAGTAAGTAGGATGGTGTCAAACCCCTCTACAATAAGCTGACTCTCCAGAGCATCTAAGTCGGCCTCCGTCATTTTATCAGTTTTAGTAGCATCTATGATATCTAAACTAATGACAGCTTCAGCACCTCTGAGTTCTAATTCAACTTTTAGTTTTTCTTCAAACTGTTGTCTTGCTGCTTCGTCTGAAGTTAATCCTATAACAAGAACCTTATAAGGCTCATACGTATCAATATCTGGGTTTTTCCAGCTTTCTACTAATTGAGCTGAAGAGCAGCTCATAAAAATAGTGGCTACTAGTATTAAGATTAATTTTTTCATAACAATTTTTATGTCAGTTATTTTTTATCGATTAGGTGTCTTAATTTTTCTTCCTTTTTGATGTTTTTTATAATGCTGAAGAGTTGTGTTTTTAATGATTTATATTCTTTTAGAAAAGCTGCAATTGCAATAATTAAATCACTATGCTCTTTGGTGTATGCCTTTTCTTCTTCTAATTGATCAATTCCATCTACCATTACTTGAAGTTCATTTTCATGAATCTTAATAGCCTCTATGAGTAGGTTGTTCTGTTTTTCTGATCTATTTATAGCATCAATAATTTCCTTATTATCAGAAAATTTTCCAGATTCAATTAATTGAGTTGTAAACGTGGTTATGAGATCTTCAAAAAACAGATGTTCGTCTTTTGTGAATTTTAATTCAGATAACCATTCTTGTGAAGTATTATGCATGTCTTCTGGGCTTAGCCATTCTACATAGCGTGCCTGTGTTTGTATTGTTTTCATAGTGTGATTTTTTATATAAGAAAGCAGAAAGTAATCCCTCTAATCACAATCTGCTTTCTTGATTATTATATAATTTTAATAACCTTTTTAGGCTTCTGTTTCGCTTCTGCTGCTTCTTTCTTTTGAAGTTTTAACCTAAGAATACCGTTTTTGTAAATAGCTTTTACATCTTGATCAGTATTAACTAATTGCGGTAGATTTAATGATCTTTTAAATGAATTGTAATTAAACTCCTTACGAGTGTAGCCTTTAACTTTGTCTTCGGTTTCTTTTTGCTTTTCACCGCACACATTGAGTGTGTTGTTCACAATAGTAATTTCAAAATCTTTTTTTGAGAATCCAGGAGCTGCAAATTCAATTTCAAAGTCTTGGTTGTGTTCTTTGATATTCATTGCAGGCATTAAACTGTCTTCATCTAAAAAGTCATTGTTGAAAAAATCATCGCTACCTAAAAAGTTTTTAAGATTGTCATTTGACCATGGTAATAGTCTGTTTCCGTTTTTAGATTTAATAAGTGACATAATTTTAGAATTTTAATGTTATACTTTATTCATGTCACTAAGTTACTAATTAAGCCTGCTTTTTAAAATGATAAATATCAGTTTCGTAACGCATTACTTAAACGATTACTTTTTCAACATCTGTTAGCTTTGGAATACTCACATGCCACCCATAAACATCCTTTATCTTTACTCTAAATGCATCTAGAGCTGTAGGTTCTCCGTGGACTAAATATACTTTTTCTGGTATGTTTTTAATGGTACTCATCCAATTTATTAAATCCTTTTGATCTGCATGAGCCGATAAACTTTCAATGCTTTTAATTGTAGCGTTTACAGGATAATATTTTCCAAAGAAACGAATTTCGTGAGCACCATCTAGAAGTTGTCTTCCACGAGTCCCCTCAGCTTGATACCCAACTATCAGTACTGTAGTTGATGGCTCATCAATGAGCTGTTGCAAATAGGTAAGTACTCTCCCTCCGGTGACCATTCCACTTCCAGCAATAATTATTTTAGACCGTTTATCATCAATTGTTTCCCAAGTTTCTTTGTAGGATTGAATGATGTTAACATGGTTACACATCGCATTATAATCCTCTATTGGGAGTTTATGCCATGCAGGAAACCTTTTAAAAACATCTAATACATTGTTGCCCATTGGACTATCAACAAATATTGGGATATTTGGAATTTTATTCTTTTTGTATAATTTCCATAGAATATACATGAGCGTTTGTAGTCGCTCAACAGCAAAACTCGGGATAATCAGGTTGCCCTTTTTATGTAGGGTTTCTATAATGATTTCAGTGAGAAAATCTTCAGTGTTGTCTGCTGGGTGCAATTTATTTCCGTAGGTGCTTTCTATAAACAAAAAATCAGCCCATTCAGGAGTTTTTGGATCCTTGAGGAGGTGGTCATCTTGTCGACCAATATCTCCCGAAAACACAAAACGCTTTCCGTTGATGTCAATTTCTATAAATGTTGCACCAATAATATGACCATTATATTGAAAACGATAGGAGATATGCTCAGATAACAGAATCCATTTATCGTCTAATTCTAAATTAAATAATTTTAGGGTGCTCTCAGTATCTTTAATTGTATAAAATGGTAGAGCAGGAGTATGTTTGCTATATTTTTCTTTGTTTGCTTTATGGGCTTCTTCTTCATGAATTTTAGCACTATCCTCTAATATGATTTTTGCTATAGCCAAAGTAGGTGCTGTACCAATAATTTTTCCTGTAAACCCTTGTTGTATTAATCGAGGTAAGTAACCAACGTGGTCTAAATGACCATGTGTTAATAAAACAACATCAATAGTTGAAACGTCTACAGGGAGATCGACCCAGTTAAGTTTTCTAAGCTCTTTTAGTCCTTGGAACATACCACAATCAATAAGTATGTTTTTTTCTGAAGTTTCGATAAGAAATTTGGAACCAGTGACAACTCCTGCGGCTCCTAAAAAATTAATTTTTACAAATTTTTCCATTTTGATTTTTTGTTTAGAGACATAGTTGTGAGATTTCATTTAGAATTTTTTCTTTTCTTGTTTCAGATACTCCTAAATGATCTAAGAAAAAACTATCATTTATTAATTCGCGACAGAGTACAATATCTCTACTTAATAAAAATTGCTTTTCTCTGTTTGTAAGTTGCGTGGAGACTGTTATTGGGTATAATCCTAATCTATCAATTCTATCTTTTAGACCGCTATTTTTTGGGTGATCCCAGCTTAATAGATATAGACCACAGCAGTTGCCATATCGCAATGCATCCTTGGTAAACCTTGTATTAGTGACAACCCAACCTGGATTGAGTGTAGTTTCCTTTTTTGAACTTTGATACCAATTGTCTCTTACATCACGATACCGTGAGTTGATATATAAAGGGATTTTGACATTACAATTTTGACCTTGGTCACTATGAAATTTACATTCAATTATAGTTGCTTCATAGTTTTTGAAGGCTATAACATCTATTTCATGTGATACACACTTACCTTGTAAGGTGGTGCTAACTTGAGTCTTATATCCTGAAAAATTTAAAATAGCACTCACAAAACGTTCAAAAGGAAAGCCAGTAGGTCCTAACTCATATATTGCCTTTTTGAGTTTGTATTTTGAAGCGAGATGACTTTTGTTTTTTTTAAGTAAAGCGAACGCTCTGTTGTAAATCTCTTTAGTAGAAATGCCTTGATATAACTCATCACGAACTTTGTCTAAAATTTGATTAACAATAGTATCATCTGCTCCAGTTTTTTTTAAAGACGATCGTAATTTATCGAGTGAAAATTTTACTTTTTCACCAGAAGATTTAATGACTTCTATATTTTGAATTTCCATACTATTGTTTTAAAAATGGCCATACCCAATACGGGTTTTGATAGTTTAACGTCACTAACTAATTAAACATGTAGAGCTTTAAAGCGACACAAAAAAGTCTTTTACCCAGGCCTTTACTTGATTATCTGTCATGCTATCAGTCTTTCTTGTGCCTTTTATTTTGGTGCTCAAAAGTGTGTGATTTTGATGTAATTCCTCACTAAATTTTTTATTTGTTCCTGCAGGACCAAAAAGGACTAATGCATCACTATCACTAATCTTGGCAATTATATTTTTAAAATACAGCTTTAGTTGTTGCTTTTCGCGTTCTAAATATTTACTGTCTTGTACAACGTCTTGTGGGCCCCCTTTTTGACGTGTTCCTGAACCGCCACGAATATTATAATGTTCTATGTTTGATGAAACAGTTTGAAGCGTTTCCTTGTCATTCTCAATAGTTACAATGAGTGCTTTGTCTTTGTCTAACCAGATGCCTGTTTTTTTCATTTTAAATATGTTTTAGTTTCTTAAATCGTGCATTACTAATAGGGGTATGTTTAAGTAAAATGTGATTTCCTTTACCAAAGTATTTGTAAGGATACTTCCAAAAAAAGTATGTTTTTTGTTTGTAAATGCAACCATATCACTGCCTCTACTTTCAACAAAAATATTAATGGAACTCATTATATTATTTTGGGACAAATCATGAAATTTATAATCGTTACCCTCTAAAATATCTTCAAGTAGTTGTTTGTTTTCTTTTTGAGTTTTATCTAACTCATGTTCTTCACGTATATGGAGAACAACAATGGAGGCATTACTTTTTTTAGTTATGTGTATCAAATAGTTCAACTCTCTTCTTTTATAATTGGTTTTATAATTAGTTGGAAAAACAATTTCTTTTGGTAATTTTATTTTTGCTTTTTGAGGTACAACGATCACAGGGCAATTACGTACTTTCTCCATCACATATATAGCTGTACTTCCAAATGCTGTTGCTCTTGAATGTGTTTCGCCTTTTGTGCCCATTATAATCATTTCAATGTCCTTTTGATCTACAGCATTTTTAATAGCTTCAATAGGGTCGTTAAAGACAGACATTGTTTTAAATTCATGTTTTGGATTTTCATATTCAGTCATAGCAATCATATCATACGTTTTTGCTAAGCCATTTTCTGAACTTAATTTTGCGGTTTCATATAATTCACTTCCAGGCTCCATTTTGAGTATGTTTTCCATAAAATTAATTGGAGATAAGAATACATTAAGTAAGTAGAAAATACAAGTGTCATTTTTGTATAACTCTATAGCATAATGCAAAGCATGGGTAGCATTCTTTGAGAAGTCTGTTGGGATTAAAATTTTATGTTTCATAGTATTGGTCTTTAAGACTTAGTCTAATAATTGTCGCCTTGTGAGTACTTCGATTCTGTCAAGTTATAATGACCTTAGAGTGAGCTATATGGTGATTATTTGCTATTATTATTATTATTATTATTTGAAATACTTTTTTATTACAGCAAGTAATTTGACTTTATTAAACGGTTTAGAAATATAATCGTTACAGCCTGCCTTAATTACCTTTTCATTGTCACCGTTTAGAGCAAATCCTGTTTGCGCTATTATGATAACATCTTTATTGAATTTTCTAATTTGTCTACTTGCTTCATATCCATTTAAATCAGGCATTTGAATGTCCATGAGAATTAAATCAATGTCAGGATTATCACGACAAATATCTACAGCTTCTTTACCAGTAACCGCTTTAAGAATTACCGCACTGTGGTTTTTAACTATGGTAGACATAAGTATTCTCGATATTTCATCGTCATCTGCAATTAATACTTTTAGTTTCGAAGCTTCAGGTTCAACCGTTACGCCAGAATCTTCAAACCAATCTTCATTATTATCAACAAGTTTATCTTTAAATTTAGTACGATATGGCAGTGTGAAATAAAATATAGATCCTTTCCCTTCTTGGCTCTCCATCCAAATTTTTCCACCAAGCATTTCTGCGTATGCCCTAGAAATCGACAAGCCCAAACCTGCTCCTTGATGTGCTTTTTTATTGGCAATATCAGCTTGTATAAAACGCTTGAAAATAGCTTTTTGCCTGTCTTTGGGTATCCCAATACCTGTGTCTTTTATTTGAAATTCTAGTTCTTTGGAGTCCTTTTCTCTTTTTAGTATATATCCCAATTCTATGGTGCCTTTGTTGGTGTATTTAATGGCGTTTTTAACAAGATTAGTGAGAATAGAATACAGTTTTTCACTATCTGTTTTAATAAAGGCTTCTTTGTTTGTTAAACCTTTTTTAATTTTAAAATGTATGCCTTTAGCCTCAACTTGAGGTTTAAAGAAGGTATAAATGAATTCTA
Organism: Psychroserpens burtonensis DSM 12212; assembly: GCF_000425305.1. Taxonomy (GTDB): domain Bacteria; phylum Bacteroidota; class Bacteroidia; order Flavobacteriales; family Flavobacteriaceae; genus Psychroserpens; species Psychroserpens burtonensis. The sequence goes on from NZ_AUDE01000019.1 coordinate 52,022, forward strand.
TTTGCTTGTTAATATTTGCTTGTTGGATATTAACTTCCATTAGTCCTGATTCTATTTTCGAAATATTAATAATATCATTAATAATATTAAGCATTCGTAATCCGCTTTTTTTGATGATTGTAATATATTTTTGTTGCTCATCTCCGGTGAGACCTGGTTCTTTTAATAAATCGGCAAAACCGAGTATACCATTCATCGGCGTTCGTATTTCGTGACTCATATTAGCTAAAAAAGCTGATTTTAATTTGTCGCTTTCTTCCGCGTGATCTTTAGCAATTATTAATTCATCGGCACGTTTTTGCTTTTCTTTATTTTGGAATAGCAGTTCTCTATTAGCAATTATTAATTCATCTGCCCGTTTTTGCTTTTCTTTATTTTGGAATAGCAGTTCTCTATTAGCAATTATTAATTCATCTGCCCGTTTTTGTTTTTCTTTATTTTGAAAGCGAAGTTCTTTATTGGCAATACCTAACTCTGCTGCTCGTTTCTCCTTTTCTTCATCTTGAAACCTAATTTGTAGATTTGCAATACCTAGCGTTGTTTCATATTCGTCCTTTTCTTTATCTTGAAATTCAATTTCTGTGTTGGCAATTATTAATTTATCTGAATGTGTTTCTACTAAAAGTCTTAAAGACTTATTCTCCTTAAGTAATTCCTGTAACTGCCTTATGAGTTCTTTTTTTGTTTGGTTTTGAATATTCATGCCTATTTTGTTTAATTTATGAAGTGCTCATACTTTGCAATAGGTAAAGCTCGTTTCTATAAAATTAAGCCATCAATATGTAGTTTAAAATGATATATATCATATTGTTATGCAGGAATCACTAAAAAAGGAATTAATGGATGAAAGCCAATTTTATGTATCACTGGTTCTTTCACGATAGTCTCTATGAAACTGTGTTTGTAGTTAATCATAGCAAGAATGTTCACGTCTGCTGATTCGATAAAATCATTGATTTCAAGAGTCTTTTTTGCATAATTAGGCATAAAATGAAAACTAGTATTATGATTTTTTAAATGGCTCTCTAATAAGGCCATATTATACTCTTGGATACCTGTGAGTTTTTCTTTAGAAAGAATGCAAACAGGCATAATCTTAGAATCATAAAGTTCTGCCAGATCTCTTAAAGGGTCTAATTCCTTATAATCATAACAACGACTAAAATCTGTTGGAAATCCTATTTGTTTTGGTTCAACAAAATCAAACTCATCTGGTACAATTAGAACAGGACAGTGTCTTACTTTTTTAATAATTTTAACTGTATGACTTCCGAAGAAAAACTCTTTAGCTCCTGTTGCACCTTTTGTTCCCATAACAATGAGGTCTATGTTATGTTTGTTAACAGCAGTTTCTATGCCACTTTGGACGTCTTCAGAGCTCAATATAATTTCAAAATTATGGTTGGCATTTATATTGCTGTTTTCTGCCATGTCTTTTAGTTCTATGAGCTCTTTCATAGCGTTTTCTGCCATAACACGTATTAATTTATTAGACATAGTAGACATCGTTGAAACAACCATTTTTGATGCATGTAAAAAGTAAAATGTGCAGTATTCTTTTGAATATAATTTTAAAGCATAAACTGCTGCACTCCAAGCGTTATCTGAAAAATCTGTTGGTAATAAGATGTTTTTTTTCATATCTAAAAATATCTAAATTTACTTCGGAAACTAGCGTGTATTATGATAAGCTAAAAGAATGATAATACATATTGAACTATATTTTCACAGGGAGTACTAAAAACGGAATGTTTAAATGAAACCCAATTTGATTCACCGTATTCCTAAAGAATAGATTTTCATAAAATGAATGTTTATTATTAATCATGGCTAGTAAATTGATTTTATGCTTCAATTGAAATTCACTAATGGCCTCTGTGATGTTCATACTTCTAACATCATGGAATAAAAAAGCAGTGTGTTCAAAAATGGATTCTAAATTTGATTTATTGTCTTTCTGCCTTTGCGTTAAATCATAACCTGTAGAAATATGCATCGCGTTAATTCTAGAGTGATTTGTCGCAACTATTTCTTGTAAAATATTAAGTTGTGCGTTTTTATAGTGAACTTCTAAATCTGTTGGAAATAAGATTTCATGTGGTGCTTCATATTTGAAGTGGGATGGAATAGCTAGAATTGGGCATTTTATTTCTTTGAATACATGTACTGTATTTGATCCAAATAAGACTTCTTTTGCTCCAGTAGCTCCTTTGGTGCCCATGACTAGAAGATCAATATTGTACTTGATGGCAACCTCTTTAATGCCTAAAATCAAGGTGTCAAATCTAGCTATGGTTTCAAATTTATGCTTTGTATTATTTCCAAATTCACTAGAGATTTTATCAACCAACTCTTTTAAGTTTTTTTGTGACGTATTTCTAATGGCATCACCTAAACCAAATTGTGCAGGATATCCCATGACATACTCAACATGGTAAATGACAGGCGTATAGGTGTTCAGTATATAAAAGGTGCATGCTTCCTCTTTAAAGAGATGTAAGGCATAGCTAATAGCGTTCCAAGAATTCTCAGAAAAATCAGTGGGTAATAAAATATGTTTCATCTGTTGATATGTATTTATTGATTAGTAGCATTAATTGTAATGATTCATTTCATAATAAAATTTTAAAATCGCGCTGTATTTTGCATGGCAAGTATTGGTATATGTAAGCCAAGACTAACTTTATCAATGGTAGATGGAAATAGCATGTCCTCTAAAAAGGAGTGTTGTGTGTTAACCATTGTAATGATGTCTACGTCATTTTCTGTTATATAAGTTTTTATCGTATCTGCTATTTTTTTACTGTCTTCCTGGATAAAATTCACCTCGTTGTTGCTAAGTGTGTTTTTTATAAAAGATTGATTATCCTCTTGTCGCATTGATAATTTATGACTTTTTGAGACGTACAAAACATCTATTGTACTTCTATATGATTTTGCTAATTCTGACAGTAATTTTAGTTCACGACGCTTATACGGTATTAAATAGTTGGTTGGAAATAAAATATGTTTAGGTTGTGTATTGGTGTAATTAGATGGGATTGCAAGAACAGGACATTGTACATATTTAAGCACTTGAAACGTTTGGCTTCCAAATACTATATGACGCTCGTCTGATTTTCCTTTTGTCCCCATAATAATTAAATCTATGTTTTTAGCATCTGTAATCAGGTTTGCTTCTTCAACTAATGTATTATATGCCGAAATAATATGATACGTAAACCTTGGGTTTGGAGCCATGTCTTTAACCGTTTTAAGCAGTTGCTCTAAATTGGTTTGAGATTGGTGTCTAACGTTATCTAATACATCGTCAAAAACCTCGCGTGAAAGCAATTCTTCATGGTCGTAAAACTCATTTTGATAGGCATGCATAAAATAGAATTTAGTTTTTTGATATTTAAAAAACTCCAATGCATAGGTAATAGCATTCATTGCGTTTTTAGAAAAATCTGTAGGAAGTAGTATAGATAACATAGTGATCGTTTTTAATATTCACTAGTAAAATTAAATAGTTGACTATGTAAAAACTATGATATATATCAGATACAACTTTTTAGCAATCTTAGTGTTTTGAAGCTCATGGTTGTCGCTAAAATGTTTGTAGATGGCTGCTTTTTTGAATGTAGTGTTATCGTTTGATCTTTGATTTATTACTTGGTTAAGCAGTAAATTAAATAAAAATGGAGCGCATCAGAGGGGAAACTGCAAGGCTTTATGAGTTGGTCATAATTAACAATAAATGAGAGACATTGTCGCTAGTTCGTTCTTTTTATTTTAGCTGTTATTTAGGATTTATGGCTAATTCGTAAATTGCTGTGGGAGCATAGGTATTAAGATAATAGTGTAATAAATGCCCCAATTATAGTACCTTTAATAATGTCGATGGACTATGTTTTTAAATTGGCTTGAGTGAGTAATACTGCAATATGCTGAATTTTCGATTTGAGCAATAATTAAACGTTTTGCTTTAGACTATTTTTTTTCAAAAATTAATATGTTATTCCACTTCGTTTTTTGCCTTTTTGTATTTAGTATGTTCTACTTTTTTCTTTTCTAAAATAGCATAAAATTTACGAGGTGAGATTCTTAAGTCTTTTGTTATTTCACTTACTTTTTTCTTACTTTTTTTATAAAGTTTAAGATTTTCATTCACTTCTTTATTGAAGTAATACTCTTTCAGTTGATCAATAATTTGTAATTCTGTTACATTAGATTCTCTTGCGTAAGTTTCTAATTCTGACTTGATTTTGGATAAACTATTTTTCATAATTTTTGTTTTTAGGGTTTTGCGTCAATGAATGGGAAATTTATAGTATGCACATTGTTTTGGATGTAAAATACGTATTTTGGATTAGTTTTAGGGCCTATTAATTTTAAAGGAATCCAAATATTAATATTTGGATTCCTTTAAAATTAATAGTAAATAAATTGTTAAGAATCCCCATTCTTACTGTCATCGTTTGATGACTTAATAAATTTAATAAACTGTGAATTAAAATTAACTGATATATATCAGTTGGGTTATTATTTGTTTTAACTAGTTAGTATCGCCTTAGTTATTTCCTAAGCGTTTGGTTTGCTAAAAGGACTTAAAATCTATATGAGCATGTTCTTTGGTTATAAAATTTATATAGTAATGATATCATAAACCACATTAAGTAAAAAGAGGCCTACCAGGAATAATAAAGTGTAAGCCACTTGTACCAGTTTAATATTGGTGATTTCTAACCAAGCTACAGTTTTTTTTGGAAATATAAATAACACTAACCCAAGATATAGTGATGACCAACCTATTAGGGTAATAATAAGTTTATAGCTTGGTTCCCAAACATTATGAAACAAAATATTTAGCAGTCCAATAATGATAGCTAGAAAAGAAAAAAGGATTAAGAATTTTTCATCTTTAAGGTCATTAAATATTTGTTTTATACGTTTTGGGTTAAAGCTTAATATTAAAAAGAAAATAATAAGATACCAGCCCCAAAACTTTGCTAAAAAAATTGATTGATTCATAATTACTGTTTTTTATTCGTGTAATACTAAAAAAGGAATGTGTGTGTGATATGTTATTTTTTCAACTCTAGTATGAAATAACATGTTTTGAAAATAATTAAGATTTTTGGCAACCATAACAATCATATCAACACCTTTGCTTTCTACAAAGCATTGTATGGCATTTTCTACATTTTTATTGGTAAGAAAATGAAAACTCGGCATAAAATCTTCGAAATAATCATTCAATACATCTTTGTTTGTGAGCTGCTCAGTATTTAGTTTGGTGTCTTTTTTATGAATATGAATAATTCTTAAATTAGCTTTAACCATACTTAAAATAGCTGTAAATGGTTGAAGTATTTTTATATCATAAGATAAGTTGTAATCTGTTGGAAATGCAATTTCTTTTAGTTTATCATATTTTGCATGTTCTGGAACAACTAAAGTGGTACATTTTACTTTGGTAACAACATCGCCTGCATTGCTTCCAATGATATATTCTTCAAATCCTGAGGCACCTTTTGTACCCATTATTATCATATCAATTTTTTTATCATTAATATGCTTTCTAATAGACTCGACAAAAAAACTATAATCAACTATAGTATAAAATTTATGCTTTTTGTTATGCTCAAGGTGGTCGCTAATTTTTTTTAATAGAGATCTTAATTTTTTCTTGGAGGGTTTAACATAAGTGTCTTCTATAGCTTCTTGAGTAGGTATATAAATAGCATCTCCAACGATAATATTTTCTACTTTATTGATGTGAAGTACATAAAAATTACAAGTTGTGTTTTTAAATAAGGCGAGAGCATACACAATAGCATTCCATGAGTTATCAGAAAAATCTGTTGGTAATAAAATATTCATCATTTAAATTTCTTATTCTAAACAAATCTAAATGTAAGGGTCATAAAAACATATGATATTCGTCATATTAGAAAACAATATGGAGCACCTAGGAAATATCTTGTAATTTTTGAATATCGAGGACTTTGATGTTTCTGCCTTCTAGTTCTATAAGGCCTTGTTTTTTAAAATCTGAGATCGTTCTAATTAATGTTTCAGTGGCTATTCCAGCAACACTAGCTAAATCATTTCTAGAGATTTTAATAGAATCTTCTGGGTTGGAATTGATTTTTTCAGCAAACCTTAGAATGGTAGAAGCGGTTTTCTTTTGTACAGAACTGTACGCCATTTGCAAAAGTTGATCTTTAACACCTGTGAGGTCATCAGTGAGTAGTTGAATCACTTCTAAAGTTACTTTATGGTTGTTATTCAACACCTCTTTTAGCTCTGCTTTAGAAACACCTACCATTTCTAAATCCTTGATTGCTTTAGCAGTTTCCCTGTAAGGGATGTTTTGTGTAAAGGATGTATAACCAAATAGGTCATCCTCTTTATGAAGTGCTGTAGTGAGTTCTTTTCCTTTTTCGTCAAATTTATAGCACTTTACAGCACCTTTAATTATTAAATAGATGGTGTTAGAATTATGGCCTTCTTTGTAGATGGTTTCATTTTTATTGTAATTAAAAATTTTGCCATAATCATCAAAGAAATTTTTTAAATCATTTAATGTTCTTATGTCATCTTCAGTATTAGAAGGGGCGTTTTTAAAGGAGTTTCGCTCATCTTTTAAGATAGATGCTTTGGCAATTCGACTTTCAATAGCGCTAATAATTTCATCTTCGTTAAAAGGTTTTGTAATATAATCGTCAGCACCTAAATCCATGCCTTTTCTTACGTCTTGTCGTTCTGTTTTTGCAGATAGAAATATAAAAGGAATAAACTTTGTTTCATCTTGTTTAGACAAACCTTCGAGCACACCGTAGCCATCAAGAATTGGCATCATGATATCACAAATAATAATATCGGGTTTATGCTTTGTAGCCATTTCTAGCCCTATTTGACCATTACTAGCCGTTAGTGTTTCATAATTGGAAAGTTCTAAAAGCTCAGCAGTATTTTCTCTTAATACACTATCATCCTCTATTATTAGTACTCTTTTCATATGTTTATATATATTGTTTTTTAAGGCTCACATGCTGTTCGCTATGCATAATTCCCTTGAGTGATAACGTTTTTAGCATCCTCGTTTCATAGTTGTGCTTTGTTTGGAAGTTCTATAGTGAAAGTTGAACCTTCATATTGTTTACTTACAAATGTAATGGTGCCGTTTAAGTTTTCTAAATGATCTTTAACGATGTTTAAACCAATTCCTGTGCCTTGCAATAGCAAAGCATTTTCTGCTCTAAAATAACGATTAAATATATTTTTTTGATCCTGTTGTGGAATACCAATTCCGTTATCTGTTATTTTCAAAATAGTACTATTTTCATTTTGTGAAATATCAATATCTATGATTGTATTTTCAGAGGAATATTTAATAGCGTTGTATATAAGATTAGATAAGGCTAATTCTAAAATCTTTTCATCTTGGTATAAGGAGATTTCGTCTATGTTTTCGGGATAGTTGATTTGCTGGCCATCCTTTAGTAACATATTTGCATTGTAGATGACTTCATTTAAAACTTTACTCAATTTAAAGGTGGTAAAATTATAATTGATTTTACCTTTTTCAAGTTTTTCTACGGAAAGAAAATCATTCAGAATTTTATTTAGATATTGTACTTTATCTGTAATGGTTTTTATGTGTTTTTCTCGTTTAGTTTGTTGCTCAGTTAATTTGTATTTATTTAATAATATAGTCGACGTCAAAATGCCACTAAGCGGAGTTTTAAATTCATGGGATACCATTGATAAGAACTTCGTTTTTAAGTCATTGAGTTCTTTTTCTGCAGATAGAGCTGTTTGTAATTCTTCAGTTCTTAAAGATACCGTTTTCTCTAGTTTTTCTGTATAGTTTTTCTGTTCTGTAATATCTAGGATAATTGCTAAAAACACATCTCTATCACCCAATTTAGAACGCTGTAGATGAACACTTACTGGATAGATGGTCCCAGATTTTCGTTTATGGACAGTTTCAAATTCAATTTTGTCAAGATTATCTTGGCTTAATATTTCAATTTCTTTTCTAAACTTTGATTCAGTATAGTCTGGTTTTATGTCTAAAGGTGTCATAGTTTTTAGTTCTTCTAAACTATATCCTATATTATTTTGGGCACCATGATTAGCATTTATAAATTTTAAGGTTTTAGTATCAAAAACATAAATTTCATTTAAAGATTCTAGAAAAATCTTAGCTAAATGATTTTTTTCTTGTTCTAATTTTTTTCGCTCAGTAATATCAATAACTAATGCCATTATGTAATTTCTACCATAAATGGTAAAGGGATTTAAACTGGCCTCAATTGGAAAAATACTGCCATTTTTTTTTGCGCCAAAAATATCGCGTCCATGTCCCATGCGACGTTGTTTATGCTCTTTGACAAACCCTTTAAAGTGGTCGCCATGTTTTGCATGATAATTTTGCGGGATTAAAATATTAAGTGGTTGCTTATTGAGCTCATTACTATTGTAGCCAAACATTGCTTCTGCAGAGGTGTTGGCTTCAACAATAATTTGATGTTCATTAACGACTACGACGCCCTCTGAAACGGAATCTAAAAGGATATTAAAAACATCTTGATCTTGCTTGAACATTTTGTTGAGGTTGGATTAAAGAAATTTAAAGATAACTAATCCTATTTAATAATTGTAGCTACTCTGTTAAGTTTTAATGTGTCATTCTAACTGATCTATGCTCTTCTTCAAGGTGCCTATGAAGATTATTTAAATTATAAAAATATAGCGATTTGAAAGTTATTGAAATTTTGTGGAATATTAAAATCAATATAAAGGATATAGTCCATGAAGCTGCAAAACATTCTAATGGTATGAAGTGGGAATGTATTTAGGATTCAAGTTTGTGCAAAGGATACTCAATTTGTTAGTAAAAACTAATGTGATTTTTTAGTAGTTAAAAATTGAAATGTCAAATATGCTATTATAAATCTTTCTTAGATAATAGCTTTGAAATGTTTTATAATATGAGTGCTCAGGCAGCAATACTATTTATAAATTGTTCAAACTTTTGGATTATTAATTTTTCATCTAGTTCCTCTAAATTATAAGTGCCTAAATGTTCTTCTACAGTCTCGTTTTCTATCTCGTGTGTTGCAGTGAACAAAATACGTATAGATATATTGTAAAGGCTGTTTTGTGAGAAAACAAGGGAGTAACTGGTCTTGTTGAGGCCTACATTTAAGGTATGTAGTGTGTCTAAGGGATGAGGTCTTAAGACTTGAAATGCAATATTGATATACCCTTTAGGATCTAACCATTTAAGTACTTGCATTTGACTACCCAGGCTGTGTTTTTCAAAACTATGACTAAGCATAGTTCTTATGAAATTCACTTTTTTAGAAGATGCATATTTGCTAATAATTTTGTTGTCTAGATTTAGATAAACGCCATAATTTTTATTTTTTGCCATGATTTTCGATATTTAGGGCTAAAATTATTACATGTATTATAATTCCCACATGATAAATATCATATGCGATTTTTATCAAAGCAGTTAAATTTGAATCTTAAATGGTAATATCATGGTAACTAAAAAGAAAATGACACTTACATTTTATCAGAATCTTGGTAAATTATTTTATGCTATTGCAGCTTCTGATGGTAGCGTTAAATCCATAGAGTTTGATAAATTAAAGGCGTTTGTAAAAAAACAGTGGTTAGAAATGGATGCCATTGAAGATTTCTTTGGCACTGATGCTGCATATCAAATAGAAGTTGTTTTTGATTGGTTAAATCGTGATGAAGAACCTGATATTAAATTATGTTATGAAGATTTTATAAGTTATAAGAAAGAGCAAAGTCACTTATTTACTGAAGATGTAAGGCATTTAATTTTAAAAACAGCCTCTTCTATTGCACACGCATTTTCCGGAATCAATAAATCAGAATTGATCATGCTTGCAAAACTAGATATAGAATTAAAAAAATATTAACTATGAATTATTATTTTACTAAGATCGTAAAAGGGCCATTTGATGCTGTGGAAAATAGAGTAGTAGCACTATTAAAAAATGAAGGGTTTGGGGTGCTTACACAAATTGACATACAAACAACTTTAAATAGTAAACTACAAGTTGACTTTAAAAAGTATAAAATATTAGGTGCCTGTAATCCATCATTTGCATATAAAGCATTACAGGTAGAGGATAAGATCGGGACTATGTTACCTTGTAATATTATTATACAAGAGCAATCCCCTAACAGCATTGAAGTCTCTGCAATAAACCCTTTAGTATCCATGCAGGAAGTAAAAAATGATGCACTAAATAATCTAGCACACGAAGTCAGTGCAAAACTTGAAAAGGTTATAAAAAGTATAGAAAATGAAAAGTAGTTTTAATGATATCATACAGTCTGAAATCCCTGTTTTAGTAGATTTTTTTGCTGATTGGTGTGGACCATGTAAAATGTTGGCGCCAGTTTTAAAACAGGTAAAAGAAGAACTTGGAGATGCAGTAAAAATTATAAAGATTGATGTTGATAAAAATCAACCGTTAGCAGCCAAGTACCAAGTGCGTGGAGTTCCAACTATGCTTTTATTTAAAAATGGTGCTCAGGTATGGCGACAATCTGGGGTGCTTCAAAAAAATGAGATTATAGAAATTATAAAATCAAATCACTAGGGTAGTGAGCGTAGCTATAGAAGTATAAAAGAAGCCATTCTAAAATGATTTTGTTGTCTTGAGATTGTCTAAGTACTAAGTATATTGCCGAGATGTTTTTAGAAAACCGGGTATGTTATAAAGATGTTTGGTTATAAAGAGTCTGCAATTGAAAAGAGTATTTGTTTAAGGCATAGCAATACCGTGAGCACTAATATATGGTCATGAATTGATGAACGCATATGGTTTTAAAACTAAAAATGGAGATTATCCAACAACTGCAAGTTTTGAATTATTGAAGCAAGTAGTACTCTAATCAATCAATACAATTTATTTGTTTTATTTGATTTAGAGTTTTAGCAGCCCATGATGAATATCATTTTATAAAAAGGTGCACAATGCTAATTTTGACAGATCACTCTTAAAATTTTAAAATCATGAAAAAAGCAATAATTTTATTTTTTGTCATTGTAATAATTCCAATTTTTGGATTCACACAATCTATTAAAAATTTGGATTATATCTCACCTTTCTATGATGGTATTGCAGCTATCAAAAAGGGAAATCAATGGGCTTTTATTAATAATAAAGGTGCTATTATAGTCGGTTTTAGAAATGATGTAGTCACTACAAAAATGACTAACGAAAACTATCCCATATTTAGCGATAGAAGGTGTTTAATTAAGCAAATAAAAGATGGTATTTCCTACTTTGGTTATATAGATGCTGACGGTAAAACTATTATAGAACCTCAATTTTTAAATGCCTCAAATTTTAATGGTGGTAAAGCAATTGTTTTAGAATTAGTTAAAGAAATGGTTGGTCAAAATAAAGCCTTAGGCAAAGATGTGGTTTACTACAAATATTATGAGGTGACCATAGATACCACTGGCCAAATTAAAAATTATCTAACTCAAGAGGCTGTTAATGTTGTTTTAGATAAGGAATTTATGCGAAAGCCACCTGAAATTATATCCAAACATATTTCAGACAACCTATACGCTGTTATGTATAAAGATAATACATGGGCAATCATTATCACTAATGAATAATACTATAAAAATGAAAGCAAACTTAGATTTAGGTAGTGTCGCCGGAATTAAAATAAAAGTGCACTGGACATTTTTATTTTTAATTGTATGGATTATTTTTGATGAACTAAAAAGAGGTGGAGGTACAGATAGTGTTCTTTTTAATATATCCTTTATATTGGCGGTTTTTGTTTGCGTTATATTACATGAATTAGGTCATGCCTTAACAGCAAAGTATTTTGGTGTTAAAACCGAAAAAATAACATTACTCCCAATTGGAGGAATGGCAAGTTTTGATAAAATGCCAGAATCTCCAAAGCAAGAATTTCTTATCGTTATCGCTGGTCCTTTAGTTAATGTCGGCATTGCGCTTTTGCTCTATTTTATAGTTCCTGTAGAGGATCTATTTAGTCAAAGTTTCACAGATGCTTATGACATATTTGTGAGTTTTACATTTCAGAATTTTTTATTCTTTTTATTTATTGTCAATTTCGGTTTAGTATTGTTTAACATGATACCTGCTTTTCCAATGGATGGAGGACGATTGTTAAGGGCTTTGTTAGCTCTAAAAATGAATCATGTAAAAGCTACACAAATAGCAGCCAGTATCGGTCAGTTTATAGCTGTTGTGTTTTTATTGGCAGGCGTATTATACAATCCGTTTCTCATTGTTATTGCCTTATTTGTTTTTTTAGGAGCTTACGGTGAAAATCAATTGGTGCACCATATGTCTTTATTAAAGGGTCATAGTGTTGAAGAAGCAATGCTGCTTGATATTACAACATTCAATCCTAAAGATTCTATAGATCTTGTTGTCAATAAAATTATTTCTGGAACTGAAACTAACTTTGTTGTCGTTGAAGAAGGCGTAGTTAAAGGTCTTTTGTATCACAGACAAATTATTGAGAATTCTAATGTAAATATTTTGGTCGAAAATGTGATGGATACTAGCTTTAAAACGGTTAAAAACACAGATGATCTCAAATCAATATATCATCTTATTTATAGTAAAAAACAAAAATTTATTCCAGTGGTAAGAAAAGGTAAATTAGTTGGAGCTATCGACGCTACAAACTTAAATGAATACATATTATTACAATCAAAACTAACGTATTAGAAATGAAAGTATGGAGCTTTATTAGTATGGTGTTTTTCTTATTGTCATGTTCTAACAAGAAGTATAGTGTCTTGCCAATAGAGCAGGCTTTGACAGAGTTTGTCTACGCTTCAGTAACTATTCAGCCAGATAGTTTGTATCAAGTATATTCTAGTGTTTCAGGTATTTTAGAATTTAATTTTGTTGAAGAGGGTGATTTAATTCCGAAGAATAAAAAACTATTTCAGATTACAAACAATACACCTAAACTGAATACTCAAAATGACAAGTTCGCTTTAGATCTAGCACAAGAAAATTATAATGGAAGTGCGACGGTATTGGCTAGTATTAAAGATGAAATAGAAGCTGCTAAGTTGAAGTATAAAAACGATTCTATTAATTATTTTAGACAAAAAAATCTTTGGGATCAACATATCGGGTCTAAAGTACAATATGATATTAAAAAACTTAATTATGAGTTGGCTTCAAATCAATTAAAGCTGCTACGAAGTAAGTTTAATAACACAAAAAATGAATTGTATACAGCTGTTAAACGAGCAAAAAACAAGTATCAAACGTCATCAATAGTGACAAAAGATTTTACAATAACCAGTAAAATTGGAGGAAAGGTATATGCCCTGTATAAAGAGCCTGGAGAAATTGTAACAAGTATGGAGCCACTAGCATCTATTGGAAGTGCTACTGATTTTATAATTGAACTACTTGTAGATGAGGTGGATATAGTGCAAATAGTAAAAACACAGGAAGTTTTAATTCATTTAGATGCTTATACAGATATGATTTTTAAAGGAAAAGTATCTAAAATATATCCTAAGAAAGACGAACGAAACCAAACTTTTACAGTTGAAGCTGTTTTGGTGAATCCTCCAAAAGTTTTATATCCAGGACTCTCTGGAGAAGCCAATATTGTTATTTCTAAAAAAGAAAAGGCACTGACTATTCCCAAGGAATATTTGATTGATAGTAATAAAGTTAAAACTGATGATGGATTAGTAATTATTGAAACGGGATTGCAAAATATGGAGTATATCGAAATCTTGTCAGGAATTAACAAAGACACTTATATCTATAAGCTAGAATAATGACCAATTGGAACGTTATATTAAGCATTGCTAAAACACATTTGCTCACGAAAATAAAGCAAACTTCTGTTGCAGCTCTTGGAGTTACTTTTGGTATTGGTAGTTATATTACTTTGGTGTGCTTTATGACCGGGTTAAATACGATGTTAGATGATTTAATATTAAATCAAACACCACATATTCACGTTTATAATGAAATTGAACCTTCAAAAAACCAACCTGTTTCGTTGTATGATGATTTTAATGAAAGTTTTAATGTAGTACACTCAATTAAGCCCAAATTAAGTCAGCTAAAAATCCATAATGCACTACCAATTATTGACTATTTAGAACGTAATGAGAATGTGCGAGGCGCACTTCCACAGGTGCAAACACAAATATTCTACATTGCTGGCTCCATAGAAATTGGTGGAAATCTTATCGGTATTAATCCAATAGACGAAGCAAAACTTTTTAACATCGAAGATTATATTGTTAAGGGTTCTGCTGAAGCTTTGCAAACTACAGATAATGGGATATTGTTAGGAATTGGTGTTGCTGAAAAAATGTCTTTAAAAGTTGGAGATCGCGTACAAATAAGTCCAATTAATGGTGATATTTTTCCTTTAAAAATTGTTGGTTTTTATCAAAGTGGTGTAGCAGATCTTGATGCTATTCAAAGCTTTACCAATATAAAAACAGTGCAACGTATTTTAGGCGAAGCAAAAAATTACATCACAGATATTAATGTAAAGCTATATGATATTGAAGAGGCTGTTTCATTAGCTAAAACAATTGAGCAGCAATTTAAACTAAAAGCCGTAGATATAAAGACAGCAAATGCACAATTTGATACGGGAACAACAATACGAAATCTAATTACATATGCGGTATCCATAACACTCCTTATCGTTGCGGGTTTTGGTATTTATAACATATTAAATATGCTCATTTATGAAAAAATGAATGATATCGCCATTTTGAAAGCTACGGGGTTTTCTGGTAAAGATGTGCAGCTTATTTTTATGAGTCAAGCCATGATTATTGGTTTTGTAGGTGGAGTTTTAGGGTTGGTATTAGGTTTTGGGTTAACGAGTTTAATTGGCACTATTCCTTTTAAAACAGAAGCCTTACCAACAGTAGAAACCTATCCTGTAAATAGGGATCCATTATTTTTTATCATCGGTTTTTTATTCGCTATTTTTTCTACATTTCTAGCAGGATATTTACCCTCTAAAAAAGCTAAAAAAATAGATCCAATAAAAATTATAAGAGGACAATAATATGAGTGTTGTATTAGAAGCAAAACATATCAATAAATATTTCAAGAAGCCTGTATCGTTTCATGTTTTAAAGGATATTAATTTTCAGATAAAAAAGGGAGAGTTTGCTTCTATTATGGGGAAATCTGGTTGTGGTAAATCTACGTTACTCTATATCCTTTCTACAATGGATACCGATTATGAAGGTCAATTATATTTGAATAATCAACTTATTACAGGACAGGAAAGGACACACCTATCCTATTTGCGGAATAAGCATATTGGTTTTGTTTTTCAGTTTCACTATTTACTTTCAGAATTTTCAGTAATAGAAAATGTGATGCTTCCTGCCAAGAAATTAGGTGAAAAATCATACCCAGAAATTGAGCATGATGCCATAGAGAAACTTAAAATGCTCAATATTGAACATTTATCAAAGAAACGAGCCTCACAAGTTTCGGGAGGAGAGAAGCAACGTATTGCTATTGCTCGCGCTCTAATAAATAATCCCTCAGTAATTATGGGTGATGAACCCACGGGGAACTTGGACAGCTATAATGCTCAAAACATATTCAATATTTTTAAACAGTTGAGTGACGAGAAAGGTTTATCACTTTTAGTGGTAACTCATGATGAGGACTTTGCTAATAAGACAGATAGAATTATCCAAATGGGAGATGGAAAAATACTTGTATAGGGTGCCTTTGTTGACTGATATTAATCATATGAAATGACAACATTTTTAGCTAACTTAGTCCTTGAGTTTAAGCATAATATTATGAAAAGATTACAAGACATAGAAAATCAAATTATAAGACTTTCTAATAGTATAGCGGTTAATTACCCAGAACTTTATGCTACGTTAGACGAAAACCCAGTAACTATACCATCAAAAGTTCATCCAGATATAGAAATTAAGAATATGGAAGACTACTTAGAAAGTCTCAAGCAGATATTAAAGCAATATATTAAAACCCATAATAAAGAATAATGGCATTTATAGATTATTATAAAACACTAGGGATTTCAAAAAGTGCAACTGATGCCGTTATCAAAAAAGCGTATCGGAAATTAGCACGTAAACACCATCCAGATTTAAATCCTAATGATAAGAAGGCAGAACAGAAGTTTAAAGAAATTAATGAAGCCAATGAAGTCTTAAGCAATCCCGAAAATCGTAAAAAGTATGATGACCATGGAGAACATTGGCAGCATGCAGAAGAATACGAAAAAGCGAAACAGCAAAATCAGTATCAAAGAAGTACGCAAAACCCTCAAGGAGGCTATTCTGAAGAAGATTTTTCAGATTTTTTCGGCTCTATGTTTGGTGGTGGTTCATCGAGAGCAGGTGGTAGGGAAGTGAAATTTAAAGGTCAAGATTTTAATGCTCAATTAAAACTTGATCTGAAAGAGGTCTACACGACGCATAAGCGTACCTTAACTGTCAACAATAAAAATATTCGTATTACCATTCCTGCGGGTATAGAAAATGGTCAAGTCATAAAAATAAAAGGACATGGTGGAAAAGGAGTTAATGGAGGACCAAATGGAGACTTATATATTGAGTTTTCAGTAGTAAATCAATCTCAATTTAAAAGAGATGGACATAATTTGTATGCTTCAGTTGATTTAGATATTTACAAAGCGCTTCTAGGTGGCGAAATTATGGTCAATACTTTTGACGGAAAAGTAAAGTTAACGGTAAAGCCAGAAACTCAAAATGGGACAAAAGTAAAACTCAAGGGAAAGGGCTTTCCGAAGTATAAAAAAGAAGAGCAGTTTGGAGATTTGTTTATAACCTATAATCTAAAAATGCCTAAAAATCTTACAGCTAAAGAAAAGGAACTCTTCACTGAACTATCAAAATTACGATAATATGGACACAACACATCTTATATCAATCCAACAGTTTTGTACACATTATAAAGTTCCTGAAGCTTTTATAGATGCACTTTATGAATATGATTTAGTTCAAATTACTATAACGGATAATGACAATTTTTTACAAACCAATCAGCTTAACGATGTTGAGAAAATGATACGTTTGCATTACGATCTTCATATCAATTTAGAAGGGATAGATGCTATTTATAATTTGCTCAAACAAGTCGAATATCTTCAATTAGAAAACAGAACATTAAAGAACAAGTTAAACTCTTACGAGGATTTTTAATTCCTTTTTTATGATAGCAATAGAAAATATAAAAGAATGGCTAATTGCTAACCCTTTTATTTGGAGTATGATTAAATTCTCGGTCATTCTAATAATTCTTTTATTACTCATTCAGATTTTAAGGCGTTACTTAAGAAAGAAAATATCAAATACCGTGGTGCGTTACAAAACGCAAAAAGGAATAGAAATTCTGGGTTATGTATTGCTAACTTTTTTAGCAATCACCTATTTTTCGGGAGCCATTAAAGATTTTACTATTGTCATTGGTTTATTTACCGCAGGATTGGCATTTACATTGCAAGAATTAATTTTAAGTATAGCAGGTTCTATGTATATTTTTTTGGTAAAAGTGTATAAGCCTGGCGATCGAATTGAAATTAATGGCATTAAAGGCGATGTGATTGATGTGGATAGTATCTATACCACTATGATGGAAATTGGTCAATGGGTAAGCAGCGATAATTACAGTGGTCGTATTGTGAAACTAAGTAATGCTTTTGTTTTTAAAGGCCCTATATATAATTACTCTCAGGATTTTCCGTTTATCTGGGATGAGTTTAATTTGCCAATTCGCTACGGTTCTGATATTGATTTAGCAAAATCTATTGTTATTAAAATTGCTTCGGAAACCCTTTCAGAATATACAGCAAATTCAAAGTCGCAATGGAAAGATGTTGTCAATAAATATTATATAGAAGATGCTCAAGTAGATCCTACATTAGCCATTACTTTAACCGATAATTGGATTCAATTTAATTTGAGATATATTGTTGATTTTAAGAAACGTCGTCTTGTAAAGCACCTTTTAAATGATAAAATAAGACTAGAAATTGAAAATACAAAAGGTGAAATCATCTTAGCATCTTCAACTATTGAGCTTATTAAAATTCCAGAATTGGAAGTGAAGTTAAATGTAGACCAGTCCAAATAATAGTATAAGATGAGGTTTGTAAACTAGGGTTCTAATTACTCTTTATAATTTGATTTTCTTCTAGCGATTTTACAATAGCAGTCACATAATTAGTAACTGTTGTATTAACTTGTTTGGGGTCTACAACATCATACGAAGCGACCCAAACTAAAGACTTATCATTATGTTCCTTTAAGTTATATAAAGACGCTTCAATATGGTAAATTTTATACTTATTGTAATAGCCTTCAGTATGGTATACATCTTGGGCTAAATAATAATAACGACCAAAACGTCTCCAATAGTAGTGTGTTCTAAAGTTGTCTCCACCATAAGATACTTTCTCGTCAATACCTTTTACTGCGGAAATTATAACAGCATCAAAACCGTCATTTGATAGTCTTTTTATCTCTTTTTCAATCTCTTCTTCGGTTTGTTTTGAGCTCGTGAATGTAGGTTTAAAAACGGTGTAGCTCTCAACAGCTTCAATGCCTCTATTGGTAAGTGCTGTTTTTAATTGTTCTTCAAATAGCATTCTTCCACTGCTGTTATCTGTTAGACCTATAATAAGAATTTTCTTTGGTTGATAGTTCTTGTAATCACTATTGATCCAACTGTCAGTGACTCTTGCTGTAGAGCAACTTGCTAACAAAATCATTACAAGGAGGCTCATAGCTGTTTTCATAATCTCTAAGTTTTATCTCATAAAATTATTTGATTCACTGCGGTATTACAATGATATAAATCAGTAGAATTCTCTTTAAGATGCTTACTTTTGAATTAACAACCGATTTCTGAGCCAATGATAGAAGAATTAAAACAAAATTATGGTTACTTATTTGAAGATGAGTTACTTAATGAGATTAATGATGTTGGGGCCTACAAGGATATACCTGAAGGTTACCAACTTATTGAAATTGGTGACTATATAAAATCGATGCCACTCTTAGTAAGTGGAGCTATAAAAATTCTTCGAGAAGACACAAATGGGGATGAACTTATATTATATTTTATAGAGCAAGGCGATACGTGCGCTATGACACTGTCATGCTGCTTAGGGCAATCTAAAAGTGAAATTAGAGCCATTGCAGAAACAGATACTAAATTAATTATGATTCCTGTGCAAAAAATGGAAGAGTGGTTGGGTAAGTATAAAAGTTGGCAGCGATTTATTTTACAAAGTTATCATGATCGTATGGGCGAATTACTTCAAGCTATAGATACGATTGCATTTTTAAAAATGGATGATCGGTTGTTTAAATATTTAAAAGATAAAGCCATGGTAAACCATAATGATTTAATCCATGTGACCCATCAAGAAATAGCTCAAGATTTACATACGTCTAGAGTCGTTATTTCGAGATTATTAAAGAAATTATCTTTAAGCGGTAAAATAGAACTTCATAGAAATAATATTAAGGTTATAGAATTATAGAATGTAACTTTTGTTACTAAAAACCATGTAAATACGAGTTAATTTTGAAGAAATATTTTTTTCGTGGATTTACAACAGTTACTTGGTTATTTTGGAGCGCTTTTAATAGGAATCGTATTAGGTCTTATTGGAGGTGGTGGCTCAATTTTAACAGTACCAATTTTAGTATATCTTCTATTTATTAATCCAGTAACAGCAACTGCCTATTCTTTATTTGTTGTAGGTGTCTCAGCCTTAGTTGGAGCAATTAGAAATATGCAGAAAGGCTTGGTTGACTATAGAACAGCTATTGTTTTTGCAATCCCAGCTTTTATTACGGTATACCTAACCCGCAAGTATCTTATTCCAGCTATTCCTGATGAATTATTTTCAATTGGCGATTTTTTGGTAACTAAAAACATTGCTATTATGCTCTTTTTTGCCCTAGTGATGTTAGTCGCTTCAATCTCTATGATTAGAAGTAAAAATCAAGATTATGAAGAAGAAACTATCGTTTCATATAATTATCCATTAATTATTATAGAGGGATTAGTTGTAGGTGTTTTAACAGGTATCGTCGGCGCAGGTGGTGGGTTTTTGATCATACCTGCTTTAGTATTATTAGCGAAATTACCAATGAAAAAAGCAGTGGCCACTTCACTGTTAATTATTGCCATAAAGTCTCTAATTGGTTTTATTGGAGATGTTGAAAATTTAGATATAGAGTGGTCATTTTTATTTGTATTTACTGCTATTTCAGTAGTCGGTATTTTTTTAGGTATTTATCTATCAAAATTTATTGAAGGAAAAAAATTGAAGAAAGGTTTTGGGTGGTTTGTTTTAATAATGGGGATTTATATCATCTACAAAGAATTATCTAAGTAGGTATTGTAACCTTAGTTACACGATGAGATAATTATTAATATTACTTTTAAACTGTTAGTTAAAAATTAGAAAAGACGCATAGAATATGAAAATAGAACAAATATATACAGGATGTTTAGCTCATGCAGCTTATTATATCGAAAGTAATGGAGAAGCTGCCATAGTTGATCCTTTAAGAGAAGTAGGGCCTTATATAAAGAGAGCTAAATTGGATGATGCAAAAATTAAATACATTTTTGAAACTCATTTTCATGCCGATTTTGTTTCAGGACATTTAGATTTAAAAGAAAAGACAGGAGCTCAAATTGTCCTTGGCCCAACAGCAAAACCTAGTTATGAAGCAATTGTCGCAGAAGATAATCAGGTATTTGAAATAGGAGCCTATAAAGTAAAGGTGATTCACACACCTGGACATACAATGGAAAGTACAACGTATTTGTTGATTGATGAGAACGACAAAGAGCATGGTATCGTCACTGGAGACACACTTTTTATTGGTGATGTTGGACGCCCAGATTTGGCACAAAAAATTGTAGCAAATCTAACACAAGAAAAATTAGCAGGTTTGTTATTTGATTCTTTACGGCATAAAATCATGCCCCTAAGCGATGATTTAATTATATATCCCAATCATGGAGCTGGTTCTGCTTGTGGTAAAAATATGAGTAAAGAAACTACAGATACTTTAGGTCATCAAAAGAAAGTCAATTATGCGTTACGTGCTGATATGACGAAAGAAGAGTTTATAGAAGAGTTATTAGAGGGTTTAAAAGAGCCGCCAGGATATTTTCCTCAAAATGTTATGATGAATATTCAAGGGTATGAAAGTTTTGATAAGGTAATGTCAAAATCTCAGAAACCGTTGACTGCAAAAGTGTTTGAAGCCGCTGCAAATGAAACAGGAGCTATTGTTATAGATGTACGCCATCAATCAGAATTTATAAAGGGTCATGTGCCACGTTCAATATTTATTGGTATTGACGGGGATTTTGCACCTTGGGTTGGGGCTTTAATTGTTAATGTGACACAACCCCTCTTATTTATAGTTTCTCAAGGGAGAGAAAAAGAGGTTATTATACGCTTGTCTAGAGTAGGATTTGATAATGTAATTGGTTATTTAGAAGGCGGATTTAGTGCTTGGAAACAAGTAGGAATGGAATATGATACATTAAATTCAATTTCTGCTGAAGAATTTGCAAATAGATATCCTCAAAATAAAGATTTGGTATTTGATGTCCGAAAAGAAGGTGAATATCTTGCCGAACATATTGGTGATGCTAAGCATACACCTTTAGATTATATCAATAATCATTTGACAGAGTTTCCAAAAAACAAGCTTTTTTATGTGCATTGCGCTAGTGGGTATCGCTCTGTGATAGCTGCTTCAATTTTAAAAAGCAGAGGCATCCATAACGTAATTAATATTTCTGGAGGTTATGATGCCATAAAAAATACAAATGTGCCAAGAACAGATTTTGTTTGTCCTACGACACTTAAATAGAATACATGATTTTTTGGTTGGAAAAGGCGTTTCTGAAATTAAGTAGGAGGCGCTTTTGTTTATGTAACAATGGTCACCAAAAAAATCATCTAAATCAAGTAATTTTATAAATAAATCATAAAATCACCAATTTAAAACATTCAGTCATATGTCGTTTTTGTTAGCATTATTTGGAATAAAACCAGTAAAAAATGATTCTATAACTGTTCTTACTCCGGTTGAGTTTAAACTTAAAGTCGTTCATAATAATGTTCAACTAGTAGATGTTAGAACACTAAAAGAATATAAATCAGGTCATATCAAAGGTTCTAAAAATATAGACTTCTTTTCAAGTAAATTTAATATTGAATTTGATAAAATGAATAAACAAAAACCAGTTTATGTGTATTGCAGAAGCGGAAGTAGAAGCAGACAAACATCGAAAAAGCTCTATGCTTTGGGGTTTGCACAGATATATGATTTAAAAGGCGGAATAATAAACTATAACTAAATGAAGAATTTAATAGTATTAATGTTGTTGTTATTATTTGTTTTTGGTTGTAATAAAACTAAAGATAAAAGTTATGTTTCTACAACAGAAATTGAAAAGGTAGAATCACATCCAGGAAAGAAATTGATGCAAATTAATTGTTATGTATGTCATAGTCCAACAGCTAGTCATGATGATAGAATTGGACCTCCAATGGTTGCTGTTAAAAAGCACTACTTGGAAGATGGTATGACCAAGGAACAATTTACTAATGATATCCAAAATTGGATTAATAATCCAACGAAAGACACTGCAAAAATGCATGGTGCTGTAAAACGTTTTGGTGTTATGCCTAAACAGGTTTTTCCTGAGGAAACAATTAAACAAATAAGCGACTATATGTTTGATTATGACATTGAGGAGCCAACATGGTTTGAGGATCATTTTAACTCAAAAAAAGTAAAACAGAAAGGACAGGGATTAGGAAAAAAAAAGGGAAATCATAAACAACAAGAACAAGCTAATGCTGAAGACTTAACTGATGGAAAGCGAGGATTAAACTATGCATTGACGACTAAAGCAGTTTTAGGTAGAAACTTAATGGGAATACTACAAAAAAAAGGAACTATAGAAGCTTTAACGTTTTGTAATACCAAAGCTTATCCGTTAACAGATAATATGGCTACTGTTCATAATGCGACTATCAAAAGAGTGACAGATAAACCGCGAAATCCTGATAATATTGCTAATTCAGAAGAGTTAATCTATATCGAAAAATTCAAAGAACGTGTTTTCAATGAAGATGAAATTGATCCTATTGTAATTCAATTGAATGATAAAGTTCAATTTTATTATCCAATCATTACAAATTCCATGTGCTTACAGTGTCATGGTAAGCCCAACGAAACTATTAAAAAAGACGTTTTGAATACAATAGCGCAGTTTTATCCGAAAGATAAAGCAATTGGATATGAAATCAATGAGGTAAGAGGGTTATGGAGCGTTTCTTTTGAGAAATAAAATTAATCAGGTATGAGCATTTTTCAGAAGTTATAAACTAATAAAAACTGGTGTCATTTGATTTCTTTACAGAGTGATGCAGTCCATTTAAAATGTTGAATCCGTTTTTGATCCAAGACAATGATGTTCTTCGTGAACGCGTGCCGATTATTAAAATAGATATCAGTAAAAAAAGGGGTAAGCATCAAAATATCAGGTTAGAGGTCTTCCTGCTTTACTACTATTTAATTACGGAAAGTAATTTTAGAGGTTCTCTCCTAGTTTAGAAAGATGAACTTGTTAGTATCATTTTAAATTATAATTAATACACTTACTGTTATGAAAAGAAATATGAGTAATTCTGATAGGGCTATCAGATCAGTAATAGTGGCAATTGTAGTTATACTTTATTGGCAGGGAATAATAGAGGGCGCGTAAGCGTATATAATGATTGCATTATCAGTAATTTTTGTGCTTACAAGTTTGGTTAGCTTTTGCCCACTGTATAGAGTATTTGGAATTAGTTCTTGTAAAGTTAAGAAGTAAATTAAAAAGGGTGATTTGTTATTTGTAATATATGCGTTGTGTTATCTAAAAAAGTATTTTAGTTATGACGATATTGAAATACATATCTCGATATTTTTAAAAAATGGGCGCATAAAATCTCATTATCAAATTTTAGCCAGCGGTGGAGAGATATTATGATCACTGAAAATTCTGTAAATAAAAATAAAACCCTACATATAGGTCCAATAGAACTAGTATAATGATATTGTTACTAGTAAGCTTGGACCTAAGTAGTGTCAAAAATGTTTGATTTTGATGGACTCCATAATTTAAAGGAGACTATAAATATTAAAATTAATTGCGATTAATGGTTATTGTATACTACTGCGATAATGAGTGGTCTTTCAATAACGATATAGTCAGAATACAATTTGTAGTATATGATATCTTTTATTCTCGAATATGTCCTTCTCCGTATACGTAATATTTGTTAGTCACCAGTTCGTTAAGACCTAATGGGCCTCTGTGATGTAATTTCCCTGTACTAATTGCGAGTTCTGCACCTACTCCCATTTGACCACCATCAGTAAATCTGGTGGATGCATTTTGATATACAGCCGCACAATCCACTTGTTCCATAAAAAGTGATGCTGTTTCATTACTTGTTGTCATTATAGTAGAGGAATGACCACCAGAATTTGTGTTTATTTTTTCAATGGCCTCTTCTGTAGAATCTACTGAACCAATACAACATTTCATCGCCAAAAACTCTTTTTTCCAAATCTTTTCATCCGTTATAAGCTCTTCCTCTTTTAAAATATTTTTGACAGCTGAATCTACCATTATAGATACACCATTATTCTTTAAAATATTCTTCAAATCAATCATTTTATTATGATAATTGGGAAGATTATTGTTGATTAAAATTTTATCTAGAGCATTACAGCCTGATATTTTACTAGTTTTGGCATTAAGAATAACCTCAATACTTTGTTCCCAATCAGCATTTTCATCAACATATAAAAAATTATTACCTCGACCACTTATTAGAACAGCACATTTTGCGTGTTCTTTTACAAAAGAGATTAATTTTTCTCCGCCTCTAGGGACAATTAGATCTAAAGGCTCTTTTGGGTTTTTTAGAAATTGTTGTGTCTCTGTTCTATCCATTGTCAATAATTGGATATATTCTGTGCTTAACCCGTTTTCTAGTAGTGCCTTATGCCAAAAGTTAACAAGGATTTTATTGCTAGTTACAGCTTCCTTTCCTCCTTTAAGTAAGATTTTACTATTGGCTTTAAAAGCAAGTACTGCGGCTTCTACAGTCACATCTGGTCGAGATTCATAAATAATCATTATCGTTCCAAAAGGTGCTGTTTTATTCACTACTTGTAAACCGTTTTCTAGAGTTTTGTTGGTAATGACTCTATTTACTGGATCGTCTTGTGAACGGACCTCCATGATAGCTTTTATCATGCCATCGATCTTTTTATCATTTATAAGCAAGCGGTCATACATGGCCTGATCATCTTTGTTAAAAGCATCAAGGTCCTTTTTATTAGCATCAAGTAATGCTATCCTATTTTCGTCTAAGATGCGTTCCATGCTTTCCAAGACGTTATTTTTTATTTCTGTTGCTATTAATTTCATTTAAAACTATTTTAATTAAAGGGACACTTTTGTCCCCACACTTTTTCCATCTATAATATCAATGATTGTATTATCTCTCTTTCCATTGGCAATAAATGTTGGAATGCTATGAAATGCAGTCTCTTGGGCATAATTTAGTTTAGATCCCATTCCGCCACGACCTTCTCCTTCAGATTTATCAGTATCTTCTATATATTTATCAAGGTCTTCTCTTGGGTCTACATTTTTAATTAGATTACTGTTATCTGCGTCTGGATGACCACTATATAAGCCATCGATATCAGTAAGGATAATAAGTCGATCAGCATTGATTAGTTTTGCGAGTAAACTAGCTAATTCATCATTATCTGAAAACATAGACATGCTTACTGACACAGCATCATCTTCATTTGCAATAGGAATTACTCCTTCTGAAAGCAATCCTTCACAGCAATTAATCATATTTTCTCGATGTATACCTGGGCTAAAATCTCGTTTAGTAGGAAGCACTTGGGCACATTTCATACCATAATCCTGAAAAATACTATAATAAAAACTCATCATTCGAGGTTGCCCAATAGCAGAGTATACTTGCCTTTTCTTAGTTTTGTCTTTTATTTTTGATTTTCCTAAAACCTCTTTTCCTGCAATTACAGATCCTGATGACACCAAGAGTGTAATAATATCACGTTCATAAAGTTCTGCAATCTGTTTAACTAATCTTCTCAAGACCGGTCTTACTATTCTATTGTCTTTATTGGTCATAACATTTGTTCCAACCTTGATGACAATTACTTCTTTATACATATTTGTTTTCTTTACCTAATTCAACAGCACGACTAAATGCGGCGAATGCAGCTTCTTTTATTAATTCATTTACGTTATTATCATCCATCGAATCGAGAGCTGCTTGTGTAGTTCCGCCTTTAGAAGATACTTTCTCCATCCAAGAATTAGGAGATAAATTGGACTGATTAAAAAGTTCTATAGCGCCTGTGAACGTTTGACTAACCAATACTTTAGAATCATTCTTTGAAAAGCCCATTTGCAATCCAGCTTCCATCATACTCTGCATAAAATAAAATACATATGCAGGTCCACTACCAGAAATTCCTGTGGACGCATCGATTAAGCTTTCACTATCAACGAGGATAGACTTCCCAGTCGTATTTAAAAGACTTTCTACAGTTAATAACTCTATTCGTGAGACTTCTGGTGAAGCTACATAAGATGTTAATCCAAGACCTACTTTTGCAGGTAAGTTTGGCATCGCACGCACAACTTTCTGTACCCCAGAAAACTCCTTTATTGCGTCCAAAGTAACTCCTGCCATAATAGAAATTAAAATTTGATCTGATGT
Organism: Psychroserpens burtonensis DSM 12212; assembly: GCF_000425305.1. GTDB lineage: Bacteria > Bacteroidota > Bacteroidia > Flavobacteriales > Flavobacteriaceae > Psychroserpens > Psychroserpens burtonensis. The sequence continues at coordinate 78,962 of NZ_AUDE01000019.1, forward strand.
GACCATGGGTTTAATTTGTTTGAAGAGATCTTCTGCGTGATGTGGTTTAACAGCGACAAAAATGATATCCGCTTTTGGCACACAATCTTCCAATTCTTCAAAGGCATCGAAATGCGAAATTTCATGAAGTTCTTTTAATTTTTCTTCAGATTTGTCTAAAATCATTATATTTTTCTTCTTGAGCAGTTTTGATTTAGACATTCCTTCTGCATAGGTTAGTCCCATGTTGCCTGCTCCAATTACTAGTATTTTCATTAAATATTATAAATTTATTAATTAAATAAAATAGTTTGTTATTTAGATGATACAATCATCACAATTTTTCATTTTGCCATAATAGGTTTCCCTATATTTATGCAACGTCTTAATAGGTAATCCTAAAAAGCGTTTTTTTATGTAAGTAACTTTAGCTGTAAGTTCCCCCATTTTTTTACTATATCGTTTCTCAGTTTTTGTTTCTCTTTTAATATCTATAATCTTCATAAATTAATTTTTACTATTGTTAATAAATTAGATGTTTGCTGAGATGGTAGTGGTTTAGTTTAAGGCCGCACATAAAGAATGCTGCTAAAGCGCTTTATATTTTGTAATACATTACTCTTTTGCTGCATTTTTTTGTGCGTTTTTGGCTTTTAGTAGATTTTTTGTGTCAATCTATCTCTTGTCTTAGCTACAGCATGTGAATTACTGCTTTAATATTGTAATTATTAACTAATTTTTCAGTGTATTCTTTATGACCCTTCGGTACCAATAAATGTAGATTTCCTCTCTCCATAGAAGCAAGAAAACTTAGCATTTTCCATTTTGCAACTGTTTTTTTTGGATTCTCATTTTTTAAAGCTAACACTGAATAATGTTTAATCCCTCCATAAGTAACGAAGGATAAATCAGGCTGAATTTCTTCCTGAGTAGTTCTGCTCGTAAATATCTGAGGATTTTCATATCCCTCTGAAATCGATTTTAACGAAATTGTAGTGTTCTTTTCGGCCCACACAACTGCCTTTTCTAAATAGTTATCTTCCTTCATATATTTGTTTTAGTGAAACTATACTTAAAACCTTTGTTTAAAAAGGAATTATTACAAATATACAAAATATAGTTCGTGTAGAAACTATTTAAAGTTTTTAATATTAAAACTATTTATTTTAATTAATAATAATCAGGTATTTGTGATTATTTATCATCACTATGATTTGACCCTGTTTTGGGTGATTTTTAATTTACCCGATCTAAATTATTGAGGATGGTCTGTTCTGACTTTTACAGTAAGCTCTGTTAAATCTTTTATAGTAAGCAATGGTGCTGCGTCTATGTCTTTTACATCCATTATTATAGTTAATAGATCTATATTTCTATCTAATTCCTCTATTTGATTAGGGCTTAACTTTTTCAACCTTTGTGAAAGTTTCTCTTGAAGCGTAGGTGGGTATTTATAAAGTAAATCAGCGCCTTTAGCGGTTAAGAGAATATATGTAGCTCTCTTATCATTAGGTTTTGGAGACTTAGCGACTAAAACTTTGCTTTCTAATCTAGAAATAATACCAGAAACAGTACTAGCATTTAGATTGATGTATTCTTTAATATCTTTAGCAAATGCTCTGTAGTCTTTTTGATCAGATAAATATTGAAGCACTAAAAGTTGAGGGATACTAATTCCCAATTCTTTCTCTATTTTTTTGCTTTCCAGATTTATAGAGCGAATAATTTTACGTAATTTTATAAGTATTTCAATGTATTTCAAAGCATATGTTTTTTTTAGTCCTCTCAAATAAAACTAGCTAAATAATATAAATGGTTTCATTCACTTGTAAAACTATAACATTTTCTGTAGAAACTATATAAGAGTAGGGATAATATTTTAATGTGTTAGTATAATTAATTATAGTTCCTTTTTCATTGAGGTAATCATTATTTAGAGAGAAGCGTTTTAAGAATATTTTTAGAATGGTTTTTTTTAAAAATAAAAAGAGAGCATGAATTTGTGCTCTCTTTTTGTCTCTATTTATTGCTTTTTACTAAAACTTATATTGTAAGAAGACGGAGAGGTTTCGTCCAGGTTCGGTAATTGGCGTTCTATCAAAATTTGCTTGATTTGTAAAAGAAAAGTTTAAATGGCTATTATATGCTTCGTCAAAGATATTTATAGCTGCGACACCTAATGTTATATTTTTTATAGGTCTTAGTCCTAAGCGAACATCTAAAGTTTGGTAACCTGATGTTTCTGTTTCGCCAAAACTTCTTGAAATGTTATCCTGTTTAGAAACTAGATTGTATTGTAAGTTTCCCCAAAACTTCTCTTTTTCTATACCAAATGATAGCCTTGTTGTTAAAGGAGGTGTTAAAGGTAATGACTCTGATAAATCTTTATTTTTTGCATAGACATAGGCAAAGTCTGCTTTAAAGTAATAATCCTCTAAAAAATTTACTTGAGTCGTAACTTCAAAACCAGTTTTATAAGCTTCGTTTAAATTTTGAAATACTTTTACATTTCTAGGTTGAGCTATAGGGTTAAACTTTCGGGTGATTGTAGGATCAATAATACCAACAATATAATTTTCAAAAAACGAATAGTAGAATGAGACTTCATATTTAAAGGTGTTAAACCCGTTTTTAAGAGGTTCTTGTCCCTTAAATCCTATTTCAAACTGATTATTTACTTCAGCTTTTAAGTTTGGATTTCCTATGTATTCAAAAGGATCTTGACCAACGTTAAAATGGTTAATAAAGCGTTCTATCATATTGGCAGAGCGCACGCCTCTTCCGTAGGCTGCTTCTAGAGTGAATTTATCTGATACTATTTTTTTTACAGAAATGGTTCCACTAAAATTATGCTCTGTTCGTTTTTCTAGGTCATACATTTCAGCAAAATCATCTTCTGGATCTTGTATATCTGAAACTACATGATCATATCTAATTCCGGCAGTTAAAATCGTTTTCGGATTAAAATTGTATTTAAGTTCTGTAAATGCACCTAGGTCAGTTATGTAAGAGTCTTGCCAAACCTTATCATTAAAAGTCATAGGCATTGGTAATGCATTGCTATTCATAATCTTTACTAACCTTGTTCTTCCGCCATCTCTGGCAATATACATCGCATCAAAACCAGAAAACACATTCAACTTTTCTATAGGTTTCCAATTGAATTCTAATTTCCCTCCAATCGTCGTGGCATCTACAGCAGAAGAAGCTTCCATCATCATAAAAGAAGGTCTATTTGTATTGGTCATTAAATGATCTACGTAGCTATAATAAGCTTTTGCAGTTAATGATTTCAAAATCGGACCCATGTTATCTAATTTATAATCTAATGAAATAATACTACTATTATCATATTCAGTATCCATTGGTAATGCAGCATGTAAGACGTCACGACCAAAAGATTGTCTCCAATGTGCCTGAAAACGTTGATTTTCAGTAAAATTATAGCCTATTTTAATACCGTAATCTGTGCTTCTAAAAGATGAAGGAATTTCGATTCCATCGCCATCTTCATAATTTCCAAAATCTCTGTACCCAACATTGGTAACAATATCATATTTTGCTGCAATGTATTGCAGTTGTGCCAGGTTTACCAAAGAACTTCCATTACTTTCATATCCAGCGGAAACCTTTCCGTGCAAACCATAATCTTCATAATCGGGTTTTTGGGTTACCATATTAATAATACCTCCAAAAGTAGCACCATATCTCACTGTGTAAGGTCCCTTTATAATTTCAATTTTGGTGATTTCCTCAGGTATAATATGTGTGGTTATTGGATCCATTCTATTTGGACAAGCATGCATCGCTTTGGCACCACCATCATACTGAATATTGAGTTGCTCGTATTGAGAACCTCTAAATGAAGGGTCAATAGCATAGTTTCCTCTTTTAATCACAGAAAAACCATTGATTGCGTTGAATAGATCGGCTACGTTTTTAGGTTGTACGATCTTTTTTTCGTGGTTACTGGAAACAGTAGTTAAGACAGGATCTGTATTTTTATTTCCTGTAATAAGGACTTCGTCAAGTTTTGTGGTTTTTTGTTTTGTCGTGTCTTTTTCGGTCTCTTTTTGTTTTTGACCAAAAGACATATTTGTAACTAGTATGCATATAAGCATACCATATAATGTTTTCATTTATGGTAATGTTTAGTTTAACTCATGTAATTGTGGTAGTCGTATCTACCCTAAAAATAAAGAGTTAAATTCTTGGAGGATGAAAACAATCGTCGCTAGTGTTGAAAGAATAGTTGTTTTGGTAAATTATGGGATCTTTTTCTTTCTCTAATCTGGTAATTGAAGTATCATAGTCTTTAGCATGACTTACATATAAAAGTAGTTTTTCAAAATCTATAGCAGACTCTGGATTGTTTTGTGTTTTGTTTTGAGATTGTGCGACACTCTTTAGATAACATTTCCCGTTACATTGAAGTTCTGGCTTGTCTTGGTTTACGCAGAGATTTTCAATGAATCCTATAGGGTCAAGTTCGTAATAGGTATACATCAATGATACTCTTAGACTATTATAAAGAAGTAGCACGGTTAAAAATAGACTCAGTATTACGATTGAAAGTTTCATTACCACAAAAATAAGGTCTATTAATATTCTAAAACGTGACATTTGTCACAAAACGATTGATTATTTGATATAAATTCATCATTTCTATGTAATCATATAGAATCTCAATGACTTAAGTGACTTAGGTCACAAATGGGCTCATGATTGTTAATTAACTTTACACTATAAATAAATTAAACTTAGATAGAATTATGAATACATTAGAATCAACACAACAGCAAGAAGAAGTTTTTACAATGCCCAGAATTGGTGATAAAGCTCCAGAATTTACGGCAACAACTACTCAAGGGGAAATTAATTTCCCATCAGATTATAAAGGAGAATGGTCTATTTTATTTAGTCATCCAGCAGATTTTACGCCTGTGTGTACGTCAGAGTTTATGACATTTGCGCATTTAGAGGACAAGTTTAAGAAAGCTAATTGTAATCTTGTAGGATTATCTATTGATGGCTTATATAGCCACATCGCTTGGTTAAGAACCATTAAGGATAAAATTAAATTTAACGGAATGGAAAAGGTCGAAGTTAAATTTCCTTTAATAGAAGATATCTCTATGAATGTTGCCAAAAAATATGGTATGATTCAACCAGGAGAAAGTAAAACACAAGCAGTTAGAGCTGTCTTTTTTGTGGATCCAGAAGGCATTGTTCGCGCATTAATTTATTACCCTTTAAGTTTAGGACGTAATTTTGATGAATTATATAGAGCTTTAATAGCAATGCAAACGTCTGATAAGTTTAATGTAGCAACACCAGCAGATTGGAATCCTGGCGATGACGTTATTGTCTCTCCAGCTGGTTCTTGTGGTGTTGCAGAAGAAAGAATGACAGGAACAGAGGATTTAGAATGTCAAGATTGGTTTTTCTGTACTAAGAAGCTAGATAAAGATTTAGTACTAAACACCATTCTTAAAAAGTAATATTTTTATAAAATGAGAAGGAGCCTCAATTAGGGGCTCCTTCTGCAATAAATGTTACATTACAATCAATCTTTATAGATTATTTTTGTAACTAAATTAAACATTATGGATGTAGAAATATTAGCAAGAATACAATTTGCTTTCACTATTGCCTTTCATTATATCTACCCACCATTAAGCATCGGAATAGGTCTTATAATGGTAATTATGGAAGGTTTATACTTGAAAACAGGTAATAAGCAATATGAGGTGTTGACGCGCTTTTGGTTGAAAATTTTTGCTATCACCTTTGGGATAGGAGTTGCAACTGGTATTATTATGGAGTTTGAATTTGGTACCAATTGGGCTGTGTATTCTAGATATGTAGGAGATGTTTTTGGCAGTGCCTTAGCTGCCGAGGGTTTATTCGCTTTTGGTTTAGAAAGTGCCTTTTTAGGTGTTTTACTTTTTGGATGGAATCGCGTGACACCTAAAGTACATTTTATCTCTACTATTGGTGTGTTTTTAGGTTCTATGTTTTCGGCAGTTTGGATTGTAGTAGCTAATAGTTGGCAACAGACTCCTGCAGGATATCATATTGTTGGAGAGGGTTTTAATGCCAGAGCAGAAGTGACAGACTTTTGGGCAATGGTGTTTAATCCGTCAAGTGTAGATCGTGTTATTCACGTTTGGCAAGGTGCGTTTTTAGCTGGAGCATTTTTAGTTTTAAGTATCCATGCTTATTATTTATTAAAAGGAAGATATGTAGAAATTTCAAAAAAGGCTTTCAAGATAGCGCTATTAGTAGCCACTGTTACTTCCTTAACACAACTAGTTTCAGGACACAGCTCGGCAGATGGTGTTGCTGTTAATCAGCCTGCAAAGTTAGCGGCTATGGAAGGTCATTACCAAAAGTCTGCACCAGCAGATTTATATCTATTTGGATGGGTTAACGATGAAACACAAAAGGTCACAGGTATTAGTATTCCTGGAGGGTTATCTTTTTTAGTGCATCAAGATTTTGAAGCACCAATTACAGGTTTAAATACTTTTCCTGAAGAAGATAGACCAGGACAAGTTAATGCTGTTTTTCAGTTTTATCACATCATGATTTCCATAGGTTTGTTTTTAATAGCATTGACTTTATATGCCAGTTTTTTATGGTGGAGAGGTAAATTATTTGATAAAAAATGGTTGTTAAAGATTTTTGCCTTTTCTGTAATATTACCGCAAATAGCTAATCAAGTAGGTTGGTTTGCTGCCGAAATGGGTAGACAACCATGGATCGTTTATGGACATTTAAGAACAAGCAAAGGCTTTTCTCAAGAAGTGTCAGCTAATCAAATACTATTTTCACTAATACTTTTTGCAGTAGTCTATGCCATATTGTTGCTTTTGTTTTTATATTCTGTAAATAAAAAAATAAAACATGGTCCATATGATGAATCAAAAAATGAATTTGAAATTATTTAGATAAACAAAATATGGAAACAATTTTAGGTATTGATTATCCAACACTTTGGTATTTAGTCGTCGGTTTATTATTTTCAGGATATGCTATTTTAGAGGGATTTGATTATGGTGCAGGCGCTTGGCATTTATTTTTTAAAAAAGATTTAAGTAGACGTGTTGCTATTAATGCAATAGGACCGTTATGGGATGCTAATCAAGTATGGTTGATTATTGGAGGAGGAGCATTGTTTGCGGGATTTCCCGTAATGTATGCGACTATGTTATCTTCAATGTACATTCCTTTTATGCTGTTTCTAATGCTATTAGTATTGCGTTCGTCAGCTATAAAATTTAGAAGTGCAGAAGAAATGAAATGGTGGCGAAAAACTTGGGATATTGTTTATTTTGGATCAAATACATTAATAGCTTTTTTATTAGGCGTGGTTCTAGCTAACGTACTACAGGGTTTTGAACTTCATGAGAATTTTTCTTATAAAGGAGGTGTTTTCTTTTCCTTTTTAAGTCCTTATGCTATTATGGTTGGCTTCACGACTCTGTCCTTGTTTATGACACAAGGAGCTATATTCTTGTTGCTAAAAACGGAAGGTCGTTTACACGCCAGATTAACTTTTTTATTGAAAAAAGGAATGATTTTTTTTATAACAAGTTTTGCTGTAACTTCACTTTATACTCTAATATTTTTACCTGGTGTAACAGATAAGTTTAAAGAAAATCCATTATTTTTTAGCTTACCTATTTTAGCGTTTTTAGCAGTAGCAAATGTCCCAAGGTTGGTGTCCAAGAAAAAATATGGAAATGCATTAGTTTTCTCTTCATTGACCATGGCCTTTTTATTAATGTTAGTGGCATTTCAGTTATATCCTGTGTTATTACTATCGACTATAGATCCAAAATATAGCGTTACTATTTATAATGCAGCATCCTCACAAAAATCACTAGGAATTATGTTAACTATTGTGGTCATTGGAGCACCTCTTTTAGGAGGTTATTTTTTATTCTTATACAAAACATTTCATGGTAAAGTTAAGTTGGATGATACGAGTTATTAATTAAAGAGTTATTTGTAGGGTTGTCTTGTCAATAAAATAATTATTTTGCTTCTAAAGATGTGAAAAAAAATCCATCGAAGAGATTATAATAGCAAACCATAAATATTCCCATCTGGCGAATAAGGTTTTACAATGCTTAGTGAAGTTGTTCTTCATATTGTTAATCTGCCTTGGTTAAATTCTGTTGACGTAACAATAACGACAGGTTGTAACTCTAATACTGAGTTTAAAAGCATTTAAGTCAATACTAAAGTGCTAAAGTTACTATGTTTTATTCTGAAAAAAATGAGATGCAAACAATCTTTTTTAATGGGATTATTCAATTTCAGTTTAAAGAAGATGGCGAGTTAGTTCTAGATGATGAAGGGCCTTTTTTTTAAGCGATTAGGAAGGCGATAAGAGCGGGATATGCTATGATGTCAGAAAAATATTTATGTGTAAAAACGTCTATCTTTTAGGTGCTGCAACAGCGTTTATTCCTGTAAAAGTCGACGTGTATTTAGAAAATGATATTTTAAATTTCAAGAAGCTGAAAAAAGGAAATAATCTCGTCGGTTATATTTTGGTTGGAAATGAGAGTGCTCAATAGAATATTTTCTTCAATAATTATGTAAGTCAAAGTAAAGCTAGCAGTAATGTTTTGAAGTTATCTATCTATGATAAATAAGCTTGGTAAAAGTCTTGTGTAACAAAGGTTACTCCGAGAATTGCAAAAAAGAATAATCTTTACAGAGAATTAAAAGCCTTTTTTATTACGTATTTAAGAGGATTAATATGAATGTATTAAAATACTATTAGAACTAATTTTATAAAAATTAAATTAATTGAAGGATGATAAAAATTAACTTTATTCTATTATTGTTAGGTTTGTTTATAACCAACGAAATTGTTGCACAAGACCAATTCACGGTTCAGATAGAGCCTTTAGTCATAACAAACGCACCAAACATACATTCTTTTTCTTGGGGAAAAACTACAGATGGTAAATGGGTTGTTTTAGGGGGAAGAATAGATGGCTTACACCAAAGACAACCTTTCGTTTCTTTCTTGGAAAATGATAATAATAAAAGTGTTTACATAATAGATCCAGTTACAAATCAAACTTGGAGTACTTCTATTAGTGTTTTGCAAACGTCACTATTTGAGCAATTACAAGCTACTAATCAGGAGTTTCATCAAAGAGGAAATACACTCTATATAATGGGTGGTTACGGTTTTAGTGCTTCGCAAAATGACCATATTACTTATGATAAATTAACTGCTGTTGATGTAGATGGTTTAGCAAATGCAGTAATAAATAACACTAGTATTGTATCCTTTTTTAGACAAATTTCAAATACTAATCTCGCAGTTACTGGAGGACATTTAGGATTGCTAAACAATGTCTTTTATTTGTGTGGCGGACAATATTTTGAAGGTAGATATAATCCAATGGGACCAAATAATGGGCCGGGATTTATTCAAAATTATACAGATGAAATCAGAACCTTTGATATAAGTGATAATGGTACAACTCTCTCAATAGTAAATTATTCGGCTCAAAACGATACGGATAATTTGCATAGAAGAGATTATAATATGGCACCACAAATTTTTCCTGACGGTACAGCTGGCTTTACTATGTTTAGTGGTGTTTTTCAGCATACAGCAAATTTGCCATGGTTGAACACAGTAGATGTTACTGCTTCTGGTTATATGGTTAACAATACGTTTAATCAATATTTAAGTCAGTATCATAGTGCAAAGATTCCCGTTTATGATACTTCAAATAATGTAATGCACACTTTGTTTTTTGGAGGATTGAGTCAATACAAATTAGATACAAATGGTAATTTAATTCAAGATGATAATGTACCATTTGTAAAAACGATAAGTAAGGTATCAAGGTTTGGTGATGGATCAATGGTAGAAAGCAGTTTGGGTATTGAGATGCCAACATTTTTAGGGACTGGAGCAGAGTTTATTCAATTAAATAATAATTTAAATTATTTGACAAATGAAATCGTTGATCTCAATAACCTAGAAGAAGGAATTACTCTTGTTGGCTATATTTTTGGGGGAATTGAAAGTACTCAAGAAAATATATTCTTTACCAATGACGGTACACAAAGTAGTGCAAGTAATTTAGCGTTTAAAGTATTTATTAATAAATCATCTTTAAGTGTGGATGAAGTTATACTTAATCCAAATAATATATACAATTTAAAAGTATATCCAAACCCATCTTCAGGTGTTTTTTCTGTTGAAGTATTTATTCCAAATACTAAAATATCCACATTAGAAGTTTATGATTTTTTAGGTAAAAAAGTTAAATCTATTGTGATAGAGAAATCTACTGGATTGAAAACCGTTCCTTTAGACTTATCAAAAATGTCTACTGGTGAGTATCTTTTATTATTTAAAAACAACTTAAATATTATAGAAAGAAAACTACTTAAAGTATGATTTATTTTTCTTAATGTAACAAAAGTTACTGTGTAGTTCTTTTAATAATATGACCTTGATAGTGTAATTAAGGTCTTCTATTTCCTAGATAATCAAAATGATATATATCATTTTGTAATCTTAATTTTTAAATTAATTTCATATTATTAAATTATAAAAAATGTCTAAAATTGTCATTCTAGGAGCCGGTATTTCTGGTCATGTTGCAGCAGCGCATTTACGAAGAAAATTATCTAAAGAACACAACGTTGTTGTCGTTTCTCCAAACAGTAACTATCAATGGATTCCCTCTAATATTTGGGTGGGAATTGGCAGAATGAAATCTAAAGAAATTCTATTTCCTTTAGCACCTTTATATAAAAAGAAAGGTATTGGTTATAAACAAGCAAAAGTTATTTCGTTTTTTCCTGAAGGGGATACAAGTGAAGAAAAACCATATGTTTTAGCTGAATATGTCATTGGAGAAAAGAAAGGGCTGCAAGAAAAAGTAACGTATGATTATCTCATTAATGCTACTGGCCCAAAACTAGATTTCGAAGCAACTGAAGGTTTGATTCCGGGAGAAAATAAAACGTATTCTGTGTGTACTTATACACATGCAGATCATGCTTGGGAGGGCTTAAATGAAGTCATTCAGCAAATGAAATCAGGCAAAAAAGTTAAAATTTTAATTGGTACAGGACATGCTAAATCTACGTGTCAAGGTGCTGCTTTTGAGTATATTTTAAATGTAGAGCAAGAATTACGTAAACATAATGTGCGTGATATGGCTGAAGTGACTTGGATTTCTAACGAGTATCAACTAGGTGATTTTGGTATGGATGGCATGTTGTTAAGCTATGGAAGCATGACCATGAAATCTCATGAAATGGTGGAGATGATTTTTGAAGACAGAGAGATTAAATGGATACTTGGAGCAGGAGTAAATAAAATTGAAGACGGTTTAGCGCATTACGAAAACTTAGAGGGCGAATATAAAACAGAAACCTATGATTTTGCAATGCTAATTCCTTCGTTTTCTGGTCATGGCTTTAAAGCTTACGATAAAAACGAAAATGATATCACAGAGAAATTATTTAAAGGTTTTATGATTGTTGATGCAGATTATACACCAAAACCTTATGAAGAATGGTCTGTTAGAGATTGGCCAGAAACGTATCAAAATCCAAGTTATAAAAATATTTTTGCTCCAGGAATTGCATTTGCGCCTCCACATGCTATTTCTAAACCGCGACAAAGTAGAAATGGAACAGTTATTTCGCCAGCACCACCAAGAACAGGTATGCCTTCTGGTATTACCGCAAAATTGGTAGCAGACAATATTATAGATTCTATTAAAAGCGGAAAAGAATTGCTTCACCATAAAGGAAGTCTAGGAAATATGGGAGCAGCTTGTATTGCTTCTGCTGGTTACGGTATGACAAAGGGGAGTGGCGTGAGCATCACAACGTACCCTATTGTTCCCGATTATGAAAAATACCCAAAAACACAAGGTAGAGAATTAGGAAAAACTTTTGGGGAAATTGGTTTAGCAGGTCATTGGTTAAAATTGGCTTTGCACTACGCATTTATCTATAAAGCCAAAATGAGACCGTTTTGGTGGTTGATTCCAGAATAGTTATTAAACTAAAAAACGATAGATTTCAGTATAGTTATCAAATGATAAAAAGTTAATTCCAGAATAAAATAGAATATTATGACACAAAGAATATCAAAATATCAAAGATTTAAAATGATGAATCCAGTCATTCAGTTTTTTAAGTTCATTTATTTAAGTATAAAAATAATGATTGTTGTAGCTGGAGGACATGGAGGCACTAGAAAAGTAAACTGATATGCTAGTCTGTTTTTGGGTGGTTAAAAGATATTCTTGAAAAGAATTCCAATTCATTAGTAATGTAACTTTTGTTACCGAAAACGACTTTGAATACATTTAAATTTGTGTGTCTCTAAAAATTAATGTTTTCAAATGAAAATATGATTCTTATTGATTAATAGCAGAAGTACTCAATTAATTTTGGGTACTTTTTTTTGACTGATTTATATCATTTTCTGAGTTGGTTGTATCAACTAACTTCACTTTTTACAAAAACAGCACTATTATTTAATAATAGTGCTTGGTAACTATTGTTACTGACTGGCTTCATTTTAGAGCTTAATTTTGCATTAAACTATTAATGATAATGAAACATAACAATTATATAATTACCGTCATGCTTTTACTGTTTGTGTTTTCTATGGAAGCACAAGACACTGTTCTGATTTCTAAAGAAGAGGTATTGACAAAAGTTTCCGAAGAAAATAGATCTATAAAGATTTCTGAACAAGAGTACATTGAAGCTAGATCAGACTACAGACAAACTAATGCTGTGTTTTTACCTAATATAACAGTGTCACATACAGCTATTTCAACAACAAACCCTTTGATGGCTTTTGGTTCTAAATTAAATCAGGAAATTTTAACACAAGCAGATTTTAATCCAGCGTTGTTAAATGATCCTAACCAAATTCAAAATTTTGCAACACGCTTTGAAATCCAACAACCACTTATAAATGTAGATGGGATGTACCAACGTAAAGCTGCCAAAAATAAGATGAATGTGATGACTTTACAAACCGAGCGCACTTCAGATTATTTAGTTTTTGAAGTTGATAAAGCCTATATGCAATTACAACTAGCGCACAAGGCGGTTGATGTCCTTGAAAAAGCATTAGAAGCTGCTGAGGCAAATAAAAAATTGGCAGATAATAGTTTCAAACAAGGGTATTTGCAACGTGCAGATGTCTTATCTGTTGAGGTTCGTGTGACTGAAGTTAAAAATCAATTACAAACTGCAAAAAGTACTGTACAAAATACGTCAAATTATATCTCCTTTTTAATGAATGAAAAGGAAAATGTTGTATATCGACCTTCAGACATTTTAGAGATCACAGTTTTACGTTTAGATGATAAAAAAATATCAGAAAACAGAGCAGATATCAAGGCAATGCAATTAGCAACTGATGCTTATCAAACAATGCATAAAGCAGATAAAATGGCCTTTTTGCCACGTTTAAATGCTTTTGGAAGTTATGAGTTATATGATGATCAAATCTTTCAGGCAGATGCCAATGGATATGTGTTTGGTGCACAATTAAGTTGGGATTTATTTCAAGGTTCAAAGCGTTTTGGAAAAGCTCAAAAAAGTAAAGCTGAATTTGAAAAATCTAAACTACAATACGAACAATATGTATCCCAAAGTCAGTTAGAATTCAATAAAGCAAAACGGATGCTTTTAGATGCTGAAAATAAACTAAAATTAACAGCATTAGCATTAGAGCAATCAAAGGAATCTTTAAGAATTAGAACGAATAGATTTGAAGAAGGACTAGAGAAAACTTCAGATCTTTTAATGGCAGAAACACAATATGCACAAAAACAGTTAGAATATTACCAAACTATTTTTGAGTACAATTATGCTCAAGCATATTTACAATTTTTAACTAAAGAATAATTTATCAAAATGAAAAAATACACATACATAATAGCAGTCATCACCTTTGCACTTTTTATGATGAATTGTGGTAGTGATGAGAAAAAATTAGGTGTAGATAATACACCAGCAATTTCTGTAAAAACTAGTGAGGTAGAGGTGAATGGGGATAGTCCATTTTTATCTGTAAGCGGAAAAATTCAAGCCACAAACAGTGCGGATTTAAGTACTAGAATGATGGGTTATGTTAATAAAGTACATGTTAATGTTGGAGATAAAGTGAGTGAGGGACAATTATTAGTGTCTATTAATAATTCTGCTTTACAAGCAAAACGCGCTCAAGTAAATGCAGGAATTACAGAAGCAACTGCAGCCTTTAGTAATGCACAAAAAGATTACAACCGTTTTAAAAACTTGTTTACAGATAATAGTGCATCACAAAAAGAAATGGATGATATGACTGCAAATTTTGAAATGGCAAAAGCACGTTTGGAAGCAGCTAATCAAATGAAAAATGAAGTTAACTCTCAATTTGCATATTCAAATATTAAGGCGCCTTTTAATGGTGTAGTGACTAGTCAAAATATTGATGCTGGTGATATGGCAAATCCAGGAATGCCATTAATAAGTATAGAAACTCCAGGTGATTTTGAAGTCATAGCTATGGTTCCTGAAACAGAAATTTCTGAAATCAATGAAGGATCTATTGTTGATGTGTTAGTTAAATCTATCAACCAAACTATAAAAGGAAAAGTTATAGAAGTAAGTACTTCTTCTAAAAATACTGGCGGACAGTATTTAGTAAAAATAGATTTAGATAAAACAGATGCTAATATTTTATCAGGAATGTTTACAACGGTTCAGTTTCCTGTAGAAAGAAAAGCAAAAACAGAGATGGTTTTAATTCCAACTGCAGCTATCGTAACTAATGGTCAATTATCTGGAGTTTATACCGTAAGTCAAACCAATACGGCACTATTACGTTGGTTGCGTTTAGGTAGAACTTTTGGAAATCAAGTAGAAGTATTATCTGGTTTAAATTCTAACGAAGCATATATTATTTCAGCAGAAGGGAAATTGTTTAATGGAGCGAAAGTAAGTATTGAGTAGTCAGTTTTAGTGTTTAGCTAGCTGCTAACTTAAACATAGTTTATCCTGCAATGTTTTAAATAATGGTGTAGGTATCAATTAAAAATTATCAAACAAGAGTGAGTGCGTTAGGGATTATTCGTGGTTTATTATTTCAAATTAATGAACTCATGAATGTAAAAACATTTGAAGTGGAAATCCTTTTTTTGCTGCCATATATGGCAAAAAAAGAGTGTAACGGATAGCCTGTTAAAACGTCCAAAAAATATATACAATGAAACGAGCAATATTGAATTCGGTTTTTAAATTGAAATCTTATTCGCGAGTTCCATTTGTCATCTTATTAAAATAATAAATTAAAATGAAAGAAGGTATCGCAGGGAAAATTGCCAAAGTCTTTATGCAATCAAAGTTAACAGTGCTGTTAATGATTGTGTTTATGGTCGTTGGAGTCTATAGTTCGTTTTTAATTCCACGAGAGGAAGAGCCACAAATTGAGGTGCCTATGGCAGATATTTTTGTAGGTTATCCTGGTGCAAGTCCTACTGAAGTAGAATCACGTGTAATAAAACCATTAGAGCAATTAATTTCAAATATTAAGGGTGTAGAATATGTGTATTCTACATCTATGAAAGAGCAAGGAATGGTTATCGTGCAGTTTTATGTTGGCGAAGATATTGAGCGTTCTTTTGTGAAATTATATAATGAAATCAACAAGCACATGGACGAAATGCCTGAAGGTGTCACATTTCCATTAGTGAAAACCCGTGCTATTGATGACGTGCCAATGTTAGGATTAACATTGTGGAGTGAAAACTATGACGATTACCAATTGAGCCAAATGGCGCAAGAGCTTGAGGCTGAAATTAAAAAGGTAAATGATGTAGCGGTTACTCATAAAATTGGAGGAAGAAACCGTCAGTTACGTGTCGTTTTAGATAAGGATAAACTGGCTTCAAGCGGATTGGATTTCTTGTCTGTTTCCAAAATGATTACCGCAAATAACAGTCAAATGAGTGCTGGGAGTTTTGATAAAAACGACACAGAATTCTTAATAAACACAGGTAGATTTTTAGAGTCTGTTACAGATGTTAAAAACTTGGTGGTTGGTGTTCAGCAAAATCAGCCCATATATTTAAAGCAAATTGCTAAAATAATTGATGGACCAGAAATACCTCAAAATTATGTGAGTTTAGGTTTTGGAAAAGGAAGTGTAAAATCTTCGGATTATAAATCTGAATATCCTGCAGTGACCATTTCTGTTGCAAAAAGAAAAGGCGCAGATGCCATGAAACTTTCAGAAATTATTATTGACAAAGTGGATTATTTACGTACGTCTTTAATTCCTGATGATGTACATGTTGAAGTGACCAGAAACTACGGAGAAACAGCATCTCATAAGGTATCGGAGCTTTTATGGCATCTTATAGGTTCTATCTTTGCAGTTACACTTGTTGTGATGTTAGCCATGGGCTGGAGAGGTGGTTTGGTGGTGTTTTTATCAGTTCCTATTACGTTCGCTTTAACGTTGTTGAGTTACTATATGATGGATTACACGCTAAACCGAATCACGCTTTTCGCTTTGGTCTTCGTCACAGGAATTGTCGTCGATGACTCGATTATTATTGCCGAAAATATGCACAGGCATTTCAAGATGAAACGCTTGCCATTTAAACAAGCTGCATTATATGCCATTAATGAGGTTGGAAACCCTACGATTCTTGCAACATTTACAGTAATTGCCTCGGTTTTACCTATGGCTTTTGTTTCGGGTTTAATGGGTCCATATATGGCGCCAATGCCAATTGGAGCTTCTATTGCTATGATTTTATCGTTATTTGTGGCCTTAACTATTACACCTTATTTAGGGTATATTTTCTTAAGAGAAAAAGAGAAGAAAGGGAAAGTTGTAAAGGCAGAAAAACCTTTAGAAGAGACTTTTATTTATAAAATCTACAACAAGTTTGAAAGACCTCTTTTAGAAAGTAAAAGAAAACGTTGGTTATTTTTAGGAGGCACTGTTGTGGTGTTAATGGGAACTATGGTATTGTTTTTTACCAATTCGGTTGCCGTAAAAATGTTGCCTTTTGATAATAAAAATGAATTTCAAGTGGTTATTGATATGCCAGAAGGCACAACATTAGAACGTACTGGAGTTGTAACGCAAGAGATCTCACAGTATTTATCAACACGACCAGAAGTTGTGAATTACCAAAATTATGTTGGGACTTCTGCTCCAATAACGTTTAATGGTTTGGTGCGTCACTACGATTTACGTGGTGGATCTAATATGGCAGATATTCAAGTGAACTTAATTGATAAAGGTGAGCGTGATATTCAAAGTCACGGAATTGCTAAGTTATTGCGTCCAGAGATTCAAAAAATTGCATCAAAATACAATGCGAATGTGAAATTGGTGGAAGTGCCACCAGGCCCACCAGTACTGTCGACTATAGTTGCTGAAGTTTATGGGCCTGATTATAACGGGCAAATAAAAATAGCAAACAGCATTCAAAATATCTTAAAAAACACAGATGATGTAGTTGATATTGATTGGATGGTTGAAGATGATCAAATAGAATATCAATTTGATATTAATAAAGAAAAAGCGATGTTATATGGTGTTGCGCCACAACAAATTGTGTATACCATGAATATGGCGTTGTCTAACAGAGCAATCACCAATTTATATGATGAAGATGCTGTGAGCCAAGTAGGATTAGTATTGGTTTTAGATGAAAAAGAAAATTCAACAATTTCTGATATTTCGCAGTTAAAAGTAACATCGAAACAAGGCAATATGGTGCCAATTGCCGATTTGGTAGATATTACACAAACTATAGCTGCAAAGAGTATTTATCGTAAAAACCAAAAACGTGTGGTTTATGTATTGGCAGATATGGCTGGAGAATTAGAAAGTCCTGCTTATGCTATTTTAGGAATGGAAGAAAAGTTGAAAGAAATTCCATTACCAAAAGGCTATCAATTAAATGAAATGTATTTAGGTCAGCCAGATTTTGAAGATAATTACACGGTGAAATGGGATGGAGAATGGCAAATTACACTAGAAGTATTTAGAGATTTAGGAATTGCCTTTTTAGGTGCTATTATCTTGATTTACATCTTAATTGTTGGATGGTTTCAGAACTTTAAAGCACCAATTGTAATGATGGTTGCGATACCATTATCCTTAATTGGAATTATTCTTGGACACTGGATTATGGGAGCATTCTTTACGGCAACATCTTTTATTGGAATGATTGCTTTAGCAGGAATCATGGTGCGAAATTCGGTGTTACTAATCGATTTTATAAATATAAGAACAGCGGAAGGTGTTCCATTGAAACAAGCAGCAATTGAAGCTGGAGCAGTACGTACAACACCAATTTTATTAACTGCTGGGACGGTTGTTATTGGAGCATTCGTGATTCTCTTTGATCCGATTTTTCAAGGATTGGCAATCTCATTAATGGGAGGAACTATTGTTTCTACAGTGTTGACTTTGCTCGTTGTTCCATTGGTGTATTATATGATAGAAAAGAAGAACCATAAATAAGCCTTGTAGATCCTTTACGGTTAAAAAAGCGAATATGAAACATCCATATCTAAATTTTGAAACACACAAGGAAATGTTTGTATGGATGTAACATGTGACTCATAAAAAATTATAAATATATACATATGAAATTAGTCATAGTTACGGCAGTAGAAGAATTTCAAAAAGATGTTTTGAAACTTTTAAAAAAGCAAATATTGAAAACTTTAGTAGTTCAGATATTGATGGTTACAAAAACGGATCATCCATATTAGTGGCATCCAATTGGTTTTCAGCAGAAAAAGGAGGCAATGAATCAAGCTTATTTTTCTCTTTTACAGATGATGAGCATATTGATCTTTTATTTGATTTAATAAAAGAAATCAATTCAAATTTAGAAACTAATAACCCTATAAAAGCGGTTGTGGTTCCTATAGAAAGATTTATATAAGGAAGTAGTTTAATCTTAAAATTAATTAAAATGTTAAATACATATTTTAGAGTTATAGTAGGTACAATGGTGTTGTTGAGTGTTGTACTAAGTGTTTATGTTAGTCCAAATTGGATGTGGTTTACGGTTTTTATCGGTGTAAATTTAATTCAATCTGCATTTACAAAATGGTGTTTATTAGAAACTATTTTAGTAAAACTAGGTGTTAAAAATGAAGGTGGTTCTTGTTCTTCTTGTTAATCTGTTAAGTTAATTTTTCATGTACTTAAATGATTGTTTTTTTTTAAATTTGACTGAAAGCAATTTTTAATGAAAGTACATAAAGAAGAATTCCATAGCCACAATCAAATTTTTGGAAAGAAAACTGAATTATATTTTGCCATCTTATGTGGTATCTTTCTATTCATAGGTTTCTTAACTGAAAAATATATTGATTTACCGCATTGGGTGTCTTTATCAAGTTATATTATATCCTATTTTTTTGGAGGCTACTTCATCACTATTGAAGCTTTTAAAAAAATCATAAAGGGAGGTTTTGATATCGATTTTTTAATGATCGCTGCTGCTGCAGGAGCTGCTTATATTGGTAGTTGGGCAGAAGGTGCCCTATTGTTATTTCTTTTTAGCTCAGGCCACGCTCTTGAGCATTACGCAATGGATAAAGCTAAAAAATCAATTGAGGCATTGGGTAATCTATCTCCCAAAATAGCACTCGTTAAGAAAAATGGGAAACTGGAAGATATAGCCATTGAAGATTTAGAGATTAATGATATTATAGTGGTGAAGCCACACACAAAAATTGCTGCAGATGGTGTTATAATTAGTGGAAGTAGCGCTATAAATCAAGCACCTATTACTGGAGAAAGTATTCCAGTAGATAAAACATTTATAAAAGATTCAGACAGTTTGCCAGCTTTTAGCGACATTGATAAAAAGCATATTGTTTTTTCAGGAACTATTAATGGCGATAGTAGTCTAGAAGTTTTAGTACTCAAGTTAACAAAAGACTCTACAGTTTCTAGATTAATTAAAATGGTGAGTGACGTCGAAACCCAAAAATCTCCTACACAGCGACTCACCAAAAAGTTTGAGAAATGGTATGTTCCAATAGTTATTGTTGTCGTTTTTTTATTGTGTTTCGCATATGTGGTCATTAATGAAAGTTTTAGTGACAGTTTATATAGAGCCATAACAGTATTGGTTGCAGCGAGTCCTTGTGCCTTGGCTATTTCTACTCCTAGTGCTGTATTAAGCGGAATTGCAAGAGCAGCACAAAAAGGTGTGTTAATTAAAGGTGGAAGAGCATTAGAAGATTTAGGTGAGATTACTACAATAGCATTTGATAAAACAGGAACGTTAACTGAAGGAAAGCCAAAACTTACAAACTTAATCCCATTTATAAATTTTGATGAACAAGAGTTAGCTCAGCTAGTGTTAGAAGTTGAAAGTTTGAGTAATCATCCACTTGCTAGGGCTATAGCTAGTGATTTAAAAATAAAATATAGTATCGAGTCTCAAAATAAAGCCTCAAACGTTAATGCTATCCAAGGAAAAGGAATCCAAGCAACTTATAAGGGTAATATTGTTTTCATCGGAAATGTAAAATTGATGGAAGATTCAGCTATTAAAGTAGATACAAGTATTGTTTCTGAAATGGATAATTTTTTAAAAAACGGGCAAACAGTAATGCTCGTGGCTTTTAAAACTGAAATTATAGGGTTAGTAAGTGTGATGGATTTACCTAGAATAACTGCAGTATCAACTTTAAAGCGATTAAAAGAAATAGGAATCAAACACATGATTATGCTCACAGGAGATCATCAAAATGTTGGAGATGCCATCGCTAAACAAATTGGTCTTACCGAAGCTAAAGGCAACTTATTGCCAGAAGATAAAGTCGCAGCCATAAAAGAATTAATTAAAAGAGATAAAAAGATAGCAATGGTAGGGGATGGTGTTAATGATGCACCAGCTATGGCATTAAGTACTGTAAGTATCGCTATGGGAGCGGCAGGAAGTGATGTCGCTCTAGAAACAGCAGATGTGGCTCTCATGTCTGATAAAATTGAAAATTTACCTTTTGTAATTGGCTTGAGTCGAGAATCTAAGCGTATTATCAAGCAGAATATCTTTATAAGTCTAGGTGTTGTGGTATTGTTAGTTCCAATAACTATTTTAGGACTAACAAATATTGGTTTGGCTGTCGCTTTTCATGAGGGATCTACTATTGTGGTTGTTTTAAATGCATTGCGATTACTTCGATATGATCGAGATTAATCTAAACGTTTATATGTTTATTCACGATAAACTGATATTTCTCATTTTCCGAAGAACATACAAGGCCTATTTTTGCGAAAATAGAAATTTAGATACTCACATTCAAAAACGTCAATATTGACAACTGTCAGGGATTGTATCGTATAATAATTGCACTTTTTTTTCTGATTTATATTATTTCAATAACTAAGCATAAATTGAATTTATTCCAGACAAAATCGAGGATTTTAGGGTTCCTTGTGCTTTTATATTTAAAAATTATAATCCATGTAACTATCTACAAATCTCAACGAATAGCAAACATTTAAAACAACACCATGATAGAATTTAGATCTCTTAATAATCTATCGATTTATTTGGACCGCCTTATTAAAGGTCGCTTATGGTTTAAAGTAATTATTGGACTCCTTTTAGGTGCAGGAATAGGAGTTCTACTTAATCCATCTACAGGATTGCTGTCAGAAAATATTAGTTTACGAATGGCAGATTGGCTTGACCTACCAGGTCAAATTTTTATGAGGCTGGTTCAAATGATTATGATTCCATTGATATTTACATCGATCATTACAGGGATTGTAGGTAACACATCTGAAAACCTTAAAACCTTTGGCCTCCGACTATTGCTATATTTCATTTTCACAACCTCTATTGCCATCATGATAGGCTTAGTGGTGACGCTTGTTTTGAAACCCGGTCAATATATTTTTGATCTAGGAGGATTTCCAAATAGTGGACAAAGTCTAAAAACACCTCCTGAGCAAACTGACATTATTGGGAATATTCCAAATGCGATATCTAATCTTATTCCTAATAATCCTATGGAGTCCATTTTGACAGGAGAAATGTTGGGTGTAGTAATTTTTACTATTATTATCGGTGTGGCAATTACTCAACTTCGTTCCGAAATAGCAAGACCTATTATTCGTTTTTCAGAAGCTATCCAGAAAATATGTATGATTGTGGTGTCGTGGGCTATGATGCTAGTGCCTTATGCTGTTTTTGGTTTAATTGCAGCCTTACTATCTAGAACAAATGTTGAAATATTCCTTGGTTTGGGTTACTATATGTTTGTCGTTCTGCTCGGCCTGATTGTATTGTTGATATTCTATTTAATGTTGGCTTTGATAATCACTAAGAAAAACCCATTCAAATTCTTAAAAGCGATAAGAGAACCTCAACTATTAGCATTTTCTACTGCAAGTTCGGCAGCTGTTATGCCACTTTCTATGAAAACAGCAGATGAAAAACTGGGAGTATCCTCTAATATCAGTGATTTTGTAATCCCAGTTGGAGCTACAATTAATATGGATGGAACCGCATTGTTTCAATGTGTAACAACTTTATTTATGGCGCAAGCCTATGGCATTGAATTATCTATAGTAAGCCTTCTGTTAATAACCTTTACTGTTGTAGCAGCTTCCATAGGAACACCAGCTATTCCTGGAGGTGGAGTTATTATTCTTGCATCGGTATTACAGAGCGCAGGTATTCCAATTGATGGACTCATTATCATTATTGGCATCGATCGTATTTTAGGAATGTTTAGAACTGCGGTTAATGTTACCGGAGATTTGACAGCCTGCATCATATTTAATAAATTTTATGGAGCCAAACCAAAATTAGAATCCGAGAACTGACATCTCTCATAGTTCATGAAATGGGCATCATTTATATTTGTTAAAAATGATAGCATGCTCACATTTAAAAACTTCAATATAGCAGATTGGTTTTCATTTTATAGAATCATAGCTGCGCCTTTTTTGTTAGCACTAATTTGGTATGATCAGCGGTTAATTTTTACGTGGTTACTTTTAATCAGTTTTTCAACAGATGCTATTGATGGTTTTCTAGCACGTAAACTTAATATAACAAGTCCTAGAGGTTCACAGCTAGATTCTTTTGGAGATCAAATAACATTGATTGTAGGTCTTGTCGGTTTATCTTATTTTGAAACAAACTTCATAAAAATCAATCTTGTTTTAATAGGTGTGGTGTTTATACCATATATTATTCAAATGATTGTTGCCTATTCTAAATATGGAAAAGCTACAGCATTTCATACCTATTTAGCAAAGTTATCTGCTGTTGTACAAAGCGCATTTATTTTATGGTCACTATTTTTATCTCCTGAATACAGTCTATTCTATATGATGATTACCATTGGGTTGTTGGAGACATTCGAAGAAATCACACTCATTTTTATGTATGATAATTGGGCATCAGACGTAAAAGGGGTTTATTGGGCTTTTAGAGATAAAAGACGACTAAAAAAGAATCCATGAAGTCCTTCTCATTGTTCACTATTATTATATTATGTCTAGTGATTCTCCTAATAGATGTTCTCGCATTTTATTGGCTTCAATCCATAACACAACATCTAAGTTCATCTTTATTAAAAACGACTATTCATGCTCTATTTTGGATATTTACTCTAGGTTTAATCACGTCAATTGTAGTCCTAAAAGTAACATTGGACGATATTAATCCTATGAGAAAACAATTATTAATTTCAAGGTTTTATGGGCTTGCTATTTCTTCTTTTGTTCCTAAACTTGTTTTTGTTATCGTTATCTCTGTACTCTACTTTACTAATTATCTTTTCTCAGAAAGTCAATCGCTTTTGATTGTTCCTATTATTGGATTGCTTTCAGGGTTTCTCCCTTTTTTTATAATTATCAATGGTATTTTTAAATCTGTGTATAGATTTAAAGTACATTATCATTGTATTAGATCAAAAATTTTACCTGAAAGCTTTGAAGGTTTGAAAATTGTTCAGATATCAGACTTACACTTAGGTAGTTTTAATTACAGTTATGATAAATTAGAACGTGCCATTGAAAAAATCAATCATTTACAGCCTGATTATATAGTGATTACAGGTGATTTGATAAATAATTATGCTTGGGAATTACGAGGTTGGAAGCTTGTTTTTAACAAACTCACAGCCAAAAAAAGAAAATTAGCTATTTTAGGTAATCACGATTATGGTGATTATAGTCAATGGGATTCGCCCGAAGCAAAGCAAGAAAATTTTGACGCTATTAAGCAGTTTTATAGAGATATAGATTTTAAACTTTTGTTGAATGAATCTGAAATTATTTCAGATCGAAATGAGCATATTGCTTTTATAGGTGTTGAAAATTGGGGAAAACCGCCATTTAAACAATATGGTGATTTACAAAAAGCTATGACAAACGTAAATGCCATTCCTTTTAAAATTTTATTATCTCATGATCCTACTCATTGGGCAGAACAAGTTTTGGATAAAACGGATATTATTTTAACACTTGCTGGTCATACACATGGTATGCAAGCTGCTTTTCAGTATAAAAATTTACAATGGAGTCCTATAAAATATAAGTTTAAGCATTGGGCAGGTTTATATAAACAGAACCAACAATATCTTTACGTGAACAGAGGTTTAGGATGGCTGGGATTTCCTGCAAGAATAGGTATGCGACCAGAAATCACACTTATAGAATTAAGAAGAATGAATAACTGACTAAAATCATGGTTTGAGAACTATATACTAATTAATTTAGCATAAACACTTAATAGTTAAACAATGATTAGAACACTTAATGAAAGAGAAAGCTCCAGGCTTTTAGAATCAAATTATATTGGTAATTTATCATATATTTATCAAAACAGACCGTTCATAGCGCCAATAACTTATTTTTTTGATAAGGCCAATGATGTGATTATTTGTTATTCTGCTGAAGGCCATAAAATAAATGCCATGCGTAAAAATAGTAGCGTGTCTTTAGGAGTTTCAGATGTGGATTCTGTAAATTCTTGGAATTCTGTTCTAGCTCAAGGCAGGTTTCTAGAACTTTCTGGAAGCGATGCAAAAGCACAGCTCCATATATTTTCTTTAGGTGTAAAAGATTTGATTATTAATAAAGAACACCGAAAATTAGACTTTATAAGTGAGTTTTCGAGTAAAATCTATAAGGATGACCTGCCTGTCGTTTTTCAAATTAAGGTTGATGAAATCACAGGTAAAATGAGACGTAATTAACTTCAAAATAGTGTACATGAAATATATATACATAGTAATATTAACCCTATTATTTACTAACTGTAAAAGTGACAAACGCGAGGAAAACACAAATAAAATTGAAGGCATTAAACAAATTGAGCCAATTACAGAAGACACAATTCAAATTGTAGATAAAGATATTAAGACCTTGGATAAAACAATTACTATTGAATTAAAGCAAAAAAAACTGATTGAAAAAGAAGATGAAAGAGAAGATTTACAGAAATTGATTATCGATAAAAGGTATCTTATAGATAAGAAAGACTACACCATCAATTTTAGGTATCCATTGTTGAATGAATCCATGAAACCAACCAATAGAAACTTTAATGAATTTATGAACGAGTATTATGTTAATGTGACGAAAACAGAGTCAGACATATTAGAAAGTAAATTATTATGTGATAGTATAGAAGTTTCAAAATTTAGAGAAGAACGATTTATAGATTACAAAATCTATAATGTTAATGATCAACTTGTAAGTGTGCTTTTTTATAGGGAGAATTATTATTCAGGTGCTATGCATCCAAGTTATTCTTTTGATGGTTTTAATTTTGATTTGAATAGAGGTGTTTTTATGACTTATGAAGATTTCTTTAACCAAGGGTCTGAAGAAGATTTAGTGATAATAATTAATAAAAAAATAAATGAACAAATTGGTAAAGGCGATTTGTATTACGACTGTTGGGAATTATCACCAAATGATTTTTTTGAAAGTAAAAATAACTTTGTGCTTAACGATACTTATGTAGAATTTTATTTTGATGATTGTGTTATGTGTCCATCTTATACAGGTACGTATTCTATAGAACTACCCTTAGTAGAATTGCTTTCAGTTTTGAAAAAATACGACTCAAATCCTTTAATTTTTTAATTAGACTTGAACGTTGATTAATTATGAAAACAAAAACACAATTATTACTAGAACTCTGGATAGAATCTAGAACACGATTTTCAAATCAGTTGGCTCATCTTTTAGAAGAAGATCTAAAAAAGAAATTGTTGCCTTCGCCAAACAGTGTTGGTTTTTTAATGCGTCATATTGGAGATGTCGAATTACTCTTTGCGAAAAATGTATTTGGAGCAAGCCAAACTAAAGTCATAGCTAAAACAGTTATAGCTCAAGAAGATACTGGAGAATGGACAAACCTTAGTGAATTGTTAGAGTATGTAAACCATTCATTTAGAGTTTTAGAAGCTATTGTTGAGAAACAAGAGGATAAAGATTGGGAAACTAATATTATAACTAAAGAATTTGGAACAAAAACCAAGGCAGAGGCCTTTGGGAGAATCATTTCTCAC
The DNA here is from genome assembly GCF_000425305.1 of Psychroserpens burtonensis DSM 12212. Classification (GTDB taxonomy): domain Bacteria; phylum Bacteroidota; class Bacteroidia; order Flavobacteriales; family Flavobacteriaceae; genus Psychroserpens; species Psychroserpens burtonensis. Next base: position 105,557 of record NZ_AUDE01000019.1, read on the forward strand.
ACTACTTATCATGCAGGACAACTTGCTATTATAAATAAATATGGATGGGGTATTTGATAGAATAGCGTAAAATAAAAGCTGAAACCTTCTAGCGTTGTTTTAGTAAAATGCTCATTAGTATTGGTGTATGACTAATATCATTTTAAATTATTATAAAAATACTTTCCTTTATGTGAAATTATAACAATTCATGAAAAACACCTCGTATTTAATAGTATTGATTTTGTTGTTTTCTTGTAATAACTCAGAAAAAAAACAAACTAACGAAAATACGAATTACTCAATAGATACTCATGGAATAACAGTTGCTTGGACAGCTTATAAGTTTACAGATAAAGTGGGTGTAAAAGGAGTGTTTGATGATTTTGAATTTAAGACTGAAGACAAAATAGGATCTATTGAAACATTACTTGAAACCACTATAATCTCAATTAAAGCTGAGTCTGTAAATTCAAAATCAGAGATTAGAGACGAAAAACTTCGTGATATATTCTTTAAAATATTTAATACAAAAAAGATTAAAGGTGAAATTTTAGAAGCAAGTACCGGAAAAGGTGTTTTAGCTTTAAATATGAATAATACAACAAACGAGATAGCCTATAATTATAATTTAAAAGCGGATACTTTAATTATAAAAACCAATTTGGATTTATTGAATTGGAAAGCAGAAAAAGCTCTAGATACTTTAAATAAAGTATGCTACGATTTACATAAAGGCACAGATGGTATTTCTAAGCTCTGGCCAGATGTGAGTGTTGTAATTAAAATTCCTGTGACTCAAAATTGAGTTTAATTATTAGTTACTTTATTTATGATTAGGTGTAGACACTTCCTTCTTTATCATCTTCTTTATAAAAGCAATAGGTTTTCTGGAATATATTATGGGCTATATACTTCTAACTCTACAATACTATTTTTTATTGGTATTTGATACATAAGGAAAGCGTATAACGGTATGTAGACTTCAGCTATGGGATTGTGAAAATACTAATACAATACTCTGGGTAAATTAATAATCCGGTATTTAATTAGTGCAATTGATGAGTTTTTTTACAAATGTTTCTTGATATATTACGTATTAGGGCACTGGTCTTGGTTTGATAAATCGTTGGTGTTATACTATGTATTCCAATCTCTAAGACATAGTGATTGTTAATAACCAATATGTCTTGAATTTCTCCCTTGATAAGCAATAACTATTTTTGTTTGCTAAGGAAATATTTTATTAAATCTTCTGTAGATACGATACCAACAACTTTTTTACCATCAACTATTGGAATCGCACGAAATCTTCCTTTAGAAAGTTCTAAAGCTACTTCTTGAATAGTGGCATCAGGATTTAATGAAAAAGGGTTAGTGGTCATAATGTCTTTTACCAAAAGGTCATTGTAAATGGCGTTATTGTCATCAATTCCAGCGCCTTTAATCCTGTACATAAAGTCAATTAAGCTAACAATGCCTAATAATTTATCATTTTCAATAACAAGAATATGATGGTGAAATTTTTCTTTTTCATAGATATGTTTAATGTCAATAAGTTTTTGCTCTGGTGAAACACTAACGACATTTTTTGTCATTATTGAAGATACAGCTGTAGATTTCATAAGTTGATTTTATGGTTATTAGTACTTAAGCTAAAGTAATTTAAAGACTAATAAAAACTCATGATTTATATCATTTTTAAGCACATTTTTAAGCAATATATTTATTTCAGAATTAAACTAAATATTTAGTATATGAAAACCAGAACCATGTTAGAGCTACTCACATTATCGTCGGGTATATATCATTTTGCCAAAGAGGCACAACTAATGGATAAAATAAATGAGTTGTCCGATAAGAGTAAAGACGAAATTAACAAAGTTGCTTCAGAATCTCAAACAGATGATGCTGGAAATGAATTAGAGTTTATTGATAAGATTATTCTTAAAGCTAATCAAGTAAAAGATGAACTTGAGGAAATAATTGAAGAGCAGGTCATTAAAATTTACAAGAAAATGAATATTGCTCATATCGATGAAATTATAGCTCTTAATGAAAAAGTTAAAAAGGCTGATATGGAAATTGCCTTATTGGAAGCGCGTTTAAATCGTTTAGAAGCAAAAAAATAATATGGGATTTTTTAGTCAAATTAGTAATAAGTATAATTCGGTTGCCAGATATAATCAAATTTTAAAAGTTTTGATTAAATATGGTTTTGATGACTTGGTCTTTTACATGAAAAGAGAAAAACGATTTCAGTTTTTTCAAAAACTTATTCCTAAATCGTCAAAAAAGCGCGCTTTGCAGCATACAAAATGGGAGAAAATGCGATTGGTTTGCGAGGAGCTTGGGCCAACATTTGTGAAGTTTGGTCAAATAATGAGTAATCGTCCCGATTTAATTCCTTTTGATTTGGTTTTTGAGTTAGAGAAACTCCAAAATAACGTTCCGCCAATACCAGAAGAACAAGCTAAAGACATTGTCGAATTTGAATTAAAAGATAAGGTAGAAAATTTATTTGCTTGGTTTGATCCTAAACCTTTTGCATCTGCTTCAATGGCTCAGGTGCATAAGGTAACACTGCATAGCGGAGAACGCGTTGTTTTGAAAATTCAACGACCAAATATACGTGATATTATTTTTGAAGATATAAAAGTAATGTATAGCATAGCTGCTGTATTAGAAAAACGAATTCCTTCTTTAAAAAGCTTTGATCCTATTGGTTTGGTTAAAAACTTTGAGGAATCAATTGTAAAGGAGCTTGACTTTATTAATGAGTCAATAAATGTACAGCGATTTTATAATAATATAAATAAGGACACTGGTAAAGATCAATTTGCTATATCGCCCAAAGTCTATCAAGATTATACAACGGATAAAATACTTGCATTAGAATTCATGTCTGGCATAAAAATAAATAATATTGAGGAGTTGGAGAAAGCAGGTTTCGATGTTAACGATATTGGCAAGCGATTAGCTACTACTTATTTTAAGCAGATTTTTGATTATGGTTTCTTTCATGCAGATCCTCATCCAGGCAATTTATTGGTGATGCCAAATGGACTTATCTGTTATTTGGATTTTGGAATGATGGGTAGTATTCTACCTAGAGATATTGAAATTTTTGGTCAATTATTTATTTCAATCATAAAAAAGGACGTTCATAAAATTATTAAAGTATTACAGAAATTATCAAGTAATTCTTCGATACCTAACATGAGAGATTTAGAATTTGACATTAATGAATTTGTAGAGAAAAACTACGTGAGAACGATTCATAAAAATGAAATGAGTACTATATTGCTGGAGCTAAAAGATATAATTGTAGCTCATGGTCTAAAAGTACCAACTTATTTTTATCTTTTTGCTAGATCATTGGTGACCATTGAAGGCGTTATAGAGAAACTCAATCCAGACTTACAGCAGTTTGATATGGTTCGGCCATATTTATTTAAAAGCGTATCCAGAAATTATAATCCTTTAAAAATGGGTGAAAAAGTACTCAATTCTATTTATGAGTTAAGTAATTATATGGAAGATTTTCCAGGGGATTTAAAAAATGCTATCCGTAAAATAAATAGTGGGCAAGTAAAAGTAGATTTAACACATAAAGGTATTGACCCAATGGTACATACATTACAACGAATTACAAAACAATTGGTTAGTGCTTTTATTGCAGTTGCGCTAGTAATAGGGTCATCATTGTTTATTATTAATAATGTAAAACCTTTATGGAGAGATACTTCTGTTTTTGGAATCATTGGTATAATAATAGCAGGTATTCTTACATTTGGGTTGCTATTAAATATTAAAAAAGGAGATTATGACAACTGAAATAGATGTATAAATACGACTAATAAAAAAGCATCTCTAATTAGAGATGCTTTTTTATCTTCTCTCCTTTTTAAATCAGGATTTATTAACAAATGCTTGCTTTAAATGCGTAAGTGCATCAGAAATTTCATTTTGAAAATGATCCCATTTGGTTTCTTCCTTTTTTGAGTACTTTGATTTTAACTCATCAATGAGATTTTCAAACTCTTGTTTGCCTTTTTCAAAAGATGTTTTCGTATCTGATTTGCCTTTGCTGAATTTTCCCTCTAAAATTTCGAGACTAATTCTAAATTGTTCTATTTCAATCAAAACAAAAGCATACATGCGTTTAAGTGTTTCGTTTGTTTTAATTTCTACTTCAAGATCATGCATGGTTTGTAGTAATTGTCTTTTTTGTGCATTAAATTTTTCTGATGTTTCTGCTTTACCTAACGCTAGTTGCACTCGAAGTTCATCAAATTTAGTATGAATATCATCTACTTTTTCTTTACCTGTTTTAATATTAGTTTTGTTATCGTTAATAAATATGTTGAATTTCTTTTTTAATTCCTCATATTTTTCTAGCGCTTCGGCTTTTCCCAATGCTGCTTTTACTTGAAATTCCTCAAGTTCAATGGCTGTTTTGTTAAGAGCTTCAACAACCTTGTCTATAAAATGAGTGTTTTGTGTTGTTTCCATAATAATTAAGATTTTTTATATTCAATATAAATATCAATACAATTCTTTAAAATTTCTATGATATATATCAACTAGTAGAACGTTTTAAACTTATTTTTTAAATGTTCGCAGTCTCTCTTTTTAGTAAAAAAACTAGGGGTATAAAGATGAAATAATCAATTTTCATTTTTAAATTATTTTGAATTCTAATCCTTTTTCTTTTCAGCTTCTTTTTTCTCCTGTCGTTCTAGTCGTCTAAAATAGCCGCGTGTTAGAAAATTATGTTTTAAAGCTTCCATGTTTTGATTGAACTTATCTGTCCCTTCATTAATATTGTTTAGTGTAGATTTTAAGCTATTTACTAAAGAGGTGTCCTTTATAATGTAATTATAAGCACCTTCACTAGAGTTGAAGTCATCTACTGCGATATTAATATTACTAAAAACGCTTTCAATTTCTGTACTTGATTTTTCTAGATTATTAACGACTGTTTTAAGCTTTTGACCAGAGATAGAATCATTAAGAATCATGCTTAGAATAGTATTGTCATTTGTTTTTACTGAAGTGATGATAGAGTTTAACTCGGTAATTGTATGTGAAGCACCATAACTAACATTTTTAAGATTGTCAATAGATTTCTTTAAATTTTTTGCCATTATAGTGTCATTTAGTAAAACGCCTATCGTGCCTTTGCCTTTGGTAATGTTATTGGTGATTTTTAGAAGGTCTGCTGTGAGTATCGCTGCATTTTCAGTGCTTGTGTTAAGAGTATTCAAAATATCATCAGTCCCAATTTTACTGTAAGATTCAATTATATCTCCATTGTTTATTACTTCTGAGATACTTTTTCCTGGTACAATATTTACAATCATATTGCCAACCAAACCATCTGAACCGATTGTAGCTATAGCATCTTTCTTAATATGAGTAATGATCTTTTCATCTATATTCATATCTATTTTTATGGTAGAATCGTTGATCATGGTAATTCCTTTAACCGTACCAATATCAATTCCTGCATAACGAACATTATTACCTTTTTGTAAACCATTTATATTCTGGAAATAAGCGCTAATTATAAATGTTTTTTTAAACATATCTTGACGTTGTCCAATGAGATAGACGCCTGCTATGAAAAGTACTGTGCCAAGGAGTACAAAAGAGCCTAGTCGTAATTTTTGTGAGTTTGTATTTTTCATGTGTCTATATTTATTGTTTTTTGACGGTCACATGTTGTTCGCTATTATTATTATTATTATTCCCTTTAATAGCAATACCTTTAACATGCTCGTTTCATAATCATTATTGTTTAAAAAAGGCTTTAATCTTTGGGTCTTGAAGAGTTGATAATTCAGTAAACGTCCCTGTGGCGTAATCAATACCATCAATAAGTAATATCATTCTGTCAGAAATAACTCGAGCGCAATCCACATCATGAGTAATAATGAGTGACGAGGTTCCATATTTTTTTTGAATATCCTGCATTAGGATGATGATTTCCTTTGCAGTAATGGGGTCTAATCCACTTGTAGGTTCATCATATAGAATTATTTTTGGTTGTAATATCAGTGTTCGGGCTAAAGCCACACGACGTTTCATACCACCAGATAATTCTGAAGGCATTAAATCTATAGCATGAGCTAAACCTACGTTTTCTAGAGCTTCTATAACTAGTTTTTCAGTGTTCATATCATTGCCAAATTTATTGGTATGACGTCGTAATGGGAATTCTAAATTTTCTCGTACAGTCATAGAATCATACAAGGCACTGCCTTGAAACAAGAATCCAATATCTGCTCGTAAAATATCTAAAGCCTCTTGAGTTAGTGTTGTAATATCATTATGCATTACAGAAATCAAACCACTATCGGCTTCCATTAGGCCTACTAAACACTTTATCATAACCGATTTACCAGACCCAGATTTCCCCATTATGACTAAATTTTCTCCTTGATGGAGTTTCATGTTAAATCCATTTAATACATGGTTGTCTCCAAAGCTCTTGTTTAAATCTTTGATTTCAAGTACAATATTTAGAGCCGATATATTGTTATCTTCAATCATAAATCGTAGAATATATCGGTTACAAAAACAGCAATAAAGTCGATAATAAATAATAGCAAAGAGGTTAATACTACGGCAGAATTTGCTGCTTTACCGACACCAGCAGTACCTTTTTTACAGTAATAGCCTTTATAACAGCCTATGAGTCCTATGGCGAGACCAAAGAAGAATGATTTAATAGTTGCAGGCATAACATCTCCAAACTCTAAAGAATCAAACACTTGATTAAAATATAGAATGAATGATACATTTCCTTTTACATTTTCTACTAAAAAAGAACCAAATAACGCAATGGCATCGCCAATGATTACTAATAAAGGAAGTGTAAACGTAACCGCTAAAACTCTAGTGACAACAAGATATTTGAAGGGGTTTGTGCCAGAGACTTCCATGGCATCAATTTGCTCTGTAACTCGCATTGAGCCAATTTCTGCACCTATACCAGATCCAATACGACCAGCACATACCAATGCGGTGAGGATAGGCCCAATTTCTCTAACAATGGAAATGCTTACCATAGATGGCATCCATGATACAGCTCCAAATTCCATAAGAGTTGGTCGTGTTTGTAATGTTAAAACCAAACCAATAATAAAACCAGTAACACATACTAATAACAAGGATTTGTTTCCCATGTTGTAGCATTGGTTTAAAAATTCTTTAAACTCAAATGGGCGTTTAAAGACTTCTTTGAAAAAGCGTCCAGTAAAATAGGATAAATCTCCTATTTCAATTAAAAACAAATCCAATTGAGCTTTAATTTTTTGCATACCTGACATACTTAGTTTAAAGTCTTATCAAATTTATAGTAATACAGCTTTGTAAAAAATGATATAAATCATATCAATGAACTCACAAATATCATTTCACTTGCCTCTCAATAACCCTGATTTGTGTCATACTGAATATTTTGAATATTATGATAATAGGCTTGGTGCTATGTGAAGGGTTGTCGAGAGCTGCAGCATATATTTCTGGTTCTAATACAGGAGTTATAATGGCTTCTTAGATGCGTCTAATATATGTCAATGAGTCTCATAATTGGAGATTTAAAATATTCTTATATAGTCATAGCGCGCGCTTTTGTATTAAAAGCGATTCAAGAGGGTTGTAGGGAATTTCAAGATTGTGATTTAGTGATTTCATCAAAAATAGCTAAATAACTATAGCGCATTGGATAAAAAAAAACACCTTATGAGAATTAAAGTTCATATACAAAACCTGCATTGTGGTGGTGGCGAGAATACAATTATAAATAGACTTTCCGAAGGGATAAATATTAGTGATGTTGAAATTAGTCAAGAACATGCTGCTGTGGCTTTTGATTATCACACAAATCATGATTTTGAAGCTGCAAAACACCCGTTATCTAGAATAGGTTATCCCATTGTGGGCAAAGAAAACAAATTAAAGACCAAACCGCGATCTTATTTGAGTTTCGTCTTTGGTAAAATTAAAAAATGATTAAAGTAATATCATTAATTTAATTACCCTTCAAATGCTAAAAACAGGCTTTAAGATTATTACAGTATTCGTTTTATAAAAGCTTTGCTGTCCCAGAGATAAAGATGTGATTGTGTCTTCAAATCTATTAGGGAGTATCGCTTTAGTTGATTTAGTAGAACCAAATAATATTGAAATAAAACACAATGTCATTTTATAAAATTACTTTGAATATTTGGATTCTATTGTCTCTAAATATGATTCGTTAACATCTTATGAACTAACTGAACATCATTTGGTGAGAGCTAATCCTTGGATTATAAATACACTGCAAAATACAGATTATTATAAAATGATGGAGAGAGATTCATTTGTTTATAATCAAAAAAAGATGATTGCTTTATCGAAAGGCAATTTAATTTTAATTCCAGATTCTATTCAAGCTAAAAATCTTTTAAAGGCTTTTCAAAAAATAATAATAGATATTAACATCCCTGAATTTAAACTTCGCATTTCCGAGGATACCATTCAACTCTCTGAATTTCTAGTAAGAGTAGGTAGGAATGAAAAAAAATATTTAGAAATGTCTGGTAGAGTTCAGGATTTAAAAACAAAAACGGGAGAAGGTTACATCGTTAACCATGCCTGTAATCCCAGATACATAAATCCTACAAATAACCATGAATATTTTGTAACCAAGAGAGACGATGATAAAGTGACTAAGTTACCTCAAATCCCTTTTATTGAAACTGAAATTAATGGGTTGCGACATGGTCAATTAATACATCCTACCATAAATCCAATATCTCTAGGTAAAGTCTATTCTAATGGTTGTATTGCAATAAGGGAGGCAGATGCTTGGGTGATTTATTATTATGCACCAATGAACACCAAAGTAAAAATTAGATATGACTTAAATATTGTTGATGCTGACGGTAAAACTCTAGTATTAAAGGATATTTATGGTTATAACAAGAAAAGTTAGTTTATTTCGGTTAATTCGTATTCAGATTCCTGTCCCGACTCCCAACAATCTAAATTATATATAGTTGTCTGTGCAATGTTTGTAAGCGCTTCATCAGTTAGAAAAGCATGATGACCTGTGATAAGGACATTTGGCATCGCATTTAATATTAATAGAAGATCATCATCTGGTAGGTCTTGAGAACAATCTTTAAAAAAGACACCTTTTTCTTTTTCATAGACATCAATACCTAAAGCTCCAATCTTTCCTTTTTTTAGACCTTCGATAACGTCTTCGGTATTAATTACAGATCCTCTTGCAGTGTTGATAAGAATAACATCATCCTTCATTTCATAAATTAAATCTTCATTTATCATCTGATAGGTTTCAGTAGTTAAAGGTACGTGAAGAGAAATAATGTCTGCTTTATTACATAAATTTTCTAGAGTTGTATATTGCATGTGATATTTATCAACCAGTTCATTGTTTTTTTCAACATCATAGCCTAACAGTTTACAGCCAAAGCCATGCATTATTTTGCTCATTACAGAACCAATCTTTCCAGTACCTATAATGCCAATAGTCTTGTTGTTGAGGTCAAAGCCAACGAGATTATTTAGATTAAAATTGTAATGGTTGACTCGAAAATTAGATTCAATCAATTTTCTGTTAAGTGCTAATAATAAAGCCACAGCATGCTCAGCAATAGCATAAGGTGAGTATGCAGGAATATTTGCTACTTTCAAGTTTAATCTTGAAGCAGTTCTTAAGTTGACATTATCATGACCAACGGAGCGCAGCGTAATATAATTGACACCAAAACCTTTGAGTTTTTCAACGGTGATAAAATCGGCTTCATCAGCTGAGAATATGGATATAGCATCGAAACCTACAGCTTCCATGGTCGTTTCTGATGATAAGGCATCTTCAAAAAAAGTTAGTTGATGTTTTCTGTGATTGGCTTGTTCCAAATATGGAATTTCAAAATCTTTGGCGCTGTAAACGAGTACTTTCATGATAAATTAATGATTGGTATGTGTCAGTAAATTTATTAAGAAGAATTTGGGTTTTATATGATATTGGTCATAAAGGATTTAAATAAATTAGTAATGGCATTTTGTGTTTTTAACAGTTAGTTTTTAATTTTAGCTAATGTTTGGACTATGGAAAGTAGCGTGTTTGCACGCGAGGGTTTTCCGAAGAAAAAAATCGGTAGCCAGTTCATACATAACTAATTTTGGTTAAGGTCAATGCCAGCAATAAATTATATACGGTTTTGGTAGTTGTTGGTTTCTATTACTAGTATTAAAACTTTTAAAAAAGTTACTTTTAATTAGCTATTACCATCCTTTTTAATGTTCGTGCTTCCTAGTGAGATAGGTGACAGGAATAGATTGTCCCGTTTTTTCAACATCCCATATAATGGAGTTAATTAACCATTTACCATCCACCTTCACTACTTGAAAGCTGTTAACTCCCTTTTCTCCAATCTTTTCGGCGCCATCAAAGTAAGAAGCATAGGCGCTAATGCGGTGCCCAATGTTACCAAAATATTCAGTTTTCCCTCCCAATTCTACTTCATTGAAAGCTGTTATTTCGCCGCTATTAATAGCGCCTTTGAATCCTGAAATAAAGTCATCTATGTTTGAGAATACCAAGCTATCACCACGAAAGTTGTACGTCGTGGCATCATTGGTGAAGATAGCTCTCAAGGCTTCATGATCTAGTGTTGTTCCTTTTTCGAAAGAAATTAAAGCATAAGCATCCTTCACAACTTGGTTGATGGCTTTCTCTTTTTTTGAGACAGTTGTTTCTACCTTAGTCATTGTTTGCTTCGCTTCAGAATTATCTGGATTTTGGTTGCAGGAATAAAAACCAGTAAGAAATAGACATACTATAAATGTAACGTTTTTCATAAGTAAAGGTTTAGAGTTTGATTAAAATTAAAACACTGGTTGTTATTCAGAATATTTGAAAGAATTTTATCATATATTTTCATTTCTTTTTTCAATGATTACCAATATTTTTTTTTAGGTCTTTTGATTGATTTATGTACTAAAATTAGTGAATAAATCACAGATGTAAAATCTATAAGAATTTTCATTTATAAATGAGAACTAGCACTACATTATATAGTGTGTTAGTCTTTCATTATTTTTTATTTGTTAATTCGATACGAATAAATTCAATTAATTCATTGTTTGATTTTAATAATTCAGTGTTATTGTTCAACAAATCGTTATTAATCGACAAACTCCATCCTGAACTTTGTTTTAATTTTCTGTATGCAGGGGAATCATTACTGCTAAAAAAGGCTTTTGCATAAGGAAAAGGTTCTTTTTCACTTCTCCAAAACCAAAAATCAGTAAAATCAGAACCGTAAAATAATGCTCTAAACTCTTTTCTCTGTTCCTTGTTTTGGTAAATGCTTTCATCAAGGAATTGATAATATGCCAGGATATTATTAACCAGGTCCTCATTAGATAAACTATATATTCTACCAGAATTAAGCATTTCATCGTAGGTTGTAGTTCGCGGATTTAAATTTTTGTGCGTTGCACCGTAAAAAAACATAACTTCTTTTATCTCATCATCAGATAATGCTTCTTTAAATATAATGTCTTTAGCACTTTTCAAATAGTCCCTAAATCCAGTGTAAAACTCAATATTACTCAAATAACGTTTGTTATCGCTATTTAAGTCTTGAATTAGCTTTTGTAAGGTTGCTGTTTCTTCTGAATGTATTCTTTGTTCGTTTTTCCAATCATTAATAGCCAAAGCCATTAATATTCCAATGATAACAAGCGTAATCTCTCCAATAGCGTAAATTAGATATTTACTGAATTTATTTTCAGTCAGCATATTTTTGCGAATTTTTCTAAAGATATTTATCATTGGTTAGTTGTTGGTCCAAATGGAGTAAAATATTTTGTGCATGATTAATTGTGTTGGTTAGCAACTAAAATAGCAAAAGAAAACGAACCATGAGAAAATCTGTGGAGTTTTCGAGTATGTAAAGAATTGGCTATTAATTATATCTGCTATTCACTAACGTATTTTTATCTGAAGCTAACAAAACTGTACCCATCTTTGATTTGGCAATATCATGTGTGGTTTCTGCGCTGCTTCAACCACGAGGCTTTGTAATATTATGCATAAGCTACTGTAATTAAGCAACTTAATCATTTATATGTGTTTATATGAAGCTAATTATGTCTTTCAATTTATAAAAGAGCATAAATTCAATCAAGTTCATTGTAGAGAATTCTATCTTTGCATTATGCAACCTACAATTCTTTTTATCACACCTCCGTTTACCCAGTTAAACACAGCTTATCCGGCTTCTGCTTACCTTAAAGGGTTTCTAGAAGGATACGACATATCTTTTTCACATTGTGATTTAAGTATTGAGTTATTTGCTTCCATTTTTACAAGTGATTTTCTGCGTGCTGTTTTTAAGGAAGCAGAAGATTTGGATAATTATTATTATCCTGAGGTTAGTAAAATGAAAGAGCTTTATATTTCTAGAGTTGATGTGGTTATAGACTTTCTTCAAAAGCAGGATATTAAAACTGCAAATAAAATTTTGGAAGCTCATTTTTTACCTTTAGGACATAGGTTACTTCATGTTAATACTGAAATTAAATGGGAAGCTGGGGAAATAGGAGTTATAGATAAAGCAAAGCATTTCGCAACACTTTTTATAGAAGAAATAGGTGATTTTATTCAGGCGAATGTAGATGAGTTTTTTGCATTTACTAAATATGCTGAGCAAATTGCCACCTCAGCCAGTAGTTTTCATCAATTAGATGAATTATTGAGTTATCAACCTACACTCATCGAAGATGAAATGATGGATATCTTAGAAGAGAAAATTCAAATATATACTCCTGATTTAGTTTGCTTTACGATTCCTTTTCCTGGAAATTTGTTTGCAGCATTACGTTGTTCTCAATTTATTAAACAGTTTTTCCCTGATATTCATATTGCATTTGGCGGAGGGTATTGTAACACAGAATTGCGTTCGCTTAAAGATCCTAGAATTTTTAAATTTATTGATTTTATATCTTTGGACGATGGTGAAGGTCCATTACTAAAAATAGTTAATTATCTTGAAGGTATCGTTGACATAAATGAACTTGAAAGAACCTTTGTACTAGAAAACAATCAAGTAATTTATAAGAATAAAATTCCAAATACCATTTTTCATCATAGAAACTTGCCTGCACCAAATTATTCTGGATTACCTTTTGATAAATATGTGTCCTTTTTGGATGTGGTAAATCCAATGCATCGCATGTGGACAGATGCGCGATGGAATAAATTGACTATTTCTCATGGATGTTATTGGAAACAATGCTCATTTTGTGATGTAAGTTTGGATTATATAGGCAATTACCAAAACACAACTGCTGAAGACTTAGTGGATAAAATTGAGAAAATAATTAAAGATACAGGTATTACTGGTTTTCATTTTGTTGATGAAGCTGCTCCACCTAAAATGTTAAGAGCTTTATCAAATAAATTGGTGGAGCGACATGTAAACATCACGTGGTGGACAAACATTCGATTTGAAAAAACATTTGACTTTGAATTATGCCAGTTAATGGCAAAATCGGGATGTATTGCTGTTACAGGTGGATTGGAGGTCGCCTCAGACAGATTGTTGACTAAGATGAAAAAAGGAGTTGATATAGCCCAAGTTGCAAGAGTTACTCATAATTTTTCTAAAAATAATATTATGGTTCATGCGTATCTGATGTATGGATTCCCTACCCAAACCGAGCAAGAAACCATTGATTCACTAGAAGTTGTGAAGCAATTATTTGAAGGAAATTGTATTCAGTCTGCATTTTGGCATTTATTCACAACGACCATTCATAGTCCAATTGGTAAGAATCCTCAAGAATTTGGTATACAAATAACGGGACCTGTATTTGAAGGTTTTGCTCAAAACGATTTATACCATAAAGATCCTCAAGGAGCTGATCACCCCAAATATACTAAGGGCTTAAACCTCGCATTAAATAACTATTTAAATGGAGTAGGATTCAAAGAGGAGCTGAAAAATTGGTTTGACTTTCCAGTCCTTTCAACCAGTCATCCAGAGGGCTTAATCAAAAGTTTTTTATCTTAAATTAAAACCTAAAGAGTGTCTATTATGTCTCTTTCACTTTTTTAACGATGTGTTTTTAACGTAATTCACAAATGTGAATATTTGGTGTCTGTTTAGATTCTGTGTAAGCAACTAAGCTGATAACCGAAAACGAGCTAGAGTGAAATCTGTAGGGTTTTTTGATTACAAATAGAACGATAAGTTGACTATAAGCATAGTTAACTACAGTATTTATTCAGTTATTTTCTTTCTCTAGGAATGAAATCATTTCCAAAGCCTTATTTGAAACTTTTAGTATACTTCTATTTTTATTTACTATGATGTGGGTTGGATAGATTTGTAAGTTTAGAGTTTTGTTAATAAATTCTTTTTGATTAGGAATTACGTCATATTTAAAAACCGTTTTTTCCAAAAAATCGTCTAATTCTGATTTTGAATCCAATGCCAAACTCAAAAAAATAATATCATTACGGTTTTTGTGCTTTTCAACGAACTCATTTAATTCAGGAAACTCAGCTACACAAGCTCTGCAGTTGATAAACTAAGTTTTGAATATAATGGTTTTTCCTATTGTGTTTTCATTGTTGTAATGATTCCCATTAAGGTCAGTAAAGTCAAATTCAGGAAATTTCATGCTTTCCATTTTGAAGTGCTTAAGATTGGTCAATGATTCATTTTTTATTGTAGTGCGAATACCTTTACTGGCTGAAGATTGCAATCTATAAAGTTTATATTGCTCAATTCCATCTATTGATTTTAACTTTAAAGGAATAAAATTTTTAGTGGTTAACTCTTCTAAAAATTGCTTTTTGTCTATTTTGGAACACTTTTCATTTAAGCCTATGAAACTTGAAGACAATGAGATATTATTAGAGTAATAAGTCCATCATTTGGAAAAATCAGTTTCAAGTTCGTTGAAATTTACTTTAGATTTAAAACTTTTTGTCTTTTTTGTTGTATGCTGTTTTTCAGATTGTTCTTTGCAGGAAAAAATAAAAATCGAAAGAAGTAAAATTGTAATTATTTGGTTTCTACTCGTTGTCATTAAATTATGCTCAACTTTTAGTGTATGGTTTGTTAGGTGTTTAATTGACTAATTTAGTAAACAAATTACAGATATAAAATCCGCTAGTATTTTCGTAAGTAGTCTAGAACTTGGTAATTAATTATAAACGGTGTTAGCAAAAGTTTGTTATTCTTTTTTTAAAAATTCAATTAATAAAGTGTTTTTATCAGATTCCATTTCACAAGTCCAACTATCTATCCACCATCTTCCATTCTCATAATGAAGTTGAATGCTATTTAGTCCTCTAATATCGGATTCAATTTTTGGGTTAGTTCGTATTTCAAATGCACTCCAAACTTGCGCAATATTTCCAAACTTGCTAACCATTCTTTTAAGTTCCTTTTCATGAAAATCCTCTTTCGGTGATAATCCGATTGGTATATATTCAGCTTCAAGTGTATGTGATTCCGCTTTTCCATTTTCGTCGAGTCTTGTTATAACAGCATTTTTTGAATGAATATATTTATCTCTTTCAAATTCCCAAGGCTCACTACTTGAACCTGAAACAACATCATAATATGCATTTATTATTGAATCTACTGATTTTACGTCTTCTGCGTATTTTTGATCATTAGATTGTCCGAAAATTGAATTGCAAGCGAAAATTATGCAAATTGATGTCAGTATTATTTTATTCATATCGGTTGGTTTTCAGATTTTTACTGCCGTTTGATGTATTGTTTGTTACGTAGTTAAGTAACTAATTTAGTAAACAAATCATAGATAGAAAATTCCAGCGGAATTTTCGTAAATAAGCTCGAACTAGCAATAAAACATATATTGTGTTGTAGGTCTTTTTTTATTCTATTTTCACTAATTTAAGGCTATTATTTATCATAAATCCACTGACTTTTTCATCAACTAAAAATTCTATTATAGTGCCACTTTCTAAATCGATAAATTTGCTGTTTGTCATAGGGGAAAGGTTTAAATCACCAATAGGTGTATTGGTTAAGAAAAGTTGGTTTTCTTTAAATTTAACCTCAAGAATTAAATTTTGCTCTTTAAGTTCATATTTTCCTATATATTGTTTTAATTCAGTATTTGATAATTCAATAACTTCAATGGTCTTTGGTTGGCTTATTGACCAATTATAATATTTAGATATCGTATTTTCTATTTCTGATATTAATTTACTTCCATTATCAGCATTTGTCATAACTATAACGGCATTACCTTGATAAGCGTATGCTTTCATATCATTCGTAAAGCCTGCATTTTTACCACCATGACCGAAAATTAAGGAATCTTTATCGTTTTGTAAAGAAGGTCCAAGGCCCCAATCATTTTTATGTTTGGTGAGCATTTTATCAACAGTTTCTTTTGTTAAAATACCATCTTTTTTACCTTGTATTATATCTTGTATTTCTATACAATACATTGCTAAATCTGAAGGTGTAGTCCATAAACCGGCTGCTGCTTGTTCTGGGTAATTGTTCCACAAGCCTTTAATTAATTTGCCATTTCCGTCGTAAGCAGCACTAATATTGTTTTGAAATTCTTTAGCTATAGGTTGTTGATAAGTACTATTCTTCATTCCAATTGGTAGTAGAATGTTTTTAGACATATAGTCATCAAGAGATAATCCACTAACATCTTCTACCACTTTTTCCATAACGGTATAACCACCTCCAGAATATCGCCAAATACTTCCAGGTATAGTATCGACAACTATTTTTCCTGTATTTCCGTTTCCATTTAGAACATCAATAATCTCGGGAAATTCATCTGTCTGTTGGTAACCTGGAAAACCATGAACTGTCATTCCTGCTGTATGTGTTAATAATTTTTCAAGTGTCACTTTTTCAGTCTTAGTAAACTTGTTTTCAGGAATCTGCCAATTCTTCAAGTAATAGTTAACATCTTTATTTAATTCTAAACTGTTATTCTCAAATAGTTTTAACGCAGACAAAGCGGCTAGAGGTTTACTTATTGAACCAGCTTGGAAAAGTGTGTTTGCATCCACTTTTGTTCTAGTTTCAGTATTTGCATAGCCATATCCTTTTGCCCATTTTATCTTTCCGTTTTCTACAACTGCTATACTAACTCCAGGAACTTTATAAAAATCCATTCTTTCTAAAATATTAAATTTTTTAATAGAATCTCCTTTTATTCGAATGTTCTTAATCAAGCTATTTTCAATAGAATTTATTTCTAGCAAGATTTGATCATTCTTTTGAGCAAAACAATTACAT
The DNA here is from genome assembly GCF_000425305.1 of Psychroserpens burtonensis DSM 12212. Taxonomy (GTDB): domain Bacteria; phylum Bacteroidota; class Bacteroidia; order Flavobacteriales; family Flavobacteriaceae; genus Psychroserpens; species Psychroserpens burtonensis. Next base: position 122,878 of record NZ_AUDE01000019.1, read on the forward strand.
ATTAGACTTATTGAGAAAATAATAAAATAGATTTTTTTCATAATTTTTTTAAATTATCTACAACGTCTTGTGTTTGTTTAGTTTCGTTGGCTAGCAACTAATTTAGTAAAAGCAAACCGAACGTTAGAGGAATCCTCAGGATTTTCTGAGTATAGGTGGACTTAAGCAATTAATTATACACAATGTGCCTGTTGCACAACTCTGTTGATAAATTTAGTTTAATAGAGTTATATGAGCAAGGTAATTTTATAACTTATTGATATGCAGGGAAAAAAGACATATCAAGAAAAGCTGTTCACTAATTTCTTATTGAGTGATCGCGTACCAGAACAGAATTTTTATCGTCACCTTAAAGGTGTATTAGACCTAGGTTAATTTTATAAATTAACAGCGTCCTATTATGGCAGTAGTGGTCAAAAGAGTATTGACCCTTTAGTGTTTTTCAAGCTATGCTTAGTGGGTTACTTAGAGAACATCATCAGCGACCGTAAACTCATCCAACATTGTAGTATGCGCTTAGATATCTTATACTTTATAGGTTACGATTTGGATGATGATCTGCCATGGCATTCCACGATAAGTCGCACACGCCAACTCTTCCCAGAAGCAATCTTTGAAGACGTATTTACTAAGGTTTTAGAGATGTGTATATTAAAAGGTATGGTTAGCGGTCATACGCAGACCATAGATTCTGCACCGATAAAGGCAAATGCATCGATGGACAGTTTGGAGCTCAAAGTTCCAGAAGAAGATCTTGAGTCTCACTTATGTAAGATCCGTCACATCAGCGCGATGGACAAGGATG